>NZ_OBQD01000018.1:97774-130970 GCF_900220975.1 Rhizobium subbaraonis | reverse complement strand
AGAGCGTGTCGTTGCCGCCATTGCCCTTGATCAGGTCGGCGCCGATGCCGCCCTTCAGCGTTTCGCTCTTCGCCGTGCCGGCGATCGTCTCGACCACGTCGGTGATCTTGATGGTGAAGGTCTTCTTCGCGCTTGCCCCATCCGCGTCGGTGACCTGAAGCGTCACCGTGTCCTTCTGCACCTTCTCGTAGTCGATCGCCTTGGCGCTGACGAGCTTGGTGCCCGACAGCTTGAACAGGCCGTCGGCGGTGTCGGTCAGCTTGTAGGTCAGGGCCTTGCCTTCCGGATCAACGGCCGAGAAGGTGCCGACCGTGGTGCCAGTCTTGACGTTCTCCTTGACGCTCGACTTCGACAGGGAAAGGGACGTCGGGGCCTTGTTGGCGTCGTCGACGTCCTCGATGGCGATGGTGAAGGTCTTTGCCACCTTGTTGACCCCGTCGGAGACCTCGACGGTGACCTTGCCGGACTTGACCGCCTCGTAGTCGACCGCCTTGGCGGTGACGAGCTTGTTGCCGTCGAGCTTGAACAGGCCGCCGGCGTTGTCGGTCAGCTTGTAGGTCAGCGTCCTGCCTTCCGGATCCTTGGCCGACAGCGTGCCGACGGTGGTGCCGACGGCGACGTTCTCCTTGACGCTCGTGCCCGACAGGGCAAGCGACGTCGGGGCCTCGTTGACGTCCTGGACGCCGATGGTGAAGGTCTTTGTCACCTTGTTGACGCCGTCGGAGACCGCGACGGTGACCTTGCCGGACTTGACCGTCTCGTAGTCGACCGCCTTGGCGGTGACGAGCTTGTTGCCATCGAGCTTGAACAGGCCGCCGGCATTGTCCGTCAGCTTGTAGGTCAGCGTCTTGCCTTCCGGATCCTTGGCCGACAGCGTGCCGACCGTGGTGCCGACGGCGACGTTCTCCTTGACGCTCGTGCCCGACAGGGCAAGCGACGTCGGGGCCTCGTTGACGTCCTGGACGCCGATGGTGAAGGTCTTGGCCACCGTGTTGACACCGTCGGAGACCGCGACGGTGACCTTGCCGGACTTGACCGTCTCGTAGTCGACCGCCCTGGCGGTGACGAGCTTGTTGCCGGACAGCTTGAACAGGCCGCCGGCGTTGTCCGTCAGCGTGTAGCTCAGCGTCCTGCCTTCCGGATCCTTGGCCGACAAGGTGCCGACCGTGGTGCCGACGGCGACGTTCTCCTTGACGCTGGTGCCCGACAGCGCAGGCGAGGTCGGAGCCTCGTTGACGTCCCTGACCGAGACCTTGATTGCCTGTGTGTCGATTAGCTTGCCGTCGCTGACCTGGATGACGACATCATAGGCGTTGTCCTTGCCGTTGTCGGCCGGGTTTTCATGGTCGGGAGCGCTCTTGAACGACAATGCACCCGTCTTCGCGTTGATGCTGAACAGTGCCCGGTCGGCGCCGCCTGCGATCGAAAAGCTCAGCGTCGATCCCGCGTTCTGGTCTGTCGCCTTGACGGTCGTGACGGCGGTCGTGTTCTCCGCCATGCTGATCGCTGCGGACGAGCCGGCCCCGTTCGAGGTGATGACGGGATTGTAATTGATCGTGTGCGTCGCAAGATCGTAGGTGAGGTTGCTGAAGGTCACGACGGAGACGCCGACGATGCCATCGACGCCGGCAGCGACGAAGGCTTTCAACTCGGCATAGGTGAGCGCCTTCAATTCCTGCGCCGTCATGTCGATCTCGATCCGGTCGACGCCGGCTGCGTGCAGGGCGCTGCCGGTCGCCTTGGCAAGCGTCTTTGCCTCGGCATAGGTGATGGTGACCGACACCGCGTCGTCTGGCGCAAAGCCGATTCCGGCATCGACAAAATTGCGAGCCGCCGTCAGCGACAGTGCCAGCTTGTTGTCGGACGCGTCGATCCGGTCGATGTTGATGGCCTTCAGTCCGGCGAGGTCGAGCGTGTCGGGATCGGACAGCGTCGTCGATGAGGCCGTCACCACAACCGTGGAGACGCTGTCGAAGGCAATCTGATACTCCGCGAACTTGTTCGCCTGGGCGAGGCTGAGGATAACCGTGCCGTCGGTCACGCCGACCTGGCTTACGCCCTTGCCATCCAAGGCGATGATGCTGGCAAGCGACAGGGCGGCAATGGCGCTGCCGGTATCGGCCAGACGCACGGCGTCGATGCCGATGTCCGACAGGCTGGCGACGTCGGCGGGCGATAGCGCGAGCAGATTGGCGGCGGTGTCTGAAATGCGGGCGGTAAAGCCGGTGTCGAAGGAGAGGCCTGAGGCCTTCATCCGCGCAGCCGTCGCCGCGGCGAGATCGATTTCAGTGTCGGAGGTCGTCAGCGCCGAGACCCCGAAATCGGCTGCATTGGCGAGATCGTCTGCGCCAAGGGCGCCAAGCGAAGCCGAGGTGACCGACAGCAGCACCCGGTCTTCCGCGGAGAACGACGCATTGGCGGCGCGATAGGCTTCCAGCACGGAGAACGACAGCGCCACCTTGTTGTCGGTCGCATCGATGGCCGTGATGCCGAAATCGGAGAGCTTGGCGATGCGACTTGCGTCGAGGGCCGCGAGCGTGGCGCCGGTGTCACGAACCGAAACGGCTCCTTCCAGCGTGTAGACCACGATATCGCGGTCTGCATAGGCGGAGAATTGCGAGGCGCTGAGGGACAGCGCCTGTTCGGCGATCACACGTTGGATGCCAGCCGCTGCCAGCACAGCGATACCGGTCGCATCGAGTGCTGCCAGGGCTGCGGCGGTGTCGAGGACCCAGGTTCCATTGTCCTGCGCGAAGACGATTCCGGCGGCGGCGATGGCGTTGGCTTGCGCCAGCGATAGCGTCGTGGGGGCGGACCCCGCGTCGTATATGTCGATCCGCGTGACGCCCTGCGATGCAAGTTCGCCAATCTGGTTGGTGGTCAGCGCACTCATGCCTGACTGGGAAATGACCAAGGTGAGAACATCGGACGGGGCAAAGCTCAGACCGTAGGCCTTGAGCATGCCGAAGCCGACGATTTCGAGCGAAACGGCATTCTCTTCAAGGTCGAGAACCTTGAGGCCGAGCTGGAGGAGACCGTCCATGGTGCTGTTGCTCATCGTCACGAGCTGCATCATGTTCAATTTCATCGTGACCGCATCGGCGGAGGCGAAGGTGATGCCGGCCTCGACATAGGCCAGGGCCTGTTCGAAGGAAAGCGAAACCTTGTTGTCGCTGGCGTCGAGCCTCGTGACACCCAGGACATGCAGCGCGGCGATATCGGAGGCCGAGAAGCCTTCCAATGCTGCGCCCGCGCCATTTACTGTGACCGAGGCAGCGCCGTCGATGGCGAGGCCGGAGATGGCCGCCAACTGAACAGCGATCGCCTTGGACAGCGTCACCGATCCGGCGTCCGATACCGCGATCCTGGTGATGCCGAGTTCGCTCAGATCGGCGACGTCGGCCGCCTTCAGGGCTGAAATGTTCGCGGCCGTGTCGCTGAAGGAGGCCGCCTCGGTGTCGTTGTGGAAGGCGCGCGTGTAAAACTTGCCGTCGCCACTATCGTACCAGGTCACCGCAAATCCGCCGCCGGCAAGCGCGGTGACCTCTTGATACAACTGGAAGCCGGTCTCGGTGTCGTTGATCTCGAGTTCGCCGCCGATCCTGTTGCCTTCGGCATCGAAGACCTGGGCGTTGATTTCGTAGCTGTCACCGCTGTTTTCGATGTTTTCCGACCACACGATCACATAGCCGCCGCCCTTGAGCGCCACGATCTGCGGTTCCTTCTGACTTCCGACGGTGGTCGTGTTGACGAGGGTGACAGAGCCGATCTTGCTGCCGTCGGCGCCGATCAGCTGGGAGTAGACGCCGTCGTGCTGGCTTGAGGTCGCGTTCGGGTCGTCCTGTCCGAGCCATGTCCAGGTAACGACGAAATTGCCGTTCTCGAGCGCAACGATCTGGGGCAGGTCCTGAGCATGGTTGCTGGTGTTGACGGCGATTTCGCCGTCGAACTCGTTGCCTTCGTCGTCGAATACCCGCACCGCAATGGTGCCGTAGTCGCTCAGCCACGCCACTGCCAAGCCGCCATTGGAGAGTGCCGTGACCGATGGCTGGAATTGATCTCCTGCCGTGACGGTGCTGACGGAAAAGGCGTTCCCCACCTTTCCGCCCGCACCGTCGAAGATCTGGGCCATGACACCCCAATCTCCGCCGTCCATGCCAGACCCGTCAACCCAGACAACCATCACCTTGCCGTTCGCGAGTTCGATGGTCTGCGTCAACTCCGCGCCATCGTTCCCGATCGAGGGCAGGACAATGGCATCCTGGCTCGTCAGCGTCTGGGCTTCACCGAGAGCAGTTCCTCCGGCATCGAAGCGCTGCACGACCACGGACTCGCCAGAACCTTCTTCATATTGATAGAATGTCACGACATAGCCGCCGTCCGTGAGGCCGGTTATGCTGGGAGCGACGCGCCAGGTTGCAGACGTCTCCAGCGACGAACTGCTCACGAGCTCTCCGTCCGCGTCGTAATGCTGCATGCTCAGCGTCGCGATCTCGCTCCGCCAGGAAACAACGTAGCCGCCATCGGAGAGAGCGGAGATGACCGGTTGCCCGACCAACGTCGTGCTCGTCGGGCTCGCGACGACGACATTGCCAAGAGCCTTTCCATGCGCGTCGACGCGCTGCACGACGATGTTGCGCGCGGTGTCCTTGTAGAGCACGGCATACGACCCGTCAGCCAACGCAATCGTCGTCATCCCCGAGGCAGAACCCGCATAGCCGTCTCCTACGAGGCTATCGTGCGGGGTCCGCGGGCCCAGGGTCTCGTATTGAGAGTAGGCGGCGATGTCCTGGCCGGCGAACGCGTTGATCTGGGCGAGGGTGAGCGACAGCGCGCTGCCCGTGCCGATCACTTCGGAGGCGCCGAGCGTCTTCAGCGCGCCGATTTCGGCGGCCGTCAGCGAACCGATCTCGCCACCGGTGTCTTCGACGGTAAGGACGTCGTCGCCGGCGAACGTTACGCCCGCTGCGACCAGCGCCCGCACCTGGCTCACGGTCAATGCCGCCCTGTTGTCGGGAAGATCGATCGCGCTCGAAGAAGACGATGCGATCAGGTCCAGGATTTCGGCGTAGGTGCTCAAGGGGTGTGCTCCGGCAGCTGTGGGACGCTTTGCCGGCGTTGCGCGCGGCCTGGGCGGTGCGCCGCTGCCTGCACGTCCGGCACCGGGCCCGCCCGCAGGTGGCCTGCGGTTTGCCGGGAGTGTTCAACTCGGACCACCTATCTATACGAGCGGGGCGGAGATGGGTGAGCGTTCTATTGGGACTGCGTCTCAATCTGTTGGGAATCCGTCTCACCGGACGGACCGGCGATGGCAGCGGGCAGCCGCGTCGTTGCGGCAGGCGGTACAACCAGAGACAGAAGGCCATTTGCAATGCCGACTTAAGCGATGCAGGATGGCCGGTGCCAAACCGGATCGAGGAGTGCGAATGTGACCATGGAATTCGATCATCTCACCAGGCTTGCCGCAGGTGGCGGTCTTTCCCGGCGTGAATTTCTGAGCCGGGCTGCAGCCCTGGGCGTGTCGGCGGCGGCGGCAAACGCGCTGCTGTCGGGCGCGGCCCGGGCGCAGGGGCCGGTGAAGGGGGGCGTCTTGCGCGCCGGCCTCGTGGGTGGTGCGGCCACCGACAGCCTTGATCCCGCGACCTGGGCGAGCCAGGTGCCCTATACGATCGGTCGCTGTTGGGGCGAGCAGCTGCTGGAAATCTCGCCTGCGGGCGAGATCGAATATCGCCTCGCCGAATCCTACGAGGCGTCCAAGGACGCCAAGACGTGGACGTTCCGGATTCGCCAGGATGTCACCTTCCACAACGGAAAGGAGCTGACGCCCGACGACGTCGTCGCCACGCTGGAGCGCCACGCGGATGCGAACTCGAAATCGCCGGCACTCCCGTTCGTTTCCGAGTTCGATACGGTGAAGGCGGACGGACGCAACGTCGTCATCACCCTGAAGGAGCCGAATGCCGACCTGCCATATGTGGTCAGCGACTATCACTTGATGATCCAGCCGAACGGCGGCAAGGACAATCCGACGGAGGGCATCGGAACCGGGCCCTACAAGGTGGTGGTCAACGAACCCGGCATTCGCCATGTCGGCCAGAAGCACGAGGGATACTGGGGAAGCGACAGGCGCGGCCACGCCGACACCGTCGAGATCATCGTCATGAACGACTCCACGGCGCGCACGGCAGCGCTGCAAAGCGGCCAGATCGACATGATAAACCGCGTCGAGCCGAAGGTCGTCGAACTCGTGAAGCGTGTTCCGGGTGTGACCATCCGCAATGTGCCGGGCAAGGGGCATTACGTGATGATCGCCCATTGCAACACTGCGCCCTTCGACAACAACGATCTGCGGCTGGCGCTGAAGTACGCCGTCGATCGCGAGGAGATGGTGCAGAAGATCCTGGGCGGCTACGGCACGGTCGGCAACGATACGCCCATGATCAAGGGCTATCCGCTGTTCGACGACGACATCGAGCAGCGCGTGTTCGATCCGGAGAAGGCCGCCGAGCACTACAAGAAGTCCGGCCACAGCGGCGCGGTGCTGCTGCGCACGTCGGACGTCGCCTTCCCGGGCGCCGTGGATGCGGCGCAGCTTTTCCAGCAGAGTGCCGCCAAATGCGGCATCACCGTCGAGATCAAGCGCGAGCCGGGCGACGGCTACTGGTCGGACGTCTGGAACCAGCAGCCGTTCTCCATGTCCTACTGGACCGGTCGCCCCACCCAGGACCAGGTCTACTCGATCGCCTATCTTTCCAATGCGGAATGGAACGACACCCGGTTCTTCCGCGAGGACTTCGACAAGTTGATCCTCGGTGCACGCTCCGAACTGGACGACGGCAAGCGCAAGGCCATGTATCGGCAGGCGGCGATGATCCTGCGCGACGAGGGCGGCGTCATCGTGCCGATGTTCAACAACTACATCGACGCGACGACGGCGAAGGTTGGCGGCTGGGTGGACGATCCGAACGGCGAACTGATGGGCGGACACGCGCTGACAAAATGCTGGGTCGCCGCCTAGCGTAGCCTCGCGCGAGGGAGGGCCTTGTGTCCCCTCCGGATGCTGGAGAGTCGGCGAAACACCGCGATGCCCTTCGACGCAGGCCGCTCCCTTGCGTGGGCCGGCCTGTGTCGAAGCGAACTGCAGGCGCAACCGCGTCCGCGCCGCCCATGGCCCTCATCGCCATGCCCGCCACAATTCGTTGCCCGGCCGGTACGCGACACATTGACCGCGGCCCTGCCGGCCCCTAAGTTGCCGCCATCTGAAACAGCAGAAAGGTGCCGGTTCGATCAATGCGTCCGGCGAACACCGCTTGTTCGAACTTGCGATTGCATTTCTTCTTATCGTCATCAATGGAATTTTCGCTCTCTCGGAACTCTCGATCGTCTCTTCGCGGAAAGTCCGCCTGAGAACGATGGCTGCCCAGGGGCGGCGCGGAGCGGAGACGGCCATCAGGCTTGCCGACAATCCGGGAAAATTCCTCTCCACCGTCCAGATCGGCATCACGCTGGTCGGCATCCTGGCGGGCGCGGTCTCGGGTGCCGCGCTCGGCGAGCGCCTCGGCGAGATCCTGCGCGATTCCAACGTACCGGTGTGGCTTGCAGGCCCGCTCGGCTACGGCATCGTCATCACGCTGATCACCTACCTTTCCGTCGTCGTCGGCGAACTGGTTCCCAAGCAGATCGCGCTCCGCAATCCGGAGCGTTTCGCCTGCAACGTGGCGCCGATGATGTCGCTGCTGTCCAAGATCGGTGGGCCCTTCGTCTGGCTGCTCGACGGTTCGACGCGGCTCATCTTCCGCATCATGGGGCTGCATGAGGCGCCTGAAAGCGTAGTGACCGACGAGGAAATCAAGGCGGTCATGGCCGAAGCGGAAGCAGCCGGCGTCATCGAAAGCGGCGAGCAGAGCATGATCGCGGGCGTGATGCGCTTTTCGGACCGCGAGGCGCGCGGCCTGATGACCCCGCGCAAGGACGTCGACTGGATCGATCTCAGCGACGATCCGGCGGAAATTCGCCAGCAGATCTTCACCAGCCAGCACTCGCGCCTGCCGGTCAGCGAAAACGGGATCGAATCAGTCATGGGCATCCTGCAGACGCGCGAGCTCCTGCCCGCGGTAGCCTCGGGTGCGCCCTTTGATATCCGCAGCTATATCCGCGAGGCGCCGGTCATTCCCGACAGCATGGACGCCATGCGCGTGCTCGAGGCATTGCGCTCTTCCGACGTGCCGATGTTGCTGGTGCATGACGAGTACGGGCATTTCGAGGGCGTGCTGACGCCCGCGGACGTGCTGGAGGCCATCGCCGGCGTGTTCCGCTCGGACATTGGCGAGGGCGAGGAGGACGACTATGCCGTCCAGCGCGCCGACGGGTCCTGGCTCCTCTCCGGCTCCATGCCGATCGACGAGCTTGCCGACCGGTTCGGTCTGTCGCTGCCGGACAACCGCGGCTACCAGACCGTCGCCGGCCTGATCATCGATGTGCTGCAGCATCTTCCTGTCACCGGCGAGATCGTGCAGACGCAGGGCTGGCAGTTCGAGGTGGTCGACATGGACGGGCGCCGGATCGACAAGCTGCTCGCCAGCAAGATCCCCTGACCGCCGCAAGTCCAAGCCGAAGCACTGATCATCTTGTGAAGCCGCGCATCGCTTGCGTGGCTTCTTGCGTTCAGGGGTCGATCAGCCGTGCACCCGGTCCTGTCTTGGCAAGTTCATCGTAGGGGTTGCGCAAGGGGCAATCGTGCATCGAGAGGCAGCCGCAGCCGATGCAGCCTTCGAGCTGGTCGCGCAGCGCGGTCAAGGCGGCGATCCGTTCATTGAGGCCCCGCTGCCAGTTCTGCGACAGCGATCGCCAGTCTTCAGCGGCAACCGGCCTGTCGTGGGGCAGCGCGGAGAGCGCTTCTGCGATTTCGGAAAGCGGTATGCCGGTGCGCTGGGCGATCTTGATCACCGCGACCCGGCGCAGGATCGAGCGCGGATAGCGCCTCTGGTTTCCGCGGTTGCGATGGCTCTCGATCAGACCCTTGGTCTCGTAGAAATGCAGCGTCGATACCGCCACGCCGCTTCGGGCCGCCACTTCGCCGACGCTCAGCTCGAAGGGGATCTGTTTGCCTGGAGCTTTCTTCATCCGCCGCATTGACCTCAATATTGGTTGAGGTTTTATATCATCGTCTCCACACGATTGAAACACAGGTTGGAGACTGCAGGCATGAGTGAGAAAATCCGCATCGCGATCATCTATGGAAGCGCGCGTGAAGAGCGCTTCTGCGATACGGTGGCGAACTGGCTCTTGTCCGAGCTCGAGGGTTTGAGCGGTTTCGACGTCGCGATCTTGGACCCCGCGCGGCTGACCTTTACCGCCAGCGGGCCGGATGCGCGCTCGGTCGCGGAAATCGAGATGCAGCTGGCACGGGCCGACGCCTTCATCATCGTCGTGCCGGAATACAACCACGGCTATCCCGGTGTGCTGAAGGCGCTGATCGACAGCACCTACAAGCCGTGGCATGCAAAGCCGGTCGCTTTCGTTTCCTATGGAGGCGTTTCGGGCGGACTGCGCGCAGTGGAGCAATTGCGTCTGGTTTTCGCCGAGCTGCATGCAGTCGCCATCCGAGACACCGTCAGCCTGGCCCATGCGTGGTCGCAGTTCGATTCGGAAGGAAACCCCATGCGTCCGTCGCAGATGAAGGGGCCGTTGATCGTGATGGTGAACCGGCTCTTGTGGTGGGCAAGGGCACTGCGGGCCGCGCGCTGGGAAAGCGTCTACGACGATGCCGCCTAGAGCAGTCCCCGCCAAAGCGGTATCCCATAGGTGCCTGGCGGCAACCACAATCCGACTGAGAAACTCCCGTGAGCTGTACCTTTTCGGACTTGCGCCGGCGACGGCGGCCTTTCCGGACGGGCGTCAGGCGATCTCAGCCGAAGCCCGTCTGACGCAAGGCCTCGCCGGCGATCATCGCCGCGGACATGGCAACGTTGATGGAGCGCTGGCCGTCGACCATCGGAATGAGCAGGCGGGCATCCGCCTTGTCGTGGACGTGGTCCGGCACGCCGGCGCTTTCGCGGCCGAGGAGGATGATATCGTCGGCGTGGTACTCGAAGTCGACATAGGGCAGGGCCGCCTTGGTCGAGGCGAGCACGAGCCGCCTGCCGGCAGGGATGCGCCATTCCTCGAAGCGCTCCCAGGTCACGTGCCGGACAAGCCGGACCGTGGCGAGGTAATCCAGTCCCGCACGTTTCAGGTTGCGGTCGGAAATGTCAAAGCCGGCAGGCTCGATGATATCGACGCCCATGCCGAGGCAGGCGGCGAGCCGCATGATGGTGCCGGTGTTGCCGGCGATATCCGGCTGGTAAAGGGCGATGCGAAGGTCAGACATGCCCTGCCATAGCGCAAACTGAACGGCAGCCAAAGGGGAGCTGTGACACGATCGGTGCGACCGCTGTGCCAGCCGGGCAACAGGTGGCGGTGGATCGATGAAAAATTGGGCATGACCTCTGGCAAAAATGTGCAATTCAGGGTAACAAACGTCATCTTCAACGCGAGAACAGGGAGGCATCCGGATGGATACAGCTTATCGACCACGCCTCCTTGACGGCATCGCCATCGCTCTCGCCTAGGCGTTCGACGCTTTTCCCGACTTTCGTTTTTCAATGACCGTGCACTGGCCTTTATGCCGTATCGCGGTTTCCCGGTTGCCCCGACGGGGCCCATGCGTGACCGCGCAACGCGCCGCGCCGTTTCCGGGGTTGTTTCGGAGAGACTGCCACCATGTTCGGCTGGTTTGAAAAAAGACTTGATCCCTATCCCTCCGAGGAGCCGAAGCTCCCCCCGAAGGGCCTTTTTGCCTTCTGCTGGCATTACACGCGCGCGGCCGCGCCCTGGCTTGCGATCATGGCGGTGCTCACCGCGCTGATCGCAGTCGGGGAGGTCATGCTGTTCCAGTTTCTCGGCAACATCGTCGACTGGCTGTCGAGCGCGGACCGCGCGACGTTCCTCGAGACGGAGGCGCCGCGTCTTTACTGGATGGGCGCGGTCGTGCTCGTCGGCCTGCCTTTGGTGGTGGCGCTCGATTCGATCATCATGCACCAGGTGCTGCTCGGCAATTATCCGATGATCGCGCGCTGGCAGATGCACCGCTACCTGTTGCGGCAGAGCATGACGTTCTTTGCCAACGAGTTCGCGGGCCGGGTCGCCACCAAGGTGATGCAGACATCGCTCGCCGTGCGCGAGACGGTGATGAAGATCCTCGACGTGTTCGTCTACGTCGTCACCTATTTCGTGACGATGATCGCCGTGGTGGCGAGCGCGGACCTGCGCCTCGTCGCGCCGCTGCTCGTCTGGCTTGCGGTCTATGTGGCGATCGTGACGTACTACGTGCCGAAGCTGCGCAGGATCTCCTCCCAGCAGGCCGACGCCCGCTCGATGATGACCGGGCGGATCGTCGACAGCTACACCAACATCGCAACGGTCAAGCTTTTCTCGCATGCCGGCCGGGAAGAATCCTATGCGCGCAATGGGATGGACGAATTCCTTCAGACCGTGCATCGGCAGATGCGCAAGGTGACGATGTTTCACATCCTCGTCTACCTGAACAACTGCGTGGCGCTGTTCTTCATCTCTGCCCTGTCGATCTGGTTCTGGCTGAACGGTGCGATCTCGGTCGGCGCGATCGCGATCGCCATCGGCCTTGCCATGCGCATCAACGGCATGTCGCAGTGGATCATGTGGGAAGTGTCCGCGCTCTTCGAAAACATCGGCACCGTCTATGACGGCATGGGCATGATGACGAATGCACACGACATCACCGATCATCCGCAGGCCGCCCCCCTTTCGGCCCGCAAGGGCGCGATCGCGTTCGAGAACGTCAGTTTCCACTACGGCAAGAACAAGGGGGTGATCGAGGACCTGTCGCTGTCGATCCGGGCGGGCGAGAAGATTGGCCTCGTCGGCCGGTCGGGCGCCGGCAAGACGACGATGATGAACGTGCTGCTGCGTTTCTACGACCTGGAGAAGGGCCGCATCACGATCGACGGTCAGGACATCTCGAAGGTCACGCAGGACAGCCTGCGCAGCCAGATTGGCGTCGTCACACAGGATACGTCGCTGCTGCACCGGTCGATCCGCGACAACATCGCCTATGGCCGGCCGGAGGCGACGGACGCAGAGATCATCGAGGCGGCGAAGCGCGCCAATGCGTGGAGCTTCATCGAGGATCTTGTCGACATGCAGGGGCGCCAGGGGCTGGATGCCCAGGTCGGCGAGCGCGGCGTCAAGCTCTCCGGCGGCCAGCGCCAGCGCATAGCGATCGCCCGCGTCTTCCTCAAGGACGCGCCGATCCTGATCCTCGACGAGGCGACGTCGGCGCTCGATTCGGAGGTCGAGGCGGCGATCCAGGAGAACCTGTTCGCGCTGATGCAGGGCAAGACGGTGATCGCCATCGCCCACCGCCTGTCGACGCTGACGGAGATGGACCGCCTCGTCGTTCTCGACAAGGGGCGGATTCACGAGACCGGCAGCCATGCCGAGCTCGTTGCCGGCGGCGGCATCTATGCCGATCTGTGGAACCGCCAGTCCGGCGGCTTCATCGCCGACGACGAGAAAAGCGAGGCGGCGGCGGAGTAAAAGGGCGAGGCGGCAGTGGAGCAGAACTGGGTGAAATCGGTGCCAAGCCCTCACCTTGTCGTCATGCCGGCCTGGAGCCGGCGTCCAGCCGCGCAAGTCCTTGCGCGATAAAACGTTTCCTGCGCCGCGGATGCGGCGATGCTGGACACCGGATCAGGTCCGGTCTGACGGTGAGGGGGGGGGTGCGGCTGTTCCCGAATGCAAACGGCGCGCCCCGGGTCGGAGCGCGCCGTTTGCGCGGTTTTGGCCTTTACGGCTGTGTCGTCCGGCCGACCCTCAGGTCGGCTTGTGGCCCTTCAGGCCGTAGTAGGCTATGTAGGCGTAGCACAGCACCGGCAGCAGGAAGGCGTGCTGGATGCCGATGGTATCGGCGAGCGCGCCCATGACAACGGGCACGATGGCGCCGCCGACGATCGCCAGGCACAGGATACCGGAGCCCTGGCTGGTATGGCGCCCAAGGCCGTAGAGGCCGAGCGAGAAGATCGTCGGAAACATGATCGAGTTGAAGAGGCCGATCGCGAGCACCGCCCACATGGCAAGGCTGCCGGAGGTGAAGACCGTCACCAGCAACAGCAGGATGGCGACTGCGGCGTTGAAGGCCAGGGCCCTGCCGTCGTCGATGTAGCGCATGGCGACGGCGCCGATGAAGCGGCCAATCATGGCGCCGCCCCAGAAGTAGGCGACGTAGTGGGCGGCCTCGGCCTCCGGCATGCCTGCGATCGACTGTTCGCCGAAGAAGTTGACCAGGAAGCTGCCGATGCTGACCTCGGCGCCGACATAGAGGAAGATGCCGATCGCGCCGAGGACGAGATGGCGGTGGCTCCAGGCCGAACCGGTGTCGGTGATCGGTGCCACTTCCTCAAACGCATCCACCCGCGGCAGCTTCAGAGCTGCAAAGACCGCGGCCAGAAGCAGGAAGGCGCCGGCAAGGCCCATATAGGGCATCTTGACGGCGGCAGCCTCGGCCGTTTTCAGGGCGTCGATCTGCTCGGGCGACATGTTGGCGGTGGCGGCGGCGGCGCTGCCGAGGATCAAAAGCGCGCCGAACATCGGTGCGAGCGTCGTCCCGAGCGCGTTGAACGCCTGCGTCATGGTCAGGCGGCTTGCGGCGGTATCCGGCGGTCCGAGCACCGTCACGTAGGGGTTGGCCGCAACCTGGAGGAGGGTGATGCCGCTTGCCAGCACGAACAGCGCGCCGAGGAAAAGCGAATAGGTGCGGTAGGAGGCGGCGGGCACGAACAGCGCGCAGCCGATCGCGGCGATCACGAGGCCGAGCACGATTCCGCCCTTGTAGCTGATGCGGCGGACGATCGCGCCCGCCGGCAGCGACACCAGGAAATAGGCGCCGAAGAAGCAGAACTGGATCAGCATCGACTGCGTGTAGTTCAACGAGAAGACGTTGCGCAGGTGCGGGACGAGAATGTCGTTCAGGCAGGTGATGAAGCCCCACATGAAGAACAGGGAGGTGAGCGCGATCAGCGCAAACCGGTGGTTCGATGCGGTGCCGTCAGAAGCAGCGGCGCTCGCATTGGCGGAATTGTTTGGCAATGCTACCAAGAGACTGACCTCGATATCGTTGTGACCGGCGATCGCGATGAGGGGAGGAGGCACCAGGGGACCGGTGCCGGGACGCGTCGCCTTCCAAAGTTCGAACCTGGATGAAATGCGGGGGGATCGGGAGGAAATCCTTCGTAGATCTAACCAAGAACGGCCGTTTCTATTGTCAAATCGGGCCGGCGGCGCAAGTACGTTTGCGCGGGATCATCCGTGTCACTATTGGCCAACGTCATGATTCTGAATGATTATTTTATCTCGCACATGCGAATATTTTATTGTGCAATGCGACGTAAATGCCGCGATTCCGGCTGAAGAACGGCGTCTGCGGCCCGTTTCGCGGCAGGGAAAGCGGGCCTCTAGCGGCGCCTTTCCCTGCCGAACTTTAATTTGCCGCGCCGCGGAATCATCCTATATCTTCGGCCATGATCCTGCGCGCGCTCTTTTCCTACTTCGAAAACTGGATCAAGCCGTTCGCGCGGACAGAGGACCTGCGCCCGCCGTCCGGACTGATCGGCTTTACCTGGTTCTACGTGCGCCAGGCGCCGGGACCGTTCGTGGCGATGCTGATCCTCGGCGGATTGACGGCCGCGATAGAGGCAGCAACCTTCTGGTTCGTCGGGCGGGTCGTCGACATCCTCGCCAGCGTGAAGCCTGCGGATGGCTGGAGTGGCCTGATCGCCGGACACGGCTATGAACTGCTGGCGATGCTGGTGCTGATCGGTCTTGTCCGTTTCGCCGTCACATTCCTGACCGCACTGTTCGACCAGCAGGTCATTACCCAGGGCTTCTACAACATGGTGCGCTGGCAGTCCTATGCCCATGTCGCGCGCCAGTCACTCTCCTTCTTCCAGAACGACTTTTCCGGCCGCATCGTCACCAAGGTGTGGTCGGCGGGGCAGGCGACCGGCGACGTCATCACCTCGTTCATGGAAAGCGTCTGGTTCGTGACGATCTACGCCGCCTCGACGCTGGTGCTGATCGGTGGACTGGATCTGCGGCTGGCTGCGATCATCTGCGTCTGGATCGGCGTCTTTTCACTGCTGGCGCGCTTCTTCGTGCCGCGCATCCGCTTTCACTCGAAGGAATCGGCGGAAGCCGCCTCGATGCTGAACGGCCGCATGGTCGATGCCTATTCCAACGTGCAGACGCTCAAGCTTTTTGGCCGCGACGACGTCAACGACCGCTACATGCTGCAAGGCTTCGAGACCTACCAGGAGACCATCAGACGCTTCGCCCGGTTCCTGACGGGCGTGCGAGCCTCGATGGCGCTCCTGTCCGGCATCATGATCGTTTCAATGGGCGTGCTCTGCATCCATCTCTGGCTCGCCTCCTCGATCAGCTCGGGTGCGGTCGCCTTCACCATGGCGCTGGTGCTGCGGCTGAACTTCCTGCTCAACCGGCTGATGACGCAGCTGAACAACATCATGCGCAACATCGGCACGATCCAGAACTCCGCCGAACTGATCTCGCAGCCGATCGGGCTGGTGGACAGACCCGACGCGCGCCCGCTCGTGGTCACGACGCCGGAGATCCGCTTCGAGCACATCCGCTTTCACTACGGCCGCCAGTCCGGCGTGATCGACGACCTGTCCCTGACGATTCGGCCGGGCGAGAAGGTCGGCATCGTCGGTCGCTCCGGCGCCGGCAAGTCGACGCTCGTCAGCCTGCTCCTGCGCTTCTACGATCTGGAGGGCGGGCGCATCCTCGTGGCCGGCCAGGATATCGCCGCCGTAACACAGGAGACGCTGCGCGCCAGCATCGGCATGGTCAGCCAGGATACCGCGCTGCTGCATCGCTCCATCCGCGACAACATTCTCTTCGGCAAGGCCGATGCGACGGAGGCGGAGATGATCGAGGCGGCCGCCGGGGCGGAGGCAAACGAGTTCATCTTGCGCCTGGAGGACCAGCGCGGCCGCAAGGGCTACGACGCGCATGTTGGCGAGCGGGGCGTCAAGCTCTCCGGCGGCCAGCGGCAGCGGATCGCCATCGCCCGCGTCATGCTCAAGAACGCGCCGATTCTCGTGCTGGACGAGGCGACCTCGGCACTGGATTCGGAGGTCGAGGCCGCGATCCAGTCCAACCTGGAAAAGCTGATGCACGGCAAGACCGTTCTTGCCATCGCCCACCGGCTCTCCACCATCGCCGCGCTCGACCGGCTCGTGGTCATGGATCGCGGCCGAATCGTCGAACAGGGAACCCATGCGGAGCTTGTGGCGCGGGGCGGGATCTATGCCGAGCTGTGGGCGCGCCAGTCGGGCGGTTTCCTCGCCCTGGACGAGGCAGCCGAATAGGGGGGAGGGAAACATGCCGCGCGATGTTCTTGAATCGCGGCCCTTCCTTGCGGCATCTACTTTGGCAACGAAAACACACGCCTGGCTTTTCCCGCGACATTGTGCCCCCCTGTACTTGCCAAGGCTGGACATATTTCGCGATCAAGCATAGAACCCGCCAAATTGGCGGGGAATCTATGGCCGTATTGTGTCCGCTTTCCCGGCAGCAGGAGGTCACTGCGGATTTCGCAGTTTTGCGTGAGAGGATGGTCAGGCCGTGAGCGAACACGACACAACAAGCGGGACCGCGGGAGAGCCCACGCGTCGCGATTTTCTATATCTTACGACGGGGATGGCGGGTGTGGTCGGCGCTGCCGCAGTCGCCTGGCCGTTCATCGACCAGATGCGCCCCGATGCGTCTACGCTCGCGCTCGCCTCGATCGAAGTCGATGTCTCCAGCCTCACGCCCGGCATGTCGCTGACGGCGAAGTGGCGCGGCAAGCCGATTTTCATCCGCAACCGGACCGACAAGGAAGTGGAAGAGGCGAAGGCCGTTCCGCTCGGCGACCTGAAGGATCCGGTCGCCCGCAACGCCAACCTCGCATCTGACGCGCAGGCGACCGACCTCGACCGTTCGGCCGGCGAGGGCAAGGAGAACTGGATCGTCATGATCGGTTCTTGCACGCACCTCGGCTGCGTGCCGCTCGGCCAGGCAGGGGACTTCGGCGGGTGGTTCTGTCCCTGTCACGGCTCGCATTACGATACGGCTGGTCGCATCCGCAAAGGTCCCGCGCCGGAGAACCTGCACGTGCCGACCTTTGGTTTCGTGTCTGACACAGTCATCAAGATCGGTTGAGGGGAAGACTGATTATGAGTGCAGAGCATTCCACATACCAACCGACGACCGGCATCGAAAAATGGATCGATTCGCGCATGCCCTTGCCGCGCCTGATCCATGACAGCTTCATTTCCTATCCGGTGCCGCGCAACCTGAACTACGCCTATACCTTCGGCGCCATGCTTTCGGTCATGCTGATCTCGCAAATCCTGACCGGCGTCGTGCTCGCGATGCATTATGTCGCCAGCACCAACGAGGCATTCCACTCTGTCGAAAAGATCATGCGCGACGTCAACAACGGCTGGCTGCTGCGCTACATGCACGCCAACGGCGCGTCGTTCTTCTTCATCGCGGTCTATCTCCATATCGCCCGCGGCCTCTACTACGGCTCCTACAAGGCGCCGCGCGAGATCCTCTGGATCCTCGGCGTCGTGATCTACCTGCTGATGATGGCGACGGGCTTCATGGGCTACGTGCTGCCCTGGGGCCAGATGTCCTTCTGGGGCGCGACCGTCATCACCGGCTTCTTCTCGGCCTTCCCGCTCGTCGGCGAGTGGATCCAGCAGTTCCTGCTCGGCGGCTTCGCCGTCGACCAGCCGACGCTGAACCGCTTCTTCTCGCTGCACTACCTGCTGCCGTTCATGATCGCCGGCGTCGTGGTGCTGCACGTCTGGGCCCTGCACGTCACCGGCCAGACCAATCCGACCGGTGTCGAGGTCAAGTCCAAGACGGATACGGTTCCCTTCACGCCCTATGCGACGCTGAAGGACGCGTTCGGCGTCTCGGTCTTCCTGATCGTGTTTGCCTGGTTCATCTTCTACATGCCGAACTACCTGGGCCACCCGGACAACTACATTCCGGCGAACCCGCTGAAGACGCCTGCCCACATCGTTCCGGAATGGTACTACCTGCCGTTCTACGCGATGCTGCGCGCCATCACCTTCAACATCGGCCCGATCGACTCCAAGCTCGGCGGCGTTCTGGTGATGTTCGGCTCGATCATCATCCTGTTCTTCCTGCCCTGGCTCGACACCTCGAAGGTCCGCTCGGCGGTGTACCGTCCCTGGTACAAGCTGTTCTTCTGGCTGTTCGTCGCCAATGCCATCATGCTCGGCTGGCTCGGCGCCATGCCGGCAGAGGGCATCTACATCATCCTTTCGCAGCTCGGCACGCTCTACTACTTCGGTTTCTTCCTCGTCATCATGCCGGTCCTCGGCCTGATCGAGACCCCGAAGCGCATTCCGAATTCCATTACGGAAGCGGTTCTGGAACAGAAGAACGCCAACGCACAGCTGGCCAAGGCCTGATCGCGACGCGACGAAAGGAACCGAACAATGAAAAAGCTTCTTGCAAGCCTTCTTTCGCTCGCAGTCGTGGCCGGCCTCGGCATCTCGATTGCAACCGCGCAGGACGAACACGCAGCCGGCGGCGCGGAGGCGGAACACGCCACGCCGCACTATCCGATCAACCATCCGCGGGAGCAGGAGTGGTCGTTTGCCGGTCCCTTCGGCAAGTACGACAAGGGCCAGCTGCAGCGCGGCCTGAAGGTCTACACCGAGGTCTGCGCGGCCTGTCACTCGATGAACCTCGTCGCCTTCCGCACGCTGACCGACCTCGGCTACTCCGAGGACCAGGTCAAGGCGTTCGCGGCGAACTACGAGGTTCAGGACGGCCCGAATGCCGATGGCGAGATGTTCATGCGGAAGGCCGTGCCTTCCGACCATTTCCCCTCGCCGTTCCCGAATGAAGAGGCGGCTGCGGCCTCCAACAACGGCGCTGCCCCGCCGGATTTCTCGCTGATCGCGAAGGCCCGTGGCATCACCCGCGGCTTCCCGCAGTTCGTCATCGACATCTTCACGCAGTATCAGGAAGGCGGGCCGGACTACATCTACTCGCTTCTGACCGGCTATCAGGATCCGCCGGCCGGCGTCGAAGTGGCCGAAGGCACGCATTACAACCCGTACTTCGCCAATGCCGCGGCACTCGCCATGGCAATGCCGCTCTCGGCCGATCAGGTCACCTATGATGACGGCGCGCCGCAGACGGTCGACCAGTACGCGCACGACGTGTCGGCGTTCCTGATGTGGGCCGCCGAACCGCACCTCGAAGCGCGCAAGCGCATGGGCTTCATGGTCATGGTCTTCCTGGTGATCTTCACCGGCCTGATCTACCTGACCAAGAAGTCGGTCTACGCCAGCAAGGAACACTGAGCGGTTCTGCATACACGACAAGGAAGGCGGCCTCCGGGTCGCCTTTTTTAATGGGGCGACAGTTCTTTCTTGCAATCGGCTCGCGTTGCCCGTTTCCTTTCCCCGGCCGAAAACGGAACTTGAAAATGACGCTCCAGGACGAACTGATCGCCGCCATCCGCAACATTCCGGATTATCCGAAACCCGGGATCATGTTCCGGGACATCACGACGCTGCTCGGCAATCCGCGCGCGTTCCGCCGCGCGGTCGACGAGCTCGTCCATCCCTATGCCGGAACCGGCATCGCACAGGTCGTGGGCATCGAGGCGAGGGGCTTCATCCTCGGCGGAGCCATGGCGCACCAGCTTTCCTCGGGCTTCATCCCGATCCGCAAGAAGGGCAAGCTGCCGCGCGAGACGGTCAGCATCGCCTACAGCCTGGAATACGGCGTGGACGAGATGGAGGTCCACAAGGATGCGCTGAAGCCGGGCGACAAGGTCATCCTCGTCGACGACCTGATCGCAACGGGCGGCACGGCCGTTGCCGCGGCCAACCTGATCCGACAGCTCGGCGCGGATATTGCCGCTGCCTGCTTCGTCATCGACCTGCCGGAGCTCGGCGGGCGGGCGAAGCTGGAGGCGCTGGGCGTAGAGGTGCGCACGCTGGTCTCCTACCCGGGGCACTGAGGCTGCAGCCCTTTGCAAACTTCACCCGTTGGGACCGGATGGAGGAGATGCCGCAGACGCGGATCGATTTCACAGCCGCCCTTCACGAATTCCAATGAGGATGACCAAGGCGATGACGGCCGTGAAATTCAGCAGACCCAGCGCGAGCAAGGTCCTCGCATGGTTTTTCCTATGGAGGAAGAACCAAGATATGTAATTCGGGGCGCGCTTCATCTGCGGCTTGTCTCTTATCGCGCTGTAGCCCACGACGCCGATGAAGGTTGCCGAGCCAAAAAAGCCAAAGCCGAGAGTGTTTATGGCGGTGTCGAGCATCGTATCCCCAGAGCAGTATTCGACGCTGCGTCAGACGAATTCCAGCACGGTGCTCTCGAAACGGATGACCGGTTCGCCGTGCTGGTTGCTGCCCTCGCACAGGATGGTGCACAGGATCCGGTCGGTTCGCGACCGGTGCTCTCGGACATCGAGCAACGTCACCGAATAGGTGATGGTGTCGCCGGCAAAGACGGGTTTGAACCAGCGCAGGTCGCGGAAGCCGGAGGAGGGGCCGAGCTCGGGCGGGGTGAGGCCTTCACGCTTCAGCCGCGCATATTCGGCGCTCCAGAACGCCACGAACGTCTTCATCCATCCAGCACAGGTATGCCAGCCGGAGGCGCACAGTCCGCCGAACAGCGAATGCCGTGCGGCTTCCGCATCGACGTGGAAGGGCTGCGGGTCGAACTGGCGGGCATAGCGCACGATGTCTTCGGCGGAAAAATGAAGGCTGCCGAGAACGACCTTCTCGTTGAGGGCGTAGAGTTCAGCCATGCGCATGGGCGGCGGCCTCCGGAGCTTCGGTGCGGATCATGTTGGCGTAGTCGCACAGCGCAACCGTCTCGCCATGCTGGTTTATCACCTGGGCGACGAAGCGGACGATGCCGATTTCCGGACGGGAGCGCGAGAGGCGCGCCTCCGTCACGGTGCAATGGCCCGACAGCGTGTCGCCGGCAAGCACCGGCCGCTTCCATTGCATGGCGCTGACGCCGGGCGAACCCTCTGCAGCGGTCTTGTTGATATAGCTGTCACAGAGCATGCGCATCATCATGGCGCTGGTGTGCCAGCCGGAGGCCGCCAGCCCGCCGAGGATGCTGGCCGTTCCGGCGGCTTCGTCAACGTGCATCGGCTGTGGATCGAATTCGCGCGCAAAGGCGATGATCTCCTTGGCCGTGACGGTGCGCGACGGAAACTCGAAGCGCCGGCCGACGGGGAAATCCTTGAAACTGAGCATCGCGTCTCCTCCTCACGGCTCCGGACTGAATTGGTCCGGGCTACCCTGTGTGCCTGAGTATGCCACTGGCCATGCGTAGCAGATTTATGTACCACCGGTCTTGCAATCAAAAAGAGCGGATCGGCCGAAATATGACGGAAACGACTTGATGACGGAACTCGAAGAGACGCTGCGACGGGCGGCGGGGCAAGGCATTATCAGCGACGGCCAGGTGGCCGGTCTTGCAACCTACCTGCAGATGCATGGCAGCTACGTCGCCGTCATGCCAGCAAACGACGCGGAGGGCTTCGCTGCCCCGCCGCGCGATATCGAGGATACGGAGGCGCCGCGCTTTGTTCGCGGATTCCACGATGTCCTGATCACCATTGGCGTCGTCGTGGCGCTGGTCGGCCTCAGTGGCCTTGCCAGCGTGCTGGCGCTCATCCCGGCCGTGCTGGTGCTGAGCGAGGTGCTGGTGCGCCGGCAGCGGCTGGCGCTACCGGCCTTCGCGCTGACGATCGCCTTCGTGCAGGGGGCCGGATACCTGATCGCGCTCGCGCTCGGGCCGTTCGGCGAGGGCTGGAACGCGGTCACCTACGCCTGCGCCTTCCTGGCGAGCTATCCGGTGCTGCTCGGGCTTTACTACTGGCGCTACCGGGTGCCGCTGGCGCTGGCGCTGACGTTGATTTCAGCCTTTGCGCTGGCTGTTCTGCTCGTACTGGTTCTTCTTGGCAAGCTTGCCGGCACGGACCAGTTCGTTGTCGATCACAGCCTTGTAGCTGCGCTGGTCTTCCTGATCGCAGCCCTCGGCCTGTTTGCGGTCGCCATGCGCTACGACCTGGCCGATCCGCAGCGGCAGACGCGCCGTTCCGACATAGCCTTCTGGTTGCATCTGGGCGCTGCACCCTTCCTGCGCTACGCGATGCTCGCCTTCGTGTTCATCAACCGTTTTTCGGGAGACTGGTGGGGCGGGGAGACGACTTATCTGCAGGCCGGCATAGTGATCGCCATCGTCTGCGTGTTCATGCTGGTTGGGCTCGTGATCGACCGGCGCGCCTTCGTGACTTCGGGGCTTCTGTCGCTCGGCCTTTCGATCTGGACGCTGCTGCGCGAAAACACCTTTGAGGCTTCGAGCTACGTGTATGTCACGATCCTGACGGTTGGGATCGTCGTGCTCGGCGTGGGCATCTTCTGGCCGGCGCTGCGGCGCTTCGTCATGGGCTTCATGCCTGCGGAAATTTCCTCGAGGCTGCACGCCGTCCACTGACGACGTGCATTGAATGTCTCTCGATGGCCGCGCCGGCGCGGCCATCGAGGAAGCTTCATCAGGTGTTGAAGCGGAAGTGGATGACGTCGCCGTCCTGGACGACGTATTCCTTGCCTTCGTCGCGGCCCTTGCCGGCTTCCTTGGCGCCGACTTCGCCCTTGTAGGCGATGTAGTCGTCATAGGAGATGGTGAAGGCACGGATGAAGCCGCGTTCGAAATCGGTATGGATGACACCTGCGGCCTGCGGCGCCTTGGTGCCACGGACGATCGTCCAGGCGCGTGTTTCCTTCGGGCCGACGGTGAAATAGGTGATCAGGTCGAGAAGGTGGTAGCCCGCACGGATCAGGCGGTCGAGGCCTGCTTCTTCAAGGCCGAGCGCCGACAGGAATTCTGCGGCTTCATCTTCCGGCAGCTGGGCGACCTCGGATTCGATCGCAGCCGAGATGACCACGCATTCGGCGCCCTGTTCCTTGGCCATGGCGGCGACGGCCTCGGTATGCGTGTTGCCGGTCGATGCGTCGGCCTCGGCGACATTGCAGACATAGAGAACCGGATGCGACGTCAGAAGGTTGAGCCCCTTCAGGATGTCGATCTCTTCAGGTGCGAGTGTCTTCAGGAGGAGGCGGGCCGGTTTTCCGTCCTGCAGCAGCTTGATCACGGCTTCCATCACCGGCAGTTGCGCGATGGAATCCTTGTCCTTGCCCGTGGCGCGCTTGCGGGTCTGCTCAACGCGGCGCTCAAGGCTTTCAAGATCGGCGAGCATCAGTTCGGTCTCGATCGTGTCAGCGTCGCCAACCGGGTTGATGCGGCCCTCGACATGGGTGATGTCATCGTCTTCGAAGCAGCGCAGGACATGCACGACGGCGTCGACTTCGCGGATGTTGGCGAGAAACTTGTTGCCGAGGCCTTCACCCTTCGAAGCGCCGCGGACGAGGCCGGCGATATCGACGAAGGAGATGCGCGTCGGGATGATTTCCTTGGAGCCCGCGATGGCTGCGAGCTTCTGCATGCGCGCGTCTGGAACGGCAACCTCGCCGGTGTTCGGCTCGATCGTGCAGAAGGGATAGTTGGCCGCCTGTGCTGCCGCCGTCTTCGTCAGCGCGTTGAAGAGAGTGGACTTGCCAACATTCGGCAGCCCGACGATACCGCATTTGAAACCCATGGAATGGTCCGTCCGTGTCTGGAAATCTTTGCCCTCGCTATGGGGGAAGGGCGGGGCATGGTCAAGTCTGACGGACGGCAAATGCGGGAAGCGGGCCTGAAGCGGGCACCGAAAAGGGCAAGATCGCCGCTCGCCCTTGCGGCGCGGCGGCCGGCGTTGCAAGATAGAAGGCCTGCAGAGAGCAGCATCGTCATCAGGAGAGGTCCTCCGATGGGCAGCAAGGACGGCGCGCTGAAGCCGAAGACGGCGACGAAGCCGAGGCTTAAGCGACCGCGACTCTACAAGGTCATTCTGGTCAACGACGACTACACGCCCCGCGAGTTCGTCATCCTCGTCCTGCGCGCGGTGTTCCGAATGTCGGAGGAGACCGGCTACCGGGTGATGATGACGGCGCACAAGCTTGGCACGTGCGTGGTGGTCGTCTGCGCGCGCGACATCGCCGAGACCAAGGCGAGCGAAGCGACCGATCTGGCCAAGGACGCAGGATTTCCACTGATGTTCACGACCGAGCCGGAAGAATAGCGGTTGGCTATTCGGACTTGCCCAGGAGCTTCTTCAGCATCTCCGCCATCGGACCGCTTGCGGGAAGGGCCTTCGGCTGTGCGGTATTGCGCGCCTGGCGGATGTGCGACTGGGCTGCCGACTTCGGCTGAGCCTTCGGTTTTTCATCGACGGTGCCGCCGACAGCGAGCGCCAGCTTGTTCATCAGCTGCGAATCCTCGCCGCGTACGAGCATTTCGGCGTTGAGTGCCAGTTCGTCGAGGAGCGGATCGAGCCAGACATGGTCGGCCTTGGCGAAATCGCCGAGCACATGGTTGTGCACCAGTTCCTTGACGCCGGGGTGGCCGATGCCGAGGCGCAGGCGGCGATAGTCCTTGCCGCAATGGGCGTCGAGCGACTTGACGCCGTTGTGGCCGCCGTGGCCGCCGCCGGTCTTGATGCGCGCCTTGCCGGGCGCAAGGTCGAGTTCGTCGTAGATGGCCACCACATCCTTCGCGGCGAGCTTGTAGAAGCGCATCGCCTCGCCGACGGCCTCGCCGGACAGGTTCATGAAGGTCTGCGGCTTGATCAGCAGCACCTTCTCTCCTGCAAGCTCGCCTTCCGCGATCTCGCCCTTGAACTTCCTCGACCAGGGAGAGAACGGGTTCTTGCGGTGGATGGCATCGACCGCCATGAAGCCGATGTTGTGGCGATTGGCGGCGTATTTGGGGCCGGGATTGCCAAGGCCTGCAATGATCAGCATCGGACGCGCTCTTGGGGTGACTGTCGTTTCGCCCTGTTCCCACAGCCAATCGTGGCCGATGTCAACCGATTTCTCTGGCGGAAGGCTTTCGGGACGACGGCGGCTGCGGTGAGGCGCCTTTCGGAGCCTCAGTCGATGGCGGCGGCCGGACGACCTGCCTTTCCGGTTGGCGGCAGGCCGTATCGGGCGAAGATCGCATCCTGCTCGCCGCTCTCGATCAGCGTGTCCAGGGCCGCCTGCAGCGCTTCGACGGTTTCGGACGCCATGTTCAGATTGCAGGCCAGGCCGTAGGTCTGCCCGTCCATCATCAGTGCCGTGTCGATTGCTGCGCCTTCGGAGACGAGTTTCTCGTAGGTTTTCAGGGACGTCGGCATCAGGTCTATCCGGCCGTTTTCCAGCTTGCCGAGCGTGATGGAGAGCTCGGCTGCCAGGTCGATATCGGCAAAGCCGCGCGCCTTGAGGAAATCGAAGGCGAAATCGCCGCGCTGAGCCCCGACCCGCAGGCGGCGGGCATCCTCCAGCGTCTGCACCCCGACGGAGCTTCCCCTGCGTTTGACCATGACCATGGTGTCGACCAGGAGCGGTTCCACCCAGCGAAACCGGGCGTGACGCTCGCCATTGTGGCCTGTGGTGAAGACGCAGTGGTCGGTCTGCCGTTCCACCAGCATCAGGGCACGCGCCCACGGCATGATCTCCATGCGGTAGGTGATGTCGGCCATTGCCGCGATCCGGTGGACCTGATCGACGGCAATGCCCTTGATGACGCCATCTTCGGAGTAATTGTACGGGGCGTATTCCTCTGTGACCAAGGTAATTTCGGCAGCTCGCGCCGCGGGAGCGATCGTGGCGGCAAACGCTGCGACAAGGAAGGCTGGAAGCAGAACACGTCCCATTCGCACCATTGTTACCCCCGATCCCTTCATCGCTCCCCGGCCCGGATGGCCGGCTTGTCCCATGCTGGACCGCGAAGTCGTTCGATCAGGGAGGCAACGGGAAGCGGTGCGCTGAAATGATAGCCCTGGCCGAAGTCGATGCCGATCTCGTTCAGAACCTGCAACTGATGCTCGGTCTCGACGCCTTCGGCGACGACCGTGCAGCCCATCTGGTGGGCGATCATGCAGATGCCTTCGATCAATGTGCGGCTCTTGCGGGCAACTTCCGGTGCTGACGTACCCAGCGCCCTGACGAATGACTGGTCGACCTTGACGATATCGACGGGAAAGCTGTTCAGATAGCTCAGCGAAGAGTACCCCGTGCCGAAGTCGTCGAGCGCGATCCGGCAGCCAAGCGCGCCAAGCGCATCCATCACCTGGCGGACCGCCGGATTGTCCAGCATCAGCACCGCTTCGGTGATCTCCACCACGATGCGCGAGGGTTTGACGCCATATTGCAGGAGCAGCGAGGCAAGGCGGCTCGGCAGTGCGGCATCGAACTGCAGTGGCGAGAAGTTGACGGCCAGGTAGCTGTCGGAGAAGCCGTCGATCTTCGACAGATCGGCAAGATAGCGGACTGATTTCTCGAAGATGACGTCGCCGACCTTGCCGATCGATCCGTTCTCCTCGGCAACAACGATGATGTCTTCCGGGACGAGGAGGCCTTTTTGCGGATGACGCAGCCGCAGCAACGCTTCGAAGCCCGAGACGCGACCCGAACGAAGATCGATGATCGGCTGCAGGTGAGCGTCGAGCCAATCCTCCCGCAGAGCCTGTTCGATGCATTGCTCGATCTCCAGGCGCTTGCGGGCGATGTCGACGATCTCGTCGTCAAACAGGCGGGTGCCGTTCTTGCCGTTCCGTTTGCGGGCGTACATCGCCATGTCCGACTTCTGCAGCAGATCGCCCGCGTTCGCCGCGTGGTCGGGATAGACCGCGACGCCGACGCTGGCGCTGACATTCAGACGGCTGCCGTTGATGATGATCGGCTCCTTGAGCGCGGAGCATAGCCTCCCGCTCACGTCGAGTGCCAGCTGGATGGCGTCCTGGGCGGTGAGGAGGATTGCGAATTCGTCGCCGCCGAGGCGGGCGACGATGTCGTTGAAGCGCAACTGGTTGCGGAGCCTTTCGGCGACCTCGACGAGAACCTGGTCGCCGATGGCGTGTCCGAGATTGTCGTTGATCCATTTGAAACGGTCGAGGTCGAGGAAGAGGCAGGCCAGTTGCTGCTCCTCGGCATCCGCCTTTGTGATCAGGCTGCCCAGGACGGATTCGAAGCCCTGGCGGTTGAGCAGTCCGGTGAGATGGTCGGTGATCGCCTGCCGGTGGTTGCGGCTTTCCGCCTCCTTCAGGCCCGTCACGTCGGTCATGACCGAGAGCGTCGGCTCGGTGCTGCCGATGGATGCGCAACTCTCGAGGACCAGCACGTCCATCACGCTCCCGTCGGCGCGGTGGAACCTAACGGTGACCTCGCAGATGCCGTTGTCGTCCACGCCGCCGCTACGGCGATCGCGATAGACCAGATGGTCGGCGGCATCGACGAATTCGGTGAAGCTGCGGCCGATGACGGCGTCCCGGCTATAGCCGGTTGCCACCAGCCAGTAGTCGCTGACGGCGGCGATCCGGTTGTCCGGATCGATCGTGAACAGCATGGCTGGCGTCTTGTTGTAGATCTCGGTGGTGCGGGCGTGTGCGAGCCTGAGTTCGTTCTCCTCCCGCTCCAGCCTGCTCTGCATCTCGTTGAAGGTGCGGGCGAGGTGTCCCATCTCGTCGCTGGATGTCCATTCCACGTGCCGGCGCGACCCAAGCCGCCGGGTCGCCTCGATTGCGGCGGTCAGACGCTCCAGCGGGCGGATAATGGTCATGCGATTGCCGATGATGGCTGCGACGACAAGTGTTCCGACGGAAAACAGGAAGATCAAGAACAGGGCGATTTCGTCCCTCGTGATGCGCGACATCGCTCCGCGCTTTGCGATCCAGATCTCCGCTTCGCCGACCTTGCGGATGCCCTCCCGGGCCTGGTGCAGGATGTCGGCTGTGATCTTGGACTGGACGCTGCCGACCGGCGGGGGAGAGGCCGGACGGCGGATGTCGAGCGTGCCGGAGGTGTCGCGAACGTGGACATAGCCGATCTCATCGTCGGCCTGCAGGGCTTTTACGATCTGCTGCGTGCTGTCGTCGTCGAGATCCCACAGAGGCTTGCCAAGCGCCTGAACGTTCGCCTTGAGAAGGATTTCCGTGTCTTGCAGCCGCTCGCGTGCGACCCGATCGGACGAAAGGACGAAAAGCAGGAGGAACAGCGGTGCGACAAGCGCGACAAGTGCGCCGAAGACAATGGCAATGAAACGGCTTTCGACCGACCGTATCCTCATGCCCCATTCTCCGCAGTCCTGCGCATGGTCGCCCGCATACCGGTTCTCTTGTGTTGTTGCCCCGGAGCTCAGTATTTCATCGATATCTTAAATGTTGCTGAAATGGCTGGATAGAATAACGAAAGCCCGCCTTCGTCTCCGAAGGCGGGCTTGTGCAAGACAATCAGTCTTGTCTGAAGCTTATTCGGCGCTTGCCTCGCCTTCGGCTTCGTCTTCCTTCGCTGCAGCCGTGCCGACGATCGTGGCAACGGTGAAGTCGCGGTCGGTGATGACCGGGCTCGTGCCCTTCGGCAGCTTGGTGTGCGAGATGTGGATGCTGTCGCCGATCTTCAGGCCTTCGAGGTCGAAGGTGATGGCTTCCGGAATGTCGTTGGCCGGGCAGTGCAGCTCGACTTCATGGCGAACGATGTTCAGCATGCCGCCCTGCTTGATGCCGGGGGCCTTGTCTTCGTTGACGAAGTGGACCGGAACCTGGACGGTGACGCGGCTGTCTGCGGAAACGCGCAGGAAGTCGACGTGCAGAGTGAAATCGCGGACCGGATCGAGCTGGTAGTCCTTCGGCAGGACGCTGATCTTCTCGCCGTTGACGTCGATCGTCGCGACCGTCGTCATGAAGCCGCCGGCGTGGATGCGCTGGGTGACTTCCTTGGTCGACAGGGCGATCGAGAGCGGGGCCTTCTTGTCACCGTAGATGACAGCCGGGATAAGACCGTTGCGACGAAGTTCACGGGAGGACCCCTTACCAACCCGTTCGCGCGTCTCGGCCTTGAGCTCGTAGGATGCGTGGCTCATAGCATGACCTTTCATACGTTACTGGAGAGCTTCGCCGGCTGCGGCTTTCGGGCCGGCCGTGCGAAACTTGAGGATTTCGTGAAAGCCTCATCCGCGTTGCCTCCAAGGGTGTCTACGCGGACGGGGGTCGCATATCCGAGAAAGCCTCGAAATGCAAGGGTCGGCGGGAAAATCATGGCCAACCGCGAAGAATGCGCGGCGCGGCCCTCCGCTACACCTTTTTGGCCTTGCGCGCGGCGACGAAGCGGCCAAGGCCCATCACAAGCCCGCCGGCGAGAAGGCCCCAGAAAGCGCCGGATATGCCGCCGAAGCTGACGCCTGACGCCGTCGTCAAGAAGGTGAGGGCGGCGGCCTCCCGCGTTTCCGCCTCCTTGAAGGCGTTCATCGCCGAGCTTGCGAATGCGCTGATCAGGGCAAGGCCGGCGACCGCCTGGATGAGGATGGGAGGCGCGAGGTTGACGATCGCCGTCACCGCGCCGGCCAGCAGACCGAAGACCACGTAGAAGACGCCGGCATTGATGGCGGCCCAGTATCTGCGGCGCGGATCCGCATGCGCATCCTCGCCTGCGCACATGGCCGCGGTGATCGCCGCAAGATTGACGGCATGGCCGCCGAAGGGTGCGCTGAGGAACGAGAAGAGACCGGTGGCGGCGAAAAGCGGACCGGGGTTGGGCTCGTAATGGTTCACCTTGAGAATGGCGATCCCCGGAATGTTCTGGGAGGCCATGGTGACGACGAACAGCGGCAGGGCAATGCTGACGAGGCCGGGCAGGTTGAACACGGGCGCCACGATCTCGGGATGCGGCAGCAGGTCACGCGCGATCGCGGAAAATGCCCCGTCGGGGATGTCGATGCCGAAGGCGAGCACGAGTGCGAACGCGACAAGGGCGGCCGGAACGGCGAGGAGCCGGTTGAAGGCGCCGACGATTGCCCAGGCGCCAAGGATCGCGAGCCCGAAGACCGGATTGAACGCGACCGCCTTGACCGGCGCAAAACACAGGCCGATCAGCACGCCGGCCAGCATGGCGTTTGCCAGCGTGGCGGGAATGGCCGCCACCATGCGCCCAAGCGGCTTCCAGAGGCCGGCTGCGACGACGAGAGCGGCGCAGACGAAAAAGCCGCCGACGGCAGCCGCGAAACCGCCCTCGACCGCGCCGGAGCTGGCAAGCAATGCGGCGCCCGGCGTCGACCAGGCGATCGAGACGGGTAGCCGCGTCCAGGCGCTGAGGACGATGGCGCACAGGCCCATGGAGATCGAAAGCGCCATCACGCCGGATGCCGCCTGCGCTTCGCTGGCGCCGACGCCCGTCAGGCCATGCAGCACGACGGCGAAGGAACTGGCGAAACCGACGAAGGCGGTGAGAAGGCCCATGAAGAGCGCTTGTGCGGAGAAGTCACGAAGCATGTGGCACGATGAACGGGGTTGGCGGGTCGGATCTGGTTAGCACAGCTGCCGGGAGATGCGAACGAAATCCGACCTGCGGCGCCGCAACTGTCGCCGCCCCGGCCGCGCGCCGCGAGGATGGCGGCGCGCGGGAAGGTGACGTCAGCGGCGGCATTCTCCCGTGCCGATGATGCGGAAGCCGTCGTTGCCGGCGGTGCAGGCGTTGGGAAATGTGCGCATCCGGCCGCCGCGTTCTGCGCAGACGGGGGCATATTCCATGGTGCACATCCGCTGCGGTTCGCGATCGGGGCGGCGATCCGGCTCCCTGTCCGGGCGCCGGTCCGGCTGGCGACGGCATTCCCCGCGCCTAATGATCTGGAAGCCCTGGTTGCGCGCCTCACAGGCGTTCGCAAAGGTCTGCTGGCGGCCGCGGCGCTCACCGCAGACCGGGTTGTACTCGCGCGTGCAGGCCCGGACTTCCGGCTGACGCCGGCACTCGCCGCGATGGATGATATCGAAGCCGCGGTTGCGCGCCTCACAGGCGTTGGATAGCGTCTGCCGCCGTCCGCCGCGCTCCGCGCACACCGGCGCATATTCCATCGTGCACATGCCCGGCCCGGGAATCGGTCGGCCACCGCCTCCGGGGCCGGGTGAGGTTTCGACGGTGCAGGCGGCGAGCAGGGGGATGAAGGCGAGAAGCGCACACAAACGTCGCACGCGGGCTAAATTCGAACCGAGACCATCGGCCAGCATGCATAACCTCCCAAAGTACCCATTCTGAAACCGAAAATATACTCGACGCAGAAGCCCGTGCATGTTACCGGCAGCGTCGAGAGCTATTCAAGACGGTATCGGAATGCACATAGGTCACATCATCATCATCGGCGCGATGAAGGCGGGCACAACGACGCTCTACCATCTGCTTTCGCAGCATTCGAAGGTAACGATGTCGCACAGAAAGGGCTTCAAGAGCACCAAGGAGCTCGACTACTTTCTGGAAGATCGGGAGAAGAAGTATGCTCGCTTCTTCAAGCACGATGTTCCCGGCGGAAGCTGGACGCTGGAAGCCTCGCCCAGCTACACGAAAAACTATCTGGCAAACGGCTGTGCGGACCGAATTGCTGCATTGCCCAAGCAGAAGAAGCTGATCTACATCCTGCGCGATCCGATCGACCGTATCGATTCCCACATGTCGCACAATGCGAGCCGGGGACGAAGCATCAATGGTGCGCGCGCCACCCGCGGCTTCGACGATGCATCCTCCTATTGGAGCCAGATCCAGCGGTTCGACGCTGCCGGGTTTTCGGACACGCTGCTGCTGCTCGATTTCGAAGATCTGTGCAGCGACCCCGTCAACTCGGTTCGCAAGGTGCAGGAGTTCATCGGCCTCGACTTCGAGGAGCCGACGGACGTCCGCGTTCACAATTCACGCCGCTCCTCCGGCCGGCTTCTGACCGAAGCGCAGGAACGTAAGCATTGGCAGAACATCAAGTCCGATATCGAGGCACTTGCCGCGAGCGGACGCTTTGCCGCCGCACAGAAGTGGATCGACACCTGGTCGGCAAAATTCGGCTGAGCTGCCGCAGGCGAGGCTGACGGGAACCAGTCAGGTCGCGTTCGCTATGGCGGTCGCTTTGGCCGGCAGGGCGGCTCAGAAGAGGAAATCCCCTTTCGTCAGGTCGCCGGTCTTGATGCCCTTGAGGATCAGGACATCACCCTTTCCGCCATCGATCCAGACGTCGGCGCCGTGGGTCGAGAGGTGGTTTTTCTTGAGGTCGGCAAAACTGGTTACGGATTTGAGACCGGCCAAGTCCAGGATATCGTGGTTGGACCCCGTCGCCGTGAAGTCTGTGATCTTGTCGCGGTCATAGCCGGTCTTGAAGACGAAGGTGTCCGCTCCACTGCCGCCGGTCAATGTGTCCGCGCCGGCTCGACCATCCAGAACATCCTTTCCCTGTGTTCCCTTGAGCTTGTCGGCCTTTAAGGTTCCCCGGATGATGTCGGTCACGTCCGCCACGTTGAAGGTGACGATGTTGGGCGTCGGATCGATGTGCCTGCCGCCGTTCGCGGTTCCGCCATTGTCGATGACCTGGAATTTCATCGACGCAAGCCCCTTGCCGAAGTCGTTTGCGGGCGGTGTATAGGCGAGCTTGCCGATCTCGGCGATGCTGACGATCTGACCCGATTTGACGGCCTTGCCGGCGAGACTGAGCGAACCTACGGTCGGGAGGGCCGCGATCTTGACGGCATGGAACGCGTTGCCGTCGATCTTGTCCGAAAAGCCGAAATCGCCTGTCTTGAAGACGTACCGCTTGTCTTCGGGCATGCTGACGACCTTGTCGCTGCCGAACGGGGCATCGTTGACCGGCGTGATCGAGAAGCGGAAGGCGTTCGGCGTCGGGTCGGTGTCGATGCCGCCATCGGCCTTTCCGCCATTGTCGATGACCTGGAAGGAGAAGGATGCGGGCGTTGTGGCATTGGCGGTCGGCGTATAGGTCAGCTTGCCGAGATCTGCCGAACTGACGACCTGCCCGGCCTTGATCGCCTTGCCGGACAGGGTCAGCGTTCCCGCGGTGGGCAGCGTCGCGAATTTCACGCCTGCCAGCGTGTGCCCATCCGCCTTGTCATTAAAGCCGAAGTCGGCGG
>NZ_OBQD01000018.1:0-97679 GCF_900220975.1 Rhizobium subbaraonis | reverse complement strand
CTTCCGGACAGGGTCAGCGTTCCCGCGGTGGGCAGCGTCGCGAATTTCACGCCTGCCAGCGTGTGCCCATCCGCCTTGTCATTAAAGCCGAAGTCGGCGGCCTTGAAGGTGAACGTCTTGTCTTCCAGCAGTCCGACCGTCCTGTCGGTACCTGACGGAGCATCGTTGACCGGCTTGATCGAGAAGCGGATGGCGTTCGGCGTCGGGTCGGTGTCGATGCCGCCATTGGCCTTTCCGCCATTGTCGATGACCTGGAAGGAGAAGGATGCGGGCGCTGTGGCATGGGCAGCCGGCGTATAGACCAGCTTGCCGAGGTCGGCGGAAGCGACGATCTGCCCGGCCTTCAGCGCCTTGCCGGAGAGGGTCAGCGTTCCCGCGGTGGGCAGCGTCGCGAATTTCACGCCTGCCAGCACATGACCGTCCGCCTTGTCGGTGAAGCCGAAGTCGGCGGCCTTGAAGGTGTACGTCTTGTCTTCCAGTAGTCCGACCGTCTTGTCGGCACCCGAAGGAGCATCGTTGACGGGCTTGATCGAAAAGCGGATGGCGTTCGGCGTCGGGTCGGTGTCGATGCCGCCATCGGCCTTTCCGCCGTTGACAATGACCTGGAAGGTGAAGGATGCGGGCGCGGTGGCATTGGCGGTGGGCGTGTAGACCAGCTTGCCGAGATCGGCGGCGGCGACGATCTGGCCGGCCTTCAGCGCCTTACCGGACAGGGTCAGCGTTCCCGCGGTGGGCAGCGTCGCGAATTTCACGCCTGCCAGCGTGTGCCCATCCGCCTTGTCATTAAAGCCGAAGTCGGCGGCCTTGAAGGTGAACGTCTTGTCTTCCAGCAGTCCGACCGTCCTGTCGGTACCTGACGGAGCATCGTTGACCGGCTTGATCGAGAAGCGGATGGCGTTCGGCGTCGGGTCGGTGTCGATGCCGCCATTGGCCCTTCCGCCATTGTCGATGACCTGGAAGGAGAAGGATGCGGGCGCTGTGGCATGGGCAGCCGGCGTATAGACCAGCTTGCCAAGGTCGGCGGAAGCAACGATCTGGCCGGCCTTCAGCGCCTTGCCGGACAGCGTCAGGCTTCCAGCGGAGGGCAGCGCCGCGAACTTCACGCCTGCCAGCACATGACCGTCCGCAGTGTCGGTGAAACCGAAATCGGCGGGCTTGAACTTGTAGGCGCTGTCTTCCAGCAGCTCGATCGTCTTGTCGGCACCCGTTGGAGCATCGTTGACGGGCTTGATCGAAAAACGGAATGCGTTCGCCGTCGGGTCGGTATCGATGCCGTCATTGGCCTTTCCGCCATTGTCGATGACCTGGAAGGTGAAGGAGACGGGGGCGGTGGCATTGGCGGTGGGCGTGTAGACCAGCTTGCCGAGATCTGCCGAACTGACGATCTGGCCGGCCTTGAGTGCCTTGCCGGACAGGGTCAGCGTTCCTGCCGTGGGCAGCGTCGTGAACTTGACGCCTGCCAGCGCATGGCCGTCCGCTTTGTCGGTGAAGCCAAAGTCGGCAGTTTTGAAGGTATACGTCCTGTCTTCGAGGAGATCGATCATGCGGTCCGTTCCGGACGGAGCGTCGTTGACCGGCGAAATCTCGAACTGGAAGGTCTTCGGCACGGGATCGATATTGTTGCTTGTCCCCTGGTCGATGACCTGAAAGGTGAAGCTGGCGATCCCGGAAGCGTCTGCCGCCGGCATGTAGACAAGCTTCGCAATGTCGCCATAAGCGATCCTCTCTCCCGCCGAAACCGACCGGCCTTCCAGCAGCAGCAGGCCGGGTGGAAGGCTGGTGACCTGCAACATCGCAAAGGATTGGCCGTCGGCGTCGCTGAAGCCGAAGTCCGAGGCTGTAAAGCCGTAAGACTCGTCCTCCAGAACCACCACCGTCTTGTCCTTGCCGGTGGGGATGTCATCTACCGCGGTGACATCGAAGGTGATCGTATTGGCCTCGTCGTCCTTGTTGCGAGATCCGTCCGAGCCATATGTGCTGGCATCGATGACCTTGAAGTCTATCGACGCATAGTCTGTGCCGTGCTGATCCGGATCCGGCCGGTAGACGAGCAGGTCGATGTCATCGGCATCGATGAACTGCCCCACGGCGACCTGCGCACCGTCGAACAGAAGTGTCCCTTGCTCCGGCAGTGCGGTGATTTCGATTGCGGCCAGCCCATCGTTGTTTGCGTCCGAAAACTGGAAATCATCGGCTGCGAAGACATGCACTCCGTCTTCCAAAAGCGTGATCGTTGCGTCGAGGCCTTCCGGCGCATCGCCGACGTAGTCGACGGAAAGCTGGCGGACCTGCTTTGATCCACCGTCGCTGGTGATAAATGCGATCGAGAAGTCGCCATCCGGCAGGGCGGTTACGGTGGCCGGTGTGGTGGTATGAAGGTCCGGCATGGCTGCAATATCGAAGACCGCCCCGTCAAGGCTGCCATCTGCATTGATCCGCAGCCCCTGCAGCGCGGGCGTTTCGCCTTGGGGTGCCCGGGTCCAGGTTGCCAATATGTCGCCGTCACTCAGTTGCGTGAGGCTCAGAGTCATGTTTCGGACGGATGAGGGCAGGTCGAATATGGAGGCGTTCGTCGCTTCGCCGGCGTGAAGATCGGTGAACGTGACGAAAAGCTGGTTCGATTCCACATAGGCGGTCACACTCTCGCCCGGGCCGATAGGTGTTGCGATGGAAGCGTAGTTCGTAACCCATAACCGCTCGAACGACAGCAATTGCAGCTGGGCATCGTAGTGATAGGCAAAATAGACACTATCGTAGACCTCATAGTCGAAGCCCAGCAGGAAGACGCCGCCTTCACCGTCGGGAATTGCCGTGTATTCGTATATGAACTGGGGCGCTATGACCGGGTCACCGACGGGGTCGCCGGCTCTGTCGACCATCTGCAACATCAATCCGTCCCAATGTTCGTAGGAGGCGAGCCAGTTGCCGTTCGAAAGCGGGCTCAGGGCGGCATTGAGGAACGGAATCGCCCCGTTGTCGTCCTGGAGCATCTCCACCTCGCCGACCGGTTGGCCGCTGGCATCGAGGACTTGCTGAAAGAGGCCGGCGCCCTTGTTTGCCGCCCACATCAGGACATAGCCGGTTTCGCCTTCGCCCGGTTTCGGAATGAGCCACAGTCGCACCGGCGCGGCATTGACCTCCAATGTGAAGCGCTGACTGTCGCCGTCCGGGCCGAAACCGTGGATGACGATGCTCGCTCCCGTCCCCGCCTGGGCTAGGACATGGCTGCCATCCGGGTTTCTCGCCGAGGCGGGCCTTGTCACAAGTGACGAAAGATCGAGAACGTCGACGGTTCCGCTGATGTGGCTCACGGCATATCCCTCGGCCAGGCGCGCGCGGCACACGGAGGTCCGTTCGCGCGAACGTTGTGCTCGCGCGTTAGATCCCTCGCGGATCGCGTCGGTTTGCTGCTAAATTCCCCGCGGCTAAATTATGACACAATTCAACGTTGCGCAATCGGGGCGCGCAATTTTCTTCTTGCGGGTTGTGCTCGATATGCTAATGGCGCGGCGAATGTGATTCGGCGTGGTCGCACCGGGACGTGCCAATCGTGCCCGACCCGCCGTATGAGGTGGGCGACGCGCAGGATACCAGGCGCGCAACTTGCACCGCCGATCAGTTGCAAGCGATCGCTAAATGGCGGGGCTGCGCGCTGCGCCTCCCTTCAGTCGAACAGGCTGGAGACGGACTCTTCCGCTGCGGTCCGGTTGATCGCTTCACCAAGCAGGCCGGCGGTGGTGATGACGCGGATGTTGTGGGCGGACTGCACCGCCGTCGTCGGCTGGATCGAGTCGGTGATCACCAGTTCCTTGAGCTTGGAAGAGGTGACGCGGGTGACGGCGCCGCCGGACAGGACACCGTGCGTGATATAGGCGGTGACGCTTGTTGCGCCGTTCTTCAGCAGGGCTTCTGCCGCGTTGCAGAGCGTGCCGCCAGAATCGACGATGTCGTCGATCAGCAGGCAGTCCTTGCCGGAGACATCGCCGATGACGTTCATGACCTCGGACTCACCCGGCCGATCGCGGCGCTTGTCGACGATCGCCAGCAGACAGTCCAGCCGCTTGGCGAGCGCGCGGGCGCGTACCACGCCGCCGACGTCGGGCGAGACGACCATGACGTTCTTCAGGTCGTAATTGTCCTTCACGTCGCGGGCAAGGATCGGAATGGCGTAGAGGTTGTCGGTGGGGATATCGAAGAAGCCCTGGATCTGGCCGGCATGCAGGTCGAGGGTGAGGACGCGGTCGGCGCCGGCTTCGGTGATCAGGTTTGCGACCAGCTTGGCCGAGATCGGCGTGCGCGGACCGGGTTTGCGGTCCTGTCGGGCGTAGCCGAAGTAGGGGAGGACGGCGGTGATGCGGCGGGCGGAGGAGCGCCGCATCGCATCGATCATGATCAGGAGTTCCATCAGATGGTCGTTGGTGGGGAACGACGTCGACTGGACGACGAAGACATCCTCACCACGCACGTTTTCCTGGATCTCGACGAAGATCTCCTGGTCTGCGAAGCGGCGCACACTGGCGCGGCCTAGGGGGACATTGAGATAGTTGCAGATCGCTTCGGCCAGCAGCCGGTTCGAGTTGCCCGCGAAAACCTTCATCTATGGTCCGCCTGTTTGATGGCCTACGAGAATGCTGATGGGCTGCCTTTTAGCGTTCCCGGGCGTGAATGCAAGTCCCGTGCCGCAGGGTTTGCGCTCTTTCCTCCGTCGTGTCGTTCGTCGGAATGCGCTCTTTGCGTCGGAAGAGTGCGGATGACGAGCGGCAATGGGCAGGATCATGGCTTGCAGGCGGTGTCTCGCTGCAGGGGCACCCTGGTCTGTGCGTCGCGTGACACGTGCGCGTGGTAAGTCTTTCGGTCTAGTTTGTTTCGTTCGCATGTCATGATTTTGGAGGCGTGGACAAAATTACAAAGTAAGAACAACATGATTTTGCGGCGAAATCTGTCATTTTTTTCACCACCTTCCGGCCATGGTCTCTCCATGCCGCGAAAACTCTTTGGAATACTTACGTCATTGCAAGGAGGATGAAATGGCAATGTTCGGGAAAATGCACAATCTGGCTGCAAAGCTTGGAAAATCCGCCTACCAATATGTCCAGGACCTCAAGTCGCTCGAATGGCTCCTGCTCATCGATCCGGTCGACCAGGTGATCCTCGGAACAAGACGCAGCGACGTCCTCGCAACAAAGGCGGAGGGCAATATCGTGTTCGGGCTCGGCGCCGACGACTGGCTGAGCAGCAGCCACAATCGCACCGCGCTGCTCGGCGGCAGCGGCGACGACAAGCTGAAGACGACAGTGGTCATCCCTATGCAGGGCGACGATCCGGTCAAGGGACTAGCCATACAGATGGGCGGGTCCGGCAGAGATAAACTCGAGGCGACCATTACCCTTCAAGGGGGATTGCTTACCTTTCCGGAGCGTCAGCTCTCTGCCGAGATCCGCCAGGACGGGGGAAGGGGGCACGACATAATCAAGGCCACCGCAAACCTGGCGCAGACAGTTGTCGCAGACTTCACGGCGAAAATTCATATTCTTGGTGGATCGGGCGACGACAGGATCGATGCGCTGGCGGATACGCGCGGCGCTCTCGGCGACCTCCTGGCGAAGATTCTTGTCGATGGCGGTTCCGGCGATGACTACATAAAGGCGCGCGCGGAAACGGAACTGGTTGGTTCGATCGCGACTGCAAGCAACATACTCCACGGCGGATCCGGTGACGATGTACTCGATGCAACGGCAATAGGGCGTTCCATCGCCACCGAGCTTGTTTCCAACTTGCTGCGCGGCGGCTGGGGCGACGATATTCTACGTGCCTACAACTACACGAATTCCAATTCGAGGGCCCCGGTCGGCGTCAATGAGTTGAGGGGCGATCAGGGCAACGATCAGCTTGAAGTCAAGCAGATCGACACAGGCAATACATTTACGGACGTTACGAGCCGATTGTACGGAGGGACGGGCAACGACCGGCTGAAGGCAGAAACGACCGCGGCCAGCCAGCACGTCAAGGCGTTCAACTACCTGGAAGGAGGTGACGGCAAGGACGCCCTAGAAGCTTCGCTCGATGTCCGATTCGGCTCGTACGAGGTTGCCAACGTCCTTTATGGAGGAGCAGGAAACGATCGCCTCGCCGCGACCATTACCTCGGTTCCGGCCTCCTATTCGCCTGGCACCTTCAGCGTCGAAAACCGGCTCGACGGGGCCTGGGGCGACGATGTGCTGATTGCGACGGTGACTGCGGGCTCGCTCGGATCGAGCTTCCTGAAGGGCGGCTTCGGTGACGACAAGCTGACCGTGGTCGGCGGGACCGGCAACGTGCTGGACGGCGGCGCCGGACGGGACTGGCTGATCGGCGGGACCGGCGACGATTACATGATCGGCAGGGCGGGCGCGGACCGCTTCGTGTTCGCGCCGCAGAACGGGCACGACAAGGTCGACTTCGACAAGGGCTGGGACAAGATCGACCTCAAGGCCTTCGCCGCGGTCGGCATCCACGCCTTTGCGGATCTCGACATCGATGTCGGCGGTGGCGACAGTATCGTTCGCTTCGATACCGCAAACGACATCACTGTGGCCGGCGTGACCGATCTCAGCGCGGACGATTTTCTGTTCGCGTGACCGGAGAGCGGCTGCATGGCGCATTCCAGTGGGGCAGGATTGCCTTGACAGGCATGCGCCACGCGGCGACCGCGATCATGGATCGCGGGTCGCCTGCGTCGGGAAGGGTGCGGCTTACGTCGGGAGACGGCATGGAGCTTCATGCCGTGCCTCATGCCATGCTTCGTGCGGTTGGCTCATCCGCCCGACTGGCTCTTCCAGCTGACATATTCCTGGATCGTTCGCTGCGCGATCGCCTCCATCGTGGCGGCTGGCACGGCGGCCCAGGGATCCTTCGCTGTAGCGTTCACGCTATCCTGGCCCTGGATGCGATGAAGCCGGGCGCCGGTGCTGTCGAGCACATCCCAGACATAGACGACGTTGGTCTTGCCGCCGTCCTGCATGGCCGAGAAATATCCCTTCAGGATAAATCGGCTGCTGTTGTCGGAGGAACTCTTGATCGTCAGGCCGCTGGCGCGAGCCTGCGCGCCGAGCTGGCGGGAGAGCGGCGTCACGGCTTCGACCGGCGCGCCGATGATGGGCAGGAAACGGATGCTGTCGCCGCCTGCGGCCGGCGCGAGTGACGCGGTCTCGGTCTGCTGGGCGGAAGATTGCGGCTGGCCCGGATTGGTTTGGCCCCGCGCTGTTTGGCCCGGAGTGTACTGTCCCTCAGGACTCTGGCCTTGACCGTTCTGGCCCTGAGACGCCTGCTGTGCGGCGATGGACTGCTGCGCGCCCGGATCATCGATGACGGTGCCGCCAGCACCGCTCGCGACCGGATTGTGCTGGCTGCGCGAAAGGGCGTCGGCCTGGGCCTCCAGCGTGCCCGTGCCTCCTGCCTGCGAAGACCCACCCGGCGAACCGGCCATCGGGGACGCCTGCGCATTTGCGACCGGCGGGTTCTCGGCACTCATCTGGTCGAGATCGCGCTGGGTGACGGGCGGAGAGCGCATCGTGCCGCCGCCGACATCGACCTGCGGGGTGAGCGCATCCGTGCTGTTGCAGCCCGCAAGCAGGAGAAGACCGACCAGGGTGATCCGTTGCTTCAGCTCACGCATCCGTTTCCGTCCGCCGTTTGCGAAGTGCATCGTCCCTCCATTCCACGGACGGATTTATGCTGTGCGGTGCGGTGGCGTGTCAATTCCGGATTTGTCCGCCGGCGGGCGCTCATACCTCGATGAAATCGAGTCTGTAGCGCGACAGCGGCTTCGGAGCGTCCGGCGTCGTCAGGTAAGTCTGGCCCAGCGTCATCGCCGTTCCGGTGTCGGAATCCATGATGATCATGTGCACTAAGAGCGACATATCGGGCAGGATTTCCTGTGGATTGCCGACATGGAACATCTGATGCTCCATCCAGGAGGGCGAAAAACGGGCGCCCAGCGAATAGCCGCAGGCGTTCAGCCGGTGGCGGGCGAGGCCGCGCTCTTCCATGATCCGGGCGTGCGTGTCGAAGACGGTGCCGAAGGTGTTGCCGGGCCGCAGCACCATCTCGATGGCCTGGATGGCTTCGCGGCAGGCGCTGTAGAGTTCGCGGTGACGGTTGGTCGCCTCGCCGACGATCACGGTGCGCATCATGGCAGCGTGATAGTGTGCGCTCACGCCCGCCCACTCGAGCGTCAGCTGGTCGTTGGCGTCCAGTCTACGTCGCCCGGATTTGTACCGGCAAAGGAGGGCGTCTGCGCCCGAGCCGATGATGAACTCGTTGGCCGGATAGTCGCCGCCGCCGGCGAGTACCGCACCCTGCATGGCCGCGAGGATGGCAGCCTCGTCGGCGCCGGGCGCAATCAGGGGGAGCGCCGCGTCGAGCGCGTCGTCGGCAAGGGCTGCGGCCTTCTCTATGTAGGCGATTTCGGCCGCGCTCTTGATGAGGCGTAGTCGGCTGACGACGGGGGAGGCATCCACCAACTGGCCGAAGCTCTGGAGCTGGTTGTCGAGCAGCCGCGTGTTCCTGCCCGTCAGGCCATGGGTGTCATACTCCACGCCGATCCGGCAGCCGAGCAGGTCCATCTCGGAAAGCAGGTTTTTCAGGTCCATGGCCGGATCGGCGTTGGCCCGATCAACCCAGATTTCGATCTTCTCGATGTTCGAGGTCTGGCGCGCCTGCCTGAGATCCGCCGAACGGGTAAGCAGCACCATGTCGCCGTCGGACTTCACCACCAGGCACTGGAAGAAGCAGTAGCCGAAGGTATCGTAGCCGGTCAGCCAGTACATGCTTTCCTGCGCGAAAAGCAGTATGGCGTCCAGCTTCTCCTCGCGCATCTTCGCCGTCAGGCGCTGCAGCCGGTTGGCATATTCCTCGATGTCGAATTGCAGGGCCATGCTTCGCTCCCCGGTCTGCTCAGTCGTTGATCATTATCGCCGAAATCTGCCGGCCGTAGTCGGGTTCCTTGCGGTGTACGGTCCGGCGGTAGGAGAAATAGTCCGCCGCTTCGGGATAGGTGCAGATGTCGAGATTCTCCGCCGTAACCCCGGCATCGGCCAGCCGCTTCAGGGTGAGCGCCGGCAGGTCGAACATGGAATGACCGTCCCGTTCGGACGGTGTAAAGAATTCGCCGTAGCCGGGATTTGTTCCGACGAAGCGTTCGACGAATTCAGGGCCCACCTCGTAATTGCGTCCGCTGATCGACGGGCCAAGGCAGGCGACGATGTTTTCCCGCGTGGCGCCGAGCGCCTCCATCGCTTCGATGGTGTTTTCCAGAACCCCGGTGAGCGCGCCCTTCCAGCCGGCGTGCGCCGCGCCGACGACGCGCGCATGCGGGTCTGCAAAGAGGATCGGGCCGCAATCTGCCGTCAGGACGCCGATCACGAGGCCGGGCGTCGCCGTGACCAGCGCATCGGCTTCCGGACGCTCTCCTGCGTAGGTGGCGTCGACCGTGAACACGTCCGGCGAATGGACCTGGTGGACGGTGGCGAGTCGGCCGTGATCGGCGCCGAACCACCGACCGACCCGGGCGCGGTTTTCGACGACGCGGGCGCGCTCGTCGTTGGAGCCGAGCCCGACGTTCAGCCCGGCATAGATCCCTTGCGAGACGCCGCCGGCACGGGTGAAATAGCCGTGGCGAACTGTTGCGCCGGCCGCGCTTTCGATCAGGGGACTCTGGACAGGGGAAAGCACGGCATCATCCTCATCGCTTCGATATGGCCCCGCGAACGGGGCCTCTGGCGGGCTGCGGACAAGGCGGTGTCCGATTCAAATCGCGGCGATGTTGATCGCCGGGGGCAAGGCTGTCAATCCGAAGACCGGAACGGGGCAAGCGGCACATCGGCGCTGGCGACGGCGATCACCTTGAAGAGATCGCCCATGTTTCCGGCGCCCGATCCCGCCAGGCGCTCGACATCGGCGACAATCTGCCGTTGCAATTCCTCCTCGCGTCCGCGGCCGAGCGCGGATGCCCGGTCCGCCAGGCCAAGCCCCATGAGAAAGTCGCCCTGGTGGAGCGGGCCGTGAACGCGCAGGCCGCTTTCCCGGGCAACGGTCGCCAGCCGTTCGAAATCGACGTGGCTGGTCAGGTCCGCCTGCCCGGGATGGGCCAGCGGCGGATCGAAGGCATGCCGGAGGACGGCCTGCAGCGTGTCGCCGAAACCTGTCACGACGTAGCCGTAGTCGATGACGAGCGCGGCCCCCCCATGCGCGCGCAGTCGCTCGCATATTGCCGCCATGACCGCTTCGCGCGCCGGGGCGATCTCGAAGATCGTGCCGGGCGGTTCCGTCTTGTGGCTCTTGGGCAAAAGGTCGGGGTCGATGCCTGCCACGCCGGCGGCAAATGTCAGCTCTCCGTCGGCGTCGAGCCCGACCATGCGCTCGCGGAAACCGCTGGACGTACGAACGAACTGACGGATCGGAATCGCGTCGAACAGCTCGTTGGCGGCAAGCAGCAGGAAGCCGGGCGGCACTTCGTCGAAACTGTCGTGCCAGGAGACGCGCTGCGCGTGCTTTTCCAGCGTCTTCATCTGCACGTCTCTCAGACGCGGGCTGGTCTCCACGAGGTGGAAGGTTGCCGCGTCGTAGAGCGCCGGTGCGAGCCTCGATACGACCCGCAGCATGTCGGCCATCATTGTGCCGCGGCCGGGTCCGATCTCGGCGAAGCGCACGGCCTGCGGCGAGCCGTGGCGCTGCCAGGCATGCACCATGAAAACGCCGAGCATCTCACCGAAAAGCTGGCTGATTTCCGGCGCTGTGATGAAGTCGCCTTCGGTGCCGAACGGTTCCCGCGTGCGGTAGTAACCGTGTTCCGGATCGGCCAGGCACAGGGAGAAGTAATCAGTGACGCTGATCGGCCCGTTGGTGCGGATCAGCGCCTTGATCTTTTGGGCGAGCGGGGTCGGCATGGCCGGTCTCCGGGTTCAGATCGCGGCACGGCGGGCGCGCTGCATCGCCCAGATGCCAAGCGCCAGCATCGGCAGAGACAGCAGCATGCCCATGGTCAGCCAGCCGCCGAAGAGGTAGCCGAGCTGCGCGTCCGGTTCACGGAAGAATTCCACGAAGATGCGGCTGATCGCGTAGCCGGCCACGAACATGCCGGTCACGAAGCCGGGCCGCTTCAGCGCCTTGAAGGCGTAGACGGCGAGCGCAAGCAGTCCGAGCAGGAGGATGCCTTCCAGTGCGGCCTCGTAAAGCTGGCTCGGATGGCGCGCGAAGGGGCCGGCATTCGGGAAAACGAAGGCCCAGGGTGCGCCGGACAGACGGCCCCAGAGCTCACCGTTGACGAAGTTGGCGATACGGCCGAAAAAAAGCCCGATCGGCACGACGGCGGAGACGATGTCGAACAGGCTCCAGAGCGCGATCTTGTTCTTGCGGGCAAACAGGAACATGGCGATCGCCGTTCCGGTGAAGCCGCCATGGAAGGACATGCCGCCGTTCCAGATCTCCAAGGCGCGCAGCGGATTGTCCGCGATCGCGGCGAAATCGTAGAACAGGATGTAGCCGATCCGGCCGCCGAGAATGACGCCGAGTGCTGCCCAGACGAGGAAATCGTCGAGCTGGGCCACCGTCATCGGCGGCGTGTCCCTGGGCCACAGATCGGCGCGCGTCACCAGCCGTCGGGCATAGAGCCAGCCCAGCAGAATGCCGGCGACATAGGCGAGCCCGTACCAATGGACGGCGATGGGGCCGATGGAGAACGCGATCGGGTCGATATTAGGGAATGCCAGTACGGCAAGGAGTTCGGCTGCTGGGATCAAGGGTTTCCGGTCCGGTTGACGTGCGCGGAACATGGCGCTCGCATGCGGCACGGTCAAGCCGCATTTGCCGAAAGGGGGGCAGATGCCCCAGCTTATGCAGGCGCGCGGGTGATTCCGCTTGCATACCGGCGCGCCAGCTCCTACCTCAGAAAGCGGATGCGGCGGCAGCCGCGAATTGAGACTTGAAGCCGAGGAGGCGCGCCATGACGACCGGAACCAGTCGAATTCTCGACGACTTCGCCAAGCTGATGACCGATGCCGCGGGCGCTGCCCAGGGCGTGCGCCAGGAGATGGAGACGGTGTTTCGCGCCCAAGCCGAGCGGTTCCTGAACGGCATGGATCTCGTCAAGCGCGAGGAGTTCGAGGCGGTGCGCGAGATGGCCGTCAAGGCGCGCGACGAAAACGACGCGCTGCTGCAGCGCATCGAGGCGCTCGAGGCGCAGCTGGCAACAAAAAAGAAGTAGCTTTCGGCTCTTCGCTGACGTTACGGCAGGCCGGCGCGATGCGGATCGCGCCGGCCTGATTTTTTCGCAGAAATTTTAGGACCTGTGGACATCATTAAAAAAGCCTTATCGCAGAGTCGTTTAAGGTCCCGGGCTGAATCGTTTTGGGAACCTCTGTCCACAACGGCGGAGACAAAATGCGCCCGGGGGGCTGGTCTGCGGACTCTGCCGTTATAGACTGATTTTAAATGATGATTCGAAACGGCGGCGCCAGCTTGGGGCAGGGTTAGCAAGTCAGGGTACTGGTCGCGCCGCGCAATCATTCAGTGTTGTTTCCGGGTGGGTTGCCGCGTTCGTGTGAGTGATCGCGAATACGTGTGCCTTCCGGGCCAAAAGGGTGACGCATGAACCTGATGGAATTGGATGTCGTACGCGAGTCGAACCCGGTCGACATGATCGAGTTCGTCGCTGCGAACAATGACTGGTCGTTCGAACGGTCGGGCGAAGACGAAATCGCCATGACGGTCGAGGGCAAGTGGGCTGACTACCACGTCTCCTTTTCCTGGATGGAGGAGTTCGAAGCGCTGCATCTCGCTTGCGCCTTCGACATCAAGGTGCCGGAAAGTCGTGTCAATGAAGTGATCAGGCTTCTGTCGCACGTCAACGGTCAGGTCCTGATGGGACATTTCGACCTGTGGCGGCACGAGGACGTGGTGATCTTCCGCCAGTCGCTGCTGCTCGCGGGCGGCGCGGAGCCGACGAACCGGCAGGTCGAGGTGCTGCTCTCCAGCGCGCTCGAAACATGTGAGGCCTATTTTCAGGCATTCCAGTTCGTCGTCTGGTCGGGTATGGAAGCGCAGGCCGCCGTCGATGCGGTCATGTTCGAGACAGTCGGAGTAGCGTAGTCATGAGTGTAGATGCAGCGGGCCCCATCGTTCTGGTCGGAGCTGGAAACATGGGCGGGGCGATGCTCTCGGGGTGGCTGAAGAGTGGCGCGCCCGGCTCTTCCTTCCTCGTTCTGGATCCCGGCCCGTCGCCGGCCATGCAATCGCTTCTTGCCGAAAAGGGCGTGCGTCACGAGACGTCCGCGCCTGCCGGTGTCCAGGCATCGATCCTGTTCGTGGCGGTGAAGCCGCAGTTGATCGACGCCGTGCTTCCGCCGCTGAAGGGCCTCGTCGGTCCCGGCACCGTCGTCGTCTCGGTTGCCGCGGGCAAGACGCTGGCAAACCTGGAGGCGCATCTCGGAAAGGCGGCGATGGTCCGCGCGATGCCCAATACGCCGGCGATGGTCGGCCGCGGGGTTACCGGTGCCTACGCCAATGAAGGCGTGACCGCCGCACAGCGCGTGCAGGTCGATACGCTGCTGAAAGTCAGCGGTCCCGTCGAGTGGGTGGCGACGGAAGCCGATATCGACGCCGTGACCGCCGTTTCCGGCAGCGGACCGGCCTATGTCTTCTATCTCGTGGAGTGCATGGCTGAGGCGGGCCGCAAAGCCGGCCTGCCGGCGGACCTCGCCATGCGCCTCGCACGGGAAACCGTCTCGGGGGCTGGCGAACTTCTTCACCAGTCCCCCGATGACGCCTCCAAGCTTCGCCAGAACGTGACGTCTCCCGGCGGGACGACAGCTGCTGCGCTTTCGGTGCTGATGGCCGAAGACGGCATGCAGCCACTGTTCGATCGGGCGATCGCCGCTGCCCGCAAGCGCGCGGAAGAACTCGCCGGTTGATGCTGTGCCGTCGAATCTGATTCGACGTCTCCTCGTCCGTTTGATGAGGCTTGTCCCGCGCGCCTGACCGGCGAGGCGGGACGGATTCGTCCACCGTCTGTATTCGTGGAGCTCTCCATGTCCGATCCTATCTCCTTTGCCGATTTCGAACGGGTCGATATTCGTGTCGGCACGATTGTCGAGGCCTCCGAGTTTCCCGAGGCGCGCAAGCCGGCCTACAAGCTGACGATCGACTTCGGGCCGGAAATCGGGCTCAAGAAGTCGTCGGCGCAGATCACCGCGCACTATGATCCGGATCGGCTGGTGGGGCGGCAGGTGCTGGGCGTGGTCAACTTTCCGCCGCGACAGATCGGGCCGGTTCGCTCCGAGGTGCTGACGCTCGGCTTTGCCGACGAGGCGGGCGCGATCGTGCTTGCTGCGACCGAGCGCCCGGTTCCGAACGGCGCGCGGCTCTGCTGACGGACTGCCCGGGCTCCTGTCCGCTTCCCGGGCTCCTGTCCTGAGCTTGTTCACGGCGTTTTGTTCGACGCCGCCATCTGAAGCTGGCGGCTGCTATTCCTGTCTTGTCGGCTGATCGGGCATCGCCACCGGGCGGTGTGCTGCGCGCTCAGATTGCCCTCCGGAACGCGCCGCCGCCGCCTTTGGCGCCTTCTTTTGCGGCAGGCCTGTCCTCAAGCCGGAACGCGGATCGTGGCCCTGAGCCCGCCGAGCGGACTATCGGAAAGAGTGACGTTGCCGCCGTGGCTGCGGGCAATGTCTCGGGCGATCGCCAGGCCGAGACCGGTACCGGAAGAATCCAGATTGCGTGCCTCGTCAAGACGGAAGAACGGCTTGAAAACGTCGTCACGCGAGCGCTCGGGGATGCCAGGTCCGTCATCGTCGACGACGATCGTCAGCCATTTGGCGCTGTGGCGGGCCTGGATGTCCACCTTCTTGGCGTAGCGCAGGCCATTGGAGACGATGTTGCCGACCAAGCGCGAGAAGGCGTTCGGCCGCACGAGCACCTCGTCCTCGCCGTCGATCGAGCTCGTCAGCTCCTTGCCGTTCAGTTCCGCCTCGATCTCGAATTTTTCGAACAGGTTCGTCAGCCGCAACTGTCCCACGTCCTCTTCCGCCTCGCCGCGGGCGAAGGAGAGGTAGCCCTCCAGCATGCTCTGCATGTCCTCGACGTCCTGATTGAGGCCCTCGAGGTCGGGGTTCTTGCCGGCCAGCGCCAGCTGCAGCTTGAAGCGGGTCAGGATGGTGCGAAGATCGTGGCTGACCCCCGTCAGCATTGCCGTGCGCTGCTCCATCTGGCGTTCGATCCGTTCGCGCATGAGCATGAAAGCGAGGCCGGCGCGGCGCACCTCGTCCGCGCCGCGCGGAGCGAAGTCCTCGGGCATCTTCTGCCCCTTTCCGAAGCTTTCGGCCGCCTGCGCGAGCGTCAGGATCGGGCGGATCTGGCCGCGCAGGAACAGGATCGAGATGGCGAGCAGCACCAGCGACGTACCGACCATCCAGATCAGGAAGATATGGGTGTTCGACGCATAGGTGTGGTTGCGGCGGGCATAGACGCGCAGGATCCTGTTGTCGTCGACCTGGATGCGGATCTCGACGAGATTGCTGTCGCCCAGCGTATCGATCCAGAACGGCAGCTTCACCTGGCGCGTGATCTGTTCGCTGAGGATGTTGTCGAGAATGTTGAAGAAGGGCTTCGGGCGCGGCGGGGGAAGCTGGTCGCCCCGTTCTATCGCGATGTTGAGGTTCAGCCGGTCGCGGGCGATGCGCATGATCTGCGCATCGTCCCCGTCGTTCGGAAACGTATCGATCAGGTCTATGATCGCCGCGATATCGCGGGTGACGGCCATGGAGAGGCGCTCCGTCACGAGCTGCCAGTGGCGCTCCATGAAGACGAACGCGACGACGGACTGCAGCAGCACCATCGGGATTATGATGATCAGCAGCGAGCGGGTATAGAGGCCGGTCGGCAACTGCCGGCGCAGCCATTTCGCGACCCTGCGCCAGCCGCCCAGCGGCCGTCGCTCGATCTCGCGCTTGAACGTCTCGAAAGTCGTCATATCGGCGCTTCGCCTTCCGCCGCCATCCGGCGGTCTACTCTATACTCAGCCTGTAGCCGATGCCGCGAACCGTCTGAAGCCAGACGGGGTTGGTCGGGTCGTCCTCGATCTTGCGCCGCAGCCGGTTGATCTGCACGTCGATCGTCCGTTCGCCCACATCCGTCTCCTCGCCGATCAGTTCGTGGCGCGGGATAGTCTCGCCCGCCCGCAGCGAAAACAGAAGCATGATCTCCTGCTCGCGGTCTGTCAGCCTGATGGGATCGCCGCCGCGCTTGAGCTCCTTGCGCACGATAGAAAAGGTGTATGGCCCGAACATGACCTGTTCGATCTTCGGAGCGGCGGGCTGTGCGTTGCGCTTGAGGATGTTGTTGACGCGCAGCACGAGTTCGCGTGGCTCGAACGGCTTTGCCAGATAGTCGTCCGCACCCGCCTCCAGGCCCTCGATGCGCGCGGTGGTTTCCGTCAGTGCCGTCAGCATGATGATCGGGATGCTGCGGATGGCGCGCAGGCTCTGCGTCAGCTGCAGGCCGGTTTCGCCGGGCATCATCACGTCCATGACGATGAGGTCGAAATCCAGCCCCTGCAACTTGCGGCGGGCTTCGTCGGCATCGCCGGCCACAGTCACGCGGAAACCTTCACCGGTGAGATAGCGGCTCAAAAGCTCGCGGATGCGCTTGTCGTCATCGACGATCAAGAGGTGCGCTGCGTCGTCGGATGGCCTGTCCATGATCGTCATTGCCGTTCGTCCCGGTTAGCGTCGCGCGCATTCTGCATACCGGTCAGGAAGCGGGTTATCGCCCTGCGATCGTCCGCGCTCATGCCGTCGAAAGCGCGCTTGATGCGCTGATGCTGCGGTTCGGCCAGCGCCAGCGCCAGCTCGCGGCCGGCCCGCGTCGGGTAGAGCTTGCGCTGCCGGCGATCTTCGGGGCCTGCCAGCTGGCAAATATAGCCCGAGTCGATCAGCTGCTTCAAAACCCGCGCCAGACTTTGCTTGGTAATCTTCAGCGTATCGAGCAGATCGGCCACCGTCAGTCCTGGTTCGCGGTTGACGAAATGCACGACGCGGTGATGCGCGCGGCCGAAGCCGCTGCGCTCGAGAATCGCGTCAGGGTCGGAAATGAAATCGCGATAGGCGAAGAAGAAACCTTCGATGATCTCGAAATCTATGCCGCCCTCGTCGGTCAAGGGCTGGTCGAAGAACTCGATCGCACCCTTGCGTTCCGGTGTCTGTCGTACCACGCGGTCATTTCCTTTCATCGCATCGATACCCGGCGCAACATTCGCAAAAATACGTCAGCGTTATTGACATAATTTTACCTCCTTGTTACCCCATGTCCACAGCTTGCCGACGCAATCCCCATCCCCTGCGCCAGGTGACGGCGCCGGCGCCTGCCGGCATTCGGCCGTGTTGGCAAGGCAGTATCATGCCTGATGTCTGGTTTGACCGTATCGGGCGGAGAAATCAACATCAAGAACGGTCCTCAAGGGCCAGGAGGAGATCATCATGGCGGTTCCCTTTGATCAGCTGGAAGGGCAGATCTGGTTCAATGGCGAGTTCGTGGACTGGAAGGACGCCAAGATTCACGTCCTGACGCACGGGCTTCACTATGCAAGCGCGGTGTTCGAAGGCGAGCGCGCCTATGGCGGCCGCATCTTCAAGCTCACCGAGCACAATCGCCGCCTGCACCGTTCGGCCGAGGTCCTCGGCTTCAAGATACCGTATTCGGTCGAGGAACTGGACGCCGCGAGCGTCGAGCTTCTGAAACGGCAGGGCTTTTCCGAAGCCTATGTGCGCCCGATTGCCTGGCGCGGTTCGGAAATGATGGGCGTCTCGGCGCAGAGCAACCGCATCAACGTCGCGATCGCTATCTGGCAATGGGGCAGCTACTTCAATCCGGCGGAAAAGCTGAAGGGCATCCGGCTCGACATCGCCGAGTACCGCCGTCCCGATCCGAAGACCGCACCGTGCGAATCGAAGGCGGCCGGCCTCTACATGATCTGCACGATCTCCAAGCATGCCGCCGAAGCAAAGGGCTATGCGGATGCGATGATGCTGGACTATCGCGGCCAGGTGGCCGAGGCGACCGGCGCCAACATCTTCTTCGTCAAGGACGGCGTGCTGCATACGCCGACGCCGGACTGCTTCCTCAACGGGCTCACGCGCCAGACGGTGATCGAGCTGGCCAAGCGCCGCGGCTATCAGGTCGTCGAGCGGGCGATCATGCCCGAGGAACTTTCGAGCTTCAGCGAATGCTTCCTGACGGGGTCTGCCGCGGAGGTGACGCCGGTTTCGGAGATCGGACCCTACCGGTTCACGCCGGCGGCGATCACCGAGACGCTGATGAACGACTACATGAAGGAAGTCCAGCCGCTCGCAGCCGCGTCGGAGTAAGGCACAGGCCGGGAGAAAGGCGGCGTTCCATGCGCCGCCTTTCTCCTATTTGCGCTCAGGCCTGCTTGCGGCCGAGCAGGCTTCCGGCGATCGCCTGCAGCACGCCGCCACCGATCAGGCCGCCGATGGCGTTGGCGACCAGCACCGACAGGCCGGCCTCGCCACCGACCGCCTGCAGGAGCAGCCCACCGCCGATGCCGCCGATCGCCCCGACGATGGTGCGCACGACGACATTGGTCGCCTGTTGTTTCAGCATGGCGCCCACGGCATTGCCGCCGATGGCCCCGCTGATGAGCTGCGTGATGAGTGGCATCAAAGCTTCCATGTGCACTTCCCCCGATAAGGTCGTGCCGGAAGCGCGTCCACGCCTTCCGGCATCGAACACGTGATCCTGACAGCTGCCGTCCCATGCGGCCGACTCGCCAGTCGCCGATACTTTCGGCATCTCTAAAGTGGTTGCAAATTGTGCAACTGTCAATTTCACCGGGAAGATGGCCGGAGGAGCGGACGTGTCAGCTAATCCGCCTGCGGCGAAGTCGGCATGACGGGGCTTGTCCGGCGGCGACAAAAAAGCAGCCGCCCCTGAGGACTGCTGCCTGGAAGGGGTGAGGAGCGCCTCTATTCGGCCGCGTCGTTGAAGACACCGCGGCGGATCTGGTCCTGCTCGATCGATTCGAACAGCGCCTTGAAGTTGCCTTCGCCGAAGCCTTCGTCGCCCTTGCGTTGGATGAACTCGAAGAAGATCGGCCCGATGACGGTCTTGGAGAAGATCTGTAGCAGGATCTTCGTCGTCCCTCCGTTCACCACGCCTTCTCCGTCGATCAGGATACCGTGCTTCTTCAGCCGCTCGATCGGTTCCTCATGGTCGTGAACCCGCCCGTGTGACGCCTCGTAATAGGTCTCCGGCGGGCCCGGCATGAATTTCAGGCCGTTTTCGGCAAGCTTGTCGGTGGCGTCGTAGATCTCGTCGGTGCCGACGGCGATGTGCTGGATGCCTTCACCCTTGTACTTGCGCAGATACTCCTCGATCTGGCTTCTGTCGTCGGTCGATTCGTTCAGGGGAATGCGGATCTTGCCGCAGGGCGAAGTGATGGCGCGCGACACCAGCCCGCTCAGCTTGCCGGCGATATCGAAGAAGTGGATCTGCCGGAAATTGAAGAGTTCGCGGTAGAAGGCCCACCATTTGTCCATGTTGCCGCGGAAGACGTTGTGCGTCAGGTGGTCGAGATAGTAGAAGCCGACCCCCGCCGGCTTGGGATCGCGCTCCGCGACCCAGTCGAACTCGGCGTCGTAGGGCGAACCCTTCTCGCCATAGCGATCGACGAAATAAAGGAGCGATCCGCCAATGCCCACGATCGCAGGGACGTCGATACACTTGTCGGTGCCGGTATATTCTTCGGCGCCCATCGATACGGCGTGCTTCAGCGCATGCTGCGCATCGACGACGCGCCAGGCCATGGAAGGCGCGCAGGGACCGTGCTTTTCGACGAAGCGATCGGCGAAAGAGCCCTTCTCGGCGTTCAGGATGTAGTTGATGTCCCCCTGCCGCCAGACGGAGATGTCCTTCGTCCGGTGACGGGCGACCTCGCTGTAGCCCATGCGGGCGAACAGCTCGCGAAGCTTTTCCGGTTCGGGATGGGCGAATTCGACGAATTCGAAGCCGTCGGTGCCGGCGGGGTTTTCGGCCGTTATTTCGGCCGGTGGTGCGTCGTGCGGGAAAGGTCCCATGGCTTATCCTCCGTCAATTCCGTTACCCGATGCAAGTATGGACCGAGATCGCCGCATGAAGTTTGCAAAGTGTGTGGGCAATCCGGCGCCGGTGACGTATTTTTGCATGGAAGCACCATTTGGAGACGAAACCGTGCATCTTGACGCATTCGACCGGAAATTGCTGGCGCTGCTGCAGCAGGATTCGCGCCTGACGAACAACGAGCTTTCGGAGCGGGTCAATCTCTCGGCCTCGCAATGTTCGAGGCGGCGGTCGCGCCTTGAGGAGGAGGGGGTCATCCGTGCCTACCGGGCCGAGCTTGACCGCGAGAAGCTCGACCTCGGCATCGTCATCATCGTCACGGTGACGCTGGCGACGCACAACCGCGACAACGCGCAGCGCTTCGCTCGCCTGATCTCGAGCCTGCCGGAGGTGCTGGAGGCCTTCTCGCTCACGGGCGAGATGGACTACATCATCAAGGTGGTGGTACCGAACCTGAAGGCGCTCTCGGCCTTCGTCAACGACGTGCTGCTGCCGCACGAATCCGTTTCCCACGTCAAGACGGCAATCGTGCTCGACACGCTGAAGGAGACCACCGCACTTCCCGTGTAGCCGCCGAAGCCTTCGCGGTTCTCCGCGCCGGCAAGGCCCTGTTTCCGAACGGATTATCTGCATCGAACGTGTATCTCGCGGAACAGAATCGCTGCGAGCGCCGTTGTAGGTTGCATTCAGGAAATCGTTCATGCCTGAGAGGCAAGGGGACAGGTCGATGGAAAGCCAGACGATGGAGACGGGGTCGGTTGCGAGCCGCCTGCGTGGGGTGGTCTATACGTACTTCGCAGCAAATATCGCCGTCGCGGCGCTGCTGTTGACGACGGTGACATCCGACCCGGCGGCGCAGGCCGGGCACCTGCATTCCCAGGAAATCGCCAACGCAAGATAGTCTCTGGTGTTCCGGCCCGACGCGGACTTGCGCATTGAAGCGTGGAACCGGCGGCTGGGAACCTCTATATGCGTGGTAGCCACCAACTCACGCGAGGACCCCATGGGCATGCTTCAGGCGGGCGTCATCCCCGTCACTCCTTTCCAGCAGAACTGCACGATCCTCTTCGACATGGACACGAAGGAAGGCGTGATCGTCGATCCCGGCGGCGACGTCGATGCGATCCTGGACGTCATCCGCAAGAACGGGATCACGCTGAAGGCGATCTGGCTTACGCATGGCCATCTCGATCATGCCGGCGGTGCGAAAGAGTTGAAGGAAGCGCTGGGGCTCGACATCGTCGGGCCGCACAAGGACGATCTGCCGCTGCTGCAGCGCATGGAGACGCAGGCCGAGAAGTTCGGCGTATCCATGAAAGTGCAGAACGTCGTTCCCGATCGCTGGCTAGAGGATGGCGACCGCGTGTCCTTCGGCGAGCACGAATTCGAAGTCTACCATACGCCAGGCCACGCGCCGGGGCATGTGATCTTCTTCAACCGGCAGCAGAATTTCGCGCACCTGGGGGACGTGCTCTTTCGTGGATCGGTCGGCCGGACCGACCTTCCGGGCGGCGACGAGAAAGTGCTGCTGGAATCGATCCGCACAAAGGTGCTTCCCCTCGGAGACGAGGTCGGCTTCATCTGCGGCCATGGTCCCGGCGGCCGGATCGGTGAGGAGCGGCTGACCAATCCCTTTCTCCGGGGCATCTGATCGCCAGGTCAAAATCCTCAGGTGGAAATGCAAAAAGGCGGATGGGACCCATCCGCCTTCTTTCATTCAGGCTGTCGACCGGTATCAGCCGGCGACGCAGAAATGCTCCAGCCCGTCATAACCGACGAACGTGCCGCTGCGCGGGTTGAACGAACGGTAGGTGCCCTCGCAGTAGCGGTACCATTCCGGTGTCCAGGGCTCGAAGGTTCGCACCGCCACCCGTGCCGGGCGATAAACGGGAGCCGGGCGATAGACGCGGCGCTCCGGATAGTATTCGGGCTCGACATAGACGCGGCGCGGCTGGGCGCGATAGTAGCCGCCGTCATTGGCAATGGCGCTGCCGACGATGACGCCCGTGACGAGGCCTGCGGCTCCCGCCGCCCAGGCGGCGTCGTTGTTGTGATGATGACGCCGCCAGCGGTCGCCTGCTTCGGCGACGCCGAAGGAAGTAACGGTGGTTGCAGCGACTGCGGCTGCCAGCACAACTGTCTTCAAGAACCTGTTCATTTCGCTCGTCCCTGACAAGGCCGACTATCGGCTTCCATGCCATCGAGAGTAGGGGCGGGCGCATGAATGTGCGCTGAACAAAAAAAACCCGGCAGAAATGCCGGGCCACAACAGTTCTTTTGCAGTGCGCCTTAGCCGGCGATCTGCAGATTGACCGCCTTCGGTCCCTTGCCGCGACGATCCGGCTCGGTCTCGAAGCTCACCTTCTGGTTTTCAGAAAGGCCGTTCAGGCCAGATGCCTGTACGGCGGAGATGTGTACGAAGATATCCGCACCACCATTATCGGGCTTGATGAATCCGAAGCCCTTTTCGGTGTTGAAGAATTTTACGGTGCCAGTTTCGGCCATGCGTCAGGTCCTTTTCTCTCTGCCCGATATGGCGGCGGGCAGCATTTCGGTTTGCCCCAAACGGGGCGTGAGGCAGGCAGTTTCGATGTGAGGAAAGGGTCCTGTTTTACCGCAGCCAGCCAAGCGATGTTCAAAAAGAACATATCAGCACGGCTGCCCGGATTTTCTCGCGTCTCCGGCGCGCTTTTATTCTAAGGTCTTCCCGTGTTCGCAAATTGCCCGAACGGACGAAGAGTGCTGTGTTTATCATGAATTGGCAAGCAAAAGTTTCATACTTCTGATATGCAGCCTCAATTCGGCCGATTTCGATCCCGTGCCGTAATAGTGTTGCAACATTCTGGCACAATCCCCAAGCAGCGCCGAAAAATATATTCGGATTGACGCGCTATAATCGCAACCGATGAAGCATTGCGTGTCAGCGTTCATTTACATGTGTAATTACGGGGCGATCTAAGCCGCCGCGGCGCTGCGTTCCTTGGCCCTGGTGAATTCGGGCACGAGTTCCGTCGCCAGCATCGCCACGAAGATGATCGCGCATCCGGCATAACCGGCCGCACCGATGCTGTCGCCCATGATGAGCACACCGAAGATGGCGGCGAACAGCGCTTCGCTGGACAGGAAGATCGCCGCCTGCGGCGCGGTCGTGTAGCGCTGGGCGACGTTCTGGCACATGAAGGCGAGGCCGCTGGAGAAGAAGCCGGAAAACAGGATTTCCGGCAGCGCTCCCCTGACGGCCGAGAGACTGATCGGCTCGATGGTTGCGGCAACGGCGCAGCCGAGGATCGCGCATACGGCAAACTGGACGGCTGAAAGTGCCAGGGGACGCTGCGAGCGCCCGGCAAAGGTGCCGACGCAGATCATCTGCACCGACCACAGGAAGGCGCAGGCGATCGTGAGAAGGTCTCCGACCGTCAGGCGCGCGAAGGCACCGCCGCTCAAAAGGAATATTCCGGCCGTCGCCATCAGCGCCGCCGGCCAGACCACCCAGTGAGGCTGTTTGCGCAAAACGAGCGTGGTCAGGATCGGCGTGAAGACGACGTAGAGGCCTGTAAGGAAGCCGGAATTGGTCACTGTCGTGGTCAGCAGCCCGACCTGCTGGGTGGCGGCGGCGGCAAAGAGGGCAAGCCCGGTGGCGACAAAGCCGAGCCAGTCGCCGCGCGTGGCCGGCTTGCCGGCGCGCCTGTCTTCGGCCAGCGCAAAGGGAAGGGCCACGAAGGTGGCCACGGCGAATCGCAGGCCGATGAACCAGATCGGGCCCAGCGTCTCCATTGCGGTTGCTTGAGTGATGAAGCCCGCGCCCCAGATGGCGCCGGTCAGCAGCAGAAGAAGATTCGCCTGAAGGCGGGACACGACGGATCCTCGAATTTCGGGATTGGATTGGGCTTGCGGTTAGCATTTGCCTTCAAGACAGGCAAGCTGGCGCCCGGATGCGTCGTTGCTGTGCTAAAGTTCTTCCATAGTGGCGGACGTAACTTGCCGGCACCTCCGAGAGCCACGCCTAGTACTACACGACCTTCTAAGATCGGGTCGGATGCCAGCGGGTGCCGTGTGAACGGCTACAGCGACGAGGGGGCGCGGTAGAGGCGCAGCAGTTGTCCGTCCTCGCCGTCGGTGAGCAGCAGCACGGATCCGTCCGGCGCGACTTTGACATCCCGCAGCCGTCCGTATTCTCCGTCGAGCAGGCGCTCTTCGCTCAGCACCGTACCGGCCTCATCGCGTTCCAGCCGGGCGAGCAACTGGTACTTCAGCGCGGCCACGAGCAGGTTGCCGTCCCATTCCGGAAACATCGCCCCGCGATAGACGGCGATCGCGCCTGGCGCGATGGACGGATCCCAGTAGTAGGCGGGCTGTTCGTAGCCGGCCTTCGAGGCGCCTTCACCGATTTCCGCCCCGGAATACTGCTTGCCGTAGCTTATGATCGGCCAGCCGTAGTTCTTGCCCGGCTGCGGATAGTTCACTTCGTCGCCACCGCGTGCGCCGTGCTCGACGGTCACGAGCGTCCCGTCTTTCGGATCGATGTCGATCCCCTGCGGATTGCGATGGCCTTTCGACCAGATTTCCGGCAGACCGCCATTGAGGTCGGCGAAGGGGTTGCTTCCCGGAGTGGTTCCGTCCGGATTGATGTGGAGGATTGACCCGGCGTGGTCGCGCGGATTTTGCGCCCGGTCCTGCTGACCCCGGTCCCCGATGCCGAAGAACAGACTGCCGTCGGTAGCAATTGCGATGCGGGAGCCGAAATGCTGCCCCCGAGCGGTCAGCCGGTTCATGACGAAAATCTGCCTGACGTCTTCCAGGCTTTTCTCGTCGTCGGACAATCGGGCTCTCGCGACGGCGGTTCCGGCCCCGCCGCGTCCGGGGGCGCTGTAGGTGAGAAAGAGGATCCGGCTGGTGGAAAAGTCGCGGGCCAGCGCCACATCGAGCAGTCCGCCCTGGCCCCTGGCGGCGACGCGGGGCACGCCCCTGATCGGGTCTGAGGACCTGCCGTCTCGCACGATGCGCAGGGTTCCACGCTTCTCGGTGACGATATAGGCGCCGTCGGGGAGGACCTCGACCGCCCAGGGGCTGGCCAGGCCGGTTGCGACGGGCTCCACCAGCAGGCTCGCCTTCTTGCTCGGCACCTCCCGAACGTCCGCCGAGGCCGGCGCGAGCATGTACGACATCACAAGGAGCGATGTGCCCCAAACGCGGCCGATCGTTGCTCGTGGTTTGCCGGGTCGGATATCGGTAAACGTCATATGCGCTTGCTCCTCCGCTTTCATCCTAACTGTAGAGATCTGTGTGCCTTTTCAAGATGCTGTCACGAAAGGATGATCGCGGTGTGCTCGCGTGGCGCCGGCCGCTCCCGAAGGTGGCGCCGACGGCATGTGTTCATGCTTCGCTGTGCCAGGGAACGTTCGGCGATGGGCCGCGGTTCAAACTCCTGCCGGCGATCTGGCTGAGGCCGGCAAGCGTGATGAGACCGCTGAGCCCGAGCGCGGTTGCCAGGCGTCGGTCGATGGAGGTCTCCTTGTCGCCCTGAGCCTTCGTGCTTGCCGTCGCCATCCTGTCGATGCCGTCGACGGCAAGCAGATCCGTGTCGGTGCCGAGGGCCGGTCCGGCAGGGGGTAGGTCGAGCGCGAGACTTGTCTCGCCGAACTTGCCGTGCAGGATGGAACGCTCGTCGTCGAAGGTCGCTGCAGAAGCGACCTTCATGAGACCCACGATCATCAGCACGCAGGCTGCGAGTGCCGTAACGGTGATGTAGACGATCGCGCGGCTTTCGCGCCTGCGGCCATCCCTGACCATCTTCTCGTCGTCGATGAACATCTTCTCTCCCCTGCGTGCGTCAGGCTTGGCTTGGCGCCTTGTTGGGGGATAGAAGGCACGCCGAAATCGGCGTCAGGGGGACTGAAATAGGGCGTCCCTCGACCGATGTTGTGGTGATATCGTGGCGTGCGAAAAAAGGCTCCTACACGCCGGATTCTTGCGAATAGAAAGCTTGACGTGCCCGTCTAGGTTAGTTGGTGCAGGCTGCTTCTTCAGGGGCTCTTCAGCCGGTGCGGCGTCCGAAGGAACGGCGGCCGCGCGTCGGGGCGGCTTCGTTCGGCAGGGTCGCCGGCCCGCCCATGGCCGTTTCGTCCGGATCGGGAAAATCGAGGCCGAACGAGGTCGGCGCCAGTTGGGGGCGGGCGAGCAGGTATCCCTGCATCAGCGGCATGCCGATCTCCCGGCAAAGCTCCATCTGCCAGGCCTCCTCGATATTGGCAACGATCGGACGGATGCCCTCGCGCTCGAGTTGGGCGACGATGACCCGCAGCAGGGCCGCGGCTGTCGGCTGCCGGCCGAAGCGCTGCACCCAGATAGGATCGAACTTCAGGAGATCGGGCGCCAGCCGCGCCAGGCGCGCGAGATCGCCGTCCTGGGCGGCATATCCATCGATGGCGACGAGAAAGCCTGCATCGTGCAGATGCCGGGAAAGATGCGCCGCCGCGTCGTCGTCGTCCGGCAATTCGCGAATTTCGCAGGCGATAGAGGACGGTGCAAGAGCTGCTTCGTGCGCAGCGAGCCGCATGCGGTCGATTTCCTGGCGGATCGCATGTGCGGACCGGAAAAGGCCGGGCTGCGAATTGACCAGCAGCACCGCATCGGGCTTGCAAAGACTGCCGGCGTTGAGGATGTGCAGGCTGCGGCACAGGCTGTCGACCATCGGCCGGTCGTCCTGCGGGACAAGGGCAAGGAAATCGGCCGGTGCGACGAGCGCGCCATCGCATTCGACGCGAACGAGCCCCTCGATAGCCTCCAGCGAGAACATGCCCTCGGATGTCTCGCGCAGGATCGGCTGGAAGGCGGATTTGAGGGTATAGGGGCCGTAACAGGCAGTGGCGATGCCGTCGGCGTCGCGGTTCAGATTGGCGAATATGCTGCGTTCTGTCATTGGCATCGTCCGGCGCGTCCTGAACGTCAGGTGGCCTTGCCGATACTATTCACGCATGCATTAACCCACCCTGAACATTTCCCGTCAAATGCGGCGGGAGGGTGCCGCAGAAGGGCGCGCGATTCATCTGCCCTGCTGATGCGTCCATGAAAACTCTTAATCCGGCGGCGAATGCCGGCATTCGCCGCTGTTTTTCGAGTGCCGAGCCTTGCAAGACGGTTGCAGTTTGGCCATAGACCTATCCGCCATGGGACAGCCGCGGCCGGCCCATGGCCTCAAGCTGTCTTTGAACCCGAAAACGGACAATCGACCATGGCCTTTCTTGCCGACGCCCTTTCCCGTGTGAAGCCTTCCGCCACCATCGCCGTCTCGCAGAAGGCGCGCGAGCTCAAAGCGAAAGGCCGTGACGTGATCGGCCTCGGCGCCGGCGAGCCGGACTTCGACACGCCCGACAACATCAAGCAGGCGGCGATCGAGGCGATCAACCGCGGCGAAACGAAGTACACGCCCGTCTCCGGCATTCCCGAACTGCGCGAGGCGATCGTCAAGAAGTTCAAGCGCGAGAATAACCTCGACTACACCGCCGCCCAGACGATCGTGGGAACCGGCGGAAAGCAGATTCTTTTCAACGCCTTCATGGCGACGCTGAATCCGGGCGATGAAGTCGTCATCCCCACCCCTTACTGGGTGTCCTACCCGGAAATGGTGGCGCTGTGCGGCGGCACGCCGGTGTTCGTGGCGACGACCCAGGAGAACAAGTTCAAGCTGACGCCTGCGGATCTCGACCGCGCGATCACGCCGAAGACGAAGTGGTTCATCTTCAACTCGCCGTCCAACCCGTCGGGTGCGGCCTACTCGCATGACGAACTGAAGGCGCTGACCGACGTGCTCCTGAAGCACCCGCACGTCTGGATCCTGACCGACGACATGTACGAGCACCTGACCTACGGCGACTTCAAGTTCGCCACCCCGGTCGAGGTCGAGCCGAAGCTGTACGACCGCACGCTGACGATGAACGGCGTCTCCAAGGCCTATGCGATGACCGGCTGGCGCATCGGCTATGCCGCGGGCCCGCTGAGCCTGATCAAGGCGATGGACATGATCCAGGGGCAGCAGACCTCGGGCGCGTGCTCGATCGCCCAATGGGCCGCCGTCGAGGCGCTGAACGGCACGCAGGACTTCATCCCCGAGAACAAGAAGATCTTCGAAGGCCGCCGGGACCTCGTCGTCTCCATGCTCAACCAGGCCAAGGGCATCGAGTGCCCGTCGCCGGAAGGTGCCTTCTACGTCTACCCGTCGTGCAAGGGCCTGATCGGCAAGACCGCGCCGTCTGGCAAGGTCATCGAGACCGACGAGGACTTCGTCTCCGAACTGCTCGAAGCGGAAGGCGTGGCGGTCGTTCACGGTTCGGCTTTCGGCCTCGGCCCCAACTTCCGCATCTCCTATGCGACCTCGGAGGCACAGCTGGAAGAAGCCTGCAAGCGCATCCAGCGCTTCTGCGCAGCCTGCAAGTAAGCAGCCGGTACCACGATGATCACAACGAACCCGCCAGCGATGGCGGGTTTTTTCGTGGAGCAACAGCCTGCTCCGAAAGCGATTCAAGTCGCTGTGGAAGCGATTCCGGAATCTTCTCCAAGTAACTGAAATCACTGGTTGGCGTGCATCTGAAGCTATCGGTCGGCGGGCGTTGCGATTGGTGGTTGCCGCATCCGCATGACCATTGACGGCACCCGGGAGCGCGGCTAGATGGTTGTATTATACAACCTTATTGAGGCCGCATCGATCATGTCCGCAGAAAACTCGCACCGCTCCGTCGACGCCATCCGGGCCGTCTCTCGTCAACTCGTTCGCGAGCTGGGCTTCATGGGGGGCGATTTCGGCGGGACCGATCTTCCGCCATCGGCCGTCCATGCGCTGATCGAGATCGAGGGCGGCGGCGTCTCGGCGCGTGATCTTGCTATGCGCCTTCGCCTGGAAAAGTCGAGCATCAGCCGCATGCTGCGGAAGCTTGTGGAGGCGGGTGCGGTGCAGGAGGAGGCCGGCAGCGAAGACGGCCGCGTCAAGCGACTGTCTCTGACGGAGGCCGGCAGGAAACGTGTTGAGGCCATCCACGCCTTCGCCCGGGCCCAGGTGTCCGGTGCGCTGGGACGGCTGGGGCCGGGTCAGGACCACACCGTTCTGGAGGGGCTGCGACTCTATGCCGAGGCGCTGGGCGCCACCCCGGCCGCTCGCCCCGTCGCCCCGGTTGCAACGATCGTCAGTGGCTATCGGCCCGGACTGATCGCCCGCATCACCGCCATGCATGCGCTCCATTATGCGCGGACATCCGGCTTCGGGCAGCGTTTCGAATCCGTCGTGGCTGCGGGCCTGGCGGAGTTCTGCGACCGTCTCGGCAATCCGGGCAACGAAATCTGGGCGGCCATGCAGGGAAATGAAATCGTCGGCTCGATTGCGATCGACGGCGAGGACATGGGGGCGGGCACGGCCCATCTGCGGTGGTTCATCGTGGAGGATGCCCTGCGCGGTTCGGGCTGCGGCAAAAGGCTGCTGGATGGGGCACTGGCGTTTGCCGACGAGAAGGGGTTTTGCGAGACGCATCTGTGGACCTTTTCGGGTCTCGATGCCGCGCGCCATCTTTATGAAACGCGGGGTTTCGTTCTGGCGGAAGAAAGCCCCGGCACCCAATGGGGCAAAGAAGTGCGCGAGCAGCGCTTTGTGCGGCGCCGTCAGTGAGGGCGTGCCGGAGGGCTGCGCGGTTGCGCGTCGTGTTGGAGATCCGTGCCGCATGAAAAGGACGCACGCAACACGATTTGTCTCTATCTTACGCGACCTGCTTTAGAGCCCGATCACCGTCAGCATCACGAAGGTCGAAAAAAGAATGAAGTGGGTCATGCCCTCGATGGCGTTGGTCATGCCGTCGTTGAGGTTGATCGCGGCGACGATGAGGGTGATCGCGACCATGACCGTCTGCACCGGGCTCATCGCCATGATGAAGGGCTGTCCGGTATACAGCGCGATCGCTTCCATCACCGGCACGGTCAGGATGACTGTCGACAGCGACGCGCCCATGGCGATGTTGACCACTGACTGCATGCGGTTTGCGAGGGCGGCGCGCATGGCGGTCAGGATTTCGGGGGCCGCCGAGATCGCGGCGACGATGACGGCCATCAGCGCCATTGGCGCGCCGGTGCCTTCCAGTCCGGCGCTCAATGTCGTCGACATCACTTCCGCCAGCGCACCAATGATGACCACGCCGGCAATGATGACGAGGATCGAGGGCAGGGCGCGTTCGTCATCGCTTCCGTCATGCTCTGCCTTCTGCCCCGCCTGCGCGCCGCGCGGGTAGGCATAGCTGAAGAAGTAGCTGTGCTGGCCCACCTGCAGGCGCAGGAAGAGCGTGTAGAGCGCAATCATGGCCAGGATCGTGAACATGGAATAGAGCTGCCAGCTCTCGCGCGGGACGAATTCTGGCACGATCATGGAGATACCCATGGCGGTCAGGATCATGACGCTGTAGGTGCGGCTGGAGTCGTCGTTATAGGGCTGCTCGCCGTGGCGCAGGCCACCCAGCAGGGCTGCGAGCCCAATGATGCCGTTGATGTCGAGCATGACGGCCGCGTAGATCGTGTCACGTACGAGGGTCGGCGACGTCGCCTCCTGCATCAGGATCGCCAGCACGACGACTTCCACCAGCACTGCCGACAGCGTCAGGATCATCGTCCCATAGGGATCGCCGACCTTGGCGGCCAGCACCTCGGCATGATGCGCCACCCGGGTCGAGACGAGGATGATGGTAGCGACGAGTGCAAAGGCGACGACGAGCGTCAGCGGGCGCCCCGCGGCCAGCACGTCGTGTTCCGCCGCATAGGCCGCGATCGCTGCGACCAGGGCGACGATGAGATTTTTTTCCTCTCGGAGACGGCGAAGGTTTATCAAGATGAATACCCGCGGCTGATCCTTCGTGGCGATGCCGGCGTAACCTGCTGGAGTCAAAGGGAAACGCCGCTCCGGCAAGATAGCGCGGAGAAAGGGCTTGGCAACTCGGCGATCATTTTGTTTGCCGATCGCGTTCGAGCGGCTTCAGTTGTGAAAGACGATGCAGGCGCCGCCGGCGGCGCGGATCCTCTCGCAGAGCGCGTCGGCCTCCTTTCGCGACGGGCGGGCGATGCGGGCGGTATAGCGCGGTCTCGCTCCGAAGCGCGCCTGGCGCTCGCGCTGGATCAGCGGCTTTTCGGCATTCAGCGGCGGTGGCAGCCGTTCAACCGCCATCATGAAGAGCCGGTAGGCGGCCGGCTTGTTGAAATGGGCGGCGAGTTGTACGCCCCAAGGCGCCCATTCACCCTCGTCGGGAAAATCGAAATCCTTCAGCCTGCGGCTGTCGGCAAGTGCGATGCAGGCCTGTTGGAAGGGAATGTCCTTGTCGAGGGCCAGTTCGAGCTTTTCGGGCGGTGCCTCCTTCCATTGCTCGGCCGTGTGCGCCGTGATCGCAATGACATAGGCACGCGTTTCGAGCGGCAGCCGACCGGTGGCGATGAAGTTGGACAAACCCCCTTCGCCGGCATTGTAGGCCGCGGCGGCAAGCCCGAGGTTGCCGAAGCGGTCGCGCAGTTCGGCCAGGTATTCCGCCGATTTTCCAAGGGCCTCGAGCGGGTGAAAGCTGTCCTTCAGCCCTCGCAGCCTGGCCGTGCCCGGCATGAACTGGGCGATGCCTTGGGCGCCTTTCGGACTGACGGCATCGGGGCGGAACAGGCTTTCACGCCAGATCAGGCGGGCGAAATAGTCGGGCGGGAGCGCATTGAGGCGAGCATAGTTCTCGATTGCACGGCAAATGTCGCGACCATACGTCTGCTGCCGGATGCATAGCCGGGTGCCGTCGGAGAGATCCGTTGCAAACAGGCAGGGCGGCGGGGCGCGGAACTCCGGCTGGGCGCTCGCGGGAAAGGCGAGGAAGGCGGAAACGAAGATGGAAAAGGCGAGCGACAGCAGGACCCCGACAGGGCTCTTCCGTGCCGACTGCCATACGCCTGCGAACATCGCCCCGTTCCTCGTACCGTAGCGTGCCTGTCTTGATAGCATCGCCGAGGCTGCGCGAGAAGTGGAGGTGGCCGATCTCTTCTGAGGGCGATTGCTGTGACGGGCTGGCCCCACCTCCCCGCCGGACGGGGAGGTGGCAATGTTGAAAGCAGAGACCGTCCCGGGTTCGCTCAGGCGACCTTGGGCTGGGCCGGATAGTCGGTATACCCCTTCGCACCGCCGCCGTAGAAGGTGTTCTGGTCCGGCGCGTTCAGCGGCGCGTCGGCACGAAGCCGCGCGACGAGATCGGGATTGGAGATGAAGAGCTTGCCGAAGGCGACGAGGTCGGCGTAGCCGCTTTCCACCGCTTCGATCGCCATCTGGCGGTCATAGCCGTTGTTGACCATCCAGGCTGCCTTGCCGCCCTTGTTGCGATAGGCGGCCTTCAGCGCGGCATAGTCGAACGGAACGTCGCCCTGCAGGTAGTCGCGCGGACCGCCGGTGGCACCCTCGATGATGTGGACGTAGGAGAGATCGTCGGGCAGACCGGCGACGACATGCTCGAACAGCGGCTGCGGCTCGGCATCGAAGACGTCGTTTGCCGGAGTGACCGGGGAGAGGCGGATCGCCGTGCGACCTGCGCCGATCTCGGCGGTGATGGCGGCGACGACCTCGAAGAGGAAGCGCGCCCGGTTCTCGATGGAACCGCCATAGGAATCCGTGCGCTTGTTGCTGCCCGAACGCAGGAACTGGTCGAGAAGGTAGCCGTTGGCGGCATGGATCTCGACGCCGTCAAAGCCGGCTTCGATCGCGGCACGTGCGGCCTTGCGATAGTCCTCGACGATGCCTGTAATTTCGGCGGTCTCGAGCGCGCGCGGCTCAGAGGTCGGCGCGAAGGCGCCGGTACCGTCCGGGTTCATGATGTAGGTCTTGGACTGCGCGGTGATCGCTGACGGCGCCACTGGCTGGCCGCCGTTCGGCTGCAGGCTGGTGTGGGACACGCGGCCCACGTGCCACATCTGCACGACGATCTTGCCGCCGGCCTTGTGAACCGCGTCGGTCACATGCTTCCAGCCGGCCAATGCCTCGGGCGTGTAGAGGCCGGGAACGTCGGCGTAGCCCTGGCCCTGCTGGGTGATGGCCGTGCCTTCGGTGATCAGCAGTCCTGCGCTGGCGCGCTGTTCGTAGTAGGTCGTGTTCAGCGTGTTGGGAACGGCGTTGGGGGAGCGGTTGCGCGTTAGCGGCGCCATGACGATGCGGTTGGAGAGGTGCAGGTCACCGGCGTCGGTGGGATCGAACAGGCTGGTCATGGGAGGTCCCTTTCGGTTTGGGTCTTGGTCTGGATGTGGGGCTGACCGCGGGAGGTGTGGCCAGCGGGAAGGGCGCTCAGAGGGTTTCGTTCACATGCTTCAGGAATGCGGCGATGGTTTCCTCGTTGCGCTTGTAGAAGATCCACTGGCCGATGCGCCTGGTTGTGACGAGATCGGCCCGGTGCAGGGTGGCGAGATGGGCCGACACGGTCGACTGCGAAAGTCCGCAACGTTCGAACTGGCTGGCGCAGACGCCCATTTCGAGCGGGTGCTCCTGGCTTGCGAAGTGCCTTTCCGGTTCGCGCAGCCAGTTGAGGATCTCCACCCGGACCGGATGGGCCAATGCTTTGAAGATTTCCTCGGCTTCCATGCTTGCCTCATTTCGCTAAATCGCGATTTACCGATATATCGATCGTGGATTTTCGATATTCAAGGGAAGCCGGAAAAGATTTCGCAAGGCAAAAAAAAAGGCCTCAAGCGAAAGCCTGGGCCCTGTAGGTGTGAAGGTTTGAACCTCCAGAGGGGAACAGCCGATGCAGCGGCACTGGGAGGAAAAAAACCGCCAATCGCATCGACTAGGACCGATATGGGGCAATCGCGACATTGTTTCAAGGGAACGAATTGTCGACACATCGGCGGCATGGGGAAAAAATTTGCAAAGCGCACGATTCAGGGCAAAAAAAGAGGGCCGCAAGATAAACTTGGGCCCTTTATAGTTTTGAAGGTAAAAACCTCCAGAGGGGAACAGCTGCTGCGGGTGGCACTGGGAGGAAAACCACCGCAAATGCATCAGCTGCGCGCTGTATGCTGGTTTTTTGGGCAGCGGGCAATCATTTAATGTGCATGTCAGCCATGTCCTGAGTGCAGGTCTGCCTTTAAAGCTGCGCGCCCGACGAAATCGCTTCGGAATCGATGGATTTAATCGATTTTATTGCGAGCGGGCCGATTGCACAGGGCTGTTTTATCATCCTCGCGCGGGGAGGGTCGCGCCCGCGCAAGGAAAAGGCGTCCGCGGCGCTTCTTTTTGCCGAGCCAAGCGCATGCACCCCGAAGCATGAAGCGACCGGGCGCCTGCTAACCAACGTGGCCGGTGCCGCGGCTTCGACCGTCAGAAGTTCCAGTTGCGCGCTTTCGACACGATGAAGTCGCGGAAAACCTTGAGCTTTGCGGCGTTCTTCATCTCGTGCGGGTAGCAGAAGTAGGTGTCGAAGGACGGGATGTCGGCGTTCGTCACCAGTTGCAGCAGGCCCGGATCGCGGCCGACGATGTAATCCGGCAGCATGGCGATGCCGATGCCGAGCAGGCAGGCCCGCTTGATCGAGGTCAGGCTGTTGATCTGCAGCACGGAGGGGCGCGGGTTGTCCGAATCGCGCCCGGCGATCTGCAGCCAGTTGACGTCGAGCAGGTAGTTCGGCGCCGGTTCGCCGAAGGTGATGATCTTGTGGTGGTCGAGGTCGTCGATCGACTGTGGCTCGCCATATCGGTTGATATAGGACGGCGCTGCATAGACGTGCATGTGCACGGTGAACAGCTTGCGCTGGATCAGGTCGGACTGCTGCGGCTCGCGCAGGCGGATGGCGCAGTCGGCGTGGCGCATGTTGACGTCCAGTTCCTCGTTGTCGAGGATCAGCTGGACCTGCATGTCCGGATAGAGAGCCAGGAATTCCTGCACCTTGTCCGTCAGCCAGCCCTGGCCGAGGCCGACGGTCGTGGTGATGCGCAGCTTGCCGCTCGGCTTTTCCGTCGTCTCGGTCAGCTGGACCCGGACGCTCTCCAGCTTCATCAGCACGTCGTGGGCGGTGCGATAGAGGATTTCGCCCTGCTCTGTCAGGATCAGCCCGCGGGCATGCCGATGGAACAGTTTGATGCCGACATCCTGCTCCAGCGCGCTGACCTGGCGGCTGATGGCGGATTGCGACAGGTGAAGCTTGTCCGCTGCGTGTGTGAACGAACCGGCCTCGGCTGCGGCATGAAATATCCGCAGCTTGTCCCAGTCGAGCGCCATTACGTCCCCCATATCTTCAAGGCGGGGAACGCCGACCGTTTCCCGCCCGTTGCTGATTAATCTGTTCCCACTCCCGCGTGTGCGGGACGAGGCCCGCCTCGCGTTATTGGCGGCTTCTACTCGGCCGCAATTGCGACAGGCATATGACCGGCGAGATACCTTTCCGTCTCGAGCGCGGCCATGCAGCCCATGCCGGCCGCGGTCACGGCCTGGCGATAGATGTCGTCGGTGACGTCGCCCGCGGCAAAGACGCCGGGCACGTCGGTCGCTGTCGAATCGGCGGCGGTCCACAGATAGCCGTTCGGCTTCTGCTTCAGCTTGCCGACAAAAAGTTCTACCGCGGGCGCATGGCCGATTGCCACGAATACGCCGTCGGTCTGCATGTCGGTGACAACGCCGGTCTTGGTATTCTTCAGCCGGACGCCGTTGACGGAAGCCGGCATCGGCGGCTTGGCCTCGCTGCCGAGATACTCGATCACCTCGTGATCCCAGATCACCTTTACGTTATCCTTGGCGAACAGGCGCTCCTGCAGGATCTTTTCGGAGCGGAAGGCATCGCGGCGGTGGACGACCGTGACGGTCTTGGCCAGGTTCGACAGGTAGAGCGCTTCCTCGACGGCCGAATTGCCGCCGCCGACGACGATCACATCCTTGTTGCGATAGAAGAAGCCGTCGCAGGTGGCGCAGGCCGAAACGCCGAAGCCCTGGAACTTGTGCTCGGTTTCGATGCCGAGCCACTTGGCCTTGGCGCCGGTCGCGATGATCAGGGCATCGGCCGTCCAGACCTTGCCGCTGTCGGTGTGGACGCGGAAGGGGCGCACGTCCAGATCGACGGCGGTGACGAGATCGTTGACGATCTCCGCGCCGACGTGCTGGGCCTGCTTGAGCATCTGCTCCATCATCCAGGGTCCCTGAACGGGCTCGGCGTAGCCCGGATAGTTCTCCACGTCGGTGGTGATCATGAGCTGGCCGCCCTGTTCCATGCCGGCGATCAGGACCGGTTCCAGCATGGCGCGCGCCGTGTAGATGGCGGCCGTGTAGCCGGCCGGGCCGGAGCCGATGATCAGGACTTTGACGTGACGGGCAGACATGGCTGCACTCCCTGGCATTGCGCGCCCGGCCATCAAACAATGATGCGGGGCGACCGAAGAATTTTGTCGTTCATTTATGAGTGCGGGGGCCCAAGATTCAAGGGCGCGGAACCAATTGCCAACAGACTTGGCGTCCGGCGTGACATTTTTGTTCTTAAGCTCGCAATTATCTTACGTCAGCGCGCCGTTTCTGGTAATGCGCCTGCCAAACAAAATCAGGGAAGATCAGCCGTGTTTCGCGCCGAACTCGATGCAATCGACATCAAGATACTCAAGGAGCTTCAGGCCGACGGCCGCATGACCAATGTGGAGCTGGCCGCCAAGGCCGGAATTTCCGCGCCGCCCTGCCTGCGGCGGGTCCGCAAGCTGGAGGAGGCAGGCATCATCGAGGGCTATCATGCGATGCTGAACGCGCCGGCGCTCGGCTTCGACCTGGTGGCCTTCTGCATGGTCGGGCTCAAGCACCAGTCGGAGGCAAATCTGAAGGCGTTTGCCGCGGCCACCGCCGAATGGCCGCTGGTCCGCCAGGCATGGATGGTTTCCGGCGACAGCGACTTCCTGCTGCATTGCGTGGCCGAGAACCTGACCCGGTTCCAGGACTTCGTGATCGAGGTGCTGACTGCAAACGAACATGTCGACACCGTTCGCACCATGCTGACCATCCGCCAGGTCAAGAAGCTCGGGCTGGTGGAGATCTGAGGCGATGGCGCGTACCGACCGCCCGCTCTCCCGCTCGCTGATCAAGCTCGGCGCCCGGCTTTTTCTCGGCCGGAACCTCGCCCATGCGCAGGACTGGTTCCCGGGCCTTTCGATCGACGGCAAGCGGGTGGTTAACTATCGCGGCCAGCCGGTGGTCGGGCTGGAGGGGACGGACATTCTTCTCGATGGTTCGCGTGCGTGGATCCATATCGTCGGCTCGGGGCCGTCCGTCGCCGACGGCGACCTCTCCCGCCTCGATCCGGGCGGTGCGATCCTCCTGAACGGCGCCATTCATCTCGCCGGCGGCCCGGTCGCCGCGCCGCTCGCCGTTGCCGTTGAGGACGAGCGCTTCGTCTACCGGCATTTCGAGCTGATGCGGGAGAAGATCGCGGCCGGCCAGGCCTGCCTGTTCTCGGTCGCCGTCCTGCGCGCGATCTGCGAGCACGATCGCGGCTGGCTCGCCGACAAGCGTGTGGTGCTGATCAACGACATTCGCAAGCCCTACGGTCTGCCGCGCCGCACGGCCGCACAGATCAGCGGGCTGGATTTCGTGCGGCTGGACCCGACCGGCGAGTACGGCTTTTCGCTTGCGCCCGATCGCGGCGTGTTCCAGGGCGGATCGGTGGCCGTATCAGTGCTGCAGTTCGCCGTGGCGTTGCGCCCGATGATGATCGGCTTCGTCGGCATCGATATCCGCAACGCCAGGCAGCCGCGTTTCTACGAAGAGAGGGGCACATCGGCATTTTCCGGCGTGGCCGATGCCGAAGGCCGCATTCTCGGGCACATCGCTCTGGCGAAGGCCGTGGCCGAAGAGCAGGGCATCGGGTTTTCGAATTTCTCGCCCGTCTCGGCGCTGGCCGACATCGCAATCGCCTATGACGACCGGCTGGTACGAACCGGCGTCTGACCGCAGCCCCTCAGGACAGCAGCTGCCGGTAGACTTCCCCGATGGCGCGGGCTTCCTTTTCGAGGGCAAAGTTGGCGCGCACGTGGTCCAGCGCCCTGCGCCCCGCTGCAAGCGTCGCATCCGGGGCGGCCATGTAGCGGCCGATCGCGTTCGTCATGGCGGCGCCGTCGCCTGCCGGGACCACCGCGCCGGTCACCCCTTCGATGGTCATTTCCGCATAGGCGCCGGCATCGGAGGTGACGACGGCCGTCTGGGAGGCCATGGCCTCGAGGGGGGTGAGGCCGAAGCCTTCGTTGCGGGAGGGCGCCACGTAGAGCGTCAATCGCCGGTACCAGGGCTTGATGTCGTCGACCTCGCCGAGAAAGACGATGCGGGCCGACAGGCCGGCGGCGGCGATCTGCGCCTTCAGGTCGTCGGCAAAACCCTTGTGTTCCGGGGTGATGCGGCCGGAAATGACGGCCGTCCATTCCGGATGGAGCGGCAAGAGCTCGATCATCGCGCGAACGAACAGGTCGGTGCCCTTCTGGTGCCGCACACGGCCGAAGCAGCCGACCAGATATTTCCCCGGAAGCCCCGCAGCCTCGATCGTGTCTCCGGCACCCTGCGGCGGATGAAAGCGCTCCAGATCGACGCCGTGCTGGATGACGGTGTGCGGTACCTCGAGATAGGAGCCGGAGCGGCTGTTGGTTGCGATCACCGCGTCCATGCGGCCAATCAGGAACTTCGTATAGCGGCTGTGGCGGCGCTGGGCGGCAGAGGTGAAGAGAAGCTTCAGCGGCATGCGCAGCACGTCGCGCAGCAGGATGCCCGGCAGCATTTCGGTGTTGCGGCGCGCATGCCAGACGCGATGGCTGCGGCCGGCAGGAAGGCGCCAGAGCGAAACCAGGTCGCGGAAACGGATGTGCGGCAGGTCGCGCGGCAGACCGGGACCGAGCGTGGCGACGCGCTGGCCGAGCGCGCGCTGCATCGGCACCAGCTGGATGATCGTAGAGGTGACGCCGGAAAGGCGGCGCTTGAAATTGGGCGCGATGGCGTCGACATCGGCAATGTCGACGCCGCCTTCGTTGTCTGGCAGCCTGCCTGTCATGCTGACGGCATCAGCCCCAGCTGATCGAGAGGATCTCGTAGGCCTTGGAGCCGCCGGGCGCGTTGACCTCGATCGATTCGCCGACTTCCTTGCCGATCAGCGCACGCGCGATCGGGGACGAGATCGAGATTCGGCCGGCCTTCACGTCGGCTTCCTGGTCGCCGACGATCTGGTAGACCTTCTCTTCCTCGGTGTCCTCGTCGACAAGCTTCACCTTGGCGCCGAACTTGACCGTGTCGCCGGACATCTTGGAGAGGTCGATCACCTCGGCGCGCGCCACCAGGTCCTCGAGCTCGGTGATCCGGCCCTCGTTGTGGCTCTGCGCTTCCTTGGCGGCATGGTATTCGGCATTCTCCGAAAGGTCGCCATGGGCGCGCGCTTCGGAAATTGCCTCGATGATTCGCGGGCGCTCCTCCTGCTGGCGCCAGCGCAGTTCTTCCTGCAGCTTGACGAAACCGCCCTGAGTCATCGGTACCTTTTCGACCATTTTCCTTTGTCCTTTCGCCGTGTCCGCCTTGTGGCAGACACAAAACAAAACAGGTCCCGAAGGAAAACTTCGGAACCATGTTCAGATCTAACTTCGGTGGTTATAGCAGATCGTCATGAGCGATTGCCAGACAATTCGCACCACGCAAGTTGTGTGCCGGATCTTCGGCGTCTCCTGCGGGAGAAAACGAGGGCGCAAACGACAAATCTTGACACAGCATTTCGGAACATATAGTGAACATTGGAATGAGAAAGACCCTTCGCGAACGTTTGGCCATTCTTTCCGATGCGGCGAAATACGATGCCTCTTGCGCTTCCAGCGGCACGGTCAGGCGCGATTCCGCCGCCAGCGGCGGGCTTGGCTCGACGGAGGGATCTGGCATCTGCCACGCCTATGCGCCCGACGGCCGCTGCATCTCGCTCTTGAAGATCCTGCTGACGAATTTCTGCATCTACGACTGCGCCTATTGCATCAACCGCTCGTCCAGCAATGTCGAGCGTGCCCGGTTCACGCCGGAGGAGGTGGTGTGGCTGACGCTGGAGTTCTACCGGCGCAACTACATCGAGGGGCTGTTTCTATCCTCCGGCATCATCCGCTCGTCCGATCACACGATGGAACAGATGGTGCGCATCGCCCGCGACCTGCGCGTGACGCACAATTTTCGCGGCTACATCCATCTGAAGACCATTCCAGAGGCTTCGCCGCAACTGATCGAGGAGGCGGGGCTGCATGCGGACAGGCTCTCGCTGAACATCGAGCTGCCGACGGACACAGGAATTGCCCGACTGGCGCCGGAGAAACGGCCGGAGGGCATCCGCCGGGCGATGGGCGATCTGCGGCTGAAGATCGAGGAAGCGGCCGAGCCGACATTGGTGACGAAGCGGCGCCGGCGCTTCGTGCCGGCCGGGCAGAGCACGCAGATGATCGTGGGCGCAGACGGAGCCAGCGACGCGACCATCCTTTCGGCCAGCGGCCGGCTGTACGCGAGCTATGGCCTGAAGCGCGTCTACTATTCCGCCTTCAGCCCGATCCCCGACAGTTCAAAGAGCCTGCCGCTGGTCAAGCCGCCCCTGATGCGCGAGCATCGGCTCTATCAGGCCGACTGGCTCTACCGCTTCTACGGCTTCGGCATAGGGGAGATCACGGCCAGTCGGCCGGACGGCATGCTCGACCTTGATCTGGACCCGAAGCTGGCCTGGGCGCTCGGCAACCGCGCCGAGTTCCCCGTCGACGTCAATCGTGCCGAGCGGGAAAGGCTGCTGCGCGTGCCCGGCCTCGGCACGAAGACGGTGAAATCCATTCTGTCCGTGCGCCGTCTGCGGCGGTTGCGGCTGGACGACCTCGCCCGGCTTGGCGTTTCCATCCGCAAGGTCCAGGCCTTCATCACCGCCGAGGGGTGGACGCCGCGGCGGCTCATCGAGCGGCCGGACCTCGAGGCCATGTTTGCGCCCAAGCCGCAGCAGCTGACGCTGCTCTGATGCGCAGGGTCGTGCTCGACGGCTGCGGTGATTTCGACGAATGGCGCGAGGCAGCGCGCGGACTTCTGGCAAGCGGCGTGGCGCCGGGACAGGTCGAATGGCGCGACCGGCAGGGGGAGAACGGTTTCGACTTCGACGGAGTGGACGGGGCGATAAGCCCACCCGGGCCTGCGGCCGGAGTTTTGCAGCCGACCGTTCCGAAAGGCTTCATCGAACTGGCGCAGGCTGTGATCTGCCATTCCGACCCGGCGCGCTACGCAGTGTTGTACCGGCTGTTGTGGCGGCTGCAGGCAGATCGGCGTCTGCTGGAGCTTGCCTCCGACGCGGAGGTCGCACGCGCACAGCTGATGGCCAAGAGCGTGCGCCGCGATGCGCACAAGATGATTGCCTTCGTGCGCTTCAAGGAGGTGCCAGGGGCATCGTCGCCCGGCGGGCGGCGCCGCTTTGCGGCATGGTTCGAGCCGGACCACCACATCGTCGCACGCGTGGCGCCGTTCTTCCAGCGCCGCTTTACCGACATGGACTGGCTGATTGCCACGCCGAAGGGGGCGGCGTCCTGGGACGGAGATCTGCTTCAGCTCGATGCCGTGCCCCGCGTCAAGCCCGACCTTGCCGACGATGCCGACGAGCTCTGGCGCACCTACTATGCCAGCATCTTCAATCCGGCGCGCCTGAAGGTGAAGGCGATGCAGGCGGAGATGCCGAAGAAATACTGGCGCAACCTGCCGGAGGCGGCCCTGATACCGGGCATGATCGCGAATGCCGAAGCCAGGATGCTGGAGATGGCACGGAAGGCTGCGACCGAGCCGCAGCCCTATCATCACCGTATCCGCGAGGCGGCCGCGCGGGCGCCCGGGCAGGCGGCTGCTCCAGCCGGAACACTCGCCGCGCTCAACGCTGAGGCGATGGCCTGTACGCGCTGCCCGCTGCATGCGCCCGCGACGCAAACCGTCTTTGGCGAAGGACCGCAGGACGCGGCGGTGATGATCGTCGGCGAACAGCCGGGCGACATGGAGGACCTTGCCGGCCGCCCCTTCGTCGGCCCAGCGGGCAAGGTGTTCGACGCGGCACTTGCGGCTGCGGGGATCGACCGGGCGGGCCTCTACCTCACCAATGCGGTGAAGCATTTCAAATACGAACTGCGCGGCAAGCGCCGCATCCATCAGCGCCCGAACACCGGCGAGGTGCAGCACTGCCGGTTCTGGCTGTCGCGCGAGATCGAGCTGGTACAGCCAAAGCTGGTGGTGGCGATGGGTGCGACGGCACTGTCCGCCCTGACGGAGACCCGACACAAGCTCGCCGACATCCGCGGCGAGCCGATCGCGATGAAGGGCGGGCGGATGCTGTTCGTCACCGTGCACCCGTCCTACCTGTTGCGCATTCCGGATGAGGGGAAGAGGGCGGAGGAGGTGGAGCGCTTCCATCGCGACATGGGAGAGGTCGGCAGGCTGGCTGCGGCGATATGACGACAGCCCCCTCGGTATTGTGCCGATCGCCCGGCCAGCAGCTGTTCCCGATACCCTCTCATCATGCGCGTCGATCGATGCTATGAGCTCGCCAGATCGTATCCTGGAGACCAATCCGTGAGCAATAACTGGAACAAGAGTGTGACCCTGGCGCTGGAAGCGCCGGGCAAGTTCACGACCATAACCAACATTCAGCAGGCCTCGTGGGCGCTCATAGAGGATTGGCCGCTTGAAGAGGGCGAGGCGCTCGACCGGGCCCTGCTGGTCATCGAGGCGGCGATGAAAGGCAAGAAGACGGCCGAGGAAGCCAGATTTGCGTTCATCGCCGCGGCGCATGAAGCCGGAATCGAGATCAGGGAGTAATATGAAGTCTCGATTATAGGAGAATTACCTGCGGCCGGCTGCCGGGGACGTCTGGCGGGTTGAACTCCTTGGGTATGCGACCTGAAAGCGTCAATCAACATTGCCATTCAAACTATTCATGAGAGCATTTTGGTTGTGCGATGTATTCCCTCTCCCGTGGGAACTAGGATCGGTCGACCAACTGCGCTGGCTATTTTTTGAACGGTATTCTTAATGCCTTTTCTTGACGCGAATGCAACTCACCCAATCACTCTTCCAGACGGAACCCTATATCGCGACACTGTCTACCTGAAGAACGTTGTCAGTCATCCGCGCATGGAGATCGGCGAATACAGCTATTTCACTCACTCTGGAAAACCAGAGGAGACTGCCGAAATACTCGCGCCCTATCTGGGTCATGGCGTTCGCGAGCGGCTGGTAATCGGAAAATTTGTCCAGATCGCTCGAGGAAGTTATTTCATCACAAGTTCAGCCAATCATCCGATGACGGGCTTCACAACCTATCCATTCCGCATCTTCAAACCCGAGACCTTCGGCTACAAAGACCTGCCAGTGAGAGATACGGTGGTCGGGCACGATGTATGGATCGGCCATAACGCAGCAATCATGCCGGGTGTGCAAATCGGCTCAGGCGCGATCGTCGCTGCTGCCTCGGTGGTTGCTCGCAACGTTCCACCTTATGCCGTTGTTGGTGGAAACCCGGCCACGATCATTCGCATGCGCTATCCCACCGAGATAATTAGCGAGCTTCTCCATATTGCCTGGTGGGATTGGCCCGTTGAAAAAATCGAGGCGAACTTGGCCTTCCTTGAAACCGGCGACCTTGCTGCTCTCAAGAGAGTTTGAGAACTGATCTAGCCAATCGGTTTCTCGCGAGATCGTCCCAATGGCAGCTTCGGGGCCAAGAACCGCCCCTCGCGGCATCGGCCCTCACCATCCGTCAATGCGCCGCGGCAATGGCCTTCTCGTCGATATGCGCGCGGGCGTAGATCTCGCGTGCAACCGCGGCGAGGGCGAGCAGGGTGGCGGAGGCCAGCAGGCAGCTCAAGGCAAAGCCGTTGGAGAAGGACTGGCGTGCTGCCTCCAGCCAGGCGGGCACGGCAGCTTGCCCGAGCACGTCGACGCCCAGCGTCCTTGCTGTCTCGACTGCACCGCCGATCGTTGTCTTCACCGCCGCCATCTGGACGGGATCGAGGCCTGCGACATCCACGCCGTCCATCAGCCAACGGTAGATCAGCGTGCCGAAGCTTCCGAGCAGGGCAACGCCGAGGGCGCCGCCGAATTCGGCGCTGGTCTCCGAGATCGCGGAGGCCGAGCCGGATCGCTCCGGCGGGGCGGTGCCGACGATCAGCCCCGTGGTCGTCAACACGACGGGCACGAAGCCGACGGCGATGATCATCGTCGAGCCGAGCACGCCGTAGATGTTCTCGAACCAGGCGGCGACCGCCATCGTAAGCGTCCCCACCGCATTGACGACCAGCCCCAGAAGGACGGTCCTGACCGGCCCGAAGCGATTGGTAAAGCGGTATGCCTGCAGCGACATCACCGTGAAGACGATCGACGACGGCACGGACCAGAGTGCGGCTTCCAGCGGGGAGAGACCGAGCACGAACTGCAGAAACAGGTTCTGGTAGAGAAAGACGCCGAAGACGAAGAACATGCCGGCGAGGTTGACCAGCAGCGAGGCGGTGAAGGCCGGGATGCGGAAGAGTTTCAGGTCGATCAGCGGATGGGACAGGGTCTGCTGGCGGCGGATGAACAGCCACCCGACAAAGATCCCGGCTGCGATCGGCAGCAGGTGCCGGAATTCGAAACCGTCGGCTGCCATATGCTTCAGCCCGTAGATTATCGGCAGAACGGTTGCGAGCGACAGCAGCACGCTCGCCAAGTCAAGGCGGGCGCCGTCGGGGCTCTTGTATTCCGGCAGAAGCCGCGGCGCGACGAGCAGCAGGACCAGCATCACGGGGATATTGATGAGAAACACCGCCCCCCAATGGAAATGCTGAAGCAGGAAGCCGCCCAGCAGCGGACCGATGAGGCCGCCCAGCGAAAACGCCGTTCCCCAGACGCCGATGGCGCGGTTGCGCTCGGCTTCGTTCTTGAAAAGGTTGACGATCAGCGACAGGGTCGAGGGCGCTATCGTGGCACCGGCGATGCCGAGCAGCGCGCGCGACACGATGAGCTGCTGCGCGGTGGAGGAGAAGGCCGCAAGTGCCGAGGCCACCCCGAAGGCGAAGGCGCCGATCAGGAGCACACGCCGGCGGCCGATCCGGTCTCCCAGTGTCCCCATGGTGACCAGGAAGCCCGCGACCATGAAGCCGTAGATGTCGTTGATCCAGAGCAGTTGCGATGCGGACGGATCGAGGTCGGCGACTATCGCAGGCGTGGCGAGGAACAGGATGGAGAGATCCATCGAATAGATCAGGCAGGCGATCGACAGCACGCCGAGGCCGACCCATTCCCGCCGGCCGGCGAGGCAGTGACCCGCGTCTTTCGGTGTCGACTCCATGCAGTTTCTCCGTGCCCCTGAAGGCGATCTTAGCCGCTGCCGGGATTTGGCAAGCGGCCGCATGGCAAAAGAAGCGTGCGAGGCGCGTCGCCCTTGCCGGACGGGGAGTTTTGGCTTTTGCCTGGCCTGGCCGCAAGAGCCAAAGTCATGCATTCGCATTTTGATACGGCAGCATCTTCCGCTTGCCGTAGCCATGCTCATTCAAAATATTCACGGACACATTTGAGCGACGCAATGGATGCGACCGCTCCAGACGAATAGCCTCGGGCGCATAATCTCGCTTGTATCATTTTGAAGGTGATCTTCATGCCTATCCTAAACGCTGAAGCAACCCATCCAATCACGCTCCCGGACGGCACGCTGTATGGCGATACGGTCTACCTGAAAAACGTTGTTGATCATCCGCGAATGGAAATCGGCGAATACAGCTATTACACGCACTCAGGAGAGCCCGATGACACCGCAAGAATACTCGCGCCCTATCTGGGGCATGGCGTCCGTGAGCGGCTGGTCATCGGAAAATTTGTGCAGATTGCCCGGGGAAGCTACTTCATCACAAGTTCAGCCAATCATCCGATGAAGGGCTTCACCACCTATCCGTTCCGGATCTTCAAGCAGGAGACCTTCGGCTACAAGGACCTGCCGGTGAAGGACACGGTGGTCGGCAATGACGTATGGATTGGTCATGACGCCGCGATCATGCCGGGGGTGCAAATCGGCTCGGGTGCGATCGTCGCCGCAAGATCGGTCGTTACCCGCGACGTCCCGCCCTACGCAGTTGTCGGAGGAAACCCTGCCGCCATCATTCGGATGCGCTATCCTGCCGAGATCATCGATGAGCTTCTCGACATTGCCTGGTGGGATTGGCCGCTGGACAAAATCGAAGCACACCTGGCATTCCTCGAAAACGGTGACCTTGAAGGCCTCAGGTCGGCCTGAGAGATGGCTTGCCGGCATCCTTGCGGCATCATCCGAAGGGCGACTCCGAGCCTGAAAGGCGGAGGAGCGGCCGCTTAAGGGTCTTGCCGGCAAACTAATCGGTGGCTGTCGAGAAAAAACGCTCGCGACCTTTCGGCCGCGAGCGGTTCGGCATCATTTAGGGGAAAGGCGCCGAAAGCGCCCGTCCATATCGCTGTCAGGCGAAGTAGCTCTGCAGCGGATGGACCTCGAGCTGGCCTTCCTTGAGCGCCTTGATCGCCTCGGCGGCAGCGGCAGCCCCCGCCATCGTCGTATAGTAGGGCACCTTCTGCATCAGCGCGGCGCGGCGCAGCGACTTTGAATCCGAGATCGCCTTGGTGCCGTCGGTTGTGTTGATGACGAGCTGGACCTGACGGTTGCGGATGGCATCCTCGATGTGCGGACGACCTTCCTGAACCTTGTTGATCTTGGTGGCCTCGATGCCGTGCTCGCCGAGGAAGCGGGCGGTGCCGGAGGTGGCCATGACCTTGAAACCGATCCCGACCAGGGTGCGGATCGCCGGCAGCACGCGGTCCTTGTCCTCGTCGCGGATGGAGACGAACACCGTGCCGTCGCGCGGCAGGTCGACATTGGCGCCGAGCTGCGACTTGGCAAAGGCCAGCGCGAAATTGGTGTCGAGGCCCATGACCTCGCCGGTGGAGCGCATTTCCGGTCCGAGCAGCGTGTCGACGCCGGGGAAGCGTGCGAACGGGAAGACGGCTTCCTTGACGGCAATGTGCTTCAAGTTGCGCGGATCGGGCTTTTCGCCATAGGCCGCGATCGCGACGTCCAGCTTCTCGCCGGCCATGACGCGGGCGGCGATCTTGGCGATCGGCGCGCCGATGGTCTTGGCGACGAAGGGCACGGTGCGCGAGGCGCGCGGGTTGACTTCGAGCACGTAGATCGTGCCGTCCTTGATGGCGTACTGAACGTTCATCAGGCCGCCGACGTTGAGCGCCTTCGCCAGCGCCCTGGTCTGGCGTTCCAGTTCGTCGACGATATCAGAGGAAAGCGTGCGGACCGGCAGCGAGCAGGCACTGTCGCCCGAATGGATGCCGGCTTCCTCGATGTGCTCCATGATACCGGAGACGAAGACGCTCTCGCCGTCGCAGAGCGCGTCGACGTCCACCTCGACCGCGTTGGTCAGGTAGCTGTCGAACAGAAGCGGGTTCTTGCCGAGCAGTGTGTTGATCTGGCCGGTCTTGTCGTTCGGGTAGCGCTGCTTGATGTCCTCCGGCACCAGCCCGGGGACGGTGTCGAGCAGGTAGGTCTGCAGCATCGATTCGGAATGGATGATCTGCATGGCGCGACCGCCGAGCACGTAGGACGGGCGCACGACCAGCGGAAAGCCGATCTCGGCGGCGACGAGGCGGGCCTGTTCGACCGAATAGGCGATGCCGTTGTTCGGCTGGGCGAGGTCCAGCTTCTGAAGCAGCTTCTGGAAGCGGTCGCGGTCCTCGGCGAGGTCGATCGCGTCGGGGGCGGTGCCGAGGATCGGGATGCCGTTCTTTTCCAGCGCTTCTGCGAGTTTCAGCGGCGTCTGGCCGCCGAACTGGACGATGACGCCGACGAGCGTGCCGTTCGTCTGCTCGGCTTTCAGGATCTCGATCACGTCCTCGGCCGTCAGCGGCTCGAAGTAGAGGCGGTCGGAGGTGTCGTAGTCGGTGGAAACCGTCTCCGGGTTGCAGTTGACCATGATCGCCTCATAGCCGGCGTCCTTCAGCGCGAAGGCTGCATGGCAGCAGCAGTAGTCGAACTCGATGCCCTGGCCGATGCGGTTCGGGCCGCCGCCGAGGATGACGACCTTCTTCTTGTCGGAGATGCCCGCTTCCGAACGGGTCTGTCCGGCAAAGGGCTGCTCGTAGGTCGAGTACATATAGGCGGTCGGCGAGGCGAATTCGGCCGCACAGGTGTCGATGCGCTTGAACACGGGCCGGACGTCGAGCGCGTTGCGCAGCTCGGCCACTTCCTTTGGCCGCTTGCCCGAGAGCGTCGCAAGCCGGGCGTCGGAAAAGCCCATCGCCTTCAGCATGCGCAGGTTCTGGGCATCTTCCGGCAGGCCGTGCTCGCGAATGCGGGCCTCCATGTCGACGATCGTCTTGAACTGGGCGATGAACCAGGGGTCGATCTTCGAGCCCTCATGCACCTCTTCCGGCGTGAAGCCCATGCGAAGCGCTTGGGCGACCATGCGCAGCCGGTCCGGCGTCGGCGTGGAGATCGCCGCGCGCACCGCATTCTTGCCGTCGCCGTTTTCGTAGCCGGGGATCTCGATCTCGTCGAGGCCGGTCAGGCCGGTCTCGAGACCCCGCAGCGCCTTCTGCAGCGATTCGGCGAAGGTGCGGCCGATCGCCATGACCTCGCCGACCGACTTCATCGCCGTCGTCAGCGTCGGCTCGGCGCCGGGGAATTTCTCGAAGGCGAAGCGCGGGATCTTGGTCACCACGTAGTCGATCGACGGCTCGAAAGAGGCCGGGGTCGCACCGCCGGTGATGTCGTTCTCCAACTCGTCCAGCGTGTAGCCGATCGCGAGCTTGGCGGCGATCTTGGCGATCGGGAAGCCGGTTGCCTTGGAAGCCAGCGCGGACGAGCGCGATACGCGCGGGTTCATCTCGATAACGACGAGGCGGCCGTTTTCGGGATTGACGGCGAACTGGACGTTCGAGCCACCGGTTTCCACCCCGATCTCGCGCAGCACCGCGATCGAGGCGTTGCGCATGATCTGGTATTCCTTGTCGGTCAAGGTCAGCGCCGGCGCCACGGTGATCGAGTCGCCGGTGTGCACGCCCATCGGGTCGATGTTCTCGATCGAGCAGATGATGATGCAGTTGTCCGCGGTGTCGCGGACCACTTCCATCTCGTATTCCTTCCAGCCGAGGACGCTTTCCTCGATCAGGACTTCGGTCGTCGGCGAGGCATCGAGGCCGGAATTGACGATCTCGAAGAACTCCGAGCGGTTGTAGGCGATGCCGCCGCCGGTGCCGCCCAGCGTGAAGGAGGGGCGGATGATGGCGGGAAGGCCGATCTCGTCGAGCGCCTGCGCGCCGACGGCCATGGCGTGGCTCATGTAGCGCTGCTTGCGGTCGGTCTCCCCGAGGTTCCACTGGTTTTCCAGCTCGTCCAGCGCCTTGTCGAGTGCGTCGCCGGAAAGCTCTGCCTTGAGCTTGGCGCGCTCGGCCTCGTGCTTCTTGCGGTCGGCGTCCTTGATCTCGGTGGCGTTGGCCAGCAGCGACTTCGGCGTCTCCAGTCCGATCTTGGCCATGGCCTCGCGGAACAGCGCGCGGTCCTCGGCCTTGTCGATCGCCTCCGGCTTGGCGCCGATCATCTCGACGTTGTAGCGCTCCAGCACGCCCATGCGCTTCAGCGAAAGCGCGGTGTTCAGCGCCGTCTGGCCGCCCATGGTCGGCAAAAGCGCGTCGGGGCGCTCCTTGGCGATGATCTTGGCGACGACTTCGGGCGTGATGGGCTCGATGTAGGTGGCGTCTGCCAGGCCCGGGTCGGTCATGATCGTCGCCGGGTTGGAGTTGACCAGGATGACCCGGTAACCTTCTTCCTTCAGCGCCTTGCAGGCTTGCGTGCCGGAATAGTCGAATTCGCAGGCCTGGCCGATGACGATCGGCCCCGCGCCGATAATGAGGATCGATTTGATGTCTTGGCGCTTGGGCATGGCTCTATCCGTTTTCTTGCCTGCGCGAAAAACCGGCCAGGGTGGGAGGTTCACCGGCCGGGGCGCTGAAGGCATGGTCTTAAAAGGCTAGAAGCGGCTTATAGGCAAATGCCGGGCCAAGCGAAACCCCGAAAATGGCTGATTAAACAGAAATCCTGAGAGACAACGGCGCGCCGGCGTCACACCGCCGCACCGCTTTTGCTCCCCGGCCCGGCGCTCGTCGCTTTCCGGGTGTGAAACCGGCGCGATTCAAGGCGAATGCCGACATGCGAGACGGTCGATCCCGGCGAACTGGTCGATCGACCAGCGGCCGGGCCCCCACGCCATGATTGCGAGCGCCATCGCAGCCCATGTCACATGGACCGGCCATCCATCCGGCACGGTCAGCTGTATGACGAGGGTCATGGCCAACAGTGCGAGTGCCGCCGCGCGGGAGGCAAGGCCAAGAACCAGCAGAACCGGTAGGACGATTTCCGCCATGCCGGATGCGAAGGCGACGGTCGCGGGAAACGGGTAGGGGTACGGCCCCCCTGGCAGGTGCAAGCGGAACTCGGTCGAAAAAAGCAGGATCGCCACGTCATTCAGTTGCAGGAAGCCGTCCCATTTGTTGATGCCGGAGCGCCAGAAGGGCACCGCCAGCGCGAGCCGGAGGGCGAACTGTGCCAGTGACGGCGGGGCGAGATGGGCGATGCCCGCATAGGCCCGTCCAAAGGTTCCCGAGAGGCCCGCGGGTGATGATTGCGTCGGCGTCGGTTCATGTTTCATCGTGTGCTCCGTAGGCTGAGAAGCCGCGGAAGGCGCCGGCCTCGATGAAGCCGGCGATCGCGGCTGACAGGTCAAAACTCGGAAAGGCGGCCAGTGTGTCGTCGGCCGCGCGCCCGAGCGGAACGCCGTCCATCAGGCTTGCGATCATCTTCGCCGCGTCGGGCGAAACCTTGCGAACCTCGACGCCGAGGTGCGGACGGGTCAGAAGCGTCCATTCCGGTTCCTTGGTCTCAATCCGCCCGACCGGTGCGTCCCCGCGGTTGGCTGAAAAGATGCTGAATGCCGGATAATCCGAGGCGAGAAGGCGGGTTGCCGGATGCGCGACAAAACGGCTCGTCGCCAGCGCCTCCGGCGCGGCGCAGGCCAGCGATTCCGGGGCAAGAACGGCCTCGTCGGCGGCGTGATAAGCATCCAGCCAGGCGCGCTCTATCCGCGCGACATCGGCAAGCCATGGCATGGATCGGGCGTGCGGGTACTGCTCGATGAAGGCCGGGAAGTCGCGGCCGTACTCGAAGAGCAACGGGGAGGTCGGCGGCGTTGCGCGGATGTGAAAGCGGGCCATCGCCCGGAAGAATTCCGGCCCGGTGATCCGCAGGGTTGCCGGAAAGACGGCCGCCAGCGCCTCGATCAGGCTGACGGTGACGTTGTTGCGATAGATGCCGAACCGCCGCGCCGCCGCACTGCCGGCCGGGGCGGTGACGCCCGGCGGGGCAGGCCTTTCGGGATCGAGCAGGCGCCCGGCAAAATCCGCGGCATAGGGTGCAGCCTCGCTGTCCACGGAGATCTTCAGGTTAGACGGCCGCACGGCGTATCCTCCGGTCGGAAGAGACAGTGCGGTCCAGGATCGCCTGCGCGGCGGCGGCCTCCTGCGTCAGCGTTGGCCAGTCCGGTATGGCGCTGTCCCATTCGACGAGTGTGGCGATCGGTCCGGTCCTGGCCAAAACCGTTTCGTACAGCGCCCAGACCGCATCGCAGACCGGGCCGTCGTGGCTGTCGATCAGCAGGGGCTCGCCGTTCTCGTCGCTCTGGACCGCGTGCCCGGCGAGATGGATCTCCCGGACGAATTCGAGCGGGTAGTCTGCGAGGTAGCCGAGCGCCGACGTCCCGAGGTTGGTGGCCGAGACGAAGACATTGTTGACGTCGAGCAGCAGGCCGCAGCCGGTCCGTCTCGCCAGCTCCCGGATGAATGCGGTCTCGGTCATCGTCGATTCGGTGAAGGTCAGATAGCTGGAAGGGTTTTCCAGCAGGATCTGCCGGCCGATCGTCTCCTGCACCTCGTCGATGTGATCGGCCACGTGCTGCATCGTGGCTGCGTTGTAGGGCAGCGGCAGCAGGTCGTTGAAATAGGTGGTTTCGTGCGTGGACCAGGCGAGGTGCTCGGAAACGAGCGCCGGTTCGTAGCGTTCGATCAGCGTCTTGAAGCGCGCGAGGTGCTGCTTGTCCAGGGGCTGCGGGCCGCCGATCGACATGCATACGCCATGGATGGAGACGGGATAATCCTGGCGGATGCGGGTCAGGGCGCGATGCGGTGGGCCGCCTTCTCCCATGTAGTTTTCCGCATGGACCTCGAAGAAACCACGCCGGACGCCCTCCTCAAGGATTGCGGGCAGATGCTCGTGCTTGAAGCTCGTTCCCGCCATGCCGCCGATACAGTGGCGGGGAAAGCGAAGGGCGCGATGCCCGGCCGCAATGACGTTCGGTCTCATCATCATTCCCTCCGCTTTCAATGCGCTTGGATCAGGCCGGAATGTCGCGGTCGAGCGGCTCCATCGAGCCCTTGCGGCCATCAGGCAGTTGCATTGTCGCGCAGGTTCCGCCGTCCACGAACTTCCAGGCATTGCCCTGATAATCGACGGTCGAGGTGCCCTGGCAGGTCGTGCCGGGGCCAGCGGCGCAATCGTTCTGCCCCTTCATCGCGACGCCGAAGCACTTCTCCTTGCCGCCATCCATAGCGGCCTTGACGTCGGCTTCCGTCAGGGGGCCGGCGAGTGCCAGGGAGGAAAGTGCCGATGCGACGGCGCCTGCCAGAACCGCGGCGCTTACTGCTGAACGTGTTGTCATGTCTCAGTCTCCAGAGCGTTTTGCTTCGATGCGCCACATGACGCACATCGGCTTTTTCGTTCGGGGCCGGCTTGCGTTACACTGCCGGTGAACACGACTTCGTGATTGCCGGGGACGGCCAAGGGCAAATATCGTGCGCGACCTGTAACGAAACGAACCTCCCGGACGAACAGACAGGAGAAGCAGCTTGGAGAAAGGGGAGGAGCGCATTCTGGAGCAGATGCTGATCGCGGCGATCGAGGGCGATGAGCGCGCCTATGTCGCGTTTCTCGATGCGGTGGCGAAGCTGTTGCGGACGTGGCTCAGGCGGAAAGTCAGGCATGGAACCCTCGACGTGGAAGATGTCGTTCAGGAAACTTTGCTTGCCATTCACCTGAAACGGCACACCTGGCGTAGTGGCGAACCGGTCAGACCCTGGATCTTCGCCATAGCCAACCACAAGCTGATCGATGCCATTCGCCGCCACGGCCGTCTGCCGCTCGCCGACAGTCCGGCCCTGGAGGAGATCGAGGCCATGCAGGTCGAGGTACCGCAGGGCTGGGAGATCGACCGGGCGCTGGAGGTGTTGACGCCCGGTCAGCGATCGGTGGTGACGGCGGTCTCGATCGAGGGGAGTTCGATCCAGGAGACGGCGCGGGACCTTGGGATGAAGGAGACGGCTGTGCGGGTCGCGCTGCACCGTGGGCTGGCGGCGATCGCCAAGCGGTTCGGAAGGACATGAGAATGGAGACGAACGAACTCATCAAGGCGCTTGCCGCCGATACGCGGCGTCCAGGCTTGCCGTTGGGGCGTGCCTGGATAGCAGCGGTCGCAGCCGCGGTGCTCGTGGCCGCGGGCGTGTTTTTCGTGCTGCTCGGGCCGCGCCCTGATGCCCAGGAGGCGCTTTCCACAGTGCGCTTCGTGTTTAAATTCGTCTTCACGATCGCGCTGGCCGTTGCCGCTTACAGGCTCGCCGTCGCGGTCTCGCGGCCGGGCGGAGACTTGCGGGCGGCGCTTTCCGGCATGCTGGTGGCGCCCTTTCTGCTAGCCTTCTCCGTGCTGCTGGAGTTGGTCGCAGTGCCGTCGACCAACTGGACTGCCCGGCTGGTCGGGACCAACAGCACCGTGTGCCTGACCTTTGTTCCCCTCATCGGGGGCATTCCCCTTGTCGTGTTGCTCCTCGCCATGCGGCACGGCGCGCCTGTCAACGCGACTGCGGCAGGCGCGGTGACGGGGCTTCTGGCGGGCGGGATCGCCGCAACCTTCTATGCCGCCCATTGCCCTGACGATTCCCCGCTCTTCGTTGCCGTCTGGTACCCGCTTGCCATTGCCATTCTGGCAAGTCTCGGCGCGTTGCTTGGACGGTTATGCCTGCGATGGTGAGAGCGGCGAAGGCTGACGACCATTCTCGAGATTGCGGCGGTGATGAACCGTGGTACGGACATCGCCGATGACGTCGTTCAATCCGATTGCAACGCGGCTTCTCCGCTCTATAACTAAGCCAAAGGAACGAAACCGCCGATCAGCAGTTTTGCTCGCGCAACCGAGGGAACGGTCATGGAGTGGAAGGGACGCCGTCAGTCCAGCAACGTCGAGGATCAGCGCGGTGCGGGCGGGCCGGGCGGCTTCGGCCGTGGCGGCGGCTTCCGTATTCCGATGGGCGGCGGGCCGCGCCGGGCCGGCGGCGGCCTGAGCATCGGCACGATCATCTTCCTCGTCGTGATCTATTTCGTCCTCAAGATGATGGGGATCGACCTGCTGCAGGTGCTGGGTCAGGGCGGCGGCCAGGCGAACCTGCCGGGCTTCGAACAGACCGAAAGCGCCACGCGCTCCAACTCGCCGGCCCAGGAGGAGACCAAGCAGTTCATGGCGACGGTCCTTGCCGAGACCGAGGACGTCTGGAACGGCATCTTCCAAGCCAGCGGCGAAAACTATCAGGAGCCGAAGCTCGTGCTGTTTTCCGGCAGCATCCAGTCCGCCTGCGGCTTCGCTTCGGCGGCTTCCGGACCGTTCTACTGCCCCGGCGACCGCAAGGTCTATCTGGACATGAGCTTCTTCGACGAACTGGCCAACCGCTTCGATGCGGCCGGTGATTTCGCCCAGGCCTACGTCGTCGCCCACGAGGTCGGCCATCACGTCCAGAACCTGACCGGCGTCCTGCCGCAGTTCAACCGCGCCCGGCAGAGCATGAGCGAAGCCGAGGCCAACCAGATGTCGATCCGCGTCGAGCTGCAGGCCGATTGCTATGCCGGCATCTGGGGCAAGTATACCGAGCAGAAGGGGCTGCTGGAGACCGGCGATCTGCAGGAGGCGCTGAACGCCGCCGTGCAGATCGGCGACGACACTATCCAGAAACGCATGCAGGGCTATGTCGTGCCGGAAAGCTTCAACCACGGCACGGCCGAACAGCGCATGCGCTGGTTCAAGCGCGGCTTCGACAGCGGCCGCGTCCAGGACTGCGACACTTTCCGCGTCGCCAATCCCTGATTGCGGTGAGCGTGGGGGCCAGCCGTACCGCCCCCGCCAATGCCGCTCAACCCGACATAGGGGATTGAAGGATATACTTAATCGCTAATTAACGGTGTCCCACTAGTTTGTCTGCAGCGCGCGGCCATGCCTCTTCCTCGAAGGTGCCCCGACCGAGACGCTCGTTATCGTGGGAGTCCAAAGAAAATGTCTCGCTTTCCGAATTTCGGCCTGGATGCCTTAGCCGTGCTTGAGGCCCTGAGCCGGTCGCAGGCCATCATCGAGTTCGATCTGGCGGGCAACATCCTGACGGCGAATGACAATTTCTGTAGGGCATTGGGCTATCAGCGGTCCGAGATCGTCGGCCGTCACCACAGCATGTTCGTGCTTGCGGACGAAGCCGCTTCGCCTGAATACAGGGCGTTCTGGGCAAAGCTGGCGCGCGGCGAATATGACCAGTGCCAGTACCAGCGCCGGGCGAAGAACGGCCAGGAGATCTGGATCGAGGCTTCGTACAATCCCGTCTTCCGCCGCGGCAAGCCCTACAAGGTGGTCAAGATCGCCACGGACATAACCGCGATCAAGCGCAAGAGCGTCGAGGACGAAGGCAAGCTGGAAGCGCTTTCGCGGGCGCAAGCCATGATCGAATTCAGTCCCGATGGAAGGATTCTTCGGGCCAACGAGAACTTCCTGGCAGCGCTCGGCTACGACGCGGAGGAAATCGTCGGTCAGCATCACTCGATGTTCTGCGAGGAGGGATATGCACTTTCGCGGGAATATCGCGAATTCTGGGAAGAGCTTCGGGCGGGGCGGTTTTCCACCGGGCAGTTCATGAGGCTCGCAAAGGGCGGTAGGCGCGTCTTCATCCAGGCATCCTACAATCCGATCATCGACGAGAAGGGAAGGGTGTGCAAAGTCGTCAAGTTCGCGCTCGACGTGACAGAACGGATGCATGCGGTAGAAGAGCTCGGCGCGGCGCTGGAACGGCTTTCTCAATGCAATATCCGCATCACGCTGGACCAGCCGTTCGTCGGCGAATTCGAAAGGCTGCGAAGGGATTTCAACAAGTCGATCGGCGAGTTTCAAAAGACGCTGGTCAACGTGCTGGGCCAGACAGGAGACCTCAGCAGAAGCAGCCGGGAAGTCCGCGAGGCCTCCGAGCTTCTGGCTGAGCGCTCCCGCGAGCAGGCAGCGGCCCTCGAGGAGACTTCCGTGGCTCTCGGCGAGATCACCCGGACTGTCCACTCGTCGACAGAGAACACGAAGGAGACGCGCCAGCTCGTCCAGAGGGCGCGGGCATCGACAGCCGCATCGACGGAGGTCGTCCAGCAGACGGTCGATGCCATGCAGCGCATCGAGACTGCCTCGCGCGAGATCAGCCAGATCATCGGCGTCATCGACGAGATCGCATTCCAGACGAATCTCCTGGCGCTCAACGCAGGTGTGGAGGCGGCACGTGCAGGCGATGCGGGCAAGGGATTTGCCGTTGTCGCTCAGGAAGTGCGCGAGCTTGCCCAACGCTCCGCAAACGCTGCAAAGGAAATCAAGACGCTGATCAACAACTCGGGTGCGGGCGTTCTGGAAGGCGTGAGACTGGTCGGCAAGACCGGCGAGGCACTGAAGCAAATCGACGTGCTGGTGAAGGATATCGACGGCAATGTCGACAACATCGCCAAGGCTGCCGACGAACAGACGACAGGTCTCAACGACATCAGCAAGGCCGTCAACCGGCTCGACCAGATGACGCAGCAGAACGCTGCCATGAGCGCCCGGACGACGGCCATCAGCAGCACGCTGGCGCAGGGCGCCGACGCCCTTGCGCAACTGGTCAGCTTGTTCAAGCTGAACCGCCGCGCCGTCCAGCGCGAAGACGGATCGTCCGTGAAGTCGGACTACGCCGCCGGCGGGCGGGGCGGTCAAGAAACGGGACGCGCCGCGGCTTGACGAAAGGATGCGTCGGCCTTGCGGCGACCCCCGCCCCGGGGATCACCGTTTCGCTTGGATAGTCGGTTTGCTTCAGCGGTTCTTCTCGCTGTCCATGTGCGCCAGTTGCGCCTCGGGATAGCGGGCGCCGGCGGCCGAGCCTTTCGGAACGGCTTCTTCGATCGCGACGAGGTCGTCTTTCGACAGCGTGAGCGCTAGTGCGCCGAGGGCTTCCTCGAGGCGGTCCCTCCGCCTTGCGCCGACGAGGGGGACAATGTCCTGGCCCTGCGCTGCCACCCAGGCGATCGCGACCTGGGCCACCGTTGCGGAGGTGTTGCCAGCGATCGAACGCAGCGCCTCGACGAGTTCCAGGTTGCGCTCGACGTTGCCTTCCTGGAAGCGCGGGCTGAACGTCCGGAAATCGCTCTTCGCGGTGGCGGTGTCCTTCTGCCAGTGACCGCTGATCAGGCCGCGGGAGAGCACGCCATAGGCCGTGATGCCTATGCCGAGCGCGCGGCAGGTGGGCAGGATCTCGTCCTCGATGCCGCGCGAGATCAGCGAATACTCCATCTGCAGGTCCGAGATCGGATGCACTGCGGCGGCGCGGCGGATCGTCTCGGCGCCAACTTCGGACAGGCCGATGTGGCGCACGTAGCCCTGCTTCACGAGGTCGGCAATGGTGCCGATCGTGTCCTCGATCGGTACGTTCGGGTCGAGGCGGGAAGGGCGGTAGATGTCGATATGATCGACGCCGAGCCGTTGCAGCGAATAAGCGACGAAGTTGCGGATCGCGGCCGGGCGGGAATCGTAGCCGTTCCAGTTGCCCGCCGGGTCGCGCAGGGCGCCGAACTTGACGCTGATGATCGCCCGATCGCGGGCGCGGCCCTTCAGCGCCTCGCCTATGAGCATCTCGTTGTGGCCCATTCCATAGAAATCGCCGGTATCCAGAAGCGTGATCCCTGCATCGAGGGCCGCATGGATCGTGGCGATGCTTTCGGCGCGATCGGCCGGCCCGTACATGCCGGACATGCCCATGCAGCCCAGTCCGAGAGCGGATACTTCGGGTCCTGTCTTGCCGAGACGATAGGTCTTCATGGTGTTTCTCCTTTGCTTCGTCGTCGCTATCGGTTCTACTGCGGATGGCTTTGTGCGATAATCCGGTCTTTGCTAAACAGCTTGTACGGAATTTTGCACAATGGACGATCTGCCGCTGGGTGAACTCGATGCCTTCGTGGCCGTCGCGCGGGAACGCAGCTTTCGTGCTGCCGCGCGCCGGCGCGGCGTTTCCCCGTCGGCGCTGAGCGCAGCGCTGCGGCGCCTGGAAGAGCGGCTCGGGTTGCGCCTTCTCAACCGGACGACCCGCAGCGTTACGCCGACCGATGCCGGCTTGCGGCTGATGGAGCGCCTTGCTCCCGCGCTCGGCGAGATTTCGACCGCACTCGACCAACTGGAAAGCTCGCGCGACAGCCCCGCCGGCACCGTTCGCCTGAACGTGCCGACGATCGTCGCCCGCGCCGTGTTGCCGGGCATCGCCACGCGCTTTCTCAAGGCCTATCCGAAAATCACGCTCGAAATCGTGGCGGAAGACAGCTTCATCGACGTTCTTGCGGCCGGCTACGACGCCGGCATCCGCTATGACGAGCGGCTGGAGCGCGACATGATCGCGATTGCGATCGGCCCGCGCCGCCAGCGCTACGTCACGGCCGCTTCGCCGGTCTATCTCGAGGGGAGCGGCATCCCGTCGCACCCGGAGGAACTGCTTGCGCACGAATGTATCCGCCACTGCTTCACCAGCGGCCACGCGCTGCCGTGGGAGTTCGAGCGCGAAGGCCAGTCGGTGACGATCAGCCCGTCCGGGCCGCTCGTCGCCAACGCGCTCGACATGGAGCTTGCGGCTGCCATCGCCGGCCTCGGCATCGTGCACACGTTCGAGGAGGCGCTGGCTCCCGCGCTGGGTTCCGGTGCGCTTGTTCGGATACTGGAAGACTGGTCGCCGGAATTTTCCGGGCCGTTCCTCTATTATGCCGGACGCCGGCACATGCCGGCACCGCTCAGGGCTTTCGTCGATTTCATCAAGAGCGAGCGGCGCGGTACCGAGTGAAGTCTTGAGCCGTATTGCGTCGCTTTCCGACGATCTCGGCGCGAAATCTCGGCAAAATCGTCTCGTTTGGCGCCAAATTCGCAATTTTGTTGGATGCATCAATTCTATTCGATTGATTGCAGCTGCGCGTTGTGGTCCGAAGCAGCCGAAAGGCGGACGTTCGATGCACATGACCGTAAGACGCGAAGAAAACAGCTGGGGTTCACATTTCCGGGCGACGCTGGCGCTCGGCATTCCGCTGATCGGGGCGCAGCTCGCCCAACTCGGCATCCATACGACGGATGTGGTCATTCTCGGCCGGCTGGGGGCGACCCATCTGGCGGCGATCGTACTCGCCGGCCAGTTCTTCTTCACCTTCTTCATTTTTGGCTCCGGCTTCGCCACCGCCGTCATTCCGATGGTCGCGCAGGCCTACGGGCGCGGCGACGTCGTCTCCGTCCGCCGCTCCGTGCGCATGGGGATGTGGGTGGTGCTGCTCTATTCGATCATCACCTTCCCGCTCTTTTCCTATGCCGGGGACATCCTTCTCTTTGCCGACCAGAAGCCGGAGGTGGCCGCACTTGCGCACGAGTACCTGGCGATCGCCCACTGGGGCATGCCGCCGGCGCTTCTGTTCATGACACTGCGCGGCCTTGTCAGTGCGCATGGCAAAGCGGGCATCATCATGACGATCACGCTCGTCATCCTGGTCGTCAACGCCATCTTCGCCTATGCGCTGGTGCTTGGTCACTTCGGCCTGCCGGCCCTCGGCATGAAGGGGGCGGCCTATGTCTCAGCTGGGGTGAACCTCCTGTCCTTCATCTTGATGGTCGCCTATGTGCAGAGCCGGCCGGAACTGCGCCGATACGAGCTGTTCGTGCGTTTCTGGCGCCCGGACTGGCAGGCCTTCGTCGAGGTGCTGCATCTGGGGCTGCCGATCAGCCTCACCGTCATCGCGGAAGTGAGCCTCTTCACGGTGGCCTCCCTGCTGATGGGGGCCATCGGAACGATCGAGCTCGCCGCCCACGGGATCGCCCTGCAGCTTGCGTCCATCGCCTTCATGTTTCCCTACGGGCTGGCGCAGGCCGCGACCGTGCGGGTGGGCGTGGCGCACGGGCGCAACGATCATTTAGGCGTGGTGCGTGCCTCGATTGCGGTCCTCGTCGTCGCCACGGCCATTGCCATCACCGGCACCGCGCTTTTTGCGATCGCGCCCGTGCAGCTTGCCGGCATCTTCCTCGACCGTCATTCCAGCGAGGCTGCGGCCGTGCTGGCCTATGCCGGGCCGCTCGTCATCATCGCTGGCATCTTCCAGCTGGTCGACGGACTGCAGGCGATTGCGGCGGGCCTCCTGCGTGGCCTGAAGGATACGCGCGTGCCGATGGTGCTGGCGATGATCGCCTACTGGCCGATCGGGTTTGGATGCGCCTTACTTTTTGCCTTCCCGCTCGGGTTCGGCGGGATCGGCGTGTGGTTCGGCTTCCTCGGCGGCCTTGCGGCCGCGGCCGTGATGCTGTGCTGGCGCTACTACGTGCTGCTGCGGCGGGAAGGGCAGTCCGCGGCGTCGTGAGCCAGGCCGCAGCGTTAGCTTTCGAGGTGGAGGAGCAGACGGAAAAGGCCCGGAACGCGATCTGCGTCCAGGCCTTTGTAGTTCCTTTCCGCTGCAGGCTTATGCCCGCTCGGGGATCGCCTCTTCGCCCTTCTTCTCGCGCACCAGGTTGATGAAGCGGCGGAAGAGGTAGTGGCTGTCCTGCGGGCCGGGTGAGGCCTCGGGGTGATGCTGGACCGAGAAGACCGGCCTGCCGACAAGACGCAGGCCGCAGTTGGAGCCGTCGAACAACGAGACGTGCGTTTCCTCGACGCCTTCGGGCAGGCTTTCGGAGGAGACGGCGAAGCCGTGGTTCATCGACACGATCTCCACCTTGCCGGTGGTGTGGTCCTTGACCGGATGGTTGGCGCCATGGTGGCCCTGGTGCATCTTTTCGGTCCTGGCGCCGACGGCGAGGCCAAGCATCTGGTGGCCGAGGCAGATGCCGAACAGCGGGATGCCGGTCTTGATCAGGTCCTGGATAACCGGGACCGCGTACTCGCCGGTTGCCGCCGGATCGCCGGGGCCGTTCGACAGGAAGATGCCGTCCGGCTGCTGGGCCAGCACTTCTTCGGTGCTGGAGGTCGCCGGCATCACGGTGACCTTGCAGCCGAGGCCTGCGAAGAGGCGAAGGATGTTGCGCTTCACGCCGAAGTCCAGCGCAACGATATGGTACTTCGCCTCGCTCTCGGCGAGTTCCTCGAACCCTTCGTTCCAGACCCACGGTTCCTGGCTCCAGCGCGAGGACTGACCGGACGAGGCGACCTTGGCGAGGTCGAGGCCTTCGAGCCCGCTCCAGGCCTTTGCTTCGGCTTTCAGCGTCTCGATGTCGAAGACGCCGGCAGGGTCATGGGCGATGACGGCATTCGGTGCGCCGTGTTCGCGGATCCAGGCGGTGAGCGCGCGGGTGTCGATGCCGCACAGTCCGATGATGCCGCGCGCCTTCAGCCACTGGTCCAGGTGCTTGGCGGCGCGGTAGTTCGACGGGTCGGTGATATCGGCCTTGAAGATCACGCCGACAGCACCGTGGCGGGCGGCGGGGGTCAGGTCTTCGATGTCTTCGTCGTTGGTGCCGACATTGCCGATGTGGGGGAAGGTGAAAGTGACGATCTGGCCGAGGTAGGAGGGGTCGGTGAGGATTTCCTCGTAGCCGGTCAGCGCCGTGTTGAAGCAGACCTCGGCCTGAACCTTTCCGGTTGCACCGATGCCCTTGCCTTCGATCACGGTGCCATCGGCGAGAACGAGCAGCGCAGTCGGCTTTTCGGTGGTCCAGGGGGCAGTCGAGGTCATGGTCATCCCTTTTCCGGCGCGCCTTGCCGTTCGCCTTGAAAGGCGATGGGTCAGCCGCCATTTAATGTCGCAAACGTGGGCGCGCGGAGGTTCCGCGGCAAGCCACCACATGCAAATTTCGTGCAGGTGCCGGAAAATAGACAAAGCACATGGCCGGGTCAACCGGAACGCTGTGGATTGGCCGGATTTATAGTCCGGCAAAATCAAGGTGTTAAGCAATCGATTTGATTGCGACGGCCGTACCGGTCTATGAGAGCGCACGAAGAAACGCAAAACATGGACGTAATCCGATCCGCCCCGGCCGGCGGCGATTGGGTCCGTCGGAGTAAGGACAATGCGCGAGCAACTCGCAGAATGCCTCAAGGATTCGCTGAAGAAAAAGGATACGCGCCGTACCTCGACGGTGCGGTTGATCCAGGCCGCGATCAAGGATCGCGACATCGCCAACCGTGGAGCCGGCAAGGATCCCGTCGATGACGACGGTATCCGCCAGATCCTGGCGAAGATGATCAAGCAGCGCGAGGAATCGGCGCGGATCTACGAAGAGAACGGACGTCCCGAGCTTGCCGCGCACGAGCGCGAGGAAATCACAGTGATCAACGGCTTCCTGCCGGCGCAGCTGTCGGAGGACAAGGTCAGGTCGCTTTGTGCCGACGTCGTGCGTGACACCGGCGCGCAGGGGGTGCGCGACATGGGCAAGTGCATGAACGCCCTGAAGGAGCGCTATCCCGGACAGATGGATTTCGCCAAGGCGTCCGGCGTCGTGAAGGATCTGCTGAAGTAGGCGCTGTCTGTATTGTGACAGAGGAATCGGACGCCGCGAGCCTGCTCGCGGCGTTGTTCGTCTGTGCCTGCCGGCCTTCACCTGGCGCGTTGCCGGCATTGTTTTAGCCGCCCGTCACTTCTGCAAACGCCGCGTCGACCAGCGCATGCTTGGCCGCCTGGTATCGGCTGTAGTCCTGCAGGAGCCGGTGCGATATCCAGACCGCGCTTTCGCCGCGCCTGCCGCTCCAGCCGATATCGCCGGCTTCCGCCGCCTTGTTGAAAAGGCGCATGACATGGGTGCGGGAGATCGAGAACCGGCGTGCAACCTCGTTGATGGAAAGGGTGCCGGCGGCGATCCGCTCGGCCTGAAGGCCCGCGCCGTGCTCGCCGGGATCGACCGCGCCGATCAAGAGATCCATGAGCAGGCCGCCGAAGTTTGCCCAGGTGAACAGGTTGAAGGTCGGACCCTGGTAGCGGACCGCGTTGTCGGTGAGAATGCGCTGGGCGATGCACGGCTGCAGCCGGGAGAGCAGCGATGGATCGGCCGCGTAGGTTTCCGCGCGCCTGCCGCCGTCGAAGCTGTCGAGGCAGCCCAGATGGAGTTCCAGCCATTGCGACATCGCCTGGCTGGGAAGGTCGCTCGGGATCAAGGGCTTGCGTCGGCGGTCCTCCTGGCCGGGGGCGACATGGATGAACCCGTGCTCCAGCAGTTCCTGAATGAAATCCGCCGCGGTGTTCTTGCTGGCAACCGCGTGCTCCTGCACCACGCTGATGAAGCGCGCGGCGTACAGGCCGCTTGCGGGCTCTTCTGGATCGTGCGAGCAGGCGAGCGCAAAGGCGGCATGGCTCATCAGCCAGCGCTGCTGGGAGGAGAAGAGCCCGCCGAGCGCCGGGTTCTCGTCGTAGATCGCCAGAAGCACGCGCGCGCCGTGCCGGAAGGAGAAGAAGAAGTGGGGGTCGGCGAGGAGCGAGGCGGAATCGATCGACATGTCATTGTCCCGACAGCGAATTATCGTTCTCCTTGGCAAAGGTGGCTCTTGACTGTCAATTTCGAACTTAATTCAAATTATCGTGTATGTGCAGCCGCCCGGGAGGGGGATTTTCCGGACCTGTCCGAAGCGCCGGGGCGCTCCGCAGACTTGTCCCCTGTTGAATGCGCCTCGTATCCTCTTTAATGGCTGCCGATGATGGTACCTGCCTGCCGCCATCGCTATAGTGGCGGGCTCGCCTGATTGAAGGCGACGGAGACGACGTTTCAAGATGCGCTTTTCCCCTTCTTTCCTCGACGAAATTCGCGATCGCGTGCCGATATCGGCCGTGGTGGGGCGACGCGTCACCTGGGACAAGAAGAAGACGAACGTCTCGCGCGGCGACTACTGGGCCTGCTGCCCGTTCCATGGCGAGAAGTCGCCGAGCTTTCACTGCGAGGATCGCAAGGGGCGCTATCACTGCTTCGGTTGCGGCGTTTCCGGCGACCATTTTCGTTTCCTGAGCGAACTGGAGGGGCTGAGTTTCCCGGAGGCCGTGCAGCAGCTTGCCGACATGGCCGGGATGGCGATGCCGCAGCCCGACGCCCAGGCGGAGCGGCGGGAGAAGGAGCGCACCTCGCTTCTCGACGTGATGGAACTCGCGACGACCTTCTTCCAGGACCAGCTGCAATCGGCAGCCGGGGCGCGTGCGCGCGCCTATCTGCGCGACCGCGGGCTCACCGGCCGCACGATCGAGACGTTCCGGCTCGGCTATGCTCCGGAGGGGCGCAACGTGCTGAAGGAGCACCTGGCGGGAAAGGGCGTTCCCAAGGAGCAGATCGAGGCCTGCGGGCTCGTGGTGCACGGGCCGGAAATACCGGTCTCCTATGATCGCTTTCGCGACCGCATCATGTTTCCGATCCTGTCGGCGCGCGAGAAGGTGATCGCCTTCGGCGGACGCGCGATGTCGGCGGATGCGCCGGCGAAGTACCTCAACTCCAACGAGACCGAACTCTTCCACAAGGGCAACGTGCTCTACAATTTCTCCCGCGCGCGCAAGTCCGCGCAGGGCGGAGGACGTGGTGCGGCAGGCGACGACGGCGCAAATGCGACGGTGATCGCCGTCGAAGGCTATATGGATGTGATCGCGCTGCACCAGGCAGGCATCGAGAACGCGGTCGCCCCCCTCGGCACCGCGCTGACGGAGAACCAGCTCGAGCTTCTGTGGAAGATGACGCCCCAGCCGGTGCTGTGCTTCGACGGCGACGGGGCCGGCATCCGTGCTGCAAACCGCGCCGCCGAGCTGGCACTGCCGCACATCAAGCCCGGTCGTACCGTCCGTTTCGCGCTTCTGCCCGACGGCAAGGATCCGGACGACCTCGTGCGCCACGAGGGGCGCGCGCCCTTCGACAAGGTGCTTGCCGGCGCAAAGCCGCTCGCGGAGATGATCTGGTCGCGCGAAGTCGGCGGCGGCAGCTACGACACGCCGGAGAGCCGGGCGGAACTGGAAGCGCGGCTGCGACAACTCGTGTCCGTTATCGCCGACGAGAACGTGCGCCGCCACTACCAGCAGGACGTGCGCGATCGCCTCAACGCCTTCTTCCAGCCGGCGGGCCGGCAGGGCGGCGAGCGGCGCAGCTTCGGCGCGCGACAGGGGCGGCGGCAGGAGGGCGGCCGCAACGCCGTTGCCGGCAGCCAGTCGTCAACGCCGGCGACGATCTCCGACCGGTTGGCGCAATCGACGCTGGTGCGCGGGGCACAGGCGCTGCCGGCACTGCGCGAGAGCGTGCTGGCGCTGACGATCGTCAACCAGCCGCAGCTTCTCTTCGAGGAGTATGACGAGGTCTCCGCCATCGAGTTCGACAACCGCGACCTGCAGCGCTTCTGGTCCGCCGTGCTCGGCATCGCCGCCGGCATGGGAGAGCGGCTGTCGCGGGAACGGCTGGTGGAGGAGCTGGAAGCGGCCGGGTTCGAGCCGATGCTGAAGATGCTCGACCAGCAGATCCGGAATTCCCGCCTCTGGATCGCGACGCAGGAGGCAGCACCCGCCGATGCCCGTGAGGCATTCCTGCAGGCGCTTGCGCTGCACAAGCGCACCCGTGCGCTTCTGTGGCAGCGGCGCGAGCTGGAGCGGGAACTCGCCGAGGCGACCGAGGAGGGCGACGGCGAGCGCGCCTACCAGATCACCCGTGCGCTGCAGGAGGTGCAGATGGAAACCAAGCGGCTGGAGAACCAGGAAGCGATCATCGACGGCTTCGGCGTCATGTCCGGCCGGGTGAAGGGGCCGGCCAAGGGGTAGGGCAAGCTTTCGCCGCCGTTCACGTTCTGCGTGAACGTTTCGGCAAAGCAGAGTCGTTTCAAGCTCTTGCCCGCAAGATATGACGCATCGCTATCAGCTGCAGAGGACCCCGCATAAGATGGCTGCGGCTTGCATCTTGGGGCCGGGTGTCCATGATGCGCGGACGATTCCCTGAAAGAGGCCCGATGCCGCATCCAGAACGACAGGACCCGCCCTTCTCCACCGACCGGCTGTTCGATAACGCACGACGTCCCCTGGACGTTCTCAAGCGCGTATACGGCTACGATGCCTTTCGCGGCAAGCAGCAGGCGGTGGTCGAGCACGTGACGGATGGCGGCGACGCGGTCGTGCTCTTTCCCACCGGTGCGGGAAAGTCGCTGTGCTTCCAGATTCCGGCGCTCTGCCGGGAGGGTGTCGGCATCGTCGTGTCGCCATTGATCGCGTTGATGCGCGACCAGGTGGAGGCGCTGAAGCAGCTCGGCGTTCGCGCCGCCGCACTCAATTCCTCGCTGTCGCGCGAGGAGGCCGTGGCCGTCATGCGCGCGGTCCGCGCGGGCGAGCTCGATCTTCTTTACGTCACCCCCGAGCGTATCGTGACGGACGGCTTTGCCGAACTGATCGGCAATGCGCGGATCGCGCTTTTTGCGATCGACGAGGCGCACTGCGTCTCGCAGTGGGGGCACGATTTCCGCCCGGAGTATCGCACGCTCGATCGGCTGGCGGAGCGCTATCCTGGCGTGCCGCGGATCGCGCTGACGGCAACGGCCGACCCGCATACGCGCGACGACATCATCGAGCGGCTGTCGCTGGGCCAGGCGCGGGTGTTCACCACGTCGTTCGACCGGCCGAACATCTCCTACGATATCGTCGAGCGCGACCAGCCGCGCCAGCAGCTTCTGCGCTTTTTGTCGCGCCATAGAGGCGCGAGCGGCATCGTCTACTGCCTGTCGCGGGCCAAGGTGGAGGATACGGCCGAGTGGCTGGACGGGCAGGGGATCCGGGCGCTGCCCTATCACGCGGGCCTCGACAGGGCCGTGCGCGACGCCAATCAGGACGCCTTCCTGAAGGAAGAAAACCTCTGCCTCGTCGCCACCGTCGCCTTCGGCATGGGGATCGACAAGCCGGACGTACGCTATGTCGCCCATCTCGACCTGCCCGGTTCCGTCGAGGCCTATTACCAGGAGACGGGCCGCGCCGGGCGTGACGGCCAGCCTTCCGAGGTGTGGATGGCCTATGGCATGGCCGACGTGTTGCAGCGCCGGCGCATGATCGACGAGGGGGAGGCCGCCGAGGAGGTCAAGCGCGTCGAACGGGCGAAGCTGAACGCGCTGCTTGCGATCTGCGAGACCGCTTCCTGCCGGCGACAGGCGATCCTCGCCCATTTCGGCGAGGCGCATCCCGGCGGCTGCGGTAACTGCGACACCTGCCGCAATCCCGTCGAGACCTGGGACGGGACGGAGGCGGCGATCAAGGCGCTTGCTGCCGTCTACCGCACCGGCGAACGGTTCGGGTCCGGTCACGTCATCGACGTGCTTCTCGGCACCGTCAACGAGAAGACCGAGCGTTTCGGCCATGTCGACATGCCGGTCTTCGGGGCGGGCAAGGACCTTCCCGGCCGCACCTGGCAGTCGGTGTTCCGGCAGCTTCTCGCCGCCGGCCTTATCCGCATTGATCATGCGGCCTTCGGCGCGATGAAGCTCGAGCCGGAATCCCGCGCCGTCTTCCGCCGTGAACGCGAGGTGCGCTTCCGCAAGGATCGCCCGATGTCGGGCAGGGCTGAGAAGGGCCAGAAGTCGGCCGCCGCGCGCGAGCGCGCCGACCTTGCTGGCTCCGATCGCGAACTGTTCGAAAAGCTGCGCGCCGAGCGGCTGTCGATCGCCAAGGACCTGGACGTTCCGCCCTATGTGGTCTTTCCCGACGCGACCCTGATCGCGCTTGCGAAGGAACGGCCGCAGGACTGGGACGAGTTGCTGGATATTCCCGGCATTGGACAGAGCAAGCGCGAGCGGTTCGGCAAGGCGTTCCTCGCCGTGATCGAGGACTACGCCGAACTCGAATGAGGAGGCCTGGCGGAGCGGGCGTCGGGCAACAAGGGAGGAGAGCAGATGACGGACTGGAAACTGCCTTGGCACGGTGCCTGCCGTTGCGGGCGCGTGAAGCTGAAGGTAACGGCACCCCCTTTGCTGACCATGGCCTGCCATTGCACCGGCTGCCAGCGGATGTCGGGCAGCGCCTATTCGCTCAGCGCCGCCATTCCGACCGAGGGATTTGCCGTGACGGAGGGCGAGCCGGTGGTCGCCGGCGCGAACGCCGAAGCCGGCCATCATTTCTGTCCGGACTGCATGACCTGGATGTTCACGCGACCGAACGGGATCGATTTCTTCGTCAACCTGCGGCCGACGATGCTGGAGGACATACACTGGTTCACGCCGTTCATCGAGACCTATACGAGCGAGAAGCTCGCCTGGGCCGAGACGCCGGCGGTGCACAGTTTCGAGCGCTTTCCGCCCTTCGAGGCCTATGAAGGGCTCGTGGCCGAGTTTGCGGCCCGCTGACGGCGGGCCTTGGCGAGAATAACGCCGCGCTCCGGCGCCAAGCCGCCACCTCGCCGCCGGGACAGATGTGGGCCATCCGTGGTACATCTTTCGCCGACCGGGTTTCGCTTCCTACCTGCAAGGGTTTCCCATGAGCTCGACATTCCTTTCCCACCTGCGCACCGAACTCGAAAGCCTCAAGGCCGCCGGCCTCTACAAGTCGGAGCGCGTCATCACCTCCAAGCAGGCCGGCACGATCGAGGTGGCGTCCGGCGGGCGCGTGCTGAACTTCTGCGCCAACAACTATCTGGGACTTGCCGATAACGAGGAACTGGCGGAAGCCGCCAAGCAGGCGCTCGACCGCTACGGCTACGGCATGGCTTCGGTGCGCTTCATCTGCGGCACCCAGGAGGAGCACAAGCAACTGGAGGCAAGGATCTCGGCCTTCCTCGGCATGGAGGACACGATCCTCTATTCGTCCTGCTTCGACGCCAATGGCGGTCTGTTCGAGACGCTGCTTTCCGAAGAGGACGCGATCATCTCGGATGCGCTCAACCATGCCTCGATCATCGACGGCGTGCGGCTCTCCAAGGCCAGGCGCTTCCGCTACGCCAACAACGACATGGCGGCACTGGAAGAGGAGTTGAAGAAGGCCGAGGGCAGCCGTTTCAAGCTGATCGCCACCGACGGCGTGTTTTCCATGGACGGCATCATCGCCAATCTTCAGGGCGTCTGCGACCTGGCCGAAAAGTACGGCGCGATGGTGATGGTCGACGACAGCCATGCGGTCGGCTTCGTCGGCCGGCACGGCCGCGGTTCCGCCGAGCACTGCGGCGTCGAGGGGCGGATCGACATCATCACCGGCACGCTCGGCAAGGCGCTGGGCGGCGCATCGGGGGGATATACGTCCGCCAAAGCCGAGGTGGTCGACTGGCTGCGCCAGCGCTCGCGGCCCTATCTCTTCTCCAACACGCTGGCCCCGGTGATCGCGGCCGCCTCGCTCAAAGTGTTCGACCTGATCGAGAACGGTGACGCCCTGCGCAAGCGCCTCTCCGACAATGCCACACTGTTTCGCTCCGAGATGACGAAGCTCGGCTTCACGCTGGCGGGTGAGGGGCATCCGATCATCCCGGTGATGCTGGGGGATGCGGCGCTCGCCCAGGAGATGGCGGCGCGGATGCTGGAGGAGGGCGTCTACGTGATCGGCTTCTCCTTCCCCGTCGTGCCCAAGGGGCAGGCCCGCATCCGCACGCAGATGTCGGCGGCGCATTCGCGAGCCGATGTCGAGAAGGCGATTGCGGTGTTTGCGGACGTCGGGCGGCAACTTGGCGTGATCTGAGGGGGCAAGCGGGCAATTGTCACGTTGCCCTCGCCCTAACCCTTTCCCCGCAGGCGGGTAGAGGGGACGTGCCATGCGTGGACGTCGGAGTGGGGTAAAACGTGGTCGCCCTTCGCCCGCTTGCGGGGAGAAGGTGCCCGCAGGCGGATGAGGGGCTCTGTGGAGGCGGACATGAGGAGAAGGCCATGACCAACATGATGCGCGCGCTGGTCAAATCCAAGCCGGAGGTCGGGCTGTGGATGGAAAACGTGCCGGTGCCGGAGGTCGGCCAGAGCGACGTGCTGATCCGGGTGAAGAAGTCGGCGATCTGCGGCACGGACGTGCACATCTGGAACTGGGACCACTGGGCACAAAAGACGATTCCCGTGCCGATGGTGGTCGGCCACGAGTTCGTCGGGGAGATCGCCGAGGTCGGCTCGGCGGTGACGAAGTATCACGTCGGCGAACGGGTCTCGGGCGAGGGCCACATCGTCTGTGGGAAATGCCGCAACTGCCGCGCCGGACGGGGGCACCTCTGCCACTACACCAAGGGCGTCGGCGTCAACCGGCCGGGATCGTTCGGCGAGTTCGTCTGCATTCCCGAGCACAATGTCGTGCCGATCCCGCCGGAAGTGCCCGACGAGGTGGCGGCGATCTTCGATCCCTTCGGCAACGCGGTGCACACCGCGCTGTCCTTCGATCTCGTGGGCGAAGACGTGCTCGTCACCGGTGCGGGGCCGATCGGCATCATGGGGGCGATGGTGGCCAGGCGCGCCGGCGCCCGCAAGGTCGTCATCACCGACATCAACCCGTTGCGGCTGGAGCTTGCCCGCAAGGTCGGCATCGAGCACGTGGTGGACGCCTCGAAGGAGGACCTGGCCGAGGTGATGGCCGCAATCGGCATGACCGAGGGGTTCGACGTGGGGCTTGAGATGTCGGGCGCGCCGCCGGCCTTCCGCTCGATGATCGATGCGATGAACAACGGTGGCAAGATCGCAATCCTCGGGATCGCGCCCGACGGCTTCGGCATCGACTGGAACAAGGTGATCTTCAAGATGCTGACGCTGAAGGGGATCTACGGGCGCGAGATGTTCGAGACCTGGTACAAGATGATCGCCTTCGTTCAGGGCGGGCTGGACCTGTCGCCGATCATCACACACCGCATCGGGATCGACCAGTTCCGGGACGGTTTCGAGGCGATGCGCTCCGGCAATTCCGGCAAGGTGGTGATGGACTGGTGAGGCGCAGCGAGGGTGGGGCGAATCAGGAACACGCGCAACCCCTTGTCTTTTGCGCGACCATGCCTACATGTTGACCAACACCCGCAACCGCCGCGCCTGACGTTGAAGACCCGAATCAAAGGGTTTTCGGGGTTTTTTGGCGGAAAAGCTTGACGGAGCCGAAAAATCTGGGAATCACCATTTCTGGCAAAGGCGAGATGGATACGGCGGATCGGGAAGTCATGTCAATCATGCTGCACAGGCAGTATGTCCTCGGCCTTCGACGGCGAGGCGTGGTTAATCAGGATTTAAGTTTCATTCCGTTAGGTCACTGAAACGAATTGGCACGGCGCCGGAGCTTCGGGCGGGCGCTTGCACGGTCCCGGACGGCACTGAAACTGGATACCCCAGGAAAGCGAAGACTAAATGGCAACTAAGGTCAAAGAAAACGAAGAAGCCGAAACCGAACGCGAAGGTGCACCGGACGGCCCGCTTCTGGACCTTTCCGATGATGCCGTCAAGAAGATGATCAAGGCCGCCAAGAAGCGCGGCTATGTCACCATGGACGAACTGAATTCGGTGCTGCCTTCGGAGGAAGTGACCTCCGAGCAGATCGAGGACACCATGTCCATGCTCTCCGACATGGGCATCAACGTCATCGAGGACGAGGACGCGGAAGAAGCCCAGGGCGACGAGGACAGCGACGACGACAACGAAGGCGAAGGCGGCGAACTGGCCCCCTCCGGCGGCACCGCGCTTGCGACCGCAAAGAAGAAGGAGCCGACCGACCGCACCGACGATCCGGTTCGCATGTACCTGCGCGAGATGGGCTCGGTGGAGCTTCTTTCGCGCGAGGGCGAAATCGCGATCGCCAAGCGCATCGAAGCCGGCCGCGAGACGATGATCGCCGGCCTCTGTGAGAGCCCGCTGACGTTCCAGGCCATCATCATCTGGCGGGATGAACTCAACGAAGGCCAGACGCTGCTGCGCGAGATCATCGACCTGGAAACGACTTATTCCGGTCCCGAGGCGAAGGCTGCTCCGCAGTTCCAGAGCCCCGAAAAGATCGAGGCTGACCGCAAGGCGGCCGAGGAGAAGGAAAAGGCGAAGAAGTCTCGCAGCGCCGCCAACGACGACGACATCACCAATGTCGGCGGCGACATGCCTGCGCCTGAGGAAGAGGAAGAGGACGACGACGAGTCCAACCTCTCGCTCGCCGCCATGGAAGCCGAACTGCGTCCGCAGGTCATGGAGACCTTGGACACCATCGCCGAGACCTACAAGAAGCTGCGCAAGCTGCAGGACCAGCAGGTGGAAGCCCGCCTGCAGGCGACCGGCACGCTGTCGCCCGCCCAGGAGCGCCGCTACAAGGAGCTGAAGGACGAGCTGATCACGGCCGTGAAGTCGCTGTCGCTCAACCAGAACCGCGTCGACAGCCTCGTCGAGCAGCTTTACGACATCTCCAAGCGGCTGATGCAGAACGAGGGCCGGCTGCTGCGGCTTGCCGAAAGCTACGGCGTCAAGCGCGATTCGTTCCTGGAGCAGTATTCCGGGGCCGAGCTCGATCCGAACTGGATGAAGTCGATCGGCAACCTGGCAGCCAAGGGCTGGAAGGAATTTGCAAGGGCCGAGAACGCGACGATCCGCGACATTCGCCAGGAGATCCAGAATCTGGCGACCGAAACCGGCATCTCGATCGCCGAATTCCGGCGCATCGTCTCGATGGTGCAGAAGGGCGAACGCGAAGCCCGTATCGCCAAGAAGGAGATGGTGGAAGCCAACCTCCGCCTCGTGATCTCGATCGCCAAGAAGTACACGAACCGTGGCCTGCAGTTCCTGGACCTCATCCAGGAGGGCAATATCGGCCTGATGAAGGCCGTCGACAAGTTCGAGTACCGGCGCGGCTACAAGTTCTCCACCTACGCGACGTGGTGGATCCGGCAGGCGATCACCCGTTCGATCGCCGACCAGGCCCGCACGATCCGCATTCCGGTGCATATGATCGAGACGATCAACAAGATCGTGCGTACATCGCGCCAGATGCTGCATGAGATCGGCCGCGAACCGACGCCGGAAGAACTGGCTGAAAAGCTCGCCATGCCGCTCGAAAAGGTCCGCAAGGTCCTGAAGATCGCCAAGGAGCCGATCTCGCTGGAAACACCGGTCGGTGACGAAGAGGATTCGCATCTCGGCGACTTCATCGAGGACAAGAACGCGCTTCTGCCGATCGATGCCGCGATCCAGGCGAACCTGCGCGAGACGACGACCCGCGTGCTGGCCTCGCTCACCCCGCGCGAGGAACGCGTGCTGCGGATGCGCTTCGGCATCGGCATGAATACCGACCACACGCTCGAAGAGGTCGGCCAGCAGTTCTCGGTTACCCGCGAACGTATTCGCCAGATCGAAGCGAAGGCGCTGCGCAAGCTGAAGCACCCGAGCCGCTCCAGAAAGCTCAGGAGCTTCCTGGACAGCTAAACACTGCCACTACCCTCGCGCCCCGACAACAGAGCGCGGGGATCGGGTTCACGTGATTTCAGAAGGCCGGGCTGACACGCCCGGCCTTCTGCATTTCTGCCCGAGATGCGGGTGACGCGGCGTGCCATGCCATACGCCGAACGGAGTAGGTCTACTCCTTCAATCGACAGTTTTCTGCGCCTCCGGTCTGATGGCCGCCGTGATAGGATCACGCCTGTACGCGCAATGAGTGTTGGGGAATGCACTGTTCGCGGAAGTGCGCGGGCTGCGGCGTCGGGCCTGCGACGTTTCAGAAGGAGGATTTCATGCGGATTTCTCGTCGTGCCGTCTCTTTCGGCGGTCTTGGTGTTGTTGCTGCCGGCGCGATGTCGGGGCTCAAGCCTGCGCGCGCGGTCGACCTGCCAATCGTCGATCCCTTCGAGGGTGAGGGCGACTTCTGGACGGCCGTCGAGGCCTATATCTATGGCTATCCGCTGGTGACCATGGAAATGACGCGCCGCGTCGTCACCAATGTCGCCAAGCCGGAGGGCAGCAAGGGGCCGATGGGGCACCTGATCAAGCTGCGCGAATATCCGGATGCGTCTTTCACCGATGTCACAGCACCCAACGCCGACACGCTCTATACGACGGGCTTCGTCGACGTCGGCAAGGAGCCGTGGGTGCTTTCGATCCCCGACATGAAAGACCGCTATTACCTGTTTCCCATGCTCGACGGATGGACGACGGTGTTTCAGGTGCCGGGTTCGCGCACGACCGGGCAGGGGGCGCAGACCTATGCGATCACCGGTCCCGGCTGGGAGGGCAAGCTGCCTGACGGCATCACCGAGTACAAGTCACCGACGAGCCTCGTTTGGATCCTCGGGCGCATCTACTGCACGGGCACGCCGGAGGACTACAAGAAGGTGCATGCGATCCAGGACGAATGCCAGCTCTATCCGCTCAGCGCCCACGGCAAGCCCTGGACGCCGCCGGCGGGCGAGGTCGATCCCGGCATCGACATGAAGACTGCGGTGCGCGAGCAGGTCAACCGGATGGACGCGGTCGAGTATTTCACGCTTTTGAGCGAACTTATGAAGACCAATCCGCCGACGGAAGCGGATGCCGAGATGGTCGAGAAAATGGCGCAGATCGGCATCGTTCCGGGCAAGGACTTCGACAAGAGCAAGCTTGATACCCGCTTCGTCAGGCGCATTCCCGAGATCGCTTTCGGGCGGATCATGCTGCACTTCAAGTTTTCCGACGGCGACATCAGAAACGTCAACGGCTGGGGCTTTACCACAAAGACGGGCGTCTACGGCACCGAATATCTGCAACGTGCGCTGATCACCGCGATCGGGCTCGGCGCGAACCGGCCGCAGGACGCGGTCTATCCGACATCCGTGCGGATGAAGGACGGGTTGTTCGGCCGCGCCTATGACGGGGCGGAAAACTATGTGCTGACCTTTCCCAAGGGGCAGTTGCCGCCGGTGCGGGGCTTCTGGTCGATCACCATGTACAACGAAAAGTATTTCTTTGTCGAAAACCCGATCAACCGCTATTCGATCAGCGCGCGGCAGGACCTGAAGGTTGATCCGGACGGTTCGACCCACATCTACATTCAGAATGCTTCACCGGGGCCGGACAAGGAAAGCAACTGGCTGCCGGCTCCGAAGGGCAAGTTCATCCTGATGATGCGGCTCTACTGGCCGGACGACAGCCCGCCGTCGATCATCGACGGCTCCTGGGTGATTCCGCCGGCGCGCAAGGCTTAAGACGCGGTATCGTGCATATGCCGGGGCGCGGCTTCTGGCTCGCGCCCCGCTCGTTCGGCGCGTGCGTCCGGTTGCGGGCAAGGCGTGGGAAGTCACCCCGGAGACCGGATTTTTCGTGTGCCACGTTAATTCTTTATGTGCGATAACGTACATTTGTTGCGGCGCAGCACTTGGGGGCGCAACCCTGCGCTGCTAGGCTGATGGTGCTGGGGCTTTGCCTGGAAATGGAGAGCCCAATGAATTCAAGCGTCCTCAACGCCCTCGGAAAACCGCTCTACTACAGTGCGCCATCGACCGCATGGTTTTCCGCGGTCGGCGCCGGGCCGATCCTGAACGGAACCGCCGGCAACGATTCGCTCTGGGGCAGCGCCGGCGTCGAAATCACGATGGCAGGCGGGGCAGGCGACGACATCTACTATCTCTACTCGCCGGAGAGCATCGTCTCAGAAGCACCGGGCGAAGGGATCGACACGATCTCCACCTGGATGAGCTACAGGCTGCCGGCGAACTTCGAAAACCTGACCGTCACCGGCGACGGCCGCTACGCGTTCGGCAACAGCGCGGACAACATCATTTCCGGCGGCCCCGGCGCGCAGACGCTCTACGGTGGCCGTGGCAACGACGTGCTGATCGGCGGTGGCGGAGCCGATATCTTCCTGATCGAGAAGGGGACGGGCAACAAACTGATCGCCGATTTTGGCGGAGACGACACCGTCCGCCTGAAAGGCTACGGCATCACGTCGTTCGAGCAGGTGCAGGCGCGCCTGACGCAGAAGGGGGACAACCTGCATCTGGACCTCGGCGGCGGAGAAAAGCTGGTCCTTGCGGGCATGGCCGCCGAACAACTGAGCGCCGGCCAGTTCGATCTCGCCATCGACAAGTCTCACATGACCCGCAGCTTCTTCGACAATTTCTCCACGCTCTGGCTCCACAACGGCAAAAGCGGAACATGGGATGCCAAGTTTCCCTGGGCGCCGGAGAGCGGCGGAACGCTGCACACCAACGGTGAACTGCAGTGGTACGTCAACCCGGCCTACGAGCCGACGCGGTCGCTCAACCCATTTTCGGTTCAGAACGGGATCCTGACGATCTCGGCTGTGCGGACGCAAGAGGACATGAAGCAGGTGGTCAGCGGCTACGACTATACCTCCGGCATCCTCACTACCCATTCCTCGTTCCAGCAGACTTACGGCTATTTCGAAATCCGCGCGGACATGCCGGACGACCGCGGCGCCTGGCCGGCGTTCTGGCTTCTGCCGGCGGATGGAAAATGGCCGCCGGAACTGGACGTGGTGGAGATGCGCGGCCAGGAGCCGCAGACGATCCATACGACGGTGCATTCCATGGAGACCGGCTCGCGCACGAGCGAGACGACTGCGACGCACATGCCTTCCACCGACGGTTTTCACAATTACGGCCTGCTATGGACGAGGGACGAGCTGGTCTGGTATTTCGACGACGTCGAGATCGCGCGGGCGAGGACGCCGGCGGATATGCACGATCCAATGTACATGGTCGTCAACCTCGCCGTGGGGGGCACGGCCGGACAGCCATCCGGGGACTTCGACGACGGCGCACAGATGAAGATCGACTATGTGCGCGCCTATGCCCTCGACGACGACTGGATCCTTTAGGCCGGCGTCCCTAAATAAATGTCGCATCCGTGGCGGCGTCATTTGACGCGCGGCGCCGTCGTCGGCAAAACTGGCCGGGATTTGTAGTTGAACTTCGCCGCAAGCGGGAACGCCCGGGCCGGCAGTCGTCGTGAAAGCAGTTGTAACGGATGGAACCGCGGGTGGCAGATAAGCGTGGCAAGGGGTTTGGATGGGGCGTGGGCGTCTCGGCCGTGCTCCATGTCGCCATCGCCGCCCTTCTGTTCGTCAATCTTCCGGCCTTCGAGGCGGCGCCGCCGGAGGAGGAGAGCGTCAGCGTCGAACTGGTCCCGCCTCCGGAAGAGGAAACGCCGGAGGAGGCCCAGCAGGAGCCGCCTCCACCAGAGGAGCAGCAGGAAGAACAGGCGGCCGAGGTGCCTCCGCCACCACCACCACCACCGCCACCACCGCCACCCGCGGAGGAGCCCCCCGCAGAGCCGCCGCCGGAGGAAAAGACCCCGGAGGAAACGGCTGCGGAGGAAAAGCCGCCCGAAGAGCAGATGTCGGAAGAACCGCAACCGGGCGAAGAACAGGCGGCCGAGGAGCTTGCCGACGGCGTGCCCATTCCGGTCCTGAGACCCGTCCTTGAATATGGCGACAAGGATAGCGGTGTGAAGGTGGAAACGGATGACCTGACCCGGGGCTCGCCGCCGCGGGAGGAGGAGACGGCGGACAAGCCGCCGGAGCAGCAGACGCCGGCCGAACCGCCCGTAGCCGAAGAGCAGGCGGAAGACGCGCCCGCCGCCTCGCCGGTGCCGACTCCGAGCGAGCCGGACAGTGCGGACGGTTTTCCCGCAGCCCTTGCCGAGGGCGAGCCGACCGAAGGGAATGCGCAGGAGGAAGCGGCGAAGGCCGACGAGCAGCCGAAGACCGAGGAGGAGGCTGCTGACAAGGCCGAGGCGAGCGACGCGCCCGAGAGGAAGCTTCAAGAGGCGGACCGGCTTTTTTCGGAGAATGCCGCCGAGGATCCGGTCGCAAGGACAGCGATCGGCGACCTGCCGCGGAGCGTGCGCATCGAAAGATTGTGCAGCACGGAACTCTATGCCCAGCTCAGGCATGGCTCACCGGCCTACAATCCGGAGCTTCTGCCGTCCTATCGGTTGTCGAAGGGGACGGTGCTCGAGGTCACTCGCGCGGCGTTTCGCGCCAACACGCGCTGGTACAACCTCAGCTTCCGCTGCGAGGTGGATGACGAGGGAACGCGGGTCGTCGCCTTTGCCTTCGACGTCGGATCGGAGGTGCCGAAAAGCGAATGGCGCAAGCGCGGCTTTCCGTCGTTATAGGCGGCGATCGGGGCGAGATTTCTTGTTGGCGAGACCGGCGGGGCGTATATTCAAGATGGGGCTGAGGGCATGACCGCGGCGTCTGCGGACGTACGCAGGGGAGTTGTGCCATGACCACGTACATTGTTCTCATCAACTGGACGGAGCAGGGCATCAAGAACGTCCGGGACTCGCCGAAACGGCTCGACGCCGCAAAGAAGGTGATCGGCGAGATGGGCGGTTCGTTCAAGGATTTTTACCTGACAATGGGCGACTATGACATGGTTGCCGTCTGCGAGGCGCCCGATGATGCGGTAATGGCCCGCTTCGGCCTTACGCTCGCGCAGGGTGGCAATGTGCGGACCCGCACGCTCAAGGCCTTCCCCGAGAAGGCCTACCGCGAACTGATCTCGACGCTGTAAGTCCCGCCCTGGCGGCGCGGACAAGCGCAATGCCGCCTGTGTCTCGGGCGGCCAAACGAAAAGACGCCGGGCAGGGCCCGGCGTCACGAGTGTTTGAGAAGGTCGCCCAGGGTTACTCGGCGGCAACGATCTTGCCGTCTTCCCACTTGAACAGCGAGAAGCTCGGCGAGGTGAGGTCACCGCTTTCGCCGTAGGTGAGCTTGCCGATCGCGGTCTGGACCGGCTCGCCCGCCTTCAGCGCGGTGGCCACGGCCATGGCGTCTTCGGCGCTGCCGGCCTTCTCGATGCCGGCCTTGATCACTTCGACGGCGGCATATGCGTTCAGCGTGAAGGCTTCCGGCGGAATGTTTGCGGCCTTGAGCACTTCGACGGCCTTGGCGGAATCGGGGTTGTTCAGCGCGTCGATCGCGTTGGTGAAGAGCGTGCCGGCGACGGCTTCGTTACCGATCGCCCACAGTTCGGTGTTGGAAAGGCCGTCACCGCCGACGATCGTCGCCTTCACCGACATGTCCTGCAACTGACGGGCAAGAAGGCCGGCTTCGGGGTGATAGCCGCCGAAATAGATCACTTCGGCACCGTCCGCCTTGAGGCGGGTGATCAGTGCGCTGAAGTCCTTTTCGCCCGGGGTGACGCTTTCGTACAGCACCTCGGTGACGCCGCCCGCATTGAGGCCGGCCTTGAACGCGTCGGCAAGGCCCTTGCCGTAGGCGCCCTTGTCGTGGACGATCGCGATCTTCTTGTCCTTCATGTTCTTCAGGACGTGGTCGGAGGCGACGGTTGCCTGCTGGTCGTCGCGGCCGCAGGTGCGCAGAACGTTGGGCAGGCCGCGCGCCGTCAGGTCGGGTGCGGTGGCCGTCGGCGTCACCATCAGCACGCCGTTCTCGGCGAGAACATCGGATGCGGGAATGGCAACGCCCGAGGTGACCGGGCCGACGACGAAGCGGATGCCCTCGCCGACGATCTGGTTGGCGGCGGACACGCCCTGCTTGGGCTCGCCGGCATCGTCGGCAAGCTTGAGGACGACCTGCTCCCCGAGAATGCCGCCGTTCTTGTTGATCTCCGCCACCGCGGCTTCAGCACCCTTCTTCACCTGGTCGCCATAGGCTGCGACAGGGCCGGTCAGCGGTGCGATCACGCCGATGGTGATGTCGGCATAGGCTGCCGTCGAAAGCAGCAGCGATGCCGCAAAGGTTGCGCCGGTAAAAGACTTGAGGTTCATAGTTCATCTCCCTTGGATGGACCGCGATGGATCCTGGCGGCTGGCTGGCCGTTGGCAAGGAGCGATCGCTCCTGCGGCGGCGGGCCTAAGCGTTGCTGCGACCTTTTTGATCGAAGTGACACTTATTTGGGCATCTTAACTAGAAAACTCGCCTGTCGCGCGCAACAAAATAACGCGCGCTTCCAGGCAATATACAGGATGCGTGCGCTTTTGCCGCGCGCGGTGATGACGCCGAGATGACCTTGCATGCGACGATTGAAACGGCCGGCGAGCGGGTCCAATGTGCAGGTGGAACATCCGGCAGCGGTGCTTCGAAATTGCATGGCTGCATATGGAAATGCATCGGGGAGAATATGGGCTTGGATCGCAACCGTGCATTGCCTGTTCATAGCCGCAATGGCAGTGTCTGAGCCATGGGCGGCGAGCGAGGGGTCGATTTCATGTCGCATCGGATGATCAAGTTCTGGGCGTCGCTCTCGGTGCTGGGGCTCCTGCTCGGGGCGCTGTTCTTTGCGGCGTCGCTTACGCCGAGCCTTTTGCCGCGTACTTTCGTGACACAGGGTGTCCTTTCGGGCGTCTGCTTCGCGATCGGCTACGGTCTGGGCGTGCTGCTTGCCGCGACGTGGTCCTACCTGGAACTGCCAATGCCGGCAGGGCGCTTCTGGCGCCGGGTGAAGCTGCTGGCAGCTCTTGCATGCGCGATCGTCGTCGCCGTGTTCCTGTGGCAAGCTGCGGAATGGCAGAACTCGATCCGCACGCTGATGGAACTGCCGCCGGTCGAGACGGGGCATCCCTTCAAGGTGGGTCTTATCGCGGTTGCCACCTTCATCGTCGTCATCGTTGTGGCGCGGCTCTTTATCTTCGCCTGGCGCTCCTTCTCCCGGATGATCCAGCGCTTTGCGCCGCGGCGGGTCGCCAATCTGGTGGGCGGCCTGATCGCCGTCGTGCTGTTCTGGACCGCGGTCGAGGGCGTTCTCTTCCGTGCCGCGCTGCATTCGGTCGATTCCTCGCTTAGGGCGCTGGACGAACTGATGGAGCCGGATACGCCGCAACCGACCGATCCCCGCAGGACGGGGAGCGCCGCCTCTCTCGTGCCCTGGCCAGATCTCGGGCGGCGCGGTCGCGAGTTCGTTTCCGGCGACACGGCTGCGGACGCGATCGCCGCCTTCACCGGGCAGCCTGCGCGGGAGCCGGTGCGCGTCTACGTCGGGCTGAACGGCGCACAGACGGCCGACGCGCGCGCGAAGCTGGCCCTGCAGGAACTGATCCGCACCGACGGCTTTTCGCGCAAGTATCTCGTCATCATCACGCCGACGGGCACGGGCTGGATCGATCCGGAAGCAATGGGGCCGTTGGAGTATCTGACCGGCGGGGACGTCGCCAGCGTGGCGATCCAGTATTCCTACCTGTCGAGCTGGCTGTCGCTGCTGGTGGAGCCCAGCTACGGGGCCGACGCGTCGCGGGCCCTGTTCCGCGAGGTTTACGCCTACTGGAACAAACTGCCGCGGGACGCCCGGCCGAAACTCTACCTCTACGGGCTCAGCCTCGGCGCACTCAGCTCCGAGCAGTCCACGGAACTGTTCGAGGTGATCGGCGATCCCTATCAGGGCGCGCTCTGGGTCGGCCCTCCGTTCGAATCCCGCATCTGGCGGCGGCTGACCGCGGGGCGCAACGAGGGTACGCCGGCGTGGCTGCCGCGCTTCGGCGACGGCTCGTATGTCCGCTTCACCGCACAGAAGGACGCGCTGGGGGAGGCGACGGCACCCTGGGGGCCGATGCGCGTCGTCTACCTGCAGTATGCGAGTGACCCGGTGACCTTCTTCGACGAAGGCGCCTACCGCCGCCCGCCGGCATGGATGGTGGGGCCGCGCGGGCCCGACGTCTCCGATGAACTGCGCTGGTATCCGTTCGTCACCTTGCTGCAGCTCGGCCTGGACATGGCGATGGCGACGACGACGCCGATGGGCTATGGCCACGTCTATGCGGGCGAGCACCATGTCGATCCGTGGATCGCCGTACTCGGCCTGGAGGGCCAGTGGAGCCCGGAGGCGGTCGGCCGGCTGAAGGAGAAGTTCCGCGCGGACAGGCCGGCGGAATGAAAGTTCAATTCGTCTAAAAACGAAACTTTAAGCTTTACGAATTATCAATCTCTCGGAAATGAGAGATCGATCGATGCGTTGCGTTTTTGTCGTCGTCCTCACGATGATGCTTGCTGCCTGCGGGACCGTTCCGCGCAATACCGACAATGCCTGCGCTGTTTTCGAGCAGCGGGACGGGCTGTTCGAGAACTGGGAGCGCGACGCCCGACGCGTCGAGCGCGAATACGGCGTGCCTGTCGCCGTGCTGATGGCGACGATCTACGCCGAATCCGGTTTCAAGCACAACGCCAAGCCGCCCCGCCGCAAGCTACTCGGCTTCATTCCCTGGAAGCGGGTCTCGACGGCGTATGGCTACTCGCAGGCGCTCAACGGAACCTGGGACAGCTACAAGAAGCAGACCGGCCGCTGGATGGCCAAGCGCAACGACTTCGGCGATGCGATCCGCTTCATCGGCTGGTATCACAGCCAGAGCAACCGCAAGAACGGCATCCCGCTCAACGACACCTACCGCCTCTACATCGCCTACCACGAGGGGCATGCCGGTTACTCCAGGGGTAACTGGAGCGCGCCGGCGAAGGCGGGCGCAAACCGTGCCTCCAAGATGGCGTCGCGCTACTCCAAACAACTGCGCAATTGCAGCTCCTGGTAGGGCTCCTCCATTGCGGCAGCCTCTGCCGCTTTCCTGCAAAGCATAGTATGCTGCTCCGCCGACAGCCGAGATGGCCTTTCCGAACGGGCTGTGCCGATTGCCGGAAGAACCGCGCCGCAACCTCCCGTAACGGGTCTGGCACGGGAGGAATGCAGTGCCTTTGTGGTGCCGGAGCATCCTTCTGTGCGGCTGACGCACAAACGCTCGGGCGCTTCCGATTGATCACGCGGAAGGAGGGATCGAACCTGCGCCATGACACGTGCGCAACAGGTCGGCGTCATCCTCGGTCTTGCCATCGTCGCAGCGCTGACGCTGCTGCGCAGCGAGGATCCACTCTTCTTCCGCTTCGCACGCGAGGCTGTGTTCGACGAGTACCAGCGCCTTTCGCCGCGGCCGTTCGAACAGATGCCGGTTCGGATCGTCGATATCGACGAGGCGTCGCTGAAGGTGCTGGGGCAGTGGCCGTGGCCGCGCGACCGGCTGGCGCGGCTGGTCGATCGGCTGAGCGACATGGGCGTGGCGGCGATCGCCTTCGACATCCTCTTTTCCGAGCCTGATCGTCTTTCGCCGCGCAGCGTCGTGGAAGCGGTGGAGGGAATGCCCGCCGACGTGCTCGGACGCCTGCCCGACAACGACCAGATTTTTGCGAACGCCATTGTGAGCCGGCCGGTGGTGCTTGGTTTCGGCATTTCCAACGACGGCAGTTTCCTGCCGCAGGTGAAGGCGGGGTTTGCGTTCACGGGCGAGCCGCCCTTCGGCGCGCCGCCCGCCATCAAGGCGGCAACGCCGCTGCTTCCGGCACTGGAAGCCGGCGCCACGGGGCTCGGGCACATCAGCCTCGATCCGGGCAATCCCTCGCCGGTACTACGCACCATTCCGCTGCTACTCAGCGACGGTGCCCAGCTTTACCCGACCCTCACGCTCGAGGCGCTGCGCGTGGCGCAGGGAGCCTCCACCTACGTCCTTGCCGACGCGCCCGACAAGCTGGACACGATTACCAAGATCAAGGTGGGCGAGTTCGTCGTGCCGGTGACGGCCAGAGGAGAGCTCTGGCTCTATTTTTCACCCGACCGCGCCGAACGATACGTCTCGGCAGCAAAGGTCCTTTCCGACGCGCCGCTGCCGGAAGAGCTGCGGTCGGCGCTGCAGGGGGCGATCGTCTTCGTCGGCGCCTCGGCGGCCGGCCTGCAGGACATACGCACGACGGCGCTCGGCCAGCACGTGCCGGGCGTGTCGATCCATGCGCAGGCGGTCGAGCAGATCCTGTCGGGCCGCTTCCTGTCGCGCCCGGACTGGGCGGACGGGCTGGAGATCGTCTCGATTGCGCTGGCAGGCATGCTGATCGTCGTGCTTACGACCTTCCTCAGCCCGGCGATCGCGCTCGTCTTCGGGCTGACGGTGACCGCGGTGGCGCTGGCCGCGTCCTGGCTTGCCTTTCACTATGCCGGCCTGCTGTTCGATCCGCTGGCGCCGATCGTCTGCGCCACCATCACCCATTTCTCCGCCACCGCCTTTCGCATCCTGGTCATCGACCGCGAGCGGCGTGAGGTCCGGAGGGCCTTCGGCAAGTATCTTTCCCCGGAGCTGCTCTACCGGATCGAGCACACGCACGACGCGTTGCGGCTCGGCGGCGACGAGCGCGAACTGACCCTGATGTTCGTCGATGTGCGCGATTTCACAGGCATCAGCGAAAAGCGCTCGCCGAAGGAGGTGGTCGCCTTTCTCAACATCCTGCTGGATGCACTGAGCCGCGAGGTGATCGCCCATGACGGCATGCTCGACAAATTCATCGGCGATTCCATCATGGCGTTCTGGAATGCGCCCGTGGACGTCCCCGATCACGCGCGCAAGGCGGTGCGCGCCGCACTCGCGATGCGCCGGACGCTTTCGAGCCTCAATGCCGATGACGCCTTCGGCTTCGGGGCCGGCCAGAGTGTCGCCATCGGTATCGGCATCCACACCGGGCTCGCCTGCGTCGGCAACATGGGCGCGGAGGCGCACTTCAACTATTCCGCCGTGGGCGACACCGTGAACGTCGCTGCTCGCATCGAAGCGGCCTGCAAAGACGTCGGCTTCGACATCCTCGTCTCCGAAAGCACGGCTGCGCATCTGGGCGAGATGGCCCTGCTGGAAGCCGGCACGCTGCCACTGAAGGGACGACAGTCGCGTACCCGCATCTTCGCGGTGGCAGGCGATGAGCCGGTCGCTGCGACCGGTGCGTTCGCCGACCTGCGCTTCGTCCATGATCAGCTCCTGGCGGCGCTGCCCGCCCGCGCCGCTGATGCGGCTAAGCTTGCACATGCCGCGGGTGAGCAGTCCTCGGCGATCAACGAGGCGCTGCCGGCGTTCTACCGCCGCATCGTGCGCCGGAGCGAACACTTTGCGCAGGGTGAAGGGCAGCGGGCGGAGGAGGGTGTGAAATAGCCGGCGCGGGACGCCGATATCACAACGCCGCCAGCGATCCCACTCGCAATTTCCCGCCTGTGCCGCGCGTCTTCAGGTTTTGGAAGATGGCTTGTCTGCCGCCCGGTTGCATCAGTCGAAATCCGGCCTGTCGCGCGGCGTCGGCTCGCGGTCTGGCCGGTCCCTGTCTGGGCGGTCTCGATCTGGCCTGGACCGGTCGGGCTGGTCCCGGTCAGAGACGTCGCGCTGTGGTTGTTCCCTGTCAGACCGGTCCCTGTCCGGGCGGTCTCGATCCGGCTTGGTCCGGCCGGGCTGGTCCCGGTCGGAGACGTCGCGCTGTGGTCGTTCCCTGTCAGGCCGGTCCCAGCTCACCTTGTCGCGGTCGGGCTTCGATCGTCCCGGCCTGTCGAAGTCCGGCTTGTCGCGCGAAGTCGTTTCCTTGTCCGGGCGGTCCCAGCTCGGCCGCTCCACCCGCTTCCTTGGCGGCGGCGGCGGCGCGGGAGCCGGCTCCCGCACTCTGGGCGGCTTGCGATCGTCCTTCGGCTGCAGGGCTGCCTCGAGCCGGCATGCGCCGGTTTGCATGCCGCCGGTAAGCTTTTGGTCGCCGGTGAGGAACGGCAGGGCGCGCGCATTTCCAAGCTGGCGCAGCGTGGTGCGGTTCACCCGTCGTGGCGAACTGATGCCGCCGCTGCGGGTCGCGACCAGGCTGTCGCAGCGGCGCGTCAGTTGGCGGCAATCGCCGCGGCTGCAGAAGGAGGCCGCGCCGTTGAGAAGCACCATCGCCGTCGTCCCGTCCGACGCCACGTAAAAATCGAAGACGGTGCCGCGCACGCCGATCGTTCCGGCCGGCGTCACGATCTCGTAGGCAGTGCTCTTGGAGCTGCCGCTGACCCAGCGGAACGTCCCCTTGGCGGCGTTCAGGGTGAGCTTTTTCAGCGAGTTGCTGCCGTCATAGACGAACTTGTCGATTACCACGGACGAGCCCCAGCCGACGGCAAGCTTGGTTCCGTCCCGGAAGACGAACTGGCCAAGCCCCGAGCGCGAGGTGCGGATGCGCTCGTCGCGGTGCACGGGGTCGCGCACCACCATCTCCTGGCCGTTGCCGGTGACACTCGTGCGGATGAGTGCGGCCTGTCCCACGACTTCCACCGCATGCGCCCAATCCGCACCAAGAAGCGCCGCCGAAACGGTCAAGGCGATCGCCTGGCGACGCATGTGGTGCATCCCGCCCTCCGGAAAGCATCTGGAAATCGAGCGCAAACAATATATCAGGTATTGCTAATTGTCTCGTTCGGCAAAGGTGGTACGCGGCGCCGCTCCTTAAATCGGGACCGATTAGGGCTTATCATCACGCGTCTGTCCAACCGCTCAGGCGGAACGATCCCGCAGTTCAGCGCGTATCTCACGCGCGAGGAGGTTTGCATGCACTATGTCGATGGTTATGTGATTGCCGTTCCCAAGCATAAGCTTGACGACTACAAGGCGCTTGCGATCATCGCCGGTTCCGTCTGGATGGAACACGGGGCGCTTTCCTATGTCGAATGCGTCGGCGACGACGTTCCCTATGGCAAGTTCACGTCGTTTCCTCGCGCCGTGCACGCCAAGGACGACGAAGTGGTGGTCTTTTCCTGGGTCACCTATGAATCGCGCGAGATCCGCGATGCAGTCGTCGGCAAGGTGATGGACGACCCGCGCCTGAGAGAGGAGGAGTGGAAGAACATCTTCGACGGCAAGCGCATGATCTATGGCGGGTTTCACAGCTTTCTGGAACTATGACGCGGACAGGCGAGGGCGCCAAGGCGCGCCGCCGGCAGGCAATAGACGGACAAGGAGGCAGGGTGCCGCAAACCAGGATTTCCATTCAGACTCGCGGACAGGGGCTTTACGAATATACCGCCGAGGCGGAAGCCTTTGTGCGCCGGAACCGGAGGGACGAGGGGTTGCTGACGGTGTTTGTCCGGCACACCTCGTGTTCGCTGCTGATCCAGGAGAATGCGGATCCGGACGTGCGCCGCGACCTGGACACCTTCTTTCGCCGCCTCGTGCCGCCGTCGGACGATCCGTCCATGCGCTGGATCGTCCACACCATGGAGGGGCCGGACGACATGCCGGCGCATATCAAGGCCGCGCTCAACCAGGTCTCGATCGGCATTCCGGTCAGCGAGGGCAGGCTTGTACTCGGGACCTGGCAGGGGCTTTATCTTTTCGAGCATCGCGACCGGCCGCACGTGCGCGAGATCGTGCTGCATCTTGGTGGCTGACGCCCGCCGTCGAAGTGGAACCGGCCGGCCGCTGTTCGCGTTGTCAGAGGCCAGCCGGATCAGGTCCGTCAATGGACGGCCGTAGAAAAGGGAGGACTGCATCATGGCGAATGCGAACGCCGTTGCCCAGGAACTCGTCACGGCGCTGAATGCGCGCGACTATGCCGCAATCGCAGCACTTGCCGACGAGGATGTGGCGATCTCCGGGTTCGGGGAAGGCGGCGACATGGGGCGCGAGGCGCTGCGCGAGCGGCTTGCCCGACACTTCTCAAGCTTCGACGAGAGCTACGGCGATGCCGTGGTGATGGTGGCGGACGGCGGCTCGCCCCTGGCAATCCGGGTGACGGCGCGCGGCAGCGTTGCTTCCGGCAAATCCTATTCGGTCGAAAAGGTCCTGCTTCTTGAACTCGACGGCCACAGGATCGCGCGGATGGCGCTCATGGTGGACGAGGGCGAACGCATGCGGCAGATGGCGGGCTGAGCGACCACTGCGGAATATCGGCCGCTTCTGAAGTGTCGCTCCAGGGCGGGCGAGGCCTAAAGACGATCGCCCCCCGAAAATGCTGGTCCAATCGTTGCGCGGTGTGACCTGCCGGTCACGCCGCGCGCCTTGTCGTGCCATCGCCGTAGAGCCACATTGCAAGGCCGGCATCCTTCGCCCGCCGGAGGCGGTTCGCCGGCAATCGGCAAGAGTTTGCGGCGGAAGGCGGCCTGAGAGGGCGCGTCGCAAGCCGTGTCGGTCGCACGCCGCGTCTATCCCGTCGCGACGACTGTGGAAGAATGCCGCGACTGCGGCGCCGAAGTGCCGCTTCGCTTTGGGCGTTTTGCGGCTGAACGATGGCTGAACGCGCGGTTCCGGAGACGTTCAGCCTCACCCTTCTAATGTGTCTCCATTGAAACCCGCGGCGACCGGCCGAACCGCTCGGTCGTCGGCATCCGACGGAGACACCGATGTCCGACTTTCTCAAGAATTCCATTGCCGCCGTTGCCCTGACGCTTGCAGGCCTGACATCGCTCGCCCCTGCCGCCCACGCAGCAAGCTTCGACGCTCGCATTGAGACTGTCGGCTATCGCGACGGCTACTACGGGCGCGCGCCGGAGCGTCACCATCGTTGGGGCGACCGGCGCGGCCGCGGCCGCTGCGCGCCCTGGCTGGCTGTGGAGAAGGCCCGCGGCTACGGCGTGCGCGGCCCGCGCATCGCCGACGTCAGCCATCGCCGCGTCGTCGTCGAGGGCTGGCGCCACCACCGCTACACGCAGATCGCCTTCGCCAACGTCGCACGCTGCCCGACGCTGGGGCGCTGACGCGTTCACCGCGACCAGGGACGCAAGGCCCCGCGGCCGTATTTCGGTGTGCAAGACATGAGGCGTTGACATATCAGCCAAGACGCCCGTGACGGCGGCGCCTTCCGCGCCGCCTCGGCATCCTCGTCTCGACCCCAGATGCGCGAAGGCGACGGCAAGCGCCGCCTTCGCGCTCCTCGTCGATCTGGCCTGACCCAGCTTGCTCGCTCAGGGCCAGACAGCCTCGCTCGCTGGCATCACTCCCTCGGCAATCAGGGACGTGGACCCGCCGCGCCTTGACCTGCCGTGCCTTGACCCGCGGCGGATGCACTCCTGCCGGGCAGGCACCTCGCACGCTTGCGGCGCTTGTCGCCGTGCGGTTCAAGCGCGGGCGCAAGAAAAATGCCACCAGTTGAAAGCGGCCGGAAGGCTGCGAAGGTTGCTGTCACAGCCATCGTGCGAGAACTCGTCGTCCTCGCGAACGCCGCTCAGCCGCGGCCGGACATGGGCGTCACCGCTCACTTCACCAAGACGGATACCCTAGCTTCGCCGGCCCTGTCCCGGCAAGGGGGCGATTGCGGGAAAGAGGCCTGCCGCTTCCGGTCCGCGCAGGCTCCTGAGCCGGCCTCCCGAGGCACTTCGCCTCCGAAAGGCCGGCTTGTCCGTATTGTGGCGGCTTCGGTCCGGCTCAGTTCGTCAGAGCGAAGGTCATGTTGACGGTGACGGAATAGCTGCTTTCACCGGTGGCGACCGGCACGGCCTCGGCGGCGAAATCCTTCGCCATCGCCGCGCGCATCATCGGAACGGGCTGCGGGCGGTAGGACGTCTCGGAGATTTCGAGGACCTTGCCCAGGCCGATGCCGGCAGCCGCCGTCAGTTCCTTTGCGCGCGCGATCGCATCGGCAACCGCGCTCTTGCGTGCCGCGCTGATGGCTTCGTCCGGCTTGTCGTTGGTGAAGGTGATGCCGCCGGTCTGGTTGATGCCGAGCGTCACGGTCTGGTCCAGGATCGGGCCAAGCCGGGACAGGTCGCGGACGCGCACCGACAGCATGTTGGACACCTGGAAGCCGACGAGGACGGGGGGCTTGGCCTCGCCGTTGTCGCCCTGGGGGAACTGGTATTGCGGACTGATGCTGAAGCCCGAGGTCTGCAGGTCGCGCTCGGCGATGCCGGCGTCCTTCAGGGCCTTCATCACCTCGGCCATGGCGGCATTGTTGGCATCGAGCGCCTCACGCGCCGTCTTGCCGTCCTTGACGACGCCAAGCTCGACAAGCGCCATGTCGGGCGCAATGTTGGACCGGCCCTCGCCGGTGACGGTGATGACGGCCTCGCGCTGCCGTGCTTCCTGTGCGTGGGCCGGTACGAAAAAGCCCGCGGCCAGGGTGGTGGCGATCACGCCGCTCATGACGGCGCGCGACAGTCTCGGTCGAAACATTCAATATCTCCGCTTGGTTGTCCCTCACGTCGTTTATTCCCGCGACATTGTGTAAGCATTGCGGCGATGCTTGTCGGCCGGAAAGAATTCGTCTAGACGGAACCTCCGGGGCTGCCATTGACCCCCGCATGCCGCCACCGGCATGGGCCTGTAGCTCAATGGTTAGAGCCGGCGGCTCATAACCGCTTGGTTGGGGGTTCGAGTCCCTCCGGGCCCACCATTTTACTTTTAAAATCAATGCATTATATGAGGGTTAGCCAATCGGCTAGCCACGTGTAGCCGGACCCGGATTTTCGGAATTTTGACAGCGAAAAGCGGAACTTCTAAAATTCCGGTCTAGTGTCAAAAACGCATGCCTAAAGTTTTCCCCGCCGCCGTTTAAACGCCCCCGTAAGCATCGTCTTGATTAAATCAGGATCGCGCTGACCCTGTGTGTAGAGGCGGATGATGGCGCTGCCTAGGGCCTCGGCCAATTCACTCTCGCGAGTAAGGCCACATTCCTGAAGGCAGGCATCAAAGACGGATTGCAGAGTGTTAAGGTCATCGGGACCGAACACTTTGTCGTGTTTGCTGCTACCTGGAAACACTGGATACCCAGCCGCATCGTAGACGAAGGATGTGGACATTGAGACTCCCTCCAAATAGGTGAGGCGAGAGATGCCATCTCCCTGTCGTTCCTGCCATGCAGTTGGAGCCGATACCCCATCATCGTACGAGTGCGTAACCGTGTCTATCAAAATTGACATGTGGTCTCGCCACTGGTGGCCTAGGCCACAAGTCGCCTCACCAGCGCGTCGCATATGGGGGGTCACTCCAGGTACTGGAGTGACCATAGACTTGAGCCAGAAACAGGGGATAACGTTCAATAGCTAGACCGCGATGCTATCGTGTGTCCCGTGGACTAGTTCACGAGTTCGACCTCGCTTGGTCGCCATTCCTTGGTGAAGAACGGTTCAAGCGGGCTGTAAAGCCGCAGGCACGGGATAAAGCCTTTACCGGGCATGGTCTGGATCCAGTTGCCTCGTTTGACATTCGCAGGTTGCGTCGGACCGAAGTAGATCGTGGTCGTGCCGTCGGCGTCCGCTTCCGCAGCAGGCGAAGGAAAGCTCTGGCTACCTGCGCGAGGATAGCGCTGCGGCGTGTCGAGCATTGAGCGCGTCATGTTGTCGTAGAGTGTGAAGGACCAGAAGTTCGCCTGTGGGATGTCCTTCGGTAGGGTCACCTTGTAAGTTTTTGCTCCGTCGAACGGCTTTTTATCTGCATCCACCATCGTCCACAGGTATGTAGAACCGATGCCGGGCAGCCGCATGGCCATCGCGGGCGTGATCCCGGTTACGCCATAGAAAAAGTTTGTTCGCGCGTCGAGAGCGCGATAGCCCGTTGGAGGGTAGGGGACCACGCCGTCGTCTGTAATACGCGGAATCGGCGTCTCAAACTCGTAGCCAACCTCAAACAGCATGTTCTGCCAACCCGAGCCGGGATAGTAGTAGAAGCTGGGATCACGGGGAGCCATAAACAGAGTGCGCGAGGTGGCGTTGGCAAGCGCAACTGCTTCGGTGAGGATCTTCTTCATCCGCTCATCAGGCGCAAAGGGTTTGCCTTTAATAATGCCGATGGCGGCGATTGGGCCCATCAATTCGGGGTCGAGCGACTCTGCCGGCTCCTGCTGCACAACTTCGTTGAGCATCTCAAAGTAGCTGAAGTCGTTTGGCGGGATGGTGTTCATAACCTTGCCGGTTCCTTCGTGGAACACGGTCGGCGGCGGTGGCGTGATTTTCCCTAGTTTAGCCTCGCCACTCAGAAAGCTGGCGATGGGAGTGCCGACTCCGCCTGCCTCGTATGGATAGACCTTGGTGAACTTTCTGATCGTTTCGGCCACGGGCTTCGGATCGTTGTTCTCCAGGAACGAGCGAGCGAACCATATTACAAGGTTGGTCCGGGCATGGGCGATGTTGAAGCCACTCGGCAGCGGACCGTCATAGCCGGGTGGCAGGATCAGATATTTTCCGCCCTCGCCCCGGTCCGGACCAGGCAGGCCGATGTCGATGACCCAGCGGAACCAGTAGTCATCAATGGCACCCAGCGCCTTTGGCGGCACCTCCAGCACCATAGGGCCCTTGGTCAGATCGAGCATACCCATGGAGTAGACGGTGTCCGCATTGGCCGTCAGAAAAAGCGACTTGGCATCCATCAGCTCGGAGAAGACAAGAACTTCGTTATCCTTGACGCCGGCGCTCAGTAAGCCTTTGTGAAGGGCGCGTATGCTGACTCCTTGCATGGTGTTCACAAACGCCTGGAATGCGTGGCTGAAGGCCAGGTTGTCATACACTTTGGCGATGGTCTCATCGTTCGGCATGCCGTCCTTGAAGTCGAGTGGGCCTATCCGTGTGTCGACCCTTTCCGGTGTAGTGATTGCCGGCGGGACTTCAGCAGTTTGGGCGGAGGCTACGCTTCCGCCATACAGAGTGGTTGTCGCGAGGAGTAGAGCTAGGAAAGCGAGCCTGCTTGCTGTTGATGTCATGTCATTCCCTCCATTATGAATATTCAAATTCAAAAGCACTCCGGATGCACGTTCGACGCCCCCACAACAACACGTATGGTGCCATAGGATCCGCACACTATTAGCGTGAAAATGCGACTGACGCTAACTGGCTACCCGCAAAACTTGCAAGAGCAGGTGGTCGCGACATCGAAAAAGGCGGTAGCTTACAGCAAACTACGCCGTTGCCGTAATTTGACTGGAATTTTCCTGTTACTGCGGCATTAAGGTGAGATCAGCACTTCCATTACTGCCTTGTTCTGACCGCGCCCGCTCACCGAATACGTACAGTGGACCTCCTCGATCGTGAGGCCCATGAAAGTTTCGAAGACGCCTTGAGTGGCGTTCAAGGGCACGATGAAGGTGCCTCTCACTGCTTCAAAACCTCCGCCATTTCCTCAAACTCTTGCCGGTCGAAGACGTTCGTGCCGTAGTCGCGTTCGTTCCCCCAGTGGGGCTGTTGACCCGTCGCATGAGGCGTTTACGCGCCACGGCCACCCGGTCGGCTACGGCCAGTAGGTGTCGTTGGCGAAATCAGCCGGGATCGGGTTCATGTCCTTGATCACGCGCGCCGCATGAATGAGCGCCGCCTTGTGATTGACCACGGCATTGCCGAGGGCGATCAGGGTCGGCGCGTCCATCACATGCAGGCTGTTGTCGGCGGCAATCCAGGTGAAGTCGGTATCGCCACCATGCCAGCGATAGTCGCCAGGCTGTGCGCCGTTCATGATGGCGGCGATAGCCAGCGCCCCGGCGCCGGCAATGTTCTCCCTGTCCTGGTCGCGCGTCTGGTAGAGAATGCCGCCGAAGACAAGGCCGGCCACAATCCGCCGATCACGCTCGGCGTTGACCCGATCAGCTCGGCCAGACTGATCCTCGCGAATGTCAAATCGCATCGGTGGCCTCGACCGTCAGTGTGCACGGGATGTACGGAAACGGCGGCTCGAAATCGAACACATAGGTGCCCGGCATATCGGTGGTGAAGGCGAAGGCGGCGCCGTCCGTGGTAGCTGCCGCACCATTGAAGCGCACCACGGTTCCGGCCGGTAGCGCGCCGACCACCTCGGCGATGCCATCCGCTGCGATCGATGTTGCTGTAGGTAGATCGAGCACCGGACGATCGGCAAGCTCGCCCTGGTCGTCGATCCATTGCGTTGCATCGTCGGCTGAGACATCGAGCAAGATGTGCTCATTCTCGGCGTCCTCCATTTGCAAGAAGCAGTGCTCCTGGTTGGAGCAGGTGCCGGTGGCGATGATCTCGCCGGTATCTGTCCTATACTTCACGTAGCGAACACCCATGCGGGATCACCTCTTCGTCGCCATCAGGCGGATGTACCTGTCGCGGGCTCGCACCGCGCCATCGGGATAGGTTGACGAGCATCGAACCGTGTAGGTGATCGTTCCCGAACCCGAGAATCCGGTATCGGAGAAGGCAATGGTCACGGTCGGCTTCAGCGCTGAGCGGGCGGAGCCGGCGCCGGCGTAAACATAAGAAGAGTCGACGATCGTTCGCGTGTTGATGACTGTGCTGCCCCGTAAGATCTCGACCGTCGTGATGGTCTCGGCCGAAGTGACGGATGTGGTCTGCGAATTGTGGATCGTAAACGTTGCGGTGATGTCCACGGCATCCGCGTCTGCGACACTGATGCTCGCAGACGCCACGTTCACGGTGCTCGATCCGGATGGCCCGAAATCGTTGGTCAATCCGCTGGCAAAGGCACTCGTCACGAGGGTGACAGCACTGGCAGCGAGCTTGGTTGTCGTCACGCCGCCGAGGATGATCTTGTCCGTCTCGATCGCGTTGGCTCTGATGTGGTCAGCCGAGATCGCCCCATCAACGATCAGTTCGCCGCCCTTCTTGCGGCGAACAACCACGTTCGTGATGAACGCATTGTTGCTGCCGCCTCCAGCCCTGGTGATCTCGATGCGCTGTATCCTGTCCGCGGCGGCCGGCACGCTCATGGTGCCGTTCTGACGTTGCCAGCTCACGGACGTACCCGACAGCGTTACTGTGCTGCCGGACAGGTAACTGCCGGCCGCGTAGTAAACCAAGCGCACCCGGAATTCCCATGACGCGCCCGAACCGGACCCGGCGCAATCGAACTGAACGTTAAGCTGCTCGCCGCCCTGAACCGGAACATCTAGCCCGGAGGTCGACATGGTACGGTCATCCGCGGCGCCCGGAGTAGAAAGAATGTAATCCCCGCGCTGCGGTGGGCGGGCACCGGCGCCGACGACGTTCCAGCCACTCGGATATGAGCCCCACCCGGCATTGTCACCGGTAATCCACTGTCCGTTCGGGACAATGTTTTCCCAGTCCATGATGACGAGCTGCTTCGCCGTGATCGAGTTCGCGGCAATGTGGTTCGCACCGATTGTGTTGGCCGCGATCTTTGCGCCCGTGATGGATTCGGCTGCTAGCTTGACGGTCGTGATCGCGCTCGAGGCGATTTCCGTCGCCGTGATGGTGCCAGCGGCAATCTCGTTTGCGGTTACAGCGTTGGTCGCGATCTTGGCGGTTGTAACGGCATTGGCTGCGATCTTGACGGCGATGATCGAGTTGGATGCAAGCTCGACCGCCGTCAGCGTGCCGGCGACGACATTGGCCGCCGTGACGGCATCCGCGGCGATCTTGCCCGCGACAATCGCCCCGGCCGCGATCTTCGCGGCAACGACGGAGTTGGAAGCGAGCTCGGTCGAGGTAATCGTGCCGGCCACAATGTTGGTGGCCGTGACCGCATCGGCCGCAATCTTACCCGCGGTGATCGCGCCAGCCTGGATGTTGGCCGCCGAAATCGCGAGCGCAGCTACCTTGCTGGCAATGATGGCGCCGTCAACGATCAGCTCAGCGGATGCCATCTTTCGCCAAACGAAGTCCGTGAGCCAAACGTTGCCTGCGGTGGCATCCCCCACCAGCGTAACGTTGAGCTCGGTCACTCCGCTAGCCACCGTAAACACGGCGGTTCTTTTCACCCAGGTATTCGAAGCAAGGTCCGTAGCCCCGTAGGCGTAACCAGCCAGCAAAGAGTTGTTCTGGTCACCGATGCGAAGCTTGCTGTTCCCGCTTGAGCCATCCCATGCGCTGTCCCTGCGCACGTAGAACTCAAGATAGTACTCCTCACCGGGAGTGACTGCCAATTTGGGCGGGTAGTTAAAGGCGGTGTTCGCCCCGGCCGCAGCGCCATTGATCCTCATGGCCGTGGGTTTGCCGGAGGGGGAGGTCGAAATCGTAGCCCATGTGGCTCGTGCAGACAGGCTGACAAAGGGGGAAGTCGTTTCCACCTCGGCGCCCGCAAAGGGGTTCTCCAAATTGGCGACAAGCAACTTCTGAACCGTGATCGCACCCGCAGCTACTTTGTCAGCTACCACAGCATTGGTGACCAGCTTCGGCGTTGTAATCGCATCATCCGCGATCTTGGTCGTCGTCACCGCGTTAGTGGCCAGTTTCGCGGCGTCGACGGCAAGAGCCGCGAGCTGCGCGTTGCCCACCGCGCCCGTTGAGATCTTAAGCTGGGTGATGGCGCCCACGGCCACCTTTGCCTCTGTCACGGCGGCGGCGGCGAGCTTCAGCTCATTGACCGCATTGCTGGCGATCTTTCCTTGGGTGATTGCGTCTACCGCAACCTTCGCTTCCGTCACGGCATCAGCCGCGATCTTCAGCTGGCTTACCGCGTTTGTCGCAATCTTCTGCTGCGTTACTGCCACGTCGGCCAGAGCGGCCGCGACGACAGCCTGGTTTTCGATCAACTCGGTTTTGATAGCGGCCAGCTTGATCTTCAGATCGGAAACGGCGCGATCGGCGAGCTTGAGCTCGGTGACAGCCCCGGTCATGATCTTGTTGGCTTCGACGGCCGCGTCGGCAAGCTTCGCCGCGACGATGGCGCCGTCGAGGATGTCAGCGGCCGTCAGCTGGACGTTGGGCGTCCGGACTGGCATCCAGGCCGACCAGGCGAACAGTTCGGTATTGCCGCCGCCAACGAACTTGGCCTTCACCTCATAGTCGGTATCCGGAAGAAGCGAGAACGGCGCGAGCAGCGCTTCGCCCTCTTCCGGTTGATCCGATCGTCCCCGCCACATGACGGCGGTCTTTCCAGCCTCGCGAACCTGAAACGCGATCGCGCGGATTGCCACGTCGTCATTATTGTAGGGCCACGCGGCAAGAATGGCGGGCCGGCGATCGACGCCAAGTGCATCCTTCACGGTTGCGGGGAAGACGCCGAAGCTTCCGAGCACGCGCGGCTGTGGCTTCACCCTGCCGAGCGGCCCGGTCGTCGTCGGAAGCTCGTAGTCGCTCGACCAGTCGTAGTCGGTTGGGTCAAGTTCGGAGAAGGCGGCCGACTGATTAACGTTGTTCAGGTCATCGACAGCGCCAAGCTGAAAGCGCTTGTTGTCGTAGCCGTTGCGGGCCGAGGTCCATGCGATGACGTCCAGCGGCTCAAGGAGCTTCACAGCCGGCGTGAAGACGCCTTGATGCGAGCGGAAGCGTCGGTTCGCCTCGATCGCCGCGCGCATGAGCCTCTGCACCTGGCGCTTGTAGGGCACGGCCTCATAGGTGAGATTGGCGATCAGGCGGCGGCCGTCGTCTTCTGCTTCCAGGTCGCTCCTATACCGCGGCGGGGCGTCCTTCGCGGACCACGCTTCATCCGGTTCCGGATAGGTGGCGTGAGCGCCGTTATAGGTCTTTTCGAGGCCGGGGAACGGCGTGAAGGTCTGCGGCTCGGAAATGATCAGATCTTCGTCAGTGAAGTAGTAGACTGGCAGTCCGGGGTTGCCGCATACGGTCTTGTAGATGCCGCCGTTCTCGGCCGTCTTGCCGTTGCAGGCGCGGTCAAGCTTCTGGCAAAGCTCGATCGGCTCAAGATCGCCCTTCAC
>NZ_OBQD01000014.1 GCF_900220975.1 Rhizobium subbaraonis | reverse complement strand
CAAAGCCTAGGTTCCCCCAGAGCCTTGAGCTCGACAAATTGATTGGCTCTCCATCCGCGGACTTCATCAGGGCCAGTGGCTACAATGCCACGATAAAAGGCCGGACACATGACTGAACCTGACCGATCCCATCGATACAGAGTCTTGCATTCCACGGGCCGTCCACACATGGGGAACCTTGCCGAAGGCAACGGCGAGCTCCCAGACGAAACCCATGACGACGACGGCGAACGCAACGGGCAGACATGCGTTGAGCAGCGCATTCAGGCGGGACGCCACCATACATATTTCCTTTCGATGAAGGCGAGCAGCCCATAGAGCAGTGTTCCAAGCAGGCCGCAGACGACGATCAGCACCCAGATGCGCTCGACCTGTTCAAAATAGAGCGCCTGCAGCAGCATGACGCCGAGACCGACGGTATCGCCGAACCATTCGCCGACGATCGCACCAATAAGGCTAAGCGACACGGCCAGTTTCAGGCCGGTGAAGATCGAGGGCAGGGCGGTGGGCAGCGCGAGCCGAAAGAAGACTTGCATGCGGTTGGCGCCGAAGCTGAGGAAGAGCGCGACGCGTTTCTCGTCGATCGCCTGCAGACCGCGAAGCGTCGAGACAGCAACGGGAAAGAACGACAGGTAGAGCGCGATCATTACCTTGGAAAAGAGGCTGTTGCCGAACCAGATGACGACGACCGCGCCGAAGGCGATGACCGGGACGCTCTGCAGCGCGATGAAGAGCGGCAAGACCGAGCGTTCCAGCACGCGACTGCGGGCGAAAGCCATGCCGAAGGCGATGCCGAACGTTGCGCCAGCGATAAATCCGAGCACGGCTTCGGCAAGCGTGCGCAGGAAGCTGTTCAGGAGTTCCGGCCAGACCGAAACCGCATCCGCAACGACGCGCCCGAGCGAGGGGAGATAGCGCGGCGGAATGCCGAGCAGCGGGACGAGGACGAGCCAGGCGCACGCCACCATGACCAGGGCGGTGGCGGGATGGGCCAGCGGGAGATGTCGTTTCATGCAAACTCCGTCGTAGATCTGCCCGGCGACAGCGGAGCGCCGGGCAGATGCGCATGCCTCACATGGACTTTGCGTCTGCCGGCACCTTGGCCCAGAAGCTCTGGTCGAAGGCGGCTTCCAGATCGACATCGGTATTCAATGCCTTGTACTCCCTCAGGCTGTCATGCACGGCCTTGATCGAGGCCATGTCGATTGCGCCGAGGCCCTCGCTGCCGCCGAGCTTGGCACGCATCAGCTTCTCGATCTCCTCGAGCATCAACTCCTGGTGCTTGCGCTCGAGCCCCGAGCCTGCGGCCATGACGATATCCACGGCTTCGCTCTTGTTCTCGAAGGCGTACTTCCACCCCTTGAGCGTGGCGTTGAGGAAAGCCTGCACCACCTCCGGCTTTTCTGCGATCATCTTCTCAGATGTGACGATCGAATCCTGTTGGGTCGTGACACCGGAATCGTCGGGAAGGAAGACCTTGATGTTGTTGATGCCTTGTTCCTTCAGCGTGTTCAGCTCGTTGTAGAGCGTGACCGTCGCGACATCGTACTGCTTGTCGATGAAGGGCTGCATGGAGAAGGGCTGGGAGACGATGTTGGCATCGCCCTGTGCGAGACCTTCATGCGCCAGAACCGAGTAAAGCGTGAACTGCGGGCCGGTCATCCAGGTTGCGACCGTCTTGCCCTTGAAGTCCTTCACCGAGTTGATGCCGGAATCGTCGTAGGCGACATAGGCAAAGGGGGTCATCTGCTGCGACATGCCAATGCAGGTCAGCGGCAATCCCTTTTCGCGGGCATAGAGCACGCCTTCCGTGCCGCTGGCGATGCCGAACGTGTCCGCACCCGAGGCGACGAGCGTCTCGACGTTGATGTTGGGGCCGCCGGGATTGATGGTCGCATCGAGGCCGGCTTCCTCGTAGAAACCCTTGGCCTTGGCAACGTAAACTCCCGCGAACTGGGCCTGCGCGACCCATTTCAACCGGACGGAGACGGCTTCCGCCGCCTTTGCGGGCAGCGAGCCGCCGATCAGGGTGACGGCGAATGCGATGGCAGCGATGCTGCACTTGAGCGGGAGGTTCATTCTGTTCCCCTTGATTGATGTATGCATAAAGTCATTTGCAATATACGTGCCAACTATGTTTCGCATCCAGACAGGCGTGCCTGCCGACTTCCAGCGCTAAATATTCACCATTTTCAGGTTATGGATGCGCAAACTGCTTCTTATGTATGCAGTTTTGACAAGTCTGATTTTTTAAGCTCAATAGAAGTCACACAGCCGACCATGCGCCGCATCACGAGAGGACAGAGAATGACCGACCAGCCCCTTTGGGCCGCCGAGTTCACCCGGCTTTCCGACGCCATCCGCTCAGGCAGGGTGACCTCTTGCGAACTCACAGAGCTCATGCTCGAACGCATCGCCGAATATGATGGAAGGCTCAATTCCTACGCAGCGGTGGCACCGGACGTGGCCCGCGCGGCCGCCCGGGCGGCCGATGCCGAGATTGCGGCGGGCAACTGGCGCGGACCGCTGCATGGCATTCCGCTGGCCGTCAAGGATGCATTCGCCACCGTCGACATCCCGACCGGCTTTGGCAGTCCCGTCTTCGCTGGACAGGCGATTGCGGAAGAATCGACCGCCACGGCCCGCCTGAGGACGGCAGGTGCCGTGATGCTCGGCAAGCTGACGCTGACCGAAGGCGTCTATGCCGATCACCACCCGTCGATCACGCCGCCGGTGAACCCGTTCGGGCCGGCACACTGGACGGGCACCTCGTCATCGGGCTCCGGCGTTGCCGTGACATCGGGGCTCGCCTACGCGACCCTCGGCACGGACACGGGCGGCTCGATCCGCCTGCCGTCCTCCTGCTGCGGCGTGGTCGGCATCAAGCCGACCTGGGGCCGCGTCAGCCGCCACGGCGTCTTTCCGCTCGCAGAATCGCTGGACCACGTGGGGCCGATGGCACGGAGCGCGGCAGACGCGGCCGCCCTGCTTGCCGCAATCGCAGGTCCCGACACCGCCGACCCGACGTGCATACCAGCGCCGCTCGACGACTATCTCGGGGCGGCACTGTCGGCAGACGTCGCCGGTGTGACCATCGGCATCGATCGCACCTTCATCGCCTCGCGTGCGACAGACGAGGTCCAGGCCTCCATCGAGGCGGCGGTCGAGGTGATGAGCGCTTTGGGCGCGCGCTTCGTCACCGTCGATTTTCCAGATCCGGATGCAATCCTGCGCGGCTGGGCGGTGCAATGCGCCGTCGAATGCGCGCTTGCCCACGAAGGTGCCTATCCGTCGCGCAGCGCCGAATACGGCGAACGGCTTGCAGCGCTGATCGAACGCGGCCGCAGGCATACGGCGCGCGACATGGCTGTGGCGTTGCAGGATCGGCGCGATTTCAACGGTCGGATGGCACAGCTCTTTTCCACCGTCGACCTGGTGATGGTTCCGGGCCTGCCGGTCGCCGGCCCCTCGATGGATTTCATGGCGTCGCTGGGCGAAGATCCGGCAGCAATTCTCGCCATCGGGCCTTTCACGGCGCCGTTCGACGTCTGTGGCTATCCGACGATCACACTTCCCTGCGGTCAGAGCGGCGAGGGGATTCCGATAGGGTTGCAGTTTGTCGGCAAGCCGTTTGCCGAGGCGCTGCTCTGCCGCGCCGGCGGGGCCTATCAGAGCGTCACCGCTTTCCACCGCCGCCGGCCGGATTTCTGAGAGCCCCTGGCCTCCTAATAGCCGCGGGAGGGATCGACGACTTCCAGCAGCGGCTTGCCGGTAAGATAGGCATCGAGATTGGCCAGGAACCGCGCGCGAAAATCCGCGTCTCCGGTTCCTCCGCACCAGGAGATGTGCGGGCTGACGAAGACGTTCTGCAGGCGGTAGAACGGGTGGCCGTCCGGCAGGGGTTCCGGCGTGGTGACATCCAGCGTCGCCTGGCCGATCCGGCCGCTTTCGAGCGCCTCGAGCAGCGCATGCTGGTCGACGAGGCCGCCCCGGGAAATGTTGATCAGGTGCAGGCCGGGCTTCGCCGCACTCAGCAGTTCCGCACCGACCATGCCTTTCGTCTCCGGCGTGAGCGGCGCGGCGATAACGACATGATCCGAGCCTGCGAAAACCTCAGCGGCGTCGGCGCAAGCGGTCAGGCCGTCGCCGCCTGACCAGGGGGTGCGCCGCTTGACAAGCACGCGCATGTCGAAGGCGAGCGCGCGCCGCGCGATCGCCTGCCCGATCGAACCGTATCCGACAAGGCCGAGCGTCCTGCCGTGCAGGTGGCCGATTGTGTGCTGGGCGTGCCAGTCGGTCTCGCCGCGTGCCCGTGTTTCCTCAAGCTTCCGCTCGACGCGCAGCATGGCCGCGAACACGAATTCGGCGATTGGCAATGCATTGAGCCCACGGCCGCAGGTGACGAGCCGCCCCCGCATCAGCGCCGGCGGATAGGTCTCGAGGCCGGTGGACAGGACCTGCACCCATTTCAGCGTGTCGGGAAACGGGTGGTCGCGCGGTGTTCCGCTCCAGCCGGGCAAGGCTCTCGTCACGAGAACTTCCGCCTCCGGGCTGATGCGCCACGGTTCGGCGGTTGCGAAATCATCGATCACCAGCGGCTGCGAGGGATGTGCGGCGGCAAGGCGGCCGAACTCCGCACCGAGATGGTTGACGATCACCGGCCTCTTGCGCGTGGCCATGTCTCTCCTTGTCCGCGGGCGCGAGACTGCTCTGGGGGCGGTGCGGTCGGCCGTCGCCATTTATTGCGCGCGGCTGAGATTGGCCGGGAGCGAGGATATGAAATCGGTGAGCTGGTCGCCGAGCAACTGCACATGCTCGCTCGCCGCCTGGCGCGCTGTTTCCGGGTCACCCGCGTCGATCGCGTCCATGATACGCACATGTTCGCTAAGGGTATTCAGCATACGCCCCGGTTGATAGGTGGCGCGCATGCGGTAGGCGCCGATGCGGCGGCGCAGCTGTATCGCCTGGTCTGCGATGAAATGCGTGTGCGCCGCCTCGTAGAGCAAGTCATGGAATTTCTGGTTCACCTTGTAGAAGGCGACCGGATCACCGGCTTCGTAGGCCTGGATGAGCTCTTCGTGCACCTTGCGCATGGCGGCACGTTCGGCAGGCGTAGCGCGTCGCGCAGCCAACCGGGCACAGAGGCCTTCGAGCGCGGACATGACATCGAACATTTCGAGGAGGGCGGGAATGGAGAGCAACGCCACATGGGTACCCTGCCGCCCGCGCGTCTCGACGAGGCCGACCGCCAGAAGCGCTTTGATCGCCTCTCGCACCGGAGTGCGCGACAGGCCGAAGCGGCGGGCGAGCTCCATCTCGTCGAGCCGTTCGCCGGGGGCAAGGCGGCCGTCGAGGATCATCTGTTCGAGCTGATCGCGCAGTTCGCCCGATCGGGTCGGCGCACGTGACGTTCCCTGTGACGCAGCCGAAGCATTTGGCGACCGGATTTCATCCTGATCCACGACGGGCACTCCTCTCGCACGGCTTGCGAAGTTTAAACGGGGTTTCTGAAGTGCCATTTATACTTTTCTTTCGGGTGTGCATTCAATCTCGCGCATGCCGGCATACCAATCCGGCGAGGCAGGTTTTCAGTTTTTCCACAATCATCCCGGGCGCCTCGATCATCGGGAAATGGCCGGAGTCGTAGGGGACGACCGCCGTGGCCGCGAAGCAGGCCATCGATTCGGGATGGGCACGGCGCGCACTCCAGGTGGAATTCAGCATCAGGGCCGGGCAGTTGACGAGCGGCCATCGTTCCTCGGCGTTCCAGGCAAGGAGCCAGTCCTTGATGTCGAGCGCGAATTCCATCGGTGCCGCCATCACCATATCGTCGGTGATCGACTGCCGCAGCGTTTCGGGCGTGCCGGGATGCACGATGTCGTCGATCATCCCGCGCATGCGCCCCGTATAGTCTGCGGCGAACTCAGCATGCCGCCTGGCGATCTCAGCGTCCGGCACCCGACCGTAGTAGTGACGGTCCGTCAGCGTATCGAGGCCCACAAGGGCGCGGATCCGCTCCGGCGCGCAGATCGCGGCCTCCGTCATAACTGGCCCGCCCATCGAATGACCGACGAGCACGGCACGGTCGATGCCAAGATGGGCGAGGACATGCGCGACGGCGGCGCCCATGGCCCCCATCGTCTGACCGTCTTTCGGAGGCGGCGCCATGCCGCCGAACCCAGGAAGGGTGACGGCGAGGATGCGATAGCCCCCTGCGAGCGCCGGCACGATCGGGCTCCAGATATCGGCATTGCCGCACCAGCCATGGATAAGCACGAGCCAGTCACCGTCTCCCATCGTGCGGTAGCCGACGCTACCGCCCATGGGGGCGCTCAGCCTTTCGAGATCGGGCAAGGTTTCAATGGACATCTATCGCCCCCCGACGCCGCTCCATGCCTGCCAGGCGAAGGCCGAAGCTCATGCTCTGCGCAACGGTCATATGGGGGTAGAGCGCGTGGTTCTGGAAGACCATGGCGATATCACGCCCTCGTGGCTCCGGTTTGTCGACACGACGGTCACAGATCCCGATCTCGCCATCGGAAAGCTCCCAGAGGCGGGCGATCATGGGTAGCGTCGTCAACTGGCCACAACCCGAAGGGTCGACGAACACGACAAACTCGCCACTGCGGATCTGGAGATTGAGGTCCTCCACCGCGCTGGCTGAGGCGTCCTCGTAGGTTTTCCACATGGGGAATCGTCCTGAGCGTCAATTCGCAAGCCGACTCGACGGCCTGCGGCAACACTGGCGACATTTTCGTATTCACGCAATAGCGATACGTATACAAAATATCGATTTTAATTTCACACGGCTTGAATGCCGCTTTTTGAGGCCATTTGCTCAGGAAGCGTGCCTATCTGCTGGGCAAATGCAAATAATCAGCCACTTTAACGGCCTCAAAGTGAAAAACATTGTCGCCTTCAGCCGAAATGTATGGACACTGCCAAAAATTTACGTATGCAGGAAATAGAACTATGTATTCAGACAGGAGATGCAGGTGAAACTCAATCTGGCTGGAAAGACGGCGCTGATTACCGGGGCCTCCCAGGGCATCGGCCACGCCATCGCCAAGGTGCTGGCTGCGGAGGGGTGCCACCTTCACCTCGCCGCGCGCAACCGCGCCGCCATGGAAGAACTGAAGAAGGAGCTTGCCATCTATCCGGTCGAGGTCACCGTCCATGAGGCGGACCTCGGCACGACGGAAGCGATGGTTGCGCTGGACAAGGCGTGCGGCGACTACGACATCCTCATGAACAATGCCGGTGACATCCCGGCCGGTTCGATCGAGGACGTGACCGACGACTCGATCCGCCGCGGTTTCGATCTCAAGGTCTTCGGCTACATCACGCTCTCCCGCGAATTCTGGAAGCGGCGCAAGGGCAAAGGCGGCGTCATCATCAATGTCATCGGCAATTCCGGCGAAAACTGGGATGCCGCCTACTTCGCGGGCTCGACCGGCAATGCCGCATTGATGAGCTTCACCAAGGCGCTCGGTGGGCGCAGCATGGACGAGGGCATTCGCGTCGTCGGCGTGAACCCCGGTCCCGTCGACACGCCGCGCATGTTCAAGATCATGAAGCGCAAGGCGATCGACATGCTGGGCGACGAATCGCGCTGGGAAGAACTCTACGACAAGTATCCGGGCAAGCGTCCGGCAACCGCCGAAGAGGTTGCCGATCTCTGCGTCTTCCTCGCCTCGCCGAAGGCCGGCTATATCAGCGGCACGATCGTCACGATCGATGGCGGTATCGCCGCGCGCGGCTCGGTGATCTGATCGCCATGGCCGACGCACGCACCCGCAACCGCTATTTCGACGACCTGTTCTCCACGCCGGACCTGGCGTGGATGGGCCAGAACACCAACCACGTACCGGCGCATCCCGCCATCGTCGAGGCGATGGTGCGATCGGTGAAAGCCGGTGAGTTCAACGCCTATGCTCCGCCGATGGGCTTCGAGGCGCTGCGCAGCGCCATCGTCGCCGATCTCGGCGTGGCAGCCGGCGAAGCGCTCGTCACCGAGGGCGGCGTCAACGCGCTCGCCATGATCTGCAAGGCGCGCGCCAGATCCGGCACGACACTGGTGACCACCGATCCGACCTGGAAATGGCCGTGCATGTTCGCCGAGCAGGCCGGCGCCGAGGTGATCCAGATTCCGATCTACGATCCGGCAACGAACTACAAGCTGACGCCGGAGGCGCTTCGCGCCGCCGTCGACGAGCGATGCGCCCTTATCTACATCGTCGATCCGAACAATCCGCTCGGCATCCGCTACGAGCGCGAGGAAATCGAAGCCTTCGCCGAGATCGCCCGTTCGGTCGGTGCGCTGATGATCCACGACTGCACCTATCGCGACTTCGCCGACGGGCACACGCCGGTGCTGCAGGTGGCGCCGGAGGGCACCGTCGTCTCGCTTAGCTTCTCGAAGTGGCTGGGTCTGGCCGGCATGCGCATCGGCGCCCTGGTGGCCGAACCGAAGCTGGTGGACGAATTCTCGGCGGCCTCGACCTCGGTCCTCGGCGCCTCCGTGGTCGCCCAGCGTGCCGCCATGGCGGGCCTCTCGGTCAAGCCGGAGTGGATGCAGGAGGTTCGCCGCATCGATCGCGCCAACAAGGCGATGATTGTAGAGGCCGCCGGCACGGCCGGGCTCTCCGTACCTATCCCGGTATCGCACGGCAATTTCCTGGTGCTGGAGACCGCCGCGACCGGGGTGTCTCCGGAAGCGATCGTCGAGGCCGCCCGCCGCGAGGGCGTGATGATCCGGCAAGGCCGCTATCACACCGCCGCCTTCGGCGACCGTTTCATCAAGGTCTCGACCTCGGTGCCGGGCGCCTGGGCCGAGCGCTTCTGCGAAGGCCTGCCGCGCTACATCGAGACGGCGCGCACGCTCAACGACGTGCCGGCCCTGTTCTAGGGCCGGTATTGATACGACAACAGACCGAGAAAGAGGCTCCGCATGTATGCAACCGCGAGCGATGGCACGAAGCTCTACTACGAGACGGCGGGGGAGGGCGGCACGCCCATTCTCTTCGTCCACGAGTTCGGCGGCAACTACGATGCCTGGGAGCCGCAGATGAGCTTTTTCGCGCGCCGCCACCGCTGCATCACCTACGCGGCACGTGGCTATGCGCCGTCCGATATTCCCGATGACGTCGAGAAGTATTCCCAGGCGATCGCGGCATCGGATGCGCTTGCCGTGCTCGATGCGCTCGGCATCGAGAAGGCGCATGTGGTCGGCTTGTCGATGGGCGGCTTTGCGACGCTGCATTTTGGCCTGCGCTATCCCGAACGCGCGCTGTCGCTGACGGTAGCCGGGGCTGGCTACGGCACGGAACGGGAAACGGCCGACTATTTCCGCAATACCTCGCTGAAAGTGGCGGAGAACTTCGAAAAAGACCCGGCCGGTTTCTCGAAGATCTATGCGCTCGGCGCAAGCCGGGTGCAGTTCCAGAACAAGGACCCTCGCGGCTGGGCGACCTTCGCCGAACGGCTTTCGCGCCACTCGGCGGTCGGTGCCGCCAACACGATGCGCGGCGTACAGTGCCGCCGCCCATCTTTCTGGGACCTTGAGGAGGAGCTGAAGCGCATGAGCGTGCCGACGCTCGTGATGACCGGCGACGAGGATGACCACTGCCTCCAGCCGTCGATCTATCTCAAGAAGATGCTGCCCGCCGCCGGCCTCGCGATCCTGCCGAAGACCGGCCACACGCTGAACCTCGAAGAGCCGGCGCTCTTCAATGCGCTCGTCGCCGATTTCATCGCGCAGGCCGAGCAGGGTGCCTGGAAGGTGCGTGATCCGCGCGCCGATCCCGGCCAGGTCATGCGGACGGAGTAGGAGCATGGCGATGCCGAGGATTTCCGCCGACCGGCTCTGGCAGCGCCTGATGGCGCTCGGCGAAGACGGCGCGCTGCCCGGCGGCGGCGTCAACCGGCAGGCGCTATCGGCGGAAGAAGTCCTCGCCTGGCGCCGCCTCATCGGCTGGGGCGCCGAAGCCGGCCTCAAACCCTCGACCGATCCCGCCGGAAACCTCTTCCTGACGCTGGAAGGTTCTGCTCCCCACCTGGCGCCCGTCGTCGCCGGCAGTCATATCGACAGCCAGCCAACGGGCGGTCTTTTTGACGGAGCCTTCGGCACGCTTGCCGCCCTTGAAGCGGTCACCGCCATCGCCGAAGCCGGGGTCAGGCCCGTACGTCCGATCGTGGTCGTCGGCTGGATGAACGAGGAGGGAAGCCGTTTCGCGCCGGGCATGATGGGCTCGGAGCTCTTTGCCTGCCTGCGCCCGCTTGGCGAGGTCCTGGCGGTCCGCGACGCCGACGGCATCAGCGTCTGCGAAGCGCTGAAAGCGCTTCACGATTGTTTCCCCGATGTCGAGCGGCGGCCGCTGGGCTTTCCGGTCCACGCCTACATCGAGCCGCATATCGAACAGGCCGACCTTCTGGAAACGGAAGGTGCGGTCATTGGCGTGGTCTCCGGCATCCAGGGCAAGAAGACCTTTGAAATCACGCTTTGCGGTCGCGAAGCCCATGCCGGTACGGAGCCGATGGCACAGCGGCAGGATGCGGTGAAAGCCTTCGCCGAGATCGCCTCGCGCATGCACGCCGCCATGGCTGGCGACCTCCTCATGAAGTTCACCATCGGGCGCGTCGTGGTCGAGCCGAATGCGCCGTCGGTGGTTCCGGCCAGGGTGACGTTCCGCATCGACCTGCGCCATCCCGACAATGCAACGCTGAATGCTTTCGCCGCGCGGATCGAGGACATCGCGAAGGCAGGCGCAGGCGCCTGCGCCGTCGATATTTGTCGCCTCGTCGACGCGCCGTCAAACGGGTTCGATTCCGGCCTTCAAGAGGCTATCCGCACCTCGGCCGACAGGCACGGCCTTGCTCGCCTCGACCTTCTTTCCGCCGCCGGCCATGACGCGCGGCAGATGGCGCCGCTCACCCGCGCGGCGATGATCTTCATTCCCTGCCGTGGCGGGGTCAGCCATCATCCGGACGAATGGGCCGAGCCAGCCCATGTCGCCGCTGGCGCCACCGTTCTTCTCGATCTCCTCATGCAGGAGGCGGGCGTTTTGTCGAACCAAGGAGATGAAAGATGAGCGCAGCCAACGACATGGCGGAGATGCCGGTCCAACTGCCGCGTGATCCCGCCAGTGCGGCACAGGCGCGCAGCCGCTATTTCAACTCCGGCAACGCCTTCAATATCAAACTGCCGCCGGTACCGGGGCATATCTTCATGGACGAGCCGGCCAAGGCGATGAAGTCGGAAGTGACCGGCTTCATCAATTGCGACCAGTCCGACAGGATGCAGTGCGCCTTCCCAGCGACGACGCCGCTGATGCTGGCACGATACGCCGTCGTCAAGGCGGGCGAGACGCTCGACACCATGCTTCCGAACACCGCATCGATCTGGTACGTCATCAAGGGCGGCGCCGATCTTACCGTTGGCGGCGAGAAGGCCACGCTTGGCAAGGCCGACGTGTTCCTGCTGCCGGGTGGCGTACCATCATCCATCTCCGCCAGGGAAGACAGCGTCTTCTGGGCCGTCGGCAACGATCCGCAGCTCAGGTTCGACGCGTCCGCACCGGCTACGGGCGCAGAAGCCGCGGTGCAGTTCGTCCACTATCCGGCCGACGAGATCGTGCACCAGCTCGATGTCGTCTACAGCCGCAATGCCAATGACAGCACGTCCGGGCACGCGCTGATCTTCTCTGCCGAGAAGACGGAGGCCGCACGCAACATCACCCCGACGATGACGTTGTCGCTCAACACGTTGAAGCCCCAAAGCGAGCAGCCGCCGCACAAGCACAATTCGGCTGCGATCACGCTGGTCGTCGCGGGCGACCCGGCCTATTCGATGGTTGCCGATCAGAAATGCGACTGGTCGGCCTGGGCGACGCTGGTCACGCCACCGGCGGCCAAGCACAGCCACCACAACGATGGCAATACCCGCGCCGAATTCCTGATCGTGCAGGACGGCGGCCTCTACTACCATGCCCGCACGATGGGCTTCGAGTTCTACTGATGCAGATCATCACCGATACGGATACGACGGGCGACGGCACCTGCTCGTTGCTCGGCAACCGCTGGCCGGACGACACGGAAAACGCGTGCGTCTTCGAGCGCGCTTCAAACAATGGCTTCTTCTGGATGATGACGCAGGCGTGCTCCGAAGGAAAAAGGTGGCGGGGCCGGCACCACCTCCGTCGCGGGCTTTTCATGAGCATGACATGCCGCAAGAAGATGCCGGTCGTCGCCAGTGGAGCATGCCTCAAAATCGACCATTCAACGCACAATAAATAGAACTTTTTGCACTCAGGAAATTTATTTATGTATGCAGAATTTCACTTTATGGATTCATTTTTCCACGCCACCTCGTATCGTCCCGCCAAAGTTGGCGAGAATGTGCCCCGGATAGCAAAGAAAGGCAAAATTGCATCATTCCTGCGGCGGGCGTCAGTTTGGCATGCGGCTTGCTTGTATCCCTATAGACAAAAACTGCATACGTAAGGATCTTTGCGATGACGGAGGCAAGCCATGACATTGGTTGACAGAGATTTCCAGGGTGCCACCGGTGATGCGGGCGCAAAGAAACTCACCCCCGCGCAGGATGCCGCCGGTGGGGAACGCCCGCTGATCGAATTGCGGCAAGTCTCGAAGACTTTCGGCACCGTGAAAGCCCTCCAAGACCTGGAAGTCTCGATTCGGCCGGGGGAACTCGTGACCGTTGTCGGCCCGTCAGGCTGCGGCAAAAGCACGCTCTTCAACATCCTCGCGGGCCTGGAGGAGCCCGATCCGGGCAACATCCTTAGGCTGAAAGGCGACAGTTCCACGGCCTCCGACCTGCTCGGCAAGGTCTCGTTCATGCCGCAACGCGACCTCCTTCTGCCGTGGCGCAACGTCATCGACAACGCCATCCTCGCACTGGAGATTGAGGGCATGCCGCGTGCAGAGGCACGCAAGCTGGCGATGGACATGCTGCCCGAATTCGGCCTTGCCGGCTTCGAGGCGCAATACCCCAACCAGCTTTCGGGCGGCATGCGCCAGCGCGTGGCGCTGATGCGTACCTTCCTTTTCAAGCGCGACCTGATGCTGCTCGACGAGCCGTTCGGCGCGCTCGATGCGTTGACGCGCACGATGATGCAGCGCTGGCTGCTCGACGTCTGGCAGAAGCACAAGCGCACGGTCCTTTTCATCACCCATGATGTAGACGAGGCGATTTTCCTCGGCGACCGGGTGCTGGTGATGACGGCCCGGCCCGGCCGCGTCAAGCTCGAGCAGGTGGTCGAACTGCCGCGCCCGCGCAAGGCCGACATCGTGACCTCTCCCGAATTCATCGCCCTGAAGAAAACCCTGCTCGAGGCGATCGAGGAAGAGAGCATGAAATCCTTCCAGGTCGCGGGACATTGATAGAGACGAGGAACTGACATGACCGACCACTATTCGGGCCGTCCCGACCACATTTCCGAGAGCGAATGGAAGGCACGTGTCGATCTCGCAGCCTGCTATCGCATGGTGGCTCGGCTCGGCATGGACGACTTGATCTACAATCACATTTCCATGCGGGTGCCCGGCCACGAGGACCAGTTCCTGCTGAACCCCTATGGCTTCCTCTTCGAGGAAATCACCGCATCGAGCCTGGTGCGCATCGACCTCGATGGCAACAAACTCGACGACACGCCTTATACGGTGAACAAGGCCGCCTTCGTCATTCACGGGGCGATCCACAAGTCGAGCCACGACGCGGTCTGCGTGCTGCACACCCATTCTGACGCGAGCGTCGCCGTCTCCTGCCAGCAGCACGGCCTGCTACCGCTCAGCCAGTTTGCCATGCGCTTCTACAAGCGCCAGGCCTTTCACGACTACGAAGGCGTGGCGATCGACCTCGACGAACAGGCGCGGATCATCAACCACCTGGGCGACAACCGGGTGATGCTGATGCGCAATCACGGCATCCTGACGGTCGGCCGCACGCCGGGCGAGGCCTTCATGCTGCTCTATTACTTCGAACGGGCCGCACGCATCCAGCTCGACCTCCAGGCAGCAACCGCCTCCGGCACGAAACTCGTCGTGCCGCCGCACGAGGTCTGCGAAAAGGCCGCGCGGCAGTTCTGGGAAAGCAAGGGCGACATTCTCATTGCCGGCGAGCGGGAGTGGCCGGCCTTCCTGCGACAGCTCGACAGGGAGGGCGCGGACTACCGGCAATGATACCCGGTGGAGGAAATCGATAACGACGAAAACCAACAGAGAGGTTCCATGTTCAGACGACGTACGTTATTCGCGGCCTTCGCTGCCGCCGCCTTCGGCCTCCAGGGGCTTTCTCCGGCCAGCGCACAGGATCTGGTCAATGCCAGCCTTCGCCTGAAATGGCTGACCCAGGCGCAGTTTGCCGGCTTCTATGTCGCCCTTGAAAAAGGCTACTACAAGGAAGAGGGGATCAACCTCACCATCAACCCCGGCGGGCCGAACCTTCTGACCGAAAATCTGGTGGCGACCGGTGCCGACACATTCGGTCTCTCCGGCGGCACGGACAGCGTGTTCGCCGCCCGCGACAAGGGCCTGCCGATCGTCTGCATCGGCGTTGCGCACCAGGTTACGCCCTTCGTCTTCGTCTCTCACAAGGACGGTGCGGTCCAGTCGGTCGCCGACTTCAAGGGCAAGACGGCCACCACATGGTTCACCGGCGCCAACCACGTGCTGTCGGCAATGCTCTCCAAGGCCGGAACCAGTCCGTCCGACGTCGACATCCAACCGCAACAGGTCTCCGTTACCCCGTTCGTCGACAAGCAGGTCGATATTGTCACGGCCACCCGCTACAACGAACTCTACGTCATCAACGAGCGTGTCGGTAAGGACAATCTCAACCTCTTCGTGCCCGAGGACAGCGGCGTCTCCTTCCCCCGCGACACGCTGATCGTTTCGGAACAGACGGCGGCCGAAAAACCCGAGCTCGTCACGAAGTTCCTGCGCGCCAGCGTCAAGGGGTGGCAGGAAGCCTTTGCCAACGAAGCCGAGGCGATCGACATCATCATGAAGATCTCGCCGACGCTCAACCGCGCCCAGCAGGAATTCATGTTGAAGGAAGTCAAGACGCTGATGACGGCCGGCAAGGCATCGACGGACGGCCTCTTCTCCATCGACAAGGATGCGGTCGGCTCGGCCAACAATCTGCTCGCCGAATATGGCGTGATCTCCAAGCCGGTCGATCTGGATGCCGCATTCAACGCCGGCTTCATCGAAAGCATTCCCGCCGAGGAAAGGCGCCTATGAGCGGCACAGCCACCCTTGCTGCCAACCTGCCCGTCGTATCGACGGGCAGGCTCGGCGCAGTTCTCAGGCCGGTTCTCTGGCTTCTGCTTGCGCTCGCCGTCGTCGAGGCGGTGGTCGTCGTCTTCGGTATCCGCTCCTACTACCTGCCGCGCCCGAGCGTGATCGCGTCCACCATTATGGCCACGCCCGGCGCCTATCTCGCAGGCCTTTGGCGCACCTTCCTTGAAACGGTGCTCGGCTTCCTCGCCGGCAGCATCTTCGGCGTCGTCATGGCCGTCCTCTTCCACCGCTGGCAGACGTTGAGGGAGCTGTTCTTTCCGCTCTTCGTCGTTTCCCAGACCATACCGGTCATCGCCTTCGGCGCCGTTGTCGTCCTCTGGTTCGGCAACACACTGTTCGCCAAGGCCGTGATCTCCTTCTACATCAGCTTCCTGCCCGTGACGGTGAACACGATGCTCGGATTTTCCGCCGTCGATCCGCGCCAGGTGCAACTCATGCGCAGTTTCGGCGCCGCGGATGCGCAGATCCTCCGCCGGCTCTACCTGCCGGCCGCGTTGCCGCAGCTCTTCGTCGCGCTGAAGCTCGCCTCCTCGCTTGCTCTCGTCGGTGCGATCGTCGGCGAATGGTTCGGCGACACCACCGGCCTCGGCGTGCTTCTCCTCCAGGCCATGTACAACGAAAACGTCGCGGGCATCTGGGCCACCATCGTCGTGTCGGCCTGCCTCGGCATGGGCCTCTACGGGGCGGTTTCCTACGCCGAACGGAGGATCGTCTTCTGGGGAGGCGAGCAATGAGCGCGTCCGTTTCGTCTGACAGCCTACGTCAGTTTTCCCGCGGCATCGCCGGCGCGCTTCTCCTCGCGGCCGTCTGGGAGCTCTGCGCGCGCGGCCTCGACCTTCCGGCCTATGTCCTTCCCTCCGTCAGCGCCATCCTGGCGGGGCTGGCAAACGATGCCGGTTCCCTCCTGGCCGCCGCCCGCTTTACCGCAGCAGAATCGTTCACGGGCTATGCGATCGGCTGCCTTGCCGGCATGGCCGCGGCGGTGCTCGTTACCATGATCCCGAGTGCGCGCTCCGTCGTGATACCGCTGGCCACCGCGATCAATTCGGTGCCGGTGGTTGCCTATTCACCGCTCGTCCTCCTGTGGTTCGGCATCGGCATGGCCTCGAAGATCGTGATGGTGGCGATCGCGGTTTCCTTTACCATCTTCCTCAGCACGATCGCCGGCCTTGACCGCGTCGATCGCAAGTCAGTCGATCTCATCCGGTCCTTCGGGGCAGGCCGGCTGGCCGTCCTGTGGCGGTTGCGCCTGCCGACGGCGCTCCCGCTCGTGATCGCGGGGATGCGCGTCTCCACCGTCCGCAGCGTCATCGTCGCCATCGTCACAGAAATGCTCGGCGCCTATGGCGGGCTCGGCTGGGTGATCTACCAGGCGGTGCTGCAGGTCGATTTCGTGAAGGTCTGGGCCGCCATCATCGTGGCGTCCGCCATCAGCCTCGCCTTCTTCGGCGCCATCAGCTTTGTCGAGCGCCGTTACGTCTTCTGGAGATGAAATAGCATGACACGCAAGATCCATTTCGGCCTCTTCCTGCTCGGAACCGGCAGCCACGTCGCGGGTTGGCGCGTACCTGGCGCAATGGACAGTTTCCAGGACATAGAGATGGTCCGGCAGATCGCGGCAGAGGCCGAACGCGGCCTGTTTGACCTCATCTTCATGGGAGACAATCTCAACGCCGACCCGGCAGCTCATCCTTCCTACACCGCCCGGCTGGAGCCGCTCACGCTGCTTTCTGCCGTCGCCGGGGCAACAAGGCACATCGGGCTCGGGGCCACCGTATCGACCACCTATTCGGACCCCTTTACCGTCGCACGGCTCTTCGCCTCGCTCGATCACATCAGTGGTGGCCGCGCAGCCTGGAATGCGGTGACGACGGCCAACCCGGCGGCAGCGGCCAACTTCGGCACTCTTCACCCGGACCATTCCAGGCGCTACGAGATCGCCGAAGAGTTCCTGACCGTGGTGCGCGGCCTGTGGGACTGCTGGGCCGACGACGCGATCGTTGCCGACCGCAAGACCGGCATTTACATCGATCCCGCGAAGGTTCGGCCGCTGGACCACGAGGGGGCGCATTTCAAGGTCAAGGGCCCACTTAACATCGGCCGGTCGCCGCAGGGTCAGCCGGTCGTCCTCCAGGCCGGCGGCTCCGGCCCCGGCCAGGAACTGGCGGCGAAATCGGCGGACGTCGTCTTCTCCGTCACCCAGGATCTGGACGAAGCACGCGCCTTTTACCGGTCGGTCAAGGGCAGGCTGGCGAAATACGGGCGCAGCGAGGAGTCCATGGTCGTCCTGCCCGGCGTGATGCCGATCGTCGGACGGACGGAACGCGAAGCGCACGACAAGCTTGCTGAGCTCCAGGGTTTCATCAGCGAAACCAATGCCCTGTCTCTGCTCAGTGACCGATTCGGAACCGACATGAGCGCCTATGACCTCGACGGCCCGGTGCCCGCTGATCTCGTGCCCTCCGACAACTACCATGCCTTTGCAAAAGTCATGCTCGACAAGGCGAAGCGCGAAAACATGAGATTGCGCGACGTCTACAATCTCATGGCGGCCGCTCGCGGCCACTGGGTGCTGTGTGGCACGCCTGACTACGTGGCGGACACGCTGGAAACCTGGTTTGCGACGGGAGCAGCTGACGGCTTCAACATCATGCCGTCCCATTTCCCCTCGGGCCTGACGGATTTCGTCGATCTCGTTGTGCCGATCCTGCAGGAGCGCGGCCTCTACCGGACCGAATACGAAGGAAAGACGCTGCGCGACCGCATGGGCCTGGAACGCCCGGAACGGGCTTGAGGGGATCCGAAGGTGGGTATGATGATGCATGACTTCCAAACCGTGGAAAGCACGGAATTCCGCAATGGCATGTCCCGCCTCGGGGCCGCGGTCAACATCGTCACGACCCGCGCGGCTGACGGCCCCTTCGGTTTCACGGCGTCGGCCGTGTGCAGTGTGAGCGACGCACCGGCGACCTTGCTCGCCTGCATCAACCGGACAAGCTCCTGTTTCCCCGCCTTCGAGCGGGCTCGCTTTTTTTGCGTCAACACGCTTTCGCCCTCCCACGAGACCCTGTCCAACCTGTTCGGCGGCAAGACTTCCATGGCCGAGCGCTTCTCGGCCGGACGATGGGTGGCCGGCAAGACCGATGCGCCGGTGCTCGAGGATGCGTTGGTGAGCTTCGAATGCGAGCTTACGCGCGCCTTCGACGAAGGTACGCATCGGGTTCTGTTCGGTCGTGTCGTCGACGTCCGCAGGAGCGATCAGGAAGCCGCATTGCTCTATTGCTCCCGCCGGTATGTTGCCTGGCACAATAGCCAGGTCCTGCACCGCTAGCCCTTCCTGTGAACCGGCAAACAACCGCCACCGGAGCGGGGTTTTTATCCGGGTCGGATTGCCCGCGCCTCTCGGGAGGCCAACAGACCGGGACAGGCCTGCCCGTCAGTCAACGTTTGCCGTCGCCTGAATGATGCGGTCGACCAGAACCTGGCTCGCAGTGGGAATGTAGCCGCCCTTGCGCGTGAAGATGCCGAAGTGCCGCTCCCATGTGATGTCGGGAAACGGAAGCTCGACCAGGTTTTCCCCACCATTGGTGCGCGTCAGGTTCTGGCGTGAGGTGAAGCTCAGCAGGTCCGTGCGCGCGATCAGCTTCGGCATCACAGCCCCTTTATTCACTGCTGCGAAAGGCAAGCTGACCTTGAGACTACAAACACGATGAGCCACGCGCCGGTGCATCGAGTGTGGTCAGGTCGACCCGGCCAAGACGTCTTCTGCATCGGACGTGGCTCATCTGTCGCCGGCTGAACGCCGTCCCCCCCCGTCCCGCGGTGATACGGTCTGTCCAACGGGTCGCGCTTCGCGTCGTTGACGCCGGGGCGATCCTTCGGGCGCCGCCTATAAAATTCCCGAACGCGCCCTTGTCCCGTCGAGGGCAACGCCGTACCTCTTCTTCAGATTCTGCTCGCTCGCACGAACTTGCCCCTTTTCGCGCTATTTTGCGATGTAGCGGGGGAAGAACGGTCGTGACCGGCCGCGGCAATTGAAGAGGGAAGGCTGCATGGCGCACAGTGGAAGACGCTTTGATCTGAGAAGCCGCACGCGCCAGGGGCACGAACGTCTCGATGCGGCTGTCGGCGTATTTGCGACCCTTACCGACTATCGCCGCTATGTCGCGTGCCTCGGCGCATTCCGGGCAGCCATGGACAGGGCTTTGCTGGATATCGCCTGGCCGGAGGGCTGGAACTGGCGGCCGACGCGGATCGTGGACGAGCTCGCACGGGATGCGAAAGATCTGGGCCTGCCTCCGGCACGCAATCGAAAGGCGGATGTCGAGCTGATCGATCTCAGCGCCTTGCTCGGCGCTCTCTACGTCCTCGAAGGCTCCACACTTGGTGCGCAGGTGCTGCGCCAACGGGCTGCCACGCTCGGATTGGATCGAGACTTCGGCGCCCGCCACCTGGACCATATGTCGAATGACATAGCGCAGTGGCGGTCTTTTCTCCTACTCTTGGACGGTGCCCGCGATTTCGACATCGAACGTGCCGCCGCGTCTGCCAACGACGTCTTCGCCCTTGCGTTGCGATGCTTTGAAAGTGAGCTTCTTGTCGAACACTGAAACCGTCAACCTCGACACCTGCGATCGCGAACCGATTCATATTCCGGGGAGCATCCAGCCGCACGGTTGCCTCATTGCCTGCGATATTCACCTCACGACGATCGAGCGCGCGTCGGCGAATGCCTGCGAGGTGATCGGCCGTCAGGGAGAGCTGCTGGGCCGCAAGGTCAGCGATGTTCTGGGGCACACGCTTGTACACGACCTGCGAAACGCGCTTGCATCTGCGAACGCGGCCACGCGACCGGCACTCCTCATGGATGTATCGCTGGGGCAGGGCGTGTTCGATATCGCCATCCACCAGTACAAGTCCTCCGTGATCGTCGAGTTCGAGCCGGCTCCCGCCGCAGGGCAACCTCTGCATATCGCGCGCGAGATGATCGGTCGTATCAGCGATATCACCGACGTCGATCAACTGGTGAAGCGGGCCTGCCGGATCGTCGCCGGCGCCACCGGCTATGACCGGGTGATGATCTACCGCTTCGAGCAGGATGGCTCGGGCAAAGTTGTCAGCGAAACGAAGCGGCCCGATCTGGAGAGCTTTCTCGGCCAGTATTTTCCGGCCAGCGACATCCCGCAGCAAGCGCGCACGCTCTATCTCAAGAACACCATACGGGTGATTGCCGATGCCGGCGGGACGCGGGTTCCGGTCGAGCCGGTGCTCGATGCCTCGGGCGAGCCGCTGGATCTCAGTTTCGCCCACCTGCGCAGCGTCTCGCCGGTCCACTGCGAATACCTGCGCAACATGGGCGTTGCCGCCTCCATGTCGATCTCCGTCATTCTCGACGGGCGCCTTTGGGGCTTGATCGCCTGCCACCACTACTCGCCGCGCCCCCTGCCGATGGCGCAACGCGTGGCGATGGAGGTGTTTGGCGAATTCTTCTCTCTTCATCTGCAGTCGCTGAAGGAGCGACGCCGGTTGGCGGCCGTCGCCGGCACCCGCGAGGCGCTCGACCGGTTTCTGATCCTTTCATCCCATCACGAGGATGTCGGCGAGCTCCTTCACCAGAGCCTGCGCGAGTTCTCACGACTGCTGCCGAACAACGGTATCGGCATCATGTTCGACGGGAAATGGACGGCCGTGGGCACGACACCGCCGCACGAAGGGATACCCGTTCTTCTCGACTTCATTCGCAGCGTCAGCGAGGGGCGCATCTGGGCGACCCACGCCCTGTCGCAGAAGGTGCCGGCGGCAGCAGACTACAGCGACCGCGTTTCGGGGCTGCTTGCCATTCCGCTCTCCCAGACGGGCTCGGATTGTCTTCTGTTCTTCCGCAAGGAACTGGTGCAGACGCTGGAGTGGGCCGGCAATCCGGAAAAGACCTACGAGACAGGCCCGCTTGGCGATCGTCTGACGCCCCGCAAGAGCTTTGCGATCTGGAAGGAAACGGTAAAGGCCCAGTCGCAATGCTGGAGTGAAGCGGATCGCGAGATTGCCGAAATCGCGCGCATCGCGATCGTAGAGGTCGTTTTGCGGCACAACGAGTTGATGGCCGGCGAGCGCCGCAAGTCCGAGGTTCGCCAGCGCATGCTGAACCAGGAGCTGAACCATCGGGTGAAGAACATCCTGGCCGTCATCAAGTCGCTGGTGACCGGTCCGCAAACGGAAAAGAACTCGCTGGAAGACTATGTGGCGACGCTTCAGGGGCGCATCGAGGCGCTGTCCATCGCCCACGATCAGGTCGCGCGCGGCGACGGCGGCGGCATGCTCGCCGACCTTCTGGAGGCCGAGCTTCAGCCCTACCGGACGACCCCTTCGACGGTCACTGTCGACGGCCCGCCGATTTGGCTCGACAGCCGCGCCTTCTCCGTGCTCGCCCTGGTTTTTCACGAACTGGCAACCAATGCTGCCAAGTACGGCGCGCTTTCGCTGCCCGCGGGGCAGCTGGAGATCTCCTGGACCATGGACGAAAGCAGCGGCTGCGAGATCCGATGGCGCGAGCGAAACGGACCGCTGGTCAAGGTCCCGTCGCGTAGCGGTTTCGGCAGCGCGCTGATCGAGCGAAGCGTACCCTACGACCTCAGCGGCGAAAGTGCGATCCGGTTCGAGCCGTTCGGGGTCGAGGCCACGTTCCGAATTCCGCCGCCGCATGTGAAGGCAGCGATGACAAAAGCGAAGAATTCCGGGCAGACTTCGGAGCCGGCAACGGCGAGGCAGGGTGTGCTCAGGACTGCCGATCCGGCGGTCCTGATCGTCGAGGATCAGATGCTGATTGCACTGGACCTGGAAACCATGCTGGCGGACGAAGGCCTTTCCAAGGTTGCGACCACCAGTTCCGTACGGCAGGCCCTGGCGCAGATCGAGGCGGCTCCACCCGATCTCGCCATTCTCGACATCAATCTCGGCACGACCAATTCCTTCCCAGTCGCCGACGAACTTCACAAAAGGGGAACGCCCTACGTGTTTGCAACGGGCTACGGCGAGGGTGCGGATGTGCCTGTCACCCATGCCGGAGTTCCGATCGTCCGCAAGCCCTACAGTCGTAGTGCGATCGTTGCGGCGCTCACAGCAGTTTTGAACGGACAGCGTTCAGGTGAATAGCCAGGAGAGGCGGACGCTTGCGATCCATTGATCGGGTGGCCGAGTTCTCGCCGTGGCTCGAATTAATATATTCTTTCTAGATATATTATGATGAAAAGTATGAAATTGATTTCATGTAAATCAGCTCTACAAACAGGAAAGCCGCGTGGAGGACCCGGTCAATTTCCGTCAGAGCCTGTCGAGACAGAGCCGGATGCTCCATGCCCTGAAATGATCGAGGACGTTTAGGAGCGGTATTCCGCTCCGATGCCGTCGTCGGCGATCTGGAGCACGCCTCTTGTCATACACGATCTTCATCACCGCACCGTCCCTGCATGCCGATGGCGTCGCAATTCTGGAAAATGCCGGCTGCCGCCTGATCTATCTTGAAAAGGGGGGCGATGAAGCCGCCGTCGATCGCATCATGGGCGAGAACCCGGTCGATGCGGTAATTTCGCGCACCGTGAACCTTTCCGGCAAGGCGATCGCCAATTGCCAGACGCTGAAGGTCGTGTCCAAACATGGCGTCGGGGTCAGCAATATCGACGTTGCAGCCGCGACCGCCCGGAATATTCCCGTCTTCGTCACGCCGGGCGCGAACGCCCAGTCTGTCGCAGAAATGGCGCTTGGCCTGCTTCTGGCCAGCGCACGCCGGATCGCCTGGATGGATCAAGAGATCAAATCGGGCCGTTGGTCGCGCGCGCAGGACGGCGTGGAGCTTCAGGGGCGCACGCTCGCCCTCGTCGGGTTCGGTCAGATCGGACAACGCCTGGCGTGGGCTTGCCTCGCGCTCGGGATGAAAGTTGTCGCCTACGATCCGGGCTTCAGCCTGAAATCGCCGATCGAAGGCGTACCGATGATGTCGTCGCTCGACGAACTGCTTCCGCTGAGTGACGTCCTGAGCCTGCACATACCCTTGACCGCGCAGACCCGCGGACTGATCGGCCGCGACGCATTTCCCAAACTTCCCGACGATGCGATCCTCATCAACACGGCGCGGGGCGAGGTGGTTGACGAGGCTGCACTCATCGATGCGCTGCGGGAGGGAAAGCTCTATGCCGCCGGCCTCGATACGACCGCTGAGGAGCCCATTGCGCCCGGCAATCCGCTGCTGGCGCTTTCGAACGTGGTCCTGACGCCGCATGTCGGCGGGTCGACGCCGGCGGCGCTGGCCGCGATGGCGCGGGGGGCTGCGGACAACGTGCTCGGGTTTCTTTCCGGCGCGCGGCCGCCACAGTCGGCCTGTGTGAACCCGGCAACCATGCAATCCATCAAGGAGTGAAACCAGTGAGTGGTGAAAAGCAGAATGAAGTCGTCTGGCCGGCAGGGTATCGCATCAATCCGCGCCATGACGATCTGCCGGCGGATCTTCTCGAAGCCTTCGGCAAGATCCCGGTCGCGGTCGCTGGCGACTGCATGGGCCGTTCGATCGGCACCATGGGCCTCAAGTCCTACCACGGCAACAAGATCATGTGCGGGCAGGCCGTCACCGTCCGCGTGCGGCCGGGGGACAACCTCATGGTCCACAAGGCCCTGATGATGGCGCAGGCCGGGGACGTGATCGTTATCGACGGCGGTGGCGATCTGACCCAGGCGGTGATCGGTGGCCTCATTCGCACGACGGCGCAAACCAAGAAACTCGGTGGCTTCGTCATCGACGGGGCAATCCGCGACCTCGCCGAATGGGCGGAGGGTGACATGCCGGTCTTCGCCCGCGGGCATACGCATCGCGGCCCCAGCAAGGAAGGCCCCGGGGAAATCAACGTGGCCGTGGCCGTGGGCGGCCTTGTCGTGCATCCCGGCGATCTGATCCTCGGCGATCTCGACGGCGTCATCGCCATTCGTGCGCAGGATGCCGCTGCCCTTCTGCCAAGAACGCTCGCTCACCTCGAGCGGGAAGCGAAGATCCGGGAAACCAACCTCAAGGGCATCGCTGATCCGGAGCGCTTCGATGCGATCCTGAGGGCCAAGGGACTTCCGGTCTGACGCAGGTCAACCGTCGATCCGGTAAGCCGGCCGGCAGGGAGCGCATCGGCGCTCGCGCTCCTCCCGATGCCGTCGGTCTCGCCACCTGCAAAGTCGCCAGCATCAACCCAGATTCGAAACGTTATTCCTCGTGGGTGTCACAACCTATGGGAGGAGGAGTATTGTAGTGCTTGTCGCTCTCAGCTTCGCGATGTTCGCGTGCTTCATCTATCTGTTGATCAGCGGTCGCATGTCGGCCACGACGGTGCTGATCCTCGTGCCCACCGTCTTCGCGCTGATCGGCGGTTTCGCTCCCGACATGGGCGACATGGTCGTGAAGGGCATAAAGACCATCGCACCAACCGGTGTCCTTCTGATCTTTGCGATGATGTATTTCATGGTGATGACCGATGCCGGCATGTTCGATCCGATCGTCAAGCGTATCGTCGGCGCGGTCGGCGGGGATCCGGTGAAGATCTTCATCGGAACGGTCGCGCTCGGCTATATCGTCGCGCTCGACGGCGACGGCGCGACGGTCTACATGATCACGCTGTCGGCATTCATGCCGCTCTACCGCCGGCTCGGACTGTCGCTTCCGATGGTGGCCTGTCTTCTCCTGCAATGCACGGGCATCGGCAATCTCCTGCCCTGGGGCGGCCCAACCGCCCGAGCCGCCGCGGCCATGAAGGTGGAGATGAGCGACGTGTTCACGCCTCTCATCCTGCCGCTTCTTGCCTGTGTGGCCTGGGCTTTCTTCATGGCCTGGATCTTCGGCATGCGCGAACGCAAAAGAATAGGCGTCGTCACGATCGATACCACCCAATTGATCGAGCACCGCGCCGATGCGGGCTGGAAGCTCTACTTCAACTGGGCGCTGACGATCGTTCTGATGGCCTCGCTGGTCCTCGAGATCCTGCCACTTTCCTATCTCTTCATGATCGGCGCGGCGATCGCCATGCTCGCCAACTTCCCGCAGTACAAGGCCCAGCAGGAGGTGATCGCCAAGCATGCGCCGGCAATTCTATCGGTCGCGACCATGCTGTTTTCCGCCAGCGTCTTCATCGGCATCCTCAATGAAACGGGCATGGCCAGCGCGTTGGCGCAGTCGATCGTCGACGTCATTCCCAATCAGGTCGGTCCCTACATGGCGGTGATCACGGCACTGCTCAGCATTCCCGTGACCTGGCTCGTATCCAACGACGTCTTCTATTTCGGCATGCTGCCGATCCTGGCGGAGGCGGCCGGACATTACGGAATCACCGGGGCGGAAATGGCACGTGCTTCGCTGGTAGGGCAGCCCGTGCATATCCTCAGCCCCCTTGTCGCATCCACCTACCTTCTCGTCAGCCGGCTTGACCTCAACTACGGCGAAACGCAGAAATTCACCATCCGCTGGTCGGTGGGCGCCTCATTCGTCATGCTCGCCGTCGCCGTTGTTTTGGGTATCATCCCGCTTTACCGCTAGCAGATGCGACAATCGCTGCCCGGCGGAAGCAATAGCGCGCCGTCGGGCAACGAACCGTTCATCACCGGACTGCCGATCGGTGCGCTTCCTCAGCACCGGCAAAATCCGCTTTCCTCGCCTCCGCAATCTCGACCAGCAGTCTCGCGGCGGGCGTGAAATAGGCCGAGCGTAGCCTGATGATGCCGAATTCACGAAGCATGGTGGTCTCTTCCAGCGGGATCTCCTTCAATTGAGCGCCCGCGGCACCTGCTCCTAAATTGCGGCGTGAAATGAAGCTCAAAAGCTTCGTTTCCGCGATCAGCCGGGGAAGAAGCGAAATCGAACTGGTCTCCATCTGGACCTGCGGCCCGTCGAAGCCGAGCGACCGGAACCTCTCCTGCAACCACTGGCGTGTCGCGACGGCCGGTCTGGACAAGACCCATTTGTGCACCGCGAGGCTTTCCATCGTAATGGGGCTGTCGAAGATCGGATGGTCACGGCTTGCGACGGCGACTGCGGCATCCGTCGCCAGCGAAAACGATTCGAACCGGTCCCCATCCGCTGTTGCCTCGGTCAGCGGGCCGAACACGAGGTCGAGGTTCTTTTCGATGAGGGCCCCGACGAGAACGTCGTTCATGCCGACCGTCAGGTCGAGCGTCACGGCGGGGGCCCGTCGGATCAGCTCGGCCGTCAGAAGAGGCAGCATGTATTCCGCCGCGGTCGCTGCGCTTCCAATCCGGATGTGGCCGGCGATGCCGACGCCAAGATCGGCGATTTCGCGCCGGATTTCCGCCGCATGGCCGATGAGGCTGCGCATTCTGGCGAGAAAGACGATCCCCGCCTCGGTCAGGACCAGCCGCCTGCCTTCATGCCGAAACAGTTCGGTGCGCAGATCGTCCTCCAGCCGCCGAATGCACTTCGTCAGCGCAGGCTGGGTGCGACCCAGCTTTTCGGCGGCCCAAAGCGAGGTTGCCAGCCTCGGCAATCGCCACGAAATAGGTTGCATCCCTCAGATCGATCATCGCAATCTTGCCCATGCTGTCGGGAAATGGCCCCGACCTTCAGCGAGCATATGACGCGAACTTGCCACTTGGCTCAACACCGGAAAGGTGCATCTCAAAGCAGCGTATCGCGGATTTTCTCCAGCGCCTGATCCTGATCCGCACCGTAGGGAAGAAGCCCCTTCAGTCGCCCGTCGGCGCCGATCAGCAGGAGCGACATGGTGTGGCTCATGTGGTAGTCACCGTCCGCGCCCGGCAGCTTCGCTGCGTGCACCCTCCAGCCGTCGATAACCTTCCGAATCTCTGCCGGCGTGCCGGTCACGCCCGTGATCCGGTCCGTGAAAGCAGTCACGTATCCGTGCATCACCTCAGGCGTGTCGCGCTCGGGATCGACCGAGAAGAAGTAGGTCTTCAGCGGCATTCCCTCTTCGCCAAGCTCCTTCAGATAGCCGGCGACTTCGAAGAGTGTCGTCGGGCAAACCTCGGGGCAATGCGTGTAGCCGAAATACACGAGCGACGGGCTGCCCTTGAACATCGACTGATCGACCGGGTTGCCCCGGTCGTCGACGAGCGAGAAGGACGCATCGAAGCGCCCGGTGCGCGGGCTGTCGATGCCCACCCACGCCATCACGCCGATGAGGATCGCGACGAAGAGTGCCGATATGCCCGCGAACGCGATGGCGGCCGGATTGCGCACCGTCATTTGCCGCCTTCCGCATGTGCCGCGTGATCGTCGTGCTTCATTTCCGCCGCCCCGCCTGCAGCCGGGCCGACGACGAACTCGACCTCGACCGTGCCTGCCTTCTCGAAGGTGAGGGTGGCCTTGATCATCTCGCCTTCCTGGAAGGGTTGGGAAACATTCATGAACATCACGTGGTAGCCGCCGGGCTTGAGTTCGACGGTGGCGTTCGCAGGTACGGCAATGCCGTCCTTCAATTCGCGCATCACCATGATGCCGCCATCCATCTTCATTTCGTGAAGCTGAGCGCTAGCGGCCCGATCTGCTTTCACGCTCAGAAGGCGGTCGGCCGATCCGTTGTTCGTGATCGTGAGATAACCGCCTCCGACCTTGGCACCCGGGAGCATGGCGCGCGCATGGGGATGGCCGATCTTAAGCTCTCCGACCTGGAAGCCGTGCGCATGTGCAGCCCCGGCAAGTACGATGGAAACAAGGATGGCAAGCAGTCTGAACAGGTTCTGTATCATGGTCGTTCCAGTCCGTTTGTAGGGAAGATTAGCTCAGGACGCGCTTCAGCGGCTTCACATGCCGGAAGAGCAGCATGTCCAGCGCAAGCACGGCGACGAGGACAATTCCGGAGAGCGGGAAGAGCAGAGACACTGCGACCATGACGATCGCGCCGCCTTTCCAGATCGACATCTTTCCCGGCACCACGGGAGCGACAAGTCGGCCCGCGCCGGACGGCCGGCGCTTCCACCACATGACGATGCCGCTGACGGACAGAAAGATGACGGAAAGGCAGAAGATGGTGTTAAGCGCGACGTTCCAACCGCCGCCGAGATCGCCTTCGTGGAAAGCGATGCCGATGGCCATGGCCTTGCCAGCGGCGCTGTAGTCCGCAAACTTGACGTCGGCGAGCACCTTGCCGGTATACCGGTCGACATGGACGGTTCGGTCGGACAGCGGATCGGCACTGTCGTTGCTCATCGTGTCCCGCGCAATCGTCCATACCCCCGTTTCCCCATTCGGGAAGGAGAGCTGAAAGCGCCCGTCGAAGCCGAGCGAGCGGGCCTGCGCGACGACGGCGTCGAGATCGCCCGGCTGGTTTTCAGACATTGCCGCGTGTCCATTGTGCGCCGCATGGGGATCGGAGGCCGGCATCGGGGTCTGCTCCAGGGCCCACGGCACATCCTTCACGCCGCCATGGTTCATGCTGGCGTGCGTAACGTCGGAAATCGGGACGTTGTCCCACTTCTCCGCCGGGAACGTGCTCCAGGCTTGAGTGAGCTTTTCGCCCCAGATGCCGGACCAGGAAAGGCCGGAGATCAGAAACACCAGAAGAAGAGCTGCGGCATAGATACCGACGGTCTGGTGAAACGATTTCCAGACTTGTCGCCCACGGCCGGACAGTTGCGGCCGCAAGGAGCCGGCGAGACCGCGGCCGTCGCGAGGCCACCAAAGATAGACGCCCGTAACGATCAAGACGATGCCGAAGCCCGCCGCGATCTCTATCAGACGATCTCCGACGGTGCCGATCAGCAGCGTGCCGTGGATGACGTTTGCCAGATCATAGAGCGCATCGCGACGCTCCCATGTTCCAAGGACCGTGCCACGATACGGATCGACGGCGACCATGGTCGATTGACCGTCCTTGCTGACCCGGAAGACGGCGGGCTGTTCCTCCGTCCGGGGAACGATGTACTGGACAAGCGCGCTGCCGGGAACGGCTGCGACCGCCGCATTGGCCTGTGCGGATACCGCAACGGTCTGCGTCGTCGGGGAAACCGAATAGAGTTTCTCACCGTCCCGGCCGACGAGTACGGAAGACCAGAGCATGATCAGTCCGGTCACGGCCAACATGATGAGGAAGGGTGCCACATAGAGCCCGGCATAGAAGTGCCATCGCCAGGCTGTCGTATAGAATGCCTTTGCGAGAGATTTATCGCGGGTCGGTGATGCAGTGTCGGCGGTCAATGTCATTGTTGTCCCCTTTGACAACTGAAACGGTTTTTGAATTCGCAACGAGCGCGCATGCAAGCGCGGCCGGAAGCACCGAAGGCGGCCGGTCTCATGCGGTCATGGATGTGTTTGATCGAGCGGTTCTCTGTCGCCGGGCGAATCGGCTGGAGGGCTTTCGGCTACCACAGCCTCCGCAAAGGTGTTTCCCACCTTCTCGACGAGACAATGATATACGCTCTGGCGCGATATTTTTGAGCATGGAAGTCGTCCGGCAAAGCGCCGGGACGATCCGCTCAATGCGGAAGAACCGGCGCAGGCTGAAAATTTCCGCTGATGAAAGCGGCAGTTCAGGCAGCGAGGCCGGATGGAGGTCCGCGTGGCGAGGTATTCGGGGGAAACAGCTGGCGGTAGAAGGCTTCCCGGCGCGTCGCCGTGACGCGATCGATCTGCTTCCGGATCAACTGACCGGAAACGTCCGCCGGTGCAGGCAGCAGAACCGACGCGCTCAGGCGGCACGCTTCGCAGCCGGATCCCGCGTCATGATTGTCGTGCTTCACCTTCCCATCCTCGGAGGGGAGGCAGAGCACCTGCAGGGAGCCGTCCGGGAGTGCGTACTGGGCAAGTTCGTTCAGCGGGATCGAAGGCCCGCCAACGACCGGCGGCTTATGAGCAAAGGCGACGAGCAGCAAGGCGAGCGCGCAGATAATGCGCACCATATACCGCCCTGCAAAGTCCCGTCGCTTGATCATCGATTCCCCGGTGTCACGTCCGACACAGCGCGCACCATATCCTCCCGGCAGCGCAAGCTCAATGCGACAATCTTGCCGCACCTGTGGAAGCCCCGCTCCCTCCCGGCGAGCGCTGCTGTCAGGTTTCAGACGTCGGCATCCTTGCAGGCGACATCCGGGCCATGCTGAAGCCCGGCGCGTCGGTTTGGCCGCGCCATCCGGTCAGCCGCAGGTGCCGTTGTTGAGGTCGGACAGCAACTTAACGCCATCGTCCCGGGAGATGCTGTCGCCGATGAACCAGCTGAGGCTCTCGTGGAAACCGAGGAAGGAGCCGCGGATCTTCTCCGTGATGATCCTCGCTTCATCGTCGGAAACCGCGAGCTTCTCGGCGATGAATGCGCGCACGGTCTCGGCCGCGGCCGCATCGCCCAAGATCGCTGACGTTGGAGAATGCTCGGTAAAGGCGGGTCGGCCGAGCGGCTCACTTCGGCAAGGGACGACCTGAGACAGCCGAATGTCGCGCGATGACGCCGCCGCCTCGATGACAAACGCCTCCGCCTGCAGGACCCAGCTTCCGCGCGACGTATCGAAATGCTGGAAATCGCGGGGCGCGAGGGAAAAGGTCACCGATCTGGATTCCCCGGGCTGAAGAGCGATCTTCGCAAACGCCTTGAGTTCTCGTATGGGCCGCTTCAGGCCCGGTGCAACGGGCCGCACATAGATCTGCACGATCTCCTTTCCAGGCACCATGCCGGTATTGCGGATCGTCAGCGTGACGTTGCAGCTGCTGCCGGGGGAGATCACGCTGGCGTCGATCGCCAGATTCTCGTAGCCGAAAGTGGTAAAGCTCAGGCCATGCCCGAAGGGGAAAGCCGGCGCAACCTTCTTGAGATCGTAGTAGCGATAGCCGACGAAGATACCCTCGCTGTAGAGGTGACGGCCGTGTTCGCCCGGATAGCTGTGCCAGCCGGGGATATCCTCGATCCTGACGGGCATCGTCGCCGACAGCTTGCCGCACGGGTTCTGTTCCCCAAAGAGAATGCGTGCGATGGCTTCGCCGCCCCCCTGGCCGGGGTAGAAGCAGGCAAGTGCGGCATGCACCGTTTCCAGCCACGGCATCTCAACGGCATCGGGCATGGTGAGCACGACGACGAGCTTGTCTGTGACACCCGCCAGCGCTGCTATCACGGCATTCTGCGCGGCCACGATATCCAGCGTATCGCGGTCGTTACCCTCACCATTGCGCCCCTTTTCGTTTTCGGCAAAGACGATGACTGCGTCAGCGTCCCGGGCGCGCTCGCAAATCCGGGCGACGTGCGCCTCGATTTCCATTGCCGTCCCGTCGGGCGAGGGCAGGTGTTCAACGACAAACCGCCCGGCCGCCCGTGCCTCGATCTGCGACAACGGGATATCGACGAGATAGGGATTGGTGGTTGCCGATCCGGATCCCTGGATCTGGGGCTTCACGGCGCCGTCACCGACGATGAGAAGGTGCTTTGTCGTAGCCGGGTCAAGCGGCAGCACCGCTTTCTCGTTCTTCAGGAGAACGATCGACTCCGCAGCAATGTCGCGTGCGAGCGCATGATGTCGGTCGAGGTCCGCACCGGGCACGGTGGGCTTTGCAGCGAGACATTTGCGCACGAAATCGAGCATCCGCCCGCAGGCGGCATCGACAGCCTGCCGGTCGACCTCACCGGTTTTCAGGGCGGTCAGCAATTGCGCCTTGCGCGGTTTGCTTTCCGGCATGTCCAGCTCGGTTCCCGCCGCCAGCGACACCGGGCGATCCTTGATCGCATGCCAGTCGGAAACAACCAGCCCGTCATATCCCCATTCCTGACGCAACACCTGCGTGAGAAGCCAGTGATTTTCCGCCGCCTGCACGCCGTTGACGGGATTGTAGGCGCTCATCACGGTCCATGGCGCGCTCCGGGCGATCGCCCGCTCGAACCCGGCGAGGTAGATCTCGCGGAGCGCCCGCTCGCTGACGTCCGAACTGGTGTTGGTGCGGTCGATTTCGGAGTTGTTGCAGGCGAAATGCTTCAGCGAGGCGCCGATACCGTGGTCCTGCAGGCCGCTTATCAGGGCTGCGGCAAGGTCGCCGTTGATGACCGGATCCTCGGAGTAGTATTCGTAGGCGCGACCGGCCAGCGGCGTCCGCCGGGTGTTGATCCCCGGACCGAGGAGAAGCTGGACACCCATCTGATGGCACTCCGCGGCGAGAGCTTGTCCCATCCGGTAGGTCAGATCGTAGTCCCACGAGCAGCCGATCAGGTTGCCGTTTGGAAAGCAGGTCGCCGGAAGGGTGGTGCCGAACATTCCCGTGTCGTCGTCGGCATCCTGGTTCACGACCGCGAGAAACTGTTGCAAGCTGTCTTCGTCGTCGTCACCCGCGTCGATCTGCGTCGTGGAATAGCGCACGCCGTAGGTTCCATCCGTCATGATGACCGACGGAATGTTCAGGCGCGCGATCGAGGCAGTCTTCCAAAGCCCCCGTCCACTGAGAATATCGACCTTCTCCTCGTCGGTCATGGTCGCAATGACATCCGCGACAGCGACCTTGGCATCCTGGAACATAAAGATTCCCTGCATTTTTCTGTTGTCGGCTCGGCGTTCAGCTGATCTTCCGCAGCAATTCCATCAACATCATCTGCTCTGCCGTGCTCAGAGGCCTTAGCGTTTCCCGCGATATTTCCAGGGCAACCGAAAGGTTGCGCTGGACGATGGCGATGCCCTCCTCCGTCAGCGTGAGCACCAGCCGTCGCGCGTCGCTCGGATCGGGGGCGGTGTTGATGAGATTGCGCCTTACCAGCCTATCCACCACGCCCTTGATCGTCGCCATGTCCATGGCCGTTTCCCGTCCGAGGCTGCCCTGGGAACAGGGCTGCATTTCCTTGAGCTTGACCAGAGCCGCCCATTGCGTGGTCGTCAGCTTTTCCGCCATGAGTCCGGCGAAGATCGAGACGTGACGCTGGTTGGCCTGGCGAAGGAAAAAGCCTATCTGTTCGCCGAGCGCATACTGGTCCGATCCCGCAGGCCCGGTGCCGTTTTTGGTTGGCTTGCCGGACAGGTGCTGCTCGTTCGAGCTTATGTCCATCCAAAGGCTCCTCAATGGTTGGGCGGTCTTCTATGCCGGGCCAACGCGTCGCTACCGTTTCCACCGCTCAAGGATGTCGGCGGTGGTCATGAGTTGGATTTGCTCAGGCAGTCGTGGCACAAGATGCTGCAACACGGCGTCATGAGCCTTGGGGTCGGCACTTCCGAGTGCATCGGTTGCCAGCACCACCCGATATCCGAGATCGACTGCTGCCAGCATGCTTGAGTAGACGCACACATCCGTCTCGACGCCTGACATGATAACCGTGTCCACCTGTTCGCCAGCAAGCCTCTCTGCGAAACCGGGGACTGCGAAGATCGAGTAGGTGGACTTGTCGACGACCCAACCCCTGTCAGCGATCGAGGAAAGCGGTTCGACCAGATCGAGCATTGCCGGATCGAGCACATCTCCCGTCATCATGTTCCAGCGGTCGAAGTAGGCCTGCCAGCTGCCGGAAGCTTGCTGCGCATTGGCAGGCACGACGAATCGGGCATAGACGGTCCTTTCGGGCCACGCCTCGCAAAGGCGAACGACGTTTGGCAAAATGAAGCCAAGCGAGGGCGTGTGCCAAGGCGTGTCCTCCGCAAAGAGCCGTTGCATGTCGATCGTGACATGCAGCGCATTGTTCCAATGTCCACGCCCGGGCATCTGGTCAGTTCGCCACTGCGATCGTGTGCTCCGGCGACCAGCTCAGGCTGACGGTTTCGCCTTCGCGCAGGACACGGCCATCGCGATTTTGCGCAAACAGCTTCAACGGCAGCCCATCCGGGGTCTCCAGGATGTAGGAGAGAACAGGGCCGGCATAGATGACCGTCGTAATGCGCGCCGAGAGCCGGTTCGGCTGGCCGTCCGCTGTCGCCAGCGACATCTTTTCAGGGCGTATCGCCAGCGTGACGTCCGCACCGTTGCCAGGCAGCGCGCTGTCGCTGCGCACGACCGTGCCGTTGGAGAGCCTGACTGCGCCGTTTTCGACCTTTCCGGAAAGAAAGTTGGAATCGCCGAGGAACTCGGCTGCAAAACGCGTCAACGGTCTTTCGTAGACCGTTTCCGGCTCGCCGATCTGCACGATGCGGCCACGATCGAGGATTGCGACCTTGTCGGAGAGCGTCAGGGCTTCTTCCTGGTCGTGGGTGACGAAGATCGTGGTCAGGCCGCTCTCGCGCTGGATCCGCAGCAATTCCACCTGCATCTCCTGCCGAAGACGACGGTCGAGTGCGGAAAGCGGCTCGTCGAGAAGCAGCACGCTCGGCTTGATGACGATGGCCCGCGCCAGGGCAACACGCTGCTGCTGGCCGCCGGAGAGCTGCTTCGGCGTGCGATCGCCGAAGCCCGACAGGCGCACCATCTCCAGGGCGCGATCCACCTCCTTGCGGGCCGCCTCTCCCTTGATGCCACGGCGTTCCAGGCCGAAGGCGACGTTCTGCGCGATCGTCATGTGCGGGAACAAGGCGTAGGACTGGAACATCATGCCGATGTTGCGGCCCCAGACCGGCACGTTCGTCACGTCATTGTTGCCGATCATGATGACGCCCTCGTCGGGCTTGATGAAGCCCGCGATGATGCGGAGGAGCGTCGTCTTGCCCGAGCCGGAAGGGCCGAGAAGGCTGGTGAAGGACCCTTCCGGAAACTCGGTGCTGATATCGGTGAGGACCGAGATCGGGCCGTAGGTCTTGGCGACGGACTTGACTTTAACGTTTGTCACGGGTGTCTCCGGGTTTGGCGAAGCGCGCAAAGATCAGGATGGCGGCCATCGAACCGAGCAGCAGCAAGGTCGAGATCGCGTTGATTTCAGGCGTGAAGCCCTTGCGGATTGCCGAGTAGATCTGCACCGGCAGAGTGGTGTAGCCGGGCGTTGCGAGGAAGTAGGAAATGACGAACTGGTCCAGCGAGACCGCAAAGGCGAACAGCGCCGCACCGAGGATGCTCGGATAAAGAAGCGGCAGCGTTACCGAAAAGAAGGCATGAACTGGCGTGGAGCCAAGGCTCATGGCCGCCTCCTCGAGATCCGCGCGCACCGTCTTGAAACCCGTCCCGACCACGAGAACCACATAGGGAATGGCAAGCGCGACGTGGCCGATCAACAGGGCGTGCATGCCGCGCCCGATGCCGCTCCAGTAAAAGAAGATCAGCATCGCCGTGCCGGTGATCAGCCACGGAATCGCGATCGGCGGCAGAAGCAGGATCTGCAGAAGGCTTCTTCCGCGGAAGGTCCGGCGCGAAAGCGCGACGGAGGCCATCGTGCCAAGCGTGGTGGCGATCACCGCCGTGATCAGCGCGATGATGATGCTGTTCGCTCCGGCCTTCAGCAGGGGTTGGTTCGAAAGCAGAGCCTCGTACCAGCGCGTGGAGAAGGTGAAGGGCAGTTCGTAAAGCGGCGATGCGTTGAACCCCATCGCCATCATCACAACGATCGGCGTGTACAGGAACAGGAGTATCGCGATCAGGTAAAAGCGTCCGAGTTGTCTCATGGTGCGTTCCTCAACCTGCCGTCCTGCCGCGCAGCACGCCGGAGAATGTAGCGAAGATCGCAAGAACGACGGCAAGCAGCGTGAACGACAGCGAAGCGCCGAGCGGCCAGTTGAAGGCTTGCGTGAACTGGTCCTCGATGACTGTTCCCATCGTGACGCCGACGCGTCCGCCGAGAATGCGTGGTTCCATGAAGGAGCCAATGACCGGAATGAAGATCAGCACGGCGCCGGAAATCAGGCCGGGCGCGGCCATCGGAATGAGGATCTTGTACAGGATCGTCCACCAGCGCGCGCCAAGGCTGGCAGCAGCTTCGATGATGGCGTCGTCAATCGTCACGAGCGCGATGTAACAGGTAAGGATCATATAAGGCAGATAGCCATGCACCAGCCCGAGCACGACGGCGTAGCGCGTGTAAAGGATGCTGATCGATCCGGCATCGGGAGCAACCATGTGCAGGATATTGTCGAGAAAGCCGTTTTCCCGAAGCACCATCGTCCAGGAGAAGACGCGAACCAGACCGTTGGTCCAGAACGGCAGCAGGATCAGCACCAGAAGCGTCTCGCGCGTCTTGCCGACCGTTGCGCGCACCAGGGCCACGGCAGCGAGAAAGCCCAGAATGGCGCAGAACAGCGTAGTCCAGAAACCCATCATCAGCGAGTTGAAACCGATCCGCAGAAGATACGGCTGATCGATGAAGGCCCGGTACTGCTTCAGCGTGAATTCGACCGGCGTCTTGCCCATCGGGGTGGCCGACATGAAACTGAAGGCCAGCATGGTAAGCAGCGGAAGAAATATGGCGATCGTGAGCCAACCGTATGTCGGCAGCAACAGCGCCGTCGTCGACACCCAGGCGGGGAGGGGGCGCTTGACGCGCGGATCGACTGATCCGCGCGTCTGCGCCAGGGCGAGCTGGTCATTCTGCATAGAAGGCTTTCACTTCCTGCCAGACATTGTTGAAGGCTTCGCGACGATCGTCGGGCAGTGCCGACATTATGCTCATCGTCTTCAGGTAATCCGGATTGTGCACCTGGCGGCTCAGGTCGTCGGCCGGCAGGCTGTCAAGCGCAGCGGAGTTCGAGGATGCCGGGGCGCCGACCTTGGTCGCCCATTCGACATAGAAGGCCGGGTCGATCATCCAGTTGGCGAAGGCAAGCGCACCCTCCGGGTTCGGTGCGGTAGCGGGGATGCCAAGGCCGTCGACCCAACCCACTGCGCCCTCCTTCGGAACGACGAATTCCACAGGCAGTTTCGAATTGCGCTTCGAGCGGACCGAGCCGCCCGACCAGAAGATCGACAGATCAAACTCGTCGGCGGCGAACGACTTGTTCCACTGGTCCTCGGTCGACCACAGGAGTTTGACGTTCGGCTTGATCGACTTGAGGGCCTCGGTCACCGCAGCCAGATCCTGCGGATCGTTCATGTCCTGGCCGGTCATCAGCGCACCGATGCCGACATTGATGATGGCGTCGTCGTCCATTGCCACGCGACCCTTGTAGGTCGCATCAGCCAGCGCCTTGTAGCTCTCCGGCTTCGGCTTGCCCTCGCGGATCGCCAGCGCGGTCATGCCCCAGACCCACGGAACGGCAAAGCCTACGCCGTCCTTGGAGAAATTGGGGTTGCTGCGCAGGGCCTCATCGACGGTCGCGGCGTTGGGCACCTTCGAGAAATCGATCGGCTGCAGCAGGTCTTCGGCGACGGCCTGGGCGCAGCGTGCGGCGTTGAGGACGACAAGATCGTATGCGCCGGGATTGGTGCGCATCTTGGTGAGCATCTCGGATTCCGAGCTGTAGTAGTCATGCACCACGCTGATGCCGGTCTTTTCGGTGAACTGCTTCAGCGACCAGGCCTCGTCGGTGCCGTAGCCCTGCCAGTTGAGCACGGTGATCTGACCTGAAGCAAAGACCTTGCGTGGCAAGAGTGAGAAGCTGGCGCCGGCGGCCAGCGTAGCCGTCATGAGCTTCAGCGTGTTGCGTCTTGAAAATTCAGCCATTGCTGCACCCCTCTGGTGGACCTGCTGTTGTTGACAATCGCGGCGGCAGCCATCGATTGCGGTTATTCACCACACCATCCGGATTTAGCGGACGGCGGGAAAAGAGTTACCGAATTTAATTCGTACACAAATTAAATGTTCAGGAGGTGCTGGAAGAGAAAAAGGATAAAACGCGCGCAGGAAACCAGCCTCTGCTGCCGAAACAGAGGGCCTGCCTACCATTGATGCACATTATCCCAGTCAGCTGCGACGAGACACACTCTGCGCCCGGTCGAAACTCATGCTCATACCCTCTGAACGTCGGCTGTAAGTTTGTTATTTTTATTTGTATACAAATTAATAAGACAGATTTTCGTTCTGTCAAGTTCTTCCTTATGAAGGCGCGCTGCGTGCGGTCGAAAAATGAACGTCAAGCGTCCGTGCATCACCTGCAGGCCCTACCTCGATCTGCAGGTCGCGGCCAACGAGTCTCCAGCGCGCTTCCGCTCCGTTCAGGCGGACGGCCACGACGGACATCGCTTCGACATCGACGATGCGGATAGTGCCGGCCGCATCATCCGCACCGATGACGCAACTGAAACCGCGCGGCCAGAATGCGATGTTCGATAGCCGAGCCTTGAGGTCGGTCGCCAGCCTCGGCTTTCCGTCAAGTTCCACTGTGAGAAGCTTGTTCTCGATGCGGATACCGAGTTTTCCCATCGGCGACAGCATCGGTCCGATGCTTGTATCGCGACCGGGATTGCGGATTTCCCATCCGTTCCAGGGATCGAAATCGACCACCTCGCCGACCGCCATCAACGGCAGCAAGGCCGCCCATATGTAGAAGGGATCCGTATCGCCCTGGTCCATCGCCTCGCCGGTCGTGGCGTTGTAGTTCTCGGCGGCGATCCGGTCCTGACGCCAGGACTTCATGAAAAGCGCGTGGCTCATCTCCGCGAGGCTCGTCGCTTCGGCGTAGAAGCCGTATCGCCGCAGGCCCAGCCAGACCATGTAGTTGACGTTCGGCCAGATGCGCCCACGCCAGTAAACGTTGTCGGCGAAGGCCGGATCGTCGCGCGTGACGTTCGGCAGGCCGAATGTCCCCGCAAAGGTACGCTCGTCCGCAAGGTGCTGAAGCAGGAAGGCGGCCTGCTCGTCGCTGGCCGCACCGCAGAACAGCGGATAGAAGCTTGTCGGAGACAGCGAGCGGACGAAGCCGCCGCTGCGCTGCCGGTTGGCAAAGATCTTGCGGCTGTCGTCCCACAACTCCTCGCGGATCAGCCTGCGGCTGTTTTCCGCAATCCCCGCGAACTCGCGCGCATCCTCCCGATGGCCGAGGATTTCGGCCATGCGCGCCAGTATTTCCGCGTCGAGCGCGGCCGCGCAATTCAGGCCGAGATCGAAGGTTGAAAGCGTCCGCGTCGCCGGATCGTAGATCGCCTCGTCATGGGTCGGCGAATTGTCCATGCCCGTTTCGTTGCGGGCACCGAAGGCGGTGCCCTTGTAGAGCGCCTCGCCGACGTCGGATGTGCCGCAGGAGAGAAGCCCGCGCTTTTCGGGGTCGCGGCTCTTCCTCCACCAGCGTTGATTGCGGGCGAGGGCCACATAGTTGGCCTCCAGAAGGGAGCGCTCGCCGGTACGCTGATAGAGCTGCCAGACGGCAAGGGCGCCGTGCGGCGGCTGGCTGCGATCCACCCAGGCATCGTTCGACGTCACGATGCAGGCGATGTTGCCCTGCGGCGTCGCTCCCGCCAGCGCCGCCGCCAGGTTCTCGCGCGCCAGATCGGCGTCGAACGTTCCTGCCAGTTGGGCGGCGAAAATCTGGTCGTTGTACCAGACGGCGAACTTGCCGAGATTCCAGATCCGCGTGACTGCCGTGTAGGGGCGGGCGTTGGTCGCATCCCAGATGGTGTTCCAGGCAACGACGTCGCGAATGGCGTCAAGCGATCCGGCAAAAAGGCCGGCATGATCATCCGCACGACCGGCCGCGGTCTTTCGCGTCAGTTCGCCCCGTGCTTTTTCGATGGCAAGTTCGGCACTATCCGCGACGGCCGCCGCATATGCACCGTGGCGCATCATTTCCAGATTGAAACGAAGCGCAAGCACAGGAGCGTCGTTGCTTCGGCTGCCGAGATAGAAATAGCCATTCGTTTCGAGGTCGGCCCGCAGGGCATCGAGATCGTCATGCCCCGTCACCTGGACCGGTGAGTCGGCGCTCGCCACCGCGACGTAGCGCGTTCCAACCTTGACCAGGGCCACGCCATCATCGACGCGATACTGCACTCTTTCGCCGCCCTCGGACGAAATCGCCAGAGCGATCCAGAACCGGAGCCCCCATTCGCCGCTGGCCTTGCCGTGCCACTCGCCTCTTATGGCGAAGGGATCGGCCTTGTCCCAGGAAAACGCAACCGTTGTTCCGGCGTGATCGGTTTCCAGCTCTATGAGCGAACCGTCGATGGCGTGCCGGCCCAACCTTACGGCGTCACGGCGCGGCTCGATCGCCGAGGTCGTTCGCGTCCGCGTCGAATAAAGGATGGGCGTCACCCGCACGCCAAGCGGCAAGAACACCATTTCGGCGGGCCGATCGGACCAGGTATTCCAGGCGCGTTCGATCGGGACTGTCGCATGTTTCAGCATGGTCGCTCAGCTTTCCTGAAGAAGGACGAGGCGAGGAGGAGCGGTCAGTCCGCTCGGGTCCTGCATGTCGCCCTGATAGGGTGTGTTGCGGTAATAGCGGTTGGCCGCCGTATTGGACACGGCAATTTCCAGGCGGTGGATACCCTTGGCGAGCCGGCCCAGAGAGAAACGGTAGGGGCGCCAGCCACGGCGCCCGCATAAGCGCTCGTCGACCCGCACCGAGACCGCCGTATGTGCCTCCGGCACCTCGAGCAACCATTCGCCTTCCGTCTCGATCGCGATCTCGCGGAAATAAAAGCCGGTTCCCGAGAAGGAAGCAAAGCCCTGCTCCTCCCATCCGGCATCCACGGAAAGCGAAGCGGATGCAGGGCCTCCATCGACGGCGAAGTTCCAGACCCCGTCCAGAACCGTCGAGATGCCATCAGCCGATGGCAGGGACGACAGGGTCGAGGCGCATTGGCCAGCGGCCGCGGCTGGCAGAAAGCGAAAGCATCGCAGCTCCTGTGCCTCAAGCACAACCGAGAGCCTGTCGCAATCCGCAAGCGCGGCAATGTCCCCGTCCGCCGGAGACCACATCTCGCACCGCATAGCGGAATTGAACGCGATTTCGCAGCCGCCGGGGTCGTCGCCGTCGTTGAACACCACCACCCGCCACCCGCCATCGGGTTCGGCGCCGATCCATGTCCAGGGTCTGCGCGGCATGGTCGCGCTGATCGTCACCCCGCGATCCGGCAGGTCGGACACAAGTTTTGCGAGCTCCTGAAGTGTCGGCGCGTCCGCAGAATGCGTCGACCGCAACACGCTGCTGGAGCCGGTCTTCGCTTCGCAACATGTGCGCGGCAGATCGCCCGAGGACCATACACGCCCGCCATCCTCGCCGAAGCGGTCGAGACTTTGCAGCACGGCGTCCGATTTGAGGACCGTCACCGAAGGCAGGACGACCGCATCGAATGTAAGGCCCGCAGCCTCGATCTGCCCGTTGCTTACCTTGGCCGCGGCAAGATCGCTCTCGCTGACGAACATGAAGTCGCAACCGAGCTCCAGAAGACCTTCGCACCAGGCGCCGACGTGGCGGGCATGGCTGTGGCGCGGCCCCTCCGCCCAGGCCGTGTACAGCGGATAGAAAATGGCGACGGGCGCAAGCGGCTTCGCCGGCTCCATGAAGGCCGAGAGCCGCGCCGACTCTTCTGCGAACAGTCCATGATAGGGCCACCAGGGCTCGAAGTTGATGCCTGGCGCAAAATCGAAGCGCGGATTGGTGAACGGTGTGGGATCGTCGTCGCGGCCGTCTGTCTGGTAAACCCCGTGCCAGACATGCTGACGCATGCCGAGGCAGTGAAGGCGGATGACGTGGGCGCGCAAGGTCTCGAGCGTCAGCTCCCATTGTCCGGCCGCCCGCACCGGGGTGCGCAACGCGCTGGCATAGGTTTCGACGGCGCAGCGGCTCCGGCCGTTGGCACGGGCGACGGAATCGCCGAGCTTCGGCGCGAGCTGCGGGATGAAATTGTTGGCGTCGACGGCGGTTTCGTGCCGGAATGCATCGACACCGAAAAAATCGACGGCGGGTGCGACGCGCGGATCGATGCTGGTGAAGCCGCCGTTGAGCGACCAGGCGCTGACATGCGGCAGGATCTCATGTCCCGTGAGTGCGATCCCGGTCCGCTCGCACCACTTGCGCAGCGTACCGAAGAATGCCTCGTTCATTCTGCTGGAATAGGCAGCGAAGAATTGCGCACGCAATCTCGCCGTGTCCGCCCCGACCTCATGGACCAGCGCCGCCAGGGCCTTCGCAAAGGAAAGCCCGGTCTCCGCTTCCACCGCTGACGGCAGTGCCTGCGAAAAGAGCAGGCTGTTTCCGAGGTGTCCCGAGATCTGGTCCCACCGATAGAAACCGGCGGCGGGCTGGTCGTAGAAGACGAAGCCCAGCGTATCCGGGACGAATGCCCGCAGCGGCTCGATCAAGGGTTCAAGGCCGACTTCGATAAACCGGCTGGCGGCCTCGGGAAGGAGATAGTTGATCAGCCGCGAGGTCGTCGAGCGGGCACTGACGAAGACGGTGAGCACATGCCCCTCCGGAACCGCGCCGTCAAAGGCAAAGCGGCAGCCGGTGGCATCGCTGCTGACGATGCGCGTCTCAAGTGTCACCTCGACGATCTGCTCAGGGTCATGAGGGGCGGTCGTAGCGCTGAGTATCGCCGCCTCGATGCTCCATTCGCACCATTCGACCCGGCCCTCCTCATACTGCCAGGCAACGATATCGGGGCCCATGCCGTCAACGAAGGGCGGGCGTATGCCGCTGATCTCGCCGTCACGATCACTGCCGGCGGACCAGAACAGGTGGCGTTCCCGCAGATGGTCGTGCCCTGCGACGGTTCTTCCGCCCGCATGGCCGCTGATCCAGTTGTAGTCGTCGTAGATGCCGGTCTTGAGGCCGAGCTCAGCAGCGATCGCAATCGCGCACCGGTAGGCGGCGATGAAGGGAGCAGACAGGTAGTCCGTAACCGGCATCGCCAGCCGTGCCTGGATCAGCACAGTACCAAACCCCTGTGCCTTGAAGTCTGCAAGCTGCGCGCGGCAGGTCGCCTCGTCCGGCACCGAATGCCAGAACCAATAGGCCGACGGCATGAACGCATGAGGAGGCTTGCGGAAAATGTCCTCCCCCGGCCGTTCCAGGTGCGACTGCTGCTGCACGACAAACCTCTTCAATGCGATGCCGCGTTAACACGCTGCATGGCCGCTGCAAAGTCCTCCCATGCAGGCTTGTCCGGCGCAAAGCGCGCGCGGACATAGGTAGCGAGGTCTTCCAGTTGCCGCTGGTCCAGTGTCTGCCTGAAGGACGGCATCGACATGACCTCCGGAGCCTCGCGACCCGTCGTCTGCGCCAGGATGGCGGGAGCCTCGACACCGTTCAGCAGGGCCTGCAGAAGGTTGTCCGGCGTATCGGCATGGAGATTGGAATTCAGCGCCAGCGACGACAGGATCTTGTCGTTGCCGTGGCAGGAATCGCAGGCGCCGTTGAAGATGCGCTCGCCCCGCGGCGAGATCCGCGCCGCCTCGGTCCTGGCGGCGTTGCTGGCGGCAATGGCCGCCTCGCGCTGCGCTTCGGCCTTGTCCGGGGGAGCGTCGGCGTTCAGGCTGGCAAGGTAATTGGCCATTGCGCGTATGTCGCTGTCGGGAAGCGGCTGCATCGCCTTGACGACGTCGGCCATAGGCCCTGCGGCACTGCCGTGCTGGTTCGAGTGCCCCTTGCGCAGGTAGTGGAAGAAGGCGTCCTCAGTCCAGCCGACAGGCCCCTTGGCGAGGGCATTCAGAGCCGGTGCTTCCCACCCGTCGACGAAGCCGCCGGAAAGATGCGCCGCACCGCCTTTTTCCGCACCGAGGACATTCCGCTCGGTGTGGCAGGCCGAGCAATGGCCCAGCGTTTCCACCAGATAGGCGCCGCGGTTCCATTGGCTGTCGCGGCTCGCATCGTACTTGAACGGCTCGGCCTTGTGGAACATGGCGTTCCATCCGGCCATCATCGGCCGGAAACTGTAGGGGAACTTCAGCTTGGTTTCCGGCGCGCGCTGGGCGACCGGCTGCTGTGTGGTCAGATAGGCATAGAGCGCCTGCAGGTCGGCGTCGTCTGCGCCGGCGAAGGACGTATAGGGGTGGGCGGGGTAGAGGTGCCGCCCGTCGCGGCTGACACCTTCGCGCATCGCACGTTCGAAGGCTGTGTAGGACCAGCCGCCAATTCCGTTCTCCACATCTGGGGTGATGTTGGTGGCATATACGGCGCCGAAGGGCGTGTCGAAACGACGACCTCCGGCAAATGGCGTCCCGTCGTTCCCGACATGACAGACGTTGCAGGCGCCGGCCGCGGCCGCAAGGCGGCCGCGCTCGATCGTCGCCGCACTGTAGACGTCGCTGCCCGGACGCTCGATGCTCGGAATGGCCGGGCGCCAGGGCGATGCCATCGTCGCCAGCCCGGACAAAGCCGCAACGCTGCCTGCCACCGACAGGCCGATGTTGCGCCACCACCGTTTCCGGGAAGCGGCTTGCGGACGGCGCGGCTCGTCGCCGTTCAGCCCTGCGAGAATCTTCTCCGGCGTGAAGGGCAGCTCGCGGAAGCGGATGCCGGTCGCGTCGTACACGGCATTCGCAATGGCGGCCGCACTCGGGACGGAGGCGGATTCGCCCACGCCGAGCGGCGGCTCGTCCTGCCTTGGGATCATCAGCACGTCGATATCCGGCACCTCCGGGAACGTGATCAGCGGATAGCCGCCCCACTCCTTCGAGGTCACGGCGGTCGAGGAGAAATCGACCTTCTCCTTCAGCACGCGGCTTGTCGACTGGATGATGTTGCCGTGGATCTGGTGCCGGACCCCGTCGGGGTTGATCATCAGGCCGGAATCCTGGCCGCAGATCACCTTGGTCACCGCGACCTCGCCGGTCTTCTTGTTGACCGCGACGTCGGCCACCCACGCCGCCCAGGCGGCGGCGGTTCCGGGAAACTTGCCGTGCACGTAGACGGCATAGGCGAAGCCACGCCCGTAAAGCAGGTCTCCTTCGCCGCCCAGCGTGCCGTGCGTCGTATGCGGAACCCACTTCGACCGCTCGGCGACCGCGCGCACGAGGTCGACCGCGCGCGGATCGTGCAGATAGCGCAGCCGGTACTCGATGGGATCGACGCCGGCTGCGGCTGCAAGCTCATCGACGTAGCATTCGTGCGCGAACGTATTCGGCATCGCAGAGACGCCGCGAAACCACGAGGCGCGCGCGATCGGCGGCATGTCGTGGACGGTCACCCTCAGATTGCCATAGGCGTAGGGCGGGATTGCTGTCCGGTCCCCCATTTGCAAGACGTCCGCTATGGGGGGCACCTTGCCCGTAAGAATGAGCGGCAGCGTGGGGGCGAGGTTGGAGGGGTATCGCGTCTGGAAATCGTAGGCCGCCGGCCCGCCTTCCATATCCAGACCTCCGCGAACATCCATCACCTGGGCCGCACCTTTCGGCTCCCAGGAATGCTCCTGCTCGCGGGTCAGCTGGACGCGCACAGGCGCGCCGACCGCGCGCGACAGAAGGGCGGCATCGGCGGTCACGTCGTCAGCGCAGTTGCGCCCGTAGCAACCGGCCGCCTCGAGCCTTTCCACCACGATGACGTCTTCGGGGATGTCGAGCAGGAGGGCCAGATCGCGGCGCATCGGAAACGGATTCTGCGTACCGGACCACACCGTGAGCCGACCGTCGCGATAGTCCGCGACCGCGCAGGAGGGACCGATCGAGGCATGCATCTGGTACGGCCAGACGTAGGTTCGGTCCATCGGTTGCGGGCTGGCCGCCAGTGCGAGATCGACATTGCCCCTGTCGGCAAGCTTGCGTGGCGTCGCCGGATTGGCGCGAAGGGCGTTCTCGGGCGAATTCAGGTCCGGCTGATGGGGAGCAGGGCGCCAGTCGACCTTCAGGCTCCGCGCTGCTTCGGCCGCATTCTCCTCGCGCGTGGCCACCACGCCGACGAAGTCCCCGATCGCCACGACTGCGACGAGGCCGTCGATATGAGCGACAGATGCCTCGTCCACCGCAATCAGGCTGTTTCCGACGTGGTCGCCGTGATCGAAGCCGGCGTAAGGCGGGCGAACAACACGGCCATGCAGCATGCCCGGCACGCGCACGTCGTGCACATAGGTCCATTTTCCGGTCGCCTTGGCGGGGATATCGACACGCGGCCGCGACGCGCCGACCAGCCGATAGGACGAGACCGGCTTGACAGGAGCATCCGGGTCGATCTCCAGCCTTATGTCCTCGCCGGCGATCAGGTCGCCGATCGGAATGTTCCAGTTCTCGCCCTCGCTCCCCCGGATCATCCCCTCGTCGAGGATGATCCTGTCCCTTGGCGCGTCGAGGTGCGCCGCTGCCTTGTCGAGGAGATAGGCTCTGGCCGTGGCGCTCGCCTGCCGCAGCGGGATCGCCGTGACCTGAATGGTTTCGCTCGCGATCGTGGCACCCTGGTCCGGGCCAGTCCGGGTATCGCCGAGGATCATCTCGACATGGCTGAACGGAACGTCCAGCTCTTCGGCCACGATCTGGGCCAGCGAAGTGCGTATTCCGGTGCCGAGGTCGACGTGACCGTTGAAGGCACGGACGACACCGGCCTGATCGATCGAAAGATAGATGCGGCCGCCGGCGCCGGCAGCGTACACGCAGAGCTGCCCGGAGGCAGCCGCCGTAGCGGATCCGTACTGTTCTTCATCCCGGATCATGCCTGCTTCTCCGCTTCCGACGTCGGGGCGACTTGACGCTCGGACTGCGCATAGCGCACTGCCCGCCGCGCCGCCGCCAAGATTTCCATATGTGTTCCGCAGCGGCAGAGGTGATGCCGCAGAGCTTCGCGAATATCGGCCTCGTCGGCGTTCACCTTTGCCGCGACAAGGGCCGCAGTCGCCATGATCATTCCGTTCAGACAATAGCCGCATTGCGCGGCGGCCTCCTCGATGAAGGCACGCTGCACGGGATGGAGTTCCTCGCCCGTGGCCAACCCTTCCAGTGTGATGACCTCGCGATCTGCGATAGCCGAGAGCGGTATGGTGCAGGAGCGCACTGCACGCCCATCGACCAGGACCGCGCAGGCCCCGCACTCGCCGAGCCCGCATCCGTATTTCGGCCCGTTCAGGGCCAGATCGTTCCGCAGGATGTAAAGAAGGGGCGTCTTTGGATCGGCCTCGATGCTGCAGGCCTCGCCGTTGACGTTGATTTGCATCGGTATTGCGACCACCGGATCATCCCCGATCGCAACAGCAGGGTGCCCGGTCGCCCGACTGCGCGAGCTCTGCCCGGCGCAAGATGGCAATAATGGCCATAATCACTCCCATTCCCGCGACGGACGACGGCCGTCGACGTCAGATTTCTATTTGCACTCCGATGCGACGCGCGATCTTCCGCCACGCGCTCGCCGGGTGCGCCCCTTATATTTATAACCAGCGTATACGCTATAACTTGATGAATGGCAATGATGAATAAGGATGACAAAACAACAGAATCGAGCGCATCAAGTTGAATCATCTGCGTGATCTGCCGCCCACCCCGCCATTTTGCTATTGTCATTTAAAGCGTACACGCTTATTATCGCGCCAATAGCAAACGCCAAAAAGGCGGCATTCGGTTCGTCGCCGCGAGGGGGTCATCATGACGGAAAGAAAAGAGAAAATCGCAATTATCGGGGCTGGCCTCGGCGGAGCTGTCGCCGGCGCTCTGCTTCAGCATTCCGGGTTCGATGTCGATGTCTACGAGCAGGCGCCCAGCTTTTCGCGGCTAGGAGCGGGTATCCACATGGGTCCGAACGTGCTCAAGATCTTCGAGCGGTTCGGCGTGGACAAGCAGGTTGTCGCGATCAGCAGCACGCCGAGCCACTGGTTCAGCCGCGACGGCCTTACGGGTGACTACCTGTCCCGCATTCCCCTCGATGGCTATGGCGCGACCTATTGCACGGTCCACCGGGGCGACCTGCAGGCACTGCAATGCGATCAGTTGAAGCCGGGCACGCTGCACTTCGGCAAGAAGCTGGTCCGCATCGACGACAACGGCACCGACGTCATGCTGGAATTCGAAGACGGAACGTCCGTTCGCGCGGACATCGTCATCGGTGCCGACGGCATCAATTCCAAGGTGCGCGAAACTTTGCTCGGCTACGAGAAGCCGAACTACAGCGGCTGGGTCGGCCATCGCGCCCTGATCTCCGCCGAGAAGCTGAAGAAGTTCGACCTGGAGTTCGAGGACTGCGTGAAATGGTGGGGCCCGGATCGTCACATGATGGTCTATTACACCACCGGCCGGCGTGACGAATACTACTATGTCACCGGCGTTCCACATCCCGCCTGGGAGTTCGACTCGGCGTTCGTCGAAAGCAGCCGCGAGGAAATGGCCTCCGAGTTCGAGGGTTACCATCCCATCATTCAGGCGCTCATCGAATCCACCGACGAGGTGACGAAGTGGCCGCTCTTCAATCGCAATCCGCTGCCGCTCTGGAGCCGCGGCCGCCTGGTGATGCTGGGCGACGCCTGCCATCCGATGAAGCCGCATATGGCGCAAGGCGCTGCCATGGCGATCGAAGATGCCGCCATGCTGACGCGCTGCCTGGAGGAGACGGGGATCAGCGGCTACGCCACCGCCTTCAAGCTCTATGAGGTCAACCGCCGCGACCGCGCCACCCGCGTTCAGACGGTCTCCAACGCCAATACGTTCCTGCTGCACCAGGAAGACCCGTCCTGGGTTTATGGGTATGACGTCTATGCGCAGCCGCTGAAGAGCGAGAGCGCAGCATGAGCGGGCAGTTCTTGTACGGCGCGAATATCTTCGCCAACGGTATCCGCCAGCACTACCTTCGCTATGGCGGCAAGGGGACTCCGGTCGTGCTTGTTCCGGGCATCACCAGCCCGGCCATCACCTGGGGATTCGTCGCGGAACGGCTGGCGGAAAACCACGATGTCTATGTCCTGGATGTTCGCGGTCGGGGACTTTCCTCGACCGGGCCGGATCTCGACTACGGCCTGGATTCGATGGCCTCCGACGTTGTCCACTTTGCGGAGGCACTGAAGCTTAACGCTCCTGCGCTGCTCGGACACTCGATGGGCGCCCGTATCGCGATCCGTGCGTCGAACATGAAGCCTGCGGCGTTTTCTCGTCTCGTGCTCGTCGATCCCCCGGTTTCCGGTCCCGGGCGGCGCCCCTATCCGAGCAAGCTGCCCTGGTACGTCGATTCCATCCGGCTCTCCCTGAAGGGCATCGACGCCGAAGGCATGAAGGCCTTCTGCCCGACCTGGACGGAAGAACAGCTGAAGCTGCGCGCCGAGTGGCTGCATACCTGCTACGAACCGGCGATCGTCACCGCCTTCGAGGACTTCCACAAGGACGACATCTTCCCCGACCTGCCGAAGCTTTCGGTTCCTGCGATGCTGATGGTGGCGGGACGCGGCGGCGTGATAGAGCAGGCGGATATAGACGAAGCGCTAGCGCTCAACCCCGCAATCGAGATCGCCCGCGTCGAGAACGCGGGCCACATGATCCCCTGGGATGATTTCGACGGCTTCTTCGCCGCACTCGGTGACTTTCTCTCCCGCTGATGATGAAGGCTGCGGCGTGCTTTCGACGCCGCTTCGTTCGAATGCAAGCCTGATACCAGAGGACAAATTCCGTGCAGAACATCTATAGAATCGGCCAGATCGTTCCCAGTTCCAACACCACGATGGAAACCGAAATCCCGGCGATGCTGACGGCGCGTCAGTCGATCCGCCCGGAGCGCTTCACCTTTCATTCGAGCCGCATGCGTATGAAGAAGGTCGTGAAGGAAGAGCTGGCGGCGATGGACGCCGAGTCCGACCGCTGCGCCGTGGAGCTCTCTGACGCCCGCGTCGATGTGCTGGGCTATGCCTGCCTCGTCGCCATCATGGCAATGGGCCTCGGCTATCACCGCCAGTCCGAGGCGCGGCTGAGGGGACGCACGCAGGAGAACGACACGAACATTCCCGTCGTCACCAGCGCCGGCGCTCTGGTCGAAGGCCTGAAGGTGATGAACGCCAAGAAGATCGCGGTCGTCGCGCCCTACATGAAGCCGCTGACCGAACTCGTCGTGAACTACATTCGCGAGGAAGGCTTCGAGGTCATGGATTGGCGGGCCCTGGAAATCCCGGACAATCTCGACGTCGCCCGCCACGATCCGGAGAACCTTCCGGCAATCGTCCAGACGCTCGACCTCTCCGAGGTGGACGTCATCGTGCTGTCGGCATGCGTGCAGATGCCTTCGCTGCCGGTGATCGCCAAGGTCGAGGCGATGACAGGCAAGCCGGTCGTGACCGCAGCGGTCGCGACGACATACTGCATGCTGAAGGCGCTTGGCCTCGAGGCTGTAGCGCCGGGTGCCGGCGCGTTGCTCTCCGGCGCATACTGAGGAGCCCGCCATGCAGAGCGCCGAAGCCAACTACAAGGGTGTCTGGGGAAACCGCATCGGCTTCGGCCAGCGCCCGGCTCTTCTCGTCATCGATTTCCTTAAGGGCTACACGATCGAGGGTTCCCCCCTCTATGCGCCCGGTGTGGTCGACGCAGTCGCCCGCACGCCTCACCTGATCGAGGCGGCCCGCCGCGCCGGCGTGCCGGTGATCCATACACGAATACTCTATCTGGCGGAAAATTGCGCCGACGGCGGCATATGGGTCCAGAAGGCGCCGGTGATGAGGGCCATGGTCGAGGGCAACGAACTGGCCGAGTTCTGCGATGAAGTGGTGCCGGCTGCCGGCGAACTGGTGATCGTCAAGCAATACGCCAGCGCGTTCTTCGGCACGAGCCTCGCCTCGCATCTTCATGCGCAGGGTATCGATACGGTCGTGCTCGCCGGTTGCTCGACAAGCGGCTGCATCCGGGCCAGTGCTGTGGACGCCGTCCAGCACGGGTTCCGCACGATCGTCGTCGGCGACTGCGTCGGCGACCGTCATCCCGATCCGCACAATGCCAATCTCTTCGACATCGACAGCAAATACGGCGACGTCGTCTCCCGCGAGGATGCGATTGCAGCCTTCGGCGGCGCGAACTGTCCGTAGCCTTCGACATAGCGTTACGAACGAAAACAAGAACAGCCAACCAGAGGACCGACAAAGATGGACAGAAGTGTATTCACGGAACTGTGCCTTGAGCAATTGAAGCAGAGCGGCGTTCATGAAGGTGAAAAGGTCGTCGTGCTCTCGCAGGGAGACGAGCGGCTCGACTACGCTGATGCCTTTTTGGCAGCCGGCCAGCGTCTGGGCGCGCGCATGTATCATCTGCGCCTGCCTGCTCCGCTTCCCGGCGATGGAAGCTGGGCCGTCGGCCAGACCGGGCTTGCCGGAAACCCCGAAGCCGTCGAAGCGCTGAAGAAGGCGGACATGGTGGTCGACCTGATCTTCCTTCTGTTCAGTCCGGAACAGATGGCGATCCAGGCCGCCGGTGCGCGTGTTCTGACGGCGGTCGAACCCGCGCCGCTGCTCGGCCGGCTCATGCCGACAAAGCAGCTTCGCGAGCGCGTCGAAGTCGGCGTGGAATACATGAAGAAGGCGAAGACCCTTCGGATCACCAGCAAAGCGGGTACCGACGTTCTCTACAAGATGGGCGTCTATCCGACGGTCGGCGAATACGGCTGCACCGACGAGGCAGGCCGTTGGGACCATTGGCCGGCGGCCTTCGTGTTCTCGGGTGCTGCCGACGACGGCGTCGACGGCCAGATCGTTCTGGCACCCGGGGATGTCCTGCTCCCGCTCAACATCTATGTCCGCGAGCCGGTCATCTACACGATCGAGAAGGGCTTCATTCAGGACATCCGTGGAGGCCTCGAGGCCGACCTCATCAAGTCCTACATGAAGACCTTCAACGATCCGCGCGGCATGGGCATGTCGCATGTCGGCTGGGGGTTGGACCACCGTGCCAACTGGCACGGCCTTTGCGACTTCGGCGGCGGCATGGGCATGGAACTGCGCTCCTTCTACGGAAACGTCATGTTCTCCACCGGCCCGAACAACGAGCTGGGCGGCCCGAACGACACCGCATGCCATCTGGACATTCCGATGCGCGGTTGCAGCCTCTTCCTCGATGACGAGCCGATGGTGCTCGACGGCGACATCGCCGTGAAGGAAATGCAGCACAACTTCGGCTGAGGCGAACTGGCCGAACAAGTCCCTGGCCGCCCGACGATGGCGGCCAGCAACGTGACGATAGATCACGGCACGCGCACAGCGAGGCGCGACAAGAAAATCTGGCATCAATCGACATGAGGGGTCTCCATGCAAACACCAGTTTCAGTAGAACAAGCAATCCAAACCGCCGGCGTCGGCACGTTCCAGCGTCGCCTGTTTGTCATCTTCGGTCTGGTCTGGGCCGCGGACGCCATGCAGGTCCTGGCAATCGGCTTCACTGCGCCATCGATTGCTGCAAGTTTCGGCATTACCGTTCCGCAAGCTCTGCAGACCGGCACGATGTTCTTTCTTGGGATGCTCATCGGCGCCTTCGTTTTCGGCCGCCTCGCCGATCGTATTGGTCGCCGGCCGGTTCTTTTTGCCGCCATTATCCTGGATGCCGTGTTTGGCGTCGCCTCGGCCTTCGCACCCGACCTGCAGTGGCTCTATGTTGCGCGCTTTCTGACAGGTGTCGGCGTCGGCGGCACGCTGCCGGTCGACTATGCGATGATGGCCGAATTCCTGCCCGCCGATCGTCGCGGACGCTGGCTCGTGCTGCTTGAAGGCTTCTGGGCCGTCGGCACCGTAGCACTCGCGTTTCTGGCGCTTGCTGCAGGCAGCCAAGGCGGTGAGGCATGGAGAACGATCTTCTTCGTCACCGGACTTCCGGCCCTCATCGGTGTGGGGCTGCGGTTCTATGTGCCGGAATCGCCACTTTACCTCAGCCGAAAAGGAAAGTCGGCGGAGGCCCGTCAGGTCCTCCAGCGGGTTGCGAAGGCCAACGGCAATACCACGGAAATTCCACCGCTGATGCCGCAGAAGCCCGAAAGCAAATCACTCGCCGCCCTGCTATCGCCTGAACTCCGTCGCCGAAGCGTCTTCTTGATGCTGGCCTGGTTGCTGATCTCGGTTTCCTATTACGGCGTGTTCGTCTATCTGCCGGTCAAGCTGGCGAATGATGGGTTCGGCTTCCTCCGTGGTCAGCTCTTTCTGGTGCTCCTGGCAATCGCCCAGTTGCCCGGCTACGCGCTGGCTGCCTACGGCGTCGAACGGTGGGGCCGCAAGCCAACCCTGATCGGCTTCCTTCTGCTGAGCGCCGTCGGCACGTTGGCATACGGGCTGGGGCAGACACTGGAAGTGGTGGTGAGCGCGTCGCTCCTCATGAGCTTTGCGCTGCTTGGGACCTGGGGTGCAATCTATGCCTTCACACCAGAGGTCTATCCGACGGGGCTGCGCGCCAGCGGCATGGGCACCGCAGGCTCGGTAGCACGCTTCGGCGGCCTGCTTGCGCCCTCGATCGTCGCACCGATCATGAGCAGCAGCTTCGGGCTGGCGCTGGGCATCATCTCCGGGCTTCTGCTGCTGGGGGCGCTGAGCGTTTGGCTGATCGATGTCGAGACGAAGAGCCAGGCGCTCGAATGAACCGGCGTTTCGTCCGCGGTGGTGCCCTGCACCATCGCGGATAAGCCGGCTGAGGAGCCCGTGCTGCCAGCACTTGTGCAGCCGCTACGTCTTTTTTAGGGGTCATCCGCCTCGGGCCGATTTTACTGCGGTGTTTCGGCGTCTAGAAGGAACATATTGCTGGATCGGCAGACGAAGGCTGTAGGTAGAGACATGGACGAACATGATGGGCAGGACCGCTATCGCGTAACCGAACAGGTGGGGCACCTGTTGCGGAAGGCCTACCAGCGGCACCTCGCGATCTTCCAGGACAATGCCACCGATCCCAGCCTGACATCGGTGCAGTTCGTGACGCTTTGCGCCCTGCATGACCTGGGTCCGGTTTCCCAGGCCGAGCTGGTCAAGGCGACGGCCGTCGATCAGGCGACCATCCGCGGCATCGTCGACCGGCTCAAGGCGCGCGGACTGATCGACATTTCGCGCGATGCCAATGATGGCCGGAAAGTCATCATGTCGCTGCTGCCGGCGGGCGAGGCGGTGCTTGAGGAAATGTATCCGAAAGCGAAGACGATTACCGAAAAGACCATGTGCAGGCTGAACGTCGCCGAACAGGTGGCATTGCTGTACCTGCTGCGGAAAATCGGCGAGGACGATGTGACCGCCGAGCGTGAAGACAACAGCAGCGATCCGTGATGTGAATAAGGCAGGACAGACATGATAACGGTTTTCGGCTCCATCAACATGGATCTCGTCGCCATCGCAAGCAAGATGCCACGCCCTGGAGAGACGGTAGCCGGCCTGCAGTCCTCCGCGTCGCCCGGCGGCAAGGGAGCCAATCAGGCACTGGCGGCGCGTCGCGCCGGTGCGGGCGTGCGCATGGCGGGAGCCGTTGGCCACGATCCCTTTGGTGCCGAAGCTCTGGCCCTGCTGAAGGACGCCTCCGTCGATCTGTCGCTCGTGCGAGCGGTCGAACAATCCACAGGAACCGCCCATGTGGTTGTGGACGCCGGTGGTGAGAATGCGATCGTGGTCGTGCCCGGAGCGAACGGTCAGGTTGAAGAGAGCGACGCGCGTTCCGTGCTCGAAGGGATGAATGCAGGCGAGACGCTCGTTCTGCAGATGGAAATTCCGCCGCGCGCTGTCGAGGCTGCTCTTGTGGCGGCGCGGGAAAAAGGTGTCGTCTCCATCTTCAATGTCGCGCCGATGACGTCCGATGCCATCCGTCTCTACGCCGCAGCCGACATCGTCGTCGCAAACGAGACCGAGTTCGAAGCGCTGGTCGGCGCACCGGTTCAGTCGGAACAACATAGGCTGGATGCAATGAAGAGGCTTCATGCGCATTCCGGCCGCACGCTCGTCGTGACGCTGGGCGCCGACGGAGCGGTGGCCATTCATGAAGGAAACGTGCACCGCGCCGAGGGCCTGAAGATCACACCCGTTGATACCGTAGGTGCCGGCGACACTTTTTGCGGATATCTTGCCGCCGCTCTCGACGCCGGCCTTGATTTCGCGTCCGCATTGCGGCGCGCAGTCGTGGCGGGCTCTCTTGCATGCACGAAATCTGGAGCGCAGCCAGCCATTCCCCTGATGGCCGAGGTGCAGACCCGCCTTTAAGATAGGCGGGGAGGGATGGCATTCGAAGCCGGGGGCGCGGGACGATCGCCTATTCGAGCGTTACCATGAAGGCTGGAATCTGGCTCTCGAAAAACTTCGAGAATGCGGCGATGCGTGGCGGCAGCGCCTGGTAGGGCGGGTAGTAGAGGGTCAGCCAGAGGACGGGCGGCGACCATGACGGCAGCACATGCACCAGCCGTCCGGTCCGCAGGTGCTCGGCGACGTGAAACTTCGGCAGCATTGCCACGCCCGCTCCGTCCGCCGCCATATCGGCAAGGATGTCGCCGCTATTGGCGCTGAAGGCGCGGCCGGCGGAAATCGTCACGCTGGCATTGCCGTCCGAGAGGTTCCAGGTCTCGCGCCGGCTCTCCCCGCTATAGGCAAGGCATTCGTCCGGCGCCAGCTCGTTCGGGTGCTGAAGCGCGGCAAAGCGGCTTCCCGGTGCCGCGACGAGAATGCGCACAACGGGGCTTATCTTTCTCCAGATCGTGAATTTGTCGGAAGGTGCCGAGGATATACGGATGGCGAGGTCGTAATCGTCCTCGAGGATGTTGACGAAGCCGTCCGCAAGCGAGACCTCGAAGTTGATCTTCGGGTAGCGCTCCCGGAAGCCGGAGAGGATCGGCGGCAGGATGGTGGTGCCGAACCATGTCGGTGCGCTGATCCGCAGGCGACCCTGGTCGGCCTTGTTGGCGTTCACCACCTCTTTGCGCGCGTTTTCCAGGGCCTGCAGTGCCGGCTGGATCTGCGCGGCGAAGACCGCGCCGTCCGTCGTCAGCGAGACCTGGCGCGTCGTGCGCACGAACAGCTGAACGCCGAGATCCTCCTCAAGTGCCGCGATTGCCCGCGTCACCGCCGCCGGCGTCATGTCGAGCTCCCGGGCCACCTGGGCAAAATTCCGCTTTTCCGCTGCCAGCAGGAAGGTACGCAAAGCCTTGTAGTCGTTCATCTGATTATTCCATAAATCGCAATTCAATCACAATTATTATTGCAATTCACGCCAGGGTCAAATCGGACGAGTATGCCCCCATCGAAAGACAAACAACGATGCAGAAAGGCAAGACCATGATCACCGAAATCAAGGGCCTCCATCACGTCACCTCCCTGGCTGCCGATGCAGCAAAGAACAACACCTTCTTTACCGATACGCTCGGCCTGCGCCGGGTGAAGAAGACGGTGAACTTCGACGAACCGAGCGTCTATCACCTCTATTACGGCGATGAAAACGGTTCGGCCGGCACCGTCATGACCTACTTCCCCTTCCCGGACATCATGCGCGGTCGCGCAGGCGTAGGCGAAGTCGGCGAAACCCAGTTCTCCATTCCGTCAGGTTCTCTGCCCTTCTGGAAGGAGCGGCTGATCGCCCAGGGCGTCAAGGGCCTCCAGGAAGATACGACCTTCGGTGCTCGCAGGCTTCGCTTCGACGGGCCGGACGGCGAGGGCCTGGCCCTGATCGAAACGGAGGGCGACCTCCGCAAGCCCTGGACCGGCGCCGGCATTCAGGACGAAACGGCGATCCGCGGCTTCTCGGGTGCAAGGCTGCGGCTGCACGAGGCCGACGCCACCGCCGAGCTGCTCGGCTTCATGGGTTACCAGAAGGCTGAAAGCGAAGGCAATGTGACGCGCTTCATCATCCCGGGGGGCAATGGTGCCGATGCCATCGACCTCGAGGCGCTGTCGCAGACCTCCTATGCACGGCAGGGCGCGGGCTCGGTGCACCACATCGCCTTTGCGGTCGACGATCGCGCAGCCCAGCTTGCGGTCCGCAAGGCGCTGATGGACACGGGATACCAGGTGACGCCGGTGATCGACCGCGACTATTTCTGGGCGATCTACTTCCGGACACCGGGCGGCGTGCTGTTCGAAATCGCCACCAACGAGCCCGGTTTCAACCGGGACGAGGATACGGCCCACCTCGGCGAAGCCCTGAAGCTGCCGACCCGCTACGAGCCCTACCGCGAAAGGATCGAGGCACACCTTACACCGCTGGCCGCCTGATCCCGCTCTTCCATGTATTATCGATGGCTGCCGACGAGTTCGGCAGCCGGCCCATCCCCCGCCACTGAAATCGTCGCTCCTGCGACAGCCCGCTCCAGAGGAGAAAGCAAATGTCCAAGCTCGAAGTCCTGACACCCGCAAACAGCCAGCTCATCTTCATCGACCAGCAGCCGCAAATGGCGTTCGGCGTACAGTCGATCGACCGTCAGGCACTGAAGAACAATGTCGTGGGGCTTGGGAAGGCTGCGAGGATCTTCGACATCCCGACGACGATCACGACAGTGGAGACTGAATCCTTCTCCGGCCATACCTATCCGGAACTGCTGGCCGTCTTCCCGGAAAACGACATTCTCGAGCGCACCTCGATGAACTCCTGGGACGACCAGAATGTGCGCGATGCCCTTGCCCGCAATGCCGCCAACGGTCGCAAGAAGGTGGTCGTGTCCGGCCTTTGGACCGAAGTGTGCAACACCACCTTCGCACTCTCTTGCCTGAACGATACCGATTACGAAATCTACATGGTGGCGGACGCCTCCGGCGGCACCTCTGTCGACGCACACAAGTATGCCATGGACCGCATGGTCCAGGCCGGGGTCATCCCGGTCACCTGGCAGCAGGTCCTGCTCGAATGGCAGCGCGACTGGGCCCGCCGTGAAACCTACGATGCGGTCACTTCGCTCGTGAAGGAGCATTCGGGCGCCTACGGCATGGGCATCGACTACGCCTACACCATGGTTCACAAGGCTGCCGAGCGCGTCACCCACGGTAAGCGGGTCGGTCCGAACCCCGCGAAATAATCCCGAGACCGTCGCCTTCATCGAGCGGTTAAGCCCTTACTGGAATCGTACGCGGCATCTCTGCCGCGTTCGTTCCGGCCCCGGCCGAACAATCTCGAGCAACGCAGAGGCCGCATAGCTGCATTGCACAAAAAATGTTTTCCATCTGGTCAAAAAACGATCATAGTGCCTGCAGCTGATGCACATGGCGGTTTTCCTCCCAGTGCCGCCGCAGCAGCTGTTCCCCTCTGGAGGTTTTTGACCTTCACACTTTATGGGCCTCGGTTTTCCGATGGCCCATTTTTTTTGCCTCAATCTTGATCTGGCCGGCGAGGGGTGTTCCGCACCTGACGACCGTGGGAGGCATCAATCTGCCATCCGGTGCCGGCCAATCGGCAGCATGATCGGCCGACCGGAAGTCGGGTCTATGATGATGCGGCTCTCCAGGCCGAAGACTTTGCGCACGATTTGTTCGGTCAGCACGTCTTCGGGTTTTCCGCAGGTGTGCAGACGTCCATCCGCCATTGCGACGAGAAAGTCGGCATAGCGCGCCGCCAGGTTGAGATCGTGCAGGACCATCACGATGGTGGTTCCGCGCGACTGGTTGAGATCTGTCAGCAGGTCCAGCACCTCGACCTGGTGGCTGATGTCCAGGAACGTGGTCGGCTCGTCGAGCAGAAGCACTTCCGTCTGCTGCGCAAGCGCCATGGCGATCCAGACCCGCTGACGTTGTCCGCCGGAAAGTTCGTCCACCGGCCTTTCCGCCAGCTCTACGGTTTTCGTCGCCTCGAGCGCAGCCGCCACGGCCTCGTCATCCTTGCGCGTCCAGCGCGAAAACATCGCCTGATGGGGATGCCTTCCGCGGCTGACAAGGTCGGCCACCGATATGCCTTCCGGAGCGATCGGAGATTGGGGCAGAAGGCCGAGCGTTCGCGCAAGTTCGCGCGGCGGGGTCCGGTGGATCGACTTGCCGTCGAGAAGCACGTGCCCTTTCTTCGGGGAGATCAGGCGCGACATCGTCCGCAGCAACGTAGACTTGCCGCAGGCATTGGCACCGACGATCACGGTAATCCCGCCGGGCGGAACGGCGAGGTCCAGCCCTTCCAGAACAACGCTGTCGCCGTAGCCTGCCGACAGCTCATGTGCGGTAAGCGTGCGTATGGTCATAGCGAGCCTCCGGCGCGGTTGACGCGCACGATCAGGAAAATCAGGTAGGGCGCCCCGAGCGCGCCGGTAATGACGCCCACCGGATAGCGGCCGGGCAGCAGGAACTGTCCGCAATAGTCGCCCGCCAGCACGAGTGTGGCGCCGATCAATGCCGACGGAATGAGAAGCGATCCGTTGCTCCCGACGATACGGGCGGCGATCGGCCCGGACAGGAACGCGACGAAGGCGATCGGCCCGGTTATCGCCGTCGCGCTGGCGATCATCCCCACAGCGGCAACGATAATCAGGACGCGCGTTCTGGCGACCGGAACGCCAAGAGCGGCCGCCGTGTCCTCGCCGAGCCTGAGGGCCTCCAGGTCGCGCATGCGGGAAAGCAGCAGCCCCCCGAAGACGGCCAACGCCAGAACAAGCGGAAGCGCCTGCCCGAGCTGCGCGCCGTTGACGCTGCCCGTCAGCCAGCGCATCGCCTCCTGCAGGCTCCAGGCAGGGGCGGTCGACAGAATGTAGGCGATGAAGCTCTCCAGCATGGCCGACACGCCGATGCCGATCAGAATGAGCCGGGTTCCGGCGACCCCGTTGCGATACGACAGCCCATACACCAGAAGCGCCACACCAAGGCCGGCCAACACGGCAAAGACCGGGACGACTGGCCCCTTCAGCTGCAGAACGACGATGGCAAAGACGGCGGCGGCACTCGCGCCCAGACTGATGCCGATGATGTCGGGGCTTGCCAGCGGATTGCGCAGCATGATCTGGAAGGCGACGCCGCCGAGGCCGAAGCTCAGACCCGCCAGGATCGCGAGCAGGGCACGCGGCAACCGCAATTGCCCGACAGTGAAGCTCGCCCCCGGCACGTCCTTGCCGAGCAGCACGCGAATGACGTCCGAAGGAGGCGTGAAGGACTGTCCCAGCGAAAGCGTCAGGATGAACAATGCCGCCACAAGGGTCAGAAGCACCGCAATCGCGAACCTGTAGCGTCGAACGCGGCGGTTGCGGCCCTCGGTGAGCGCCTCTACGATCGGGGATAGCATCGTCACAGCTCCCGAACCCGCTGCCGCCGGACGACCCAGATGAAGAACGGCGCACCGACGAACGCCGTCACGATGCCCACGTCCAGCTCCGCCGGACGGGCGATGATCCGCCCGACGATGTCGGCGCCGAGAAGCAGACAGGCACCCGCCACTGCTGAAAACGGCAGCAGCCAGCGGTGATCGACCCCCACCAGCAACCGGCACAGATGCGGGACTACCAGCCCGAGAAAGCCGATCGGCCCGCAGACGGCCGTCGTGGCGCCGCACAGCAGGATCGCGCCGAAGGCGGCGAACGCCCGGGCCAGCGCGACGCGTTCGCCGAGACCGGCGGCAAGGTCGTCGCCCAGGGCCAGCGAATTCAGTTTCCGCGCCGAGAGCAGGCTGATGATGAAGCCCGCGACAAGAAACGGCAGCACGTGGGACATGCGCTCGAAGGTCGCGCCGCCCACGCCGCCGATCTGCCAGGCGCGGATACCGCCTGCAATGTCGTTGCGTGGCAGCACCAGGGCGATGACCAGGGAAGAGAACGCGACCGAGGTGGCTGCCCCAGCAAGCGCCAGCTTCAAGGGCGTGGCTCCGCCTCGTCCCAGCGAACCGATGGCGTAGACGAAGACCGCCGAAGCGCCGGCTCCCAGAACGGCTGCAAAGATATAGGCGTCGGCCGAGGCGATGTTGAACCAGGCCACCCCGACAACCACCGCCAGCGACGCACCCATGTTGACGCCGAGGATACCCGGATCGGCGAGAGGATTGCGCGTAACACCCTGCATGATCGCTCCGGCCAGGCCGAGGGCCGCGCCCGCAAGAAGCGCCAGCAGCGTCCGCGGGATCCGCATCGCGACGGCGGCTTGCGCGATGGTATCTTCCCGGCCACCGATCGCAGCGACAATGTCGGCCCAGGCGACCTCCCGCGTTCCGATCGCCACGGAGAGGATGCAGAGCAGGACAAGTACCGCGGCAACGACCGCCAGCCACAGCATCCTGTTCCCACCCGCTCGCGGGGCGACGGCCCCGCCTATGCTTTCGGAGATCATTTCGCCGTTCCGGCCGCTTTTACCGCCGCCGCGGCGAGCAGATCGACGTAGTCCTTCAATACCCAGGATATCGAAAGCGGCGTCGGGTTTGCGGCCGTGCCTACCGGATTCTGGCCGAGCATGACGATGGCGTCACTGGCAACGGCGGGCATCTTCGAAAGCAGCGGATCGGCGCGCACGGCGTCGAGCAGCGGCTGCCCGCCATAGGTGACGACTATGTCGACGTCATCAAATGCGTCGACCCGCTCGGCGCTGACACCTGCCGCGAACTGACCGGGCGTCGTGGCTTCGACGACGCTCTTGGGCGCGTGCAATCCAAGGTCTGCAAAGAACTTAACGCGGGTGTCGTTCGCCGTGTAGAAATTGACGATGCTCAGGTTGTTCGTGTCGAGATGCGTCACGAACATGGCCGACTTTCCCTTTAATCCGGGATGCATGGAGAGTGCGCGGGCGATCTCGTCTTCGATGCGTGCGATCAGCCCTTCGCCCTCTGCGGACATGCCCAGACCAGCGCTGTTCAGCCGGATCATCTCGCGCCAGTCCGTCGACCAGGGAGATTGCGGATAGGCGACAACCGGCGCGATCTGACTCAACGTGTCATAGTCGGCCTGGCTGAGGCCGGAGTAGGACGCGAGGATGACATCGGGATTGGTGGCGGCGACCGCCTCGAAATCGATACCGTCCCCCTCGTCGAACAGGACCGGCTTGCCCGCGCCCAGTTCATCCAGCTTTTCCGACACCCAGGGGAGAAGCCCGTCACCGTCGTCGTCGCCGAAATTGGCCGCGGCAAAACCAACGGGCACGATCCCGAGCGCAAGCGGAACCTCGTGATTGGCCCAGGCGACGGTCGCGACGCGCTCGGGTTTCCTGTCGATGGTCGTCGTTCCCAGGGCATGCTTGATGACGATCGGGTAGGTCGTGCCTTCGCCCGCCCAGGCGCAGCCGACCGCCGCAATCGTCAGCCACACCGCAGCCAGTGGTAGGGAAAAACCAAAGATGCGCAGCATTGGCAAAGCTCTCAGTCCGGTTTAAGTGGACTTTCAGTTTCAGGTTCAAAAAGTCCCGTCAAGCCTGCGGCCAGGCACGATGCCACAGAGCGGCAAACTTTCCGGGGTTTCCTACAAAGACACGGAAAATTACAATACCGGACAAAGCTTCTCAAGTTATCAGCCGGTCAAGGTGGTTCCAGTCGTCTACTTCATGTCGACGCCTGGTCCCTCAATGCGCGGGCATGCCCCGGGCCTGATCTTCAAGAAAACCGTGCGGTCGCGCCGGCAACCGCAACATCAATGTCTGGGAATTGATCATGAGCAACGAATCGAATGGCGGCCATCAGCGGCAGGCGCGCATGCGCTATCGCGACGCGCTCCTTCTGGGTACGGCACTAATCGCCTTGACGCCGACCGGTTCTCACGCCCAGGAAGCCAATAGGTCCAATAACGCCACCGTACTCGAAACGATCACCGTCGAGGGAGCAGACGGAGACGACGATTCCAAGTCCATCGTCGCGACCACGACGTCGAGCGGCAGCAAGCTGCCGACCGACATCCTCGATACGCCCGCTTCCATATCGGTGATCACGGCCAAGGAAATCCAGGAACGCGGCGCGGAAACAATCGAGCAGGCCCTGCAGTATACCGCTGGCGTCACTGCGGACTTTTACGGCTCGGACGACCGCTACGACTTCTTCACGATCCGCGGATTTGACGCCTACACCTATCGTGACGGCCTGCCACTGGGCAGCTCCTTCGGCGGCGTGCGCGAAGAACCCTATGCCTATGAGCGCATCGAAGTGCTGAAGGGAGCGAATTCCACCGTATTTGGCGTGTCCGATCCGGGTGGCTCGGTCAACTACGTGACCAAGCGGCCGAAGAGCGAGAAGTTCGGCGAAGTCTACGCCACCGGCGGCTCCTATGACCGCGCCGAAACCGGCTTCGACTTCGGTGACAACCTGACCAGCGACGATACGCTCTCCTATCGTTTCACCGGCAAGTTCAAGGACGCCAAGGCGGAATACGATTATTCCCGGGACGACGAGAAGTTCTTCATGGGGGGACTGACATGGCGGCCTACCGATGCGACCAGTCTCACCGTCGTCTACGATCGCCTCGACCGTGACGGCGTTCCCGGCAGCGGCGGCCATCCGGTCGGAACGAACTTCGACAGAAGCCGCTTTTTTGGCGAGCCGGATTTCAACTATCGCGGAACCGACCGGGATACCGTCAGCGTCATGCTCGATCACGACTTCGGCTCGGGGCTGACATTCAGCTCCAATGCGCGCTACAGCGACACCAGGACCGATTTCGGCTACGCCTATCTTTCCGCCACGCCGACCGACGGTTCGACGATCGCCGACCGGTCTTTCTTTGCCAACGACTATTCCGCCAGGAATTTCGTCATCGACGCGCGGCTGCAATACGAGGCAAGTTTCGACAATGTCGAGAGCCGCAGCCTGGTGGGCGTCGAGTACAATGACCTATCCTCCGACAACGACACCTACTGGGGACCTGCGCCCGGCATCGACTGGAACAACCCGGTCTACACCGGAGCGCCGTCGTCGCTCGCGTTGATCGACAGTATCGGCAGCGATCAGACCACCAAGGCAATCTACGTCCAGCAGGATCTGACCTTCGCGGAGCGGTTCATCGCCACTGTCGGACTTCGCAACGACTGGATCGATACGACGCAGACGAACAGGCTCACCGGCACTCCCGCAAAGGGCGATAACAGCGAGTTCACCAGCCGGGTGGGGCTCACCTACAAGGTGACGGAACAGATCGCGACATATGCCAGCTATGCGCAGTCGGTCGCGCCACCTGAGATCGGTGTTGAACCGGAGCGCGGGGAGCAGGTCGAGGTCGGCGTGAAGTACCGCCCCGACGAGTTCCCGGCCTTGTTCAGCGCAGCCGTGTACGACCTGACGAAGAACAACATCACCGTGACGAATCCCGACACGCTGCTGCCGTCCACAATCGGCGAGGTTCGGGTCCGCGGTCTGGACCTTGAGGCAAAGGCGGAGCTGAAGAACGGCTTCAGCCTGATTGCCGCCTACTCCTATCTCGATTCCGAGATTGTCGAGAACGGTTCCGCCGGCAACGAGGGCAACCGGATGCAGCTCGTGCCGAAGCATATTGCCTCGCTCTGGCTCAACTATGAGCTCGAAGGCAACGGAAGTCGCGGGGATCTGACCGTCGGCGCGGGCGCACGCTACACGGGCTCGTACTACTTTACCGCGGAGAATATTAACGGCACCGGAGGCAGCGTCGTCTTCGACGCGGCTGCCACCTACAAGCTCGCCCAAAACACCGCACTGGAGTTGAATATCAGCAACGTCTTCAACAAGAAGTACGTGGCCAATGGCGGTTTCGGAGCCGATTTCTACAATCCGGGCCGCACGATCTTCGCCACGCTACGCCAGACCTGGTAAGGCGGATCCGATCGGCCCATCCGAATCCATTTCGGATGGGCATCCCAAGCGGCACAAAAGGGGACTAGCGGGTCTGATGCAAGCGCCGCCAGGCGGCCGGGGTTTCGCCTGCGATCTGCCGGAACACTTTCGTGAGATGTGCCTGATCGGAAAAGCCGAGCTGGGCGGCAACGCCGGCGATGGTCAGCTCGCTCTCCGACAGGAGCTTCTTCGCAAGATCGATCCGCCTTCCCAGCTGCCATTGCAGCGGCGTCTGGCCGGTGGTCTGCTTGAAGACGTTGGCAAACCAGCTTTCCGACAGGCCGACCGTACCTGCCATTTCGGCAACCGTCATGCGGCAATCGCCGCGGCCGTCGATCCGCGCCACGAGCTTGTTCATCTGCCCCTGGGTCAGCCTGCCATTCGTGTGCGCGTCGTCGGGCGTGGGGATGTCGAGAAGGCCGGCAACGATGCTGCCCACGAGGCTTTCAGTATACACTGCATGCTTCGACGGGTTTGCCACTTCGCTGACAAGTAGCCCCGCCAGGGTCTCGATCGCTCCGACATCCTGGATTTCGACCGGGCGGCGCAGGGCCGACAACGCGGCCGACGCCCCCACGGACGGTGCCAGGAACCGAAGCAGCCGGTCCTTGTGGAGGTGCAGATCCAGGTGGGAAAAGCGATGCGCGGCGGTAAACCTCGTCCACATGGGGACGCCGGCGGGCACGTAGATCGCCCGCGTCATCGGGCGATGGTGCCGCTCGAATTCGGCGTTCCGATTGGATATGCGGATCTGGGAGGACACATCGTTGAAGAAAATCACGATGCGCGGATCGGGCGAGAGATAATAGCCACTCGCTCCTGAATGAGCCTCCGCGTCCCAGAAGACGCCGACGAGACCGTCCAGCCCCCGCCATCTGACCGGCGCATTCAGCCGGATGCCTTCGGTGTGGCACGTCATGGAATGACGGTAGTTCAATGTCGCAAGCCGTCCATATCAGATAGGCGAGGCGCAATATCTGCTTTGACGGGTCTCGCGCCGAAGGATGTCATCCCAGTCAACTTTTCGAACTGCATTTCGGAAACAATACGCCGATCACGGCCTATAACATGATAACGATTATCATGTTTTGTAGCCGTCGCAAGCTTTTTTGCCCCTTGGAAAGGGTTCACAGAAAGCGCCAACTGATTGCCCCCGTGATTGTCTCCTCGCGGCAGCAGAGCAAACCTCCTAGTCGGGCTGCGGCGCGAGTTCGGCATGTCCTATCTTTTCATCGCCCACGATTTGCCGGTAATACGGGACTTCGCCAATCGCGTCATCGTCATGAAGGCAGGCGAGATTGTGGAGGAGGGCACCGTGCGCCAGATCTTCGAGGCTCTTGAAGAGTCCTATGCCCGTGCGCTCCTCGCGGCCAGCCTCGATCCGGATCCCGAGATCCAGGCCGCCCGGCGCGCTGCACGCAACCCTGAAGAAGGACTCGTTCCCGCATGAAGCCCGACGTACTGGTCGCCTATCCCCTTCGTCCCCGCCAGATGGCGATGCTGGAGGAAGCCTATTCTGTTCATCGCCTCGATCTTCTGACCGGCGACGCGAGGGACGCCCTGCTGGTCGAGGTCGGCCCCAAATGCACCGCCATGGTCGTGAACGGGCACGTGACAATCGACGACACCTTTCTTGCAAAGCTACCTGCGCTGAAGCTCGCCGCCTGCTCTTCGGCCGGCTACGACCAGATGGACGTCGGCGCCATGACGCGGCGCGGCATCACCTTGACCAATACGTCCGATGTGCTTCTCGACGACGTCGCCGACATGGCATTGCTCCTGATGCTCGCCGCGCGACGCCGGCTGGTGGCGGGTGACCGCTATGTCCGCTCCGGCGACTGGGGCCGCCTCGGCATGATGCCGCTCACCACCTCGACGGCCGGCAAGAAGGCAGGCATCGTCGGCCTCGGACGGATCGGGCTTGCGATCGCCAGACGCTGCGAGGCCGTCGGCTTGACGATCGGCTATTACGGCCGGTCGCAGAAGGCCGGGATCGACTATTCCTACTTCGACGATCCGGTGAAGCTGGCCGAATGGGCGGACATCCTGCTCGTGGCAACGCCCGGCGGCCCGGAGACGGAGGGACTCATCTCCGCCGCCGTGCTCGACGCGCTCGGACCTTCCGGCAGCCTCGTCAACATCTCCCGCGGGACCGTCGTGGACGAACCGGCGTTGATCCGCGCCCTGCAGGAAGGGCGGATCGCTTCGGCCGGGCTCGACGTCTATCTGAACGAGCCCAATCCCGATCCGGCCTTCGCTTCGCTGGACAATGTGGTGCTCTATCCGCATCACGCCAGCGGCACGGAGGAAACGCGGGATCGGATGGCGCGACTCGTCATCGACAATCTGGCGGCGTTTTTCGCCGGCAGGCCGCTGCTGACGCCGGTCAACTGACGACCAGCGCGTCGCCAGGGGTCAGGCGAAGCAGTGGGGAAACTGTCACAAGACAAGCCAACAGAACGGCTCCAAATAGCCGCGACACGTCTTAAGCTCGCCCGTCATCCCCCGGCTTTGACCTTGCGCTCCGTGGTGCGGACTGCGCGCCGTTTCCAGAGTTCCGTCGCGTACGCCACCGCCGCGTCAAAATGGGCGGCATTACCATTTTTCAGAGCCATCAGCGCGACGGCCGCCGTCGTTACGATGACCGTCTCCGCCGCCTCGTCGCGGGCCGCCCCGCGCCAAACGGCATGCCAGTATTCTCTGGCATTCATCCCGGTCGGCATGAGGCGCGCGGGGGTCGGCCGCATCGGAACGAACGTGTCGACTGCCTCACCATCGACCAGCCGATGGATGACCGTGGGACGGAAGGGCGCGAACTGCGCAATGTCGCGGGTGTTGCCGACGATGGCGAGGTTCGGGATGCCCAGCAGCTTGGCCGTGTCGCGCTGGATGTCCTGGCTGGACGCGCGTGACACCCCGAGAACGACTGCGGGTGCCGAAAGCGGGTTCAGCAGATGCGTCATCGCGTTGATGGGCAGACGCATCTCCAGTAGCGGATAAAGCCCGATAAGGCGCTGTAGTTGCGGGGCGAAGGCGGCCAGTGGCATATAGGCAATGCCTGCGTCGTCCAGCGCGCGCTCTGCCCCCTCTATCGACGAGCACACCGGTATTCCGGTCAGCTGGGCGGCGAGCTCGAGCTTGCCCGCCTCCGAGCCCGCCCCGAAATGGCCATGCAGGAGCACGCGATACCCGGCCGAGGCCACGAGCCTTGCCGCCTGGATGAACCAGGGCGCTGTCCTGACCTTGGGAGAAATGTAGGCCGGCCAGTCGAGGTCCGCCCGGCTTGCGGCCGCTTCCTGCGCTCCCATCTGCAGCCGTGCCGCACGAATGAAGCCCGCCAGCTCCGTGGCCGTTGCGCCCCTGAACTGCAGGGTCGACAGCAGCGCCCCGATTTGGAGAAGGTCGGCCTCGCCGCGCAGGATGATCCCCAGCGCATCCTCGGCTTCATCGATCGCCAGCGGCCGGCTGTGCCCCTGCCCGGCGCAGGTGGTGGCGATGTATTTTGCAAGACGACGTTGCGGATTGGCGTTGTGGCCAATTCCCGCCAGTTTGGTCGCAATCGAAATCGGCGTCGGTGCGCCTTCAAGGACGTCGTTGGGTTGAACGGCAAGCGGCGGCGCCTCGATCAGCGCCGGTCCCTCCCAACCGATGGAAGGATCGTTCCCGGCGGGTTTCGGAACGGCTGCCGGGGCAAAAAGACTGTCGACCTCGGTCGCAAGTGCGCGAAGCCGCAGGCGCACGCTATCTGCGAGCGGCGTCGGCCGCAGCCCCTTTCCCGTCCGCAGAAATAGGGGGTCGCCGTAGATTTCGCGCAATTGCCCCAGCATGCGGCTGACGGCCGGGCTCTGCAGGCCCATGCTGGCTGCGGCCCTTGCCACGCTGCCCTCCCGCATGAGCGCATCGAACACCATCAGCAACCGCAGGTCGGCGGGACGGACCGATCGCTTGGGCTCTGATTTTTCCTGGACTTTGCTCATGGTGATCCCCGACGTCGTACGATGCGATTTGCGATTTTTCGAATTTATAATGAGTCTAAAACAACCGCGTTGCCCGTTCGGTTCGCACTAAGTAACTGGATAAAAAATCTCCAGTTTAAACGTCGCGAATGACGTGAATGTGAAGTCGGGGCGCGGTTGAGAATGAATGGCAAGAGGGTAGGGGTCTCGAATGGAGGCCAAGGCGCAGCAGTTTTGAAGAGGCTGTTCGGGGCCGCGATGGCCGGGACGTTCCTGGCGACCCCGATGGCTGCAAGAGCCCAGGAGACTGCCGAGAACGCGGTGACCGAACTCGAGCAGGTCGTGGTAACGGCGTCGGGCTTCGAACAGAACGTCAAGGACGCGCCGGCAAGCATCACCGTGGTCACCCGCGAGCAACTCGAGAAGGGGCAGTTCCGCGATCTGGCCGACGCCTTGCGGAATGTCCAGGGCGTAACGGTGACGGGCGTAGCCAACGAAAAAGACATCTACATCCGTGGCCTGCCCGGCAACTACACGCTGATACTGGTGGACGGCAAGCGCCAGAGTACCCGCGACGCACGCACCAATGGCAATTCGGGCTTCGAACAGAGTTTCGTTCCCCCGGTGCAGGCGATCGAACGGATCGAGGTGGTGCGCGGCCCCATGTCCTCTCTCTACGGGTCCGACGCCATGGGCGGCGTCATCAACATCATCACCCGGAAGGTCGGCGACCGCTGGTCGGGTTCGGTAAGCACCGACGCAACGATCCAGCAGCATTCCCGCTACGGCAATTCCGGCCAGGCATCCTTCTATGTTAACGGGCCCCTGCTGCAGGACACGATCGGCATGCAGTTGTGGGGGCGCGGGCTCAAGCGCGGCGAGGACAACTTCCTGGGCGGCATTGCCGGCAATCGCGACCACGACCTCACCGGCAGGCTGACATTCACGCCCAACGAGGACCACGACATCTATCTCGAGGGCGGTACCGCGACGGTACGGCGCGACCAGTCAGCGGGATACACGCTCGAGGAGCTCGCGAACGGAAGCTATAACGACAACTCCCGCGATCACTGGTCGCTGTCGCATACCGGGCGATGGGGCTGGACCACGTCGGAATTCTCCATCCAGCAGGAATGGGCGCGCCGGGAGACCTACACCTACGCGCCGGCCGAAGGGCGACTTGCGATGAACCCGCGCTCGCCCGAGGTTCGCAATACCGTCATCGACGGCAAGTTCACGACGCCGTTCGAGCTCTTCGGCACGCACACGCTGGTCACCGGCGGACAATATTTCGAAGCGCGGCTCACCGACCAGAACCCGGGCCTTCGCGACGGACAGAACCACACCTTCTCGGCAACGCAATGGGCGCTATTCGCAGAAGACGAATGGCGAATCATAGACGATTTCGCCCTCACCACCGGACTTCGGTCCAACTATCATGAAGAGTACGGCAATCACCTCAGCCCGCGCATCTACGGCGTCTGGGACGCAACGAGCGAACTGACGGTCAAGGGCGGCATCTCCACCGGCTTCCGCGCGCCCGACATCCGACAGATCGCACCCGGCTATGCTTATACGACCGGCGGCGGAGGCTGCTACTATGGCTCTCCGAGCACGCTGCCGCCCGGGACCAACCCATGCGGCGTCATCATTGCCGATCCCTCGCTGAAGGCAGAAACCAGTACCAGTTATGAAGTCGGCGCCCTCTGGGACAACGGCGACGTCGAGCTGGGCGCGACCTACTTCTACACCGACTTCGACGACAAGATCACCAATGCCCGCGTCCTGGATGCGAGCGGCAATCCGGTGCGCTGGAGCGAAGACCCCAACTACGTCCTCTGGTACAACTACAACGTCGACAGCGCGGTGATCCAGGGCGTCGAACTGACCGCCAGCTGGTACGCCACCAGCGACCTCGTCCTGCGGGCAAGCTACACCTACACCCATTCGGAGCAGAAGACCGGCGACTACATGGGCTTCCCGCTGGCGCGCACGCCGGAACATGCAGGCTTCCTGCGCGCGGACTGGACGACGCCGGTAGAGGGCCTCGGCGCCTGGGCATCGGCAAACTACCACGGCTCCGAGATTGCCGCCGGCGCGCGCATCGGCAGCAACGGAGAGGTCGTCTCCATCAACGGTATCGAGGGCAGGAAATATGGCGCCTACACGACCCTGGATTTCGGCGTCAATTACGCGCTGAACGAGAGCGTCACCGTCAGCGGCGCCGTATACAACGTGTTCGACAAGGACATCGAGCAGACCGATTTCAACACGGTGGAAGAAGGACGTCGTTTCTGGGTCAGCATGGCCACCAAATTTTAACCATTCGACACGAATTCAGAGCCGCAGAACGAAGGGCTGAAACATGATCCGTACCAAACTCACGAGCCTGCTTGTCACGGCATTTGCGGTCGCCTCGCTGGCGCTCCCGGCCAAGGCCGACGACATAGTGGTCAAGCACAGGCAGGGCGAGACGACCCTGGCTGCCACGCCTGCCAAGGTGATCGTGTTCGATATGGCGAGCCTCGACACGCTGGACGCCCTCGGGGTCGAAGTCGCCGGCGTACCCGGTGGCCGGAAGCCTGAATATCTCAAGGCCTACGAAGGCGAGAAGTATGCCAAGGTGGGAACATTGTTCGAGCCGGACTACGAGGCCGTCAGTGCCGTAGCGCCCGATCTGATCATCATCGGAGGCCGGTCGGCCGCCAAATATGCCGAACTTTCGCGCATTGCACCGACGATCGATCTCTCCGTCGATGCGAAGGCTTTCAAGGCGAGTGCCGAGGAAAATGTCCGCACGCTTGGCGCGCTGTTCGGCAAGAAACCTGAGGCCGAGACCCTGATCGGCAAGCTCGAGAACTCGGCCGCCGCCCTCAAGGAGAAGGCGAAGGGAGCCGGCAATGGCCTGCTCATCCTGACCACCGGCGGCAAGATGAGTGCCTATGGCCCCGGCTCCCGCTTTGGCGTGCTGCACGACGACTATGGCGTGGTTCCGGCAGCCACGGATCTCAAGCCCGGCAAGAGCAGCAACCACGGACAGGCGATCTCCTTCGAGTTCATCCTGGAGACCGACCCGGACTGGCTGTTCGTCATCGACCGCGATGCTGCCATCGGGCAGGAAGGCACGGCGGCCGCAACGTTCCTCGACAACGAGATCGTACGGCAGACCAAGGCCTGGAAGAACGGGCATGTGGTCTACCTCGATGCGGCATCGTGGTATGTCGTCGGCGGGGGCATCCAGTCGATGCAAAGGACGATCGACCAGCTGACCACCGCCTTCGCGGGCGAGTGATCATCAAAGCATTTGGCAGTTCCGGTCGTCCGCTCCGAGCGGACGGCCGGATCGCTTTTTTTCATCCTTGTCGGGTCCTCCATTGAAGTTCGCCTCAGCGCTCCTGATCCTGGTCGCCCTTGCCGCCGCGAGCATGTTTTTCGGCGTCAGCGACGTCACGCTCGCGTCGCTTTCGGCAGGGGACGGCAAGACGTGGCTCGTCCTCCTCGACAGCCGCATTCCGCGGACGCTCGCGCTGATCTTTGCCGGCGCGGGGATGGCGGTGTCGGGGACCATCATGCAGATGCTGGCGCAGAACCGTTTCGTCGAACCGTCCACGGCGGGCACGGTGGAATCGGCCGGTCTCGGCATTCTGCTGGTCATGCTTTTCGCACCAGGGCTTCCGGTCTATGCCCGCATGCTTGTCGCGACGTTCTTCGCAATCGCCGGCACCGCGCTCTTCCTTGCAATCCTGCGGCAGATCCCCTTGCGGTCGGCGCTGATGGTACCCTTGGTCGGGATCATGCTCGGCGGGGTCATTAGCGCCGTCACGACGTTTCTCGCCTATCGTTTTGATCTCCTCCAGTCGATGGGCGCATGGACGACTGGGGACTTCTCTGCCGTTCTGCGCGGACGCTACGAACTGCTCTGGCTGTCCATGGGCCTGACCGTGGCCGCCTATTTCGCCGCCGACCGGTTCACCGTCATGGGCATGGGCGAGGCCTTTTCCAGCAATCTCGGTATCAACTATCGCCGCGTGGTCATGCTCGGCCTGGTGATCGTCGCGATGGTGACCGCCTGCGTCGTCGTGTCGGTGGGCATGGTACCTTTCGTCGGACTGATCGTCCCCAACGTCGTCAGCATGGCGCTTGGCGACCGGCTCCGCCGCTCGCTTCCCTGGGTGGCCATGTTGGGCGCCGGACTCGTCCTTGCATGCGACATCATCGGACGCAGCGTCATCGCGCCCTTCGAAATCCCGGTGGGAACCGTACTCGGGGCCATCGGCAGCGCGTTCTTCCTCTATCTCGTGCTGCGGAGGAACAGTCGTGCAGCATGATGGGCGAAGAGATTCCAGGGCTCTGCGAACGCTCGTGTTGACCGGCGGCCTCGCAGCGCTCGCCTACATCCTGTTCATGACGCTTGGGGCGAAAGGCAACTGGAGCTTCGTGCTTCCCTTCCGGGCCACCAAGCTGGCGGCGATGCTCCTGGTCGCCTATTCCATCGCGGTATCGACCGTTCTTTTCCAGACGATTACCAACAACAGGATCCTCACGCCCTCCATCATGGGCTTCGATGCGCTCTATGTGCTGATTCAGACCTGCCTCGTCTTCGCGCTCGGCGCCGGCACGGTATCCGCCCTCGATCCCCGCGCCATGTTCGTGTTCGAATGCACGATCATGATCCTGTTTTCTTGCCTGCTCTATCGCTGGCTGTTCTCGAGCGGCCCGCGCAGCCTCCACCTCCTGATGTTGGTCGGCGTGATATTCGGGGTGTTCTTTCGCAGCGTCTCAGGCTTTCTGCAGCGTGTGATCGATCCCAACGAATTCATCGTTCTGCAGGATCGCCTGTTCGCAAGCTTCAACGGCGTCGATCCGAGCCTGCTCGGCATCTCGGCAGTTCTCGTCGCGGCAGCCAGCCTTGTCGCGCTGCGCATCTTCCACAGGTTCGACGTCATGGCGCTGGGCCGCGATACGGCGATTGGTCTCGGGATCGATCATCGCCGCACGACGCTGGCCATCCTCGTCATCGTCGCCGTTCTCGTTTCTGTTTCCACGGCGCTGGTGGGACCTGTCACTTTCTTCGGCCTGCTCGTCGCAAGCCTCGCCTACCAGATACTGCCGACGAGCCGTCATCGCCTCGTCCTTCCGGTCGCCGTCTTCATCGCCACAGCGACGCTCGTCGGCGGGCAGCTCGTGCTCGAACGGATCTTCGCCTTCGACACGGCGCTCGGCATCATCATCGAGTTTGCGGGCGGACTCGTCTTCCTCATTCTTCTTGTCAGGGGAGCTCTTCGATGATCCGAATCGAGCAGGCCACCAAGCGCTACGGCCAGACATGCGTCGTCGATGGCGTCACCCTCACGCTACCCGCCGGCGGGGTCACCTCGATCATCGGGCCGAACGGAGCAGGGAAATCCACGCTGCTTGCGATGATCTGCCGTCTGCTTGGCATGGACGGCGGAGCAATCTCGGTGGGAGGGCTGGATGTGACGAAGACGCCCGGCGATGTCCTGGCGCGGCGCCTGTCAATCCTGCGCCAGGACAACAGCCTGACCGCGCGGCTGACCGTCCGCGATCTCGTTGCCTTTGGTCGCTACCCTCATTCGAAAGGGCGGTTGACGGGTGACGACGCGCGCCTGATCGAGGAGGCGCTTGCCTATCTCGACCTGAAGCCGCTGGCCGACCGATTCCTGGACGAGCTCTCGGGCGGACAGCGCCAGCGCGCGTTCGTGGCCATGGTCCTGTGCCAGGACACCGAGTACATGATGTTCGACGAACCGCTCAACAATCTCGACATCAAGCACGCGGTGACGATGATGCGGCTCTTGCGCCGGGCCGCCGACGAGCTTGGCAAGACGGTCGTCGTCGTCCTGCACGACATCAATTTCGCCTCCTGCCATTCGGACCGGATCGTGGCCATGCAGGACGGCCGCGTGCTTTGCCAGGGCACGCCCCAGGAGATCGTCAGGCCCGACATTCTGGAGGCGATCTATGGAACCTCCTTCGTCGTGCAGGAGATCGGTGGCAAGAGGATCGCCACCTATTTCGAATGACGGCCGATCTTCGGCTACCAATGCGACGACTCTGTCACTCGCCGTCGCGCCAGGTGACAGCGAGCTCCTCACGGAAGGCGAAGCGGACGAGGTGGCGGATGACCACGTCCTGTAGCTGCGCCATCTGCTCCTGATCCGGTGAGGTGAGCGAAATCCGCAGCACGGTATCGTCGGCCCTCAGGCGGCATTCGCCGACGCCGAAGGTGATGTGCCCCGATTGGCTGTCGAATTCGACGGGACGCTTGTGCGCGAAATGCTTGCACAACTGCTGCAAGTACCGGCTGGCATGCTCGGTTGCGATATCCGCGGCGCTTCTGACGCCGGAATTGGCGAAAGTGTCGTTGCCGGAAGTCATGTCCGTCATCGGCTGCGCTCCACGATCTGCGCGGCCTGATCGAGGGCGGCGGCTATCTTCTCGGCCGCCGCATCGTCGAGCGGGCCGCTTTTCAGCCGCAAACGCAGGGAAAGCTTGAGATTTTCCATGGCCCGCAGCACCGGCAGCGGAATGTCCCTCCTGCCGCCTTCGCCATCCCCCTTCCCGCGGGAGAGGAGTTCGTCGAGAAGAGACTGGTTGGCTGCAAGGAATGCTTCGCCTTCCGGGGTGACGCTATAGCGCTTGCGTCCGCCATCGGTCTGGTCGATCCGCGCATAGCCCATGTCATCCAGCCAGGCGAGCGTCGGATAGACCACGCCTGGGCTGGGCGAGTAGGCGCCGGAGAACCTCTCCTCGATCGATTTGATCAGTTCGTAGCCATGGCTTGGCGTCTTCGCGATCATCGCGAGCATCAGCAGGCGAAGATCGCCGTAGTCGAACAGGCGGCCGCCGTGACGGCCTCCACGCCGGTGGCGATGATGTTCGTGGCTGCCCGATCGTTCGTCGGACGGTGAGAAGAAGCGGTGAAAGAAGTGAGGATGATTTTTCATGATCCCGATATAGATCACGATATATCGGAATTCAAGATATATCGAGAAAAATGGCGGCATTCGTTCCGCGGGGCGAAACGCCGGGAAACCGCGACGCAGCCTGCGCCTGGCTTACCGTGACCGGGGCCAGCCGAATGCCGCACCGCGAAAGTCTTTTCGTATGCGGCCTGCTCAGCGCAACTGTTGGTCTGTCGGACGGTCGCGCTTTGCGTCGAGCCAGTCGCGGATCAACTGCCGGTATCGCGCGCCGTCGAAGCTCGGGAAATGCCCGCCGTGAACCACGCGGACCGGATAGTCCAGCAGCCGCTTCATGGAGGCCAGATAGTCGGCGGCGTCGGAGTGGTAGGTGTCTTCGATCAGCGGACCGTCATAGAGAATGTCCCCGGAGAAGAGGATGCCTGTCCGCTTCTCCCACAGCGCGATCCCGCCGGGCGAATGACCGGGCGTATGGACGACTTCGAAATGCCGGTCGCCCAAGTCGATCACGTCGCCGTGCTGCAGGATTCGCGTGGCCGGGGCGGTCTTCACGCCGTAGCATTTCGAGCAATAGGGCTCCGGCGGCAGCGCGTCGAATATGTCGTCGGTGACGTAGGGATCGGCGAGCGTATTGGCGCGCGTCGGCTGCGCGAGGAGATCGGCCTCAGCCGCGTGAACCGCCCGGCACTCGAACTCGTGATGACAGCCTACGTGATCGAAATGCGTGTGGCTGGCGACCGCGACCAGCGGCCGCTCGGTAACGAGCGGCACCCATTCCCGCAGCGAGACGACCCCCATGCCGCTGTCGACCAGCATGTCGGCATCGCGCCCGCGCACATGCCAGATGTTGCAGCGGTAGAATTCCTTGATGTGCGGCTCGCAGATGTAGGTGACGTCATCATCGAGACGGCTCACGGCATACCATTTGTCAGCGGAAATCCTCAACATCGCGCTGCCCCTTACGCCACAGCCAGTGCGGTCACGCCGGAGGGATCGAGCGCGAGCGGGATGCGCTCGCCGGGCCTCACCGCGGATGCTTGCGGCATGTGCGCGACAAGGCTCAACTGATTGGCTGCCATGGGCGCCAGGTGGCACCTGAAATGGGTGCCGAAGAACGCGGATGCGGTGATGTGCGCCTCGCCCAGCCGAACCGCCGAATGGCTGGCTGCATCGCAAAAATGCTCAGGGCGGATGCACAGCGTCACGTCGTCGCCGGGTACGGGTTTGCGGATGGTGAAGTTCGCGGCCGGGAGGACGACGGTTCCCACGGGCGTCTCGACCCGGGCACCATCGTTGGCCGCCTCCCGCACGCGCCCTTGCAGGAAGTTGATCTCACCCATGAAGCCGGCGGAAAACAGCGACTTCGGCCGCATGTGGATTTCCGCCGGTGCGCCAAAGTCCTCCACTTTCCCCTGGTTCATCACCACGATGCGGTCGGCGATGGCCATCGCCTCCTCCTGATCGTGGGTGACATGGACAAACGTCGTGCCGACGCGCTGCTGGATCGCCTTCAATTCGTCCTGCATCTGCCGGCGAAGTTTCAGGTCGAGCGCTCCAAGGGGTTCGTCCAGCAGGAGCACGTCGGGATCGACGGCAAGGGCGCGGGCGAGGGCCACGCGCTGCCGCTGCCCGCCGGACAGTTCGTGTGGCTTCTTCCGGGCGGCGGACTTCAGGCCGACGAGATTCAGAAAACCCATCGCCTTGTCGTCCCGCTCGTTCTTCGGCAGACCGCGCATTCGAAGCCCGAAGCCGACATTGTCTACCAGCCGCATGTGCGGGAAGAGCGCGTAGTCCTGGAACATGGTCGTGGTCGGCCGCCTGGCCGGAGCGACGCCGGTCATGTCCCTTCCGCCGATCGACACCGATCCCGCCGTGGGCGTGGTGAAGCCGCCGAGGATCGACAGCAGGGTCGTCTTTCCGCACCCGGACGGTCCCAGCAGGACGATGAACTCGCCGGCATCGATATCGAGAGACACGTCGTCGAGCGCCTTGAACGGGCCGTAAGTCTTGGTGGCATTGCGGATGGAGACGGATGCGGTCATGACTTGCGGCTCCTGCCGAAAAGAGCGAGTTCGAGCACCAGCAGCACGGCGACCGAAATCAGGAAGACGAGCGAACCGATGGCGTTCGTCTTCGGGTTCAGGCCGGAGCGAAGCATGCTCCAGATTTCCACCGGAAGCGTCACGTCGAAGCGCGACAGGAGGAAGGCGATAATGAACTCGTCCCAGCTGAAGGTGACGGAAAGAAAGAAGGCCGCCATGATCGACGGCATCAGCATGGGCGCGGTGACCAGCGTCATCACCTTGAAATCGCTGGCGCCGAGATCACGCGCCGCCCGCTCGATATTGATGTGGTGATCGCCCATCGAGGCATAGATGATGGCAAAGCAGAGCGGCAGATTGATCACGACGTGCCCGATGCCGACCGTCCATAGCGACAGGGGAATGCCGAGCGTATTCAGCACCGCAAGCAGCCCGAGCGCGATGATCAGATAGCTGACCGTCATCGGCGCGATCAGCAGGCCGCGCTGCCATGCCGATCCCGGCAGCCTGTATCGCGCCAGCGCGTAGGCGGCGAGAAAGCCGAGGGCGCAGGCGACGATGGAGGAGGTCGTCGCGACCAGGAAGGAATTGGCAAGGGCTGCCATCAGCTTGCGGTCGGCAAAGACCGCCTCGTACCATTGCAGCGAGACGCCGTTGAACGGCGGCACCGGCAGCCGTCCGTCCTGGAACGAGAACAGCACCAGAACCGCAACCGGCAGGAAGATGAAGCCGTAGATGCAGGCCAGATAGAGCCAGCTCAGGCACGACCCCAGTACCCGCTTCATCTTGCCCTGACGAAGCAGAAGACTTGAGGTGCGCGCCTGTTGCTCGAAAGCCATCGTCATGCCCTTTCGATCTTCAGCCAGCGCGCACAAAGCACATAGGCTGCCGTGACGGCCAGCATCAGTATGATGGAAAGGGCGGCTGCCATCGGGAAGTCTGCCCGCCTGCCGATCTGCAGCATGATGATCTGCGGCAGGACAAGCTCGTTGTTGCCGCCGAGGATCTGCGGCGTGATGTAGTCGCCGATGCAGAGCACGAAGGTCAGGAAAGCACCGGTCATCACGCCGGGCAGCGTCAGCGGCAGGATCACATGCCAGAAGGTCTGGAACGCATTGGCGCCGAGGTCGGCGGCGGCGCGGCGGTAGTTCGGCGAAAGCTGGATCAGGTTGGAATAGATCGTCAGCGTCAGAAGCATGACGAAGAAATGCACGAAGCCGATGACCGTCGCGGTGCGGTTGCTGGCGATTTCGAGCGGTTCGGAGATCAGGCCGATCCCGAGCAGCGCCTGATTGATGACACCGCCCTTCGACAGCACCAGCAGCCAGGAATAGGATCGCACGACATAAGAGGTCCAGAACGGCAGGATGGCCAGGATAAGCGCCATGCGCTGCCAGCGCTTTGGCACCCGCTCGGCTATTATCCAGGCCAGCGGATAGGCCAGCAGGACCGAAAGCACCGTCACCGTCAGCGTGATCTCGAGCGAGTTCGTCAATCCCCGGAGCAGGGCACTTTCGTTGAAGAAGCGGGCGTAGTTGTCGAGGTTCCAGACGCGCAGGATTTCACGGCCCTGCCGCGACCACAGGCTCATGGCGGCCATGTAGAGAAAGGGGATGACGAAGAACGCAACCGTCCAGAGGAGGGCGGGGGCGACGAGGCCCCAGGCCTTGCGGTGTTCCGATTGCTCAAGCGTGGCGGTGGTCATCCTTGTCGTCCAGCTGGTGTCCGCGCGTTATGCCGGGTCATCGTTCGGCTGCAGCATCCGCCTCGGAACTTGCAAAGGCGAGAGAGCGGCCCTGCTGAAAGCAGGCGCGCGCATGACTCACACGGTGTGCACAAAGCCCGCCCCATCCCACGAGAGAAAGGGCAGGCCGGCAGCAGATCCCCTCACTGCTGCATCATGTTGGTCCAGGCGTCCTGCATCTTCTGGTCGAGTTCCGCCGTCGGGATCGGATAGAGCTGGGTGTTCTTCAGATAGGCGGGCTGGTCGTCCCAGCGCAGCGCCTTCTTCTGCTCGTCGGCCAGATGCTCGCCGGCCTTCTGGTTGGTCGGCATGCCCCAGTAGCAGGACGACGTTGCAAGGCGGGCCTGGCCTTCCGGGCTGAGGATATATTGCACGAACTTCAGGGCCAGATCGGGTTTTTTGGAATCCTTCATGACGCCGATGGACTGCGCCCAGCGAACGGCGCCCTGCTTCGGCACGATCCAGTCCAGCTCCGGTTTGTCTTTAGCGAGAGAGGCGGTGATCCACTCGCCCCCGCCGACGAGAATATCCACCTCGCCTGTCGCCAGCGCCGTCTGCGAGGAAACCACATCACTGACCTGCTTCGACACGGTCTTCATCGCCGACAGCTTTTCCTCGATGGCGGGCATGTCGGCGTTCGAAAGGTCGGCAGTCTTCTTGCCGAGGCCGAGCTGTACCAGGCCGATCATGGGCAGATAGTAGTCATAGAGGGCGATGCGGCCCTTGTACTTGTCCGACCAGATGACCGAGAGGTCTTCCATGTCCTTCGGATCGACCTTCGTCTTGTCGAAGGAGATGGTGTTGTAGCCGAACTTCTCGGTCACGGCATAGGTCTTGCCGTCCTTGGTGTTGTTTTCCTCCATGCGGAGTTCGGGAAAAATGTCGGCGGTGGGCAGCGCGTCCGCGGGCATCTCTCCGAGCAGGCCCATGTCGATCACGCGATGCACGTCGACCGCGTCGACAACCATCACATCCCAGTCGCCGGGCTGCGATTGCTCCAGGATGGAGAGGCCCGCGCCGGTGCCCTCGTATTCCTTCAGGTTGACCTTGACGTCGTTGGCTTTCTCGAATGGTTCGATCAGCGCGGGATCGGTGTGATCGCACCACACGAGCGCATTGAGTTCGTCGGCAGCCGCCGCCTGTCCCGCCGCAAGCGCTACGAGAGTGAATGCTGCAACCGAAGAGAATAGCCGGCGTGAAGCGGCACCTGAATGAGATTGGTTCATCGTTCTGCCCTCTGGTTTCGGCGCTCGTTGCGGCGCCTTTACAAAAAGACTGAATGAGTTCATTTTTCAAGTCAACATCAAAATTGAAGACATTCAAGCAAGGGAATGGCGGGTGACCGGACTGCGCGCGAGACAGAAGGCCGACAAGAACAGGCGCATGCTGGAAGCGGCAACAAGGCTCTTCCGGGAGGTCGGCTACGATGCCGCGCGGATCGAGGATATCGCCGAGCGCGCCGAGGTGTCGGTCGGAACCTTCTACAACTACTATGAGAACAAGGGCGACATGCTCGTGGCGACCGTCGCCATGGAGGTCGAGGAAGTGCTGGAGGCAGGAGAGCCGATCGTCGCCAACCCGCCTGCAGACGCGCTGGAAGCGCTGTCGGCACTGATCAACCAGTACTACGACCACTCGCTCGTCTATCTGAGCAAGGACATGTGGCGGACGGCGATGGCGATCTCGATCCAACAGCCCGATACGCCCTTCTCCAGACGTTACACCGAACTGGACCGCGCTCTCTGCCGGCAGGTGTCCACCCTGATCCAGCGACTGCAGCAGCGCGGCGCCGTCATGATGGGCATCGACACGGCCGCAGTCGGCGCGATGTTCTTCAACAATCTCAATATGATGTTCACGGAATTCGTGCGCGACGAGGCCATGTCCCTGGAACGACTGAAGGACGACGTGGCGCGCCAGAACAGACCGCTGGCCACCTTGATAAGCGCACCGCAACAGCAGGCATGATCGGGGAGAAACAATGAACTGTACAATAGACGGCGTGACCGCCGCCGCCGACCGGCTGGTCGAGGCGTTCGGCCGCCATGACGTCGAGGCGTATTTTGCCGCGTTTGCGGAAAACGCCACCTTTGTCTTCCACAATCTTGATCGCGTTCTGACAAGTCGCGACGCGTATCGGGCGGAATGGCGGCTTTGGGAGGAGCGCGACGGCTTTCGCGTGCTCGGGTGCCGTTCGAGCGAGCAGCGGATCCAGCTTGCCGGAGATACCGCAATATTCACGCATCGCGTGGAAACGCGGGTGGAATTCGGCGGAGAACCGATCGACACGCAAGAGCGGGAAACGATCGTCTTTCAGCAGGATGAGCACGGCGCGTGGTTGGCCGTGCACGAACACCTGTCGAAGGCCGCCTAAGTCCTGCTCGCAAACCGGCAGCATCGCCCCGATCGCAGACGGGCGGCAGGTGGCCGCTTTTCACAGGTCCGCTTGATTTCCATGCCGGCATGGCGCATCTGCGAAATGTCGGCAAGTTTGCGCCGGCGCGGTCCCAATGCGGTGGCGGAATGAAACCAAGCCGACTGAACGTACTGGTCATCGACGAGAACCGGATACGCGCTGCCATCATCGAAGAGGGGCTGCGCGACGCCGGCTATGACCAGATCACGGTCATCGACGAGATGCGTGGACTGGCACGGCGCATTGCCGATCTCAATCCGGACGTCATCGTCATCGACCTCGAAAATCCCAACCGCGACATGCTGGAGAGCTTTTTCCAGATCTCCCGCGCCGTGAAGCGACCGATCGCCATGTTCGTCGACAAATCCGACGAGGCCTCGATCGAAGCCGCCGTCGAGGCGGGCGTCTCGGCCTATATCGTGGACGGACTGAAGCAGGAACGCGTCCGGCCGATCCTGAAAATGGCGATCAGCCGCTTCAATGCCTTTTCGCGGCTTAACCGCGAACTGGAGGAAACCAAAGGCGAACTGGAAAACCGCAAGTTGATCGACCGAGCCAAGGGCTTGCTGATGCGCTCGCGCGGCCTGTCGGAGGATGCCGCGTACGCGCTGCTTCGTCGAACGGCCATGAACCAGAACCGCAAGATCGTCGAGATCGCGCAGAGCCTGCTAACCGCCGCCAGCCTGCTCGATCCGGGAGCCGACGAATGACGACAAGACATCACATTACCGCCGGCTTCCTCCCGCTGCTCGACAGCGCCCTGCTTGTCGTAGCCAGGGAGAAGGGCTTTGCCGAAGCACAGTCGGTCGAACTCACGCTGGTGCGCGAGCGCTCCTGGGCCACGATCCGGGACCGACTCGCAGTCAGCCACTTTGACGTCGCGCATATCCTTGCGCCGATGCCGATCGCCTGCAATCTCGGCCTCAGCGCCCCGGCACCGAAGATGGTCGTCCCGATGGCGCTCGGGCTTGGCGGAAACGCCGTTACCGTTTCCGCAGCCCTTTGGGACGCAATGGCGAAATGTGGCGCGACCGACGACCTGGATGCCCGAGCAAGCGGCGCGGCGCTGCGACGGGTCATCGATCGCCGCAACGAAGAGACGCTTCGCTTCGGCGTCGTCCATCCCTATTCAGCACACAACTACGAACTTCGCTACTGGCTGGCAGCGAGCGGGATCGACCCAGACCGCGAGATCGAGATCGTCGTCCTGCCACCGCCCGACATGGGCGATGCGCTGGCGGCCGGCCTCATCGACGGCTATTGCGCCGGCGAGCCATGGAACACGTTCGGCGTGCTTAAGCGCAGCGCCCATCTTGCCACCGTCAAGGCGGCGATCTGGAAGTCCAGTCCGGAGAAGGTCCTCGGCGTGAATGCGCGCTGGTCGGAAGGCCATCCCGAGGCGCTGCACGCCCTTCTGAGAGCGCTCTACAGCGCGTCGCTCTGGTGCGCGGAGCCGCAAAATCACGGGGAACTGGCCAATCTGCTTGCCGGCCCATCCTACGTCGCCCGGCCAGCCGAACTGCTTCTGCCGGCGCTGAGGGGCGTCCTGCCGATCGGGGCCGGGCAAACGCGGGTCGTAACGGACTTCTTCGTTCCCAACGCCAAGGCGGCCACCTTTCCTTGGAAAAGCCATGCGCTTTGGTTCTACACCCAGATGGTTCGCTGGCATCAGGTCGAACATACGGCGGAACATCAGAACATTGCCGGCGGCACCTATCGCCCCGACATCTATCGGAACGCCATGAGGTCGCTGGGCGTGGCACTGCCTTCTGCCAGCGCCAAGGTGGAAGGGGCCCTGCGTACCGAAACGCCGGTCGGATCGAGTGGCGCCCTGACGCTTGGTCCCGACGGCTTTTTCGACGGCAGTCTGTTCGATCCCGACGACATCACCACCTATATCGCCGCGCAACTGGGCCAGTAGGCCGTGCCCAATTCGCGTGCATTGCACAAATTTTAGATCGATTGCTGCATCCGATCGGCCCGGTCCATCGACCGCCAAGGGCACGGCTGCTGCCAAGATCACGTAAAAACAACAACTTGCAGAATCTGGCACGCACCTTGCTTTTAATCTAGCAGGCCTACGGGTCACGAATTCGGCGTCCAACGACGGGCGCCTCCAGCAAAGCCGCTGATCAGGATAACTCGCGCGCCTCTTTGGGTGCATGCGTAACCTGGCCAGCGGCTTTTTTGTTTTTCAACCCCAAGTTGGATCGGCACGACCTTGTCGGGCCAGGGAGAAGCCATGCCTGCAAACACCCAAGCCATGTCCGCCGGCGAACCGGCCAAAGCACTGTGGATGTCCACGCTCGCCTTCACCATCTGTTTCGCCGTCTGGACGATCTTCGCCATCATCGGCGTCCGCATCAAGCAGGACCTCGGCCTCACCGAGGCCCAGTTCGGCCTCCTCGTCGGCACCCCGATCCTGACCGGGTCGCTCGTGCGCATCGTGCTCGGCGTCTGGACGACCCGCTACGGCGGCCGCCTCGTCTACACGCTGACCATGCTCGCCGCGGCGGTGGCGACCTTCCTGCTCTCCTACGCCACCACCTATCCGCAGATGCTGCTCGCCGGCCTCGGCGTCGGTCTGGCCGGTGGCTCGTTCGCCGTCGGCGTCGCCTACATCTCCCCGTTCTTTCCGGCGCAGAAGCAGGGCACCGCACTCGGCATCTTCGGCGCCGGCAATGTCGGCGCGGCGGTGACGAAGTTCGTCGCCCCGTTCGTGCTTCTGGCCTGGGGATGGCAGGCCGTCGCCCAGATCTGGGCCGCAGCCCTCGTCGTCATGGCGATCGTGTTCTGGTTCACCACGACCGACGACCCGGCCTACCGCGCCCGCCGCGAGAAGGGTGCCGCGCCGCGCAGCCTCGCCCAGGAATTCGCCCCGCTCAAGAAGGCACAGGTCTGGCGCTTCTGCCTCTACTACTTCTTCGCCTTCGGCGGGTTCGTGGCCCTTTCGCTCTGGCTGCCGCGCTACCTCGTCGGCGTCTACGGCTTCGACCTTGCCGTAGCCGGCATGATCGCCGCCGCCTACTCCATCCCCGGAAGCATATTCCGCGCCTTCGGCGGCATGCTGTCCGACAAGAAGGGCGCCCGCAGCGTCATGTACTGGATGTTCGGCGTCTCGGCTGTCTCGACCCTGATCCTGTCGCTGCCGGCAGTCGTCACGCCCCCGGTCTTCATCGTCGTCGTCTTCGTGCTGGGCTTCGTCATGAGCCTCGGCAAGGCGGCCGTCTACAAGCACATCCCCGTCTACTACCCCGACAGCGTCGGCGCGGTCGGCGGCGTTGTCGGCATGGTCGGCGGCCTTGGCGGCTTCGTCCTGCCGATCGCCTTCGGCCTGCTGAAGGACGCGACCGGCCTGTGGTCGAGCTGCTTCCTGCTGCTCTTCGCCGTCGTCGCCGTCTCGCTGATCTGGATGCACCTGTCGATCAAGCAGATGGACCGTCGCGGGCTCTCCGTCTCCGCCGTGGCCGCCACCTGATCAAAGGAACAAGAACCTATGACTGAGAAACTTGTCATCATCGGCAACGGCATGGCGCCGGGACGCATGCTGGAGCACCTCTTCGAAAAGGCGCCCGGCCAGTACCAGGTGACGATCTTCAACGCCGAGCCGCGCGTCAACTACGACCGCATCATGCTCTCGCCGGTGCTCTCCGGCGAGAAGGAATACGAAGAGATCATCATTCACGGCGACGGCTGGTACATCAAGCACGGCATCACCCTCTACAAGGGCCACAAGATCGTCGCGATAGACCGTGCCGCCAAGACCGTCACCTCCGACCACGGCGTCACCGAGAGCTACGACAAGCTGGTGATCGCCACCGGCTCCGTCCCCTTCATCATCCCGGTGCCGGGAAAGGACCTGCGCGGCGTCATCACCTACCGCGACCTCGACGACGTGCAGGCGATGCTGCTGGCGGCCCAGTCGCGCGAGAAGGCGGTCGTCATCGGCGGCGGCCTGCTGGGCCTCGAGGCAGCAGCGGGCCTTGCCAATCGCGGCATGGACGTGACCGTGCTGCACGTGATGCCGACGCTGATGGAGCGCCAGCTCGATCCGGCCGCCGGTTATCTTTTGCAGAAGGCCGTGGAAGAACGCGGCATCAAGGTCATCTGCAAGGCCAACACCAAGGCGATCATCGGCGATGGCAAGGTCGAGGGCATCGAGCTCGACGACGGCCGCATCATCCCGGCGACGCTGGTGGTGATGGCCGTCGGCATCCGGCCGAGCGTCGGGCTCGCCAGGGATGCGGGCCTCGCCGTCAACCGCGGCATCGTCGTCGACGACGGCATGCTGACCTCGGACGGCAGCATCATGGCGCTCGGCGAATGCGCCGAGGTGGCAGGCCAGGTCTACGGCCTCGTCGCCCCGCTCTACGAGATGGCGCGCGTCGCCGCCTCTCACCTCTCCGGCGATCGTTCCGCCGCCTTCGTCCATTCCGACACGCCGACCAAGCTCAAGGTGACCGGCATCGAGCTGTTCTCATTGGGTGATTTCGCAGACGGCGACGACCGCGAGGAGATCGTGCTGCGCGATGCCTCCGCCGGCGTCTACAAGCGGCTCGTGCTGAAGGACAACAAGATCATCGGCACCGTGCTGTACGGCGAGACGGCCGACGGCGCCTGGTTCAACGACTTGAAGAAGAGGCAGACCGATATCTCGCAGATGCGCGAGACGCTGATCTTCGGACAGGCCTATCAGGGAGGGTCGCCGCTGGACCCTATGGCGGCCGTTGCAGCCTTGCCGGATGACGCGGAGATCTGTGGCTGCAACGGCGTTTGCAAAGGCAAGATCACATCGACCATTACGGGAAAAGGGCTCACCTCGCTCGACGAGGTGCGCGCCCATACAAAGGCGTCCGCCTCCTGCGGCTCCTGTACGGGTCTTGTCGAGCAGCTGATGACGCTGACGCTCGGCGACAACTACAACCCCGCCGCCGTCCAACCGATGTGCGGCTGCACCGATCTCGGCCATGACGACGTCCGCCGCCTGATCAAGGCCAAGGGCCTGAAATCCATTCCGGCCGTCATGCAGGAGCTGGAGTGGAAGACCTCCTGCGGCTGCGCCAAGTGCCGCCCGGCGTTGAACTACTACCTCATCTGCGACTGGCCGGACGAATACGCCGACGACTACCAGTCACGCTTCATCAACGAGCGCGTCCACGCCAACATCCAGAAGGACGGAACCTATTCGGTCGTGCCGCGCATGTGGGGCGGCGTCACGAATGCGAAGGAGCTGCGCGCCATCGCCGACGTGGTCGACAAGTTCGACGTACCACTGGTCAAGGTCACGGGCGGCCAGCGGATCGATCTGCTCGGCATAGAGAAGGAGGACCTGCCGGCCGTCTGGGCCGGTCTCGGCAAGGCCGGCTTCGTATCCGGCCAGGCCTATGCCAAGGGACTTCGAACCGTGAAGACCTGCGTCGGCTCCGATTGGTGCCGCTTCGGCACGCAGGATTCGACCGGGCTTGGCATCCGTATCGAGAAATTCATGTGGGGTTCTTGGACGCCGGCGAAGCTGAAGATGGCGGTTTCCGGCTGTCCGCGAAACTGCGCCGAGGCGACCTGCAAGGATATCGGTGTCATCTGCGTAGACAGTGGCTTCGAGATCCACTTTGCCGGCGCCGCCGGCCTCGACATCAAGGGCACCGAGGTGCTCGGCCTGGTGAAGACCGAGGACGAGGCGCTGGAACACATCGTGGCGCTGACGCAGATGTACCGCGAGCAGGCCCGCTATCTGGAGCGCATCTACAAATGGGCCAAGCGCGTCGGCCTCGACGAAATCCGCCGCCAGATCATGAGCGATGCGGACAAGCGCAAGGCTTACTACGACCGTTTCGTCTTCTCCCAGACGTTCGCCCAGGTGGATCCCTGGTCGGAGCGCGTCTCCGGCAAGGACAAGCACGAGTTCCGGCCGATGGCATCGGTCGGTTTCAACGAGGCCGCGGAGTGATCGCACTTCCCCCTGGAGTGTCGAAATCGCCGCGAAGCGGCGGGCGGGGCGGCATCCGGAGGAGGAACCCCCGCCCGGAAATCCCCACCGGCAGCAGGCTCTTCGCGCGCGGGAACAGGAACGGAAAGGACAGGCAATGAACTGGTATTCCATCGGCAGAATAGAGGATATCCCGCTGCGCGGCGCGCGCTGCGTGCGGACGCCGCAGGGCAAGATCGGCGTGTTCCGCACGGCCGAGAACGAGGTCTTCGCGATCGAGGACCACTGCCCGCACAAAGGCGGCCCGCTCAGCCAGGGAATCGTCCACGGCAAGGCAGTGACCTGCCCGCTGCACAACTGGGTGATCTCGCTCGAGACCGGCAAGGCGCTTGGCGCAGACGAGGGTGCGGTCAGGTCGATCCCCGTGAAGAACGAGGACGGCGCGCTCTCGATCGAGCTCGAAAGCCTGATGATGGCAGCGGAGTGAGGGGAATGGCGATGGTCACCGCCCCTCATCCGGCTGCCGCAGCCTTCTCCCCGCCTGCGGGGACAAGGTCCCGGCAGGGAGACGGGCATGCCACGTTCCCGAACGGAGCTGCCCATGCCCATTGAAACGAAAACCACCTGTCCCTATTGCGGCGTCGGCTGCGGCGTGATCGCGCGCGTCGACGATGATGGCGCCGTCTCGGTCAAGGGCGATCCGGATCATCCGGCGAATTTCGGCCGTCTCTGCTCGAAAGGCTCTGCACTGGCCGAGACGATCGATCTCGACGGGCGCCTGCTCCATCCCGAGATAGACGGCAGGCAGGCCGGCTGGGACGAAGCGCTCGATCTCGTGGCGCAGCGCTTTTCCGGCGCCATCGCCGAGCATGGGCCGGACGCCGTCGCCTTCTACGTCTCCGGCCAGCTCCTGACCGAGGACTACTACGTCGCAAACAAGCTGATGAAGGGGTTTATAGGCTCGGCCAACATCGACACCAACTCGCGGCTCTGCATGTCCTCCTCCGTCGCCGGCCATCGCCGCGCCTTCGGCTCGGACACCGTCCCGGGCACCTACGAGGACCTCGAGCTGGCCGATCTCGTGGTGCTTGCCGGCTCCAACCTCGCCTGGTGCCACCCGGTACTCTACCAGCGCCTCGCCGCGGCCAAGGCCGCCCGGCCCGGCATGAAGGTAGTCGTCATCGACCCGCGCCGGACGATGACCGCCGACATTGCCGACCTGCATCTCGCGATCCGCCCCGACGGCGACGTCGCGCTGTTCAACGGCCTGCTCGCCCATCTCGCCAAGAGTACCGCGATTGACGAGAACTATCTCGCCATGCACACGCAAGGGTTTGCCGAAGCCTTTGCCACTGCGAGCAGCATGACCTTTACCGAGCTGATGGACAGGACAGGGCTTGGCGCAAGTGGGTTGCGCCAGTTCTTCGGGCTGTTCGAGCGCACGGAAAAGGTCGTCACCTGCTACAGCCAGGGCGTCAACCAGTCGTCGTCAGGCACCGACAAGGTCAACGCCATCCTCAACTGCCATCTCGCGACCGGCCGTATCGGCCGCCCGGGCATGGGGCCCTTCTCGCTGACCGGCCAGCCGAACGCGATGGGCGGGCGTGAGGTCGGCGGGCTCGCCAACATGCTCGCCGCCCACATGGCGATCGAATGCGCGGCCGACCGCAACCGCGTCCAGCGCTTCTGGGCCTCGCCCAGGATCGCCGTACGCCCCGGCCTGAAGGCGGTCGACCTGTTCGACGCGGTCGCCGACGGCCGCATCAAGGCGCTCTGGATCATGGCAACCAATCCGGTGGTGTCGATGCCGGATGCTGCCGCGGTCGAGGCGGCCATTAAGGCCTGTCCCTTCGTCGTCGTCTCCGATGTGTTGAAGACCACCGATACCGCGCGCCACGCGCACGTTCTGCTCCCCTCGCTCGGCTGGGGCGAGAAAGACGGCACGGTGACCAATTCCGAGCGCCGCATCTCCCGTCAGCGCCCATTCCTGCGGGCGCCGTGCGAGGCGCGCGCCGACTGGTGGCAGCTCTCCGAGGTCGCCCGCCGCATGGGTTTTGCAGGCTTCGGCTACGCCGCGCCCGCGGAGATCTTTGATGAGCACGCCGAACTCTCAGCCTTCGAGAACAACGGCAGCCGCGACTTCGATATAGGGGCCTATGTCGGGCTGGACCGAGAGAGCTACCGGACGCTGCCCCCCTTCCAATGGCCTGCGCCGGCAAACGGTATCAAGGCCTCCGCCAGCAATACGACCGGCGGCGGCGGAAAGGAGGAAAAGGCCAGGCGCTTCTTCGCGGACGGCGGTTTCTACCATCCGGACGGCCGGGCCCGCTTCGTCGCCGTGACCCCCGCCCAGACCGACCGGACGAGTACGGACTATCCCTTCACGCTGAACACCGGCCGTATCCGCGACCAGTGGCACACGATGACGCGAACCGGGAAGAGCGCCCGCCTGTCCGCCCACATCGCGGAGCCCTTCGCCGAGCTTCACCCGCGAGACGCTATCGAAATCGGCGTGGGCAATGCCGCCCTCGTCGAACTGAAATCCCCGCATGGCAAGACGATCGTCCGCGCTCTGATTACCGACCGGCAGACGCGCAGTAACATCTTCGTGCCGATGCACTGGAACGACCAGTTCGCGTCAAGGGCCCGGATCGATACGCTCGTGCCGCCGCTGACGGACAAGGTGTCCGGCCAGCCCGCCTCGAAGAACGTCGCCGTCAGCGCCCAGCCCTTCGCCGCCTCGTTCTATGGTTTTGCCGTATCGGTCGCCAAGCCGGCGACACCGCAGGCCGACTACTGGGCGCTCGCCAGGGCGGATGGCGGATGGCGGATCGAGCTTGCCTTCGCAACCGAGGTCGTAGACTGGACGGCATGGTGCCGTGACACCTTCGCGCTTTCTCCTGATGTGGAGCCGCTCGGCTATGCCGACCGCCAGACCGGCGACCTGCGGCTCGCCTTCTTAGATGGCGACCGGCTGCTGGCCGCCCTCTTCCTGGCCCGCGAACCCGTTGCCGTTGCCCGCAACTGGGCGGTTTCGCAGCTTTCCGCCGAACACGGCAACCTGCGCAAGCGGTTCACCCTCGTCGCCGGCCGCCCCGGCGCGGGCATATCCGATCCGGGCGCGACCGTCTGCTCGTGCTTTTCCGTCGGTGTCAACCAGATCGTCGCCGCCGTCCGCGGCGGCTGCCACACCGTCGAGGCCGTCGGCAAGGAAATCAATGCCGGAACCAATTGCGGCTCCTGCCGCGCAGAGATCAGGGGGATCATCGATGGATGTCTTACAGCCGCCGCGGAATGACGCGCCCGCCCGCATGGAACCGCTCGCCACGCTTCCCGTGTTCTGGTCGTTGGAAGGCAAAAAGGTGATCGTGGCCGGCGGATCCGACGCAGCAGCCTGGAAGGCGGAACTGATGGCCGCATGCGGCGCCGAGGTGCATGTCTATGCCGATGACCTTTCAGAGTGCTTCGCGCAGCTGATTGGAGCTCCCGCAGCGGATTTGCCTCTCAGCCTAGCCCTCTCCCCGCGCGCGGGGAGAGGGGACAAGGTCACGGTGAGCCCCGCGACATTGCCCGCGACATTGAAGGAGATCGGCGACCAAACCGGCGGGGTGTCAGACGGCAACCGCGAAACCCCTTCGCCCCGCTTGCGGGGAGAAGAGACGAACCGCGGACGATACTTTCATCATCCACGGCCATGGTATCCCGAAATCCTCGACGGCGCAGCACTCGCAATTGCCGACTGCGAGGATGAGGACGAGGCGTGTGCCTTCTTTCAAGCCGCCCGTGTGGCCGGCGTTCCGGTCAACGTCATCGACAAGCCGGCCTACTGCCAGTTCCAGTTCGGCTCGATCGTCAACCGGTCACCGGTGGTCGTCGCGATCTCCACCGATGGCGCAGCCCCCATCCTGGCGCAGGCGATCCGCCGACGGATCGAGACCTTGCTGCCGCGCAGCCTGAAGAGCTGGGCCGCTCTTGCCCGGTCCATGCGCGACCGCGTCAACGGGAGACTGGCACCGGGCCCGCAACGGCGGGCGTTCTGGGAACGCTTCGTCGACCGCGCCTTTGCAACAACGGATACGCCGGAGGAGGGCGTCGGCGGGGCGCTTCTTGCAGATGCCGAAAGGCTCGCGGAAGCGCCCGCCACCGGGCGCGTCACGCTCGTCGGAGCCGGGCCGGGCGACGCCGAGTTGATGACACTCAAAGCGGTGCGGGCACTTCAATCCGCAGACGTGATCCTGTTCGACGACCTCGTGTCCGACGAGGTGCTGGAACTCGCCCGCCGCGAAGCCAGGCGAATGCTGGTCGGCAAGCGCGGCGGCCGCGAAAGCTGCAGGCAGGAGGACATCAACGACATGATGGTGACGCTGGCACGGGCCGGCAAGCATGTCGTGCGACTGAAATCGGGGGACGCGACCATCTTCGGGCGCGCGGGCGAGGAGATCGAAAGGCTGGAGCGGGAAGGCATTCCCGTCGAAATCGTTGCCGGCATCACTGCGGCAAGCGCCATGGCTTCGCGTCTTGGTGTATCACTGACCCATCGCGACTGCGCGCAATCCGTCCGCTTCATCACCGGCCACTCCCGCCATGGCGGCCTGCCGACGGATGTCGACTGGCGTGCGGTGGCCGATCCCCGGACAACGACCGTCTTCTACATGGGGGGCCGAACGGCATGTCTTATTGCCGGGCGGCTCGCTGAAGAAGGCCTGCCGCCGGCGACCCCTGCCGTCATCGTCAGCAACGTCAGCAGGCCGTCCGAGAAACGCTGGCTGGGCACAGTGGAAAGCATTCCGGCGGGCATCGCCACAATCGGCTTCGATGACCCGGTCCTGATCGGTGTCGGTGCCGTTTTCGAAGCCCGTGCGGTTCGATGCCAAACCGCACCACGAAGCGCGCCGGCCAAATTGCAGAAGGCGGCAGCCCTGCATGCGCGACCTTAGCGCGCGCTGGCTGGGCGTAGGGGCGAAACCGGCGAGCCTTGGGCGTATTTACTCCGGAAGATGGAAGGCGCTTCTGAAATAGGCGCGAAACGCCGACATCTGAGGGGAGAACTCGGTACTGCGCCGCCAGGCGAGGCCCACGTCCATCGAGGGTATGTCGTCCTGAAGCACCAGCGTTTCGATGCGTCTGCCCTCCAGCGACCACGGCCGATGCACCATGTCCGACAGGATCGCGACACCCTGCCCGTTGGCGACGAGCGAACGGACGGCCTCCACCGAGGACGTGCGCAGCGATATGCTGGGCTGGTAGGGCGTCTGGGTCCAGTATTTGAGTGAGGTGTGCGAGGCCTCGTCCACCGTCAGCATGATATAGGGTTCTTCGGCGACCTCCTTCAGGCCGACCGCTCCCACCGACAGAAGCCTGTGGCGGGCGGGAAGCCACAGGCGGCGCGGAGAACTCAGCAGTTTCTCCGTCTGCAATTCCGGGTTCAGGATGTTCGAGGTCAGCAGTACCGAGATGTCGTATCGGTTGGTCAGCAATCCTTCCTCGATCGACTCCCGGTTGAGCTCGAAAAGCTGGATGTCTAAACCCGGGAACTGCCGGCGCAACCGTTCGATATGATAGGGCAGGAAGTAGCCGATGACGGTGTAGGTTGCCGCCACCGTAAGGCGTCCGGTCACCTCGCTGGTCACCAGGTTGAGCTGCTGGGCTTCGGCGACCTTCTTCATGATGTCATAGGCATGGGCGAGAAACTGCCGGCCGGCAGAGGTCAGGTCCATGCCATGGGGCGTGCGCTCGAAAAGCTGCGCCCCGACCGTCTCCTCCAGGTCGCGGATCGCCGTGGTCACAGCGGACTGCGAGATCGACAGGTTGACCGCGGCTTGCGAGACCTGCCCGGATTCCGCTGTAGCGATGAAGTACCTGACCTGTTTAAGACTGAGCGCCATATCGCATTTCCAGATACCTATCTTCCGTTTTTCAGATACCCAGTCGTGGTATCGGCTTAAAATCTGGCCAACTCGTGCCCATTTTGACGATAAGCACCTGAATCAACAGTTGATTGCGATGCTCACAAAATGGGCGACAAAATCTAATATTCAGATAATAAACATGAGAAAATCGAATTTTTCAAATGTCGAATTTGCGCGTAGCGTCTTCTGACGAAATCGCGTGCATCGTCTTGCAGTGCAAAAAATACGAGCAGAATGGGAGAGGCTTTTGGCTCTCGAGGTAGTAGATATCAATTGCGACATGGGCGAGGCTTTCGGGCGCTGGCACGTCGGCGACACAGACGACGCGAGCCTCATGGGCTACATCAGCTCCGCCAACATCGCTGCCGGCTTCCATGCTGGCGATCCGAACCTGATGGACCAGACGGTTCGCCTCGCCGTGGAGCACGGCGTCGGCATCGGGGCGCATCCCGGCTACAACGACCTGCAGGGCTTCGGTCGTCGCCGCATCAACGGCACCTCCCGCGAACTGGTCAACGATATCGCCTACCAGGTCGGCGCGCTGCGCGAATTTGCGCGCCGCCACGGCGCCCGTCTGCAGCACATCAAGCCGCACGGCGCGCTCTACATGGAAATGGCGGTCAATCCGGACTTCGCCCAGCAGTTCATCACCTACATGCGCACGGTGGCGCCGAATGCATTCGTCTTCTGCATGGCGGGTTCGGCGACCGAGCGGGCGGCGCAAGAAGCCGGACAGCCCGCGATCCGCGAGTTCTATGCCGACCGCGACTATGATGAGAGCGGCTCGATCGTGTTCACGCGCGATGCGGGCCGGCCGGACCCGGCCGCAATCGCCCGCAAGGTGGTCCGCGCCTGCGTCGAGGGCAGGGTGACCGCCGTCACCGGCCACGATATCGAGGTCCCGTTCGAAAGCATCTGCTTCCACTCCGATACGCTCGGCGCATTGGACATCGTCCGCCACATGCGGGATGCGCTGCGCGCCGAGGGCATTCGCATCGCCCCCGTATCCGAAATCGTCAAAGTCTAATTTCCGGAGAACATCATGAGCAAGCTCGAGATCAGATCGCCGCTTCCCGGCACTTTCTACCGCAAGCCGTCTCCGGATGCGCCCAGCTTCAAGTCCGATGGCGATGCCGTCGCCGCGACCGACGTGGTCGGCCTCATCGAAGTGATGAAGACCTTTCATGAGATCCCTGCAGGCATCGCCGGAAGCCGTGTCACCTTCCTGGTGGACGACGCCGAACCGATCATGGCGGGCCAGGTGATCGCCGAGGTTGAGGCATGACGATCCGCTCGCTGCTGATCGCCAATCGCGGCGAGATCGCCGTACGGATCATCCGGGCGGCCAAGGCTCTGGGCATCCGCACCGTGCAGGTGCATTCCGCAGCCGACAGCGACATGCTGGCCGTCAAGCTCGCCGACGAGGCGATCGATATCGGTCCGCCGTCCGCCGCGAAGTCATACCTGAAGATCGAGGCGGTGATCGCTGCCGCCAAACAGTCCGGCGTCGATGCTATCCACCCCGGCTACGGGTTTCTTTCCGAAAATGCAGCCTTTGCTCAGGCCGTAGAAGACGCCGGCATGATCTTCGTCGGCCCGAAGCCCGAGGCAATCAGCCTGCTCGGCGACAAGGTCGAGGCGCGCAAGGTCGCCAAGCGCGCCGGCGTGCCGACTGTGCCCGGCAGCGACGGCCGCGTGGACAGCGTCGAGATTGCCCGTGAGATCGTCGGCAAGATCGGCTTTCCGGTCATGATCAAGGCCGCCGCCGGCGGCGGTGGCCGTGGCATCCGGATCGCCGAGACGATGGAGGATTTCGAACGTCATTTCCCGCAGGCCTCCGCCGAGGCGCTCGCCGCCTTCGGCGACGGCGGTCTCTACATCGAGAAGGTGATCACGCGTGCCCGCCACGTCGAGGTGCAGATCCTCGGCGACGGGGAGAATGCCGTGCATTGCTTCGAGCGCGAATGCTCGCTGCAACGGCGTCGTCAGAAGGTCTGGGAGGAGGCCCCGTCGCATCTCCTGCCTGAGAATGTACGGGCCGCCCTTTGCGCCAGCGCGGTGGCGCTTGCCCGTGAGGTGAACTACCGCGGCGCCGGTACCGTCGAATATCTCTATGACGAGGTCAGCGGCGAATTCTATTTCATCGAGGTCAATACCCGCATCCAGGTCGAGCATCCGGTGACGGAGATGATCACCGGCATCGATCTCGTGGCCGAGATGATCCGCATCGCCGGCGGCGAAAAGCTTTCCGTTCGCCAGGAAGACATCAAGGTCCACGGCCACGCCATCGAATGCCGCATCAATGCGGAGGATCCCTCCAAGGGCTTCCTGCCGGGGCCGGGTACGGTGGAGAAACTGGTCGTGCCGGAAGGCGAGGGCATCCGTTTCGACACCATGCTCTATGAGGGCTACACGGTGCCGCCCTTCTACGACTCGCTGCTTGGCAAGCTGATCGTCTGGGCGGAGACCCGCGAAGCCTGCCTGGAACGCCTGCAAAACGCACTGCGCGGCCTCAAGATCAAGGGCCTGCCAACGACGGTTCCGCTGCACTTGGCGCTGGCCGGCGATCCGTTGGTGGCAAAAGCGGATTTCCACACGCGCTTTCTTGAATCATGGCTTGAAACGGATTTTCCCGCGGCTCTCGCCGCCCTCGAGGAGGCTGCCTGATGCCCATGCGATATTCATTTGGAGGCGACGAGCACCTGTTCGTCGAATGCAGCGAGGACATGTCGCTCGAGGCGTTCTTCAACAGCCTGTCGATGACGACCGGCATCAAAGAGGCGGGCATCAAGGGCGTGACCGAGATCTGCCCGGCCAACGCCTCCTTCCAGATCAAGTTCAATCCGGATGTCATCCACCCCGACGACGTGCTGAGGGAAGTCAAGGCGATCGAGGCTGCGGCCACGAAGGCGGAGCCCGTCATCACTACCCGCATCGTCGAGATCCCGGTCTTCTACAACGATCCCTGGACGCACGAGACGCTGATGCGTTTCCGCGAGCGCCATCAGGACCCGACGGGCACCGACCTCGACTATGCCGCGCGCATCAACAATTACGCCTCTGTCGACGAGTTCATCAAGGCGCATTCCGGTTCGCCGTGGTTCGTATCAATGGTCGGCTTCGTCTCCGGCCTGCCGTTCATGTACCAGATGGTCGAGCGCAAGCGGCAGATCCAGGTACCGAAATACCTGCGTCCGCGCACGGACACGCCGCGTCTGACGGTCGGCCATGGCGGCTGCTTCGGCTGCATCTACTCGGTGCGCGGCGCCGGCGGCTACCAGATGTTCGGCATCACGCCGATGCCTATCTACGACCCCACGCAGAAGACCAGCTATCTGAAGGACTTCATGGTGTTCTTCCGTCCCGGCGACATCGTGAAGTTCAAGCCGGTCGATCGCGACGGATACGATCAGGCCGTGGAGGACGTGGACAAGGGCCGGTTTGCACCGCCGATCCGCGAGGTCAGGTTCGACTTGCGCGAGTTCCAGAACGACATCGACGGCTACAACGCAAAGCTGGAGGGCGTGCTCAATGGCCATTAAGGTTATCCATCCGGGCCTCGCCACGACCGTACAGGACCTCGGCCGACCGGGCTATTTCCATCTCGGCATTCCCGAAGGTGGAGCGATGGACCGCTTGTCGCTCAAGGCGGCCAATCTTCTTGTCGGCAACGACGAGGGGGCTGCCGGCCTCGAGGCCGTGTTCATCGGGCCGAAGCTTGAATTCACCCAGGATGCAATGGTTGCGGTCACGGGCGCGGAGATGCCCATCAAGGTCGATGGCGTCGAGCAGCCCGGCTGGACGGCCTTTGCGGTGAAGGCCGGGCAGGTGCTAACTTTCGATTTCCTCAAGGGCGGCGCGCGCATCTACATCGCCGTATCCGGCGGCATCGACGTTCCCATAGCGCTCGGCAGCCGTTCGACCTATCCAATCGGCGCGCTTGGCGGCTTCCATGGCCGCGCGATCGCCGCTGGCGACGAGTTGCCGGTGGGCGAGGTGCGCAAGGCCACGGAGGGGAAAACGATCCCGGAGGCGCTGCGCCGCAGGCCGGGCATGCCGACGGAACTGCGCGTCGTCCCTGGCCTCTACTGGCACCGCATCACCGAACAGGCCGGCAGGAACTTCTTCGAGGACGAATGGAAAGTCGCGCCCGAGGCGGATCGCATGGGTTACCGGTTCCGCGGCGGCAGGCCGCTGGATTTCGTGGCGCGCGAGCAGCCGTTCGGCGCCGGTTCGGATCCCTCCAACATCGTCGACAGCTGCTACCCCTACGGATCGATCCAGGTGCCCGGCGGTACCGAGCCGATCATCCTGCACCGCGATGCCGTCTCCGGCGGCGGCTATTTCATGATCGGAACGGTGATCTCCGCCGACATGGACCTGATCGGCCAGATGCAGCCGCATACGCCGACCCGGTTCGTCAAGGTCGACATTGAGGCGGCGCTGCAAGCGCGCAAGGACCGAGCCGCCCTGGTCGGGCAGATCAAGGCGCTGTTCTAGGAGGATAGGGCGATGGCCGGGACGACTGCGAGAAAAAGCGTTGCGGCCATCGTCATCCGGCGCGATCCCGAAAGAGCACGGGGGCAGGCGAGCGCCTTACTCCATGACGCGGGTGAGGTAGTCGGCGGTAACGCTCGGCCCCGGGATGATCGCCACGATCTTCATCTGGGCGATCGTGCGGTTGACGGAGGCGTCGAGATGGCTTTCGAGCATGGCGGCGGCGGCGGCAACCGCCCCGCGCATCAAGAGTTCCACGACGAGCCGCAGCTCGGTGATGAGGATAGGCTCGCCCGGCAGGCCGAGCCGGCGCAGCAGGCGCTCGGTCGCGGCGACGGGCAGCAGGTTGTTTGCGATCAGGTCGCGCAGCTTCTCGTTCGGCGTCGACAGGACACAGGTTTCGATGAAGCGTGTCTGGATGTCCTCGGGGTCGCGCTGGACGTCGAGCGCGTGCAGCTTCTCCAGCTCGGTGAGGCGATCGAAAAGCCGCTTCAGCGCGCCGCGGTCGAGGTATGGTGCACAGGTGATCAGCGCCTGAGGCTCGAGCATCTTGCGCAGGACGAAATGTTCCTTGACCGTCTGTGCCGTCAGCGGTCCTGCAACCCAGTGAGAACTCTGGTTCTTGCGAACCAGACCCCGCTCGCTCAGGCGGCCCAAAACGTCGCGCACGACCGTTCGGCTGACGTTGAAGTGGCTGGCAAGCTCGGTTTCGATGATCCTGTACTGCCCGAAGACGACGCACCCGGCGACGTCCTTCTCGACGGTGTTGTAGATCCGCTCCCAGGAGGAACGGCTCTGCAGAGCTTCGTCGACGTGCTGGGGGACGACGAGGCCGATCGATTTTATGTCGGCGCGGTTCGGCTCGACGCGCTCCCCGCCGGGACCGACCAGAAAGCCGCGCCCCTTGAAGCGCGACACCAGTCCCTCGGACTCGAGCGTCTGCAGCGCGCGCTGCACCGGTGCGCGCGAAATCTGCAGGATCTCGGCAATCGGGCCCTCGAGCAACACCAGGCCGGCCGGAAGCGTGCCCTCGACGATGTTCTTCCGCAGCACGTGCTCGGCAAGTTCGTAGCGACGCTGCGTACTCTGTCCGGTCCGGTTGTCGGCCATGAAATCAAGATACCTTCGCTCTGGCGCCCGAGTGGTCATCCGTTTGTACGCGATCTGTAATTGAAGTTCGATAGACGACTATAAATGCATTTTGCATACACAATTGACAAGAAGGATTGACATAATTCGGCGTCGATAGCGCTGAAAACAGGACACCGCGCTGCGTGCAGAGCGCGGGCGATGCTGCTGCGCGCGCGGAATGCGCGCCAACAGGCGAGACCGCGCGCATTTCTGAGGCACATGAACGCGTTTGCAAGCGACGCTGCCGACAACCCCGCCACCTCCCGCTCCGACAATGCAAAAAATTCAAAAAAGTCTATTGAGTACAAAAACCATTTATGTATTCTAGATCACAACAAGCGCGCCGGTCAGAAGCGCGGGGAACTGAACGCAAACTTTAACTTTGGTGGAATCATTCGATCGCGCGCGGAGCGTCTGCGTGCGAGCGCTATAGGCTTGTCGCCGTTCGGCCTTTGCTGGCTGAGCGAACGGATCGCCGTTGCCGAATGCATACCGCCTGCAAACTGGCAGGATGAACAGTGTCGGCCGTGCTTCAACTTTCCAATGTCGTGAAGACCTATGGTGACCTGAGGGCGCTCGACGGGATCGAGCTGTCCCTGCCGGAGGATTCCTATGTCTCGCTGCTGGGGCCGAGCGGCTCCGGCAAGACCACGCTGCTTCGCGTGATCGCGGGTTTCGAACAGCCCGAAAGCGGCGCGATCCGCTTTTCCGGCAAGGATGTGAGCAACACCCCGCCGCACGAGCGCAATATCGGCTTCGTCTTCCAGAACTTCGCCCTGTTTCCGCACCTGTCGGTCTACGACAACATCGCCTTCGGACTGGTCAATCGCGCGGTCGATCCGGTCACCGACATGAAGCTGCTGGACAGGAAGGTGCGCGACATGATTTCGCTGGTCGGGCTCGCAGGTCTCGAGGGCCGCGCCACGACGCAGATCTCAGGCGGGCAGAAACAGCGCGTGGCGCTTGCGCGCACGCTCGTCACCGAGCCGCAGATGGTTCTGCTCGATGAGCCGCTCGGCGCGCTCGACGCCAACCTTCGCGCCCGCATGCGCAGCGAGCTGCGCATGATCCGCGAACGTTGCGGCGTGACCTTCCTGCATGTGACCGGCAGCGAGACCGAGGCGCTCGCCATGGGCGACACCGTGTTGGTGCTCGACCGGGCGCGCATCGCCCAGCAGGGCGATTCCGACACCATCTACAACCGACCCTGTTCGCCGGCAGTGGCCCGCTTCCTCAACTGCTACAACCTGTTCTCGGGCAAGATGGCCGATGGCGGATTTGCAACTGCGCAAGGCCTGCTCGGCTTCCAGGGGCACCCGCAAAGGGCTGCCGATCCCGCCTATGCCATCCGCTACGACCGGGTCGACATCCGCCCGGCAGGGGCTGCGGCGACTGCCGACGAGGTACAGATCGAGGGCACGTTCATCGCCAGCGAATACACCGGTTCGGCCGTCAACGCCTTCTTCTCGCTCGATGACGGGAAGGTGTTCGAGGTGGAGGCGCACCTCAGCCACCGGGCGCCGGAGAATTACGAACCGCACAGGCGCTACGCGCTGGCCTGGAAGAGGGAGGACGCCCTTGTCTTCGCTTGAGCCGAGTTCACGCCGCTGCCTCCCAGCCCGTTCGCGGAGAATTGCGAGATGACCATGACCGCCGTCACCGAAGAAATCAAAACCGAGAAGGCTGCGGCCAACGGCCCGTCGGGCAAGACGCTGTGGCTGCTTGCGCCGGGCGTCCTGTGGATGCTGCTCTTCCTCGTCCTGCCTCTCGCGATGATGCTCTACGTGTCGTTCTGGACGCAGACCACCTTCAAGATCGAGCCGACGCTGACGCTGAAGAGCTGGATCACCTTCTTCACCTCCGACACCTATCTGGGCGCGCTGTGGACCACCGTCCGCATCTGGCTGATCGTGCTCGCCGCAACGGTCGTGGTCGGCTATCCGGCAGCCCTTTTCGTCGGCCTGTTCGTCAAGAACAAGACGCTGCAGACCGTCCTGCTGGTGCTGTGCGTCATTCCGTTCTGGACCTCGTTCCTCATCCGCGTGCTGGCCTGGCGGCCGATGCTCGGCAAGGAGGGCGCGATCAACATGATCCTGATGAAGATCGGCATCATCAGCCAGCCGATCGAGGTGCTGCTCTTCTCCGAATTGTCCGTCATCATCGGCATGACACAGATCTATTGCGTGTTCATGGTCGGCCCGATCGCCTTCATGCTCGGCCGCATCGATCCCTCGATCATAGAAGCCGCCAAGGATCTCGGCGCCGGCTTCTGGCGGATCTTCCGCACCATCATCCTGCCGCTCTCCATGCCGGGCGTGGTCGTCGGCGCCATCTTCGTCTCGGTCATGGTTCTCGGCGAATTTGCCACTTCGGCCGCACTTTCGGGCCGCAAGGTGAACCTGCTCGGCAACATCATCGTCACCCAGGTCGGATCGCTGAAATGGGCGTTCGCGGCGGTCGCCGGCGTCGTCCTCACCATCCTCATGGGCGCAGTCGTCGCGGCTCTCCTGCGGGTCGTCGATCTCAGGAAGGAGCTCTGACCATGAACGCAAGCGGCATCAAGTTCGGCCTCGGCGTCTATACCACGCTCTTCCTCGTCTTCCTCTATGGCCCGCTCGTCGTGCTTGCCATCCTGTCGTTCCAGACGGGTCCGGAGGGCGGGCCACAGTTTCCGATCATCGAATGGTCGACCTACTGGTACAAGCATCTCTTCGGCCTCACGCCCCCCTCGCGCATCGCACCGCTGCCGATCGACCAGGGGCTCGGCCGCTCGATGCTTCTGGCGATGATGACCATGGTGGTCTCCACCATCCTCGGCGTCACCGCCGCACAAGCCTTCCGCCGCAAGTTCACCGGTTCCGGCGTGGTCTTCTATCTGATCGTGCTCGGCATGATGGTTCCCGGCGTGCTCGTCGGCCTCGGCATGGCACTGGTCGCCAACACGCTCGGCATCGAGCGCCACTGGTGGGGCACGGCTTTCGTCCTGCACGTCGTCTATACGTTCCCCTTCGCCTTCCTGGTGATGCTGGCGATCTTCAACCGCTTCGATTCCAGCGTCGAGGAAGCCTCCTGGTCGCTCGGCGTCAGCCCGGCCCGTACCTTCAGGAAGGTCACCTTCCCGCTGATCTTCCCGGGCGTCCTGTCGGCAATGCTGTTCGCCTTCACGCTCTCCTACGACGAGTTTTCCCGCACGCTCTTCGCGTCCGGCCGCGACCTTACGCTGCCGCTCGCCATCTACGGCACGTTCTCGGTCGAGGTGCACCCCAACGTCTTCGCCTTCGGGGTCCTGACGACGCTGTTCTCGTTCGCGCTTCTTAGCGTCTACGCAGTCTTGATGGGCCTCTCCGTCCGCCGCGCCAAGCGTATCGCCGTCCAGGAGGAAGCATGATGTCCGGCATATCCACCATCGTCACCGGCGCGGGGTCCGGCATCGGCCGGGCGATAGCCGAGCGGCTTGGCGCCGACGGCTACCGGGTCCTCGTCAACGATCTGTCGCTTGAGCGCGCCGAGACGGTCGCTGCAGGCATCCGGTCCAGGGGCGGCGCCGCCGTCGCCTTCGCCGGCGATGTCTCCTCGGAGGCCGACTCGGCTTCGATCCATACGGCGGCAGTGAAAGCGCACGGTACGGTAGGCCTTCTGGTCAACAATGCCGGCATCGCCCACCAGGCGCTCTTCGAGAATCTCGAGGTCCACGACTTCGACCGCATGTTTGCAGTGCATGTTCGCGGCACCTTCCTGATGACCAAGGCCGTTCTCGGCCCGATGCTCGCCGCCGGCAAGGGCTCGATCGTCAACATCGCCTCGCAACTCGGCCAGATCGGCGGCATCGAGCTTGCCCACTACTCAGGCGCAAAGGCGGCGATCATCGGCATGACCAAATCGCTGGCCCGCGAGGTGTCGAGCCGCGGCGTCCGAGTCAATGTCGTCGCACCCGGCCCGATCAACACGCCACTGGTGATGGAACTCTCGCGGGAATGGCGCGAGCGCAAGAAGTCCGAACTGCCGCTCGGCCGCTTCGGGGAGCCGGAGGAAGTGGCCGCAACCGTCGCCTTCCTCGCATCCGACGAGGCGAGCCTGTTCGTTGGCCAGACGCTTGGCCCGAACTCCGGCGACGTCATGCTCTGAAGGAACGAAAATCATGTCAGCAAGCCAAAAGCGTATCGTTATCGTCACCGGCGCCGGGATCGGCATCGGTCAGGCCGCGGCAAAGGCGTTCGCGGCGCTCGGCGACCATGTCGTCGTTACCGACATTCTGGAAAAGGAAGGAAGGGAAACGGTCGATGCGATCACGGCCTCGGGCGGCTCCGCCGAGTTCCAGCACTATGACGTCCGCTCCACCGAGCGAACCGATGCGCTGGTTGCCGATGTCGAGGAGCGCCACGGCAGGATCGACGTCATCGTCGCCAATGCCGGTATCGCCCATAGAACCCCGCTTGCCCAGCTGACGGATGAAAAGTGGGACCTGACCTTCGACATCGACCTGAAGGGCATTTTCCGTCTGGTCCGCGCCGCCGCACCCGGCATGCGCGCCCGCAAGTCCGGCAGCATCGTCGCCCTCTCCTCGATCATGGGCATCGCCTACGGCTGGGACGAGCACGTGCACTACTCCGCGGCCAAGTCCGGGGTGATCGGTCTGGTGCGCGGACTTGCGGTCGAGCTCGCCCGCGACGGCGTGCGGGTCAACGGCATCGCGCCCGGCTATATCCGCACCGCGCAGCTGCTCTCCGAAGAAAACTCGCTCGGCCCGGCCGGCGCCGAGAAGGCGGCCGAATTCATCCCGATGGGGCGGCTAGGCACGCCCGAAGACATCGCGGATGTCATCGCATTCCTGGCCTCTCAGGCCGCGAGATACATGACCGGCCAGGTGCTGGTCGTGGATGGTGGCCTCCTCGTGGGGCGGTACTGAACCGCACGGAAGGCCGGAACAGAAACCTCCGGCCGGTGACGGCAATCAAGAGGGCGCTCCAAGGAGCGTTCCTGGGAACAACCAAAACTGGAGAAGAGAATGTCCAAGATGGAAATCAATCGCCGCTCGCTCCTGAAGCGGTCTGCAGGTGCCATGGCGCTCGCCATGGGCGCGGGTACGCCCTTCCTGTCTTCACGCCTGGCCTACGCTCAGGCAGCCGATCTCGCCAGCCAGCAGCTGCGCACGATCGGCCTTTCGACGACCGTTCAGGAACGCATTCTCGAAACCTTCAAGGAGAAGTACGGCGTCGGCTCCGTATCCGGCACCGCGTCCACCTTCCCCGATGCGCAGACCAAGATCCTCTCCGGTTCGAACGACTACGATTGCTGGGAGATCATCGCCGAGCGTCTTCCGTCGATCGTCATGACCGACAATGTCGCGCCCATTCCCGCAGCCGAACTGAAGAACTGGAACAGCATCCGCGACACGTTCACCACGGCGAGCGACAAGTGGGACCGCAGCGCCCAGATCGTCGGCCAGATCTGGACGGACGAGGCGCAGACCATGCTGAACATGGTGCCGACCGTCTACAACTACGACTCCATCGGCTACAACCCCGACGTCCTCTCCGAAGAGGAGGCCAACACATGGACGGCGATCTTCGATTCCAAGTGGCGCGGCAAATCCGGCCTCAACACCGATCCGCTGATCGCCATTGGACAGGCCATCCTCGCCATGAACTCGCTCGGCATGCTGGAAGCCAAGAACCCCGGCAACCCGACGGCTGAGGAAATCGACGAAGCGGCCGCCTTCCTCATCTCCAAGAAGAAGGACGGTCAGTTCCGCGCCCTCTGGGGCGATTTCGGCGAACTCGTCAACTTCATGGCTTCGGGCGAAATGGTCGTCTGCGATGCCTGGCAGCCGGCCGTCATGGCGGTCAAGGCGCAGGGCAAGCCGGCGCGCTATGCGGTTCCGAAGGAAGGCACCCGCGGCTGGGCGATCGGCCCGTCGATGATCGCCTCCACCAAGAGCCGCGAGGCGGTCATCGCCTATGCCGACTACTGGCTCTCCGGCGAGCCGGGGATCACCGTCTCCGAGCAGGGCTACTATTCGCCGTCCACCAACATCAAGAACGCGATGTCTCCGGAGAAATATGCGTTCTGGTATGAGGGCAAGCCCTGGGTCGGCCCGGCCGAACGCGGCATCAAGGAAGGCGACCTGCGTGATGGCGGTTCGCTCGAGGAGCGCTCGCAGAAGGTCGCCTACTGGCACCAGTGGCCGGATGAATACGACCACCTCGTGCAGAAGTGGGACGAGTTCCTGAACGCATAACCAGACTGTGACGGCGTCTCCTTCCCCGGCTTGCCGGGGGAGGGGCGTCCAGACGACTTCGCGGCCTGATCCAAGCCGATCAGCATGCGCCAATCCGGAGAGCTAGGATGATTTTCGACCTCGAACTGATGAAGGTGGGCAAGGTCTACGACAATGGCACCACCGCTGTCAGCGAATTCGACCTGTCGGTCAGCAAGGGCGAGTTCATCGCCTTCCTCGGCCCGTCCGGCTGCGGCAAGACGACGACGCTGCGCATGATCGCGGGCTTCGAGAGCATCTCGTCCGGCGACATGATGATCAAGGGCGTCCGGATGAACGACGTGCCGCCCGAGCGTCGCCCCACCTCGATGATCTTCCAGAGCTATGCGCTGTTCCCGCACATGACCGTGCGCCGCAACGTCGGCTACGGCCTCGAGGTCAAGGGCCTGCCGAAGGCAGAGCGCGACGCCAAGGTCGATCGCATTCTTTCCACGCTCGGGCTGGAAGATATTGCCGAGCGCAAGACCGACAAGCTGTCGGGCGGCCAGCGCCAGCGCATCGCGCTTGCCCGCGGCCTCGTCGTCGAGCCCGACATCCTGCTGCTGGACGAGCCGCTGGGCGCGCTCGACGCCAATCTGCGCAAGGCGATCCAGAACGAGTTGAAGCTCCTGCAGAAGACGCTCGGCGTGACGTTCATCTTCGTCACGCATGCCCAGTCCGAAGCACTGGCGCTATCCGATCGCATCGTGGTGATGAACCAGGGCCGCGTCGAACAGATCAGTCCGCCGCACCAGCTCTACACCCGGCCGAACACCCCCTTCGTCGCCCAGTTCATCGGGCGCAACACCATCTTTTCGGGCGAGGTGCAGAAGGCCGACGGAGATAACGCCGTCGTGAACACGCCGGCAGGCGTGCTCTCGGGCCGGATCAACGGCGCCGTCGCCAGCAAGGCGAAGGTGAACCTCGTCGTGCCGGCCGAAGCGATCGAAATCCATGGCACGTCGGAGACCGATCGTGGTCGCGCCAGCGCCGAGTTCGGCGGCAACGTCATCGACGCGAAGATCACCCGCTCCGACGTCGTCGGCCATCTGGCGCAACTCACGGCGGCACTGCCGGACGGACGGGCCATTTCGCTCGAGGCGCATATCGACAAGTATCGTCCTGGCGCCTTTGCGACGGGATCCGACGTCCTGCTCGCCTGGAAACCCTCCGAGGCAACTGTCATCCCGGCCCACTGAACATCTCAAACAGAAAAGCACCACAGAAGGAGACTTACCCATGGCGAAGGAAATTTTCTGCAGCTTCGGCATCGACGTCGATGCCGTCGCGGGCTGGCTTGGTTCCTATGGCGGCGAGGACTCGCCCGACGACATTTCGCGCGGCCTCTTCGCCGGCGAGGTCGGAAGCCCTCGGCTGCTGAAACTCTTCGAACGTTTTGGCATCAAGACGACCTGGTTCATCCCCGGCCACTCGATCGAAACCTTCCCCGAGCAGATGCAGGCGGTGGCCGAAGCCGGCCACGAGATCGGTATTCACGGCTACACCCACGAAAATCCGATCGCGATGACGCGCGAGCAGGAAACAGAAGTGCTCGACAAGTGCATCGAGCTCGTAACCAAGCTGTCTGGCAAGCGCCCGACCGGCTACGTGGCGCCGTGGTGGGAATTCTCCAACGTCACCAACGAACTCCTGCTGGAGCGCGGCATCAAGTACGATCACTCGTTGATGCACAACGACTTCACGCCCTACTATGTGCGTGTCGGCGACAGCTGGACCAAGATCGACTACTCCAAGAAGCCGTCGGACTGGATGGTCCCGCTGAAGCGCGGTCAGGAAACTGATCTCATCGAAATTCCGGCATCATGGTACCTCGACGACCTGCCGCCGATGATGTTCATCAAGAAGTCGCCGAACAGCCATGGCTTCGTCAACCCGCACGATATCGAACAGATGTGGCGCGACCAGTTCGACTGGGTCTACCGCGAGATGGACTATGCCGTCTTCCCGATCACGATCCATCCCGACGTCGCCGGCCGTCCGCAGGTGCTGATGATGCTGGAACGCCTCTACGCGTACATGATCAAGCATCCGGGCGTGAAGTTCGTGACGATGAACGAGATCGCAGACGACTTCGCCAAGCGCTTCCCGCGCAAGAAGTAAGGATGCAGAATGCCGGCGGGCGGTCAGAAGCCGCCCGCCGGTCCTTCAATTGAGACAGAGGCAGCACATGTGTTCGCTTTGCGGCATTCTCGGAGGCAACGAGCACTGGGCGGACGCGGTGGCCCGGCCGGGGATCTATACCCGCAACACCGAGCGCCTGGACCGAAGGCGCGAGCGTGTAAACCGCGTCAACGCCGCCAACAGGGTGTTGTCCTGTTTCGCGCTCAGCCTTTCCGACTGGCAGGGCTCGTCCTATGTGATTGCGAACCGCACCGGCAAGAGCGAGATGATCGAGGATCTGGGCCATCTGTGGCCGGCCGCCGAGAAGATGACGGGCCGGCCCCTCGACCCGCTCGATCTTGCCCTGATCGCCCGCATGGAAGCGATGTGCGATGACTGACCTTCCGCCTTTCACGAGCGTCAACCTGCTGACCGGCTTTCTCGGTTCCGGCAAGACCACACTGCTCAAACGCCTGCTGGCCGATCCATCGCTTGCCGATGCTGCCGTTCTGATCAACGAGTTCGGAGAGACCGGGCTCGATCATCACCTCGTCGAACGCATCGATGAGAACATGGTGCTGCTGCAATCGGGCTGTGTGTGCTGCACGGTGCGCGGGGAGCTCGCGGACGCCATCCGCGATCTTTTGTCCAAGCGTGATCGTGGCATCGTGCCGCCTTTCCGGCGCCTCGTCATCGAGAGCACCGGCCTTGCCGATCCGTTCCCGGTGCTTTCCACCCTCAAGGCCGATCCGGTCCTGCGTCACCATTTCAAGGCGGGCAGCGTGATCACCACCGTGGACGCGGTGAACGGTATGAGGTCGCTGGATACCTATCTGGAATCCAATCGGCAGGCGGCAGTCGCCGACCGCATCGTCGTGACGAAGACTGACCTTGTGCCGGATACGGAACGGCTCATCGAGCGGCTACGACGCATCAATCCCGATTGCGCGATCATCGACGTCCGCGATCCCGCTCTGTCGGTCGATGCGCTTCTGGCTGACGACGGCTGCTCCAGGGGCAACCAGTCGCAGTCCGCCTCCGGCTTCTACTGCGAGGAAAGCCTCGACGTGACGGATGCCGAGGGAAATCCACACAGCGCCCGCTTCCGGTCGTTCTCGATTTCCGTCGATCGTCCCGTCGACTGGACGGCATTCGGCATCTGGCTGACGATGCTGATCAACCGCCACGGCGAACAGGTGCTCCGCGTGAAGGGCATTCTCAATATCGCCGGCGAGGAACGCCCCGTCGCCATTCACGGCGTGCAGCATCTCGTCCACCCGCCGGTCCACATGGAAGCATGGCCGAGCGAGGACCGGCGCTCGCATGTCGTTTTTATTGTTGACGGACTCGACCCGGGCTTGATCAAACGCTCATTTGAAGCCTTCACATTGGTCAAGCGTGCAGCGGACGGCGGGCCTCGGCGTGAAGCACGAGACGAGGAGCCCATGATGGTCGGGATCGGCGGATGAACAAGCATCAACCAGCGCCGGACGTGTCCGACGCACCGGCGCTTCACCTGGGCGGCAAGCCGCGGCTGCGCGTGCTCGGCACTGCCATTTCCCTGCTGGAGGAATTGCGGGTCCAGGCGGAACGGGACCTGGATATCGAGATCGTCTTCGACAACAACGACTTCCTGACGGCCCAGACCAAGGCCGCGCAGGAGCCGGAGAGCTACGACATCTACGATCAGTGTTTCCACAACCTCGATATCGTCTGGTACTGGCGCGCCATCCAGCCGATCGATATCGGCCGCATTGAACTGTGGGACGAAATCACCGACCTGACGAAGACCGGGCAGATCGCGCCGACGGCTCGGCTGGGGCAGGGCGATGCGCCGGTGAAGAAGCTGTTCGTGCAGTCCAATCTCGCCCTTGGGGAAAAGCCCAGCAGCTTGATCTCCATGCTTCCGACCACGCACAATTTCGACAGCTTCGCCTATCGGACCGACGTGGCCAGCGCGGCGGAAGTCAATAGCTGGGCGGCCCTGTTCGACGACCGCTGGAATGGGCGCTGCGCGCTGGTCGACGAGCCGGCGATCGGCATTTTCGATGCGGCGCTCGCAGCCCAATCGGCGGGCCTGCTGAGCTTCGGCAACATCGGCAACATGACGATCGCTGAAATCGACAGTCTCTTCGATCTGCTCGAAACAAGGAAGAAGGCCGGTTTCTTCCGCGGTTTCTGGCGCACCGCAGAGGAAGCTGCCGAGCTCATGGTCAAGGAGCAGACCGACATCCAGAGCATGTGGTCGACCGGCATAGGCATCCTCAACAGTGCCGGCCTTCCCGTCGAGCAAAGCGTTCCGGCGGAAGGTTACCGCGCCTGGCACGGCGGACTGTGCCTCTCGCGCGGGCTGGAAGGGCGAATGCTGGACGTGGCCTACGAGTATCTGAACTGGTGGATTTCCGGCTGGCCGGGCGCAGTCGTCGCCCGGCAGGGTTACTACATCTCCACCCCCCACCACACGCGCCGGCACATGACCGAGGCCGAGTGGGACTACTGGTATCGCGGGCTTGCGGCTGCGGAAGACCTGCCGGGGCCGGACGGCTCCATGCGCATCAAGGCCGGTTCCGTGCGCAGCGGCGGCTCCTACTGGCAGCGCGCCAACTCGATCGCGCTTTGGAATACGACGATGGACGAGCACAACTATCTGGTCCGCCGGTGGATGCAGCTCGTCGGACGAAACTGATTGCCGAGGAATGCACAAGATGAAATCGATCGCCCAGCTTTCAAGCCTCATCCAGTCCGGTCAGTTGGACCCCCTCGCGCTTGCCGAGGAGACCATTGCCGGCATCGAGGCCTATTCCGACAAGGCCGTTTTCACAACGCTGACCAGGGACCGCGCACTGGCCGAGGCCCGCGCGGCATCCGCACGCATCCGCAACGGTCGCTCGCTTGGCGCGCTCGACGGCATTCCGATCGCCTGGAAGGACCTGTTTGCGATGGAAGGCCTGCCGACGACGGCGGGATCAAAGGTGCTGGCGAACGACCCGCCCGCCGCTGCAGACGCGGCCGTGGTCGCCTTGCTCAAGGCAGCGGGCATGGTCAGCGTCGGCCGCGTCAACATGAGCGAGTTCGCCTTTTCCGGCCTCGGCATCAATCCGCACTACGGCACGCCGGCCAATCCCATATCCACCGACGGCCATCGGCTGCCCGGCGGCTCTTCGTCGGGTTCAGGCGTCGCAGTGGCTGCAGGGCTGGTGCCGGTCTCGATCGGGACCGACACCGGCGGCTCCGTTCGCATTCCGGCCGCCTTCAACGGCATCGTCGGCTACAAGGCGACGCGCGGCCGCTATTCGATGCAAGGCGTGTACCCGCTGTCGAAAAGCCTCGATTCGCTTGGTCCACTCTGCCGCACGGTCAAGGATGCTGTCCTGATCGATGCCGCCATGCGCGGTGCGACGACGCCGACGCTTGCGGCGCGCAGCGTCCGGGATCTCGCCCTGCTGATCCCGGAAACCGTCATGTTCGACGGCGCCGAGCCTGAAGTGGTCGCCGGTTTCGAAGCCGCGTTGGAGCGCCTTCAGGCGGCCGGCGCAAAGATCCGACGCTCGCCTGTGCCGGTGTTCGGCGAGATCTTCGAACTCATGGCAAGGCACGGAGCTTTGGTGACCGCGGAAGCCTATGCGCTGCATCAGACCCGTCTCGCAGGCGCGGAAGCGGACGGAATGGATCCGCGCGTCGTGGCGCGCGCGCGGCTGGGCGCCAATATCTCGATGCCGGACTATATCGCCACGCTTGACGCCCGCGAGCGCCTGATTGCCCGGATGGCCGATATCCTTCGGCCCGGCGAACTGATCGCTTCGCCGACGCTGCCGCACGTCGCACCGAAAGTGGCGCCGCTCATTGCAGACGACGATGCCTTCTTCGCGATGAACGGCAAGACCTTGCGCAATACCCTGATCGGCAATTTCCTCGACTGGTGCGGAGTATCGCTGCCGTGCGGCCACGGTGCGCATGGCATGCCCGTCGGTTTCCTGCTGTCAGGGCCGGCGAATGCGGACGAGTTGCTGCTCGGCCATGCGCTGGCGGCCGAGGAAATCGTCCGCGGCTAGACTGCAAACGTGCGATCTGCCCCCTTCGCGTCAAACATGCGCGTCGGGCTGGATCATCGGGCGGTGAGCCCGCAGGCGGGCTCGCGCCGACGGACCTGAAATGGCTGCCGTGGCGGGGCCTGCCGACATGCGCGACCAATCACCGATGCACCTTCCAGATTCTGGAAAAATATCCTCCTCCAGATCACCATTCTCATTACACAGGAATTTTTGTACCAATTTTCTCCGGAGCGCGTTGAGCCGTGGCGAGAATAATAGTATAGTTATTTTATAGATTAATTGCTTCTGGGAAGGGGATACGGCATGGCGAAAAGCGGTGATTTGACCATTTCGACCGTCATGAACGATGCCCCGATCGCAAGGCATTGTCGCCGCTCTAGTTAGGCCATCCGCGGCCGTGAACACGGCTGGATATGAAACTGATCAGACATCGGCGGTCAACGACCATGAGCAAGCAAGTCATCGAGCATGCAGGGGTACCTGTGGGCATAGCGATCCCGGACGAGGGGCAACTGCGGTTTTTTGCCGTGAAATTCAGCGTATTCGACCTGGACCAGCGCCACCTTCTGGACATTGGCAATGCCGGCCACATCAACATCGCAAGCGGCTTCGGTCGCTGGACGGACGGCTACGATTTCCTCGATCGCCTGAAGGCCAGTATCGGACGGGAAGCTTTTTCCGCGGGGAACGGCACCCGGCTTTTCTCGGCAGCCGTCGCCAATACCGGCCTGACGATCTAGCGGCTTCCCCCGGCGTGATGCTCGACCGGCCCGCGGTCCTAAGCCAGCTTTCGGGCCTGTCCCTTTTGCCGTTGCAGCGCTGCCAGCACCGCGCGTTCCGATTTCAGCAGATATACCTCAAGCTGTGTTACGGCATCCGCAATCCGCCCCGCTTCGAGGGCGATCACCAGTGATTTGTTCAGCGCCACATAGGGCTCGTGCAGGTGGGCGGTGTCGTCCAGCTGGCCGAAGACGAGCCGCAGTTCGGCCAGCACGAGATCGAACCAGGCGCTCAATCGCGGGCTGTCACAAAGCTCAACCATTGCGCGGTGGAACTCCATGTTGAGCGTGCCCACCTTTTGCCAGTCGCCCAGGTCGAGCGCCGTCTCCGCCTGCGCAACGAGTTCCCGCATCCGCTTCAGTGCCGGGTGGCCGGGGCCGGCCGCGATGACGGCACCCCGCTGGATCACCTGCCGCACCCGGTAGATGTCCAGGACCGCCGCTTCGCCCGGAGCGGCGACGAAGGCACCGCGATTGGGGATGTGCTCGACCAGCCCCTGGCTGCTCAGCAAGCGGAAGGCCTCCCGCAGGGTGTTACGCGAAACCCCGAACTGTGAAGAGATCTGCTGCTCCGACAGCTTCTCTCGCGGCGAGAAGCCTCCGTCGATCAGCATGTCCCTGATCCGGTCCGCGACCTGGATGGCGAGCGATTGGTCCTCTGCTGGCAGTGCGGACGTGACGGGCATGAAATATCCTTGCGAACTGTACTTCGCCGCTGCCTCAGGCCAATTTTCGTGCCTTCAGCGGATTTTATATTGTTGAACAATCCATAATAGGTTATTGAACAATAATCGACATAGGGCGTGCGTTCAATGGGGTGCGACATGGCAATCATCGATCTCAACAGCGATCTCGGCGAGAGCTTCGGCCCGTGGCCGATGGGCGACGATAAAGCGATGCTCCAGATCGTCACCAGCGCCAACATCGCCTGCGGTTTCCACGCTGGGGATCCGGCCGGCATTCTGACGGTTCTTCGCGAGGCAGCAAAACGCGGTGTGACGGTCGGTGCGCATGTCGGCTATCGCGACCTCGTCGGCTTCGGCCGCCGCAACATGGATCCGTCCAGCGCCGAGCTCGTCGGCGACACGATCTACCAGATCGGCGCCCTGCAGGGGCTCGCGCGCGCAGCGGGCACGTCCGTACGATACGTCAAGCCGCACGGCGCGCTGTACAATACCATCGCCGACGACGCGCGGCAGGCTGCCGACGTGATTGCCGGAATCAAGGCGATCGACCCCTCTCTCGTGCTGATGGCGCTGGCCGGGGCCCCGATCGTCGCGCAGGCGCGGCAGGCCGGGCTTGCCGTGGTCTGCGAGGCCTTTGCGGACCGCGCCTACAATGCGGACGGGAGCCTGGTCAGCCGCCGCCTGCCGGGATCGGTGATCCATGATCCGGCCGTGGTGGCCGAACGGATGCTGCGCATGGTCACGGAAGGCCGCGTGACGGCCATCGACGGTACCGACATTGCGCTGGAGGCGCAGTCGATCTGCATTCATGGCGACACGCCGGCAGCCGTTGCCATCGCCCGTACCCTGCGCGAAACGCTCGAGGCGCATGGCGTCGAGCTGAAATCCTTCGCAGACGCGGCCCATGTCTGAGCGCCTGCGCTTCCTGCAGGCGGGCAGCGACTGCTTCCTCGTCGAGCTCGCCGACCTCGAGGCGACACTGACCCTGCTCGACGCGCTCCTCGCCGACATGCCCGAGGGTGTGATCGAGGCAATCCCGGCTGCAAGGACCATCATGGTCCGGTTCGACCCGCTGGTCACGGACCGCGGGCGGTTGACGGCGCTCATCTCCCGGCTAGACCTAACGAAACGCAGTTCGCGCCAGGGAGAACTGTTCGAGATCCCGGTGACCTATGATGGCGAGGACCTGGGCGACGTGGCCGATATCCTCGGCTGGACGGTCGATGAGGTCATACGCCGCCACACGGAAGCGACCTATACCGTCGCCTTCACCGGCTTTGCGCCGGGCTTTGCCTATATGACCTGCGACGATCCGGGTTTCGACGTGCCGCGACGCAAGAGCCCGCGCGTGCGCATTCCTGCAGGCTCGGTCGCCATCGCAGGAAAATTCGGCGGCATCTATCCCTCTGACACTCCCGGCGGCTGGCAGTTGCTGGGGTCGACGCCGCTGAAGATGTGGGACACGACGCGCGCGCGCGCGGCGTTGCTCTCGCCCGGTGACCGCGTGCGCTTCCGCAACATTGCTAAGGGAGCGAGCGTACCTGTGGCCGCGCCACCGACGCCAAAGCGCGAGAGTGCTGCGCAGGCAAAAGGCCTTCTCGTCACCCGTGCAGACCGGCCGGCACTCTATCAGGATCTCGGGCGCCCGGGTCGCGCCAGCCAGGGCGTCGCCCAGTCCGGCGCCCTCGACCGAGGTGCGCTGCAGGCGGCAAACCTATGCCTCGGCAATCCCCGCGATGCGGCTGCGGTGGAGATCACCTTCGGCGGGTTTGCCGTTAACGTCGATCGCCCCGTCACCATGGCAGTGACGGGCGCGCCTTGCCCCCTCACCATCCGGACGGCTGCGGGGCGGGAAGTTGCCGCACCGTTCTCGCGCCCCTTTGCGCTCGATGCCGGAGACGAACTGGTGCTTGGGACCCCGGCGGAGGGCCTGCGGAGCTATGTGGCGCTTCGCGGCGGATTCCTGGTCGAGCCCGTGTTGGGTTCAGCCGCGTCGGATACGCTGGCAAAGATCGGTCCGGAGGCCATTCAGGCCGGAAGCGTCCTCGTGCCGGCCGAGCGTGCAGCGGGCGCTGTGGATCCGGCCCCGCCGGCTCCGGCCCGCCTGCCGCGAGCCGGCGAGGTGGTAACGCTGGACGTCGTTCTCGGTCCCAGGACCGATTGGTTTGCGCAGGGTGGCATCGAGACGCTGCGCACGCAGGATTGGGAGGTGACCCCGGAATCGAGTCGCATTGGCATGCGGTTGTCGGGTGCCATCGCGATCGAGCGCCGCGACCAAGCCGAACTGCCATCCGAGGGAACCGCACTCGGCGCAATCCAGGTGCCGCACACAGGTCAACCCGTCCTTTTCCTGGCCGACCATCCGCTGACCGGCGGCTACCCCGTCATCGGGGTGGTGGCACGGCATCACCTCGATCTGGCCGGACAGATCCCGATCGGTGCGCGCATCCGCTTCAACCCGATCGAGGCCTTCGATCCGCAGGAGAGTGCCTCCGGCACGGACATCGCGGCACCCATCGCCCAACAGAAAGACTGAACCGATGAAGAAGCTGCTCATCGCCAATCGTGGCGAGATCGCCGTCCGCATCATCCGCGCCGCACGCGACTATGGCGTTGCCTCGGTCGCGATCTATTCGGATGCCGATGCACGCTCGTTGCATGCCGAACTCGCCGACGAGGCCTATGGCCTCGGTCCCGGCCGCCCGGCGGAGACCTATCTGAGCATTGAAAAGATCCTGGAGATCGCCCGGCGAGCCGGCGCGGATGCCGTGCATCCGGGCTATGGGTTTCTGTCGGAGCGCGCGGAATTTGCCAAGGCCGTCATCGACGCCGGCCTGATCTGGGTCGGGCCGGCGCCGCAGGTCATCACCGCACTTGGAGACAAGGTGGAGGCGCGGCGCATCGCCGAAAAGGTTGGTGCTCCGCTGGTCAAGGGCTCCGACGGCCCGCTGGCGTCGGCCGCCGAGGCCGTCGCATTCGCGCGCGAGGCGGGTCTGCCGCTTGCCATCAAGGCTGCCTTCGGCGGCGGTGGCCGCGGCATGAAGGTGGCACACCATCTGGAAGAGGTCGGAGAGCTGTTCGATTCCGCCGTACGCGAGGCGACCGAGGCCTTCGGACGCGGCGAATGCTATGCCGAGCAGTTCCTCGACAAGCCGCGCCACATCGAGGCCCAGGTGATCGCGGACAGCCATGGCAACACCGTGGTCCTCGGCACGCGCGACTGCTCGCTGCAGCGGCGCAACCAGAAGCTCGTCGAGGAGGCGCCGGCGCCTTTCATCACGCAGGACCAGCGCAACCGCATCCACGAAGCGGCCCGCGCGATCTGCGCCGAGGCCGGCTATACCGGCGCCGGAACGGTCGAGTTCCTGCTGTCGCAGAACGGCGTGATCTCCTTTCTGGAGGTCAATACCCGCCTGCAGGTCGAGCATCCTGTCACGGAGGAAACGACCGGGATTGACATCGTCATCGAGCAGCTGCGCGTCGCCGACGGCCTTCCCCTTTCCGTTACCGAGACTCCGGAAGCGCTCGGCCACGCATTCGAGTTTCGCATCAATGCCGAGGATCCGGGCCGCGGCTTCCTGCCCACGCCTGGCCTGATCACGCAGTTCCGCGCCCCGGGAGGGCCAGGTGTACGCCTCGATACGGGGGTCGAGACGGGTTCGGAGATCCCTGGCCTCTACGATTCCATGATGGCGAAGCTGGTCGTCACCGGTGCCACGCGCGAGGAGGCCCTGATCCGCGCGCGCCGGGCGCTTGCGGAGTTCCGCATCGAGGGTGTCGCCTCGGTCCTCCCCTTTCACCGGGCCGTGCTTCAGGAGCGCGACTTCACGGGCGAGGAAGGCTTCAAGGTCTACACCAACTGGATCGAGACGGCGTTTCGCGGCATCGAGCCCGCGCCGCGCGTCGATCCGGCCGAGGGCGGCCTGCTGCGCAGCTTCATCGAGATCGACGGCAAGCGCCACGAGCTCGGACTACCCGCCGCATTGTTCTCCGGGCTCGGCACTGCGCAGCCTGCAACGGCAACCACGCCGAAGGCCGGCGCGGGCGCCGTCACCGCACCCATTCCCGGCACGTTGCGGCAGTGGCTTGTCGAAGACGGCGCCCAGGTCGCAGAGGGCGAGGTCGTGGCGGTGATGGAGGCGATGAAGATGGAGACGCGCATCTCAGCACCGAAAGCCGGCCAGATCAGCCTTGTTGCGGAGATCGGCGCAACGGTCGGTATTGGCACCGAACTGGCGACGATAGCCTGAAAGCGGCAAGGGGGCCGCGCTCCAGGCTGATAGAGGCGTTCGTCGCCCAGGCGAAACTCAACATGCCGGCCCCGTCGCGGCTTCTGAACGGCGCGGCATGAGGTTGATGTCATGTCTGGATGGTGCCGGTCTGGCAATGTGATTTTGGCTGATGGTTGAGCTTGCGGGTCGGGTGCAGTCATGTCTCCGACCTGTTCGCGTCGCACAAATAGCCGCTGGCCCTTGTCGTTTGGCGGTTAACCGTGAGATTGCGGCCGTTGTTTTCCCATTTTGCACCTATTTTGAGATCATGTCGGCCGAGAATCTCAAATTAAGTGCAAGTGTGTCGACCCGAGGGACTCACGCGAGCAGCCTCGCGGCTATCGTATCGCGCCGTCTTTGAACGATCTCGTCGAGAACATAACCGTCTTGGTCAACGGCACGCCAAAGCCAGTGTTTGCGGCCCGCTATTTCTACGCCCCACTTACTGACAGCGGGTTTATGTGACAACACCGGTGCGTTCCATTGAAGTTTCCTTGCGATTAATAACCCATTGGCATCATTCGCAAGTCGCAGTTCAAACTTGTACCCACCGCGGCTAGCGCTTTGTAGCAAAATGAGATTTACGCATAGTGCGGTAGTTCGACGCTCGAGCCACAGGGATCTGTCCGGGCCAACGCATCGTGATACTCCCCCAGAAGAGACCCTGATGCCTATGTGGACCGACCCGGCTAGCAAGATGTTCGCCTGCTGAGCTTCCGTCGGACGCTGCAGTATAGGTCCGGCTTATCTGCGCGGGGTGGTGTGGTTTTAACCTATTTGTGCGTGTCATGACGGTATTCGCCAGCAAGGTGAACCAGCTCCTCGACAAGCGTGGATTGAGTGGCGAAGAACTAAGCCGAACCGTCAGAGAAATCACTGACTTCATTTCCTCCACCGTCGTTGTGATCTTTCTTGGCGTCGCGTAAATCCGCCTTGAAAATGACGCGGAATCGGGTTGTTTCGGCTTCGGGGCGCGATTCGAGATCGACCATCGCCCCAAGTCGATCCACGATCTGCCGAACGATGGCGAGCCCCAGGCCGGAACCACCGGCGCCCGCGGATGCGCCGCGCTGGAAGCGGCCGAATATCTTCTCTCGCTCGTCCGGCGGGACGCCCGGTCCGTCATCCGTCACGGTGAGGATGACCTGACTGCCAGTCTGCGCGACGGCCACGTCCACGACGGTGCCGTCCCCCCCGTGCCGCATGGCATTGTCCACGAGGTTCATTACGATCTCGCGGCATAGGAGCTCGACACCCTGAATGAACGTCGGCTCCGGTTGCAGCGAAAAGCCAATGTCGCAGCCCTGACGCTCGCTCATCAGCAAAAGCTCGGGCACCATCTGCCGGACCAACGCGGCGAGATCGAACCGGGTGGTCTCGGCACCGCGCAAGCCGGCTTCGTTTCGACTGTAGACCAACAACTGGTCGGCCAGCCGGGCCGAGGCGCGGGTATCGTCGACGAGGGCGGAGATCCTGTCGCGCAAGGGGCCATCCGGCAGCTCGCGCTGCAACAGCTGTGCGCGCAGCTGCAGCGAGGTCAGCGGCGAGCGCAGCTGATGGCTGGCGTTGTCGATGAACTCGCGTTCGTGCTCCATGGCCTGCCGCAGGCGGGCGACGAGCGTGTTCAGGGCCTCGCCGATCGAGCGCAGGTCACTGGGCAGCGCGGCCTGGATGGGCGACAGGTCGGTCGCAGAGCGCACGTCGAGCTGGTCGCGGAACTGCAAGAGCGAGCGCAAGCCGCGCCGCACCGCGAAGAACGCCAGCACGCCCGCCCCGGCCAGCAGCACCCCCAGCCGCAGCGCCGATGAGGTGACCGAAGCTAGCGTCGCCGCGTCGCGCTCGTTCCGGGTCATGCCGACATGAACGGTGATCCAGTCCGGCATCAGCGCGTCCGAGCCGAAAAACCGCAGCGATACCGCGCGCAGCCGCTGGCCCCGATAGGTCATGTCGCTGATCCGTGGTACGCCCGGTTCCAGCGCCGTCTCGTCGCCCGGCGGGCGCAAATCCTCATATCCGGTCAGGTACGAGCGGCTGGGCCCGATAATGCGGTAAAAGATCCGCTCCTGCGTCGTGTTGCGCAACAGCGCTATGATCTCGTCTTCAACCAGATCGCCATAGGTTCGATCGACCGCCTCCGAGATGCTGATCGCCGATGCCACCAGCATCTGGTCGTAAAGCCGGTCGGTGGCACGGCGGGCGCTGACCCAGGCCTCGCCGAGGAAGGCGAGCACCACCAGGCTCAGCGGCACCAGCAGCCACAGCAGCACTGACCATGTGACCGAGGGCCGCCGGTCGGCCCTCATCCCGCGTCCAGCATGTAGCCGAGGCCTCGCGCGGTGCGGAGCTGGCAGCCGCTACCATCCAGCCGCTTGCGGAGGCGGTGGACATAGATCTCGATGGCATTGGGCGTCAGCTCATCGTCAAAGCCGGAAAGCCGAGCGGTGATGCGTTCTTTGGGCACCACGCTACCTGCGTTCTCTGCCAGTAGTTGCAGCAGCGCACGCTCGCGCGCAGGCATGTCGAGCGCCACACCGTCCACCCGCGCCTCGCGGCTGACGATGTCGAAGCTGAGCAGACCGAGGCGGATCAGCGGCGCCTCGACCCCGCCTAGGCGGCGGGCGAGGGCGCGAATGCGGGCTTCGAACTCGGCCAGTTCGAAGGGCTTGACCAGATAGTCGTCGGCGCCGAGGTCGAGCCCCCGCACACGGTCCTGCAGACCGCTGCGCGCGGTCAGGATCAACACCGCCACCGCCTTGCCCGAGCGCCGCAGATGCCGCAGGAAATCAAGCCCGTCATCATTCCTGAGGTTCAGGTCCAACACCACGAGCTCGTAATCCGCAACGGCCGCCAGGTCGAGGGCCTCGGGCAGGGAGGCCGCCCGGTCTACGGCATGGCCAAGGCCCTCCAGCGAACGCTGGATGCCCGCGGCGATGCCGGGATTGTCCTCGACGATCAAGCTGCGCAACGCTCTCCCTTTCTCCGCGCAGGCTGCCTTGCGGCGGCCACTTCTTTATCAACCATGAAAGCTCGATGAAAGAAACCCCGTGCTATCGGGAATTCGGAGGAGGACGGCATCGCGGCTACGACCGCGCGCGCCGGCCATGGAGGACGACCGTGGATCGCAGATTATTTATCGCCGCCATCGCTGCCGGGATCATGGTCCCCGCCGGCGCCCATGCGGCCGCCCCCATCCAATGGGTCGTGCCCTTTGAGCAGGGCGGCGGCACCGATGTATGGGCGCGGTTTATGGCCGGCTGGCTATCGGCAACGCTGCCCGGGCGGCCCGAGGTGCGGCGGCTGAACATCTCGGGCGGGAACTCGACCCGGGCCGCGAATTTTTTTGCAGCCGAGGCGCGGGCCGACGGGCGAATGCTGCTGGGCACCACCGGATCGACGCAATTCGCCGCCCTTCTGGGCGACCGGCGGGTACAATACGACTATGCCGACTGGCGGATCGTTGCAGCCTCGCCCTCGGGCGGGGTGATCTATGTGCCTGCCTCGCTAGGCATCGGCAGCATGGCCGAGCTGATCGCGCGCGGGCAAAAGGTGCATTTCGGCTCGATCGGGGCGGCGTCGCTCGACATCGTGCCGCTGCTGGCACTGGAAATACTAGGGCTGGAAGTGGCGGTGCTGCTGGGTCTCAACAGCCGCAATGCCGCCCGCGCCGGGCTGATCGCCGGCGAGTTCGACGTCGATTACCAGACCTCGCCCGGTTATCTGGCCCAGGTCCGACCGCTGGTCGAGGCGGGCCAGGTGGTGCCGCTGATGAGCCTCGGTGCTCTGGACCGCAACGGGAGGCTGGACCGCGATCCTGCCTTTCCGGCGTTGCCAAGCTTCCTCGAGGTCTATCGTCAGATCCATGGCCGCGATCCGGAAGGCGCCGCATGGCAGGCCTGGCAGGCGTTGTTCCGCGCCGGATTCGCGGCGCAGAAGATGGTGTTCCTGCCGCGCAGCGTGCCCGAGGCGCGTACCGATGTCTTTCGCCGCGCCTTTGCTCGCATAGCTGCCGATCGGCGCTTTCGCGCCGAGGCCTCGGCAGTGCTCGGTCCCTATCCGCTGCTGGCCGGCCCACAGGCCGATGCCGCGCTGGCCTCGGCCATGACCATGGTGCCCGAAATCCGCAACTGGACCCGCGACTGGCTGGAACGCCGGTTCCGCGTCACCCCCTGAACCTGTCGAGGAGGACAGCATGAAGATCAACCGACGCATATTCGGCCTGATGGCCGCCGCCATGATGACGGCCTTGCCCGCCATTGCCGCCGCCGAATACCCCGAGCGCAACATCACCCTGGTCGTGCCCTTCCCGCCGGGCGGCGGCAATGACGCCATGGCGCGCATCATCGGCGACGCGATGACGCGCGTGATCGGCGCCACGGTCGTGGTGGAGAACAAGGCCGGCGCCGGCGGCGTCGTGGGCACCCAGTCCGTGCAGCACGCCAAGCCCGACGGCTATACCCTGCTCTTGGGCCATTCCGGCACCATGGGCATCAACCCGCATGTCTATCCGGCGGCAGCCTATCACCCGACCAAGGATTTCACTCCGGTCGGGCTCATCTCGGAAATCCCGCTGGCGCTGGTGGTCAACAAGGACCTGCCGGTGCAGGACGTGGCGGGGCTGATTGCGCTGGCCAAGGAAAAGCCCGGCGCGCTCAGCTATGCCTCCTCGGGCGTCGGCACCGGCTCGCATATGGCGGCCGAGCTTTTCGCCCACAACGCCGGCATCGAGATCGCGCATATTCCTTATCGCGGCTCGGGACCGGCAATGACCGACCTGCTGGGCGGGCGCATCGACTTGTTGTTCGGTGTTATTCCATCTTCGCATGCGCAAATCGCGGCGGGCAAGGCGCGGGCACTGGCCGTGACCGGCGCGGAACGCTCGGCCACCATGTCCGAGGTGCCGACCATGCAGGAGGCGGGCGTCGAGGGCTACGAGGCCGCACTGATCTATGGCCTGCTGGCTCCGGCCGGCACGCCGGAGGACGTGGTGGCCAAGGTCAATGGCGCGCTGAACACGGTGCTGGCCGACCCGGCGGTTCAGGAAAAGCTGGCTGTGGACGGCTCTGTTCCCCGTCCCGGTACACCCGAGTATCACGGCAAGGCACTGGACGCCGACCTCGAGAAATGGGGTGCGCTGATCCGCGACGCCAAGATCGAGATCCACTGACACCACCCGCTCCGCCAGACCGGCGGGGCCCACCTCAGGGAAACATCACCATGACTGACCAATCCCAACCCATCGAGGGACTGGGCCGGCCGCGACTGTCCCAGGACCGCGTGGCCGGGCTGACGCTCATCGCGGTCTCTGCCTTCGCGCTCTGGGCCTCGTCCGATCTGGAGACCGGCACGCTGCGCTTCATCGGGCCGGGGCTCATGCCCAGGTTGCTGGCCTCCTTGGTCGGCGTCACCGGCCTGATCCTGCTGGTCCTGTCCTTCCTGCGCCTGGGCGAGGCCATGCCCCGCATCGCGCTGCGCGGCCCGGTCTGCGTGCTGGCCGGTATCCTCGCCTTCGCATTGACGGTGCAGACGGTTGGCTTTGCGATTGCCGCGCCCCTGCTGGCGATGCTGGCGGGTCTCGCCGACCGCGACATGCGCTGGATTGAGCTCCTGGGCTTTGCAGCCTTCATGACCGTAGGCTGCATCCTGGTCTTCAAGGTCGGGCTGAACCTGCCGATCCCGATCCTGACCATCCCCGGCATCATCCAGTATTGAGGAGGCACGCATGGATCTCATGAGCAATCTCGCGTTGGGCTTCTCAACGGCGATGTCTTTGCAGAACCTTGGGCTGGCTTTCATCGGCTGTCTCGTCGGCACTCTGATCGGCATCCTGCCGGGTGTCGGTCCCATCGCCACCATCACCATGCTCTTGCCGATTACCTTCGGCATCGACCCGGTGGGCGCGTTGATCATGCTCGCCGGCATCTATTACGGCGCGCAATACGGCGGTTCGACCTCGGCCATCCTGGTCAACATCCCGGGCGAAGCCGGCTCGGTTGTGACCGCCCTTGACGGCCACGCCATGGCGAAGAAGGGCCGCGCCGGGGCGGCGCTGGGAATCTCGGCCATCGGCTCGTTCATCGCAGGCTGCATCGCCACCGTGGTGATCGCGGCGCTGGCGGTGCCGCTGACGGACCTGGCGCTGCGCTTTGGCCCGACCGACTATTTCGCGCTGATGGTGATGGGCCTAGTCTTTGCCGTGGTGCTGGCACATGGCTCGGTGCTGAAGGCCGTTGCCATGATCCTGCTGGGCATCCTTCTATCGACCATCGGCTCAGACCTTGAGACCGGGCAGGCGCGGATGACTTTCGGCTCGCTGCACCTGGCGGACGGGATCGACTTTGCCGTGCTGGCGATGGGGATCTTCGGCTTCGCCGAGGTGCTGCGCAACCTGGAGGGCGGCGAGCAGCGCGATGTGATCAGGGGCACCATGGGCCCACTGCTGCCTACGCGTGAAGAGATGCGGCGGTCCATCGCGCCAATCCTGCGCGGCACCGGGCTGGGCTCGGTCCTAGGGATGTTGCCGGGCAATGGCGCGGTGCTGGCGCCCTTTGCCTCGTATACGCTGGAAAAGAAACTCGCCAAGCGCCCGCAGGATTTCGGCAAGGGCGCCATCGAGGCCGTCGCCGGCCCGGAATCGGCCAACAATGCCGGGGCGCAGACCAGCTTCATCCCGCTGTTGACGCTGGGCATCCCGCCGAACGCGGTCATGGCGATCATGGTCGGCGCCATGATGATCCAGGGCATCGTGCCCGGTCCACAGGTGATGACCGAAAGCCCGGCCCTGTTCTGGGGCATGATCGCCAGCATGTGGATCGGCAACCTTATGCTTCTGGTCATTAACCTACCGCTGGTCGGCATGTGGGTGCGATTGCTGAAGGTGCCTTACCGGCTGCTTTTCCCGGCCATTCTGATATTTTCCTGCATCGGCATCTATTCCATCGACAACAATCCGATGGACGTGGTTTTCACGGGCGGCTTTGCTATAGCGGGCTATCTGCTGATCAAGATGGGCTTCGAACCCGCACCGCTGCTGCTGGGCTTCGTGCTGGGCCACCTAATCGAGGAGAACCTGCGCCGCGCCATGCTTCTTTCGCGGGGCGAGCTCTCGACCTTTGCCGAGAACCCGCTGAGCCTGATCCTGCTGATGATCTCGGTCGGGCTGCTGCTTCTGTCGGCGTTGCCCACACTGCGCGCAAAGCGCGAAGAGGTGTTCGTCGAGGATTGACGCGTGCCTGGAACATTACGGAGGGGGATTAACCTCTGCCTGAGCAAGATGGCGGATGCGACCAATACCCATACTTCTGGTAGCAGATCTGCATTGCGCGCCGACATGTCGAGGGTAAAGCCTACAGTCGGCCGCTTGCCATCGTGGTCGAGGTACAGACGGGTTACCCATCGCTAAGTTCTGGGGGATGGGTATCTCGGCATCAAGCGACGATCGGCTCTACGCCGCCATAGAGCAGGCGGATGTTGTCACATACACCTGCTGCCAGTAAGTGGGGTGTAGAGATAGCGGGATGAAGAATTCAGCTATCAGCTACAAGCGCCACCGTTTTCCCGCAACATATCATCGCCATTCGGTCTGGTTGTACTTTCGGTTCCCGCTGAGCCTGCGCCTGGGCCAGGAATTGCTGGTGGAGCGCGGCATAGTCGTTTCGTATGAAACGATCCGCCGATGGGGTCGGAAATTCGGACCGGCTTACGCGAAGCAAATCCGTCGCCGGCGGCCGTCGCAGCGGGGCGTCTGGCATCTGGACGAGGTGGTGGTTTCCATCGCCGGCCGCAAACACTGGCTTTGGCGTGCCGTTGACCAGGACGGTTATGTTCTCGACGAGATCATTCAAAGCCGGCGCGATACGAAAGCCGCGAAGCGACTGCTGATCAGGCTACCAAAGAAAGCAGGCATGCCGCCCAAGCGGATCGTCACCGACAAACTCCGTTCGTATGGCGCGGCCAAGCGTGACGTTGTGCCGGCTGTCGAGCACCGGTCCCACAAGGGTCTAAACAATCGAGCGGAAAATTCTCATCTGCCGCTCCGAAAACGAGAACGCCCGATGCAGGGTTTCCGCTCAGCCGGCAGCTTGCAGCGGTTCATCTCGATCTTCTCGGCGCTCCGAAATCTCTTCGTCACCCCGCATCACAAACGATCCGCTCTGGCCACTCACATTCACCGCATCCGCGCAATAGCGCATTGGAAGGCCGTGACGGGCGCGGTTGCCTGATCTCAGAGAGCCGTGGGCGCAGTCCGATCACCGCTCTATAACGTGACAACTCCAGTAGCTGATCTCTCCAGCTATACAATGTCGGCCTTGAGACGCCCAGCCGATCAGCTACCTGTTGGCATGTTCCGTCCAACCTTCGGGCACCAATAGAACTGATCCGTGAGCACGGTTCGCATTGCGTGAGGGCCAGTAGTCTACGTTTGCCATCAGGATTGCGACTCCCATTCCCGGCAACCGCATTATGATGCCCGAACTGCCTGATCGTCGGCTCGAACCCCTTCAAGGCGAGCCATCCTGACACAAATTTACTGGCCGTTCCCTTGGCTCCCTTTAACGGCTGCTGGATTGCTTATCTCGGCGTAGCCGGAAGGACAGCGTCCTGAAGTGCCCTGCCTTCCTGGCTGGTCAGGTCCAATCGGTCATCCACCGGAGACATCTCGACCATCTGCCCGGCCTTCAGGACCACCACGCGTTCGCAGAGCAGACGGACCAGCCGCAAGTCGTGGGTGATGAAGATGACGGCCATGCCGGTCTTCTGCCGCAGTGTGTGAATAAGGTCGATGATCTCGCCTTGCAGCAGGATGTCGAGGTTTGAGACCGCCTCGTCCAGCACCAGAAGCCGGGGATCGGTGGCAAGCGCGCGGGCGATACATACCCGCTGCAACTGGCCGCCGGACATCTGGCCGGGGAACTTGGAGGCGTCCGCCGGGTCGATGCCGACAGAGGAGAGCAATTCGGCGACGCGGGCCTTCTGTTGCTCTGACGTCAGCGATGTCAGGTGTCGCAGCGGCTCGGCAATAATGCGGCCGACTTTGTGGCGCGGATTGACGGCGCCGATGGAATCCTGAAACACCATCTGAACGGCACGCCGGAACTCCTTCCTCTCGGCTTGCGACAATTGTCGGAGATCACGCCCCTCGAAGTGGACAGAGCCGGCGCTCGGCTTTTCCAGTCCCAGCAGCTGGCGGATCAGGGTGCTTTTGCCCGAGCCGCTGCGGCCCAGGATCGCCAGGCTTTCACCGGGCTCGATGTCCAGGTTGATCTCGGATAGCACCTGGCGCGGCGGATGGGAACGCAGCAGCGACTGGCGACGGTAGCTTTTTGTAAGCCCGCGGGCGGAGAGAAGCGGTGTCATGCGATGGCGCCCTCGTAAAGTTTCAGATGGGCCGCGACCAGGGCACGGGTGGCGGGATGCCGGGGCGCGTGGAAAATATCCGCCACCGGCGCTTCCTCGACGATCTGGCCGGCCTCCATCACCGCGACGCGCGTCGCCAGGCGGGCCACGACGCCCATGTCATGGGTGACCAGCAACATGCCGAGCCCCCGGCGCGCGACCAGCCCTGAGAGGAGGTCGAGGATCCGTGCCTGGACGATCAGGTCGAGATCGGTCGTCGGCTCGTCGGCGAAGATGAAGGGCGCCCCTGACAGAATTGCGAGAGCGATCATCACCCGCTGCAACATCCCGCCGCTCATTTCGAACGGGTAGAGGTCCATCACGGTATCAGCGTCCTCGAGGCCGACCTCGAGGAATGCCTCTCGCACGGCCGTTTTGTCGCCGGCCGGGCTGGCGGCAGCGACGCGGCGGACCTCGCATGCGTGATCGAACATGGTGCGGACCGGATTGAAGGCTGAGCGCGGGTTCTGCAGCACGGTCGAGACCAGCCGCCCTCGCAGCGCGCGGGGGGCGAGGTGCACGCCGTCCACCAGCACGTGGCCGTGAGGTGAGATCACGCCGGGCGGCAGGACGCCCTGCGCGCCGGCGCAGGTCATCGATTTTCCCGAGCCGGACGCTCCGACAAGGGCGAGGATCTCCCCGGTGTTCAGCGTCAAGGACAGATTGCGGACGAGATCGATGTGATGGCCCCGGCGGGTCGCGCAGACGGAGAGCCCCCGTATTTCAAGGGTGCGCGGTGTCGAGATGTCGGATGTCAGCATCAATGGTGATGTCCGGTCTGGTTGTTGGGGTCGAGCCGGTCGCGCAGGGCATCGCCGAGGATATTGGCGGCCATGACGCTGAAGAGCAGGCACAGTCCGGGCAGGACGATCAGCATGGGCTGACTGAAGACGAATTGCCGGGCATCGGAGATCATAACGCCCCATTCCGCCGTGGGCGTTTCCACGCCCAATCCCAGGAAGGACAGGCCCGATACATGCAGCATCATGTGGCCGACATCGAGACTGGCCAGCACGACCATCTGGGCTGCAATCGAGGGCAGGAAGTGATCGATGAACAGGCGCGTGCGTCCGGCTCCGCAGACGCGGGCGGCGAGCACATAATCCTTCGACCTGAGGTTCATGACGACGCTTCGGACCATGCGGGCGTAAAAGGGAAAGTGCGAGATGGCGATGGCGATGATGACATTAACGAGGCCGGTCCCCAGTGCGCCGATCAGAAAGAGGGCCAGAACGACGGTCGGAAACGTCATCATGCCATCGCAGAGACGCATCAATCCCTGGTCCAGGCGCCCCCCGATGAAGCCGGCGGCGCCGCCGAGGGGAATTGCAATCGCCAGGATGAGAGCGATGCAGAGGATCACGGAGCCGAGCGACATGCGCGTTCCGTAAATAAGACGGGAGAGAATGTCCCGCCCCAGATGGTCGGTGCCCAGCCAGTGCGCCGCACTCGGACCTTTCAGGCGGTCGGCAAGGCTGACCAGATTGGGGTCCTGCGGGGCAATCCAGGGCGCAAACAGAGCCGCAGACAGCAGCACGACGACGACCGTCAGCGCCAGAACAAGCGGGAGGCGGCGCCATGTGCTGCCATGGTGGCCATGGTCTCGGATCGGGGAAGACAGGGTTTTGTCGGTCATGCCTCTCCTCCTTCGCCCAGCCGCAGCTGTGGATTGAGGGCGGCCGAGAGGATGTCGACGATGAGATTGCAGAGGACGAACACGACGACCATCATCAGCGTGAAGCACTGTATGACCGGAAAATCCTTGTTGCCGATGGCGCTGACGGCATAGCGGCCGACGCCGGGCCAGGCGAAGATCGATTCAACCACGAGCGTCCCGCCGATCAGCTCTCCGAGATGCATGCCGGTGGCGGTGACGATCGGCATGATGGCGTTGCGCAGGATGTGACGACGCTCCACCTGCCTGTCGCTGAGGCCGCGCATTCTGGCCCAGGCGACGTGGCGCGCATGGGTGTTCTCCAGAAGGCTCGAGCGAAGCAGCCGGGCGTTGATCGACAGCGACATGAAGGAAATGGCCGCAACCGGCATGATCATATGGGCAAACGTGCCTGTGCCGAATGGCGGCAACCATTTGAGCCAGACGCCGAACGTCAGGATCAGCAGGAAGCCGAGCCAGAAGTTGGGCGTCGAGACGCCGAGAAATGCAAGACCGCGGACGGCCTGATCGGGCCAGCGGTCCTTGTATCGGGCCGACCAGATGCCGAGCGGTACCGACACGACCAGCGTGAAGATCAGCGCAACGCCCGCAAGCTGCAGCGTGGCAGGCATGAAGTGCAGGATGTCCTGCAGGACGGGTCGTCTCGTGGCGAAGGAAGTACCGAAATCTCCCTGTATGGCTTGAGACAGCCAGGACCAGTACTGGACCAGCAAGGGTTGATCAAGCCCGAGGACGCGACGCGCCTCGGTCAGCGCCTCTGGCGTCGGCGGAATGTTCGACAGCCTGAGATAGGCAAAGGCAGCGTCACCCGGCGCTAGCCGGATGACGGTGAAAATTGCAAAGGAAACCACCAGAAGCAATGGTAGCAGGAGCGCCAGGCGGCGCAGGCTATAGTGCAGCAAGGCGATTACTCGACCGGCTTGATGGTGTCGAAGGGGAACTCATAGGATGTCACACCGAAGCTCAGTCCCGTCACATCCTTGCCCAGCACGCTGATCGCCGTGGCGTAGCTGATTGGGAGGTAGACCGCCTCGTCGTGCAGGGTCCGCATGATAAAATCATACTTTGCCTGCCGTTCAGCCTCATCCGTCGACGCGAGTGCCGCGCCGATCGCCGCGTCGATGGCGTGCTTTTCTTTGAGGCCGGACTGCGCCTGGAAATCGGCATGGGAGGGAACGCGCATGGAGCTTGCAAAGGCGTGGGGATCATAGGGCGCGCCCCAGGTGCTGTTGAAGATCAGCTGGAAGTTCCCATCATTCTGGCGGCCATAGAACTCTGTATCTTCGGCGCCGACCAGGCGGACCTCTATGCCAATGGCGGCAAGATCGGCCTGGACCACTTCGGAGATGGATTTCATCACCGCATCGGCGGCACGGTAGACGAGATCCATGGCGAGCGGCTGTCCGTCCTTGGACCGCACGGTCTGTCCCGCAGGCAGGGTCCAACCGGCAGCGTCGAGTTCCGCCTTTGCCTTTTCCTGATTGAAGTCATAGGGCTTCAGGCCGATATCGGCATAGGGGACGGCGGTCGAGAATAGGGTGTCAGCGCGACGCTGGGTGCCATAGAAGATGCCGTCGATGATCGCGTCCTTGTTGACGGCATGATTGATCGCCTTGCGGACCGCCAGATCGTTTGTCGGCGCCTTTCCTGTGTGGAGCGCCAGCGCCAGGGTTTCAAACGGAGCGGATATGCCCGTCTGATAACCTTCTTCCGAAAGGCGCTTGAAGGTATCCGGCGTAATCTGGCCGTCGGTGCCATAGATCAGGTCGATCTCGCCGGTTTCCAATGCGATCGCACGAGTGTTCGGATCGGCAATGACCTTGACAACGACCTTTTCGAAGGTCGGCTTGGTGCCCCAATAGGTCTCGTTGCGGGTGAAGACATCATACTGACCCAGAACGCTTTCGGTCAGGACCCAAGGACCGGTCCCGATCGGCGCCTTGATGCCATCGGCGGTATTGCCTGAGTCCGGGAAGGCTTGCGGTGCGAGGAATCGAACCGGACGGACGAGCGACAGTTCCTGCAGGAGCGGGTAGTAGGCATGTTTGACGACCATCTCGACTGTCAGGTCATCGATGGCCTTGACCGAAGCCAAGGCTTCCACCAAGCCCAGCCAATCATGGTTCGATGCATTGGACAAAACAGTCTGGAAATTTTTCTCGACGGCCTTGGCGTTGAACGCTTCGCCATCTGAAAATTTCACGCCGGGACGCAGCTTGAAGGTGAAGGTCTTGCCATCGGCTGACACGGTCCAGCTTTCGGCCAGCCAGGGGGCGACCGTGCCATCCGCCTGATACTTGACCAATGATTCATAAACCATCGCCTGGGCGAACATCTGATTGGGGGAATAGGCGTGCGGGTTCAGCGGTCCGACATTCTGCGACCAGGAAAAATCGAGGGTCTGGGCGGAGGCGCCGACCGGCAGAAGGAGACTGAGCGCCAGGGCGGCACTTGAAAGCAGACGAAACATGGATTCCCCTTAAATTGAAATGTTATAACATTAATATTCAAGTGTCCGACGACGATCAAGGGTGAAGATCAAACCACTCATCTCGGCCTCAAGTCATACCCTTCACCACACCGGAGAATTGCCCACCGCATCCACCGCCACCGAGGCAACGCCTATTCTGCGCCGACAATTCATCCGTAACGCCGCCAAGATAGGCGGTGGAATAGTATGACGTCTATAGGAAAATATCATACGACATCGACGAGGGATTCTCGTCGAATGCGCTACTTTGCCGTGCTAAGCACTGCGTTTGAGCAATACGACGATGAAGAGGACATCATGCAACGAGTCACCGTCACCCTGGACGACGAGCTTATGGCCGAACTGGACCGCGTGATCGCCGAACGTGGGTATCAGAACCGCTCCGAGGCCATTCGTGACCTGGCCCGGCTTGGACTGAAGGAAAGCATGATCGAAACAGGCAAGATCGAAAATTGCGTCGGCATTTTGAGTTACACCTACGATCATAAGGCACGCGATCTCGCCAAACGGCTGACGACGACGTTCCACGATCATCACGATCTCTCGATCGCCAGCATGCATATCCATCTTGATCAGGAGCGCTGTCTCGAAGTGAGCGTCTTGCGGGGCAAGACGGCGGCGGTTCGCCACTTCGCGGATCACGTGACCTCCGAACGATCCGTGACCTATGGCGAGCTTGCCATCATTCCTTCGCCTGCCGATGGTGAGCCGGGCCATCGTCATGGTCAGGGGGAGAGCCACGACCATTAACCGAAAAAGCGTGTCTGGCGAGAGTCCTGCGCCCGCCGCTCGTGCTTGGGGCTGGCTGAGGGCAGCAAGGTGCCTGTCCGCAGCGATTTCGGAAGGCTGCACGGCCCGCCGCTATCCACAATGACCGACAGTTTGTACGCGAATTCTAGAGGCACGTGGTTTTGGCGGCTTCGATCCACTGAGAAGAAGTAGCTTTTCAGTGATGCGCCTTCTGGGCCAAGCTCCTTCAGATAACCAGCCACTTCATACAAGGTTGTCGGGCACACCTCCGGGCAATGCGTATAGCCAAAATAGACGAGGGCTGGGTTTCCTTTGAAGATTGAATGATCGACAGGTTTTCCTCGGTCATCAATTAGCGAAACCGGGGTGCGGAATGGCCCCGGCCGGTGCGTATCGGCAGCTACCTAAAACATGACGCTGATCAAGCAGGTCAAAAAAGATCCCGCCTACCAGCGCACCTGCAAAAATAACCGGATTGCCTGTCATTTTCCGTGATCCTTGTGAGCGTCATGGGCGTTGTGGTCACTGTGATCTTCCGCGCCCTCGACCATGACCGTGCCTTCAAAGCTTGCGAAGAGTGCGAGCGTTTCCGGATCGACATGCGTCTCTGCGTCGGCGAGCTTAGTCGACAGGGTGCCCGCTTCGTCTTCTGACAGGCCCATCGATTTCAGGGCGCTGGCCTGTTTCAACCCATCGCCGCTGCACAGATAAATGGTCCAGCCGTCGCCTTTCTTTTTCAGGAGCGCGCGGCCACCGCGGCCCTCCTGCGTCCAGCCAGCAATGGCCCACTCACCTTCGACGACGACCGGGCCGACCGTCAGAGGCTTGTCGGCTGTCTCGAAGATTGCCTTCATTTTTGCAGGGATTGCTTCTTGGGGATCGGCGGACTGCGGCTCCATCTGCATGGCGGCGTGGTCGCCATGCTTTGCATGGTCGTCGTGCTTCATCTCGGGCTCGCCGCCAGCCGGCGAGCCAACCGAGAACTCGACTTCGACAGATCCCGCCTTTTCGAAGGTCAGGGTCGCCTTGACGGTTTCGCCCTCCTTGAACGGCTGCTTCACGTTCATGAACATTACGTGATAGCCGCCGGGTTTCAGCTCGACGGTTTCGCCTTTGGGAACCGCGATCCCGCCCTGCAGTTCGCGCATGATCATGACGCCGTTGTCGATCTTCATCTCGTGGAGCTGGATCGACCCTGCCCTGTCTGATGTTGCGCTGACCAGCCTGTCGTCGGCGCTGCCTTCATTGGTCAGCTTCAGGTATCCGCCGCCGACTTTGGCACCCGGCAGCATGGCGCGGGCGTAGGGATGGCCGATTTCGATGTCGCCGACCTTGAACTCGTGTGCGAGGGCTGGTGAGACGAAAGCGAGGGTAGCGATTGCGATAGCCGCAAGTCTGGTGGTGAGGGATTTCATGGTGTTTCCTCCATAGGATTTGCTTCAATTGAAGTGGGCGATAGCGGCAGGATCACCGATATCCCCGACTGGCTCGGAATAAACTCGGCATCGATCCCATAGACGGATCGCAAGACGTCTGGCGTAATTACTGTGTCGAACGCCCCGTGTCCCACAAGCCTGCCGCCGTTCAGAAGCATGACCGTATCGCTATGGCGGGCTGCCAGGTTCAGATCGTGGACGGCGATCAGTACGAGCGCGCCGGTCCTGGCCACGTAATCCTTCAGAAGCCTGAGCACATGCATCTGATGCCTGACATCCAGAGCGCTGGTCGCCTCGTCGAGCAAAAGCAGCTGCGGTTCGCGCAGGAGGCGCTGGGCCAGAAGCACCAGCTGTTGCTGACCGCCAGAAAGGGTCTGCATGCTGCGAGCTGCAAGATCACCGATCGCGAAAAATGCCAATATCCGAGAGGCCGCGCTCATGATGTCATCGGCAATGCGCCAGCCGAGCTGTTCATGACGGCCGAGCAGAATGACTTCGAGAACAGACAGGTCTGCCCTGACCTGGCATTGCTGCGGCATGAAACCGATATCACGGGCGTCCACCGGCTTGCCGCTCCATAGGATCTTGCCTTTTGTGGAGAGCTGTCCGGCAATGGCGTTCAGGAGCGTGGACTTGCCCGCGCCGTTCGGACCGATCAACCCGACGATCTGACCGGCCTTGATAGAGGCAGACACGCCGGAAAGGACCTTGGCTCGGCCATGCTGGACGTCTACGTCTCTCAACACTAGCCGCGCCGTCATGCCAAGCCTCGCTGACCGCGTTTGGCGATGACGGCAAACAGCATCGGCACGCCTGCGACGGCCGTGATAATGCCGACTGGGATGACGGCTGCCGGCGAGATGAATTTTCCGAACACGGAGGCGCCGATCAGGATGATGGCTCCCGTCATTGCTGCCAGCGGCAGGGAGAAGCGGTGGTCTTCTCCGACCATGGCTCGGGCGACATGCGGGGCAATTAGCCCAACGAAGCCGATGGTCCCGACGAAGGAGACAGCCCCGGCGGTCAACAGCGCAACGATCAGGAAGGTATGCCGACGGATTTTTTCGACGGAAAGCCCGAGGCTGCGGGCATTGGCGTCACCGAGTCGCAGCGTGGTCAGGGCCCAGGTGCTGCCGGCAATAAAGGGAAGGCAGGCGCATGCGATGGCAGCAGTCACCGTCACGCTCGTCCAGCTTGATTTTAGAAGGCTGCCGAATAGCCAGAAGATGATCTGTTGCAGAACTTCCGGCGATGCAAGGAATTGGAGCAGCGATTGCAACGATTGAAAGAAAAACAGAACAGCAATGCCACCGAGAATCAGGATCTCGGGCGTGGCGCCACGAAGACGGGCGATCAGGTAGACCAGGGCGCAGGCGACCAGCGTCATGGCAAAGGCGCATGCCGGAATGACGATGAAACCGGGCAGGGGGATGAGCGAGCCGAACATGATCGCCAATGCTGCCCCGAAGCCGGCTGCTGCCGAAAAGCCAAGCGTAAAGGGGCTGGCGAGCGGATTGCCGAGGATCGTCTGCATCTGCAGGCCTGCAAGACCGAGGCAGGCGCCAACCAGAACGCCCATGACGGTCTGCGGCATGCGCAATTGCCAGAGGATCGTTGCCACCATGCGGTCGTCGCCGGCGGGCCCGGCGAGCAGCCCGTGCCACACATCGACAAGCGGCATGCCGGACGGACCCGTGGTGAGATCGAGCACCATCACCAACGCGAGGCAAATGAGGGCACCGATCAGCACGAAATTCCGACGAGCGGATGCGCGGCGATAGCCGTCGCGCATCCTGTCAATCTCTGCTGAGAATGGCGTCATTGTCCGGCCGCTTCATAAGGCAGAACGAACACGCCGTCGGCATTGATCGGCAACCATTTGTCGTAGTAGTCGGCGATGTTTTTAGCCGGATCGACGTCCTTGAAGGCATCCGGATAGAGCTGCTTGGCAATATATTGCGCATACACATAGTCCGACAGCGTGCGTGCGCCACCGTGGTAGATCGCATGCACACCGCCGTTCTTGACCGCAGGCAGGTCCGACCAGCCCGGACGCGCCAGATAGGCCTTCATGCGTTCGCGGGTGACAGTCGGATCAGCCCCAAAGCCGACCTGAACCGACTGCGGCTTGTTCAACCACTCGGAACCACCGAGAAAGATCAGATCCGGCTTTTGTGCCAGGACATATTCCGGACTGAGCGGCCCCCAATTTCCGATCTGGCCCTTGGCAATGTTATTGCCGCCAAGCCTGTCGATCAGCGCACCCCACATCGTATCGCCGTAGGAATTGCCGACTGCGCCAGGTCCCTTTTGTGCGAGTTCGACATAGACTTTCTTGTCCGTCGGGCCGGCTTTCTCGATGCGAGCCTGAACGTCGGCCATCGCGTCTTCATAGTTTTTGGCGAGCGTTTCGGCACGGTCTTCGGTGCCCATCAGCTTGCCGAGCGCCAAGGTGGACGCGACGTGCTTTTCGACGGTCTGGGCATTGTAGTCGAGTGTCACGATCGGAATGCCGGCAGTTTCAATCTGCTTGATCCCTTCGCCGAGCGCGTCATAGGACCAGGCCGCCAGAATGAGCAGGTCGGGTTTGGCCGCAATCACCTTCTCGATCGAGAACGTATTGTCTTCGGTATTGCCGACATCAGGGATAGAGGCGAGCTTCGGCAGCGCCTTTTCGTAAGCGGCGAATTGGTTCGGTCGCCAGTCCTTCCAGGTGGAAAGCGAGAGGGCCACGACCTTGTCGAGTGCGCCTGGCCCGGCGATGGCAAGATAGTCCTCGTAATAGAAGCTGAGGACGATGCGTTCCGGCACCTTTGGCACTGTGACGGTGCGTCCCTTGACGTCGGTAACGGTGATGTCTGCAAAGGCACTGGTTGTCATGGCCACAAGGCCGATTACGGCAGAGACGACGATTTTTTTCATGGTGTTTCCTTAAGGTATGCGTGGCGGGCGCGCGAACGCCCGCCCATCGTGAAGTTTGGAGGCGTCAGCTCAGCGCGCGCTTTGGCTGTCCCGCAGCGAGTAGGCGCAAAGCGTCCTCGTCGGCGATGGTGATGATCTCGGGATGTTTGAAGGTGATCAGACCGCTGCGTTTGAAGCTGTGAAGACAGCGGCTAACCGTCTCGAGGGTCAGCCCCAGCCAGTCTGCAAGGTCGGCCCTTGTCAGATAAAGCGTGAATGTTGTGGCATTTCTCGTGTCGCTGGATCTGCGCGCGAATTGCTGTCCGAGATCAAGGAGCGCCGTTGCGACTTTTTCTGCGGCTGTTTTGCGTCCGAGAAGAATGGCGTGCTCGTGTGAGCGATGCAACATGAGGCGAAGTGCATCTTCAACGCCTTTGCGTTCGCTATCGACATCTATCGTTTCCAACTGCGTGAATGTCAGTGCAGCCGCGCTACAGCGTGTCGTATCCGTAACCGCATTCCCGAAGAGGCGGCCCGCTCCCAAGACATCGAGTATCTGCCTTCGACCGTCAGCAAGCTGCTGGAAAAGGCATACACAGCCTTCGACAATGCGGACAGTAGCTTCTCGCCGGATGCCCTGCAGGATAATCGTCGTTCCAGGCGTGACAAGCCTCAAGCGTGTTCCGCCGCTGGCTTGCGGGTTCAATATGAGGCAGTCGATAGGTAGAACGGGTGAACTTGCACCCAATAGGGTTCCGTTGAGCATGGAAATCTGCCGGCAGCAGTGCCGGAGATCGTCCGCTCACGGACACCCCGGCACAAACTAAACAAGCCGCTGCCATTGGCAGCGACGGCTCAGGCTTGAATGCCGGAAGGAGGGCCGCGGGGAAACGTGTTTGGAGGGAAGAGCTGCCGGTAGTGGGCCTCGACGCGGGACGGGAGATCCCCGTCAACCTCGCGGAACACCGGTTCGACCGCGGTATTGCCAGGCGACGGCAGGATAATCGAGGCGCTCAGTCGGCATGCTTCGCATCCTGGGCCGAACGTGTGGTCCTGATGTTTGGCCTTTCCGTCTTCGCTTGGCAGGCAGAGGACGGGCAGCGTCCCGTCCGGGAGGACATATTGCGCCACTTCGTCAATCGGCAAGGATGATGGAGCGAGAGGCAAGACGGGAGGCTTATGGGCGAAACCAACGCACAGCAACGCGATTGCGCAAAATATGCGCAAAAGTTTTGCCATTGAAGTTGCAGCGTTGCTCATTCGTCAGTGTCCCTGGAAATCAATTAACGCTTTCCGCCTGATGGGGCAATGCGGCAAATGTGTCGCGTCACTGGATGGCCAAACGTCAATCCGTGCTCTGCTCTGGCGATAGACTTTCATCGCTGTAGTTTCGCTCGTCAGAAAGGGACCGGGGAGCCCCGCAATGCCTTACGTGACACGGCGCTTCTCAAGCTTACGGGCGAGCGTCCGCCGGTGCATGCCCAGGCGCCGTGCCGCTTCGGAAATATTGAATTCCGCTTCCACGAGGGTTTCGTGTATTCTCTCCCACTCGAGATTTTTCAAAGATGTGGGCCGTCCCTCAAGTGGCACAGTTGCGTCGCCGTCCACCCTGCCGAACGCTCTTTCAATATCGTCCGCGTTCGAAGGTTTTGGCAAATAGTGACATGCCGCGAGTTTGATGGCTTCAACGGCAGTCGATATACTGGCAAATCCCGTCAGAACGACAATCTTCGTCTCGCTATCCCGCTCATGAAGGCCTTGACGCATTCCAGTCCAGACTCGCCGGCAAGCTTTAGATCGATAACCGCGAACTGTGGGCAACTACTGGCGAGCATCAGTTCCAGCTCCTGGAGGGTGGAACAGCGGTCAACGTCGTAACCACGGCGCTCGAACGAGCGTTTGAGCGCTTTGGCAAAAGAGGTATCGTCTTCGACAATGAAAAGGGATCTCGCCATCAAGCAGCACTCTTCAAGGCGGCAACCGGCAGTGTCAGCGTGACACAGGCGCCGCCCTCATCGGCGTTCTTGGCAGCAACGGTCCCGCCGAGTTTCCGGATGACATTGACGACCAGAAAGAGACCAAGGCCGGCACCAGTTCGCGATTTCGTGGTGCAATAGGGCTTGCCGAAGTCGTCGAGGAGATCCGGACGGAAACCGGAGCCGCCATCGCTGATGGAGATGACCAGTTCACCATTTTTTTTCCGGCAGCCACCCCGATCCAGTTGGGAGATGCCTCGAACGCATTGTCGAGGACATTGAAAATGACCTGCCTGAGAGCAAGGTCCGAGATGATCCGCTCGTCACAGTTCACCACATTGGTGTAGTCGAACGAAGATGGCTGTTTGCGCGCGCGCCAATCCTCGATCGCCTCATTGAGGAAACGGTTGAGCGTTGTATGGACTGTGCCTTCGGCGTCATGTTGTTTGGTCTGCATAGGGTCGGACCAAAGCTGCATTTCCTCGCCACCTTCATGGTCGCCTTCGGCACGCTGATCTCGGCCACCTGGATCCTCTCCGTAAACTCCTGGATGCAGACGACCGCAGGTTTCGGCATGAACGAGGCCGGACAGTTCATCCCGCTTGATTGGTGGAAGATTGTTTTCAACCCGTCTTTTCCCTACCGCCTCGTACATATGGTATTGGCCGCCTACCTCACCACGGCCTTCGTGGTGGGAGCCGTCGGCGCATGGCATCTCCTGAAAAACACTGCACCGCGGCGTTGGCGCACGATGTTTTCAATGGCTATGTGGATGGCGACGATCGTCGCGCCGATCCAGATTCTGGCCGGTGACGCCCATGGCCTCAACACGCTGGAATACCAGCCTGTCAAGGTCATGGCGATGGAAGGCCATTTCGACAGCCATCCCGATGGCGCACCGCTGATCCTGTTCGGCATTCCCAACAGTGCGGACAAGCGCATCGATTACGCAGTCGAGATCCCGAAACTGTCGAGCCTGATCCTCAAGCATGACCTGAACGCGCCGCTTGCCGGCCTCGACACAGTGCCGGACGAACTGGAGCCGCCGGTCGCTATCGTCTTCTGGTCGTTCCGGATCATGGTCGGCATCGGTTTTGCGATGCTAGGCATCGGTCTGTGGAGCCTGTGGAACCGGTATCGCGGAACGCTCGACAGCAATGACTGGCTTCACAGGGCAACAGTCGCCATGGGGCCGGCAGGCTTTGTGGCCGTGCTTGCCGGCTGGGTCACGACAGAGGTCGGCCGGCAGCCCTACACGGTCTACGGCCAGCTACTGACGGTCAATTCGATCTCGCCGGTGGAGGCGCCGGCCGTCGCTGCGTCGCTGATCGCGTTCATCGTCGTCTACTTCCTCGTCTTCGGCGCGGGCACCTTCTACATCCTGCGGCTGATGAAACGCCTGCCGCGCGATCCTATGCCCGATCTCGATGATGGGCCAATCCGCACCTCTGGAGTCATGCCAGGCCCCGCTGCGGGCACCACTCATAGGAGCCAGCATCATGGCCATTGATCTTCCCTTCATCTGGGCCGGCATCATCGCCTTTGCCGTACTGGCCTACGTCGTGCTCGACGGTTTCGATCTCGGCGTCGGCATCCTGTTTCCGTTCTTCCCGGAAAAGCACGATCGTGATGTCATGATGAATTCGGTGGCACCCGTCTGGGACGGAAACGAGACCTGGCTGGTTCTGGGTGGCGGTGGACTGATGGCAGTGTTCCCGCTGGCTTATGCCACGATCCTGCCGGCACTCTATGCGCCGATCATCGCCATGCTTCTCGGTTTGATTTTTCGCGGCGTCGCCTTTGAGTATCGATGGCGCACGAAGCGTGGCGAGTTCCTATGGAACGGGGCATTTGCGGGCGGCTCCCTGCTGGCGGCCGTTGCTCAAGGGGTGACCCTGGGTGCCCTCGTCCAGGGTATCCCCGTCGTCAATCGCGCCTATGCCGGCGCCTGGTGGGACTGGCTCACGCCGTTTTCGTTGGCAACGGGCCTTGCGGTCGCGATAGGGTATGCGCTGCTGGGATCCACCTGGCTGGTGATGAAAACCACGGGTAAGCTCAACGAGAAGGCGCGCCGTATCGCGTTTCGCTGCTGCTTTGCGACCATTGCCGCGATGGGTGTGGTGAGCCTGTGGACCCCGTTTCTGGAACCGATTTATCTTGATCGCTGGTTTGGATGGCCAACGGCGATCTTCAGCGTCATCGTGCCGGTCCTCGTACTTGGCTGTTTTGCACTGCTGATCACAGGCATCCGCAACAAGCGCGACACGCAACCCTTTCTCGCAGCGCTTGGGTTGTTCGTTCTCGGCTTTGCAGGCATCGGCATCAGCTTTTACCCGTTCATCGTGCCGCCGTCGGTGACCATCTGGGAGGCTGCGGCTCCAGATTCGAGCCTTGGCTTCCTGCTGGTCGGCGCGGTCGTTCTCGTTCCGATGATCCTAGCTTACACCGCATACGCCTACTGGGTATTCCGCGGCAAGATCGATCCGGAAGAGGGGTATCACTGATGCTAGGTCATAACAGCGTGCCGAAGAAGCTTCTCTGGTTCGTCGCCCTTTGGGCGTCGGGCGTGTTTGCTGTCGGGATTGTTGGCCTTGTCATCAAGATGGCGCTGGCGCCGTAGCTGTTCACGATCCGGCATGGATTGTCGCCTAGCCACCCAGATTGGTTCCGAAAGGCCTCCACAGCCGCGGGGTTGAACACATGTCGGTCTGCTATTGTCGGTCAGAGGGAGGGCACTCCCAAGCCTTTGCTGCCCCCATCGCAGGATATCGGCGGCTTACGTCGGTGAGGGCAGCCAGCAGCACCCAGATGAATTCTGTCGGCATGGTCGCTGCGCCATCGTGCATACGTGGGGCTGACACGCGCCCTTGGACAGAATGTCCAAGGGTAAAAGGGCCTGCATATTGGTACTTCGGTTCCCGAATCGATCGAGCTCGCTGCTGGCGGGATTTCTTTGAGGGATCAGATGCGACCGCCGCGGCACGACAAATCATTTGCGCACGATAAGCCGCACGGGGTCGACAATGACGGCTTTCACCGACCTATCTTTCAGCCCGCGGTCGCTTTTGGCCTGTCGGCCGAGGAGCATGATAGCAAATCCCATCTGGACACTTGCGAAGGTGAGGCCGAGGACGAGGGCAAGACAGGCAATCGTCATCGGGCCGCTCGCAGAAGCCTTGGCAAGCGTGCGCAGGCCCGCAACATCCAGCATAACCAACAGAAAAACGAGCGCGGTGGCGATCGAAAATCCGATCAGCACATGAACACCGAGAAAACGCACGAGTCTTGGCATGGCTGGCTGGTTCCTTCAGGCGGGTGTTCGGGTCGCATGCAGTTACGCAACGATTTCGTTGATACACGTCGCGCCGCCATAGATAGCCAGCAGCGCCATAGGAACGGCGAAGTTTGCATCCCTGGTCGCAGCCCATCCGGCAAGTGCCAGCAGGCACAGCGCGCCATGCGCGAGACCCAGCCACCAGCCAACCGGATCCCCTCGTCCTTTCAATGTGGCGAAGACTATGATCATTGCAACAGCGGCGCATACGAAGAATACGAAAGGTCCCATCAAATTACTCCTGCCAAAATATTTGGCAACAAAAACATATTTCTAAAATATAGTCAATATTGTATTCAGATCATATCGATATTTATCTGGGATTCTAAAGTAAAAACTGATTTATGCATATATTCACACTTTGGGGATGAAGGAGCGAGGGGATGAACTCCATTTCAATGTCCATTGCTCCGGCTCGGCTGGCGGCTATTCCCGGCTATGATGATCAAATCATCCGCCGTTTTACGGTCGCGACGACGGTCTGGGCGCTTTTCGGCTTTTCCGCAGGCGTCATCGTGGCGGCGCAGCTTGCCTTTCCGCTGCTCAATCTGGGTGAATATTTTACATTTGGAAGGCTGCGGCCGGTTCACACGTCCGGTGTCATTCTGGCCTCCAGCCAAGGCATGGGCCTGCTCGGTTTCCGAGATCGATTGGTCTGGACGAGGCTTCGAGGGGAGCAAGCTTGGCTATCTCGTTGGGCAGGCGGGGTTGTTCCATGAAGGCCACCGCGCCGTGGACGATTGCTTCGCACTGCTGGAAATCCTTGACCGTAAGGGAAGCGGGCAAGCGAGTTCTCCCTTTTGCGAGCTATACACGGCCAGCCAACAGTCGCGTGTTCGCATCTTCGCCGAGAACAGTCCCTATGATTCAAAGGATCAGCTGAAGGGGAGGGGATATCGCTGGTCGGACGGTAGCGATGGCCGGCCGAAAGCCTGGTGGACGGAAGTGGCCGAACCGATGCTCGAGGAGGAACTGCTATGGCTTCGCAACGAAATCTATCGCTACGAGGCCACACCATTGATGCGTCGCCTGACGGCGGTAGACAGGTTCAGGGCGTGAGCGGGGCCGAACTCACGCAAATGCAACGCTGGACCGGCGATCCGGTCCTTTGCCCAGCAACTCAATACGTCATCGCGGCAATCACAACCGCGGTCGGAATGCCTACCGTGGCCACCGTTGCCAACAGCATGGTGGTCACTTTCCAGAACCGGTCGCGCCTGGCGACTTGCTCGCTCCACTCGCATGCCATCCCATCCTCCTGGCTACGGCCCATCGAAGCATCGAACAGAAGCTGAGTCGAGTTGGTTAGGGACATGGGTGTCTGCGGGCACATCCTAAACCGACAACGTTTCACGTTCACCCTTCTCCAATGAACTTGCCGGGCAACCGGGTTCGCCAGCCACGCGTGAAGCCGTGCCCCATGGCTATCGAAGCGAACCTGAGTTTCTCTTCCACGGCATCCCGCTCGGCCAGCAGCGTTCGGATCGCTTCCAGCGCGTTGCCATCGTGCATTTCAAGGATCGCGGCCGCCTCGTCCATCGGAGGCGGTTCGTCTGCAGTGGCGGCACTCATTGAAGCGGCAGGCGGAGTTGGTTGCCGGTCTTACGCAGCACATAGACGGGGCGCGGTGCTTCAACGTCTTTCTGCATCTCGGCACGACGGGCAAGCATGCGCTCACAAAGCGCTTTGGAAGCTGCAACCGCGGCGAGGGCATTCGCGATGACTTTGTCGGTGCTGGCCATAACGAGAACTCCGGTTTGTTCCCTTTATGTTCTCACTCAAGATGCGTGCAGTCAAGACCTCGTTGAGGTCCGAAGGTGCTGCTTGCAGGCGATGGGGGTGTTATCGGACAGGGGGTTTCAGTCCTCGATCATCAGCCCGTCGAAGACCTCCAGCATCGCTTCGACAATGGCCTGTCCGAGGGCATTCGCGGCGTCAGCGACCTTGTCTTCAACGTTGTCGCGCGCAGCGAGGGCCAGATTGCTGCCCTGTTCGGCAATGATGGCACCGGCGCGCTCGATGGCCCATTGCGCAAAGTCGGCCCGCGAGCCGATGGTCGTTGTTTCCATGGTTGTTTTCCTCGCATTCTCAGAAAGTCTTCAGATGCTGTCGGCACAATGGCAGCCAGCGCGCTCAGGTGTTCTCGTCCGCGCTACCAAGCCCCCCAACTGATTTTCAATCAGACAATCAACCGCGCCGCCTTGCCGCGCTTGCGGTCCGGGTTGTTGTAGTAGGCCGCCGCCTGGGTCAGCGATCTATGCTGCGATTGCTGCATCGCCTCCGGCAGGGGAATGCCACGATTGGCAGCCTCCGTCAGATAACCGGAGCGCAGGCCGTGCGCGGAGAACTTTTGCGGATCGAGCCCGGCCTTTGCACAACGGGATTTCAGCATCAGGTTGATCGACTGCGGGGTCAGCGCGCGGCGGTCGACATTGCCCCACTGGTCGATGCGGCGGAACACCGGACCGCTGTCGATCCGGGCTTCTTGCAGCCGGTGCTTCATCGCCTCGACCGGTCGTCCGATCATCAGCGACCGGGCATCGTCGTCCGGACCCGTCGTCTTTGTGCGGCCGAGACGGATCGCCAGACAGGCCAGGGTAGGGGAGGCAGGATCGTCGGGCGTGGCCTGCACCGGTTCCTCCTCGATGAGGTCATCGACCCGCAGGTTGGCGATCTCCGAGCGGCGGCGGCCGCCGGAGGCGAAGGCGGTCAGGAGAATGGCGCGGTCGCGGATATCGACAAGCCGTTCGCCGGCACAGGTGGACAGCAACTGGGCGAGCACGTCGGCGGTGACGGCGCTCATGCTCTTGCGCTGGCGTGGCCGCCCGGTGGCGCGGACGGCCAGCCGAAGGGCGCTCTTCAGCGACGGGGCCGAGAAGGCGCCGGTGAGCCCGCGCCAGCGCGTCAGGATCGACCAGGAGGTCAACCGCCGTCGTACCGTGGCCGGCGCATGCGGACCCTCCGATCGCAGCAGTCCCTGGCTGCGCAATCCGGCTTCGACCGCCGCTGGCATGCCGTGCGCCGGGTCGTCTTCGCGTCGGGCCGGATCCCACAGGTGGTGAGCGACGAACTTCAGCAGCAGTGCCTCGGACGCTGGCCAGGGGAGAGGCGCGTCGGTGGCCAGTGCGTACCAAGCCTCGAGATAGGCGAGGTCGGAGGCGAGCGCGCGCAACGTGTTCGCGCCCATGCCTTCCTTGGCCAGATGCTTCAGCGTGGCGACATCATCATCGGTCAGAAGTGCTGCCAGTTGGTCGCGACGGTCGAACGGCAGGATGGCGTCGAGCGCATCGAGTTCCTCAGCGCGTTTGAGCACGGTATCCTTCACCGTCGCAATATCCTCTTTCGCCGCCATAACCCCTCCTAGCCACTCGGCCTTACTTAGCGGTCCTCGCGCGTATGCCAAAGCCGCAAGACATAGATCGTCGACTGTTGGATCTCGTAGCGGATCTCGTAATGACCTATCAGAATGCGCCGAACTTCCCGCGGCTCGAACTCCTCCAACCGTTCGCCCAGTCGCGGCTGCTCGAGCAGCCGCTTGGGCGCCGCTGTCAAGGACTGGACGATGCGTGCTGCGGATCGGCGATTGACCGGCGCGAGAAAATCATAGAGGCGGGCGAGATCCGAAACGGCCTTGGTCGTCCACTTGAGCTCCATCAGAGCGGCGGTTGAAGAGGCTTGTCGCGATCGAGGCTGCTGGCCCAGGCTTCAACAGCCTGGTGATCAACAACGCGCCCATTATCGACATCGGCGAGAGCCTCCAATGTCAGGCGTCGCCGTTCCTCTTCCTGATCGACCCACGCCGACAGAGCCTGCTTGACGACCCAGCCGCGTGAGCGTTCCAGTCGCGTCGCAATCTCGTCGACCTTATCCGCCAGCGGCCGGGGCACGTGAGCAGTTAGGACTTTTGTTTCCACGAACATATCCCCATTGATTCAAACTTAATCATAGTGATTAGAATTGATTAGTTCAACCAAAATGCTACCAGACCCGTTCGTGCAGCACCTTGTCGAAGGCGCCGTCGACGGAGACAAACGCGCAGTGTTCCAGCCGCGTCTGGGCCGCGAGCAGGCGGTCCCAGGGGTCGCGGTGATCCCAGTCGAAGCTTGCCGCCAGTTCGGCATGCAGATCGGTGATGGCAAGCGTCTGCAGGCCGCTGTCGGCAACGGGGCCCGCAACTGCTATGGTCTGAGATCGAGCTTGTTCAGCCGCATCTTGTCGTCGAGCTGGCAGAAGGAGACGGCGCTGACAAGAATCATGTTGGCCTTGTCCTCGATCATCGATCGTGCGGTCAAAGAAAGCCGATCCCTGCCGATCGTCCACCAGTACACCGCGTGGCTGTCGAGCAGCACCTTCATGTGGGCTGGCCGCCGTTTTCGGGCTTGCGCTGGGAGATGCCGACATCGTCATTCCACTCGCCGGCATCGATTGCGGCCTGTTCGGCGTCGACATCGTCGAACAGGTCATCCGGCAGGCCGCGCTGGCGCAGCAGGCCGAACGGGCGCTTGCCGCCGTCCGCCGGGCCGATGCGGGCATAGCCCTGGTTTCGGGGACGTGTCGCAAATTTTCTCAGTTAACGAGCTGTTGACCATCAGTGGGGAAATTGCCGCTCCCATGTGAAGAGCTGCCGATGATTCTGAATGCTATTGCAGAAAAGCTGCAGCGCTAATCGAAGGATGACTTCAAAGGGCGGCACTTCGAGGCGTGGTTGATCGTGCAGGCGGTGACCTGGTACCTCCGCTATCCGCTCAGCTACCGAGATCTCGAGGAGATGTTCCGCGAGCGCGGCTTCGAGGTCGACCACAGCACAATCAATCGCTGGGTTCTCGCCTACGCGCCGATGATAGAGAAGCGGCTGCGCCCGTTTCGCCGACCGCATTGTGGCTCAGTCAGGATTGACGAGACCTACGTCAAAATCCGCGGCAAGTGGCGTTGTCTGTACCGCGCCATCGACAAGCATGGAAGCCCGGTCGACTTCCTACTCAACGCGAAGCGCTACCTTGATGCCGCCAAGCGCTTCTTCCGCAAGATGCTCAAGGCGAGCCGCTCCTCTCGCAGGAAAAGATCGGCACCGATGGCGCCGACACCTTCCCCACAACGATTGAGTCGGCCGTCGATGACGGTCACCTTCGTCCGAATCCGGTTCACATTGTAACCAAGCATCTCCAGCAAGGCATTGAGAGCGACCATTTTCGCGTGAAGAAGAACATGCCGAAGATCGGCGGCTTCCGATCTTTCAGGACGGCGCGTCGAACCATCGCTGGGTTCGAAGCCATGCTCTGGTTAAAGAAGGGCTTCGGCTTCTCGGCGACTGGACCGTCATCGATCAGAACGACCTGCTCGCGCGCCTGTTCGGAATTCAGAAGGTTAACAAAGCGTGAAAACGCGGCAGAACATGGGGCAGCTTTGACCCTCTCAACGGTTTGCGACACGCCCCTCCGAAATCTCTTCGTCACCCCGCATCACAAACGATCCGCCACCTCGTCCAGGCGCCGGACGTCCCGCTGCGACGGCGGCCGGCGACGGATTTGCGTCGCGTAAGCCGGCCCGAATTCCGAACCCATCGGCGGATCGTTTCATACGAAACGACTACGCCGCGCTCCAGCAGCAATTCCTCGACCAGGCGCAGGCTCAGCGGGAACCGAAAGTACAACCAGACCGAATGGGCGATGATCTGTTGCGGGAAACGGTGGCGCTTGTAGCTGATAGCTGAATTCTTCATCCCGCTATCTCTACGCCCCACTTACTGACAGCGGGTTTATGTGACAACACCGTTGACGTAGCCTTATATGTCCATTATGCAGACAATATGTTCGCATAATGGAGGACGCGATGACGGCAGCGCCGCAATTCTTTGGTATCATACCGCCGACCACAACCCCCTTTGACGCCAATGGCGATATCATCTTCGACCAGTTCAAGACCCAGATCCGCTTCATGTTGGATGCAGGCGTCCACGGCATCTGCGTTGGTGGCTCGTCGGCCGAAGGCCACACGCTGGAAATGTCCGAGTTGCAGGCCCTGCTCGAAAGTGCAGCGGAAACCCTGAACGGCAAGGCGCCGCTGATCGCCGGCGTCATCATCAACTCCACCCGCCAGGCCGTGGACCGCTGCAAGATGGCAAGGAAGGCGGGCTCGGTCGCGCTGCAGGTCACCCCGCCGCATTACGTCTTCCGCCCCTCCGACGATGCGATTGTCGAGCACTTCAAGGCGATCGCCGGCGAAAGCGGCCTGCCGGTCCTGATCTACAACGTCGTGCCGTGGTGCTATCTCAGCCCGGCACTGTTGATCCGCATCATGACGGAAGTGCCGGGCGTCATCGGCGTCAAGCAGAGCAATGGCGACCTGAAGCTTCTGGCCGATCTCTTGCAGGAAGTGCCGGAAGGCAAGCTGGTCTTCACCGCCGTCGACGCGCTGCTCTACCCGAGCTTTGCACTCGGTGCGCATGGCACGATCGCAGCCAACCCGGCTGCAGCCCCCGCTGCCGTCGTCAAGCTGTGGGATCTGGTCCAGGCTGGCAACCATGTCGAGGCATTGGCGCTTCACCGCAAGCTGCTCACCTTCTGGAACGCGCTGGTCTGCGACGACCTGCCGGCCTGCATCAAGTATGCCCAGTCGCTGCAAGGCGTGCCGCTGGCGCTGCCGCGCGCGCCCATGCGCATGCCCGACGAAGCCCGAAAGCGCCGCATCGCAGACGCCTTCGCCGCTCTCGAGGTCCCGTCCAAAATGGCGGCCTAGGACCCATCGGTCAGTTCCGGCGGCACGGAGGTGGGTCGCCGGTACTACAGTCGGAGAACTATCGCGGCACGACAGCCTTCTTGTGCGGGTCAGCGGGTATTTCCGAATTAGCTGATTTAATATTTCTGGGAGGAAACAATGCTTCAACTACGCAATTTCATGTTCGCCGCATCCGTTGCGGCTGTGATCACTGCCATGCCCGCCACGGCCCATTCGGCCGATTTGAGGGCCGGGACCAGCATGGCTGCGAATCATCCGTCGGCCATGGTCCTCAAGAAGCTCTCCGAACTCGTGACGGAGAGAAGTGGCGGCAAACTGAACATCAACGTCTATACGGACGGCACACTCGGCAACGATGGACAGATGCAGCAGCAGGTCCAGTCGGGCACCCAGGATATCTCGACTGCCAATGCTGCCGGCCTTGCCGCGCAGGTCAAGGAAATGGCGGTCGTCGAATTTCCGTTCATCTACCGCAACTCCGACGAATTCTACGACGTCCTGGGCGGGGACATGGGCAAGGAACTGGCTGCCAAGCTCTACGAAAAGGGCTGGGTTGCGCTCGGCTTCTCCCATAACGGCTTTCGCCACGCGACCAACAGTAAGCGCCCGATCCAGAAGTGGGAAGACTTCAGCGGCCTGAAGGTCCGCGTCATCCCCAATGCTATGTATGTCGACATGTTCTCCGCGCTCGGTGCCAATCCGACGCCCATGCCGGTCTCGGAAGTCTACGCCGCCCTGGAAACCGGCACTGTCGACGCACAGGAAGCGCCGCTGGCCCAAATTAGCGCCATGCGCATCTTCGAAGTGCAAAAGTTCATCAGCCTGACGGGCCATTCTGTCAACTCGGAAGTCATCGTCATGAGCCGTAAGACCTACGACGCAATGTCGCCGGAAGACCAGAAGATCGTCGTCGCCGCCGGCAAAGATGCGGTCGAATGGAAGCGCAAGCAGTTCGCCGAATTGGAAGCCGGCCTCCTAACGACAATTGAGGAGGGCGGTATGACCTCCAACAAAGTCGATAATGCCGAACTGGACCGCATGGCCGCGCAGATGAAGCCGGTCATCGCCAAGCACTCGGAGTTGGCAGGCAAGGATTTTGCCGACCGCTACATCAAGGCGATCGAAGCATCGCGTACCGGCAAGTGATAGCGCTGTGGAGCCGGGGCGTCCCTCCGGCTCCACATCCGGGAGATCAATTTGATGCGCTATGTCGACTGGCTTTTCCGCCTTTTTGAAACCATCCTTGTCGCCTTGCTGGCCTGCATGGTTATCATGGTGTTCGGTAACGTCGTTCTGCGCTACGGCTTCAACTCGGGCATCACCGTCTCCGAAGAACTCTCTCGTTTCGCCTTCATCTGGCTGGCCTTCCTGGGCACGGTCGTGGGCATGCGCGACAGGGCGCATCTGGGGGCCGATTTTCTCGTCAGCGCGCTGCCGCCACTGGGCAGGAAGATCTGCTTCGTGCTGTGTTCGATGCTGATCATCTGGAGCTGCTCGCTGATCTTTCTCGGCACGATCCGTGGCCACTCGATTAACATGCAGAACTATTCGCCGGTCATGGGTATTCCGATGGAATACGTCTATGCGTCGGCCTACGTGCTCAGCATCGGCATCATCGCCCTGACGGCTGCTCGCCTCTACCAATTCGCAAGGGGCCGGATCAGCAATGACGACCTGTTCTCGGCCGTCGATGCGGAAGAGGCGCTGGCGATCGAAACACCCGGACCGGGCAGGACCGCCGCGAAATCCGAAGAGAAGAATCAATGACAGTCGTCGTCTTCGTATCCACCTTGCTGGGCGCCATGGCGATCGGGCTGCCGATCGCATTCGCCCTGCTGGTCACTGGCATCGCGTTGATGGTCTATCTCAACAATTTCGATGCGCAGATCATCGCCCAGAACCTGTTCACCGGTGCCGACAGCTTTCCGCTCATGGCCGTGCCCTTCTTCATGCTTGCAGGCGAGCTGATGAATGCAGGCGGCCTGTCGCGGCGCATTGTCGAAGCGGCCATGGCCTGGGTAGGTCACTGGCGCGGTGGCCTTGGTTATGTCGCCATCATCGCCTCGGTCATCATGGCATCGCTTTCGGGCTCGGCGGTGGCCGATACGGCCGCGATCGCGGCGCTGCTCATCCCGATGATGCGCAAGGCGAATTACAACATACCCCGCTCTGCGGGCCTGATCTCGGCCGGCGGCGTGATCGCGCCGATCATTCCACCCTCGATCGGCCTGGTGCTCTACGGCGTGTCCGGCAATGTCTCCATCCGTCAGTTGTTCCTCGCCGGCATCGTGCCGGGCATTCTGATGGGCATAGCGCTGATGGCGACCTGGTGGACGGTCGCGCACCGGGACCAGGTCGCCACCACTCCGAAGGCAAGCTGGGCCAAGCGCCGCAAGAGGGTCATCGACGGTTTCTGGGCTTTCCTTCTGCCGGTCGTCATCATTGGTGGCCTGAAGCTCGGCGTGTTCACGCCGACGGAAGCCGCCGTCGTGGCGGCGGTCTATGCCCTGTTCGTCGGCCTGTTCATCTATCGGGAACTGAAGATTGCCGACCTCTACCAGGTCTTCCTGTCGGCGGCGAAAACCACGTCGGTGGTGATGTTCCTTGCCGCGACTGCCGTTGTCTCCGCATGGCTCATCACGATCGCCAACGTCCCCGCCGAGGTCGGACGCCTTCTCGAGCCTTTCATGGACAACAAGATCACGCTGATGTTCGTCATCATGGTGCTCGTCGTGATTATCGGAACCGCGCTCGATTTCGTCCCGACCATCCTCATCCTGACGCCTGTCCTCGTGCCGGTCATCAAGATGGCGGGCATCGATCCGGTCTATTTCGGCGTGCTGTTCATCATGAACAACGCGATCGGCCTGATCACGCCGCCCGTCGGCACGGTGCTGAATGTTGCGGCGGGAGTCGCACGGGTTCCGCTCGGATCGGTCATCCGCGGGGTGACGCCATTCCTCCTCGCCGAGATTGCCGTGCTCTTTCTGCTCGTCCTGTTCCCGGAGCTTGTCACCGTACCGCTCCAATACCTGCGCTGAGGTCACGCCATGCAGCCAATGACAGAACCATCATCGGATTTCCAAGCCAGAGTCCTGCCCAGGCTTGCCGCCCTTCTCGGTGACCGGATTTCGACTTCCCGCGTCATGCGTGAACAGCATGGCCATGGCGAGGGCCTGCCGGACAGCGCCATGCCTGATGCGGTCGCGTTTGCACAAACAACGGAGGAGGTCGCCGCGATCGCGGCGATCTGCAACGACACCCGCACGCCCCTCATTCCTTTCGGAGCCGGATCCTCCCTGGAGGGCCACGTCGTCCCGCTTTTCGGCGGCGTGGCCCTCGACTTGTCCGGCATGACGAGGATCATTGCGGTCAATGCCGAAAGCATGGACTGCCGGGTCGAGGCGGGCGTCACGAAAGAGCAGCTCAATTCCGAGTTGCGCGCCAGTGGCCTGTTCTTCCCCGTCGATCCGGGCGCCCATGCGACGCTTGGCGGAATGGCCGCCACGCGCGCCTCCGGCACCAATGCCGTGCGCTACGGCACCATGCGCGAAGTGACGCTCGGCCTCACCGTCGTGACGCCCAACGGCCGCATCATCCGCACCGGCGGCCGGGCGCGCAAATCCGCAGCCGGATTGGATCTCACCCGGCTCTATGTCGGCAGCGAAGGAACGCTCGGCGTCATCACGGAAGTCGCGCTGAAGCTGAGCGGCATTCCCGAGACGATCTCGTCAGCCGTCTGCCAGTTTCCGGACATGCAGAGCGCGGTCGGCACCGTCATCGCCGCCCTGCAGATCGGCATCAATGTGGCGCGTATCGAGCTTGCCGACGAAATGCAGATGCGCGCCTGCATCCGGTATTCCAAGCTCGACGAATTTCAGGAGCAGCCGACGCTCTTCTTCGAGTTCCATGGCACGCCCGCGGTTGCTGCCGAGCAGACGGAAACCATGCAGGCGCTTGCGGAAGAATTCGGCGGCAATGGCTTCCAGTTCGCCAACCGCCCGGAAGAGCGCTCGCGCCTCTGGACGGCAAGGCACAACACCTATTTCGCCAATGTGGCGCTGATCCCCGGCCACCGGTTGATCGGCACCGACGCCTGCGTGCCGATTTCGGAGCTGGCCGCCTGCATCGAGGCGACGAGGAAGGACATAGAGGAAAGCGGCATGACGGCACCGCTGGTCGGCCATGTCGGCGATGGCAATTTCCACCTTGCGATCCTGTTCGATCCCGAAAATCCGGAAGACCGCAGAAAGGCCGAGGCGCTTGCGAGCCGCGTCAGCCTGCGCGCCATCCAGTTCGGCGGCACCTGCAGCGGGGAACACGGCATAGGCATCGGGAAAATTCGCTACATGGAGACCGAACACGGCGTGGCGCTCGACGTCATGCGCACAATCAAGACTGCACTCGATCCCAATGGGATCATGAATCCCGGCAAAATGTTGCCTTCAGGCATGGGAGACCGCTGATATGAAGAAACTGATGAATGCACCCGGCGATTTCGTCGATGAGGCTTTGGACGGCCTGACCATGGCCAATCCCTCCATCGTCCGCGATGGCGAGAATGGTCGGGTCATCCGGCGGGCAGAAGGCGCGCGCAAGGGCAAAGTCGGCGTCGCCTCCGGCGGCGGATCCGGCCATCTGCCGTTGTTCACGGGCTATGTTGGCCAGGGACTGCTCGACACCTGCTCCATCGGCAACGTCTTCGAAGGCCCGAATGTCGGCTCTTGCATGGACGCGATCAAGCTTGCCAATGGCGGCCGCGGCGTGCTTCGCCTCTACGCCAACTACGGCGGCGATCGCATGAATTTCGATATGGCCGGCGAAATGCTGGAGGACGAGATCCGCACCACGACGGTGCTCGGCACCGACGACATTGCCAGCGCCTCGCCGGAGGAAAGCGCCAAGCGCCGCGGCGTGGCCGGAATCGTCTATGCCTACAAGATCGCCGGTGCGAAGGCTGAGACCGGCGCCGACCTCGACGAGGTTACGGCCACGGCCGCCAAGGCGGTCGCCGCGACACGCACCATCGGCGTCGCTCTTGCTCCGTGCCAGCTCCCGGGCTCAGCCAAACCGACATTCACGCTTGGAGATGACGATATCGAGATGGGCATGGGCATTCATGGCGAGCCCGGCATCTGGCGCAACAAGCTCAAGTCCGCCGACGAGATTGCCGACGAAATGCTGGATAGGCTCCTGGCGGAGGCACCGAAGAATGCCGGCTCTGAGGTCTCGATCCTGGTCAACGGTCTCGGCGCAACACCGCTGGAGGAACTCTTCATCCTCTACCGGCACGCCTCCCGGAAGCTGACCGCGGCCGAACTGACCATTGTCCAGCCGCTGGTCGGCAACTTCGTCACCTCGATGGAAATGGCGGGCGCCTCGATCAGCCTCTGCTTCCTCGACGAGGAACTCAAATCGATGTTGGCGGCACCCGCCTATTGCCCGTTCTGGAGGGTCGGATGAGCACTTTCGCAGTCAAAGACGTCAAGGCTATCGTCAGCAAGGCAGCCGCCGCCATGGTGGAACTGGAGCAGGAACTGAACGCCGCCGATGCCAAGCTCGGCGATGGCGATACCGGCGGCATGCTGGCGCGCGTGATTTCCGCGATCGACAAGGCGGCCGCAGCGTCCGACGAGGATGTCGGCGCCTGTTTTTCAGCCTATGCGAAAGCGGCGGCCGTTGCGACCGGATCGAGCCTTGGCACCCTGTTTGCCACGGCGCTGATGACCTTCGCCAAGGGCACCAAGGGCCATGAAGCCGTGCCGCTTTCCGAGCTGGCGCCGCTGTTTGCCAAGGCGCGCGACGCGATGATGGCGCGGGGCGGAGCAGCGCTCGGCGACAAGACTGTTCTCGACGCGATCGATGCCGTGGCGCGGGCGCTTGAAGGGGTCAGCGATCCGCTGGTGGCGAAGCGCCTGGCCGTCGAGGCGACGCAGGCCGCTCTCCTGGAATTTCACGGCAGGCCGAACAAGATCGGCCGCGCCCGGATGTTTGCCGACCAGACGATCGGACTGGACGATCCGGGCATGCTCGCCTTCGCCAAACTGTGCAAAGCGGTGGCATGACGGGTTAATGCGCTCGCCTCCGGCAACATTTCAACGGTCGGCAAAGCGTGATAACCCACGTTCAAGAGGATGCTGATCAGGAGCGGGAATGTCTAAGCAGATCGAACAATCCGAAGCGGAAAACGAACGCAGTTCCAGCCAGATGCTTTCCTTTTCGAAGATGCTGGCGGTGCTGGACTGTTTCTCGCGTGACGACCGCTCGCTCTCCGTTTTGGAAATCGCCAGGCGCACCAAACTGCCGCGCACGACGGTTCACCGCATCGTCGGTTCTCTGCGTTCGCTCGGTCTGATCGACCAGGATCGCGACCGCGAGAAATACCGCCTCGGGCTCAAGCTTTTCGAGCTCGGCAATACCGTTCTTGCCAATATGGATGTGCAGCGGGAGGCGAGCGAAAGCATTGCGACGCTCGTCAACAAGACCGGCCAGTCGGTGCATCTTGGGGTCTTCGATGGCTTTGAGATCGTGATGGTCGAACGCGCCGATTCGAGGGTCGGGCACGTGAACCGGGTCGTCACACTCGAAAGCGCGGCCGCCTATTGCAGTGCCACCGGCAAGGCGGCACTCGCCTTCCAGCCGCAATCGGTCGTCGACCGGATCATATCGCATGGCTTCACCGCGCTGACACCGAACACGATCACCTCCGGCGAACAGCTGATGGACGATCTCGCCGCGATCCGTAAACGGGGATACTCCATCGACGATGCGGAATACGAGGATTGGCGCCGCTGCGTCGCAGCGCCCATCCGCAACGCCAGCGGACGGGTTTTCGCGGCGATCAGCGTGACCGGCAAGAAAGAAAACTTCACCGACAAAACGATCCCGGAATATGCCAGCCTGGTTGTCGCCCAGGCGGACAAGATCTCGCGCCGCCTCGGATACGAACGCAACGCGGAGTAAATCCGAAGACGTGGCCGTACGGTCCACCGATACGCCGTCGCTCGATCCGGTTTTGTTGAACCGTTTCGATGTCGATGGCGCCTGCCTGCGCTGCAGAATTCTCCAATGAAAACAAAAGCGTATCTGCGGTTAGTGCTTCTGCCGCCCTCTGGCATGGTGCCTTCGCTCTCACGGAAAATTGGTCAGATAAAAAGGCGCAATTGCATGTCGGCGCTTGACGCGGCTTTATATGTCCACTATTCAGACATTATGTTCGCATAATGGAGGAAAGCATGGCGTCCGCACCGCAATTGTTTGGCATCATCCCGCCAACCACCACCCCTTTCGACGCCAATGGCGACATCATCTTCGACCAGTTCAAGACGCAGATCCGCTTCATGCTGGAGTCCGGCGTCCACGGTATCTGCGTCGGCGGTTCGTCGGCGGAGGGTCATACGCTGGAAATGTCCGAACTCCAGTCTCTTCTGGAGACGGCGGCCGAGACGCTTGCCGGAAAGGCGCCGCTGATCGCCGGCGTTATCATCAACTCCACCCGCCAGGCCGTCGACCGCTGCAAGATGGCCGCAAGGGCAGGCTCGGTCGCGCTGCAGGTCACGCCGCCGCATTACGTCTTCCGTCCGTCCGACGACGCCATCGTCGATCACTTCAAGGCGATTGCAGGCGAAAGCGGCCTGCCGGTTCTCATCTATAATGTCGTGCCGTGGTGCTATCTGAGCCCCGCTCTATTGATCCGGATCATGAAGGAAGTGCCGGGTGTCATCGGCGTCAAGCAAAGCAATGGCGACCTGAAGCTGCTCGCCGATCTCCTCCAGGAGGTGCCGGAAGGCAAGCTCGTCTTCACGGCCGTGGATGCGCTTCTCTATCCGAGTTTCGCGCTCGGAGCGCATGGAACGATTGCCGCAAATCCGGCGGCAGCGCCTGCAGCCGTCGTCAAGCTGTGGGATCTCGTCCAGGCCGGCGACCATGTCGGAGCGCTTGCCCTGCACCGCAAGCTGCTCACCTTCTGGAATGCCCTGATCTGCGACGACCTGCCGGCCTGCATCAAATATGCTCAGTCGCTCCAGGGCGTGCCGCTCGCCCTGCCGCGTGCGCCCATGCGCATGCCAGACGAAGCCCGCAAGCGCCGCATCGCCGCAGCTTTCGAAGGCCTCGATGTGCCCTTCAAGGCCGCCGCGTAAGCGATCAAGCCAGAACCGGCGGCAGGGAGGTATGCCGCCGGCTTGCAGATGGAGAAGTATCCGGGCATGAAGCCCGCAACCGTTTCAAGGGAGGAAATCTTGAACAACGTTTCCAGAACATTTTCGCGCCTTATCGGCAGCCTCGCTGCTGCCGGCGGCATTCTGTCCGCCTCCGCCGCCATGGCGGAATGGCCCGAACGGCCGGTTCAGATGATCGTCGTTGCCGGCGCCGGTGGCGGCAGCGACTACACGATGCGTCTTCTCGGCGCGGGTCTCGAGGCCGAACTCGGCAAGCCTTTCACCATCGTCAACCAGGCCCAGGCCTCTGGCATCGTGGGTTACACGACCTATGCCAATGCGCCCAAGGACGGCCATACGCTCGGTCAGCTCTCGCCGATCGCGCAGTTCAAGCTGCTGGGACAGGCCAATTTCACGCCTGAAACTTTCACGGCCATCGCCCAGTTCAACGCCGATCCGTCGGCGATCCATGTCGCCAAGGACTCGCCCTTCAAGGACACCAAGGAACTGATCGCGGCAATCAAGGCCGATCCGGGCAAGTTGAAGATCCATTGCGGCGGTTCCTGCAATGCGAGCTGGGACATTCCCTTCGTCGCCATGCTGCTCGATCAGGGGGTAGACGTCACCAAGCTGAACCTCATTCCCGGAGCCGGCTCTTCGGCCGCGCTGCAAGAGCTGGCGGCCGGCGGTGTCGATGTCGTTCTCTGCTCCATTCCGGAAACGACGGCCCTCGCACAGGCTGGGGCTGTCCGCACGGTCGCGGTCATGAGCGAGGAACGCATTGCCATAGATCCCAACGTGCCGACGGTGAAGGAACAGCTCGGCAAGTCCTATGTCGGCGGCACCTGGCGCGGCATCGGCGGGCCGGCCCAGATGGACCCGGCACTTGTCTCGCGCATTGAAGCGGCGATCCAGAAGGTGGTCGAAAGCGAGACGTTCAAGAAGGGCATGGAAGCCCGTGGCTTCGGCGTCGCCTGGCGCAATCATGCGGACTTCACGAGCTTTCTCGGCGAGCATTTCGAAGAGACGACCAAGGTCATCAATGCGCTGAAAACCAAGTGACGTCAAAAGAGACTGAAGAGGTGAGGCCGGTGGCTTCACCTCCACAGTCGGGAGAGATTTCATGACCAATCTTGGGGACAGAAGGCTTGGCCTTCTTGTGGCGGTGGTCGGCATCGTCATCATCTACATGTCGCTGCAGCTCCCGGAGCCGATGTCGGGCACTCACATCGCCTACGGCCCGGGATTTTTCCCGGCTTTGCTCGGCGTTGCGGCTGTGGTGGCGGGTGTGACACTCGCCATCGTGCAGCCGAGTGCCGAGCAGAACGAGGATGAGGACGCAGCGGCGCCTGCCGAGACCCCAAGGCTCGGCGGACCCGTTCTGGTCCTCCTGGCAGTGCTTTCCTATATCTATCTCAGCGACCTGATCGGCTTCATTCCGCTCGCGACCGCGACACTTGCAATCCTCCTGATGTTCGGCGGCATGCGGTTTCCCAAGGCCATCGCGCTCTCCCTGCTCGCCAGCATCCTCATCTATCTGATGTTTTCAAAGGGCCTGCTCGTGCCTCTGCCGCGCGGTTTGCTCCAACCCTGGGCGCTCTGGCTATGATGGCAAATATCCTTGCGGCAGCTGCCGAACTCTTTTCTCCTTATGTCCTTGCGGTGATCCTCGGCAGCGCCGTGTTCGGCCTGTTTTTGGGCGCTGTGCCGGGGCTGACCGCGACAATGGCAACGGCACTGCTTGTCCCGGTGACATTCTACATGGACCCGGTTCCGGCAGTGGCGGCGATGGTGACCGCGTCCGCAATGGCGATGTTTGCGGGAGACATTCCGTCGGCTTTGCTCCGCATGCCGGGGACCCCGGCCTCGGCCGCCTACACGGATGATGCCTATTCCCTGACCAAAAAGGGGCTTGCCCATGTCTCGCTCGGCATATGCCTGCTCACGTCGGCGATCGGCGGCATTTTCGGCGCCCTCGTGCTCTCCGTTTTCGCGCCGCCTCTCGCCGCAATCGCCCTCAAGTTCAGCAGCTTCGAATATTTCTGGCTCTGCCTTCTTGGCCTGACGACATCCGCCTTCATCATGCAGGGATCGCCGATCAAGGGCATTATCTCGTTATCCCTCGGTCTGCTGGTCTCCACCATTGGCATCGATCCCGTCAGCGGTGTGCCGCGCTTCACCTTCGACAGTCCAGCCTTGATCGGCGGCGTCTCGCTCGTCCCAGTCATGATCGGTGTCTTCGCCGTTGCCGAAATCTTCCGCTTCTATGCCCGTCGCAATCCGCAGCTGGCGCTCGAACAGGTCGAGCTCAAGGGCGTATTTTCAGGCCAGATCCGCATCCTGTGGCGGCAGCGCAGGGCGATTGCACAGGGCAACGTCCTTGGCACGATGATCGGAATCGTACCCGGCGCTGGAGCAGATATCGCGGCCTGGGTGTCCTATTCGCTTGCCAAAAAATTCTCGAAGGACCCTCAGGATTATGGCCGTGGATCACAGGAAGGCCTTGCCGCCGCTGGCGCGGCCAACAATGCCGCCGTCAGCGGTGCGTATGTGCCGGCACTCGTCTTCGGCATTCCAGGCGACGCGATCACTGCGATCGTCATCGGCGTGCTGTTCATGAAGGGCGTCAATCCGGGACCGACGATCTTCCTCAACAATCCGGTCACCGTCTACGGCATATTCATGGCCTTCATCCTGGCCAACCTGCTGATGATCCCCCTCGGCTGGGCAGCGATCCGCTGCGGCCGGATGATCCTGAAGGTGAAGCTTCCCATTCTGATGCCGATCATCCTGGTGTTCTGCATGGTCGGCTCCTTCGCCGTCGAGAACACGATCACGGCCGTTGGCGCGGCCCTGGCTTTCGGTGTCGTCGGTTACGTCATGGAAGAGAACGGCATTCCGATTGCGCCCTTTGTTCTGGGCATCGTTCTTGGACCTCTAGTAGAGCAGAATTTTCTGACCTCGATGATGAAGTCCGGCGGATCGCTGCTCGCCTTCTTTGACCGACCGATCGCCGCATCGCTGGGCGCCATCACCCTTCTGATCTGGATATCGCCCCTGATCTCGATGCTCAGGCGGAGGCAATCCGCATCCCGGGAGACCTGATTTTCATCACATACAAAGTTATCGCTTGGCTATGAGAGCCGAGGTCATTCATCGGCGCAGGGCCATGGAAGAGATTTGAAGCGTCGAATGCGGTACTTTGGAATGGCTCTCTCCTGGAGCCCATTGGAAAGATGCCGCCAGCCCCCACCGAAGAGCGATATTACGTTATACTCGACGCACCAGCAATGGCTGCATAAGTTAAACATGGCGTAATTGAGGCGCGGTTCGCTCCGTGGCCATTTCCTCAGTAATGTCTAGCAGGGGTGGTTGCCTCAGATAAAATGACAATACTGGCTCTCGCATCCCGGTCAGCTCGTTGCACAGCACTGGCCTGGAAGCGCCAAACCGCTGGCTAGGTATTGCAGTCCCCGCTCGCACTTTGGTGAAGTTCCATCAATAGTCTTACGCTGCATCTTTCTGTAAGGGCTTTTTAGTAATGCGACAGTTGGGCGAGTTAGAGATGCGACAGTCTCGCCTCTTTATGCACTGGTCAATGCCAACGTCGGGAGCAAGATGACGCTGAAAGCAGCCATCCCCTCGGCGTTTCGCTTTCAGTTGTTTCAGATCGACCGGATTTGATCATTCGCCAAAAAGGAATAGGCCATAGTCCGTTGCGCCGTGCAGGATGTGGATAATGACCACTTTGGCGGGCTCAACGCGATAGAAGATGAGGTAGTTGCCGTGAACGCGTCTACGGATTCCATGATGTTCATAGCGAGGGACGAGGGCGAAGCTGTTTGGGTTGCTAACAAGGTCTTCACACCGGTTCCGCAGCTCTCGGATGAATGAAAGAGCGCGCCGTGGATTGTGCTCGGCAATGTAATCGGCGATCTGCTCAAGGTCGCCTTCGGCCTCGCTGGTAAACTCAAGGATCATGGGAATTTTCGGCTTTGTCAGCCATCGCACGGTATTTAGCGTCGAGACGGTTGAACACATCGCTAGCCGACTTAGTCCGACCGGCGTCCGCATCAGAGATGCCGCGCATGATTGAGGCATTCAGCGCGGCGAGGCGCGTCTCACGGTCCTGAACCAGTCGCACTCCTTCGCGCAGAACTTCGCTTTTCGAGCCGTAGCGACCAGTATCAACGAGCTGCTGAATATAGCTTTCGAGCTGCTTTCCCAGATCGGCGCTGATCATGCGTACCTCCATCTTATGTGACGGTCAGAGTTTAGTCGACTTATCAACTATTATCAATGGAGTGCATGCGCACTTCTGCTGTTCAGCGCTCGTCATCTCCTCTTTTCCTATCGGGCGGCCCGAGGAGACTTCGGCGAAAATTGTGGTCGGTGCGAACTCAGTAGTGCGGGACTGTCGGGAAAGCCTCCGAAATAGTCCTGCGATACAATATTTATGTAGTGCAACTGGCGGGTCATCGGTTCGGATCCTCTCAAGGCGGAGACGACCGGCATAGTGGCCTGCCCCCATGGGGTGATCCGGTTGGAATGTTAGTGCATGCTTGGCCTGCTGGCCACCGCTGGCGTTGATGCCGGTCCGTTTTGGCGAGGC
>NZ_OBQD01000033.1 GCF_900220975.1 Rhizobium subbaraonis | reverse complement strand
TCTCATCTTCGCTTCCTTTGAATGAGCTACGATGAGCCGAAAATCCTCTCTTCTCAATTAAACCAATTCTGTCTCATGGGCGCTGATGTCGGACACACGCCATCGTCGAGCGCGACGTGCCGATGGTGCAAGGCACGGCGCTGACCATGGGCCTGATGTTCGTCGCTATAGCCGCCATCGTCGACCTTCTGACGCTTTGGCTCGACCCGCGGATGAGGAAAATCGCATGACAGCCATCGACCAGACATATCAGCCGCCCAAAAGCGGACCCGGAGCCACGCGTCTCGCCGGTGCCGGCCTGCTGGTCCTGCTCGCCGGTTTTGCCATCATCGGACCGGCGGTCATTTCGAGCGATCCGGCGGCCCAGGATTTTGGCGCCAGCCTTGCGCCCATCGGTGGCGATTTCCTGCTGGGCGCCGATCACTACGGCCGCAGTCTGCTGGCGCGGCTTGCCCATGGCGCACGCCTGTCGTTCGGAATGGCCTTCCTCACCATGCTGGCTGCCGCCATACCCGGGGTCTTGTTCGGTCTCATCGCTGCCTGGAGAGGCGGTTGGGCGGAACGCGGGTTCGAATTCGTGGCCACCACCGTCCTGGCATTGCCCGGCCTGATGCTGGTCCTGCTGTTGCTCGCCTTTTCGCCCGGCAACTACGGCCCGCTCTTCCTTGGTCTGGCGCTGACGCTCTGGGTCGAGTTCTACCGGGTGACGAAGGCGAACACGAAAACGATTCTGTCCCAGCCACACATCGAGGCGGCTCGCATGCTGGGCTTCGGCTCGCGCTACATCCTCACGCACTATGTGTTTCCGGTCATCGCACCGATGATCACGACCCTTGCCGCATTCGCGATGGCAACAGCCATTATCGCGGTCTCGACGCTGAGCGCCATCAGTGTCGGCCTGCAACCACCGACGCCTGAGCTTGGAAGCATGATCGTTGAACTTCTGCCCTATTTTGCCGAGGCGCCCGTGCATGTGCTGCTTCCCGCAGCCCTGATCTTCCTCCTCGTTCTTGGCCTGCAACTTCTCGCCCAGGGAGAGCGCGCATGAATATCCAGATGATGAATGATATTGCGGTTCATGATCTGTCGATCCACGCAAAAGATGGCCCCATCGTCATGGACGTCTCGCTCGCCCTCGGCAAGGGTCGACCACTGACCCTGCTCGGTGAAAGCGGCTCTGGGAAATCCCTGGTCGCCCAGGCGATCATGGGCAATCTGCCGGCGGGTGTGCACGCCACGGGAGGCGTGATCTTCAAGGGGGTGGACCTCCTTGCGGAAGCGGCCGGAGAGAGGCGCAAGCGCTGGGGACGAAGCATCGGTCTCCTGCCGCAGGAACCATGGCTGGCGCTCGATCCCACGATGCGCGTCGGTCCGCAGGTCGCCGAGGTGCATCGCTACGTCAAGGACAAGACGGCCAGCGATAGCGTGGTGGCGGCCAAGCAAAATCTAGCTGAGGTCTCCCTTTCCGCGGCCGAGGCTCTCTATCCGTTTCAGATCTCGGGTGGCATGGGTCAGCGTGCGGCAATCGCGATGGCGCATGCGGCCGGGACCGAATTGTTGATCGCCGACGAGCCGACAAAAGGCCTCGATGCAGCGCTGCGGGACTCGGTGACGGCACGGCTGAGCCGCGAGGTCGAGGCAGGACGCTTGCTCCTGACCATCACCCATGATGTCGCGGTGGCGAGGGCGCTCGGCGGCACGATTGGCGTCATGCTCGATGGCCGGCTGGTCGAATACGGCCCTGCCGAGGCGCTGCTCGCCGAACCGCAGCACGCCTACACCAAGACACTTCTTGCTGCTGAACCTTCGCAATGGGGGCGCAAGACAAGGGCAACGCCCGGCACGACCGTTGTTACAGCGCAGGGGCTGGAAAAGCGTTATGGCGACAGGGTACTGTTTTCCGGCTTCGATATTGAAGTTGCCGCCGGCGAAATCGTATCCATCGTCGGCCCGAGCGGCTGCGGAAAGACCACGATCGGCAATATTCTGCTCGGCCTGACCAAACCCGATGCAGGTGAGGTCGTGCGAGAAGGGGAGCTTTCGCCACTCCGTTTTCAGAAGCTCTACCAGGATCCACCGGCTGCCTTTGCGCCGCATCAGACGATCCGCAAGGGTCTGAAGGATCTGGCGCGTCTGCATGGCAAAGACTGGTCCGGGATTGAAGCGTCGTGCAGGCGGCTGCGTTTGCAGGACGTCTTGCTCGATCGCCTGCCGGGGCAGGTTTCCGGTGGCGAGTTGCAGCGCTTCGCGCTCCTGCGCGCTCTTCTGCTTGATCCCGCCTTCCTCTTCGCCGATGAGGCGACATCACGCCTTGATCCCGTTAGCCAGCAGGACGTTGTCACGTTCCTGCTGGAGCTCGTCGAGGAGACCGGGCTCGCGGTTCTGTTGGTCACCCATGACCGCGATCTTGCCGAAAAGGTCTCCACGCGGCTCATCGAATTGGAAGGCGCTGATGGACGAGCCGCCTAACGTTATCCCTGGTGTCTCCAGCGCGGGACTTGACCGGCTGCCGGCTTCTCCCTTAACTGGCCGCGACGGTTCCCCTACCCATGAGGTGGAGGGGAATAATAGGGAACACGGTGCGGACGACCCGCATGGGACCAAAACCGTGGCTGCCCCCGCAACTGTAAGCGGATTGCCGTCCATCCTCGTGGCGCTTGGCGCCATGCCACTGTGCGAACGGCACGGGAAGGCAGATGGACGGCAGATATCCGCGAGCCAGGAGACCTGCCGTCACAGATCGATCCATCGTCACGGGCGGGGAAGCCCGGAACAGGAGTATGCAATGAAGATCACCAGCGCCACACGGCGTGGACCGACCCTGTCTTTCCCCCAGCCTGTCGATTGTTCGATCGTGCGGACGGCCTGACCGTCCTTCGTTTCGCTGTGTCGCCTTGCGCGGCTTTCAATCCGAATTCGGGGAAAACTATGACATCGCTTTTCAACACACCGCTTCGCGCGGGTTTCCTGTTCGCGTCGCTTGCAGCCGGCATCTTTGCCGGTCACGCACAGGCCGCCGAGACCGCCTATCCCTTGACTCTGAAAAACTGCGGTCGCCAGATCACCATCGAAAATGCGCCGGAAAAGACCGTTTCGATTGGGCAAAGCAGCACCGAAATCCTCTATTTGCTCGGCTTGGCCGACAAGGTCGCGGGCACGGCGCTCTGGGTTGGCCCGGTTCTGAAAGGCTACGAGGCGGTCAATGCCGGGATCGACCGCCTGGCCGACAATGATCCGAGCTTCGAAAGCGTGCTTGCCAAGAAGCCGGACTTCATCGCCGTGCAGTTCCAGTGGCAGGTCGGCCCGGAAGGCGTTGTGGCCAAGCCGGAGCAGTTCGAGGAGCTGGGCATCCCGGTCTATACCTCTCCGTCCGATTGCACCGGCAAGGAAAACTCCGCCGCAAGCGACGGTGTACGTCATCAGGTCTTCACCATGGAACTCGTGTACCAGGAAATCCGCGAACTGGCGCAGATCTACAACGTGCAGGAGAAGGGTGAAGAGGTCGTCGCCGACCTGAAGAAGCGCGAAGAGGCAGCCCGTGCGAAGGTTGCTTCGGCGGACGGCAAGCTCTCGGCTGTCTTCTGGTTCTCCAGCGCTGCGGATGCCGACCCCTACGTTGCGGGAAAGAACGGTGCACCGGGCTATATCATGTCGGCGCTCGGCATCGAGAACATCATCAAGACCGACGACGAATGGCCGACAGTCGGATGGGAGACGATCGCCAAGGCTGATCCGACGATCATTGTCGCCGGTTCCATGGAACGTCGTCGCTATCCTCTGGACAGCCTTGAAGCCAAGCTGGCCTTCCTCAAGACCGATCCCGTCGCGAGCCTCATGCCGGCGGTCACGAACGGCCACGTCTTCAGCATGGACGCACAGGCCATGAACCCGACGATCCGCACGATCGAAGGTATCGAGGCACTGGCGGACGCCATCGCCGAAGCCGGCCTCGCCAAGTGAGCCGGACGCTGACATCGTTCGGACGAACGGGCGCGGCATTTGCCGCGCTCGCCATCCTGCTGATCGCACTCTGGCTCGGAGCGGCAATCGGGGAAACGGCCATACCCTTCTCGACCGTGGCACAGACGGTTGCGAACCGGCTCTGGAACGCGGGCTATCCGCTGGAGCCGATCGATGAAGGCATCATCTGGAGCTATCGGCTCAGTCGAGCCGTGGTCGCTGCCTCGTGCGGCGCAGCACTTGCGCTTTCCGGCACGGTGCTGCAATCGCTGCTGCGCAATCCTTTGGCTGATCCTTATATCCTCGGCATTTCGGCCGGCGCTTCGACGGGCGCCGTCAGCGTTGCCATCCTGGGTGTCGGCGCCGGTTTCCTGACCATGCCGCTCGGCGCCTTCCTCGGGGCGGTCATCGCGTTCGTTCTGGTGAGCATTCTGGCAGTGAAGGCCGGCCGCGGCACGGCGGCGATCATTCTGGCGGGTGTCGCTGGTTCGCAACTTTTCAACGCACTGACCTCCTTCATCGTCACGAAGGCTGCAACGGCGGAGCAGGCGCGGGGCATCATGTTCTGGCTGCTTGGCAATCTTTCCGGAGTGCGCTGGCCCGATGCCTGGCTGGCCGTGCCCGCGGCGCTCGCGGGCCTCGTGATCTGCCTTCTTCACGCGCGGGCGCTCGATGCCTTCACCTTCGGCTCCGAATCGGCCGCTTCTCTCGGTATTTCCGTTCGCCGGACCTATCTGGTTCTTGTGGGGGCTGCAGCGATGATGACGGCCGCGATGGTCTCGATCGTCGGATCGATCGGGTTCGTCGGCCTCGTCATCCCGCATGCGGCGCGAATGCTCGTCGGCGTTCGCCACGGTGTCCTGCTGCCCGCCTCGGCCCTGATCGGTGCCGTCTTCATGATCGTCGCCGACATTCTTTCGCGCACGCTCATTCCCGGACAGGTTCTGCCAATCGGCGTCATCACCGCGCTGGTCGGTGCTCCCGCCTTTGCTCTTATTCTCGGACAAAAGAGGGCTCGCGCATGACGCTTTCCGCCAACAGCGTTGCCTGGGCCGCTGGAGGGTCCGAGATCCTGAAGGATGTTTCCCTTACGGTGGAGACTGGCGAGTTTCTCGGCATTATCGGCCCCAACGGCTCCGGCAAGACGAGCCTGATGTCGCTCCTTGCGGGCCTTCGCACGCCGAAATCCGGCTCCGTGCTGCTCGATGGCGTGCCGATCGGATCGCTCGGCAGGCGCGCCGTCGCTCAACGCCTCGCCCTTGTAGAACAGCAGGCCGAGACCGGGGAGCGCATCACGGCGCGGCAAGCCGTCGAACTCGGCCGCACGCCCTATGTCGGCACGCTGTCGCCATGGTCGCCCAAAGACGACCGGATCGTCGATGGTGCGCTCGAGAGCGTGGACATGGCACATCTGGCGGAACGGTCCTGGCACACATTGTCCGGTGGCGAGCGTCAGCGTCTGCATATCGCCCGCGCGCTCGCGCAACAGCCGGAAATCCTGCTGCTCGACGAGCCGACAAACCATCTCGACATCGGCCATCAGATCAGCCTGCTCGATCTGGTGCACCAGCAGGATCTGACTGTCGTTGCGGCCCTGCACGATCTCAATCACGCAGCCCTGTTCTGCGACCGGATCGCGGTGCTGGAGGAGGGCCGTGTTGTCGCCCTCGGTGAACCGCGCGCCGTTTTGACCGAGGAGCGCATCCGTACGGTCTTCGGCGTCGATGTCGAGATCGAGCAGGATGACGGCGGCATCTGCAACATCCGCTTTTTGACGCGGCGGGCGCACAGGCGCGCGCCAGTTCGGCAAGGGCGGAGAAATCTCTCTGCCATGGAAGCCTGAGCCGATGGACATGCGCAACTACGATTTGAAGGAAGACATTCGGGAATACTGGTCGCGGCGCTCGGCGACGTTCGACCTCGCCTTCGGTCATCGCATTCCGCCCGGTCCGGAGCTGGATGCCTGGGCGGCTGCCGTGCGCGAGGCGATCGGTCCGGCGCCGCAGAAAGTCCTCGAACTTGCCTGCGGCACTGGTGAAGTAACCAATGTCCTGCTTTCGCTCGGACACGAGGTCACGGCACTGGATTTCTCCGAAGCGATGCTCGGCGTCGCACGCGCCAAGCACGACGGTAATACCCGCGCGCGTTTTATTCTGGCGGATGCTGAGCGCACGATGGAGCCCGACCAGACCTATGATGCAGTGATCTGCCGTCATCTCGTCTGGACGCTGACGGAGCCGGAGCAGGCGTTCGCCGACTGGTTCCGCGTGCTGAAACCGGGTGGGAAGCTGCTCGTCTTCGACGGTGACTGGACCAAGCCGACGCCCATCGGGCGGATCGCGAGCCTTGCAGTCCGTGTGATCGAGCGCTTCATCGGTCATGATCCTTATTATGACGGGGCCATGAGCGAAAGGCATGCGAATATCATGACCCGCCTGCCATTCAGCGGCGGGCTCACCCCCGAGGGCCTAAAGCCGCTTGTCGCAGCCGCTGGCTTTGCGGAGGTCCGTTTTCCTTCCCACCGTCCGATCGCGGTTGCGCAGCGCCGCAACGCGGATCTCAGGAACCGGCTGCGAACGCGGTTCTATCGCCGCTTCGTGCTGACGGCGTCCCGCCCAGAGGATGGCGCGACCGCAGGTCCGCATCTCAACACGCTGCCTCAGCCAGAAGGAATCTCGTCTTGAGCAAAGCCAGTGCACTCCTATCCATGGCCCTTGCTGCTTCCGCCGCATTCTTCTGCAGCGCGCCGGCGGGTGCCGCCCAGGAGACGCAATATCCTTTGTCGATCCAGAATTGCGGCCGGACGCTTACCTTCGACAAGGCGCCGTCGCGGGCCGTTGCCGATGGCCAGAACTCCGCAGAGGTTTTCTATCTCCTGGGTCTCGGGGACAAGGTTGTCGGTTCGGCACTCTGGATCGGCCCCGTGCTTGAAGGCTATGAGGACGTGGACGCTCGTGTTCCGCGCATTGCCGAACTTGATCCGAGTTTCGAGGGTATCCTGGCAACGAAACCGGACTTCGTCGCCACCCAGTTCCAATGGCAGATCGGCCCGGAGGGCGTGGTGGCCACGGTCGAGCAGTTCGAGGAACTCGGGATTCCGGTCTATACGGCGCCGGCCGATTGCCACTTGAAGGACAAGAAGGCGGATGGGGCCGCGCCGCCAAAGTTTACGATGGACCTGGTCTACCAGGAAATCGAGGAAGTCGCGCGTATCTTCAACGTTTCCGCCCGGGGAGAGAAGGTCATATCAGAATTGAAGGCCCGCGAGCAGGCGGCGAAGGCCCGAATTACGGCACTGAGGGGGAATGTGTCCGCCGTCTTCTGGTATTCCAGCGCCAAGCTCAATGCGGACCCCTATGTGGCGGGTGAGGGCGGTGTGCCGGCCTATCTCATGTCGGAGCTCGGCATTCAGAACGTGGTCGAGAGCAATGAGGAATGGCCAACCGTCGGCTGGGAAACCATTGCCAAAGCCAATCCGACATTGATCGTCGCGGGTGACATGACGCGGCGGCGGTTCGAAGGCGACGATCTCGCCGTGAAGCTCGTTTTCCTCAAGAACGATCCGGTTGCAAGCGTCATGGACGCGGCGCGCGAGGGGCGGATCGTCGAAATGAAGGTTCAGTTCATGGATCCGACCGTTCGCACGATTCGCGGACTCGAGATCCTCGCCGATGGCCTGGAGAGGCTCAATCTAGTCCAGTGACAACGATTGGCCTGAATAGCCCCCAGATTTGTAGACACCTTCTTTCCTAATTTTGAGGTTCTAAACGTATTTCGCCTGATCTCGGTAGATGGTCGAGCGATCCCGCTGCAGAGCGCGCGCGATCTCGGCCTGGCTGAACTTCTTCTCATGCATGCGCGCAACGATGCGGCGTTCGTCAAAACTCAACTGCGCAAAGGAGCGGGCCATTCCATCCTCCTGAAGCCATGGCCATTATTGTCCTCGTTGCATTTGAAAATGGAATCTGCCCCGCTACACCCTTTGCTGGCATAATCATGTTTATGGAACTATCGCAACCGCCGGCCGCCGCCGCCGCCGACTTTCTTTCAAAAATGAGTAGCCGGTGATTTGAGAGTATGCAGCGGGGCATCGGGGCGCGGTACCAAGGTACGAACCAACGCCGACAGCCAGCTATCTCATTTCAAAGCTCGATGACTTCAATCTGAAAGAACTTCCAAGGCGTCACCCAATGCCGGCGTCCGCCACATCTCGGCGCGCATCCGGCAGATCAAATGTCCAGGAAAAGCGTGCCGTCATGGCGCCGCCGTATCCGTCGCGACCGGGCAGCAAAATCGCGTCAAATAAGTGAAGCTGCACAGTAAGGTCACATTAAATTCTGTAGGCCTTGCCGGTCTCCGTGCGCCGCCCGAGACAACCCGGCGGCGCGAGGATATGCCGCTATGCTTTCACTCGCAGGCCTTTCGGGTCGTAGGCCGGCGAAAGATGCGCCGTCACGGCGAAGCGATCGCCGGCAAGATCGACCTCGAAGTGGCCGGTTTCCAGAAACGCTCGATCCACCCCGGCAGCGTTGTCGATGAGTGCCAGCGCAACGGAGCGCCCGAGCGTGTGCCCGTAGGCGGCCGAGCGGACCTCGCCCACCGGCTGGCCGTCGCGAAGGATCAGTTCGCCGCCCCACAGCATCGGTGCGGCGTCATCCACGGTGAACTGCACGATGCGCCGCGAAGGCACGCCCCTCGCCTTTGCGGCGACGAGAGCATCCCGGCCGATGAAGCCGCCGGGCTTGTCGAGGGCGACCGCGAAGGCGAGGCCCGCCTCATAGGGCGTGATGTCCGGCGTCAACTCGCGGCTCCACGCCCGGTAGCCCTTCTCCAGCCGCAGCGCCTCCAGCGCGTAGTAGCCGCAATCGATAAGCCCGAGATCGGCCCCCACCGCGTGCAGCGCCTCATAGACGCCGACCGCGAATTCCGTCGGCACGATCAGCTCCCAGCCGAGTTCGCCGACATAGGTCATGCGATTGGCATAGGCCGTGGCATAGCCGATATCGATCTCGCGGATGGCGGCGAAGGGGAAGGCTCCGTTGGAAAGATCGATGGCGGTGATCTTGCCAAGAATATCGCGCGACTTCGGCCCCATCAGCGCCAGCACCGCATAGGCCGAGGTGACGTCGGTGAGCGTGACATGGGCGTCAGCGGGGATGTTCTTGCGAATCCAGTCCGCATCGTGCACCGCCTGCGCCGAGCCAGTGACAATGAGGAAGCGGTCCGCTGCAAGGCGCATGACAGTCAAATCGCTTTCATAGCCGCCACGGCCGTTCAGCAGGCCGGTATAGACGGAGCGGCCGACCTCGACATCGATCTCGGCGGCGCAGATGCGGTTGAGCGCGGCCGCGGCATCGCGGCCCTGGACGAGCAGCTTGGCAAAGGAGGTCTGGTCGAAGATGCCGGCCGCCTCGCGCGTAGCCGTCATCTCGCGCTTTACCGCCGCGTGCCAGTTCTGCCGGCCGAAAGCATAGTCCGTCATCGGCCGCTCACCCTCTGCGGCAAACCAGTTGGCGCGCTCCCAGCCCATCTTCGAGCCGAAGCAGGCGCCCTTGGCTGCCAGCCGGTCATAAAGCGGGGACCGGCGGAAGGGTCGCGCGGTGTCCAGCTCGCGGTTCGGCCAGGGCATGGCGTAGTGCAGGCCAAGCGTTTCCTTGACGCGATCGTGGAGCCAGCGCGGGTTGTTGTTGAAGTTCGCGAAGCGGCGGATATCGACCGGCCAGAGGTCCATCGTCGGCGCGCCATTGACGATCCATTCCGCCAGCGCGCGCCCGCCGCCGCCGGCGCTGGCGATGCCCATGGAGTTGAAACCGGCGCCGACATAGAAATTCTTCAGCTCTGGCGCCTCGCCGAGGATGAAGTTGTTGTCGGGCGTGAAGCTCTCCGGGCCGTTGTAGAATTTCTTGACCTCGCTGGTTGCGAGTTGCGGCACGCGCTCAAGCGCGCTCTGCATGAGGATCTCGAACTGGTCCCAGTCGTCGGGCAGCAGCGCGAATTCGAAGTCGTCCGGGATGCCCGTCATGCCCCAGGGCTTGGCCTCCGGCTCGAAGCCGCCCATGACGAGGCCACCGACCTCTTCCTTGAAGTAGATATAGCCATCTGGATCGCGCATCACCGGCAGGTCGGGATGCACGCCGTCAATCTTCCCGGTGACGATATACATGTGCTCTGCCGAATGGAGCGGCACCGAGACGCCGCACATCCGGCCCACCTTGCGCGCCCATTGCCCGGCGCAGTTGACCACGATCTCGGCCGCAATCGCCCCGTGGTCCGTCTTCACGCCCGTGACAACGCCGTCGGCGACGGATATGCCGGTGACGCGCACGCGCTCGAGAATGCGGGCGCCGCGGCTGCGCGCACCCTTGGCGAGCGACTGGGTGAGATCGGTGGGATTGGCCTTGCCGTCGCCCGGTAGCCACACGGCGCCGGCGAGATCGTCGATCGCCATGACCGGCCAGAGGTCCTGCGCCTCCTTCGACGAGATCACCTCGATCGCGACACCCTGAGCGCGGGCGGAGGCGGCGGTGCGCTTCAGTACCGTCATGCGATCGGCCGTGCGCGCGACGGAAAGCGAGCCGCAATTCTTCCAGCCGGTGGCCAGCCCCGTCTCAGCCTCCAGCTCGCTGTAGAGCTGCGTCGAATATTTGATGAGGCTCGTCATGTTGGCGTGGCTGCGCAGCTGGCCGACGAGGCCAGCGGCATGCCAGGTGGTGCCGCCGCTGAGCTGCCCCTGCTCCAGCAGCACCACGTCCCGCCAGCCGAGCTTCGTCAGGTGATAGGCAACCGAGCAGCCGATGATGCCGCCGCCGATTATGACGACCTGTGCCTGTGCTGGAAATTCTGGCGTCATGAAACGATCTCCGAAAAAGATGGAGGCCGCACGGTAACAAAACGCCGTCAAAGAACAAGACAAAAAATTACAGAAAATTACATTTCGTCACGTCGCAACGATCAAGGCAGGCCCCCTTCGCTCCAGAGCCTCACCGATCGGCTCCGGCGGGCGCCGGTCGACGATCACGCCGGCGGCCAATTCGAAGCGCGGAATGCGCAGCGGTGTCAACCGGCCGAACTTCGAGCTGTCGAGCACGAAATAGGCCTTGCCCGCCGTGTTCGTCATGCGCGAGCGCTGCTCCGCGCCGCTGCGGGTGAAGTCCGTCACCTCGCCATCCGGCGACAGGCCGCCACCGCCGAGGAAGGCGACGTCGACCCGGAAATGCCTGATCGCCTCCAACGCATCGATGCCGACGGCGGCCTCCTCGACCGGATCGATCTCGCCGCCCAGCATGTGCACCCGCACGTGTGGCTGGCGGCACATGAGAAGCGAGATCGACAGCGAGGTGGTGCAAATCGTGAGGTTTTTCCGCTCGGACAGCGCGTGTGCCACCGCGAGCGTCGTCGTCCCGGAGTCAAGAAAGACCACCATGCCGTCACGCACGAGGCCTGCGGCCGTACGGCCGATCGCCGCCTTCGCGCCTGCATTCTCCTCGCGCCGCTCGGTGAAGGCCGCCTCGACCGGCTCGAACAGCGTAGCCCCGCCATGCACGAGATCGAGCTGGCCGCGGTCGGCCAGAAGCTTCAGGTCGCGACGGATCGTCTGCCGCGACACGTCGAAGAAATCGGCAAGCTCGGTGATGCCGACCGTGCCGTCGGTCGCGAGACGGCGCAGGATCTCGCCATGACGGCGGGGGGCAAGGGCGCGGGCGTTCTGAGAGTCTGACATGGCGGTATCTGCGATCATTTTTGTCGCTTTGACAAGCTGAGCGTGAAACTCGCCCCTCCGCTGGGTCAAGAATACGGCCGCTATAGAGCATCTCATACCAGATTGTGGCGCTATATGTTGTTTAATGTTGCTTTATGTAATTCTTTTTCCCATTCTGCTCAAAATGATTTTCCAGATCGGGAGACGACAATGCGACAGGCGTGCGAACAGGGCGGCCGCTTTACCTTCTATCTGCTCGACGGCTTTGCGTTGCACACCTTCTCCGCGGCGCTCGAAGCCCTGCGCCTCGCCAATCAGGTCGCCGGCCGCACGGTCTATGACTGGCAGGTCGTGACGGGCGACGGCGAGCCGGCCCGCTCCTCCTGCGCAATGCGGATTGCCGCAGACCACTCCCTCGCCGAGGAGCGGGGACAGCTGTACCGGCCGGGAAGCCGGCAGGTCATCGTGGTCTGCGGCGGAAACGCGATCCCCGCGCCCGACCGGTCGCTGGAGGCGTGGCTGCGGCTTTGCCAACGCAGCCGGACCACATTGGTGGGCCTTGCCGGCGGTCTCTATCCGCTCGCCCGTGCAGGGCTTCTCGACGGTAAGCGCTGCGCCGTGCATTGGGAGCATTTCCCAGATTTTTCCGAGCGCTTCTTCGCCGTTAATCCGCATCAGACCGCCTTCGAGATTGACGCGGATCGTCACACCTGCGCGGGCGGTAACGCGTCCTTTGACATGTTCCTCACCATCGTCGAAAGGGATCTCGGCGCGGACGCCGCCAACCGCATCTGCGAGATCGCGCTTTGCGAGCGACTGCGGGAAGCCGGCGAACGCCAGCGCTTGCCGCTTCAGGCCCGCCTCGGCATCCACAATGCGCTCCTGATCCGGATCATCCAGCAGATGGAGGCGAACCTCTGCGAACCGATCAGGCTATCGGACATGTCGCCGGTGAGCGGGCTCTCCCGCCGTCAGATGGAGCGCCTGTTCCGCCGGGAAATGGGCCGCACGCCGGCGCGCTACTATCTCGAGCTGAGGCTGGAGCGGGCGCATCTGCTACTCATCACCTCGTCGCTGCCCGTCATTGAGGTCGCCATGGCCTGCGGCTTCTCCACCGCCTCTCATTTCGCCCGCACCTACCGCGAACGCTACGGCTGCACACCGCAGAGGACGCGCCTGGCGGAAGCGGAGCGGCAGGCCCTCTCCAATCGTACGCGCGCGCAGCTTGTGATGGGGGAGCGGCAGGTCGCTTGAGACATGCTTTTCGCAAAACAAAGGCTCCTCCATGGCTGGAAAGGAGCTTCATAGGCCGTTTGCGGGGAAGCTCATCCGAGCCGGAATTCAGATCCTGGCCGACCATCCGCGGCTTTACTGGAAGCGGCACAGTGCGTCACGAACGGAATGGTTCCGTATCCAGAGCGATGTCCCGGCAGAACGCATCCAAGGGCGGCTGCAACGAAGACATGATTGGGCCACGATCACTGGAAAGGCCTCCTCCCCTGCCGGAGAAGAGGCCTCCGCCGCCGCTCTCGGAAAGTGCCGTCAGCGCCAGGCCTGGGTCCGTTTCAGCAGGCCGCGGGCGATCAACGCGTGGATGAGCTTGGCGGCGACATTGGTATAGAAGATCATTATGCCCATGGCCGCAGCCGGTGCGATGTCGCCGGCATCGTCCATATTGAGCACCGCGACCGAGGCGAGCTTGGTGTCGGTGGAATAGAGGAAGACCACGGCGGAGACCGTCGTCATCGCGTTGACGAAGAGATAGATCGCGATGTTGAGGATCGCCGGCAGGCAGACCGGCACCGTGACGCGGAAGAACAGCCGGTGGAAGGGCTGCTTCAGGGAGGCGGCCACGGATTCGAATTCCGGATCCATCTGCTTGAGGGCCGTCAGCGCGGTCAGGTGCGCGACGGTGTAGAAGTGCGTCACCGTGGAGACGACGAGGATCGTCATCGTGCCATAGATGGCGTTGAGAGGATTGGCCGGGTTGTTGAAGAAGAAGATGTAGGCAAGGCCGAGCACCATGCCGGGCACGGCCATCGGCATCATCGCCAGGAAGTGGAAGATGCCGCGGCCGACGCGAAAGCCGTCCGCCTTCTCGACCATGTAGGCGCCGGCAAAGACGATGATCGAGCCGAATAACGCCGTCAGCATCGCCAGCCTGATCGAGTTGCCATAGGCCGCCCAACCGCCGCCGTCCATCAGGTCGAACGCGAAGTTCTTCGTCGTCAGCGAGAGGTCGTAGGGCCAGAATTTCACGACGGCTGCGATCTGGCACATGGCGATCATGCCCAGGATGAACAGGCTGACGAGGCAGGCGAAGGAAAAGCATAGCGCATCCGTGCGGGCGTTCGGCTTCGGCGCATAAGGCACGGCTCTGGCCGAAAGCAGCGCCACCTGCCGCTTCTGCATGCGCCGGTCGACGGCAAAGGCGAGGATGGCCGGCACCAGCAGGATGACAGAGACGACCGCCCCCATCTCGAAATTCTGCTGGCCAATCACCTGCTTATAGATATCGACGGCAAGCATGCCGTATTGCCCGCCGATCACCTTTGGCAGGCCGAAATCGGTGATGACGAGCGTGAAGACGACGAAGGCAGCAGACACGAGGCCGAAGCGCGCGCCTGGCACCGTGACGGTCTTGAAGGTGCGCCACTTGCTGGCCTTGAGCGAGGCGGCTGCCTCGTAGTGCCGGGCATCTGCGACGGACAGCGCCGTCAGGATGATCAGGAAGGCATGCGGCAGCGTGAAGAAGATCGAGCCGATGACGATGCCGATCGGACCATAGATGGAATAGCCCAGCAGCCAGTCCTTGAAGACGCCCTGAGTGCCGAAGAGATAGACGAGCGCGATACCGGGCAGCAGCGACGGCACGAGGATCGGGATCGTCAGGATGCCGCGGAAGAGCCCCTTCAGCGGCATGCAACTGCGCGTCAGACCGAAGGCGAGCGCGAAGGCGATGGCGACGGTGAACACCGTGCTGATCGCCGCCATCAGCACCGAATTGCGGATCGACTGGGCGAGTGCCGGCGTGGAGAAATAGGTGACGAAATTCGCGACGCCGAGGCTTCTTTCAGGGCGCAGCACCACACGCCGGAACTCGCTGGAATCATAGTCGCGCCATTCCGTCCCCTTTTCCAGCGTCGAGCCGGCAAGAAAGGCCGCCTCGTTTGTCGTGCCGCGAATGCGGTAGTGAACGGGGCTGCGGAAGCTGAATTCCGGGAAGAATTTCGTCGCTGCAAGCCGCCCGTCGGAATTGGTCGAAAGCTCCCCGTCCGCAACGGCGCCAAGCTCACGGTTCAGAGCCTCCGCGCTGACTACCGGTCCCCAGTTCGCCCCCGTTTCGTCGCTCACCTGGAACTCGAAGGCCGCGAGATCGAACCGGTAGGTCGAGAACGACTTCGAGAGCATGACGAAGAGCGGTGCGCCGAGCGCGATGATCAGATAGAAGCCGATGACCGCCATGAAGCCGAGCTTGATGCGGTCGTCACGGGAGGCTTCCTGCCGCAATCTTTTCCCGATGAGGGGAAGATGGGGCGCTTCGAGGACCATGTTCATCGTCATGCGCTCCTTGGAAAGAGCAACAGGCGCTCGCGCGGGATTTCGACCTGGATGACGCCGCCGGTCTGGATGCTGAGGCGCCGGACGGCATTGACGGAGAAGTCGGCGACGAGCGTACGGTCGCCGAGCCGCGGCGCGGTCAGCCGCGTGCGCCAGAACATGCCGAGGAACTCCATTTCCCGGACTTCGGCATCGATCAGGTTCTGCAGCGTGGCGGGCCGGTCGACCGCGTTGACGGCGTGGGCGTCGGCACCGTGCGGGATGATATCGACCGGGCGCACCACCGCGGTCGCGGCCTGGCCGGCGGAAAAGTCCTCCGTCGCGCAGCGGAAGGCGGAATGGCCGATCCCGATCTCGCCGTCGGCGAGCACCCTGGCGGGAAACTGGTTGGTCTCGCCGATGAAGTCGGCGACGAAGAGGGTTGCGGGGTGCCGGTAGATTTCCGTTGGCGAGCCGACCTGCTCGATGACGCCGTGGTTCATCACGACGATGCGGTCGGCCATCGCAAGCGCCTCTTCCTGGTCGTGCGTGACCATGATGGTGGTGACGCCGAGCTTTCGCTGCAGCGCCTTGATCTCATGGCGAAGGTGTACCCGGACCTTGGCGTCGAGCGCCGACAGCGGCTCGTCAAGCAGGAGCAGACCCGGCGAAATGGCTATGGCACGGGCCAGCGCGATGCGCTGCTGCTGCCCGCCGGAAAGCTGGGCGGGATACTTCTTGCTCTGGGCGGCAAGGCCGACCGTGTCCAGCAGCTCGGCGACCCGGGCGGCGATCTCCGTCTTCGAGCGGCCGGCGTTCTCCAGTCCGAAGGCGATGTTCTGCTCGATGGTAAGATTCGGAAACAGCGCATAGGACTGGAAGACGATGCCATAGTCGCGCCTGGAAGCCGGAAGCGTCGATATGTTGCGGCCGGCCTGCTCGATCTTGCCGTGCGACTGGAGATCTAGACCGGCGATGGCTCGCAGCAGGGTCGTCTTGCCGCAGCCTGACGGGCCGAGGAAACAGATGAACTCGCCCTTGTCGATGCTGAGGGAAATGTCGCGCAACGCGACAAAATCCGCATAGCTTTTCCAGAGGCCGGTGATTTCGAGGTAGGGAGCTGTCGCAGCCATAGGCTGATCTGCGGCCAAAGAGCCTGTAGGTGTCGGTTCGATCGACATGGCATGTCTCATCTGCAAGCTCCGTTGGCTGTCAGGCAATCTTCGAGAATGCGCGGGGCGAGGCACGAAAGCGTCCCGCCCCGTCGATCACGATCAGGTCTTCGGCTCGGACTTGGCGTCGTAGCGCTTCTGCCATTCCTTCAGGATGGCCCCACGGCTGTTGGCGGCCCATTCGAAGTCGTTTTCGATCATCTTGGAGGCGATATCGTTTGGCAGATGCTCGACCTGCTTGGCGACGCCCGGATAGGCGACGACGGCGTAGCCGGCATTGTACATCTCGTTGGCTTCCTTGGTGACCGACCAGTCGACCAGGGTCTTGGCCGCCTCGAGGTTCGCCGTGCCGGCGATTATCGCCGTCGCCTCGGCCTCCCAACCCGACCCTTCGGACGGGAAGATGATGTCGATCGGCGCGCCGGCGCTCTTGGCCTTGGCGCCGGGGAACTCGAACGAAACGCCGATGACGGCTTCGCCGGCACCCGCCATCTTGCAGGGCTTCGAGCCGGAATGGGTATAGGCGGAGATGTTCTCGTGGAGCTTGTCCATGAAGGACCAGGCCTTCTCCTCGCCCCACATCTGGAGCCAGCCCGAGACGTCGAGGAATCCGGTGCCGGAGGAGGCAGGGTTCGGCATTACGACATGGCCCTTGTATTCTGGCTTGGTGAGATCCTCCCAGCTCGTCGGCGCGGTCAGGCCGAGCTTTTGGCCTTCCACGGTGTTGTAGCAGAGCGCGGCGACATAGGCGTCCATGCCGACCCAGCTCGGCGGCGTGTCCTTGTCGACGAATTTCTTGTCGAGTTCTGCAACGCCCTTGGGCTCGTAGGCTTCGAGCATGCCTTCTGTCTTGAGCAGAAGCAGCGACGTCGCCGCAAGCCCCCAGACGACGTCGGCCTGTGGGTTGTCCTTTTCGGCAAGCAGTTTGGCCGTCATGACGCCGGTGGAGTCGCGCACCCAGTTGATCTTGATATCGGGGTGAGCCTTCTCGAAGGTCTCTTTATAGCGGTCGAGGTCGACGGCTTCGATTGCGGTGTAGACGGTGAGCTGGGTTTCAGCGAAAGCAATGGCGGGGAGCACGGCGGACATGGCGCCGGTCAGCATAAAAAGCATGCGTCTGTTCATGATCTAAAAACTCCTCTGAAGGCCTGGAAAAATCCGGGAAGCACGGCGGTCGATCTAGGTGTCGACCTTATGAAGTTCGGCTTCACGAGGCATTCTGCGCAGGGGTTTTCGGTAAGTAAAATTTATTATTCTTATCGTTCACAAGATAAAAGCTATATGTTATTTGCCGTTAAAACAGGCATTTAAGCCAGAATTTTTGCCGCCGACGCCCTGCCCTGCCCTCCTGCGAGCAACAAAAAAGGAGCCGCACGGAGCGGCTCCCGGAATGGGCGATCCAGCAGGGGATTGCTCAGATCACCATGGCAGGGAAAAGGTCTTGATATTGGTAAAGCTCTTCATCGCCTCGATGACACCTTCCTTGTAGCCGTTGCCCGAATCCTTGATGCCGCCGAAGGGGGACATCTCGATGCGGTAACCCGGCACTTCCCAGATGTTCACCGTGCCAACCTTGAGGCCCGCGATATACTTCTGCATGCGGCGGAAGTCGTTGGTGCACACGCCGGAGGAAAGGCCGAAGGCGGTGGAGTTGGAAAGCGCGATCAGCGCATCATCGTCGTCGGGCGCGCGCACAATCGGGATGATCGGCGCGAAGGTTTCCTCCATGATCAGTTCGCTCGAATGGGAAACCCGATCGATGACGATCGGCGGCAGGAGGGCGCCCCTGCGGCCGGGATCGTAGAGGATTTCCGCCCCCTCCTCCGCCGCCTTGTGCACGCGGCGTTCGAAGACTTCCGCCGCCCTGGCGTGGACGACCGTGCCCAGATCCGTCGTGCGGTCCATGGGATCGCCGAACTTCAGCTTCTTCGCCCGCTCCAGCACCAGCGGCACGAAGCGGTCGGCGACGCGCTCCTGGCAGAGGATGCGCTTGACCGCCGTGCAGCGCTGGCCGGAATTCTTGGTCGCGCCGGCGACCGCCAGATCCGCCGCTCTCGCAAGGTCGTCGTCCGAGAGGTCGTTCAGGATGATCAGCGGATCGTTGCCGCCGAGTTCCAGCACCTGGCGCTTGTAATGGGCATGGGCGGCGATCAGCTTTCCGACCGGCACGGAGCCGGTGAAGGTAATGAGGTCGAAATTCGGGTTGGTGATCATCTCCATGCCGATATCGCCCGGCCAGCCGGTGACGACCGAGAGCATTTCCGGCGGCAGACCGGCCTCGTAGAGGATGTCGGCGAAGACGAGCGCCGTCATCGGCGTCAGCTCCGTCGGCTTCAAGACGACGCAGTTGTTCGTCGCGATCGCGGGAGCGACCTTGTGCGCCACCATGTTTAGCGGATGGTTGAAGGGCGTGATCGCCGAAATGGCGGTCAGCGGCTCTCGGGTCGTGAAGATCTTGCGCGCCTTGCCATGGGGCGTGAGGTCGCAGGAGAATATCTCGCCGTCGTCGTGGATGCACATCTGGCCCGACAGCGTCAGCACGTCGAAGGCGCGGCCCACTTCATAAAGCGAATCCTGCTTGGAAATGCCGAGCTCGAGTGTGATGAGGTCGGAGACCTCCTCCTTGCGGGCGACCAGCAGTTCGGCCGCCTTCAGCAGGATGCGCTGGCGCTCGTAGCGCGTCAGCTTCGGCTGGCAGGCCGCTGCTATCTCGAACGCCTTCCTGGCATGTTCGGCATTGCCCGCCGGAACGGTGCCGATGACGGCATCGTTCCAGGGATAGTGGACCTCGATCCTCCGTTCGGTATCGACCATCTTGCCGGCGATCCGCATGGGCTCATGGCGGATCGCAAATCTCGTTTCCACCTTGGTCATCGCTGCCTCCTCAATGCGCCGGCTGGGCGGCCGCGACGAGCGCGTAGTAGAAGGCGTCGAAATTGCGCAGCGTACCGGCCGAAAGCAACTCCGGCAGGGGGCGGTTGGCTATGAACGGCACCTCCTGCTCGGTGAGGCCGCCATGCGAGCGTAGCGGCTCGTTGAGCGCGGCAAGGTCGTGCCGGTGCTCGCTGGTGCCGAGCGTCTTGTTTTCCGACGAGACCAGCACGATGTCGCCTATGCGGTCGTCCGGCAGCTCGAAGCGCACGCAGGCTTCCGGGCGCGACAGAACGACGTCAATGCCCTCGATGGCCTTCAGCCGTTCGATTATCTCCTCCTTGTCGGTTCCTTCCGGCAGATAGGCCGTAGCGAAGGAGCCGAGCGCACCGTGGTGCACGACATAGGGGTCGGTAATCGGCAGAATGACGCGGGCTGTGCCCTTGCCCAGCCATTCGTCGAGCAGGTCCTGCACGTAGATGACGTCGGGCGTGCCATCCGCCTTGTGCTTGGGCTTCATGCCGTGGTCGGCTGTGACGATGATCGCAGCACCCAGCGCATCCAGTTCCGCCAAGTACTTGTCGAACATCTCGTAGAAGGAATTGGCTTCAGGCACACCCGGCGCATATTTGTGCTGCACGTAGTCGGTGGTGGTCAGGTACATGACGTCCGGGCGGAACTCCTTAAGGAGCTTGACGCCGGCGGCGAAGACGAATTCCGACAGATCGGCGGAATAGACTTCCGGCACCGGACGGCCGAGCCACCCCGAGGCATTGTCGATGCCGTGCTCCGCCTTGGTCGACGTGTCCGACTTCTCCGAGGAGAAGCAGATCGCGCGGCCGTCGTCGAACTTCAGGCCATGGCCGAGCAGGGCGCGCAGCTTGTCCTTCGCCGTCACCACGGCGACCTTGGCGCCGGCATCGTAGAAAGCCTTGAAGATGGTCGGCGCGCGCAGGAAGCGCGGGTCGTTCATCATCACTTCCTTGCCGGTCGCGGGCTCGTAGAGATAGTTGCCGCAGATGCCGTGGATCGCCGGCGGTCGACCGGTGGCGATCGACAGGTTGTTCGGGTTGGTGAAGCTCGGGATGACGCTGAGCGCGGTGCGCTCCGTGCCGGTCTTGCGGATGCGTTCCAGCGTCGGCATCAGGCCGGCCTTGATGGCCTCGTCGAGATAGGCCGGCTCGCAGCCGTCGAGGCAGATGGCAATCGCCGGGACGTTCGGCCAGGGATAAGTGCGCCGGTTGACGGCGACGGTGATCTTGGAAATCTGGTTCATCGAAAGAATCCTATATTGCACTAGGCTGCAAGGCGGCTGCGTTCTTCAAGGGCAATGGCCGGGGGCGCGGCATTGTCGACGCCCATTTCGGCAAGCGAGGAGCGGGCGGCGTCCACCACGCGGCGCATGACATGCTCGTCCATGCGGCCGATGCAGCCGACCCGGAAGCTGTCCACCACCGTCAGCTTGCCGGGGTAGATGATGAAGCCCTTGTCCTTCATGAGATCGTAGAAGCGGTCGAAGGCGAAGGCCGGGTGGGCCGGGCTGAAGAAGGTGACGATAATCGGCGAGAGCCACTGGTCGGCCAAGAGCGTCTCGAAGCCGGCTTCGCGCATACCTGCCACCATGACGTCGCGGTTGCGGGCGTAGCGCGCGCCGCGGGCCGCGACGCCGCCTTCCTCACGATGGATGCGCAGTGCCTCCAAGAAGGCGGCGACGACGTGGGTCGGCGGCGTGAAGCGCCACTGGCCGCTTTTGTTCATGTAATCCCACTGGGCGTGGATATCGAGACTGAGCGAGTGGCTGCGGCCCTTGGCGGCCTCCAGTTCGCTCTTGCGGGCGATGACGAAACCGAAGCCCGGCACGCCTTCGATGCACTTGTTGGCCGACGAGACGATCGCCTCGTAGCGGAAATCGGAAACACGGGCGGGCACGGCGCCGAAGGCGCTCATCGAATCGACCAGCAGCTTGCGGCCATGAGCATAGACGGTGTCGGAGATTTCCTTCAACGGATTGAGGATGCCGGAGCTGGTTTCGCAATGAACCACTACGACATGGCTAATCGCCGGATCGGCATCGAGCGCTGTTGCTACTTCGGTCCCGCGCGGCGGCATGTAGTCGCCCTTGTCGATCACCGCATGGTCGCGGCCGAGATAGGACAGCGTCTGGGCGATGCGTTTGCCGTAGGCGCCGTTGCTCAGCACCAGAACCTTGCCGTCCTTCGGCACGAAGCTGCCGAGCATGGCCTCCACCGAGAAGGAGCCGCTGCCCTGCATGGGCACGCAGTCGAACTCGCCAGCCATGTCCCCGGCGATATCGAGCAGTTCACGGCGCAGTCTTGCCGTCATGGCGCGGAAGGCGCCGTCCCAGGAACCCCAGTCCCGCAGCATCGCTTCCTTGACTTCGTAAGCCGTCGTCAGCGGGCCCGGAGTGAGAAGGTAAGGCTCGCCGAGTCTCGGCGTTTCAAGGGGCGCGCTGGTGCTGTCAGAAGCGGTGTTCGGCATGGTCCGTCCTCACGTTTGGCATATCCGAGACCGACAATGCAGTGGAAAGATATATATGTAAAATCGTTCTTTTGTATAAATGTATCGTTTTAACTTATGAAACTATGCCGCCGGCACCAGGCGGCTTTCCAGGAGGTCGCCGGTCTCGCGCAGGCGCGGATAGGCCATGGTCGTGACCAGCGAATTGACCTCCTTCAGCGCGCGCACGATCTCCAGATGCATGTCGCTGGACTGGATGGAGGCGGCAAGGCCCTGACGCAGACGCTCGAGATGGTTCTTGCTGCTTGTCTGCACGAGATGGCGCACATACTCCTTCTGCCGCACCATCTCGCGGGCGATGACGGGATCGGGCGAGACGAGCAGATTGGCGGCGAGCCGGACATTGGAAAACACCGCGCCATGCAGCAGCGTCAGTTCCCGCCAGCCTTCCTGTGAAAAGGCCCCTGCGCCTTCCAGGCGCTCCTGCGCAATCTGCAGCAGGTTCTTTGCGACCACGTCGCCGGCATATTCGAGATGGATCGCCGCCTCGGTCAGTTCGATACCGCGCCGGGATTGCTCCTCGGTGAGCACGCCGCGGTTGACCGCCGCGATATAGAGCTTGATCTCGCTATGAGCCCGATGAATATCGCCGTCCACGCGCCGAAGCGCCTGTACCGTTTCCGGCGTCGGCGACTGGATGACCGTCATGAGCGGCTCCAGCATCCGGGTGATGAGGTTGCCCATATGCAGTACTTCCCTCGCTGCGGCAGCAAGCGCTTGCGCCGGCTTGTCGATCAGCGAGCGGTCGAGCGCGCTGACATGAGCCGTCAGGTCGCCCGCGCCCGTTGCTTCCGGCGTGAGAAGCCGGACAAAACGTCCCATCAGGCCGCAGCCGACAAGCCCGATGACGACGAGCACGGCGTTGAAAAGCACATGCAGGTTGACGAGCCTGGCGGCGACCGTATCGCCGGGTAACCAGTCGAACGGCGCATGCAGCGAAAAAAGCGCGAAGATCGCGGCGCTGAACAGCCCGCGGAACAGAAGGTTGCCCAGCGGCAGGCGCCGCCCCTCGACCGGCAGGCCGCGGGTTAGCCACAGCGCAATCAGCCCGCCGCCGAGATTGACGCCGAGGACCAGCGGAATGCCGACATCGAGCGGCACGATGCCCTTCGCCGCGAAGGTCAGGATGAGCAGGATCGCCGCCACGCTGGAGTGTAGCGCCCAGGTGAAGACGGCCGCCAGGATCATCACCGTCAGCCCGTCCTTACCGAGATAGGCGATGGCGGACGGCAGCAGCGGGCTTTGCGCCAGCGGCAGCGTGGCATGGCCGATCATCTGCAGCGACAAGAGCAGGAGGCCGATGCCGAGCACGGAGCGTCCGGCTTCGATCGCCTTGCGCGAACGCGCCTTCAGGTGGAGCAGACCGCCGCCGGCTATGAGCAGCGGCGCCAGCCAGTGCAGGTCGAAGGACAGAATCTTGACAACCAGCGCCGAGCCGAGATCGGCGCCGAGCAGCACCGCGAGCCCCGCATCGAGCGCCAGCGCGCCGCTGACAGCAAAGCCGGCCGCGAGCATTGCGACCGCCGTCGAGCTTTGCAGGGCGATTGCCACGAGACAGCCGTAGAAGGCGGCGCGCAGCCTTCCCCCGCCACCGCCGACCGTGCGCGCCACCATATCGCCCGAGGCCGCTTCGACGCCCTTCTTCACCAGGCTGACGGCGTAGAGCAAAAGGACGGTGGCGGCGGCAAGCTCAAGGGCGACGGCCGGAAGATTCATGGGGCGCGCTCCGCAAGGAGAGTGGAAATCCCCAATTTATCTTTTGCCGCTTTACATAAATCAAATCGTTCCTTTTAATAAATGCATAGACTGAAGCTATCGAAAGCTTTCCCTCATGCGCTATGTGCAACTCCGAGCCTTTCACAACGTGGCCATCCACGGGGGCTTTTCGCGCGCCGCCGAGGCGCTGTTCCTCACCCAGCCGGCGGTGTCGGATCAGGTGCGCAAGTTGGAGGAGGAATATGACGTCCTGCTCTTCAACCGCAACAAGAAGCAGGTGACGCTGACCCAGGCCGGCCAGCAGCTTCTCGAAATCACCCGCCGCATGTTCGACGTCGAGCAGCAGGCGCTCGACCTCCTGTCTGAATCGCGAGCGCTCCGCGCTGGGAAGCTGCGCATCGTCGCCGACGCTGCCCACCACCTCCTGCACATCCTCGCCGCCTTCCGCCGTGCCTACCCATCAGTGCAGGTCTCGATCGACGCCGGCAACACGGAAACGGTCACCACCAGCTTGCATGCTTATGAAGCGGATATTGGCGTGCTTGGCGAGATTCCCCAGTCCAGCGATTTTGAGGTTCTCAAGCTGAACTCGACACCGATTATCGCATTTGCAAGCCGCGATTACCCGTTGGGGGACACGAAGAGGATATCGTTCTCCGAGCTTGCACAGCACCCTCTGGTCATGCGCGAACGGGGCTCCAAGACCCGCCAGAAACTCGAAATCATGGCAGAGCAATGCGGCGTGCCTCTGACTCCGCTTATCCAGGCGGAGGGTCGCGAGGCCGTCCGGGAAATCGTCGCAGCAGGCGGAGGTATAGGCTTTGTCTCCTCCGCAGAATTCGGACAGGACAGTCGCCTCGTTCCTATAGAGATAGATGCACCCGAGATGCTGATGGATGAAGCCCTCATCTGCCTGCGCGAGCGCGCTAACGGCAAGCTTGTCAACGCATTCTTCGACATTGCCCGCAAACTCGCGTCCGCACCAATGTAAGTCGAATACAAGCTTGAAATCGTCCTAGGCTTTTGAAAGGGGTGCGAACCTTTACACCGAGCCAGATAACCTCCTGTGGCTGCCAGGTTGCACTATCCGCTGTTGCGCCCCGTTCAATTGTCACTTTCGGTGCCCGGGCGGGTGTGACAGACAGCTTCGGGTTTAGCTTGAGACCATGTGAGCGCCGCTTCACTCCGCAGTATCTGGCCGAAACACCGCTGGCGAATTTTCAGCTCGGCATGGCTTTAGACAACGGCTATCTCGAAACCACCTGAGAAGCTTCCCGTGCAGACGCAATGAGATCGACTGCCAGCTTGCGCTCCGCCTGAAGCTTTGAGAATCGTGATTTCAACGTTGATATGTTGATCGCACCGACAGGCTCGTCACGGCCCGCAAAAACAGGAGCCGAAAGAGAGATGCTGTCCACGTCTTCCATTTTCTCGGTAATGGACACCCCCCTGCGGCACGCGCAACCGAAGCGACGAAAAGACGAGGGTCAGGCCCGGCGTCCTCGTCCGTGAACGTCTCATCCGCGTGATCCATCGCGTCCTTCCATTCCCAGCACGGTTTGTCGGTCGTTCGAGTAGTTCCTTCGGCTAGAAGACGCCAGCCGAAGTTGGCGATCGTATTACGGGCATCTCAGATATTTTTCGGCGGACCTCCAAACATCCGGATCAAGACGGATTTGGGGCTGCAGTGCGTGGGAGCGCCGATCTCACCCACGCGTCTACCCCGAGGTTTGACTTTTCAGAAGCCATGCGTCAGAGCGGCTACCCTTGCGCTGCCTGTTGCTGCGTTGAAGAAAACGAAGTGATTACAGTGTCTTGGTCTTAGAGTCTGCTTCCTATTGACATTTGTCGATAGCATGTTGAATATTGTCAACGTCGATGGCGGCCGAGTTCTGTCCATCGGCGGCTCGCTCCACGGGCCGATCAGGAGGAGAGACGTTGGAATACCTGCTAGACGTGGAAGGACTGCAGAAGTCCTTTGGTGGTGTCGCAGCCCTGCGAAACGGCCGCCTACAATTGCGTGCGGGGTCCGTGCACGCCCTTTGCGGCGGCAACGGCGCCGGCAAATCCACTTTCCTGAAGATCCTGATGGGCATCCTGACGCGCGATGGCGGCCACATCCGTCGCCGTGGCCAGGAGGTCGCCTATTCGACGCCGGCTGAGGCGCTGGCCGCAGGCATCGCCATCATCGAACAGGAACTCAGCCCGATCCCGCACATGACCGTGGCCGAGAACATCTATCTCGGCCGCGAGCCGTCAGCGCGCTTCGGCGGCATCGACTTCAAGACGATGAACCGGAATGCGCAGGCGCTTCTCGATCGGCTGGAATTCGACATCCGCGCCAACCAGTTCATGATGAACCTTTCGGTCGCGCAGGTGCAGCTCGTCGAAATTGCAAAGGCGCTCAGCCATGACGCCGAAGTCATCTTCATGGACGAGCCGACGTCGGCGATCGGCGAGAAGGAAGCCCAGCAGCTGTTTTCGGCGATCGAGCGCCTGAAGGCCGAGGGCAAGGCGATCGTTTATGTCTCCCACCGGCTCTCGGAGATCTTCCAGATCGCCGATGCCTACACCGTCTTCCGCGACGGCAGCTACGTCGGCAGCGGCAACCTGGCCGACATCGACCGGCCCGAACTGATCCGCATGATCGTCGGGCGCGAGCTCGGCGAGGAATACATCAAGACGAACGCGCCCACCGGCATTGCCGGCCTGGAGGTCTCGAACCTGACCATTCCCGGCAAGATAAAGGATATCTCTTTTACCGCCCACAAGGGCGAAATCCTTGGCATCTACGGTCTCATGGGATCCGGCCGCACGGAAATCTTCAACTGCCTGTTTGGCCTCGACACCGCTTCGGAAGGCGGCATCAAGCTGGATGGCGAGGCGATTTCGGTCTCAAGGCCCGCGGATGCGATGGCGCGCGGGCTGGCCTTCGTCACCGAGGACCGGAAGCTCACCGGCCTCAACCTCACCGACAGCGTGCGCAATAACATCTGCCTGGCCAGCCTGCCGGAGATGAGCCCGCGCTTTTCGATGAACCGGCGGATGGAGATGGCGGCCAGCCAGGACATGATCAAGCGCTTCGCCATCAAGGCGGCGCGCGACACCATGTCGGTATCCGGCCTTTCGGGCGGCAACCAGCAGAAGGTCGTGCTTGGCAAGTGGTTCCTGCGCAACCCGAAGGTCCTGCTCCTCGACGAGCCGACCCGTGGCGTGGATGTGGGGGCCAAGCGGGAGATCTATCGCATTATCTGCGATTTCGCCGAACAGGGCGGAACGGTCGTCATGATCTCGTCGGAGATCGACGAAGTGCTCGGCATGTCCGACCGCATCCTGGTGATGCGCCAAGGCCGTTCAGCCGGAATTTTCCGCAGGGAAGAGACGGACGCGCAATCGCTCGTCCATCTGTCCACCTAAGCGGCAAGCCGGACTGCAGAACAAACGTCCGGTACGAGAGAGGAAACCCAAGTGTCCACGACAGATAACAATTCATCCACGGCCTGGCTGGGTTCGGACCGCCGCAGGCTGATCATCCAGGAATACGGCATCTTTCTCGCCTTCCTGCTGCTGGCCTTCATCCTTTCGGTGTCGAACCAGTACTTCCTGACGCCGGGCAACATCTCCAACGTCCTGCTGCAGACGTCCATCAACGGAATTCTCGCGATCGGAATGACCTTCGTCATCCTGACGCGTGGCATCGACCTTTCCGTCGGTTCCGTCGTGGCACTCGCCGGCATCGTCTCTGCAAGCTTCGCCACGACCTCGGCAACCGCCGGCATCGTCGGCGCGCCGTACTCGCCCTTCGTCGCTCTGCCGATCGGCCTTTTCGTTGGCATCGCCTGCGGCGCGATCGTTGGCATCATCGTGTCACGCTTTTCGGTCCCGGCCTTCGTCGCCACCCTCGGCATGCTGTCGGCTGCACGCGGCATGACGCTGATCTATGGTGGCGGCAAGCCCGTGCCGGCGCTGACGCCCGACTTCCGCTGGATCGGTACCGGCAGCGTCTTCGGCGTGCCGATGCCCGTCGTGCTCTTCGCCGTGGTGTTCCTGGTGTCCTGGTACGTGCTCAACCGCACCCGCTTCGGCCGTTACATCTATGCCGTCGGCGGCAATCCGCATGCCGCCAACACGTCGGGCATCAATGTCAGCCGCCTGCGCTTTTCGGTCTATGTGATTTCCGGCGGCCTGTCCGGACTTGCCGGCATGATCCTGTCGGCGCGCACCGGCTCCGCCCTGCCCCAGGCCGGTATCGCCTACGAGCTCGATGCGATCGCGGCGGTCGTCATCGGCGGCACCAGCCTTTCGGGCGGCGTGGGTCGCATTACGGGCACGCTGATCGGCGCCCTGATCATCGGTGTCATGAACAACGGCCTCGATCTGATGGGAATCCAGTCCTACTACCAGCAGGTCCTCAAGGGAGCCCTGATCGTCGGCGCCGTCATGCTCGACCAGAAGCGCAACATGGGCGGCTGACCCCGAAGCTTTTCAAGAAATACGGGTGTCTATCACCCGTGCATAGAACGGTGCACCGCGTCGGTGGCCGGAATCCCAATGGAGGAGACTGATAATGAAGAAACTTTTGATTGCGCTGGCTGCCGCCACGGCACTCATGGCATCGCCTGGCCTGGCGCAGGACAAGCTGAAGATCGGCGCGGCCCCTTACGGCCTGAATGCCGAATTCATGCAGATCTGGTCCGCCGCACTCGAGCAGCACCCGGCCGTCAAGAGCGGCGAAGTCGAACTGACGGTCTTCGACGGTCGCTACGATGCGCTGGTCCAGCAGGAACAGTTCAACACGATGATCACGCAGCAGTTCGACGCGATCGTCTTCGTGCCGATCGACGTCGAGGCCGGCGCGACCGCCGTCCAGGCTGCCTACGAAGCCGGTATCCCGGTCGTCGGCTCCAACACCCGTGTTAATTCCGACCTGCTTGCCGCCTATGTCGGCTCCGACGACACCGTTTCCGGCTACATGGAAGCCAAGACGGTTCTGGACAAGATCGGCTGCAAGGGCAACGTCGTCATCCTCGAAGGCCCGATCGGCCAGTCCTCGCAGATCTCCCGCCTCGAAGGCAACCAGAAGGCGCTTGCCGAGTGCCCGGACGTCAAGGTTCTCGAACAGCAGACCGCCAACTGGTCGCGTGCTGAAGCTCAGACGCTGATGGAAAACTGGCTGACGGCGCATCCCGGCCAGATCAACGGCGTCATCGGCCAGAATGACGAGATGGCGCTGGGCGCCATCGAAGCCATCAAGGCTGCCAAGCTGAACGTCGGCGACTTCGCCATTGCCGGCATCGACGGCATCACGGATGCACTGAATGCCGTCAAGGAAGGCACGATGACCTCGATCCTTCAGGACGCCCGTGCGCAGGCTCAGGGTGCGCTCGATCTGGCGATCTTCCACGCCAGGAAGGGCGACTACAAGCCGCAGTCCGACATCTGGGCCCAGTATCCGGACATGCCGTTCAACGACGGCAAGGACAAGAACTACAATGTACCGTGGACCCCTGTCACCACCGACAACGCCGACAAGTTGATCGAGTCGCGCCAGTAAACGAAGATGAACGCGGGACGGCCATGCCGTCCCGCACCCCATGACAAGATCGAGGCTTGCAAGACAATGACCGATACCGCTCCAGAAATTGACCTGAACTTCCCGCTGTCCGGCAAAGTCGCCCTGGTGACGGGCGGAGCGTCCGGCATTGGCGCCGCGATCTCCGAAGCCTTCATCGCCAAGGGCGCCAAGGTCGCCGTCCTCGACATCAACGCCGACGTTGCGAAGGCCAAGGCCGACGCGCTGGGAGACGACGCGAAGCCGTTTGTCTGCGACGTATCGAACCCCCAGTCGGTGAATGAGGCCGTCGCCGGCGTCGTCGCCGCCTTCGGCGGCATAGACATCGCCGTCAACAGCGCCGGCGTCGTCTTCCTCGCGCCCGCCGAAGACCTTTCCCTCGGCGACTGGGACAAGACCATCAACATCAATCTCAAGGGCAGTTTCCTCGTCACCCAGGCGGTCGGCAAGGCGATGATCGCGGCCGGCAAGGGCGGCAAGATCGTCAACCTCGCATCCCAGGCCGGCACGGTTGCGATCGAGGAGCACGTCGCCTATTGCGCCTCGAAGTTCGGCGTCATCGGCATGTCCAAGACGTTTGCCGCCGAATGGGGCAAGCATGGCATCCGCGTGAACACGATCTCGCCGACCATCGTCCTGACCGAACTCGGCAAGAAGGCATGGTCCGGCGAGAAGGGCGAAGCCGCCAAGAAGCGAATTCCGGCAGGCCGGTTCGCCTATCCGCAGGAAATTGCCGCCGCCGCCGTCTTCCTCGCCTCGGCCGGCGCAGACATGATCAACGGCGCCGATCTGCTGATCGACGGCGGCTATACGATCCTCTAAGCCGCACGCCCGTTCCACAGGAGTTAACATGCAGCGTTTCGTCAACAATCCGGACCTGGTCGTAGAAGATACCGTGAGCGGCTTCGTCAAGGCCCATTCGGATATCGTCCGCCTGGCCGAAAACCCCCGCGTCGTCGCAGCCAGGAACGCGCCGATCGTCGGCAAGGTCGGCGTCGTCACCGGCGGCGGGTCCGGCCACGAGCCGGCCTTCATCGGTTACACCGGCAAGAACATGCTGGATGCGGTAGCCGTCGGCGAGCTCTTCTCGTCGCCGACCGCGAAGAGCTTCCACGACGCCATTCGCGAGGCCAACGGCGGCAAGGGCGTGATCGTGCTTTACGGCAACTATGCCGGCGACAACATGAACGTCAAAATGGCCACCAAACTGGCGGCCAAGGACGGCATCGACATCGCGACGGTCGTGGCCAACGACGACGTCTGCTCCGCTCCGCCTGAAGAGCGCGAGAAGCGGCGCGGCGTTGCCGGCGAAATCTTCATGTGGAAGATCGGCGGCGCCAAGGCTGCCACCGGCGCGACGCTGGAGGAAGTGCGCGTCACCGCCCAGAAGGCGATCGACAGCTGCCGTTCGATCGGCGTAGGCCTCGGCCCCTGCACGTTGCCGGCCGTCGGCCATCCGAACTTCCAGATCGAGCCCGGCACCATGGAAGTGGGCATCGGCCATCACGGCGAGCCGGGCGTCCGAGTCGAGCCGCTGAAGACCGCCGCAGAGGTTGCCAAGGACATGTGCAAGATCGTCCTCGACGATCATGACCTGCCGGCCGGCACCGAAGTGGCCGTCCTCGTCTCCGGCCTCGGCGCCACGCCGATCAACGAGCTTTACATCCTCAACGACACGATCGAGCAGGAAATCAGCGCGCGCGGCCTGAAAATCTACAAGACCTATGTGGGCAATTACTTCACATCGCTCGAAATGGTCGGCGCAACCCTCACCGTGATGGCTCTCGATTCGGAACTGAAAGAGCTTCTCGACGTCGAGGTCCGTTGCACCACCGTTTTGTAAGGAGGCGGATCAATGCAGACACTGAACAATGCCAGCGCTGGGGGCATCGTGCTCGCCATGGCCGATCGCATCGTTGAAAACCGCGCCTATCTGAGCGAGATCGACGGCAAGATCGGCGATGGCGACCATGGCGTCAACATGGCCAAGGGCTTCGGCATGGCCGCCGAACGGCTGAAGGGCAAGGACCTTTCTCTCGCAGCGTCGCTGGAGACGCTCGGCACCATCCTGATGACGGAGATCGGCGGCTCGATGGGCCCGCTCTACGGGGTGATGTTCACCGAGTTCGCCGAAAAACTGGAGGGCGTGGACGCGATCGACGCTGCCGCCTACAGCCGCATGCTGCATGCCGGCCTCGAAGGTATCCAGTCGATCGGTTCGGCGAAGGTCGGCGACAAGACGCTGCTGGACACCTTCGTGCCCGCAGTCGAAGCCTTCGACGCGGCGGCTGCCGACGGCAAGTCCTTCGGCGAAGCCCTTGATGCGCTGGTGGCCGCGGCCGAGACCGGCCGGGATTCGACAATCAATCTCGTTGCCAAGATCGGCCGTGCCAGCCGCCTGGGCGAGCGCTCGCTCGGCGTCTTGGACGCCGGCGCAACGTCCTGCGCCATCATTTTGAAGGAATTGTCGGAAGGAGCGCGCGACCGGCTGCAATAGCCGGCGCTACCGTCCGCAGCATCGATAGCCTCCCAAGGCGGCGTGGCCGGGCTGGCAACGGCCCGGTCACGCTTTGATTTGTGCATAGTGCGCAGAAACATTGCAATGGCATTGCATTGCTTCCATCCTCGCCCCACAAAGCCGGAACGCGCAGGGAACCATGGCAAGCAAGACCTCTCCCACAGGCAAATCGACGGCCGGAAAGACCGGGCAGACGGACGTGGCGGACGCGATGCCGCTTCGCTACGGTGACGACCCCTATGTCTGGGCGTGCTGGCTCTATTACGAGGAAGGCCGCACCCAGCACGACATTGCCGAAATCATGGGTATCTCGCGCGCCACGGTGAACAGTTACCTTGCCGATGCCCGCAGCCGCGGCATCGTCAACATCTCGCTGGAACCCTCGCGCCTGAGTTCGCTTGCGATCGCCCAGGAGCTGAAACGCCATTTCGGCCTGCTGGACTGTCTCGTCGTGCCGAGCGACGACGGTTCGCGCACGCTTATCGACCGGCTGGGAACGGCCGGCGGGCAGGCGGTGGCGAAACTCTTGAAGTCTGGCGATACCCTTGCCGTCGCCTGGGGCCGTACCGTCCTTGCGATCGCCGGGAACACTGCGGTGACGGGCCTGCAGGACGTGACCATCGTGCAGGCAACAGGTGGCACCCGGGCGAGCTTTGCCTACACGCCGGAGCTCTGCGCCTCGGCCATGGCGGAGGCGACCGGCGCAAAGCTGATCAACATTGCCGCGCCCGCGATCGTTTCCAACGCCGAAGTTCAGTCAGCCTTCCTGCGCGAACCGCTGATCGAAGAGCAGTTTGCGGCACTCGGCCGCGCAAACAAGGCGCTCTTCGGCGTCTCCTCGCTTCGGCCGAACTCCACCATCCACACCAGCGGCTTTTTCGAATCCGTATCGATCCAGCACTATCTGGCGAAGAACGCGGTCGGCGTCGTCGCCGGCCGGTTCATCGATCCGCAGGGCCGAGCTGTCGCCGGCCCGCTCGACGAGAGGACGATCGGCATCTCCCTCGACATGTTGCAGAAGATCGGGATGCGGATCGCAGTCGCCGGTGGCTTCGACAAGGTGCCGGCAATCCTTGCCGCATTGCGGGGCGGGTTCATCAATGTGCTGATCACTGATGCTGCGACAGGCAGGGGAATCCTGAACGCGGACGGCGTTACTGAGGTTGACCAGAGGCTGGCCCAGCGCACGCGGGGCGAAGGCCCCCTGCCCCTTCCCAGCAATGTTCGAACCCACATCAAGAAGTTCCTCAACAATCCGGACCAGGTGGTCGACGAGATGCTGGAGGGCGTGCTCAAGGCGCATGCAGACTATATTACTCCGATCAAGGGCTCGAACCGCGCCCTTGTCGCCCGCAAGGGGCCCCGCGCCGGCAAGGTCGGCCTCGTCATCGGGGGCGGAACGGGGCACGAACCCTGCTTCCTCGGCTATGTCGGCAAGGGGCTGGCCGATGCCGTTGCCGTCGGCAACATCTTTTCGTCCCCTCCCCCCGGCCCCATCCTCGAATGCGCACGCGCCGCCTCGGGCGGGCAAGGCGTCCTCTTCGTCTACGGCAACTATGCCGGCGACGTGATGAACTTCGAGATGGCGGCTGAGATGGCGCAGGAGGAAGACATTCCTGTCCGCACCGTGCTGACCACAGACGACATCGCCTCGTCGCCGGTCGAAGACAGGGATGGAAGGCGCGGCGTTGCCGGCAATTTCTTCATGTTCAAGATCGCCGGTGCAGCATGCGATCGTGGCCTGGCGCTCTCCGAGTGCGAAGCCGTGACGCGGAAAGCCAACGACCGCACGTTTACGATCGGCGTTGCGCTTGAGCCATGCTCGTTGCCGCAAACCCGACGTCACAATTTCGAGATCGGTCCCGACGACATCGAGATCGGCATGGGGATCCATGGCGAACGCGGGGTGGTGCGCGACAGGATGATGAGCGCCGACCAGATCACCGACCGGATCATCGATAGGATCTTCGGAGAAATGAACGCCCAGCCGGGTGACCGGGTGGCCGTGCTGGTGAATTCCTTCGGCGCAACGCCGCTGATGGAGCTCTACATCCTGTTCCGCCGCGTGGAGCAAAGGCTGAGCGCCAAGAACATCACCATTGCGGCGAACTGGATTGGTCATTACTGCACCTCGCTTGACATGGTTGGCGCATCCATTTCCATTCTGCACCTCGACCAGGAACTGTCCGATCTGCTGCTGTATCCCTGTGATAGCGCCGCCCTCAGGATCAATTGATAAGGTTGCTGCAGCGCCTCGTGATAAAGGCGGACAACGCAGAGAATATTCGGAGGCAATACATGGCGGAATCGGCATCTCGCTTTCTCAGCCGCATGTTTCAGCTCATCGCCATGGCCATGCAGGCGGAGAAGGACCATCTTTCCGAGCTCGACGGGGCGGTGGGCGATGCCGACCATGGCATCACCATGGCTCTGGGCTTTGCCGCGGTGAACAGTGCCGTCGCCAAGCTTGATCTCGACAAGGCCTTTCCCTCGGAGGTTCTTTCTGCCGCCGCGTCGGCATTTCTCGATGCCGTCGGCGCCTCCACCGGTCCGCTTTATGCCACCGCCTTCCGCAAGGCGGCCCAGGTGCTGAAGCAGGACGAAAGCCTTTCGCCTGCAGGACAGGTCGCGATCGTCGAGGCTATTGCGCAGGGTATCAAGGATCGCGGCAAGGGCCAGCGCGGCGACAAGACGATGCTGGATGCGTGGATACCGGCCATGGAAGCCGCGGTCGCAGCGCGCGAGCGTGGTGCGGAGCCGGACGAGATGTGGCGCGATATCGTCGCCGCCGGAGAGACCGGGGCGAATTCCACCCGCTCTATGGTCGCTGCCCGCGGTCGCGCCGCCAGACTGGGCGAGCGGTCGCTCGGCCATGTCGATCCAGGTGCCGCCTCCGCCGTCATCATCCTCCGGGCGATGAGAGATACCTTCTCCTGACGGAGAGGGCCCGGGGTGCCTTCCTCCCGATCGAAACCAAATCGGTCGGATAGAGCTGAAGGCCGCCTGCGAAGGAATGACGCACCCCGATGACACCCTGTCCAGGGTTGCGGTTGCGGTATGTCAAACGGTGTCTCCGGCGTGGCGATAGGGTGCTGCGGACGAGGCCGCCCCGGCTTCGCATGCAGGAGCAAAGAGAATGACCATGATCGCCCGGTCCCTCGCCGGCGCGGCAGTCCTGGCCGCCGCCCTGTGCGGCCACGCCTTCGCCGCGGACTTCGAAATCCATATGTTGAACAAGGGCCGGGACGGAACGATGGTATTCGAGCCGTCGTCGCTCAGGATCGCCAGGGGCGACACTGTAACCTTCGTCCCCACGGACAAGTCACACAATGCCGAGACCCTTCCGGGCCTGCTGCCGGACGGTACCCAGCCCTTCAAGGGCAAGATGAACGAGACACTCAAGGTCACCTTCGATACGCCCGGCGCCTATGGTGTCAGGTGCATGCCGCATTTCGGAATGGGCATGGTTGCGCTCGTCGTCGTCGACGACGGATCGGCCAACATCGGTGCGGTCAAAAGCGCGAAGATGCCGAAAAAGGCTCGCGAGCGCATGGATGAGGCGATCGCCGCCTTAGGGCTCTAGTTCTTCGATCCAGGCATCGGTGGCTCTGTCGCCGATGCCGCTGGCGGTATAATCGTCCGCCCGCGGACAAGCGCAGCGGTATTCGCATCGCCGCCCGGCAATCTTCAAGCGCGCCCACAAGGGCCCGCCACCCGGACCATTTCGCCAGTCGCCTAAGACCAGGCTGAAGTTTTCATCCCACCGGTAGACGCTCGAAACCTGACCCGCCGAAAGCCGGCGGGTTGCCGGACTTACGCGCACGATCCGCCGCGTTCGGGGGCAGTTTGGCAGCGCTCGCCATTGGCCGAAATGCGGGTCGCTCGGTTGCGTGGCGGAAAAATTCCACTTCTGCTAATGGAATATAACTTGACTTTTTTTATCACGATTATTACGGCGATTATGTCTCAAGGTGATGCTCGCGGGTTGTCCTCGCAGCAAGAGCCCTGAAAATTTGAAATTATACCAATAGTTTAGTCCGACCGGCATTGCCGGCCGGAGCCGATCCCTCATGTCTGAAGAAGGCCGCTTTCCGTGGATTTTCTGATCTGGCCCGCCAGTGACGTTACGGTTTCCTATTGCCGGACAGCGCTGCGGCTGCTGCACTTCGGCGGCCTTGTGCTCGGCGCAGGCGGAGCGGTCTATGTCGATCTTCTGATTCAGCGATACAGCCGCAAGGGCATGACGGATGAGGCATTCGGCCTCCTTGCGGCGACCAGCCAGTTGGTGGCCGTGGGGCTGGCGCTGCTATGGATCTCGGGACTTGGCTTTCTCGTGCTCTACGGCCTCGCCGAGCCTGCAAAACTGAACAATCCCAAGATCTACGCCAAGATGACGATCGTGGCGATGCTGTCGGCGAACGGCGTCTTCGTGCACAGACTGGTCATGCCGTTCATGCGCCAGCGCATCGGCCGGCCGTTGATGGCGGGCCTGCATTCGCGCGTGCGCTTTGCGCTCATCGCCTGCGCCAGTGTGTCGATCGTTTCCTGGTCGATGCCGGCCGTGCTCGGCGCGGCACCGCAGCTGAACGTCGTGGCGCCGTACTGGTCCATCATGGCCGTCTACGCGCTTCTTCTCCTTCTCGGCTTCGCTGTCATCGCTCTGGTGATGACCGAGGCGGGCGCTCTCAGAAACAAGAGCGATGAAAACATGCGGATGCCCTTCGCGCCGGCCCTGAGAGAGGGCGCGGCAGAGTGATCCATCGCAACTTCTCAATCAAACCGACGCCCATGCGGCAGCCGCAAGCGTCCTTCAACATTCAATATCATTGGCTGGGGTGCACATCATGACAGTTCAAGTCGGCGCAGGAAATCACTACTCGCTGTTCTACAAGGACGGCGTAGTCTACTCGGTGGGCGAAAACAACGAAGCCCAGCTCGGTCGCGGCACGCAGACGGACGTGGGCGTTGCCTGGGCCGATATGGGCACCGTCAACCTGCCGGAAGGCTTCACCGGCGAGATCGTCGCGATTTCCGCCGGCATGCTGCACGGCGCGTTCCTGACGGCGTCCGGCGAGGTCTACACCTGGGGCGACAACAACCTCGGCAAGCTCGGGCTCGGAACGACCACAAATTACGAGAGCCTGGTGCCGCAGAAGGTCGAGGCCCTGAACGGCGTCACCATCGCCTCGATCTACATGACGAACGGGGCCAGCTACGCGATCTCAGATGCCGGCGTCCTCTATGCCTGGGGGCAAAACAGCAATGGCCAGCTCGGCATTGGCAGCCTCGACAACCAGGGCTCTCCCGTGGCGCTGGATGCGAGCGCGTTCGGCGGCGAAAAGGTCGCAAGCCTGGCCTGGGGCACGAGCTTTGCGCTCGTCCTGACGGAAGGCGGCGAAGTCTACGCCATGGGGTCCGGCGTCCAGGGCCAGCTTGGCAACGGCACGTCCGGCGCAGGCACGCGTTCGAACGTGCCCGTTCTCGTCGATATTCCCGGGACGGTCGCCAAGGTTGCCGCCGGCACGAATACCTCGATCGCCATCACCACAGACGGAAAGGTCTGGGGTTGGGGACAGTCCGACTACGGACAACTGATCAAGGGCACGATCGTCGATGGCGTTCTGACGGACGCGGAGACATCCAACAGCTCCACACCGTTCGAGATCCAGGGCCTTCCCGACAATGTCGTCGACGTCCACATCGGCTCGCGTTGGGCAATCGCGCTGACGGACGATGGCGAAGTCTGGGCCTGGGGCCGCAACGATGAAGGCTGGCTCGGCCTTGAAACATCAACCGGCGCCATCACCACGCTGATCGCGCCGACGAAGATACCGGGCTTCGAAGGGATCGACATCGTCAGCATTTCCGGCGGCCCGAACCACTCGCTGGCCGTCGACGCCGACGGCAACGTCTATGGCTGGGGCAACATGAACCAGGGTCGCCTGGGCACGGAGCAGGAGGCCAACACCTGGGCGTCCGGTCCGATCCTGATCCCGCTGGAGAGTGATGACCGTACCGTCGTCATCGGCACGACCGAGGGCGATGGCGCGCTGTCCGGCGGCACGCTCGCCGGGGACAAGATCGGCTTCTCGATCTACGGCTTCGGCGGCAATGACAAAATCGAAGGCAGCGCTGGCAGCGACTACCTGAATGGCGGCGTTGGCGACGACACCATCAATGGCGGCGACGGCGACGACACGCTGCTCGGCGCTGGCGGCAATGACGTCCTAGCCGGGGGCGGCGGCAACGATACCATCGATGGCGGCGCCGGTACGGATACGGCCTATTTCGACGGCGAATTCGTGTTCGGCCCGGGGGGTACCTACAGCTTTGCCGGTGGGACGGGCGGCAATCCGCTTGTCGTCACCGACAGCCGCGCGACGGGCGGGACGGGCGTCGACACGCTGACCAATGTCGAAATCCTCAAGTTCAACAACATGACCTACGACTTCGTCAACCACAAGGCGAACTACACGCCCACCGATCTGGCGCTGGATGCCGCGGAGATCCTGGACACGGCCGGCCACGGCGCGGTTGTCGGCTCGCTCGTCGTGACGGATGGGGATACGAGCGATACCCACACCTTTACGCTGCTCGACGATGCCGACGGATTGTTCGTTCTCGACGGCACATCGATCAAGGTTGCGGGCCCTCTCTCGGCGGACGACTATACGCTGCGCGTCCGTGTGACTGACGGAGCCGGAAATACCTTCGAAAAGGACCTGACGGTCGCCGTCACCGAGGCGGCGGAAACGATCACCATCGATGCCTCGAGCGCCTCGTCCGGCATTGATCTGGAAGCGTTCATTCGCGGCGGTTTCGCATCCGATACCACCGGAGGCGGCTTCCCGGTGTTCGACAACGGTTCGACCTTCTCCGGCGAGGAGATGTTCATCGGCTACGGCAGCGAGGCAACCTCCAAATATGTGCTTGCGCACGGCAGCCTGGAGTACTCCTTCGCGACCCATACCGTTGCCGGCACGGCCAACACCATCGAGTACGGCACGCGCGGTTCGGGCAGCTACGATACCGACGGCTACTTCTCCGGCGGCAATGTCGAATTGAGGATCACCGGGCTCAACCTTTCCAACGCGAAACCGACCAACGCCGAGGAAGAGGCTGAAATCGAGGCGAATGGCCCGATCCACAACTTCACCTTGGCGCATATGTATGGGGCGGCGACTGCGTCGACCCAGGGGCGTTATGACACGTTTGCGGATTCGCTTGACGCCTATGCACAGCACTTCAAGGGCTCGGCCTACGCCGACATCTATGTCGGCACGAAGTTCAATGACACGATCGAAGGCGGTGCAGGCAACGATTTCCTCGCTGGCGGCGGCGGCAACGATACGATCGACGGCGGCGCGGGCACCGACATCGTCTATTTCGACGGCACCTTCGGCGGGCCCTCCGGCAACTACAGCTTTACCGGCGGTACGGGCGGCAATCCGCTGATCGTCACGGACAAGCGCGCGACCGGTGGCACGGGCATCGACGTGCTCACCGGTGTCGAGATCCTGAAGTTCAACAACCTCACCTACGATTTCGCCAACCACAAGGCCAACTACACGCCGACTGATCTGGCGCTGGACGATGCAGAGGTGAGTGCCGAAGCCGCGGTCGGTACGGTTGTCGGCTCGCTGGTCGTGACCGACCGGGATGCCGGCGACACATTCAGCTACACGCTTCTCGACAATGCCGGCGGGCTGTTTGCCATCGATGGGTCGTCGATCAAGGTCGCCGGCGCCCTGGAGGCCGACGCGTACACTGTAAGCGTCCGCGTCGTCGACAGTGCTGGCAATACGTTCGACAAGGAGCTCACCATCGATGTCCTGCCGAACACGGCTCCGGTCATAACCTCCAACGGCGGTGGTGCGACTGCCTCGGTGAACGTTGCGGAGAACAAGACGGCAGTCACGACCGTCAAGGCGACGGACGTCGAATCGGCGGCCCTGACCTACTCGATCGCAGGTGGGGCAGACGCAAACCTCTTCACCATCAATGCTTCCACCGGGGCACTTTCGTTCAAGGATGCCCCCGACTTCGAAGCACCAAAGGACTCCGGCAAGGACAACGTCTACAACGTGACGGTCAAGGCGAGCGACGGGAAGCTCTCGGATACCCAGGCGATCGCCGTCAAGGTCACCGACGTCAACGAGGCGCCCGTGTTCAGCGGTGGAGCGTCCGTTTCGGTGAACGTTGCGGAGAACAAGACGGCAGTCACGACCGTCAAGGCGCCGGACCCGGAAAAGAAGGCGATCACCTATTCGATCGCGGACGGCGCCGACAAGGCGCTGTTCAATATCGATGCCAAGACGGGTGCGCTTTCGTTCAAGTCTGCGCCTGACTTCGAAAATGCCAAGGATGCGGGCAAGGACAATGTCTACAACGTCACGGTGAAGGCGAGTGACGGAGCGCTCTCCGACACCCAGTCGATTGTCGTCAAGGTCACTGACGTCAACGAGGCACCGACCTCGCCTGCGCTGTCGGACACCAGCGTCAAGGAGAACGTCGCCGTCGGCACCACCGTCGGCACGCTGTCGGCCAAGGACCCGGAAGGCAAGACGCTGACCTACAAGCTGACCGACAACGCCGGCGGCCTGTTCAAGCTCGATGGCAACAAGCTCGTCACCGCCAGGGCGGTCGACTACGAGACGGTCAAGTCCGGCAAGGTCACCGTCGCGGTCTCCGACGGTGTCAACACGGTGGCCAAGACCTTCACCATCGGCGTCCAGGACGTCAACGAGGCCCCGACGTCGCTTGCCCTGTCGGGCACGAGCGTCAAGGAGAACGTCGCCGTCGGC
>NZ_OBQD01000050.1 GCF_900220975.1 Rhizobium subbaraonis | reverse complement strand
GATCGGGAAACTGATAGACCTCATCGAGCCTCAAGAAGCGCGCAACTTCTTCACATCATGCGGATACGATCCAGCATGAAAGGGAAACGCTCTAATTCATGCGCATGATCCACGACGTTGCCAAAAGACTAAATTCAGTCCTGACACCTGAAGATCTGGCACTGCTAGAGAAAGCCTTTGCGCGCGTGTGCGAGCTGCGCGGTATTTCTCAGACATCGCCGCCGGCACAAGAGAGCGCCAAGGTTCTGATTAATTTATATCAGAGTGGAATTCGAAACAGGTTCCAGCTGGTGGCGATGCTGACGGGACAGAGGTATCCGTAGGGAAACTTCTCATCCATTTTTGGCTGTTTACGCCCGTAAAGTGATGGGACCGCAATCGAACTACGTGGTCAGACTGTCAGTGACAGAATTGTTTGCTTTTCAAACAAAATTATCATGCGCGATGAATGCTGTACCATCGGATCGCCGCGCAAAATTATCGATGTTCTGGCTCAGATTACCGAAACGTTTTCGGCCTTCGATTTGCCCGTCTTGCGGTCCTGGCCTACTTCGTAGCGAACCTTTTGGCTATCCTTCAACGCCTCGCCGAAGGCGACCGCGGAGATGTGCACGAAGACGTCCTGACCGCCGTCATCTGGTGTGATGAAGCCGAAGCCCTTGTCTTGAGCAAAGAATTTTACAGTACCGGTCGCCATGTGATCCTCGTTGGTGGTTGAGACTCCGACCCTAACCGTCTGGCGCCAGAGCAACAAGCGGCCTGATTTCGGGGAATTGGGGACAGGCTGGCGAATACGATGAACGGACGGACTGAGACTTTAGCCGTAAATCGCCGATCATAAACCGCTGCTTTAGGTTTTTGGCAGATATTGAGCATGAACTCTATTGACGGTTTGGGCTTGTCATTGCGTCCTCAAGGACGATCGAAAGCGCAGCGTCGTCTCTTCTGGTTGAGAGTTGGGGGCGTAGCGTGACGGTGATTGAGAATGGATGACGTCTGGAAAGTTCTTGCTGGCAATCTTGCCGCTGTCGCGTTGATCGTCTCGATCTGGACCCATCTCTCCTATCGCTTCTACCACTTGCCGCCAAAGCTGCGCTGCGCCGGCCTCGGAGTCACAATGGGCTTGGCGGCGATCGCGTCAATGCTACTCTCGGTCCGCTTCGATGTCGGGGTCATCTTTGATCTCCGCCTTGCGATCATTGAGTCCGCTGCTGTATTCGGCGGGCCGGGGGCTGCGCTTATCACCGCCATCATGGCTGCGGGCTTCCGCTTATATCTTGGTGGGGCAGGGGTAGCGCCTGGCTTGACCGCGATCGCTCTTGTTTTCGTGCTAGGAAGCTCGCTCTGGTTCTTCGCTGGTCGAAAACCGTTGAGCAATGCGCCGTCGATCCTGAGTGCCGCAGTGCTTGCCGGCTGCTTGTCGATCACAGTGCTTGCGCTGCTCCCTCAAGCGGATTTCCAGCGGGCGGTTGACCAGGTGGGACTGCCAATTGTCGTTCTAAATTTTGCAACGACAGCCGCTATTGGCTTCTTCCTGGCATACTTCCGCCGGTTCACGCTGGAGCGCGATATTTTGTACGCGGCTCTCACACAGGCTCCCGACTACCATTACGTTAAAGACCTGAAACACCGTTTCGTTGTCGCGAACCTCAATGTTGCTCGCCACAATGGGCGCATGCGGTCGTCTGAAATGGTTGGGCTGACGGATTATGATCTCGCGCCGAAGGAGAGAGCCGAGCAGCTGATGGCAGCCGAGGCCGATGTCATGCGAACCGGCCAGGCGCTGGACCATTTTGAGGAGTTTCTCATCGAAGAGGACAAGCCGCCGCGATGGTATTCGACCTCAAAAGTACCTTTAAAAAACCGACAAGGTGACATGGTCGGGTTGGCCGGGGTGACGGTCGACATTACGGAGAAAAAGCTCCTCGAGCAGGAACTCCGTTCCAGCAGGAATATCATGGCGCAGGCCATGGCCGAAATGTCCGACGGGCTCGCTATGTTCGGGCCGGATGGAAACATCGTGTTCTGTAATGACCGGTACCGAGAACTCTTCCCGAAATCCGCCTATGCCCGCAAGGAAGGCGCCCACATCACCGACATCGTGAGGGCTACCGTGCGTAACGGCGAGCGGAAGGATTTGCCCATCGATCTAGACGAGGAGAGCATTCAGGCGGCCGCCAAAACGCTATTCATCAACAAGGACGAAGTCATCCCACTAGCAGACGGTCGCTGGTTGTCCCTGAGAACACGGGTGACTGAGGATCGCCACGTACTGGCACTCGTCTCAGATATCACCGCGATGAAGGAATCCGAGCTTTCCCTCAAGAGCTTTGCCGAACAAATGAAAGGCCTTGCTGAAACAGACGCGCTGACTGGACTTGCTAATCGACGATCGTTCGACGATGGCCTGCAGCGCGAATTCGAGGCAGCGAAACAGACCGGTCGGCCTCTGTCTGTGCTTCTGATCGATGTCGACAGATTCAAGGCATACAACGACCGCTACGGACATCTTCCCGGTGACGTTTGCCTGAAATCAGTTGCGGCGGCAATTGCGACTGGGGTTAGACGGTCTGGCGACATCACGGCGCGGTTTGGAGGCGAGGAATTCGCAGTTCTCCTACCTAACACTGACGGCGACATGGCGATCGCAATCGCTGAGAAGATCAGAACGTCGATTAGGAAACTTAGCATCCTACACGAAGACAGCGAATATGGGATCGTAACCGTCAGCGTAGGCGCCACCGTTTTCACGCCCCTTGCGTCCATAGGCGACCCAACCGAGCTCGTCGAACGAGCCGATCTGGCGCTGTACCAGGCAAAGAATGCTGGTCGGAATTGCGTCAGATTTCACAGATTGGCTGACGATTACGCGAGAGACTTCGCTTGACCATCGGAACATTGCAACTCTGCCTCCGGCAGACCCTGCGCCGTTTATACTGCCGGAGTTGCCGCTCATTAAATGAGTTCAGTCGATGGCCGAGAGAAGCACTTCGGATGTTATTGCCCCTGCTCGGGGACAAAAGGTCGCAACCGAAGTCGATAGTCTGACCGATGATCCAGCTGATGTAGAAGCTCGCATGCAGCTGAACCTATTTAGATCCCCGAAAATCTTTGACGCTCATGCCCACCCAAGACTTAAAGGACTTCTGAAAATACGCGATACTTCGAAATCCTAAACTCTCCGAGACTTGACCGATAGGCACTTCGCCCGAAGCCAGAAGCAATTTTGCGCGCTCCATACGGCGTCGAAGTACATGCTGATGTGGGGTCTCTCCGGTGGCCGCTTTAAATGATCGGCTGAAATGAAACCGGCTCAGGCCAGTGATTTCCGCCAGCGCTGACAGCGTCAGATCCGAACCGAGGTTCTCCTCGATGAACTCTTCAACGAGGGCGAGAGTTGCCTTGCCAATTGGAGGAGCCGCTTCAGCATCCAGCCTCGATGTTCTATGGATCGCCAAGATGGTGACGAGCCCCAACGCCTCTTCGTACAAGCTATCGGGATGATCTTGCGCCAAGAGCCGAGCCCATTGACGCATATATCTCTCTACATCGTCGCTCCTGTAATAAACCTTCTCATACACACGCTCGGCAAATCGCACGCCAAGTTCCTCTCGCATGGAGAGGGGATCAAAATAGATGGCAGTGAACGAGTTCTTTCGTCTGCTCAACCTGGACCAGCCGGAGACGCGCGCGCCGCGAGGGACATAGGTAAGCGTATCGCGCAGATCCCGACGGGTGTCTTCTGCCCCATCTCCGGCACGTATGGCTCCGTCTTCGAGGACAATATCATGGTAGGCGCAGAAATGTAGGTTACTCGTCCAATCATAGCTGAAAGCAGCAGCTAACTCAGGACGGACGTATTCTACGCTGAAGCCATGATGCGTTCTCACCAGCCGCTGTGGGGGATGGGCAATGCCCCGCAGGTCAAGCAATTCTTTTTGTTCCATTTTCAGTACATTCTTGCGCTCTGGATCAAATTATTGCTACCTAAATCTCTCTCCAGTGTAACCGCTTAAAGCGCCCGCAAACAAGTTCAAGTCTCTCTAGCGCCTTCAGGACCGCCTGCCAATTAGCCGTCGAAAGTGGCCATGAAAGCGGCCCACATTGATCCGCGAAACCAGACATTTAGAGTTTTAGCATGCACCGAAAGACCTCCGCACTCACAGGTAACCGACTACTCGGCCTCGGTCGCAACGCGCTGCTCGGTCTGCTAGCGGCAATTGTATTCTTCGTCGCAAGTGCTTCACTGTCTTATTTCACAGTGCAAAACATAAAGGGCAACAGCGCTCGGGTGACCCAAACCCATTCACTGATTGTCGCCCTCGACCTGCTTCTGATTGACGTCCAGGACGCAGAGACGGGCCTACGGGGTTATCTTCTGACAGGAGACGACGAATATCTCGCCCCTTACAATCGCGCGATGTCTCAGGTCGAGAACCGCATTGAGGCCCTCGATTCAATTGCTACACTGGAAATGCACGAACGAGGCGGTCCAGCCGAGTTGCGAGCCTTCACTGTTTCCAAACTCGGCACCATGAGGGAGACGCTCCGTCTTTACGGGGAAGAGGGCGAGGCCGCAGCAGTGGCCTTCATGAGGACCGACCGAGGTCGTAGCGATATGGATGGTATCCGAGACACGGTCAGGCAACTGAGACTTGAGGCGGGCGAAGACCGTGCGCAGGCGTTGCGGGAGCGCGACAGATCATTCGTGGTCGCATGGACGAGCGGGATCGCGACGGGGGTCGTTGGTATCATTCTCACTTTGATCATCTCTGTATTGCTCAGGAGAACTGTGCTTACGCAGAAGCGAGAGCAGTGGCTGAGAGATGCCCAGCTCGGCTTGGGGACAGCGGTATCTGGCGAGCAGCCACTTGCTCAGCTCGGCCAGAATATCCTTGGCTTCCTGACCAACTATCTCGGCGCTGTCGCTGGAGCGATCTATGTCGAAAACGCGGGTCGGTTTCACCGCACGGCGGTCCACGGCGTACCGTCAGACGCGAACCTTCCGACAAGTTTCGGAGCGAACGACAGCCTTTTTGGCCATGTCCTGAAAGATCACCGGCCGATCGCAGTCGGGGAAGTCCCCGACGGCTATATCAGCTTCGGATCAGGCCTTGGGCAGCACAAGCCGCGCTACTTGGCCCTGGCGCCTGCAATCGTTGAAGGAGATATCCGAGGCGTCTTCGAACTTGGCTTCCTGTCTCCCGTCAGCGATGACACGCTGTCGCTTCTAGAAAAAGTGTCTGAGATTATTGCCGTTGCGATTAGATCCGCAGATTTCAGAGCAAGGTTACAGGCGCTGCTTGAAGAAACCCAGCGTCAGTCGGAAGAACTGCAGGTCCAGGGCGAGGAGCTGCGCGTTTCGAACGAGGAGCTGGAAGAACAAGGACGCGCACTTCGCGAACAACAGACCCGCCTGGAACAGCAGCAGGCAGAACTCGAACAGACCAACTCGCAGCTTGAGGAGCAAGCGGAAGAACTGGAGCGGCAGCGGGACAATCTTGAACGGTCGAAAGACGCCATAGAGGCCAAGGCGAAGGAAGTGGAACTCGCCAGCCGCTACAAATCAGACTTCCTCGCGAACATGTCGCATGAGCTGCGAACACCGCTCAACTCTTCGCTCATCCTTGCCAAACTCCTGGCTGACAATTCCGAAGGCAATCTGACTGCCCAACAGGTCCAATTCGCCCAGACCATCCAGTCATCGGGCAATGATCTGCTGAACCTGATCAATGACATCCTCGACCTGTCCAAGATCGAGGCAGGACATGTGGAGATCAATGCGGAAGCGGTGTCCATCGAGAGGACCGTCAATGGGCTTCGTCATATGTTTGAACCGCTCGCAACCAACAAGGGTCTGCAGTTCAACGTCTCGGTCGAGGCGGGCGTGCCCGCAGTCATCCAGACCGATCCGCAGCGCCTGGAGCAGGTTCTCAAGAACCTCTTGGCGAATGCGCTGAAGTTCACCGAAAACGGCGGCGTCTCGCTAACTGTTAGCCGTCGCGATGACAGCCAGGTCGCCTTTTCGATCAAGGACACAGGCATCGGGATTGCGGACGAGCAGCAAAAACGGATCTTTGAAGCCTTCCATCAGGCGGACAGCACTATCAGCCGCAAGTTCGGCGGCACCGGGCTTGGTCTGTCGATTTCTCGCGAACTCGTGCGCTTGCTTGGAGGCCGCTTCCAGCTTCAAAGCCAGCTTGGCGAGGGCAGCACGTTCACCGTCATCATCCCGGCCGAGTTCGACAGTGCGCTGGTCCAGGCTCCGAAACAGGATTTTGCCCCGCCCGTCGCGTCCGCTGCAGAACCCGTCTTCCGCACGGAAGCAGAGAGCACCGCACAAAAGCCGAAGGCCGTCGCAATCGTCGATGACGACCGTGCAGCATCCGAGGCAACGGCCCGCAAGCTGCTGATTGTCGAGGACGATCAATCCTTTGCACTCATCCTGCGCGATCTCGCCCGTGAGCTAAAGTTCCAGGCGCTCGTAGCAGGAACCGCTCAAGAAGCCCTGGAACTCGCCCATCAGTATCTGCCGAACGCCATCCTGCTCGATGTCGGTCTTCCGGACCAATCCGGCCTTTCTGTGCTTGACCGCCTGAAGCGTGACGTGCGGACGCGCCATATTCCGATCCACATCCTGTCCGGTGAAGACTATTCCGACCGGGCCATGTCGCTGGGCGCCGTCGGTTATGCGCTGAAGCCCGTTCAACGCGATCATCTGGTATCTGTGATCGAGTCCCTAGGCGCGAAGGCCGAACAAACGCTGCGGCGCGTGCTGATCGTTGAAGACAACGCCGTTCAGCGGGACGCTCTGTCGAAACTCCTGTCGTCGCATGACGTCGAAACGGTGGGGGCCGGGACTGCGGCAGAGTGCATCTCGTTGCTGGCCGAGCAGACCTTCGACTGCATGGTGCTGGATCTGTCGTTGCCAGATACATCCGGCTTTGCGCTTCTGGAAACGTTGAGCGAAGCGGGCATGCATTCCTTCCCGCCTGTCATCGTCTACACCGGACGCGTTCTCTCGTCCGAAGAAGAACAGAGGCTTCGCCGTTACTCGAAATCTATCATCATCAAGGGTGCAAAATCGCCGGAGCGTCTTCTCGACGAGGTCACACTGTTCCTGCACCAGGTGGTCTCTGAGCTGCCGGACGAGCAGCAGCAAATGATCCGCAAAGCCCGCAATCGCGATGAACTGCTGGAAGGGCGCCGCATTCTGATCGTCGAGGACGACGTGCGCAACGTCTACGCCCTGACCAACATCCTCGAACCACGCGGGGTGATCGTCGATATCGCCAGAAACGGCGAGGAGGCGCTGGAAAAACTGGAGCAATCGATAAGTAACCCAGACGGGCGGATCGATCTGGTTTTGATGGATGTAATGATGCCGATCATGGATGGCCTCACCGCAACCCGCCGCATCCGCAAGAACTCAGCATGGCAGAAGTTGCCGATCATCACCTTGACCGCCAAGGCAATGCCTGACGATCAGAAACGCTGCATTGAAGCCGGCGCCAATGACTATATGGCAAAGCCGCTTGACGTCGAAAAGCTTCTGTCTCTCGTGCGCGTCTGGATGCCGCAATGACGGAGACGTTCGAAAAGGTGGAGGATATAGAGATCCGGCTGCTGCTGGAGGCGCTTTATCATCGCTACCACTATGACTTTCGCAGCTACGCCATGTCGTCGATCCGGCGGCGGTTGCGCCAGGCACGCGAACAGTTGGGCTTTGCGACCATCTCAGCCATGCAGGAGCGCGTCCTTCATCATCCCGAGATGCTTGACGACATGCTCCGCTTCCTTACGGTCCAGGTCAGCGAGATGTTTCGCGACCCGTCCTACTTCGCGGCGATCCGGGAGAAGGTCGTTCCGCATCTTCGCACTTACCCCTCCTTGAAGATCTGGATTGCCGGATGCAGTTCGGGCGAAGAGCTCTATTCCTTTGTCATCCTTTTTCGCGAGGAAGGGCTTGAGGAGCGAACCCTCTTTTATGCGACGGATATTAATCCAGAGGCCCTCGCCCAAGCGGAAGCCGGAATCTATGACATCGAACGGGTCAGATTGTTCACCGAGAACCATCGTGACTCCGGCGGCAAGGGATCTTTGTCTGACTATTACACGACGGGCTACAACCGGTGCATCCTGGACAAAAGCCTGCGGCGCAATGTCGTGTTTTCAGATCATAGTCTTGTGACGGACCAGGTCTTTGGTGAGATGCAATTAGTCTCCTGCCGGAACGTCATGATCTATTTCGACCGGGATCTACAGGACAGGGCTGTCGGTCTTTTCCGGGATACGCTGCCACGCAACGGCTTTCTCGGGCTGGGCTCAAAGGAAACACTGCGGTTTTCAACGCATGCCGATGGCTTTCGGGAGTTCGTCCGAGATGAGAAGATCTATCAGAGGATCGGCTCGTGAAGGACAATCCGAACGGTGCGATCATCATCGGCGCCTCTGCTGGGGCGCTCGAAGCGCTGTCCGTGCTATTGCCGCCACTACCTGCGACTTATCCATATCCCATTTTCGTCGTGGTGCACTTACCGCCAAACAAACGCAGTGTGCTCGCCGCGATTTTTGACCTGAAATGTCAGCTTCGCGCGATTGAGGCGGAAGACAAGGAGCCCGTGCAAGCCGGGTTCATCTACTTCGCGCCCCCGAATTATCATTTGTCGCTCGAGGGACGAACGCATGTCGCTTTATCCAGCGAAGAGGAGGTCCTCTTCTCGCGGCCCTCGATCGACGTGGCATTCGAGAGCGCGGCAGATGCCTGGGGCAGCCAACTGACTGCCATTCTTTTGACTGGCGCCAATCATGATGGGGCCAATGGCCTGTCTGTCGTCGTTCGTTCTGGCGGAACGGCAATCATTCAGGATCCGACAGAAGCCTACGCCAAAGCCATGCCCGAGGCGGCCATACGTGCATGTCCGGATGCACGCATCATGACTTTGGCCGAAATCTCAACCTATTTGCAGAACATTCAATAATGAAGACCGAAGCCACATTTCTCCTCGTTGATGACCTTCCAGAAAATCTCCTTTCTCTGGAAGCACTGCTGCAACGCGATGACCGAACGCTCCTAAAAGCGCGATCCGGTGATGAAGCTCTTGAACTGCTCCTCCGACATGATGTGGCCCTGGCACTGATCGACGTTCAGATGCCAGGGCTTGATGGCTTTGAGCTTGCCGAACTCATGCGAGGCAATGAGCGGACACGGCGGGTTCCGATCATTTTCGTGACTGCCGGCACCCATACAGCCGAGCGGCGGTTCCAGGGATATGAAGCGGGCGCCGTCGACTTTATTCAAAAGCCGATCGAACCAGATATTTTGCGCAGCAAGGCAGAGATTTTTGCAGAACTCTATCGCCAGCGTAAAATGATTTCCGAGCAACGCGACCTTCTCGAAGCGCAAACTCGCGCGCTGCAGCTAGCGGACAAGCGCAAGAATGAATTCATCGCCGTCCTCGTGCACGAATTGCGCAATCCTTTGGCCGCGCTCAACGGCGGGCTAAAGTTACTCTCAAGGAAACCTGAGCCAGCAAAAGCCGAGCAGATACAAAGCCTCATGCATAGCCAGATAGACCATATTATCAGGCTGGTAGATGACCTGCTCGATGTGTCACGGATAACACAGGGCAAAATAACTCTTGCCAAATCGGAGTTTGATCTTAGGGAGGCGGTTTATACAGCCGTGGAGATGACCAGACAGACGGTTGACGAAAAAGGCCATACGGTGACGCTCAGTGTTCCTGAGCAGCCCTGCATGGTATTCGCTGACAAAGTCCGATTGACGCAATGCGTTGCGAATTTGCTTAATAATGCCGCGAAGTATACGCCGAATCGGGGTCTGATAGAGGTTGGGCTTGAGTTGAGCTCAAACACCTACCGCATGAGTGTTACCGACAATGGGTTAGGCCTGACCCCTGAAGGGTCGAGCGCTATCTTCGAAATGTTTGAGCAGATTGAAGAGCATAGGGATCACGCCCGCGGCGGGCTCGGGATCGGCCTCGCCCTCGTAAAACAACTCATGCAATTGCACGGTGGAGATGTCTCCGTATGGAGTAATGGTCCGGGTTTAGGCAGTGTGTTCACGCTTGAATTGCCGGTGGCAGGACCATCTCAGGTTTAAGGCAGCGCTCAGTGTGAAGCCGTAAAATTTGAGGGGCTTCCGCCTTTCGGTTAAATATATTTTAGAGATGTGTGTGGTTTGCTGATGCTGTGAAAACCTGCTGGGGAATAACCTCCTCAGCACCCGACCGGTGAACATACATAGGCACCATGAAGTCACTCATTCCCGCTGTCTACTTCTCGCTGTCGGTCGCCGTTGTCGCTGTCATAGCGGCAAGGCCGTCCGGCCCCTTTGTCCTCGTCGTAACCTCACCGGCTGCACATGCGGCGGGTTCGATGGCCGTTATCGACCAGGCAGACGGCGCTTTCGTCTGGGCTGGAAGCGTTCCCTGGATGTCGGTCGCTTATTCGCAGGCTCCGGATTTTCCGGAGCGGCTACTTGATGCGGGCGCTTTGCTCGTCATCAACCATGATCTGGCGCTTGGTTGCCTGCAAGGAATAAACACATGAATGAATTGAATAAGCTCAGAGACAGGATCTCCTACGGCATCGTCGGACTGCTCTGGATCAACTTTGCCCTGATCGTCATGCGCAATCTCGTCCGCGAGCAAGGTGTCGACTGGACGATGATCCTGGCGACGCTTGTCCTGTTGGTGCCGGCCACACTCTTGTGGACAAGGGATCGCACCGGCGCGACCACCCGAATGGTCACCTCCATGGCGAACGCGGCGACGGTCGCTATTCTCGTGTTCGCCTTCCAGGGCTCGCCGCTCCAAGTCGACATCCACATGTATTTCTTCGCGAGCCTGGCGATTTGTGCCGCTTGGATCGATTGGAGGGCCATCATCGGCTACGCCGCGCTCGTCGCAGTCCACCATCTGCTGCTGTATGTCGCGATGCCCCTGGCGGTCTTCCCGGGTGATTCCGACTTCTCGCGCGTCGTCCTGCATGCGGTGGTGCTGATCGTTCAAAGCATCGTTCTGATCACCCTGACCTCGGCCGTCGTCAAGGCATTCGATGTGTCCGACAAGGCTGTTGCCGAAGCGGTCGCTGCCGAGCGCGAGGCCGTAGAGATGGCCGATCACGTCAAGCGAACCGATGCCGCGGCCGAAGCCGACCGCCGCAAGCGGGAAGCGGAAAAGGCGCTGGAAGCCGAAGCGGTGGACTACGCCGTTTCCGAACTGGCCAAATCGCTGCAAAAGCTGGCGGAGGGGGACCTCTCCTGCCGTATCGAGAGCGCCTTCTCAGGCCCGCTCGATGAGCTGCGGACGTCCTTCAATACCTCCGTGCAGAAGCTCGAAGTCGTCGTTTCTCAGGTCGGTCAGGTGGCCTCAGTCCTCCGCAACGGTACGGGCCAGATCGGCCAGGCCAACAACGATCTCTCCGCCCGCAGCGAGCGCCAGGCAGCTTCGGTCGAGGAAACCGCAAGCGCGCTGTCCAGCGTGATGGCCACCGTGAAGGAAACCGCGTCTGTCGCGGATTCGGTCGGCAAGTTGGTCAACAAGGCAAGGATGGGTGCGGAAAAATCCGGCACGATCGTAACCGACGCGGTCTCTGCCATGAGCCGTATCGAGCAATCGTCGCAGTCCATTTCAAACATCATCGGCGTCATCGACGAGATTGCCTTCCAGACCAATCTTCTGGCGCTGAACGCCGGCGTCGAAGCCGCACGTGCCGGTGAGGCCGGAAAGGGTTTTGCCGTCGTCGCACAGGAGGTCCGCGAACTCGCGCAGCGCTCCGCCAATGCAGCGAAGGAGATAAAGACGCTCATCAACGCGTCCGGGGAAGAAGTGCGCAACGGCGTGTCGCTGGTCGATCAGGCCGGCGAGGCTTTGAGCACGATCGCGACCGAGGTTCAGTCGATCAGCCACGAGATCTCCAAGATCATCGATGGTGCCAAGACCCAGGAACAGGGCCTTGTCGAGATCGATCAGGCGGTCGGGCACATCGACAAGAACACCCAGCGGAATGCTGCGATGGTGGAGGAGTCAAGCGCTGCGATCCAGCAACTCGTCCAAGAGGCCACCACGCTGGATCACCTGATGGCGCAGTTCAAGACCGGATCGAAGACGGGTTCCGAAACGCGTCGCGCCGCTTGACCGCAGCCAAGCCCATATCCGCACGAAAGACTTGGGGCCACGATCGTCGTGGCCCCATTTCCGTTTCAGGGCTTTGCCTGGCGTGTGTCGCGTCTCACATGCACTGTCTGCCCTCGCTGCGGACGAAATAGATCAAGTCGAGGCTGAGGCTCGGCTTGCCCAGTCCGGTCAATCCGGCATGTACCTGTCCGCGATGATGGGTCTGCTGGTTAAAGAAATGGGTGAGGGCCGACGAGTATTGTTGCAGGGCCACCTCGGATCATCGACCGAATGATAGGTAATAGGTGACCTTGCCCCCAAGTTTTATCCAGTTTTAAGTTCGCTCCAGCGGTTTTTGGTTGCTGTATTTGCGGCGGTAGCGGCGGGTTGCGGTGCGGAGC
>NZ_OBQD01000015.1 GCF_900220975.1 Rhizobium subbaraonis | reverse complement strand
AAGAACCTTAGAGCGAGTTCGTCGGTCGCCAGCAGCGCCGCCGCCCTCGTTGGTGAGGCGGTTTCTACGGCCCAACACAAAACAAGTCAACAGCCCAAATGACAGTTTTTTGAAATTTTTCCCCACACCCAAACCAAAACCCCGGTTTTCCAGCAATCCTGATCCCAAAAATTCTCAAACATCACAAAACAAACCAAAACTAAGCTCCCATGCCTGGCCAAGGCACGCCCGTACCCCCGCCTCAGGACGCAAAAAGGGCGCCGGTGGTCTCCCGCGGCGCCCTTTCTAGGTCTTCACCTATCCACCAGCGGACAGGTCAGGCCTTGATCTTCAACTGGGTCATGATCCTCTCGAGGTAGCCGAGCAGGACCGCCGAGATGACGAAGGCGAGATGCATGAAGGTCAACCACATCAGCTGCATGTCGGTATATTGCTGGGCATTCAGGAACACCTGCAAAAGGTGGATCGACGAGATGGCCACGATCGACGAGGCTACCTTGATCTTCAGGCTGCCGGAATCGAGCTTGCCGAGGAAGGAAACGTCGGCTTCCGCCTCGTCGAAGCGGCTGACGAAATTCTCGTAGCCGGAGATCATCACCATCAGGATGAGGCTTGCCACCAGCGCGGCGTCGATCAGGCCCAGCATGGCAAGGATCATGTCCGCGTCGTCGAACACGAAGGCATTCTTTGCAACCTTGAGGAGCTTGTAGGCGAAGGACACGGCGTAGACTGCAAGCGCCGCCACAAGCCCCAGATAGAGCGCGACGAGAATCCACCGGCTGGAAAGGATGATCCGTTCGACCAGGATTTCGAGGGACTTCATGGGCGGCTCCGTCTGTGGTTTTCGATCTGACGCGAGTGATTAACCAATGGCTTCCAGACGGGCAAGTGCCGCTCGAGCCGTCTTCCGCACGCAACGAACCACAGGTGTTGCCAGCTTCAGCGGGCAACAGCCCCGACGAGCAGATCGACGAACGCGCCACCGGCCACCTCAAGCGGGCCACTGTTGTCGATCGTTATGCAGTCGATCGGCATGTCCGGCATACGCGGCTGGCGCTCGAGGCGTCCGGCGATGGCGTCACCGCTTTCCCGCCCGCGCCGCGCCAGCCGTTCGGCGCGAACCTCGGCATGGGCGGTGATCGTTACCACCGTCAACCTCGAAAACGCCGCGACGAAGGCAGGCAGCGCCTGGCGGCTGCCGTTCACCAGCACCACCCTGCCCTGTTCCACTTCGGCCTGCACCTGCATGGGGACGCCGTAGCACAGCCCGTGCGCCTCCCAGGCGACGCAAAAGGCCCCCTCGTCCTTCATCCGGGCGAAGGTCGCCTCGTCCACGCCGATATGAGCCTCGCCGCCGGCGTCTGCCGGGCGGGTAATCACCCGCCTTGCAAAGACGAAATGATCATCACCGGCGAGATTCCGCGCGGCATGGGCCATGACGCTATCCTTGCCCGCCCCGCTCGGCCCGACGACGACGATCGCCATGCCGCGTCCCGCATCCGTTGCCGGCGCCAATGCCCCCCCAACCGTTCCTGCCACTGCCGTCATGCCACCCGCCCGCCCTGGCGCCAGACGGCACGGACGACCGGAACGCCCTCCGGACGGCGGACGCGGACGAGATCGGCGCGCAGGCCGGGGGCGATGCGCCCGCGGTCGTCAAGGCCGACGGTGCGGGCCGGGGTGGCCGACACCATCGCAATCGCCTTCGGCAGGCTGATCGCCGCGTTCTCGTCTGCGAGAATGAAGGGGGCCTGAATCAGGCTCAGCGGCACGTAGTCGGAGGAGAGCACGTCGAGCACGCCCATGGTGGCGAGATCGCGGGCGGCGATGTTGCCGGAGTGCGACTTGCCGCGGACGATGTTCGGCGCGCCCATCAGCACGCTCATGCCCGCACCGTGCGAGGCCTTCGCCGCCTCGACACTGGTCGGAAACTCCGCAAGGCGGATGCCGTAGCCAATCGCCTCTTCCACATGCTCGAGGGTGGCGTCATCATGACTGGCCACCGCGATGCCGCGCGCAGCGCAGTGGGCGGCGATCGCATCGCGATGCGGTTTGGCGTAGCGGGCGGACAGCTCCTGCTGGCGCCGGCAGAACTCCGCGAAGGCCTCGTCGGACAGGCCGCGCTTGGTCTTGTAGTAGAGCGTATACTGCTCCATCGTCTGGAACTGGCGCTGGCCGGGCGCATGATCCATCAGCGAGACGAGACGGACCTGCGGGTCGTTTTCAAACTCTCCGAAGTGATCGAGCACGTTGTCGGTGGAGACCTCGCAGCGCAGATGGATCAGATGGTCGGCGCGCAGGCGATCGTCGCGGCCGGCCTGCGCAAGCGCGTCGGCCATGGCGCGCATCTCGCCCTTCGCGAAGCCGCCGTCCTCGTCCGACCCCATGCGCAGGCAGTCGAAGACGGTGGTGATGCCGGAGGAGGCAACCTGGGCGTCGTGAGCCTGGATCGCAGCGGTCGTGTTCCAGCGCACGCCGGGGCGCGGCGAATAGTGGGCCTCGAGGTGGTCGGTGTGCAACTCGACTAGCCCGGGCAGCAGGTAGTCGCCGCCCATATCCTCGCCGGCGACCGTCGGCGTGTCGGAAATCTCGGCGATCAGGCCGTCGCGGATCAGTACGGCTCCGTGGACGATCTCGTCCTCGAGCACGATTTTCGCATTGGTCAGGGTCAGTTCGGTCGACATATCAGGCGATCTTTCTGTTGGCGGTTCCGCCCGTCAGCGGGAACAGCGAATGCACGATGAAATCTGCGCCGCGGGACGGCTCGCGGAAGAGGGCTATACCCGAAATTGCAAGCGGGCGCGCATGGTACTCAGAGAAATGCCGCAGCAGCGCCTCCTCCATCGCCGGGGCATCGGAAGCGGCGACCCGGCCGGTCAGCGTCATGTGGAAACGGAACGTGTCGAACACGTAGGGGTAGCCCCATTGCACCAGATTCTGGCGTTCCTCGCTGGAAAGCTCGTCCGGCTTGCGTCGCGCAATGTCCGCCGATGACAGCGGCCCGCGAAAATCCTCGAACCGGCGGACCACTTCGCCGGCGAAGGCCTGCAGCGGTTCGCATTCATCTGCGGGAACCAGGGCGAAGAAGGAACCCAGGCGGCCGACGACCACCTCTGGAATCTCGAAGCTCTCCATGGCGGCGGCGAAACGGGCGACCTCGGCGACGAGGTCGGCTTCGTTTCGGCCCTCGGCAAGCTCGAACGGCGCCTTCAGGGTCGCGTGGAAACCGTAGCGGCGCGGATCTGCCGTCAAGGACGCCAGCGCCGGCGGCTCGAACCCCGCAACTGCCGGCTGAACCAGCGATGCACCGTTGAAGGCGTTGCGGCCGAGCCACCGCGCTGCGGCAAGCGTGAGGCCATCGCTGGCGGCCGGGGTGAAATAGAGGGCATATCGCACAATCAAACTTCCTGTTCAGTTCCGAGGCGCCCAAGGCGCGACCGCGACCGTAGAAGGGATTCGTGTGGCAGCATCATGCCATTGCCAGCTGCGAAATCCATTACACCGTATGGTGGCCACTCAATGGTGGGCTCGTCCGATCAATCGCGACCGCAGCGCATTCGAGATGCCGTCGAAGACGAATACGACGATCAGGATCAGCACCACCATATAGGCAACGTTCTCCCAATCCGAATTGGTCCGCATCGCTTCCCACAGTTTCAGGCCGATGCCGCCGGCGCCGACCGCACCGATGATCGTGGCCGAACGCGTATTGGATTCCCAGAAATACAGCGCCTGCGAAACAAAGACGGGCAGGACCTGCGGCAGCACGCCGAAACGCTTGACGGCGACGGACGGCGCGCCGACGGACTTGACCCCCTCGCGCTGCTTGTCGTCGATGTTCTCCAGGGCCTCGGAATAGAGCTTTCCAAGCGTGCCGGTGTCGGTCAGGAAGATAGCCGACATGCCCGCAAGCGGCCCCGGCCCGAAGGCACGGGTGAAGAACAGCGCCCAGATCAGCATGTCGACGGAGCGCAGGAAGTCGAAGAAGCGCTTCGTCAGCTGGTTGGAAATCCAGCTCCGGGTGATGTTGCGGGCAGCGACGAAGGCCAGCGGGAAAGCAAGCAGCGTTGCCAGCACCGTTCCGACGAACGCCATCACGATCGTCTGCAGAAGCTTGGTCCAGACGTCGAGATGCTGCCATTCGGAATTGTAGAGGATGTTGTTCCAGGCCAGCGAGATGTTGGAGCGGGCGGGATCGATGCGGTCGCCCCAGGCGATCAGCGAGAACACCTCGGAGGCCGACTTGTCGAAGAAGGGCGAGCGCGTGTCGAACACAAAATTTGCCCAGCCGAGGAAGCGCTTGCGGATGCTCACCTCGTCCCCCTCGATCTCCGCCCAGCCGGCGATGCCAAAGGAGAGGACGACCTTCTCGCCGGGCCGCTTCTGCGTCGCCCATTGCGGCAGGGGCTGCGTCTCGGGCGTCACGGTGCGGCCGTCGATGGCAACACGGAGGCGTTCGCCGCCGTGCTGCACGGTCACCTCGCCAGGCAGCACCTCTATCCGGGTGGAGCGGCCCATGACGACCTCGGCACGGGTGACGACTTCTTCGGTACGCGTCTCCGTCGCCGGCGGAGCCGTCGTGACCGCCTCTGCGGCAGCGCTGCCGAGTGCTGCACCCGGTGCCATGAAGCTGGTCGTCGGCTTGGGCGAAGTGGTGCGCGCCGCCGCCGGCACCTCGATGGTACGGGTCACCGTCTGCCGCTCGGCAATCAGCCAGTCGGGGTTCGGATTGTCGCCCAGCGGCGAAAACCTCGGATAGACGATCTTCATCGTACCGTGATCGTCCATACGGATCTCGGGGCGCACCTCATAGGAGACCCAGTCGGCCAGGTAGGTGCCTGCCAGCGACCAGTTGGCATTTCCGAGCACCGCACCGATGGCAAAGAACCACCAGCAGTACACTCCGTAAAGCACCGCTGCGAGCACGATCAGCGGCATGCGGAACCGCGCCCAGAAGGTGGTCCGGAAGATTTCCGGATGCCGGGCCGCGATGTCTTCCATTTCCGACACGTGAAGCTTGGTCATGGTCTCTTTCCTCACTGTGCGAGTTGGAAGGCCTGGTCACCGACGAGGCGCCGCCTTGCCCAGGCGGATAGCTGGTCGACGGCGACGATGGTGCAGAAAAGCAGGAGCACGATCGCCAAGGTCTTGGCCTGGTGGTTCTGCCCGATCGAAAGGCGCAGCAGCTCGCCGATACCGCCGCCGCCGACGGCGCCGATGATGGTGGAGGCACGCACGTTGATCTCGAGTCGCAGCAGGAAATAGCTTATGAAGTTCGGCATGACCTGCGGAACGATGGCGAACCAGACGCGCTCGATCCAATTGGCGCCGGCAGCCCGCAGGCCCTCCTCCGCCTTCATGTCGGCATTCTCCACGACCTCGAAGAAGAGCTTGCCAAGCGCGCCGATCGTGTGGATCGAGACCGCGATCACGGCGGGCAACGGTCCGAGCGAGAGAACGGCCAGGAAGAAGCCGGCAAGCACAACTTCCGGGAAGGCGCGCAAGATTTCCATCATGCGGCGAACGAAACCGCGGACGAACCAGTTGGGCATCAGGTTGCGGGCGGCGAGGAAGCAGAAGACGAAGCCGAAGACCGTACCGACGATCGTGGAAAAGATCGCGATGTTGAGCGTCTCCAGCATCTTGTAGAAGTATTCCGGCACATAGAAGCTGTCGGTTATATAGTGCCGTCCTTCGGGGTAGTTGTATTTGAAGCTACCGTCATAATAGGGCGACGGCAGGTCGAACAGCGCCCGGAAGATCTCCAGGGCATCGCGCGGGATCATGTCACCGACGAAGTCGAAAAGATACGGCAGGCGGTCGAAGAACTTGCCGGCATTGGTCTCGTTGGCAAACCAGAGCGAGCCGCAAAAGGCGACCGCGAAAAGGCCGAGGCCTAGCCAGGTGTACAAACGACGCTTGGCGGCCAGTTCCTGCCAATGGCGCTCGATCAGCGCACCGCTCTCGCTGAAGTCCTTCGGTAGCGTATTCACAGCCATGCCGGAGTCCCGCCTCGCTCACAATTCACGAAAATGGAGACGCCGGCCGGTAACCCGGCCGGCGTCCGGTTTATCCAAAAAGGATCAGCCGCCGATCGTCGCCTTGCGGGCGTCGATGATCGGCTTGTAGAAGTCGACGTTGACCTCGGTGAAGGAGGTGAAGTCGCCACCCATGACGGCGGCGAAGCAGGCCGCATCCTTCTTCGGCAGGTCCAGCATGAACTGCTTGAACTTTGCCTTCATGTCGTCGGCCATCGAGCTGCGCACGACGATCGGGCCGTTCGGGATCAGCGGCGACTTCCAGATCTCGACGAGATCGTTCATGTCGAGGATGCCCTTCTCGACCATCTTGTGCAGGTTGCCGGAGGTGTAACCGTCCTTCCATTCGCCGACGCCCGAGCCGAAGGTCGTGCCGGCATCGAAGGTGCCCTTCATCACTTCGAGGACGAGGTTCTCATGGCCGCCGCCGAAGCCGGTCTCGCCGAAGTATTCCTTCACCGGGGCGCCGATCGCTTCCGGGAGGGTGACGAGCGGGACAAGATAGCCGGACGTGGAGTCCGGATCGGCGAAGCCGAGCTTCTTGCCCTTCAGGTCTTCCAGCTTGGTGATGCCGCTGTCCTTACGGGCAACCATGATCGAGTGGTAGCCGGTCGAGCCGTCGGTCTGGACGGTCGTCAGGATCGGCTCGACGGCATCGGCCTTGGCGAGGTAGATCTTGGCGAAGCCGGAGGCGCCGAGTTCGGCATAGTCCAGCGTGCCGCCGAGCAGGCCCTGGATGACGCCGTCATAGTCGGCGGCCGGGAAGAACGACACCTTCTCGAAGCCGAGTTCGGCCTTCAGGTGGTCGCCGAGGCACTGATAGTTGCGCAGGCGGTCGGCTTCGTTCTCGCCGCCGATGATGCCGACGCGGAATTCCTTCAGGTCTTCTGCCTGGGCGTGGCCGACCAGCGCCAAAAGGGCGACTGCGCCGAAAAGAGCTTTCTTCAGCATGGACTTCTCTCCTGTTTGACCGGCCCCCGCCGGCTCTGAGAATGATGGCGGCCCTTGACGCGGGCCGTTCGATCCCGGCAAGGCTCAGATGCCTGCCAGTGCCAGCGGCGTGACGCTGGCGGATTCTTTCACGTTGTCCTGTACGAGCCCCGCGCCGCCCTTGATGCTCGTCGAGGTCACGGTCTCGTCGATTTCCGCGCCATCGGCGCCGGTGCCGTAGATCGCGCGCACCGCGGCCGCATCGAGATCGCGCGGGGCACCGTCGAAAACGATCCGGCCGGCCGACATCCCGATGATGCGCTCGCAATAGTTGCGGGCGGTGTCGAGCGTATGCAGGTTGGTCATCACGGTGATGCCCTCGCGCTCGTTGATGTCGCGCAGCGCATCCATCACCACCTTGGCGTTGAGCGGATCCAGCGAGGCGATCGGCTCGTCCGCCAGGATCATCTTCGGCTGCTGCATCAGCGCACGTGCAATCGCCACGCGCTGCTGCTGGCCGCCCGACAGCGTGCCCGCCTTCTGCAGCGCGGTCTGCTCGATGCCGAGGCGCTCCAGTGCCGCGATCGCCATGATGCGTTCCTCGCGGGTGAACATGTTGAGGATGCTGAGCGCGGTCGAACGATGATTGAGGCGGCCGAGCATAACGTTGGTCAGCACGTCAAGACGCGGCACCAGGTTGAACTGCTGGAAGATCATGGCGCAGTCACGTTGCCAGTTGCGCAACGCCGCACCACGCAGCGAGGAGACCTCGACGTCGCCGAAATGGATCGAGCCTTCGCTCGGATCGACGAGCCGGTTGATCATCCGCAGCATGGTCGACTTGCCAGCTCCCGAGCGGCCGATGACGCCGACCATCTGGCCCTGGGGAATGTCGACGCTGACGGAGCTGACTGCGGCCTTGCCGCCAAACCGGCGCGTGACGTTCTTTAGGCTAAACATGGCTTCCCCTCTCGAGGCTTGTTCATTGACACTGCTGCGGCTTTAAAGCCGATGGATGAATGCGGAATGTCAGTTTCATGTCTGTTCGGTAACAATCCACAAAGCCCGGATTGCCAGGGCTTTGGGCAAGGTTCAGCCACCGTATTTGACAAGGAAGGCATCGGCGTCGAGTGCTCGGAAATCCTCAAGGGCGACACGCAGGCGGGCGTGGTCCCAGTCCCACCAGGCAAGCCTTTCGAAACGTTCGGCAATATCGCGTCCGAAGCGTTCGCGGATCAGCTTCGCGGGCACGCCGCCGACGATGGTGTAGGGCGCGACGTCCTTCGTCACCACCGCGCCGGAGCCGATGATGGCGCCATTGCCGACGGTGACACCGGGCAGGATGGTGGATCCGTGGCCGATCCAGACGTCGTGGCCGATGACGACGCGGTTGCTCCGCCGCCAGGCAAAGAAACTCTCCTCCCTGTCGGCGTCGGGCCAGTAGTCGGCGGCACGATAGGTGAAGTGGTGCAGCGTCGCCCGCCACATCGGATGGTTGGTGGCATTGATGCGGACCGAGGAGGCGATGTTTGCAAACTTGCCGATCGTGGCGCACCAGACCGAGCCGTCCTCCATGATGTAGGAGTAGTCTCCAAGCTCGGTCTCGGCGATGCGGCAGCGCTCGGAGATCTCCACGAAACGACCGAGCGTGCAGTCGGTGACCGATGCCGTTGTGTGGATGAGCGGAGTGTGTTCCGAAAGCCTGGTCATGCGGCGGCCTTTCGCGGCGAGAATGCCGAGACGTCGATGACGCGATCGGCGACCCGGACGCGCACGTCGTCGTCATGGAAGATGCCGAGCAGGGCCACGCCCGCCCGCTTCTTTTCCGCGATCATGTCGACGACGATCTCGCGGTTCTTCGCATCCAGCGAAGCCGTCGGCTCGTCGAGAAGCAGGATGCGGTGGTCGGTGATGAAGCCCCGGGCGATGTTGACGCGCTGCTGCTCGCCGCCGGAGAAGGTGGCCGGCGGCAGTTGCCAGAGTTCGCGCGGCAGGTTGAGCCGGGCAAGCATGGTTTCCGCCTTTTCGCGAGCGACTGCGGGGATCGCACCGTCCGCCACGAGCGGTTCGGCCACGACGTCGACGGCCGCGACCCGCGGCACGACGCGTAGAAACTGGCTGACATAGCCGAGCGTCACCCGCCGGACGGCGAGCACGCTGCGCGGGTCGGCGGTCGCGAGATCGACGAACTGACCTTCGTGCTCGACGAGAATCTGCCCGGTGTCGACGCCATAGTTGCCGTAGACCATCTTCAAGAGCGAACTCTTGCCGATGCCGGAGGGACCGCCAAGGACGACGCACTCGCCCGCCTTGACGGAAAAATTGACGCTGGAGACGACTGGCAGGCGGATGCCGTCCCTCAGGTGCATGGTGAAGCTCTTTGCGACTTCGGATACGACGAGTGGCGTCGCCATGATCGATTTCCTTCTAAGCTGGGTGTTCGGCAACGGATGCCGGCCCGGTCAGACCTGCAGGATGGAGGAGACGAGAAGCTGGGTGTAGGCCTCGCGCGGATCGTCGAGCACGCGATCGGTCAGACCCTGCTCGATCACCTGGCCGTCCTTCATCACCATCATCCGGTGCGACAGGAGCCTTGCGACCGCGAGGTCGTGGGTGACGATGATCGCCGACAGGCCGAGGTCGTGGACCAGTCCGCGGACGAGATCGAGCAGGCGCGCCTGCACCGAAACATCAAGACCGCCGGTTGGCTCGTCCATGAAGACGAGGCGGGGTGCAGTGACGAGATTGCGGGCGATCTGCAGGCGCTGGCGCATGCCGCCGGAAAAGGCGCGCGGCTGGTCGTCGATGCGGTCAATGCCGATCTCGACGCGGCGCAGCCAGTCGCCTGCGGTCTCGCGAATGTTGCCGTAGTGCCGCCCGCCGACCGCCATCAGCCGCTCGCCGACATTGGCGCCGGCCGAGACCGTCATGCGCAACCCGTCAGCGGGGTTCTGATGGACAAAGCCCCAGTCGGTGCGCATCAAGAAGCGGCGCTCGGCCTCGCCCATGCGGGCGAGATCGCGCATCTGGCCGTCGCGGGTGCGGTATTCGATCGTGCCCGATGTGGGCATCAGCCGGGTGGCGAGGCAGTTCAGAAGTGTCGTCTTGCCGGAACCGGATTCGCCGACGATGGCGAGCACCTCGCCCGGCCAGAGGTCGAAGGAGACGTTGCGGCAGCCGATGCGGGCGCCGTAGAATTTCGAGATGTCGCGGACCTTCAGAAGCGGGGCGTCGGTCATTGCTGGAACTCCGTCGTTTGCGTCTTGCGCCCTGTTCTCCCGATCGGGGAAAAGTGCCGGGCGCCGCGAGGCGATGAGGCTGGGTGGGCGCGGCGACCTTGCCGATCGGTGTCGGGCAGAGGATGGTGTCGGCGCCATACGACGCGGTCGCCACTCATCGCGCCGCCTCCTTGCCATAGGCGAGCATTGTGCCGCAGTGGCCGTGGGCGCGGCGATCCTCGCAATGGTCGGTATCGGAGCAGACGAACATCCGCCCGCCGCGATCATCGAGCACCACTTCGTCGAGATAGACGTTCTCCGCGCCGCAGAGCCCGCAGGGCTTGTCAAAGCTCTGGACCTCGAACGGATGGTCCTCGAAGTCGAGGCTGACGACCTCGGTGTGCGGCGGGACGGCATAGATGCGCTTCTCGCGGCCCGCGCCGAACAACTGGAGCGCCTCCGACATGTGCATCTTCGGGTTGTCGAACTTCGGCGTCGGCGACGGATCCATGACGTAGCGGCCTTCCACCTTCACGGGATAGGCATAGGTCGTCGCGATGTGGCCGTTCCTGGCGATGTCCTCGTAGAGCTTGACGTGCATCAGCCCGTATTCCTCGAGCGCATGCATCTTGCGGGTTTCGGTTTCCCGCGGTTCGAGAAAGCGCAGGGGCTCGGGGATCGGCACCTGATAGACCAGCGTCTGGCCGGTCGTCAGCTTCTCCTCAGGGATGCGGTGACGGGTCTGGATGATCGTCGCCGCGCGCGTCCTCGTCGTCACCGCGACGTTTGCGACCTTCTGGAAGAAGGCGCGGATGGAAACGGCGTTGGTGGTGTCGTCGGCGCCCTGGTCGATGACCTTGAGCACGTCTTCCGGCCCCAGGATCGCCGCCGTTACCTGCACGCCGCCGGTGCCCCAGCCATAGGGCATCGGCATTTCCCGCGAAGCAAAGGGCACCTGGTAACCGGGGATCGCGATCGCCTTCAGGATCGCGCGACGGATCATGCGCTTCGTCTGCTCGTCGAGATAGGCGAAGTTGTAGGTCGCCAGTTCGCTTGCTGCCGTTGTCATTCTGCGGCCTCCGGAATGTCGCTATCGGTTTTGTCACCGCGTCCCGCCTCATATTCCCGGCGCATGCGGCGGACGAGATCGAGTTCGGCCTGGAAGTCCACGTAATGCGGCAGTTTCAGATGCTCCACGAAGCCGGTCGCCTGCACGTTGTCGGAATGCGAGATGACGAATTCCTCGTCCTGCGCCGGCGCCACGACATCTTCGTCGAATTCGCTTGCTCTCAGCGCCCGATCGACGAGCGACATGGCCATCGCCTTTCTCTCGCTCTGCCCGAAGACAAGGCCGTAGCCGCGCGTGAACTGCGGCGGACTTTTCGCCGAACCCTTGAACTGGTTGATCATCTGGCATTCCGTGATGCGGATGCGCCCGAGCGAGACGGCGAAGCCGAGTTCGGGCAGGTCCAGCTCGACGTCCACCTCACCGATGCGTATTTCACCCACGAAGGGGTGGGAACGGGCATAGCCGCGCTGGGTGGAGTAGCCGAGCGAGAGCAGGAAGCCCTCGTCGCCGCGGGCGAGCGCCTGCAGGCGGAGGTCGCGGGCCATCGGAAACTCCAGCGGCTCGCGGGTCAGGTCACCCGGCACGTGGCCTTCCGGCAGCGTGCCGTCGTCCTCCATCAGATCCTCGTCCGCCAGGATGTCGGTGACACGCATGATGGGCTCCTGCCCGCCCTCGCGCTGCAGGGCCTCGTCGACAGGGGCATCGTGCAGCAGCGACGGATCGAGCAGGCGGTGGGTATAGTCGAAGGTCGGGCCGAGCAGCTGGCCGCCCGGCAGGTCCTTGTAGGTGGCGGAAACGCGGCGTTCGACCTGCATGTCGGCGGTCTCGAGCGGCACCGAATAGCCGAAGCGCGGCAGCGTGGTGCGATAGGCGCGCAGAATGAAGATCGCCTCGATCAGGTCGCCGCACGACTGGCGGATGGCAAGCGCTGCGATGGCGCGATCGTAGAGCGAGGCCTCCGCCATCACCCGGTCGACGGCGAGGCCGAGCTGGGCGACGATCTGCTCGATCGTGATCGACGGCAGCGAGCGGTCGCCGCGGCGACGGTCGGCGAGCAGGCGGTGGGCGTTGGCGATGGCGGCCTCGCCACCCTTGACGGCAACATACATGGGCTCAGGCCTCCCTGTTGTTGATGACGGTGGTGCGCGGCAGGCAGAGGATGCGATCGCCGGCCACGAGAATGAGGTCCACTCCGCGCGGGAACATGGCCCGGTTCGCTCCGGCCAATGCCACGAAGGTTTCCGGCAGCCCCTGCGGGGCGACCACCGCCTCGTCGCGGATACCGGGGCCGGTCAGCACCAGCGGCCGACCGCCCTCGAAGCTTTCAATCTCGACCACAAGCGTTGCCGAACGGTCCGGATACTCCTGGGTGCCCTGTGCAAAGAGGCCGAAGCCCGGAACGACGGCGCCCTTTTCTACGAAGGCGAAGCGGGCGTCCTGCTTCTCGACGGTCACCGCGGCACCGGCATGGAATGCCAGCCAACCGGGCAGCTTCGACTTCGAAAGCTGCGGTGTCAGCCAGACCGGGGTATCGTGGTCGCATAATGTGAGCGCGATCGCGCCCGCTGCCGCTCCGAGCGGCTGCGGCGGCCTCGCGGCTGCGGCAATCGTCCCGATCGTGCCCGGCCGGGCCATGCAGTCCATGACCGTGCGGAAGACCGACTGGGCGGCGAACACCGGCTCGGCGAATGCGCCGGAAAAAATCTGGGCGTCGGGCATCAGTCGTCTCCCCTGACCATGGTGAAGAAATCGACGCGTGTGGCAGCCGTCTCCCGGATCCTCTGCGCGTCCTCAGCCTCGATGCGCGCCGACACCTGCGAAAGCAGACGCTCGACTGCCGGGGCATGCTCGGGCAACTGAAGGAGAGCGTCGAAGATCGCGGCAAGCCGCGCCTTCTCGCCGTCGGTGCCGAGCGACTGCCCATGACCGACGGTGCCGCCTTCAAGGCGGACGCTGGCGCGTGTCGCCGTCACTTCACCAAGGTTGAAGGGCGCGCCGCCGCCACCGATGCGACCGCGGACCATGACGAGCCCCGTCTCCGGCCCGCGAACCGGCACGGCCTCGGGCCGCTGCGGCAGGGCATTCCAGACCTGCTCCAGCTCGAGCCGGGTTGCCTTCGCCAGCACGCCCATGGCCTGCCTGCGCCTTTCCGGCCCGGTGCCGGGGAGCGGCTGCTGTCCATCTGATGCCATTGCAAATCTCCAAATGCGCTCTCGAAAATTGTCTATTGATCTAGACAACTAGACATCGTATGGTGTCGTCTTACCGGGTCAAAATGACAGGCATGTGACGAGTCGTGCCACAGGAGCGGAAATGATCGAGCGGCGATCGGGCGTGGCGCTATGGCGGCAGATCGCCGACAGGATACGCCTTGCGATCAATAGCGGCGACTACGACGCAACGGGGATGATGCCGGCGGAGACGGCTCTCGCTGAACGCTTCGGCGTCAATCGCCATACGGTGCGCAGCGCCCTTGCTGCACTTGCCGAAGAAGGCATGGTCCGTGCCGTGCAGGGCGTGGGCACCATGATCGAGCGCCGCGACCGCCTAACGTTTCCGATCTCGCGGCGTACGCGGTTTTCCCAAGGCCTCGGCGATCAGGCCAAGGAGACCGAGGGGCGGCTGGTTCGCCAAGGGGTGGAACCGGCGCCCCCCGCCGTTGCCGCAGCCCTTGGGATTGCGACGGGAACCGAGTGCGTGCGCCTGGAAACCCTGGCCCTTGCCGACGGCAAGCCGATATCGCTCGCCACGAGCCATTTTCCGGCGGCGCGGTTCGAGGGCATCGGCGATCTCTATCGAAAGACCGGATCAATCACCAAATCGCTTTCGGCGCTGGGCGTTGCCGACTATGTGCGCCGCTCGACGGAGATTTCAGCCGTTCATGCCGAGGGCGACGACGTCCGCCTCCTCAAGCTATCGCCCGGCGCGATCCTGCTCGTAACGACGGGCATCAATGCGGATGCGGCAGGCCAGCCGATTCAGTACTCCCGTACGCGCTTTGCGGCTGATCGGGTGAAGTTCTTCGTAGAGACCTGACGCACGAAAAGGGCGGAGCATGCGCCCCGCCCTCTCGTTTTCTACCATCTGACGGTTCAGACGCGGCGCGACCAGCCGAACAGCAGCGAGACGACCAGAAGCACCAGGAAGACGAAGAACAAAATCTGTGCAATGCCTGCCGATGCGCCAGCTATTCCGCCGAAGCCCAGCACGCCTGCGATCAACGCGATGACCAGAAACACAACAGCGTAGTAAAGCATACCAGCAACTCCTCTTTTATCATCGAGAGGAGAACGAGGCGGTCGACAAAAAGTTCCGATACGGAAAATTTCTATCGAGAACGCCCATGTCTATTCACATCACAAAGAAAAACACCGCTGCGCGTGAGCGCAACGGCGTCTTTTGCTTCTGCATGAGGCATGGAGGCCTTAGTGGTGACGGGACCAATCATCGATCTCGCGCTCGGCCTCGTCCTTTGCCATGCCATAGCGCTGCTGAAGCTTGCCGGAGAGTTCGACCCGGCGTCCCTTGATCACGTCGAGGTCGTCATCCGTAAGTTTGCCCCACTTCGCCTGGGCCTTGCCCTTGTACTCGTTCCACTTGCCTTCAATGATGTCCCAATTCATGTGAATCTCCTTTCGGCTTGTGTTGCCGACAGACAAACGCGCCCGGCAAGCGAACGTTCCGCCGTGACGGCGGATAAATTCAACTGTCGGCGATTGTTTCGAAAATTCGCACCACCCCCGGAACAATTGTTCATGCCGCGCATTTCCCCGCCAACGAATTAAGCTGCGTTTTCGCAGGGGAGGTGCTTGATGCTTGGAACGATTCTTCTCATTGTCCTTATTCTGCTTCTGATCGGGGCTTTGCCGAACTGGGGCTACAGCAGCGGATGGGGATACGGTCCCTCCGGTGGTATTGGGCTGATCGTCGTCATTTTGCTGATCCTGATCCTCATGGGGCGCATTTGACCGATTTTCGTTTTTGAAGAGGACTGGACATTATGAGAAATCTTATTGTCGCGGGCGCCATCGCTCTTTCCGCCTTGACTGTCAGTTCGTGCACCCAGACTGAGAAGGGCGCCGCCATCGGCGCCGCGTCGGGTGCGATCATTGGCGGTGCTGCGACCAACAGGGTCGGCGGTGCTGCGGTCGGTGCCGTTGCAGGCGGCGCGATCGGCGCCCTGATCGGCAATGCCAACGAGCCCGGTCGCTGCATCTACCGCGATCGATACGGACGGCGCTATGAAGCTCCGTGCCGCTGAGCAACATCCCGATGAAAGCAGAAACGGGCCGCTGGCCCGTTTCTTTGCGTGTTTCGACGCTCGGCGCGTCGCGTCAGGGCTGCTTGGCCTTCCGCTCGGCCTCGTCCAGCTTGTCCAGCAGATCGAGCAGTTGCTCCGGCAGGGGCTCGGTTTCGATCGAATCGTAATAGGATCTCAGCTTGCGACCGACGATGCCGTTGGAGTCGAGAGCACTCGTCGTACCATCCGGCTTTCGGCCGCGCGTAGCGGGCTTGGTCATCGCTATCTGCTCCTTCGCGCCGGTCCAGCAACTTTGTTTAGCCCCAAAGTCAGCCTAACCATTGGGGTTTGATTACGCACCAAAATCGTTTCCGTGGAATGAATTTACAGGAAACTGACCGATTTCGGTACCAATTCAGGGAGAAGTATATGTCGCTATCCACCCGTATTGCACCCCATCTGCCGTTGTTGCGGCGATTCTCGCGTGCGGTAACCGGCTCGCAGACCTCAGGAGATGCATATGTGGCAGCGATGCTGGAAGCGCTCGTTGAAGACATAACGCTTTATCCCGAGCGTTCGAATGACCGCATCAGCATTTTCAGGCTCTATTGCTCGCTTTTCGACAACGTGCAGGTGAACATTCCGCCGAGCTCGGAATCGCCCTTCGGCTGGGAACGCCAGGCCGCCGCCAACCTTGCCCATGTCACGCCGCTGGCGCGGAAGGCCTTTCTCCTCGTTGCCGTGGAGGGCTTCGAGCTGGCCGAATGCGCCGACATCCTCGGCATTTCCGAGGAAGAGGCGAAGGCGGCCCTGAACCAGGCGTCGCGCGAGATCTCCGAACAGGTCGCAACAGACATCCTCATCATCGAGGACGAACCCCTGATCGCCATGGACATAGAGGACATGGTCACCGCGATCGGTCACCGCGTCACCGGCATCGCGCGCACGCATTCCGAAGCGATCGAACTGTACCGGCGCTCGCCGCCCGGCATGGTTCTGGCCGACATCCAGCTTGCCGACGGCAGCTCGGGCATCGACGCCGTCAACGACATCCTGAAGTCGAGCACCATTCCGGTGATCTTCATCACCGCCTTCCCGGAGCGGCTCCTCACCGGCGAGCGACCCGAGCCGGCGTTCCTCGTGACCAAGCCGTTCAATCCGGACATGGTCAAGGCGCTGATCAGCCAGGCGCTGTTCTTCGACGAGCATTCGCGGCTGGCCAAAAGCGCCTGACGCCATCCTCGAACAGCGAGATGCAAAAGGGCGGGCCGCAACGCGGCCCGCCCTTTCATCTTCCGTCACGTCGATCCGCACGCGTCACAGCGGACGGCGGACTTCGCCGTTCGAGGATCAGGCCTGTGCGGCCGTGACGATGATCTCGACCAGATATTCCGGACCGGCCAGCTTGGATTCGCCGGTGGCGCGTGCCGGTGCGTTACCCTGCGGCACCCAGGCGTCCCAGACAGCGTTCATCTTCTGGAAATCGGCCATGTCGGCAAGCCAGATCTGGGCGGACAGGATGCGGGTCTTGTCGGAGCCCGCAAGCGCCAGCAGCCGGTCGATCTCGGCCAGAACCTGCTTCGTCTGCGTCGTGACGTCGGCACCCGGCTCACCGACCTGGCCGGCCAGGTAGATGGTGCCGTTGTGGACGACTGCGCCGCTCATGCGGGCGCCGGTTTCAAAGCGAGTGATGGTCATCGGTTCGTTCCTGTCTTTGGTGTTCGAGCCCTGTGGCCGGCCAAACAGAGGCAGCAGCCACCCGCCGGCGGGTATCTGGAGCGGCCTCAGGTCTATACGATTGCCGCACGCGCATTGCCAGCACGATTGTGCCAGCGGAAATTGTGCCTGCGGAGCAATCCCCGGAACCGTCCTACCGGCCTTTCTCCGCCAGCACGGAAAGCTGTGTCAGGCTGGCGGCAATGACGTCTGCGACCGACGCATCGATGTCAACCGTCGCCACGTCCGGCTCGCCGGAAGGGTCCTCAAGGGCCGCAAGCTGGCTGTCGAGCAGGCACGCCGGCATGAAATGGCCCTTCCTCTCCCCCATCCGCTCAAGCAGAAGCGCGCGGCTGCCGCTCAGGAACACGAAGGAAAGGCCACTTCCTGCGGCCGACCGCAGGCGGTCGCGGTAGGCGCGCTTCAAGGCGGAACAGGAGACGACAATCCCCTGCTCCGATGCCGTGGCGTCGCGCAGCCGCTCGCCGATCCGCTCCAGCCAGGGCCAGCGGTCCGCGTCCGTCAGCGGCACGCCCTTCGACATCTTGTCGATATTGGCCTGCGGATGCAGTTGGTCGCCTTCGAGGAAGGAATAGCCGAGGCTTCCGGCAAGACCTTCGGCGACAGACGTCTTGCCGCAACCGGATACGCCCATCACGACGATCGCCCTGCCACTGTTCACGACCGGCCTCAGGCGCGCTTGCGCCGCTCGAGGCGGGCCTTGATCGCCTCCACGTCGACCCGCGGCGTGGCGGCAAACAGCGTCTTGGTATAGCTGTGCTGCGGATCGCCGAACACCTGATCGCGACTGCCGTATTCGACCGCCTCGCCGAAGTACATCACCATCACGTCGTCGGAGATGTGGCGCACGACCGACAGGTCGTGGCTGATGAAGACGTAGGTCAGGTGAAACTCTTCCTGCAGGTCGGCGAGAAGGTTGAGCACCTGGGCCTGGACCGACAGGTCGAGTGCCGAGACCGGCTCGTCCAGCACCAGAAGGCGCGGGTTGAGCATCAGCGCACGAGCGATCGCCACGCGCTGCCGCTGGCCGCCGGAAAACATGTGCGGATAGCGGCTGTAGTGCTTCTCCTCGAGCCCCACCTTCTTCAGCATCGCCATCGCCCTGTCCCGGCGCTCAGCGGCGGGGATCTTGGTGTTGATGATGAGCGGTTCGGTCAGGATGTCGCCGATTTTCTTGCGCGGGTTCAGCGAACCGTAGGGGTTCTGGAAAACGATCTGCACCTTGCTGCGCATGTCTGACGACAGCGGTTCGGCCACAATGTCCACCTTTTGGCCGTCGATCAGCATCTCGCCCGACGTGACCGGGTCGATCATCGTGACCATGCGGGCAAGCGTGGACTTGCCACAGCCGCTTTCGCCGACGATCGAGAGCGTCTTGCCCTGCTCGACCTTGAAGCTCACGCCCTTGACCGCATGGACCGTCTTGGCCTTCTTGAGAAGGCTTCCGGGGATGTGGTAGTCGCGCTTGAGATTGCGCGCCTCGAGAACGGGGGTCATCGAACGGCTCCCTCGAAAATCTGTTGGTCGGTGAGCTTTTCCGTGATCGTCGGCAGCCTGCCACCCACGGCATTTTCCGGCAGGGCGGACAGCAGCGCCTTGGTATAGACGCTCTTCGGATTCTCGAAGAGCGAGAGCACGTCGGCCTCCTCGATCTTCCGGCCCTTGTACTGCACGATCACGCGATCGGCGGTCTCGGCCACCACGCCCATGTCGTGCGTGATCATGATGAGGCCCATGCCGTGCTCGGCCTGGAGCTTCATCAGAAGGTCGAGGATCTGCTTCTGGATCGTCACGTCGAGCGCCGTTGTCGGCTCGTCGGCGATGAGAAGCTTCGGATTGCAGGCGAGCGCTGTCGCGATCATCACACGCTGGCACTGACCGCCAGACATCTGGTGCGGATAGTGGCCGAGTCGCTCCTCCGGGTTGGGGATGCCGACAAGCTGGAACAGCTCGATCGCCCGGGCCCGCCGCGCCTTGCGGTCGAGATCGGTATGCACGCGCAACACCTCCTCGATCTGGTAACCGACGGTGAAGCACGGATTGAGGCTGGCTACCGGCTCCTGGAAGATCATCGAGATCTCCTTGCCGATGATCTTGCGCCGCTCGGCGTCCGACATCGACTGCATGTCGCGGCCGTAGAAGGTGAGCTTGTCGGCGGTGACCTTGGCGGTCCAGGGCAGAAGGCCCATGGCGGCCAGCATGGAGACGGACTTGCCCGAGCCGGATTCGCCGACGATGGCGAGCACCTCGCCCTCGTCGACCTTCAGCGAGACACCGTCCACGGCCCGGAACGGGCCAGAGGCCGTCTGGAATTCGACGACCAGGTTCTGGATTTCGAGGAGCGACATCACGACCTCTTCAATTTCGGATCAAGAGCATCGCGCAGGCCGTCGCCCATCAGGTTGATGGCGAGCACGGTGATGAGAATGGCAAGGCCCGGGAAGGTGACGACCCACCAGGCGCGCTGGATGAATTCGCGCGCTTCGGCAAGCATCGTGCCCCATTCCGGCGTCGGCGGCTGGGCGCCCATGCCGAGGAAGCCGAGGGCTGCCGCGTCCAGGATCGCCGCCGAGAAGGCGAGCGTCGCCTGCACGATCAGCGGCGCCAAGCAGTTCGGCAGGATGGTCAGGAACATCAGCCGCAGGGTGCCCGCACCCGCCACTTTCGAGCCGACCACATAATCCTTGGTGCGCTCGGTCATCACGGCCGCACGCGTCAGGCGCACGAAGTGCGGCTGGTTGACGAGCGAGATCGCGATCATCGCATTCAGCAGGCCGGGGCCGAGCACTGCGACCAGCACCAGCGCCAGCAGCAGCGAGGGAAACGCCAGGATGATGTCCATGATGCGCATGATGAAGGTATCGACCCGCCCGCGGAAATAGCCGGCGACGAGACCGATCAACACACCCGAGATCACCGACAGCGTCACGACGACGAGGCCGATGAAGAGTGAGAAGCGCGCGCCATAGATCAGGCGCGAGAGGATGTCGCGGCCGACAGCGTCCGTGCCGAGGATGTGCCCCCAGCTGCCGCCTGCCTGCCAGACCGGCGGCATCAACAACATGTCGCGGTTCTGGACGCTCGGGCTGTGCGGCGCGACGATGGGCGCGAAGATCGCGACGAACAGGATGATCAGGAAGACCACCAGGCCGATCACCGCACCCTTGTTCCGCGAGAAGTAGAACCAGAATTCGGAGAGACCGGACGGCGGCGCCTTGGCTTCGGCGACCTTCGGATCGACGGCCTTGCTTTCGATTGCAGTCATTTCAGCCACCTCCTAGTGCCGGATCCGCGGGTTGATGAACCCGTAGAGCAGATCGACGATCAGGTTCACGAGCATGATGACGCCGGCGATCAGCATCAGGCCGCCCTGCACTACCGCGTAATCCCGCTTGAACACCGAATCGACCATCCACTTGCCGATGCCCGGCCAGGAAAAGATCGTTTCCGTCAGGATCGCGCCGGCCAGCAGCACGCCGACCTGCAGGCCGATGGTGGTGATGACCGGAATCATGGCGTTGCGCAACGCATGCACGCCGACGACGCGCAAGGGTGCGAGCCCCTTGGAGCGGGCGGTGCGGACGTAGTCTTCACCCAGCACTTCGAGCATCGCCGACCGCGTCTGGCGGGCGATGACGGCGAGCGGAATCGTCGCCAGCACGATCGTGGGCAGGATCAGGTAGGTGACCGCCGACTTGAAGGCGCCAGCCTGCCCGGACAGAAGGCTGTCGATCAGCATGAAACCGGTGACGGGCGGGAAGAAATACAACAGCGAGATGCGGCCCGAGACGGGAGTCCAGCCCAGATAGCCGGAGAAGAAGATGATCAGCAGCAGGCCCCACCAGAAGATCGGCATCGAATAGCCGACGAGGGCCGCGCCCATCACGGTCTGGTCGATCCACGAGCCGCGCTTTACAGCCGCCAGAACGCCTGCGGGAATCCCCAAGCAGACGGCGAGGATGATGGCGCAGAGCGACAGTTCGAGGGTCGCCGGGAAGAGCTGCAGGAAGTCGTCCAGCACCGGGCGCTTGGTGACGATCGAGCTGCCGAAGTCGCCGGTCAGCAGCCCGCCCAGGTAATCCAGGTACTGCACATACATCGGCCGGTCGAGGCCGAGCTGGTTCATCAGTTCGGCATGGCGTTCTGGCGACATGACCCGCTCGCCGGACATCAGCATGACCGGGTCGCCGGGAAGGAGTCGGATGAACGAGAAGGCAATGATCGATACCCCGATGAACGTGGGTATCAGGACGGCAAGCCGTCCGAGAATGAAGCGTAGCATGGGAGCCAATCCCTGTTGGAAAAAACCGACGGCCCGAATGTCTTCGGGCCGCCGGCAATGCACACTCTTTGTCGGCGTGCTTTTCTTGTTGGTATTTTACTCGGCGATGTCCACACCGTCAAAGCGGTGGATGCCGAGCGGGTCCATCACGAAGCCCGTGACCTTCTTGTTCATAGGGACGGCGACGAGCGAGTGGTCGATGGTGTTCCAAGGGGCTTCCTTCTTGAAGATGACCTGGGCCTCTTCATAGTACTTCGTGCGCTCTGCAACGTCGGCGGTCGCCTTGGCCTTCGTCATCAGGTCGTCGAATTCCTTGTTGCACCATTGTGCGCGGTTGTTACCGCCGACGGCGTCGCAACCAAGCAGCGTGTCGAGGAAGTTGTCCGGATCGCCGTTGTCGCCGGTCCAACCGAGGATGACGGCACCGTCGCGGTTCTTGTCGGAGGAGAGCTTGAGGTATTCGGCCCACTCGTAGGAGACGATCTCGACCTCGACGCCGATCTTGGCAAGGTCGGCCTGCATCAGCTCGGCGGCGCGGCGCGCGTTGAGCATGTAGGGACGAGCGACCGGCATGGCCCAGATCTTCATCTTCAGGCCGGAAACGCCTGCATCCTCAAGCATCTTCTTGGCTGCTTCCGGATCGTACTTGTCGTCTTCGACGGCGTCATTGTACGACCACATGGTCGGCGGGATCGGGTTCTTGGCAACCGTTGCCGCGCCCTGGAACACAGCATCGACGATGGCCTGCTTGTTGACGGCCATGTTGAGCGCCTTGCGGACCTCGACTTTGTCGAACGGAGCCACCAGCGTGTTGTAGGCGAGGTAGGCGACGTTCAGGCCTTCCTGCTCCAGAACCGTCAGGTTCGGGTCTTCCTTCAGGCCGGCAACGTCAGCGGCGTTCGGATAAGGCATGATATGGCATTCGCCGGCCTTGAGCTTCTGGGCGCGGACGGCGGCGTCGGTCGTGATCGCGAAGACGAGGTCGTCGATCTTCTGCGCGCCGCCCCAGTAGTCCGGGTTGGCCTTGTAGCGGATGGCGGCGTCGGCCTGATAGGCAACGAAGGTGTAGGGGCCGGTGCCGAGCGGCTGCTGGTTCATCAGCTCCATCTTGCCGTCGGCTTCGAGCTTGTCGGCGTACTCCTTCGACAGGATCGAGGCGAAGTCCATGCCGAGGTTGGCGAGGAACGGCGCTTCCGGGCGGTTGAGGGTGAACTTGACCGTCAGATCGTCAACCTTCTCGATCGACTTGATCAGTTCCGGGAAGCCCATGCCGGCAAAGTACTCCCAGGACGCGCCCGCGACGTACTTGTTCCACTTGTTGTCTTCCTTGTACTGGCGCTCGAACGAGAAGATGACGTCGTCGGCACTGAGTTCGCGCGTCGGCGTAAAGAATTCGGTGGTCTGGAACTTCACGCCCGGACGGAGCTTGAAGGTGTAGACAGTGCCGTCGTCGGAAACGGTCCAGCTTTCGGCAAGGCCCGGCTCGATCTCCGTGCTGCCGTGCTTGAATTCAACGAGGCGGTTGTAGACCGTGCGCGACGATGCGTCGAACGTCGTACCAGCGGTATACATGCCGGGATCAAAGCCTTCCGGCGATCCTTCGGAGCAATAGACGAGGGTCTTGGACCAGGCGGCAGACGCCATCATGGACGCAAGCGCGGTCGCCGCGAGGAGAGTAGTCAGCTTTTTCATAGCGAGCTTCCCAGATTTTGCTTTTTTGTTTGTTTCGGTCGCGGGTGCGCAAGTCGGGCCCCCGGCCTTGCGCGGATGGAACGATATTTGCCGCGCGATTGCAATAAGGCCGCGAATAATTTTATCCAGATGTAAAACAGTAGAGAAAAATCATCCGCAGAAGGCATTTTACGGGCCATTTCATCTGTCTCGCGCCCATGGCAGGCCGGCGACGCATACCGGGCATGAATCGAACGGACACAACTGCCGGCACACCTGACCGACATGCGCGAAACGTACGAAATTGCTCCCAGAAACGGTCACTTACGTGCATGTCAGGCATATTCTCACGGAAAAATGTGTCCCACTGCGAAAAAACGGACCTAATACTCTTTGCTCATGCTTTTTGCGCGGCTACAGTCCTGCGTCAGATGGTTGGGGAGCCGCGTGGCCGCACTTTCACCGCATCATCGCCGATATGATTTCGAATGCGATTTGGACAAGGCTCTCAATCGTGTCGATTTCTTCCGCCTGTTTCACGGCACGGCGCTGCGCTTCGGCTTCGAGCATTTCTGCGTCATTCAGTTGGGGGCGGATCAGGAAGGCGGCAGCCTTGCGAGCAAGCTTGTGCTGCACGACCTGTCGGCCGGCCTTGCGGAAACCTACGACAAGCGGCACCGCTTCCACGAATCCGACGTGGCGAAAAGCCTTCACCGCTCGGCCATACCGACGGTCTGGCGAGCCGGGGATCTGCCGGTTGAGACCGGCGACGGCGCGACACATAGCCTGCTGACGCAACTCGGCTTCGAGCTGGCGGCGGCCGTTCCCGTACAGGCCACGTCCGGCGCCCGCCATGCGGTGATCTACCTCGGCGACAACAGCGACATCCATCGCCAGCAGCACATGGAACTATGCTACGAGACCGCTTGCGTCTTCGACTACTTCTTTCGTGCCGTCCTATCGATCAAAACCGGAACAGGCCTGACTCGGCGCGAGACCGAAATCCTGCGGTGGATATCCTATGGCAAGACGGCGAGCGAGATAGCCCTCATCGTTTCGGTCTCGGAGCACACCGTCAACTCCCATACCGCAACGATCCTGAAGAAGCTCGACGTGGTGAACCGCACGCAAATGGTCGCCAAAGCGATCCGAGAGCAGATCATTCAGTAGGCCGGACCACTGGGAACGGTGTACAATTGCAAAACGAGGGGTTGTGGTAGACCGTTTGTTGAACCACAGTGCGACGAATGTGGCGGGACGCTACCGCGGCTTCCGGACGACGTCGCGCGAGACCAACCGGTCCACATGCAAGATAGACAACCGGTTAACGCCCAGGCCGAGCTCGCCATGACCGTCACCATAAACATCCTGCTCGTTGACGACGATCCCGCCGAGAACGTCATCATGCGCGCCTTGATGCGCAAGGTACCGAACGTCGATGTCAAGCTGCACTATGTCGAGACGGTGGAGGCCGCCCTCGAATTCATCCGCACCGGCGAACCGCGCCTCGACATGATCCTGATGGACAACCGCCTGCAGCCGCAGGCGGACTTCCGCGAGACGGTCCCTGAACTTCGCCAGAACGGCTATATCGGCCCGATCGGCGTCATCTCGTCGTCGATCGCCGACGCCTACTTCCAGAACATCGACGACTATGGCGTCGACTTCCGCATCGACAAGTCGGAGCTGGATCCGACCGCGATCGGCTTCATTATTCAGGAATTCGTCGACAAAGGGATGGGCACTTTTCAATAGCGCCGCAAGCGAAAGTGCGCCGCACGAAAAAGCCCCGCGACCGGACGGGCACGGGGCTGGCTCAGACGGAAAAGCAGCTCTCAGGCCGCAGGCTGGCGCTCGGCAGGCGGACCTTCAAGCCCAAGCAGGAAGCCGATCTGCGGGCGCGCCTTGACCAGGTCGTCAATCGTATACTGCTGCAGGACATCGAAGAACGCGTTCAGCGCCTTGCGCAGCGCGGCGTTCAGGCCGCAGCTGTCGACCAGCGGACACTCGATTTCGCCGGCCTCGAAACATTCGGCCATGGCGAACGAATCCTCGGTTACGCGCACGACGTCGAACAGCGTGATCTCTGACGCGGGCTTGGGCAGTCGGACCCCGCCGTTACGTCCGCGCACCGTTTCCACAAGTCCCGCACGCGTCAGCGGCTGGAGAATCTTGAACAGGAACAGCTCCGAAACGCCATAGGCCCTGGCGATCTCGGGAATGCGACTCAGCTTTTCGCCGTTCGCAGCGCAGTACATCAGCAGCCGCACAGCATAGTTGGTCTGTTTCGTCAGGCGCATTGCCGACTCCGAATCCGATAAGGTTGGCTCTACATATAGGCCGTATCAAAGTTTGGAACAATTCCAAAAAAGCGGAAAATCAAATTCATGTTATAAGCGCGCGCGGCATTGACTGCCGACCGCCCCCCGCTAAAGGTGACTTAGCCAGTTAAGATATAAGGAGGACCGTCCCATGGCACACTCATGGAAGATCGCACTTGCCCTTGCGCTAGCCGCAAGCACCGCCGCACCGGCGTTGGCAGAGGGAGAAGTGAACATCTATTCCTATCGCCAGCCCGACCTGATCAAGCCGTTGCTCGACCGCTTCACCCAGGAGACGGGCATCGCGACGAACGTGCTGTTCCTGGACAAGGGCCTCGTGGAGCGCATCCAGGCGGAAGGCGAGAATTCGCCGGCGGACATCATCCTGACGGTCGACATCAGCCGCCTTACCGAAGCCAAGGACGCCGGCGTCACGCAGCCGATCAAGAGCGCGATCGTGGACACCGACATTCCGGCACAGTATCGCGATCCCGACGGCGCCTGGGTCGGCCTGACCACGCGCGGCCGCGTCGTCTACGCCTCCAAGGACCGCGTCGCACAGGATACGATCACCTATGAAGAGCTGGCCGACCCGAAGTGGAAGGGCAAGATCTGCATCCGCGATGCGCAGCACTCCTATAATGTCGGCCTGATCGCATCGCTCATCGCCCATGACGGCGAGGCAAAGACGGAAGAGTGGCTGAAGGGGCTGAAAGCCAACCTTGCCCGCAAGCCGGACGGCGGCGACCGGGACCAGGCCAAGGCCATCTTCGCCGGCGAATGCGATATCGCCCTGGGCAACACCTACTATGTCGGCCTGATGATGACCAATGACAAGGAGACGGAGCAGAAGGACTGGGCCAACGCGATCAAGGTCCTGTTCCCCAACTCCAACGATCGCGGCACGCATGTAAACGTGTCGGGCGTCGCCATGGCGAAGAATGCGCCGAACAAGGAAAACGCGCAGAAGCTGATCGACTTCCTCGCTTCCGGCGAAGCCCAGGAAATCTATGCCGAGCAGGTCTTCGAGTATCCTGTCATGCCAGGCAAGGAGCCCTCGGACATCGTCAAGTCGTTCGGCACCATCAAGCCGGACACGCTGCCGCTCGCAGAGATCGCCGCCAACCGCAAGAAGGCATCGGAACTGGTCGACAAGGTCGGCGTGAACGACGGCCCGGGCAACTGATCGACGCACGCGATCCGAGAAATGCGAACGGCGGCCGAGAGGCCGCCGTCTTTTTTAGCTCGGTGGGCCTCGCGAGCAAGGCCACCTATCCGAGATTTACTTCATCGTCGGCATGACGAACTCGGCGCCGTCCTTGATGCCCGACGGCCAGCGGCTTGTGACCGTCTTGGTGCGCGTCCAGAATTTGATCGAATCCGTGCCGTGCTGGTTGAGATCGCCGAAGGAAGAGGCCTTCCAGCCACCGAAAGAGTGGTAGGCAAGCGGAACCGGGATCGGCACGTTGACGCCGACCATGCCGATGTTGATGCGGGAGGCGAAGTCACGGGCCGCATCGCCGTCGCGGGTGTAGATCGCAACGCCGTTGCCGTATTCGTGCTTCATCGGCAGCGAAAGCGCTTCCTCGTAGTTCTTCGCACGCACGACCGAGAGGACCGGCCCGAAGATCTCGGTCTTGTAGATGTCCATCTCAGGGGTGACGTGGTCGAACAGGCAGCCGCCGACGAAATAGCCGTCCTCATAGCCCTGAAGCTTGAAATCGCGGCCATCGACGACGAGCTTCGCGCCCTCTTCCACGCCGCGATCGATCAGGCCCCTGATGCGCGCCTGGGCTTCCTTGGTGACGACCGGGCCCAGATCGGCTTTCTCGTCGGTATAGGGGCCGATACGCAGGCTCTCGACCATCGGCGTCAGCTTGTCGATCAGGCGGTTGGCGGTTTCTTCGCCGACCGGGACGGCGACCGAGATTGCCATGCAGCGCTCGCCGGCGGAGCCGTAGCCTGCGCCCATCAGCGCGTTTGCGGCCTGGTCGAGGTCGGCATCGGGCATGATGATCATGTGGTTCTTGGCGCCGCCGAAGCACTGGGCGCGCTTGCCGTTCATCGCCGCGGTGCCATAGACGTAGCGGGCGATCGGCGTGGAGCCGACGAAGGATACCGCGCCAATGTCCGGATGGGTGAGGATCGCGTCGACCGCACCCTTGTCGCCGTTGACGACGTTGAGGATGCCTGCCGGCAGGCCGGCCTCGATCATCAGTTCCGCAAGGCGGATCGGCACTGAGGGGTCACGTTCGGAAGGCTTGAGGATAAAGGCGTTGCCGCAGGCGATCGCGGGCGCGAACATCCACATCGGGATCATCGCCGGGAAGTTGAACGGCGTGATGCCGGCACCGATGCCCACGGGCTGGCGCATAGAGTACATGTCGATGTTCGGACCGGCGCCTTCGGTGAACTCGCCCTTGGCAAGATGCGGGATGCCGATGACGAATTCGCAGACCTCGAGGCCGCGCAGGATGTCGCCCTTGGCGTCCTCGATGGTCTTGCCGTGCTCCTTCGAAAGAATCTCGGCAAGGTCGTTCATGTTTTCGTTCAAGAGCTGGACGAACTTCATGAACACGCGGGCGCGGCGCTGCGGATTGGCCGCAGCCCAGGCGGGCTGGGCGGCCTTGGCCACTTCGACGGCGGCGGCGAGCTCGGCATCGCCTGCCAGTGCGACCTTTGCCTGCACTTCGCCGGTGGCGGGGTTGAATACGTCGGCCGTGCGGCCGCTCTTGCCGGCAACGTGCTTGCCGCCGATGAAATGTCCGATCTCACGCATGGGACTTCCTCCAACTGTTTATAAAGGCATGATCGCACTACAAATTGCTCAACTCAATCGCCTGATGTAAGCAACCGTTGTGCATAAATTATAGCCCCAACCGGGGTCGAAGGCGAAATCATGAACTGGGACGACGTTCGCATGTTTCTCGCGGTTGCCCGCACCGGACAACTTCTGGCCGCCTCCCGCCGGCTCGGCGTCAACCACGCGACGCTCAGCCGCCGCGTCAGCGCGCTGGAGAAGGAGATGAAGACGCGGCTTCTGGTCCGGCGGACGAATGGCTGCGAGCTCACGGCGGAGGGCGAAGTGTTCCTCCACGCCGCCGAGCGGATGGAGACGGAAATGCTCACAGCCCAGGCCAGTATCGGCCGCATCGATGCCGCCGTCGCGGGCACCGTGCGCATCGGCGCGCCGGATGGCTTCGGCGTGTCGTTCCTGGCGCCGCGGCTCGGCCGACTGACGGCGCGCCACCCGGAGCTGAAAATCCAGCTCGTGCCGGTGCCGCGCTCCTTCTCCCTTTCGCAGCGCGAGGCCGACATCGCCATCACGCTCGAACGGCCCGACCAGGGGCGGCTCGTTTCCTCCAAGCTGACCGACTATACGCTCGGACTCTATGCAAGTCGCGGCTATCTTGCCGGCAACGGCGAACCCGGCGACATCGAGGCGCTGAAAACGCATCGGCGCATCGGCTATGTGGAGGACCTGATCTTCACCGCCTCGCTCGACTTCACCGGCGAGATCCTACGCAACTGGAACGCCTCGTTCGAGATATCGAGCGCCACGGGACAGACGGAAGCCGTGCGCTCCGGCGCCGGCATCGGCATCCTTCACAACTATATCGCCCGGCAGGACCCGGAACTTGTCCGCATCCTCCCGGACGCGACGATCCGGCGGGCTTACTGGACCACCTATCACGAAAGTGCCAGGGACCTTGCGCGGGTGCGTACGGTGACAGGCTTCGTGCAGGAACTGGTGGATCAGGAACAGGGGATCTTCGTCTGACGCGGCAGCGTATGGTCCAGCCGCGATCGCCCCGGCACGGGGACGGCATTACCGGGCCACTCCGAGGACCCGGTCATGCCTGCTGAAACCAAGGCCTCACTGGCCCTGCCGAGGTCTCATTACGCGGCCTGAAGCGACGCCATGTCGATGACGAAGCGATAGCGCACGTCCGAGCGCTCCATCCGGTCGAAGGCCTGGTTGATCTGATCCATGCGGATCATTTCGACATCCGGAAGCACGTTCTTGCGGGCGCAGAAGTCTAGAAGCTCCTGCGTCTGGCGGATGCCGCCGATCGGCGAGCCGGCGACGCGACGGCGACCCAGCAGCATGGGAACGCTGTTGAATGCGCTCATCGGTCCGACCTGACCGACGATGACCAGCGTACCGTCGACATCCAGCAACGGCAGGTAAGGATCGAGATCGTGCTTGACGGGGACGGTATCGACGATCAGGTCGAAGCTGGACTGTGCCGCCTCCATCGCCTCTGCATCGGTCGAGATCAGCAGCTTGTCGGCGCCGAGCGCAAGCGCATCCTCCGCCTTGCCGCTCGAACGGCTGAGCACGGTCACCTCCGCGCCCATCGCCGCGGCAAGCTTGACCGCCATGTGTCCGAGACCGCCAAGCCCGATGACCCCGACACGGCTGCCGGGACCGACGTTCCACGTCCTGAGCGGCGAATAGGTGGTGATGCCGGCGCACAGCAACGGTGCGGCGCGGGACAGGTCGAGTCCGTCCGGAATGCGGCAGGCGAACTCCTCGCGAACGACGAGGTGCTTGGAGTAGCCGCCGCGCGTGATATCGCCGGTGATGCGGTCGGGCGCATTGTAGGTGCCCGTGTTGCCCTTTCGGCAAAGCTGCTCCTCCCCGCGCCCGCACTGGTCGCATTCGAGGCAACTGTCGACCATGCAGCCCACCGCGACGTGATCACCCACCTTGTAGCGGGTGACCTCGCTGCCGATCTCGATGACGCGCCCGACGATCTCATGGCCGGGCACCAGCGGATAGACCGTCCAGTGCCAGTCGTTGCGTGCCATGTGCAGATCCGAATGGCAGACCCCGGAATAGAGGATCTCCATGACGACGTCGTTTGCGCGCGGAGCGCGACGCTCGAACGTGAACGGGACGAGCGGCTCCCTGGCATCGATCGCGGCAAAACCATAGGTTTTCATGCGGCAATTCCTTCTTTCTGTACGAACTGATGATAATGAAATGGAGGCCTATCGGCCGACCCGTGTTTGGAGATTTGCGGGATTGCGCGCGCCCCGGATCGCCAAATTATGCAGTGCTTCAATCATCGCGGCGTGTTCGCTGCCCGACAATTCCACGCTCGCTGCTCCCAGATTCTCACCGGGGCGGTGAAGCGTGGTCGTCCCGAGGATAAGATTGACCGCATCGGAACGCCCAGGGCCGGCAGCATAGCCGTGGTTCAGCCCCCCTGCAGCCGAAGCCGATTCCGAAACCTCTCGGCCGTCCGGCCAGGAACACGCTTCTTCATGACGCTTTCTCTTTCGTTTCGCGAGCCAAGTCTTCGCGGGACGGATCAGACGGCGCCATATTGCGCGTCCGTGACCTTCTCCATCCACTCGACCGCCTTGCCGTCGAGGGCCTCCTGGATGGCGATATGGGTCATCGCCGTCGCCGGACCAGCACCATGCCAGTGTTTTTCACCGGGCTCGAACCAGACAACGTCGCCGGGCCGGATCTCCTCGACCGGGCCGCCCTCGCGCTGCACGCGGCCGCAACCGGCCGTAACGAGCAGCACCTGCCCGAGCGGATGCGTGTGCCAGGCGGTGCGCGCGCCGGGCTCGAACGTCACCGCATTGCCTGCCGCCCGCGCAGGCGAGCTGGCGGGAAAGAGCGGATCGATGCGGACGCTTCCGGTGAACCAGTCCGATGGCCCCTTGGTCGAAGCCTGAGTTCCTGCGCGGCGAATTTCCATGGGGTGTTCCTTCCTGACCGATGCCGGCGACTTTGCGCCATTCGCGTCCACCATAGCACCTGTCCTGCGGTGCGATTAGCCAGTGGAGATCGCATGTACTTATGAATGAGCCTCATCAATGCTGCGGGAAAACCTGGATGATCTCCTGCGGTCGCGACCGTGACTCGCGAACGGGCTCCGCGCGCGCTGCCCAGGCTGCATCGGTTTCTTCGAACGATGCCTCTTGTGCGCCTGCGCCGTATCAGGTCAGCGGCCGTCAGCAAGGCTGGCACACGCTCGTGCTCAAGGGGGCGGCTCCTGTCCGGGAAAACAACGGATGCCGTGTCATCGGGTACAAGATGAACAGCAAGATCAGCCATGCGATGATGACGTCGCGAAAATCCATTGGATTTTCAGAAGTGCTACACAACAGGAGTTTGGGAAGATATCGATAGCCTCGTTCGTCACGAGGCATGTCTCAGGGACAAACCGTTACCTGTGGGTCCGGGTCGGACAAGTGGAGAAATGGTACGGTTGGGGGGTCTCGAACCTCCGACCTCAGGTGCCACAAACCTGCGCTCTAACCAACTGAGCTACAACCGCACTCAAAGCGCCTTGGCGCTTTGGCGTTCACATACGGGCAGGCAGACGAGATTGCAAGCCCCTAGTTGACCGATCCATATTAAAAAGGGCCGGACATGGCGTCCAGCCCTTTTCTGCCCCTAGCGTCCGGCTCGGCGCTTCAAGCGAGCGCGAGGCAGACGCCGTCCTGATGAATATGCTCAGGCGGCCTTGAAGGTCTTCAGCGCCTTTTCGGCTGCCGACTTGCCGGGCTCGGCAACCTTCTCGGCAACCTTGCGGGTTGCTTCCTGCATGGTCTTTGCCTGTTCGACGACGACTTCGGCCTGCTTGCGCAGGAAGGCAGTCTGCAGCTCGAACAGTTCGGAGACGGACTTCACGCCAAGCAGCGCTTCCATATGCGAAAGCGAGCTCTCGGCATTGGTGCGCAGCGCGTCGATGGCGGCAAGGCCGAGTTCGACGGTGCCGGCCTGAGCGTTTTCGAGGGTTGCCTCGACGACCTTCGTCGCGTCTTCGGTGGCGGTCTTCAGCTTGGAATAGGCTTCCTTGCTCTGAACGGCGCCCTTCTCGGCAAACTCGCGGAAGCTGTCGGATACCTTGGCCGGGTCGAATGCGGCAAAGGAGAATACGTCATCGGTCTTCTTAACTGCCATTTCAATCGTCCTTGATACAGCCCTCGCAACGAGGGCCTGATTGCGGAATGAGTTGCTTATATACGATCTTATTGTGCGTTGCAACATTATTGTGCGGCGCACAACGTTAACCCTTCCGGCTGAAAGAGCGGGACGGCGAGAGCGGCGAAGCTGGACCCGTGCAGTGCCCGCCGCTATTAATAAAGCGTTAAGCGTGCGGCGGTGGCCGCCGGGAACCCATGACAGGCTGCCGATGTCCGCTCATCAGTACCCCTTTATAGACGTCGCCGTGCACGAACGGGTGCGCCTTCCGTTCGCCCGTGGCGAGGCGGTGGTGCTGTTTTCGCTCGATATGCAGAGTGTTCTCTGGGCGAACGGCCGCGGCGCCGCGCTCTTCGGCCACATGTCGATCTACGATTTTCTCGACGCGCCCCTGCCCACCGGCGACGTGGTATTCCGCCAGCTTGCAGCCGCCGCGCGGCAACTGCCGCATAGCGGGATCGGGCGCAGCATGCTTTTGCGCATTGGCACCGGATATCGCGGCCTGCCGGTAAACACCCATGTCGAGCGCATCACGCTCCAGCCGGGCCAGGACGCCATCCTCTTCAGCACGCCTTCGGCAAGAACGGGCGAGACGATCGCGCAGCGGGCCGCTTCGCTGCTGGTCGGTTTCGACGATCCGGATACGCACATGGCGGTTCTCGGCGACGACGGGGCCATCGTCGCCGCCTCGCCCGGCTTCGGCCGCCTCGGGATCAGCGAGGAGGCGCGGCGACGGATGGTGGAGGCTGCCAGGCGCGAGACCGACGGGCTCATCAAGCGCCCGGTGCCAACCGGCAAGGGCCTCCTGCCTGCCGCCCTCGGCCGGATTTCCGACGAACCGGCCCTCAACCTGCTTTTCGCCGTCGAAACCATTCTCGGCCACATGGACCCGGAACAGGAGACCGGCGGCGCGGCTCCTGCAGACGCGGCCTCGACGAGAGAAGGCGCATCCCTCTCAAGCGATATCGTGGCGGACGGCCTCGCGGAATTGCCGGCAGCCGGAGAGCCGATGCAGGCGCAAGAGCCGGCCGAAGCCATAGAGACGGTTCCGGTGGAAGGGCGCGAACCTCCTCCGGCAGTCGAACCGGTTGCGGACGTTTCGACGGAGCTGCCGGCCGATGACATTCCTGTTGATGCCACGGGCGATGCTCCCGAAAGCGACATCGCGCCCGCCCCTGCGACTACCGACGCCGACATTCCGGCCCAGGCGGCACAGCCTGGGGGCGAAGACGACGCGCGTCCGGCGCTTCAGAGCCATACCGAACCAGCAGCCGCCAAGCCCGAACGGTCGATCCGCCCTGTCCGTTTTGTCTGGAAGATCGATGCGGAAGGCGTATTCAGCGAGCTCTCCGACGAGTTCGCCGCGGTCGTCGGAGAGCATGCGGCCGACGTGATCGGCGTGCAGTTTACGGAGGTCGCCCGCCGATTCGGTTTCGATACGGACGGTGCGATCGCGGAACAGCTGCACCGACGCGACACCTGGTCGGGCAAGACGATCCAGTGGCCGATCGAGGGAACGAACCTGCTCGTGCCCGTCGATCTGGCAGCCCTTCCCACCTATTCGCGTAGCCGCGAATTCGACGGGTTCCGCGGCTTCGGCATCGTTCGGATCGCGGACGCCGTTGAAGATCCAAACGGGCTTGGCCTCAAGATCGGCGCCCACGACGTCCCGGACGTAGACGATTTCGGACAGGCAGACATTTCGACCGACGACGCGCCGGGCGACATGCCGGACGACTTGGCGGACGCGGCGCATGGCGAAATCTCGCCACCGCCTTCGGTGCTCGACGAGTTGCTGGAAGAGGAAATGGAGGGCGAGGCGCCTGCCTCCTCTGAAGAGACCGTCGCGCTCATCGCCGACAGTCCAGACCATACCGAGGCCGACGACCAATTCCGTGGCGAGCGTCCTGCCCTTCGCCTCGTCGAACCCGCCGCCCGCCGCCAGTCGGACAAGGTCGTCCAGCTGGACGATCGACGCGGACGCTCCGCCCTGACCAGCGGCGAGCAAGCCGCCTTCCGCGAGATCGCCCGCCAGCTCGGCGAGACGTTCGGCAAGCGCCAGCCCGGCGATGTCCCGCAGCAGGACCAGCCGGCAGCGCCGCAGGCCGAAGCCGGGCAACACCCGACTATTGGGAGCAAGGCCGAGTCCGCTGCTGCAAATCCTCCCGCGGCCGAGGCCGCCGCCAGGGCGCAGGAACCGACGCAGGCGGACGGGCAGAGCGCGGACGGCGACGAGATCCCCGGCCTCGAGGTCGGGGAACACGCCGACGATGCGCCACCGAAGAGCTTGTCGATCACCGCAGCCAGGACGGCCATGGACTACGGGCTGACGGCATCGGTCGTCGACGCCTTGCCGTTGGCGCTCCTGATCCATGCGGGCGACCGGATGATCCACGCCAATCCGGAATTCCTCGCACTTACCGGCTTTGCCTCGCTGGACGAACTGGAGCAGGCCGGCGGACTGGATATCCTGCTGGACCAGCCGGAAGAGGAAGACGCGGCCCAGCCGGGCTCGATGCTGCTGCACCATGCGGACGGCGTCACGGCCACGCCCGTCACTGCGCGCCTGCAATCCATCCGCTGGGAAAGCGGCACCGCGCTCATGCTTGCACTTTCGCCGGCAGCACCGTTTGAGGCAGAAGCGCCAGCGGTCGAGGCCACTGTCGCCGAATCTGCCAATCTTTCAGCGCTTCGCAACGAAGCCAACGAGCTGCGTTCCATTCTCGAAACCGCGACCGATGGCGTCGTCGTGGTGGACCAGGAAGGCGAGATCCGCTCGATCAACCGCTCGGCAAGCGCGCTGTTCAACTATGACGAGGAAGAGGTGCGCGGAAAGCCGTTCGCCATCCTCTTCGCCCATGAGAGCCAGAAGGCCGTCATCGACTATCTCGCCGGTCTCGCCGGCCACGGCGTCGCGAGTGTGCTGAACGACGGCCGCGAGGTCATCGGCCGGGAGGCCTCCGGCGGCTTCATTCCGCTGTTCATGACGATGGGGCGCCTCTCCTCCTCCAGCGGCTATTGCGCCGTCATCCGCGACATCACCCAGTGGAAACGGACCGAGGAGGAACTGCGCAACGCCAAGCGGGCGGCAGAGACGGCGAACGCGCACAAGAGCGAATTCCTCGCCCGCGTCAGTCACGAGATCCGCACCCCGCTCAACGCCATCATCGGCTTTTCCGACATGATGGCCGGCGAGCGCTTCGGCCCGATCGGCCATCCGCGGTATGTCGAGTATGCCAACGATATCGGCCGGTCCGGCCGGCACGTGCTCGATATCGTCAACGACCTGCTCGACATCTCCAAGATCGAGGCCGGCGAGATGGAGCTCGACTTCACCGCCGTTGGCCTGAACGACACCATCTCCGAGGCGGTCGCGCTGGTCCAGCCACAGGCGAACAGCCAGCGGGTGATCATCCGCACTTCGCTTTCGACGGCGGTTCCGCCAGTCGTGGCGGATCTGCGTTCGATCAAGCAGATCGCCCTCAACATCCTTGCCAACGCGATCCGCTTCACGCCGTCCGGCGGACAGATCGTCGTCTCGACCTCCTATGAGGTGAACGGCAGCGTCGTGCTGCGCATCCGCGACACCGGCGTCGGCATGACGCGCAGCGAACTGGAGCAGGCGATGAAGCCGTTCCGGCAGGTGACGACGGGCGCGCGCAAGCGCGGCGACGGCACCGGGCTCGGCCTGCCGCTGACGAAGGCGATGGTCGATGCGAACCGCGCCCAATTCGCCATCAACTCCAGCCCGAACGAGGGGACGTTGGTGGAAGTCACCTTTCCCTCGCCGCGCGTGTTGGCAGTGTGAGGCAATTGCGCTAGTTCAGTCCGGCGCGGAACAGGCCGTCCGGCCGCAATCGGTTCGCACGTCGCTGCGTTCGGCTGCCTCCACGCCCGAATGAATCTTTCCGCAGGGGAAAGGCGCATGGAAGGACGACAGCGTTGCAGGCAATTTCCCGTTTCGCCCTGATGAAGAAGCGCGTCAAATCGGGGGCCAGCACCCATCGCACGCTGGTCGCGACAGCGCTGTTCACCTCGCTTGTCGTGCTGATGCCGCTGATCGCGATCATCATGATCGCCGCCGGCGGCTCGGGCAGCGACTGGCCGCACCTGATCAATAACGTGCTGCCGCGCGCGACGGTGCGGACCCTCCTGCTTCTCGCAGGCGTCGCGACGGCGACCGCGGTCACCGGCGTCGTGACCGCATGGCTGACGGCGAGCTGCGAATTCCCGCTGCGGCGCTTGCTGACCGTCGCCCTCGTGCTGCCGCTGGCGATCCCTTCCTACCTCTCGGCCTACGCGTTCGGCCAGTTCCTCGACTATACCGGCCCCGTGCAGACCGCGATCCGCACGGTTTTCGGCTTTGCGACGCGGCGGGACTACTGGTTCCCCGAGGTGCGCACCACTGGAGGGGCGGTGCTGGTGCTCGCGAGCGTCCTCTATCCCTATGTGTTCCTCGCCGCACGCGCGATGTTCCTGATGCAGGGCCGCGCTGCCGCCGACGTGGCCCGCACGCTCGGCGCCGGCCCGCTCACCGTCTTCACCAGGGTCCAGATCCCGATGGCGCGACCGGCGATCATGGTCGGCCTGACGCTCGTCGCCATGGAGACGCTGAACGACATCGGCGCGGTGGAGTATCTGGGCGTGCAGACTCTGACATTCTCGATCTTCGATACCTGGCTCAATCGCGGCAGCCTTGCCGGGGCGGCACAGATCGCCTGCGTCATGCTCGTCTTCGTGGCCCTGCTGCTCGTGATAGAACGCGCGGCCCGCCGCCGGCAGCGCTTCGCCAGCAACAAGACCACGGCGGCCGTGGCCGATTCGATCCGCCTCAGGCTGACAGGCTGGAAGCGCTGGGCAGCAGTCGTCGCCTGCCTCCTCCCCCCGGCCCTCGGCTTTGCCATTCCCGTGCTCGTGCTCGGTACCTATGCGCTGCGTCGGCTCGACCAGTTCGCCTCGCTGCGCCTTCTCTCCGCGCTCTGGCACAGCGTGCTGATCTCGTTTTCGACGGCATGCGTCGCCGTGCTGCTCGCCTTCCTGCTCGCCTATGCCGCCCGCACGGCGCGCTCGCCGCTGACCGTCCTTGCCGGCCGCCTCGCCTCGTTCGGCTATGGTGTGCCCGGCACCGTTCTGGCGATGGGCGTGCTCATTCCGCTGGCGCGCTTCGACAACGGCGTCGACGCGGTCATGCGGGAGTGGTTCGGCCTCTCGACGGGGCTGCTTCTGACCGGCAGCGGCGTCGCCATCATTTACGCCTGCACCGTCCGCTTCCTGACGATGGCGGAAGGCACGATCGACGCCGGCTTCCACAAGCTCTCGCCGCATCTGGACATGGCTTCGCGGACGCTGGGGCGCACGAGCGCCCAGACATTGCGCGCGGTGCTGTTGCCGATGATGCGGCCCGCGACGCTGACGGCGGCACTGATGGTGTTCATCGAGGCGATGAAGGAACTGTCGGCCACGATCATGCTGCGCCCGTTCAACTTCAATACGCTGGCGACGCTCGTCTACGAGGATGCGTCTCGGGCCAAGGTGGAAGATGCATCGGTCGCGGCCATGATCATCGTCGCGGCCGGTCTCATCCCCGTCTTCTTCGTCTCACGTTCGCTGAACAGCACGAATGGGGGCAAATAAAAAGCGGGCGACCTTTCGGCCGCCCGTCACAATTCAATGCTGTCCAACCAAAGCGTCAGGATACGACGTCATGCCATGAAGGCGGCAAGGCCGCCGATCGTCCTCACATTGGACGTGCTCAAGTCGCAATGACCATGGCCGCCCGCGCCTTAACAAATCCTTACCTGACGAATTTCAAGCCGCCTCCGGCATTCACTTCTTGGTGAAACTGGTTAATTTCGGCGGCTTGAAATCGTTAACGGCATCAGTGGCTTACGTAGGCAGCGGCAGATCAGTCCTGCAACTGAGGCAGGTTGGCGAACAGTTCCAGCGCCTCCGGATTGGCCAGCGCCTCCTTGTTTTTCACCGGTCTCCCGTGCACGACCTCGCGTACGGCGAGTTCGACGATCTTGCCGGATTTGGTGCGCGGGATGTCGGCGACGGCGACGATCCTGGCGGGCACGTGACGCGGCGAGGCACCGGTGCGGATGCGCGTCCGGATCGCCTTTTCCAGCACCTCGTCCAGGACGTAACCGGGCGCGAGCCTTACGAAGAGAACGACGCGCACATCGTCGTCCCAGTCCTGGCCGATGCACAGGGCTTCGGCCACTTCCTCCATCTGCTCGACCTGGTTGTAGATCTCGGCGGTGCCGATCCGCACGCCGCCGGGATTGAGCGTGGCGTCAGAGCGGCCATGGATCACGATGCCGCCGTGGCTGGTCCACTCGGCGAAATCACCGTGGCACCAGACGTTGTCGAAGCGCTCGAAGTAGGCCGCGCGATACTTGGCGCCGTCCGGGTCGTTCCAGAACATTACCGGCATCGAGGGAAACGCCTTCGTGCAGACAAGCTCGCCCTTCTCCTGGCGGACCGGCCGGCCTTCCTCGTTCCAGACGTCCATCGCAAGGCCGAGGCCGGGGCCCTGAATTTCCCCGCGCCAGACCGGCTTCAGCGGAACACCGAGCACAAAGCAGGAGACGATGTCAGTTCCGCCGGAGATCGAGGCAAGCTGCACGTCGGGCTTGATCCCCTCGTAGACGAAGGTGAAGCCCTCGGGCGACAGGGGTGAACCGGTCGAGGTCAGAAGGCGCAGATCGGAAAGGTCGTGGCTCGTGCGCGGCGTCAGCCCGCCTTTCCTCACGGCGTCGATATACTTCGCCGAGGTGCCGAATACGGCAAAGCCCTCTTCGGCGGCATAGTCGAACAGGACGTTTCCGTCGGGATGGAAGGGAGAGCCGTCATAGAGGCAGAGCGTGGCGCCGACGGCGAGGCCCGAGGCCAGCCAGTTCCACATCATCCAGCCGCAGGTGGTGAAGTAGAAGAGACGTTCGCCTTCGCGCAGGCCGCAATGATAGCGGTGTTCCTTGAGGTGCTGCAGAAGCGTGCCGCCGGCGGAATGGACAATGCACTTCGGCACGCCCGTCGTTCCCGACGAGAACAGGATGTAGAGCGGATGGGAAAAGGGCAGCCGGCGATAGGCGACGGCCCGGGCCCCGAACGGTGCGATGAAATCGGCAAGCGTGCTGCCCTTTTCAACCGAAGCGGCAACGGCCACCGCGTCTCCGGCATAGGGGATGACCAGAAGCGGCGCGCCGAGCTTTCCCGCGACCGCCTTGACCTTTTGGCCCACGTCCTGGAGCTTGCCGGCATACCAATAGGCGTCGCAGGCTATGAACAGCTTCGGCTCGATCTGGCCGAAGCGGTCCAGCACACCCTGCTCGCCGAAATCGGGCGAGCACGACGACCAGATGGCGCCGAGGGAGGCGACGGCAAGCATGCAGGCGATGGTTTCAGGCATGTTCGGCATCATGGCGGCGACCCGGTCGCCCTCCCCGATCCCCATGGCGGCGAGCGCCTGCTGCAGGCGCGAGACGATGGCGTGCAGCTCGTCCCAGCTCCAGCGATAGGACACCCTGTCCTCTCCGCGGAACACCAGCGCATCGTCACGCCCGGTCCGGCGCAGCAGATTCTCGGCGAAATTCAGCGTCGCATCCGGGAAGAATCGAGCATCCAGCATAATGTCGCCGTTGACGAGCGCCCGCTCGCCGCGCGCGCCGATGACCTGACCGTCCTCCCACACGGCAGACCAGAACGCGGCCCGATCCTCTACGGACCAGGCATGAAACTCGTCATATCCGGAAAACCTTCGACCCGCAGTCTTCGCGCAGGCATTCATGAAGAGCGCCATCGGGCTCTTCTCCATGATTTCACGCGACGGCTCCCAAAGCGGCTTTTGTCCGTTCATTTTGTTCCTCCACTCCAATAGAGCCTGTATACCATGGTGCGTTGCAATATAAAGGCGAGACGAAGTGTACAGCCTTGCCGAAAGCGGTATTTCGCGTTCGCATCCATTTGATTTCTTCCGGCCGAAGGCCTATCCCCTTGCGAGGGGGCATGAGACAGAGCATCCGGGGCAACGGACCGACAACGTGATGGGCATTCAAAACAGGTTTCGACCGAAGCTGCTGCTGCTGCTTTTCGTGGTCATGGCGGCGCTCGTGGTCGTGCTGCGCCTGTCGGGGCCGGCGCTCGTCTCTTCGGAGCGCGTGAAAGATCAAATCGAAGCCAAGGTATCCGCCTGGACCGGGGCGCAGCTGAGTTTCAGCGGCACGCCGACCTTCACTTTTTGGCCACATCCGCAGATGCGATTCGAGCACGCTCGCCTGACCGACCCCGCACCGGTGGCGGGCGACGGACTGCTTTTCACCGCCCAGACCGTATCTGTAAGTTTCAGCCTGCTCGGCTCGCTGTTTGGCGCGCCTTCGCTTGGCGAGATGGAGCTCGTCCGTCCCGTCTTCCACATCAGGCGCGACGAACACGGCAAGTTCAACTGGCGCCGCGGCGACGGCATGCGCACTGCGCTCAAGGAGAGCAGTGCGGGCGAACAGGAGACGGCAGCGCCGCTTCCGGAATTCGGTGAGGTTGCCATGCGCGATGGCGCAATCGTGGTCGAAGACCGTCGCCGCGGCGAACAATACCGGATATCCGACGTCGAAGGCAGCATCGACTGGTCTGCCGTTTCGTCGAAACTTGACGTCGCCCTGCAGGGGGTGATCAACAGTGAAGTCGCACGGTTGAAGCTCACCGCCGGCCAGCCGATGCAGCTTCTCAAGGGCCAGAACTCGGCGGTCCGCGTCACCCTTGATTCCGATCCGCTGAGGGTCGATTTCGACGGCACCGCAAACCTGTCGGCAAACGCCTACGCCGCCGGCCAGGTCAAGCTCTCCACCCCCTCCTTCGGACATCTGCTTGCCTGGCAGGGCACCCGCTTTTCGCCCGTTGGCAAGCTCGGCGAAGTGTCCCTCGAAGGCCAGCTCAGCACCAACGGCGCTACGGCCCGGGTGGACGGCCTGATGCTTCAGGTTCAGGAATCGCAGGCCACCGGTGCGCTCGACGTGAGCCTGCCTCCACAAGGGACACCCCGCATCGGCGGAACGATTGCGTTCGACAAAATCGATCTCCGTTCGATGATCGACGCCTATTCGCCGCTGCCGGGCGGAGACGACGACTCCTTACCCGCACCCGTCGCCGCACTTGCGGCGATCGACCTGGACCTGCGCCTGTCCGCGCGCGAAGCTCTCTTCGAGCCCGTCGTGCTCGAAGAGCTTGCGGCCGGCATCCGCTCCGTCGATGGGGACACATCACTCGACATCGCCGACGCCACGCTGCTCGGCGGCAATGTCAGCGGCCATATCTCGGTCATCGGCGACGAGAGGGGCAGCTCCGGCGGCGAACTGCAGGTCTCGCTTCAAAATGCCGACCTCGGTGCGCTGGTGGGCCTTTCCGGACTGTCCGGACCGCTGCCGGTCGGCCGTGGCAGCGCCGACATCAGCCTCTTCACCGATCGCGCCGTATCGGAACTGCAGAGGGGCGACATATCAGGCACCTTCCGGTTCAACCTGGATCAGGGCACGATTTCCAGCTTCGACGCGGAGACCTTCGAAAAGCAGATGGCGGAAAACGCCGTCTTCAATGCGGGCAAGGCCGCGAACGGATCGTTCGATTTCAGCGATGGCCTCATCGAGGGACGGATCGAGCGCGGCCTGGCGGAACTCACCAAGGCCACGTTCGACGGGCGAGACAAGCGGCTCTCGCTGTCCGGCGTGATCCCCTACCACAGCAGAAATGTCGCGCTGGCAGGGTCGCTTGCCGACCGCTTCCAGTCCGAGGACGCGATCGTATCACCGACGATCAATTTCCTCATCGGCGGCTCCTGGCCGGATCCGGTCATCTCTCCCGTATCCGTGCTGACGGAAATCCCCGCGGACTGAAACGGGCCGCCGCCACAGGACTGGCGGCGCGCTGATCCATTGGCGACCCAAGCTGTGGCGGCGCGCCACCATCGTAGAGCCAATCAAAGCGCGCCGGCTCAGGACGTGTCGGCACTGCGCTGTTTTGCACCGTTTTCATGCGTCGCCAGAAAGGTCGCCCCTCGGGAACCGATTTCAACGGCCGGCGACGGCAGCCTGCTCGTCGCGCTGGCGCTGAAGTTCCCGCTGCTTGGTGACAATCGAGGCAATGACGACGCCGATCGCCACGAGCGCGATCAAGAGCGTGCAGGCCGCGTTGATCTCCGGCGTCACCCCCAGTCGCACCTGGCTGTAGATCTTCATTGGCAGCGTCGTGGCGCCGGGACCGGAGGTGAAGCTGGCGATCACGAGATCGTCAAGCGACAACGTGAAGGCCAGCACCCAGCCGGAGAAGACCGCTGGCGCGATGATCGGTAGCGTCACCTCGAAGAAGGTGCGCAGCGGCGTAGCGCCCAGGTCGAGCGCCGCCTCCTCGATCGAACGATCGAAGGACAGCAGGCGCGACTGCACGACGACGGCGACGAAGCACATCGTCAACGTTATGTGGGCCAGCGTCACCGTCCAGAAACCGCGATCGAAGCCGATGGCCACAAACAGCAGCAGAAGCGACAGGCCGGTGATGACCTCGGGCATGACGAGCGGCGCGTAGACCATCCCGGAGAACAGCATCCTGCCGCGGAAGCGCGTGTAGCGCACGAGCGATAGGGCAGCCATGGTCCCGAGAACCGTTGCGATGGTTGCCGACAGGAGGGCAACACGAATTGTCACCCAGGCGGCGTCCATCAGGCCCTGGTTGTTGAAGAGCGAGACGTACCATTTGGTCGAAAAGCCCGCCCAGACCGTAACGAGCTTGGATTCGTTGAACGAGAAGACCACCAGCAGGACGATCGGCAGGTACAGGAAGGCGAAGCCAAGCGCGACCGAGACGATGTTGAAGCGTGACCAGCGTGTCATGGCTTATCTCCCCTTCTCGTCGGCCTTGGCCTGCATGTTCTGGAAGAACACGATCGGGACCACGAGGATCAGCAGGAGCACGGTGGCCACCGCCGCCGAGACTGGCCAGTCACGGTTGGAGTTGAACTCGTTCCACAGCGTCTTGCCGATCATCAGCGTCTGCGAACCGCCAAGCAGATCGGGAATGACGAACTCGCCGACGGCAGGGATGAAGACGAGCATGCAGCCCGCCACGACACCGGCCAGCGACAGCGGGAACGTAACTTTCCAGAATGCGGTGATCGGCGGGCAGCCGAGGTCCTGCGCGGCCTCGATCAGCGAATGATCCATCTTTTCCAGGGCCGAGTAGATCGGCAGGATCATGAAGGGCAGGTAGGAATAGACGATGCCGATATAGATCGCCCAATTGGTGTTGAGAATGATCAGCGGCTCGCTGATGATGCCGACAGACAGCAGCAACTGGTTCAGGAGGCCTTCCGGCTTCAGAATGGCGATCCACGCATAGACGCGGATCAGGAAGCTCGTCCAGAAGGGCAGGATCACCAGCATCAGCAGCGTAGGTCGCCAGGTGCGCGGCGCTTGCGCCATGCCATAGGCGATCGGATAGGCGATCAGCAGCGTCAGCAGCGTCGATATGCCGGCGATCTTGATACTCGACAGATAGGCGTTGAGATAGAGCGCGTCCTCGGTCAGCCAGACGAAATTGTCGAAGCTCAACTGGCGGATATTGTCGATGATGCCGGAGAGCCCGTCTGCCAGCGAGAAGACCGGTTCGTAGGGCGGCTGGGCGATCGCCGTCGTCGATAGCGATATGCGAAAGACGATGACAAAGGGAACGAGGAAGAAGAGCAGCAGCCAGACATAAGGAACGATGATGACGAGGCGGCTGAAGATGGAGGATCCGAGCGCCTTCATGGTTCAATCCCTCAAGACGACGCCGGCGGTCTCGGCGAAGGAGACCCAGACCTTTTCGTCGTAGCCGATGGGGTTTTCCACCTCGCGCTGTGCGTTCAGCATCGAGGTCTTGACCACCTTGCCGCTCGGAAGCTTGATGTGCAGCACGGTCATGTCGCCAAGATATGCGATATCCCAGATCTCGCCCTCGGAAGTGTTGACGGCCGGATCGGCGGGTGCGGTGCGGCTGACCTTGAGCTTCTCGGGACGGATGGCGAAAGCGGCGCTCGTGCCGACCGAGGGGGCGGCATCGCTGACGGCCCGAACGGTAAAGTCGCCGCCGGCAAGCTCCACGCGGCCGTTGCCGGCCGCCTTCACGTTGCCTTCCAGGATGTTCACGTCGCCGATGAAGTCTGCGACGAAGCGCGAATTCGGCGCCTCGTAGATCTCCGCCGGGGTCGCGACCTGGACGACCTTGCCGTGGCTCATCACCGCGATGCGGTCCGCCATCGTCATCGCCTCCTCCTGGTCGTGCGTCACCACGACGAAGGTCAGGCCGAGCTGTTGCTGCAGATCCATCAGTTCGAACTGCGTTTCCTCGCGCAGCTTCTTGTCGAGCGCGCCGAGCGGTTCGTCCAGCAGGAGCACCTTGGGCCGCTTGGCGAGCGAACGGGCGAGCGCCACGCGCTGGCGCTGGCCGCCCGAGAGCTGCTGCGGCTTGCGCTTGGCGAACTGCTCGAGCTTGACCAGCTTGAGCATCTGCTGGACGCGTTCGCCAATCTCCGCCTTTGGCATGCCGTCCTGGCGCAGTCCGAAACCGATATTGCTCTCGACCGTCATGTGCGGAAACAGCGCGTAGGACTGGAACATCATGTTGACCGGCCGCTTGTAGGGCGGGATGGCTGCGATATCCTGGCCGTCCAGGATGATCTCGCCGGAGGTGGGGCGCTCGAAGCCTGCGAGCATGCGCAGAAGCGTGGACTTGCCGCAGCCGGAAGCGCCGAGAAGCGCGAAGAACTCGCGGTGGTAGATATCGAGGGTCAGGTTGTCGACGGCGGTGAAATCACCAAACTTCTTCGTGATGTTCCTGAACGAGATGAAAGGCTTGGACTGAGGATCCGCCCATGGCGCGAATGAGCGGCGGATATTGCCGAGTGATTTCATTGACTGCCCCCGGTTGTTTTCGTTCGATATCTGCACGATCCCGTCCGGAAGTCGATTTCGACCGCCTATCGTGCACTGGACGCTCAACAGCAAATTGCCCGGAAGGATATCCGGGCAATTTGTATCTCGTGCATTACTGGCCGGTGACGACCTTGGTCCAGATGCGGGTCACAACCCGCTGCGTCTTCGGATCGTAGGGCAGCTTCGTGTAGAGCTTCTTCATCACGTCTTCCGGCGGATAGATCGCCGGATCGTCGATGATCTCCTTGTCGATGAAGGCCTGCGACGCCTTGTTGCCGTTTGCGTAGAAGATGTAGTTCGACGCCTTGGCCGCGACTTCCGGCCTCATGATGTAGTTGATGAACTCATGCGCCTCCTCGACATGCGGGGCATCCGTCGGGATCGCCATCATGTCGAACCACATCAGGGCGCCGCCGTCGGGGATGGTGTAGTTCACCTCTACACCCGCGCCGGCCTCGGCCGCACGGTCGCGCGCCTGCAGGATGTCGCCGGACCAGCCGAGCGCCAGGCAGATGTCGCCGTTGGCGAGTGCGTTGATGTATTCCGACGAGTGGAACTTGCGGATGAACGGACGCACCGATTCCAGCAGCGCACCGGCCTTTTCCAGATCGGCCGTGTCCTTGGAATTGGGGTCGAGGCCCAGGTAGTTCAACGCCGCCGGAACAATCTCGTCAGCCGTATCCAGAACGTAGATGCCGCAATCCTTGAACTTCGCGGCGATCTCCGGATTGAAGATCACGTCCCAGCCCGGAGCCGCATCGCTGCCGAGGATCTCCTTGGCCTTCTTCACGTTATAGCCGATGCCGGTGGTGCCCCACATATAGTCGATGGCGTATTCGTTGCCCGGGTCATAGGCTGCGACGCGCTGCGAGACTTCGTCCCACATGTTGGAAAGGTTCGGCAACTTCGACTTGTCCAGCTTCTGAAAGACGCCGGCCTGAATCTGCCGCTGCAGGAAGTTTCCGGTAGGTACGACGACGTCATAGCCGGTGCCCCCGGCGAGCAGCTTGGTTTCAAGCGTCTCGTTGGAATCAAAGACGTCGTAGACGACCTTGATGCCGGTCTCCTTGGTGAAGTCGGCCAGGATCGATTCATCTATGTAATCGGACCAGTTGTAGACATTGACAACTCTGTCTTGCGCCTCGGCCTGCACGCCAATCACAGCGCTCAGGGCAATCACAGCGGCGGTCGCCAAAAGGTTACGTCTTTTCATGCATGTAACTCCCAGTTTTATCGGTTCCCCGAGTGGCGGTTCTTTATTGATTATCTTTCTTTTTCAACGCGCGACAAGCTTCATTCTCACGTAAAGCTTTGTCAATTTGATATCACAATCCCACCATTCGTATCATATTTGAAATCGCTTTGATAACGGAATGCAAGCGGAAATTCATTGAAAATCGAAGAGACTGAGCCCGGCCACCATCTCATCGAGCCCCAGAGGGCGCGTCACGGGCGGCTCGGCACGGGCCAGACAGCCCTGTCGTTCACAGAAGCGACACGCGGTTCCGGCGGCAACCGGCGGGAGGGCTGCAACCGCCTCCCCATAGACCGTTTCCTTTGCAAGGGACGCCTCGCAACCAACAAGGATCGCCGTGCGCCGCACCCGTTCGCCGAACGTGGCCTGCGGGCCTTCGACGGTTCTCGACAAGGCGAGAAAGCCGAACCCGTCAGGCATTTCGAGGCGGTCGACGAGGATCTGTCCCGGCTGCGCAAAGGCAGCATGCACATTGAGCTTGGGACACCCGCCGCCGAAGCGTGCCTGCGGGAAGCCCTGTGCGCCCGCCCGGCGCAGGCGGTGACCGGCATTGTCCACCTCCAGCAGGAAGAAGGGGATCGCCGCCTGCCCCTGACGCTGCAGCGTGGTCAGCCGGTTTGCCACCTGTTCGAAGGAAACCGCAAAGCGCGCCCGCAAGACGTCGAGATCGAAACGCGCCCGCTGGGCGGCGGCGAAAAAGGCATCGTAGGGCATCATCAGGGCGTGGGCGCCGTATCTGGCGAGCTCGAAGCGGGCGATCCGGCGCGCCTCGCTGCCGGATAGCGCGAGACCGCCCAGCGCCTGCGCAATCTGGTCATTCAATGCGATCTGCGCCACCTCCATCGCCACCTCGCCCAGCTGGCCGTGATGCGAAAGCCGCTCCGACAGGAACAGGCGCATGGAATGCCGATCGAACCGCCGGCGCAGGGTCGGCATCGTATGGATCGGCAGCACGCGCACGACCACACCGTGCTCCTTTCTCAGCCACGTCTTGAGCGCGCCCAGCAGATCGTCGCCCGGAGCAAGTGCTGCATGGAAGGCCTCCGCGGCCACATCGATACCGTCGAAGTAGTTCGCCCGCTGCTCCAGCGCCTCGCGCACCTCGTCCATCGGCAGGCGTGCGCCGGCGATCGCAGTCGCCCGCCCCTCGCTCGCCAGGAGATCGGCGAGATCGGAAAGGCGCGACGCCTGCTCGCGATAGGCGCGGTAGAGCTTGAGAATGCCGCCGGCAACATTCGGCGCGGCTTCGGCCACCTCGACCAGTTCCAGATCGCCCGGCAATTCGCCGGAGAGAAGCGGGTCTGCGAACACGTCGCGCAATTGCCGGATGCTGCCGCCCGCCTCGCCCTGGAGATCCTCGATGTCGACCTTGTAGACGGATGCGAGCCGCAACAGCAGCTGCACCGTCAGCGGCCGCTGGTTCCGCTCGATCAGGTTGAGATAGGAGGGCGAGATCGACAGCGCTTCCGCCATGGCCGTCTGCGTCAGCCCGAGCGTGTTGCGGATGCGGCGGACCTTCGGGCCCGCAAAGATCTTGTTCTCGGCCATTGTCAATCCTTTGACACTCGCAGCATCGTTTGCATCGATCGACGCTTTTACATTATTTACAATTTTACAGCTGGCGCTTGTCAAGTCGGATACATGTTAACCCGTTTCCATAGCTTGATTATTCATTTCCCCTCGAAGATTTTTGCGCTGCGATGTAAATATTTTCACATCGCCTTCCGGCAATTCGCAAATCAGCGAGTGGCGCAGGCAACAAGAGTTCGACATGGAGGATGGATTATATGACTGACTTTTACAATCTCGTTCCGAGCGCGCCAAAGGGCCGCTACGACGGCATCACGCGTCCCTATTCGGCGGAAGACGTGAAGCGCCTGCGCGGCTCGGTCGAGATCCGTCACTCGCTCGCCGAAATGGGTGCGAACCGCCTGTGGCAACTGATCCACCAGGAGGACTTCGTCAATGCGCTCGGCGCGCTTTCGGGCAACCAGGCGATGCAGATGGTCCGCGCGGGCCTCAAGGCGATCTATCTCTCCGGCTGGCAGGTCGCAGCCGACGCCAACACCGCTTCGGCCATGTATCCCGACCAGTCGCTCTATCCGGCCAATGCGGCGCCGGAACTTGCCAAGCGCATCAACCGGACCCTGCAGCGCGCCGACCAGATCGAGACGTCAGAGGGCAAGGGGCTTTCGGTCGATACCTGGTTCGCGCCGATCGTCGCCGACGCAGAGGCCGGTTTCGGCGGCCCTCTCAACGCTTTCGAGATCATGAAGGCCTTCATCGAGGCGGGCGCTGCGGGCGTCCACTACGAAGACCAGTTGGCGTCTGAGAAGAAGTGCGGCCATCTCGGCGGCAAGGTGCTGATCCCGACGGCCGCCCATATCCGCAACCTCAACGCAGCCCGGCTTGCCGCCGACGTCATGGGAACGCCGACGCTGGTGATCGCCCGCACCGATGCAGAAGCGGCCAAACTCCTGACCTCCGATATCGACGAACGCGACCAGCCTTTCGTCGACTACGATGCGGGGCGCACCGTGGAGGGCTTCTATCAGGTCAGGAACGGGCTGGAGCCGTGCATCGCGCGCGCCGTCGCCTATGCACCGCACTGCGACCTGATCTGGTGCGAAACCTCCAAGCCGGATCTCGAACAGGCGCGCAAGTTCGCCGAGGGTGTCCACAAGGCGCATCCGGGCAAGCTGCTGGCCTACAACTGCTCGCCGTCGTTCAACTGGAAGAAAAATCTGGACGACGCGACGATCGCCAAGTTCCAGCGGGAGTTGGGCGCGATGGGCTACAAGTTCCAGTTCATCACGCTCGCCGGCTTCCATCAGCTGAATTTCGGCATGTTCGAGCTGGCGCGCGGCTACAAGGATCGACAGATGGCCGCCTATTCGGAGCTGCAGGAGGCGGAGTTCGCCGCCGAGGTCAACGGCTATACGGCGACCAAGCACCAGCGCGAAGTCGGCACCGGCTATTTCGACGCCGTATCGATGGCCATCACCGGCGGGCAGTCGTCCACGACCGCAATGAAAGAATCGACGGAGCACGACCAGTTCCGACCAGCCGCGGAATGAACGGCAGATCAGGAGGCGAGATCGCGCCCTCGCCCCCGCCTCTCCCCGCATTCGGGGAGAGGCAGAGACGTAAAGCGCACCCCCAGGACCAAACTTTCAAGAACCCCGATCAAAAGAGGAGAAATGCCATGACCGTCCAGACCCGTGTGAAGGAAAGAGCAGAGGAACAATCCTCGGCGATGACGCCGGACCAGCAGGCGCTGATCCGCATGGTCGCGAACGATCTTCACCGCCTGAACCATGCCGTGATGAAGGCCGTAGAGGCCGGGGTCTCTGTCGAGCTCGTGCGTTCGGCTCGCCACCACGGCGGCGACGGCAACTGGGGCGACCTTCTCATCCCCGTGATCGTCACCCAGGGCCGGGCGTGACGTCCGCTGGCGGATGACCTCAGACTGCGTGGCGGGCCGGAACTCTCTCCGGCTCGCCTGCGTGACTATCGCCGTCCACGCAGGCCGCAGCTCGCGCCGGTCTTTTTGATTGCACAACCGACCATAATACCCCTTTAATTGAGTTCAGCATCAAGGCGGAGGAATGTCGGGTCGCAGATGGCGGTGGCAAGTTCGGCAGAACTGACTGATCTGATCTATGGCAGCCTGTTTGGCGAATGCAGCTGGCAGGACTTTCTCGATCGGCTTGCGACGACCCTGCCAAACGGCAAGTCCGCCTTTCACTACCAGGACATCGGTTCGCCGGTTGCCCATGTCGGCTACGTATCCGGCTTCAGCAGCCACGAACTTGACCAGTTCCACCGGCATTTCGCTGCCATCAACCCCTGGGTGCCCGGAACGCTATCGGTGCCGGTCGGCCAGGGCTTGACCGCGGAGAGCATCGTCCCGCGCGCGGAACTGGCCAAGACGGAGTTCTACAACGACTGGCTCAAGAGCCAGACCGGCTGCGAGACAAGCATCGGCGTCACCATCGTGCGAGACGATACCCGCACCTTCATCCTCTCCACCTGCACCTCCTCCACCGACAGCGACTTCAATCACAATGCAGCCGGGCTCTATACCGAGCTTGCCCCGCATCTCAGGCGCGCGGTCGATTTCGCCCGGCGGGGCGATCTGGTGTCCGGCGAATGGCGCGCAGGGCATGCGCTTTTCGAAGCGATCGGCGCGGGCCTGATATACGTCTCCGAGAGGGGAAGCATCCGCACGCTGAACGACCGGGCGCAATGCATGATCGCGGAGGGAGAAGCGGCGACGGTGACGGCAGGCGGCAAGCTTGCACTGAAAAGCGAGCGAGCCGCGGAAACGCTGAGATTTCTGCTGTCACGGCAGGGATTGCAGCATAAGCCCTACGTCGCGGTGGAGAAATCCGCCACCGGAGCGAATTACAAGCTGACGCTCTTGCGCATGAAGTCCGATCCTTTCACCGAACTCCTCAACGGTCCGACGGTGGCCGTCATCATCGAACCGGGCGCTGCCGCGCACCAGAGATGTGAGCACATCCAGGCCCGCTACCGGCTGACGCCGAAGGAGGCGGAGATTTCCTCGGCAATCGCCGCGGGCCTGTCGCTGAAAGAGATCGCCCTCGGCGGCGGCCTCAGCTACGAGACCGTGCGCTCGCATGTGAAGAACATTTTCAGGAAGCTCGAGGTCAGTTCCCAGGCCGCGCTCGTGGCACGGCTGCTGGAGTAGCGGTTGCCCGGACGGGTCAGTTGCTTCTTCACTTCTATATCCGGACCATCCGCAGCCACTGGTGCTTCAGGCGGCGTACCTCCGCGCCGCGCTGCCTTGCTCTGCCAGGCGGAACTGCGCGACCAGCGCCATCAGTGCGTCGGCCTCGTCCGCGAGCTTGCGGCTGGAGGCACTCGTGCTCTCCACCATGGAGGCGTTCTGCTGGGTCATCTGGTCCATGTGGTTGACGGACGTATTGACCTCCTGCAGCGCTGCGGACTGATCGCGGCTGGCCGTGGCAATGGTCTCGACGTGCTGGCTGACGGCTGCCACCTGCGCACTGATCGTGGAAAGCACGGCACCGGTATCCTGAACGAGGCGGGAGCCCGCCTCCACCTCCTGCGTCGAACGCTCGATCAGGGACTTGATCTCCCGCGCCGCCTCGGCGGAGCGCTGGGCGAGTTCGCGCACCTCCTGTGCAACGACGGCAAACCCCTTGCCGGCATCGCCGGCGCGCGCCGCCTCTATGCCTGCGTTCAGAGCCAGGAGGTTGGTCTGGAAGGCGATATCGTCGATCACCTCGATGATCTGCTCGATCTTGCGCGAGGCCTCTTCGATGCGGCCCATCGCAGCGATCGCGCTGGAGACGACGAGGCCGGATTCGTCCGCGGTCCGGCGCGTCTCCGTGACCCGGAGGTTGGCTTCCTGCGCCCGATCGGCGGAAGCGCGGACGGTCACGGTGATCTCCTCGACCGCGGCAGCGGTCTCCTCCAGCGAGGCGGCCTGGGACTCCGTTCGCCGCGACAAGGCTTCGGCGGACTGCCGCATGTCGCCACCGCTTTGCTGGATCGACGCCGCGTTGGCGCGAATCTGCAACAGCGTATCCTGAAGCCGCGCGAGCGAAGCGTTGAAGTCGCGACGCAGATCGTCGAGCCGCCCTGCAAACGGGCTGTCGATACCACGGGAGACGTCACCCTGTGCCAGGCGGCCAAGGCCTGTGGCAAGTTCGTCAACCGCGAAAGAGATCTCGCGGTCGGTCTGCTGCTTTTCACCATCCGCGCGCGTCCGCTCCCGGGCCGCTTCTTCCTGCCGGGCAGCGGCCTCGCGCTCGGCCGAGATCTTGCGCACGGCATTGTCACGGAAGACCTCGAGGGCGCGGGCGATCTGGCCGAACTCGTTGGCTTTATCAAGACAGGGGACCTCGGCCTCAAGCCGTCCATCGGCAATGTCACGCACTGCAGCGATGAGCGAACGCAACGGCCGCACCGAACGCCTCACGGTGGCATAAGCCAAAGCGCCGAAGGCAAGCAGGGCAAACAGCCCGGCCGCGACCGCCATGACCTGCAACGTGTGGATCTTGGCAAAATAGACTTCCATGGGGATGCCGATGAACATCGTCCCGACATTGGCTCCCCCTTGCGCCTTGATCGGGAAGTAGCCGGTCATGAACTGTTTGCCGAACAGCTCGGCGGGACCATAGTAGGCCTCGCCTCTGGCAAGAGCAGCCTGGGCGGGGTGATCGGCCGCAAGCCTGGTGCCGACTGCGCGGCTGCCGTCTTCCTTCTTCACGTTGGTGGAGACGCGAAGATAGTCGGCGCCCTCCCTGCGGAAGATGGTGGCGACGCCGGCGATCGATTGCGCCGTCCGGTCGACGAGACTGTGGTTGACAAAGTCCGACACCGATTCGGCCTGCACTGAAACGAGTGTTCCGCTCGCAATGTCGATCTTCGACCCCTCGATATCGCCCGCCAGCAGCACCGCCATGTTTCGGCTGGCGTCCCGCGCATCGGTGGCTGCCTCCTGCAGGACGTACTGGCGCAGGTTGTAGTGCATGACGCCGACGATGACCGCACCGGTGAGAAAGATGAGACCGATCGTCATGGCCACATACTGAGCAGCGATCGAGGTCCTGACCATTCGAAACATAAGACACTCCTGGATATCGAGAGCTTAGCTTAGGCTGCACTTGATAAGAAAAACTGAAGGTTGCGCCTTAAGTCTGACAATTGACAATTCCGCTTTTCCGCCGCTCGACGGCAGGCAAGCACGCAAAACGCCGCCCCACATGGCTGCGGGACGGCGTTTCGAGGAAACAGAGCTGCGCGACGATCAGGCCGCTTCGTAGGTCGGGTACTTGCGGGCGTCGGCAGCCTCCAGCCGGAACTGCTCGACAAGCATCATCAAAGTGTCGGCCTCGCTCGAAAGCTGGCGGCAGGCGACCGTGGTCGTCTCCACCATGGCTGCGTTCTGCTGGGTCATCTGGTCCATCTGGTTGACCGAACCGTTGACCTCGTTCAGCGCCACGGCCTGGTCGCGGCTGGCTGTCGCCATCATGTCCACATGCTGGCTGACCGATACGATCTGCTGGCTGATCGACGCCAGCACCGAGCCCGTCTCCTGCACCAGCCTTGCGCCGGCGTTGACCTCCTGCGTGGACTTCTCGATCAGGACCTTGATCTCGCGGGCGGCTTCGGCCGAACGCTGCGCCAACTCCCGGACCTCCTGCGCGACGACGGCGAAGCCTTTGCCAGCCTCGCCCGCACGCGCTGCCTCGATACCGGCATTCAGCGCGAGAAGGTTGGTCTGGAAGGCGATGTCGTCGATCACCTCGATGATCTGCTCGATCTTGCGAGACGCATCCTCGATGCGGCCCATGGCCGAGATGGCGTTGCCGACGACGGCGGCCGAGCTGTCGGCGTTGCGTTTGGTCTCGACGACGACGGCGTTGGCCTCATGGGCCCGCTCTGCCGACGCTTTGACCGTCACCGTGATCTGGTCGACGGCTGCGGCGGTTTCCTCGAGCGAAGCGGCCTGCGCTTCCGTGCGCTTGGAAAGCTGGTCGGAAGAGCCGCGCAGTTCGGCACCGCTCTGCTGGATCGACAAGGCGTTGTTGCGGATCTGGCCGAGCGTGTCCTGCAGACGTGTCAGCGACACGTTGAAGTCCTGCCGAAGCTGCTCCAGTCGGCCGGTGAACGGGGTATCGATCTGGCGGGACAGGTCGCCCTGCGCCAGCCTGCCGAGACCTGCAGCGAGCGCGTTCACGGCAAAATCGATCTGGTGATCCAGTTCGCGCTTCTCCGCGTCGTTCTTCTCCCGTTCCGCATCGGCCGCCGTGCGCTGCTGCTCGCTCTCCGCCTCGATGCGGATCTTCGACAGGGCGTTTTCCTTGAACACGCCGAGCGCACGGGCCATGTCGCCGATCTCGTCGCGGCGCGCGCCGCCGTCGATGGCGGTATCGAGCACGCCGTCGGCCAGCCGGCGCATTGCCGCCGTGATCTGGCCGATCGGCCCCTTCAGCGTCAGCACCAGGGCACCGCCGGCAAGCAGCGCGATCACGATGCCCGAAACCGTGGCCAACACCGACACCTGGTTCGCCTTCTCGCTCTCGACGGAGGCATTGTTCTTCTGGCCTTCCGCAAAGGCGGTCATCTGCCCCCAGATCCGGTCGATGTCGGCGGCAGCGGCGGCAAACTCGGCCTCGCGCTTGTGGCTGATCTCGACCAGGGCAGCGCTGTCCTCGTCCATCTGCCGGATCATCGGCGCCAGCGAGGCGATCAGCTTCTCGAAGAAGGGGAGTTCGGCCGCGGTATTGGACAGGCTCTGGACATCGGCCTCCATCACCTTGAACTCGCGCACGAGCCTGTCGCGTCCCGCCTGGTCGGGCCGCTGCAGGAAACCGGCGGCGGCGATCCGGATCGAGTAGGCCGAATTCACGAGCTTGCGCGTGACGGCCAGCAGCGCGCCAGCCTTGACCAGCGGCGCATCGAGCTTTGAAAAGGTGATCGTCGCGTCGCGCATCTTCAGGGCGGCAGCACTCTGCAGCTGGATCCCTGTCTGGCGGAAGCGCGCGATGAGGCGGCCGATCGCCGCTGCATTTTCCTCGCTCTTGTCGCCGCTGGCGGAAAGCTTGCCGATCTCGTCCACCGTCTTCTCGAACGTCTCGTGGACAGCCTTCTGGTTGGCAGGAAGGCCGGTGCGGACACGGCGCGTCAGCTTGACCAGCTCTGCCTGCGCGTCGGCGGCAACCTTGATCTTCTGTTCGGCGTCGGGTGCCCGGGAAAAGCTTGCCGAAAACGCGTTCAGCGCGTCGCTTGCGGATTTCAGACGCTCCGCCTCACGCAGCAGGGTCTTTGCCGCCTCTTCGTCCTTGCGTACGCCCCGCTCGATGCGGGTCGCCTCCTCCAGCACCTTCATCTGCTCGCCGAGCAGGCTGGCGAGGCTCATTTCCATCGACCGGCGCAAGGCGAGTTCGTTTTCGTACAGCGTCCAGAGCTGGCCGACGCGCTCGCCGATCATCGTGCTGCCGTCGACGGCCTCCTGCAGCTGCCGCCGTCCGGCCTCGTCCTCGACCTGGGCAAATGTATCCGCCAGCAACTCCTGCTGCGCGTCGATCGTTCTGGTTACGGCGTCACGCGTCTCCTCAGACGTCTGCTGCAGGAACGCGTTCATTCCCGCATAGACGTCCTTGAAGCCGCTCAGCGACTGCAGCACGCTGTTTGAGATTTCCATGCGTCCCTGCAGCATGCCCGAAGCATAGAGGCCGGTGAGGCCCACGGCGCTGATGCTGACGACGAAAGGAAGAATGAAGAGAACGACCTTGGTCTGAATCTTGAAGCGGGCAAGCACCCTGTCGATGAACATCGGGCATCACTCCCTGCGGCCGACCGCCTCCCCCCGCCCGCATCTTCACGGGTCTCCCAGGGGTCGGTCATGCGAAATTGATCTGAAAAAATACGGATTTTCGCCGTTTGACCCGGGCGCAATCATTGCAGGACCGCTGCGCATTCGGCGCGGTTCGGGTCAGTATCCGGCAATCATGGGGGTGAAGTTTTAAGAAACTTCAAACGATTAAAGCGATTGATCATACTTTTGCCGCGCGGCCCCAGGCTCGGGCGGCCGTTTGCTGGCCGGTCAGTAAATCCAGGCGATCGATACTGTAAGGAGCGCCAGAAGCAGCGCAGCCACCGAGCAATTGAAGGCGACGCCCAGTGCGGCGCGGCGTTTTTCTTCGGTGGCGATGGCAAGCGCGCGGGCGACGGGACGGCGGTGTACTGCGGTCATGGCAAGACTCCGGTTACGAGCTACGGGCATCCCGGTTGATCCGGCCAGCCGGCCCACGTCATGTCATTTCGGCCGCTTTTCCGTTTCCCCGGACATCCGGAGAAACGGGCGGCGAAACGCCGGCTTGCGGCAGGATCGGCCCGCACCTCTTAATGAACCGTAAATCGGCCCTCGCCCAATTGCGACCCCTACTTTCGCAGGGCGCATGCACGCACCTGCGCAGGCCTTCAGACCGCCTGTCCAGCGGCATGACCGGAGGCCCAGGCCCACTGGAAATTGTAGCCGCCGAGCCAACCGGTGACGTCCACAGCCTCGCCGATGAAATGCAGTCCCGGGACCGATTTCGCCGCCATCGTGCGTGAATCCAACTCGTCGGTGTCCACGCCGCCCAGCGTTACCTCGGCGGTGCGATAGCCTTCCGATCCCGCCGGGCGGATCCGCCAGCGGCGGACATGATCAGCAAGCATCTCGATCTTTCGCCCCGCGACTTCCGCCAACGGCCCGTCGACGTCCGACTGGCTGACGAGGAGCTGCGCGAGCTTGCGGGGCATATGCTCCGACAGAACCGTCTGCACCGCCTGCCGGCCATTTTCCTTTCGCGCCGCCGCCAGAAGGGCGGCAAGATCGACATCCGGTTGCAGGTGCAGCGTGATTTCGTCGCCTTCGCGCCAAAATGACGATATCTGCAGGATGGCCGGGCCGCTCAAGCCGCGATGGGTAAAAAGCATCGCCTCTCGAAACTCTGTCTTCCCGTGACGCGCGACCACCTCCACCGCGACCCCCGGCATGCCCTCGTGTGCGGCGAGAGACTGGGGATCGAGCGTCAGCGGCACGAGCCCCGGCCGCGTCTCCACCACGCGCAGGCCGAAGAGCTCGGCGATACGGTAGGCAAAGCCTGTCGCACCCATCTTCGGGATCGACTTTCCCCCGGTCGCGATGACGAGCGAGGCGGCGTCGACGGGACCGCCGCTCGTGGAAACACGGAAGCCGGTCGCCGTCTTCTCGACGGACGACACTTCCGTCATCAGGCGCAGTTCGGCACCGGCATCGCGCATCTCCTTGAGGAGCATGGCGATGATGTCCTTGGCAGAATGATCGCAGAAGAGCTGCCCCAGCGTCTTTTCGTGCCAGGCGATGCCGTGCCGCTCGACGAGGCCCAGGAAATTGCGCGGCGTGTAGCGCGCGAGGGCGGATTTGCAGAAATGCGGGTTCTGCGACAGGAAATTCCTGGGCTCCGCATGGATGTTGGTGAAGTTGCAGCGGCCGCCGCCTGAGATGCGGATCTTCTCGCCGGGCGCACGGGCATGGTCGATCACGAGCACGCGCCGTCCACGCTTGCCCGCCTCGATCGCGCACATCATGCCGGCAGCACCCGCACCGATGATGACTACGTCCGTCTTTTCCGCCACGCCGCATCGTCCCTGTTTCGGCCTCTCCCTTTTCCTTTCGTTTGCCGAAAGTCAACCTGCACCGCGCCAGCCGGCCGTATCCGCCCGAGAAAGCTCGCCTTTCGGCATTTCGCCCCCCTAGCCAATGCCCAAACTCCGGATATGATGACCCATCCGAAACCAACCCCGGTGTGTCATGCCCTCAAAAAAGACCGTTGCCTCCACCGTCCAGAAAGCCAGCCGCTCCTCCAAGATCCCTCCCGCCCTGAACTCGCTTCGCGGCGTCAACAACTGGAAAGAGGCGTCCGACTGGCTCAAGCTACGAGGCATCGAAGACGTGGAGTGCATAACCCCGGACCTTGCGGGCGTGCCGCGCGGCAAGATGATGCCGTCGTCCAAGTTCACTTCCAACACCTCTCTGGCGCTGCCCTCCGCGCTCTACCGTCACACGATTTCCGGGGAGTACCCGGAGGAGACCGGCAACTTCCGCTATGAGCCGCGCGACAGCGACCTCAAGCTCGTTCCCGACCTCTCGACGCTTTCGATCGTACCCTGGGAGAGCGACCCGACCGCGCAGGTCATCTGCGACATCGTCGGCTCGAATGGCGAGGATGTTCCCTACACGCCGCGCAACGTGCTCAAGAACGTCGTGCGGCTCTATCGCGAGCGCGGCTGGCGACCGGTCGTGGCACCGGAAATCGAATTCTATCTCGTCGCCCTCAACGACGACCCGGACTATCCACTGCACCCGCCGAAGGGGCGCTCGGGACGCTCGATCCTGGGCGGCCAGGGCTATTCCATCGCCGGCATCAACGAGTTCGACGAGTTGATCGACGACATCTACCATTTCTCTGAAAAACAGGGACTGGAGATCGACACCCTCATCCACGAGGAAGGGCCGGCGCAGCTGGAAATCAACCTTCGCCACGGCGATCCGATCGAGCTTGCCGATCAGGTCTTCATGTTCAAGCGCACGATCCGCGAGGCGGCGCTGAAGCATGGCATCTATGCGACCTTCATGGCCAAGCCGATGCAGGGCCAGCCCGGCTCGGCGATGCACATCCACCAGTCGGTGGTGGACATCAAGACCGGCAAGAACGTCTTCTCCAATCCCGACGGCTCGGCATCGAAGGAGTTCTTCCAATTCATCGGCGGCATGCAGCGCTATGTGCCTGGCACACTGGCGATGATGGCACCCTATGTGAACTCCTATCGCCGACTGACGCCAGACATGTCGGCGCCGGTGAATGTCGCCTGGGGATACGACAACCGGACGACCGCATTCCGTATTCCGGTGTCGGACGCCGCCGCCCGGCGCGTCGAAAACCGCCTGCCCGGCTCCGACGCCAACCCCTATCTGGCGCTCGCCGCCTCGCTCGGCTGCGGCCTGCTCGGGATCATGAACGAGGTGGAGCCATCCGCGCCGACGGAGGACACCGCCAACGAAGGCTCAATCGACCTGCCGCGGAGCCTCCTGGAAGCGGTTTCGCTGCTGGAATCCGATCCGGCGCTCCACGACGCCTTCAGCCCGGAGTTCATCGGCCTCTATGCCGGCGTCAAGCGCGGCGAGTTCGAGACGTTCATGCAGGTGATCAGCCCCTGGGAACGCGAGTTCCTGCTGCTCAACGTCTGAGCCCGCGCCCGACCGGCCGTCGGCGCCGCCCGCTTGTCACGGGGCGCCGGCGCCGTTGGCCGATACGCATTCCCTTCCAGCAACGATCGTGACCGAGAGCATTCACATGTCCTGGCAAAGCCCGATCTCCCCCGGCATATCCTGGTACGAAAAGACCGTCGGCGATCGCCCCGAATATCCGAAGATGTCCGGCTCGTGCGAAGCAGATGTCGCCATCGTTGGCGGCGGTTTCACCGGTCTGCAGGCAGCCTACAATCTTGCGCGCAAGGGCGTGCGCGTCGTCCTGGTCGACGCCAACCGTTTCGGCGACGGCGCATCCGGGCGCAATGGCGGCCAGCTCGGCACCGGCCAGCGCTCCTGGCCGGAGGAACTGGAGGAGGAGCTCGGCTACGAGCGTTCCAAGGGTCTCTTCGACCTTGCCGAACACGCCAAGCGCCACCTTCTGGACTTTGCCACCGAGCAGGATCTCGACATCGAGTTCATGCCCGGACAGATGAACGTCTCGCACAAGAAGGCGCTCGAGGCGGACTACCGCGCCAATCCGGAAATCGCAGCCAGCCGCTACGGCTATACGCAGTCCACGTTCATGGACAGGGAAGAGACGCAAGAGCGGCTCGGCTCGAAATTCTATCTCTTCGGCGTGCGCGACACCGGCACCGGACATATCCACCCGATGAAGCTGCTCGTCGGCATCGCCAAGGCGGCGAAGGCGGCGGGCGCGACGCTGCACGAGCAGACGCCGGCGCTCAAGATCGAGCGGGCCGGCGGCAGGGCCGTCATTTCGACCGCAAGGGGCACGATTACCGCCGACAGGGCCCTGATCGCCTGCAATGCCTATATCGGCAACCTGGAGCCAACGACGGCCGCCCATGTGATGCCGATCCGCTCCTTCATCGGCGCCACCCCGGTACTCGACGCCTTCCCGAAGATCATTCCCGGAGGCGAGTCCATCGCCGATTCGCGCTTCGTCGTGCGCTACTTCCGCAAGAGCCGCGACGGGCGGCTGCTGTTCGGCGGGCGGGAGGCCTATACGGCCGACAACCCCAGCGACATGTCGGTGCATATCCGCCGGCAGATCGCCGAAATCTATCCCGAACTCGCCGACATCGCCATCGAGCATGCCTGGGGCGGATCGGTCGGCATCACGATGCCGCGCAAACCCTACGTGCGCGAAGTCATGCCCGGAATTACCTCGATCGGCGGCTATTCCGGCCATGGCGTGATGCTGTCCAACTACTGCGGCAAGCTCTATGTGGACGCGCTGACCGGCGGAAGCGCCGAACTCGACATGCTGGGTTCGCTGAAGATTCCGGCGTTTCCCGGCGGCGCCCGCCTGAGAACGCCGCTCCTTTTCCTGGCCATGACGTGGTATGCCATGCGCGACAGGCTCTGACGCAATCCCGGCTATTTTGTCGCGCTGCACTCTGGCCTTTTTAAATCGATTAGATTATAACGCCACCAACGCGAACCAGATAGAGAATTGCAATGAGCAGCCAAATCATCCCCGTGGAGCCGTTCGACTACGTCGTCTTCGGCGGCACCGGTGACCTCGCCGAACGCAAGCTCCTGCCGGCGCTGTATCACCGGCAGATCGCGGGCCAATTTACCGATCCGACGCGCATCATCGGCGCGTCGCGCGCGGCCATGACACACGAAGCCTATCGTGAGTTCGCCACCAAGGCATTGAAGGAATTCCTCAAGCCCGGCGAGTTCGACGACAAGGAAGTCAAGATCTTCACCGACCGGCTGTTCTACGTCTCGGTCGACGCCAAGTCCGAGCAGGGCTGGGACGATCTGAAGAAGATCCTCGATGAGGGCAAGGATCGCGTGCGCGCGTTCTATCTGGCCGTCGCACCCGCGATCTTCGGCGAGATCGCCGAGAAAATCCGCGACCACAAGCTGATCACCAAGCAGACCCGCATCGTCGTTGAGAAGCCGATCGGCCGCGACCTGGCGTCGGCCACCGCGCTGAACGATACGATCGGCCGGGTGTTCCGCGAAGACCAGATCTACCGGATCGACCACTATCTCGGCAAGGAGACGGTGCAGAACCTGATGGCGCTAAGGTTTGCCAACGCCCTCTACGAGCCGCTGTGGAACTCCGCCCATATCGACCACGTGCAAATCACGGTGGCAGAATCGGTCGGGCTGGAAAGCCGTGCAGGCTACTATGACAAGGCCGGCGCGCTGCGCGACATGGTGCAGAACCATATTCTCCAGTTGCTCTGCCTCGTGGCCATGGAAGTGCCGTCATCGATGGACGCCGAAGCCGTGCGCGACGAGAAGCTGAAGGTGCTGCGCGCGCTGAAGCCGATCGACGACTACAATGTCGAGCGGCTGACGGTTCGCGGACAGTACCGCGCAGGCGCCTCTGCCGGGGGACCGGTCAAGGGCTATCTCGAAGAGCTCGAGGGCGGCGTCTCCAACACCGAGACCTTCGTTGCCATCAAGGCCGAGATCGGTAACTGGCGCTGGGCCGGCGTGCCCTTCTATATCCGCACCGGCAAGCGTATGGCGAGCCGCGTCTCCGAGATCGTGATCACCTTCAAGCCGATCCCGCATTCGATCTTCGAACCGGCCGCAGGCCGCATCGAGGCCAACCAGCTGATCATCCGGCTCCAGCCGGACGAGGGTGTCAAGCAGTGGCTGATGATCAAGGATCCGGGTCCGGGCGGCATGCGGCTGCGCAACGTCTCGCTCGACATGACCTTCGCCGAGGCTTTCGAAACGCGTAACGCCGATGCCTATGAGCGGCTGTTGCTGGACGTTGTGCGTTCGAACCAGACGCTGTTCATGCGCCGCGACGAGGTGGAGGCGGCCTGGCGCTGGGTCGATCCGATCCTCAAGGCGTGGGACAGCACCGGACAGACGCCGCAGGGCTACACCGCCGGCACCTGGGGCCCGAGCCAAGCCATCGCGCTGATCGAACGCGACGGCCGCACGTGGCACGAAAGCTGAGGCGGGGCATGGCAACGAAAACCCACGAATTCGCCGATGCCGCCTCGCTGGCGAAAAATCTGGCCGAAGCCGTCGCCTCGGTGCTGAAGGTCGCGATCGCCGAACGCGGCGCGGCAACCATCGCCGTTTCCGGCGGCTCGACGCCGAAACGGTTCTTCAAGGCGCTGTCGGCGCACAAGCTCGACTGGTCGAAGGTCACCGTGACGTTGGTCGACGAGCGGTTCGTGCCAGCTGACAATCCGCGCTCGAACCACCTGCTTGTCGCCGACAACCTGCTGCAGGGCGAGGCTGCCAGCGCGCGGTTCCTGCCGCTCTATCACGCCGCGGCCACCGCGGACGAGGCGGCAAAGCTTGCAAGCACCGCCATCGCAAGCCTGCCCGCCCCTTTCGATGTGGTCATCCTCGGCATGGGCAATGACGGGCACACCGCTTCCTTCTTCCCCGGCGGCGACCGCCTGGCAGAGGCGCTTTCGAGCGGCACGCCGCGCGGCGTGATCACCATGGAAGCCGAAGGTGCCGGCGAGACCCGGCTGACGCTGACGTTCTCCAGCCTGCATGACGCCCGGTTCCTCGTGCTGCATATCGAGGGACAGGCAAAGAAGGACACGCTGGAAAACGCACTTGCCGATGGCGAGGAGAAAGACATGCCGGTGCGGGCGGTCCTGCGCCGGGCTGCCACGCCCGTCGACGTCTACTGGGCGCCGTAGCGCCCATCTCTGCCTTGCGGGCGGTTGCGCCCGGCACAAGGCAACAGCCGAAGGGTGCCACATCGCACCCCGCAGGCTTTACGCATCGGACCGCCCGTGAGGGCGTTTCGATGGCGCGTGACCATTGCAAACGAGCGAAATCAGGATAATCCCATGTCCGCCGATGCCCGTATTGAAGCCATTACTGCCAGAATCGTCGAGCGTTCGAAGCCCTTTCGCGAGCCCTATCTGGATCGTGTTCGCGCCGCCGTTTCCAAGGGCGTACACCGCTCCGTCCTCGGTTGCGGCAACCTCGCGCACGGCTTTGCGGTCTGTTCCCCCGCCGAGAAGACGGCGCTGGCAGGCGACCGCGTCCCCAATCTCGGCATCATCACCTCATACAACGACATGCTTTCGGCGCATCAGCCGTTCGAGACCTACCCTGCGCTGATCCGGCAGGCGGCTCACGAGGCCGGCGGCGTGGCTCAGGTCGCCGGCGGCGTGCCCGCCATGTGCGACGGCGTCACCCAGGGCCAGCCCGGCATGGAGCTGTCGCTTTTCTCGCGCGACCTGATCGCAATGGCGGCCGGCGTCGGGCTTTCGCACAACATGTTCGACGCGATCGTCTACCTTGGTGTCTGCGACAAGATCGTCCCGGGCCTGACAATCGCCGCGCTGACGTTCGGGCACCTGCCCGCCGTGTTCATCCCCGCCGGCCCCATGACCTCCGGCCTGCCCAACGACGAGAAGGCGCGGGTGCGCCAGCTGTTTGCCGAGGGCAAGGTCGGCCGCGACGAACTTCTGGATGCCGAGTCCAAGTCCTATCATGGGCCTGGTACCTGTACGTTCTACGGCACGGCGAATTCGAACCAGATGCTGATGGAGATCATGGGCTTCCATATGCCCGGCGCCTCCTTCGTCAATCCCGGCACGCCACTGCGTGATGCGCTGACCAAGGAAGCGTCAAAGCGCGCGCTAGCCATCACGGCGCAGGGGAACGAGTTCACCCCGGCCGGCGAAATGATCGACGAGCGCTCGATCGTCAACGGCGTCGTCGGACTGCACGCGACCGGCGGCTCGACCAACCACACCATGCACCTGATCGCGATGGCGCGCGCGGCGGGCATCGTTCTGACCTGGCAGGATATCTCCGAGCTCTCCGACATCGTGCCGCTGCTGGCGCGCGTCTATCCGAACGGGCTTGCCGACGTGAACCATTTCCACGCGGCTGGCGGCATGGGTTTCCTCATCAAGGAACTGCTCAAGGCCGGATATCTGCATGACGACGTGCGCACCGTCTACGGCCAGGGCCTCAATGCCTACACGATCGAGCCCAGGCTGGGCGGGGACGGCAATGTGCGCCGCGAGCCGGCACCGCATGTCAGCCACGATCCGAAGGTGCTCGCCAGCACCGAGCATCCGTTCCAGCACACGGGCGGGCTGAAGATGCTGTCCGGCAATCTCGGCAAGGCGGTCATCAAGACCTCGGCGGTGAAGCCGGAGCGACACGTCATCGAGGCGCCGGCCAAGGTCTTCCACGACCAGGCGGAGCTGAATGCAGCCTTCAAGGCGGGCGAACTGAAGGGCGACTTCATCGCCGTCGTCCGCTTCCAGGGCCCGAAGGCCAACGGGATGCCGGAACTGCACAAGCTGACGACCGTTCTCGGCATCCTGCAGGACCGCGGGCAGACCGTGGCGCTGCTGACCGACGGTCGCATGTCGGGCGCATCCGGCAAGGTGCCGGCGGCAATCCACGTCACGCCCGAGGCGATCGACGGCGGCCCGATCGCCCGCATCCGCGATGGAGACCTGATCCGGCTGGATGCCGTCAAGGGGACAATAGACGTGCTGGAGGATGCGGCCGCCTTCGCGGCCCGGCCACCGGCGACGGCGGATCTCTCCGCCAACGAATTCGGAATGGGGCGCGAGCTGTTTGCCTCGTTCCGCGCCATTGCCGGCCCGGCGGACCAGGGCGCGAGCGTCCTGTTCGCCTGAGGGCGCCTGGCTCATTCCAGCATGTAAATGCGGGACTGCGCGTCAGCCGCCGTAGATGTCCAGCGTGCGGTTGCGATGGTTTGGATGGGTCGAATAGACGAAGGCGCGGTTCAGGTCCTTATCGGCCAGCAGCCGAAGGAACCGCGCCTCGACGATATCGTTGGCGTGAACGCGCTGTGCGAGGCAGCCGATCATCGGGATGCGGGCACTGACAATGTCGAGATAGAAGTTTTTCGGCAAGTTGAACTTGGTCGTCATCTTCAGGATCGCACCGCTGCGCGAGAGCTTGATGATCTGGCAGCGCCGGGAAACAAGATTGACGATGCCGCCATTTTCCGTGAACTCGAGGCGAGCCTCGTTACAGGTATCCTCCATCGGGAAAGTCTTTTCCCGGTCGTACATGAAGGATTCTTCCTTGTTCAGGTAGTTCGTACGCTGCTGCAAGAACTGCATGCTCATTTCGGTATTCCCAAGCCTTCCCTGTGCCTCGGAAGCTAGGAGAAAAACCCTTAAGATGGGGTTGAATGCGGATCACCAGAATCCACACCCTGTTCCGGATCACTACAGCGCACGATAGCTGCGTCCATCCTTGTCGAAGAGGTGAAGCTTGCTGCGCTCGGCGGAAAAACGCACCCTGTCGCCACGCTTTACGGCGCGGATGCCGGGGATCTTCGCGATGATCGGCTCGCCTTCGACCAGGCCCTCTATGTAGAGCAACGTCACCTCGCCCAGGGCCTCGACGATAGACACCGTTCCTTCGAACAGGAAGTCGTCGCCCATGGTGATCTGCAGGTCTTCCGGACGGACGCCGAAGCTCGCATCCCTGCCCTGCTCGGCATCTTGCGTGGCGATGTCCAGCGTCGTCTTCATGCCACCCTTCAGCTCCACGGTGGTCGCATCGCCGGTCGCCACGATCTTCGCCGGAATGACGTTCATCGCCGGCGAGCCGATGAAGCGGGCGACGAAGAGGTTGGCGGGGCGCTCGTAGAGTTCCAGCGGCGCGCCCACCTGCTCGATGTGCCCGGCCGAGAGCACGACGATCCGATCCGCCAGCGTCATCGCCTCGACCTGATCGTGCGTGACGTAGATCATCGTCGTGCCGGCCATGCGTTCGGACAGCTTGGCGATCTCGATGCGGGTGGCGACGCGCAGCGCCGCGTCGAGATTGGACAAGGGCTCGTCGAACAGGAAGACCTTCGGGTTGCGGCAGATGGCGCGGCCGATCGCCACGCGCTGCCGCTGCCCGCCGGAAAGCGCCTTTGGCAGCCTGTCGAGATACTTGGTCAGCTGCAGGGTCTCGGCCGCGGACCGTACTCGGCGGTCGATCTCTTCCTTGCTTTCCTTGGCGATACGCATGCCGAACGCCATGTTGTCGTACACGGTCATGTGCGGGTAGAGCGCATAGGACTGGAACACCATGGCGATGCCGCGCTTGGAGGGCGGCACGTCGTTCACCCGTTCCCCATCGATCATCATGTCGCCGCCGGTGATGTCCTCCAGACCGGCGATCATCCGCAGAAGCGTCGACTTCCCGCAGCCGGACGGGCCGACGAAAACGATAAACTCGCCCTCCTTGATGTCGAGGTCGATCCCGTGGATCACGTCGACCGCGCCATAGGACTTGCGGATGTCCTTGAGTACCAGTCCGGTCATGCTGCTCCCCTTTCTTCTGATTATGCGAACCGGGCGAAAAACGCGCCCCATGCGTCCAGCGCGATCGTGGTGTCCTTCAGTCTGCCGTCAAAGCCGTGGCCTTCCAAGATCTCCATGGGTGCGGCCGGACGGTCCACTTCGCACGCTTCGCCGCCCATGTTGAACAGGCAGAGGATGCGCTCGTTGCCGTGACTGCGGACAAAGGAAACCACGGAGCCTTTTGCGGGCGCGAACTCGATCTCGCCCTTGGCAAGGGCTGGGTGCAGCCTGCGGAAGGCGAGGAAACGGCGGTAGTGGTTGAGCACAGAAGCCGGGTCCTTCTCCTGTTCGGAAACCGCTGCACTCAGATGCGCCGAAGGGACCGGAAGCCAAGGCTTCCCCGTGGTAAAGCCGCCATTGATGGCGGCACCGTCCCAGGGCATCGGCGTGCGGCAGCCGTCGCGCCCCTTGAAATCCGGCCAGAACTGGATGCCATAGGGATCCTGCAGATCCTCATAGGCGAGCTCCGCCTCCGGCAACGCCAGTTCCTCGCCCTGATAGATGCAGACCGAGCCGCGCAGCGACATCAGCAGCGACGCCAAGAGCTTGGCGTGTGCCGCGTGATCGGCCACGCCTGCGCCCCAGCGGCTGACATGGCGCACGACGTCGTGGTTGGAAAAGGCCCAGCAGACCCAGCCGTCGGGAGCCGACCGCTCGAGCGCATGCTGCACGTCGGCAATCGTCCCAGGCGTGGGGGCGTCCGGCGCCAGGAACTCGAAGGCGTAGCACATCTGCATCTTGTCGCCGCCGGAGGTATATTCGCCGGCGATCTCGAGGCCGCGCTGGCTGTCGCCGACCTCGCCGACGGCTGCAATCGCCGGAAACTCGTCCATCAGCGCGCGGAAGCGCTTCAGGAACTCGAGATTCTCCGGCCGGTTCTTGTCGTAGAGATGTTCCTGGTAATTGTAGGGGTTCACCGCGGGTGCCGTCTGGGCATTGCGCCGTTCGGGTGCGAGCGAAGGATTGTCGCGCAGTTCCCTGTCGTGAAAGTAGAAGTTGATCGTATCCAGCCGGAAGCCGTCGACCCCGCGTGTCAACCAGAAGCGGGCGACAGACAGCAATGCGTCCTGTACCTCCGGATTGTGCAGGTTCAGGTCCGGCTGCGACGTCAGGAAATTGTGCATGTAGTACTGCAGCCTGGTCGGGTCCCATTGCCAGGCCGAACCGCCGAAGATCGACAGCCAGTTGTTCGGGGGCGTGCCGTCCGGCTGGGAATCGGCCCATACATACCAGTCCGCCTTCGCATTCGCCCGGCTCGACCGGCTTTCCGCGAACCAGGGGTGCTTGTCGGAGGTATGCGACAGGACGAGGTCGATCATCACGCGGATGCCGAGCCGGTGCGCCTCGGCGACCACGGCATCGAAATCCGCAAGCGTTCCGAAGATCGGATCGACGTCCTCGTAGTTGGAGACGTCGTAGCCGAAATCCTTCATCGGCGAGGTGAAGAAGGGTGAGATCCAGATCGCGTCCACACCCAGCGAGGCAATGTGGGGCAGGCGTTCGGCAATGCCCTTCATGTCGCCGATGCCGTCGCCGTTGGTGTCCTGGTAGGATCGCGGATAGATCTGGTAGATCACCGCGCCGCGCCACCAGTCCTTGTCGACCGCAGGCAGGGATGCATTCGTCGTCGTCATCTGTAGGTCCTGTGTTTGCGTTGTGCGTCAGCCGCCCTTGACCGACCCGGCCAGCAGGCCGCGCACGAGGTAGCGCTGCAGGGCGAAGAAGACGATCAGGGGGACGATGATGGTGATGAAGGCCGACGCCGTCAGGATTTCCCAGTTGCCGCCGCGCGAGCCGAGCAGGTTGACCAGGCGGCCGGTGAGGACCAGTTCGTCGTTGCCGGTGCCGAGGAAGACGATCGCCACCAATAGGTCGTTCCAGGTCCAGAGGAACTGGAAGATGGCGAACGACGCCAATGCCGGGAAGGAGAGCGGCAGGATGATCTTGACGAAGATGTCGAAATCGCTCGCCCCGTCGACCCTTGCGGATTCCATGATCTCCTTGGGCAGGCCGGCCATATAGTTTCTCAGCAAATAGATGGCGAGCGGCAGGCCGAAGCCCATGTGCGCCAGCCAGATGCCGACATAGGTCTTTGCCGGCACGCCGAGGAAGGCCCCGACGCCGTTGTAGAGTTTCAAAAGCGGGATCAACGACATCTGCAGCGGCACGACGAGCAAGCCCACGACGACTGCGATCAGGATCGCGCGCCCGGGAAACCGCATCCAGGCCAGCGCGTAAGCGCAGAAGGCCGCAACCAGGATCGGGATGATCGTCGACGGGATCGCGACCGTCAGCGAGTTGATGAAGGACTGGCCGATCCCTTCTGCGCGCAGCACCTCGCGATAGTTGTCGAGCGTGAACCGCGGCGGTATGGCGGCGGTGAAGAAGATGCGCTGGCCGCGCGTGCCTTCCATGCGGGTGTCCGAGACGATCTCGAAAGTGCCGTCCGCCTGCACGGTCAGCCGCTCGCCGTCATTCATCTGCACAGTCTCGCCCGGCTGGAAGGCTGCGGGCTCGCGGCTGTTGAAGCCGAAGGCCGACACCTCTGCCTGCTGGCCTTCCATCACATTGCCGGCCACGACGAACTTGCCGTCGCGTTCGACCTGCGTCTCCGGAGAAGGGGCGCGGTAGACGAGGTTCTGTGTCGATGTCGAGAGGGCCGTCCACCAGCCGGAGACGGCGAGCTGGTCCTTGTCGCGCAGGGAGGAGATCAACAGGCCCGCCGTCGGCAGCGTCCACAGGGCGACGAGCAGCAGGACCGACAGGTGAACGACGATGGAGAGCGGGGATCTGGTAGCTCCGGACATCTCAGTGGCCTCCCGTCTCGCGCATGGCGTTGCGGATGTTCCAGATCATGATCGGCACGACGAGGACCATGATCACGACAGCGATCGCCGCCCCCCGGCCGAAATCGCCGCCGCCCCGGAACATCCAGTCGAACATGAGGTTGGCGAGCACCTGCGTCTGCCACTGACCGTTGGTCATGGCGAGCACGATGTCGAAGACCTTGAGCACGAGAATGGTGATCGTCGTCCAGACGACGGCAATCGTGCCCCAGATCTGCGGGATCATGATCTTGAAGAAGATCTGCAGCCCGTTGGCCCCGTCGATGACGGCGGCCTCCAGCGTTTCCTCCGGAATCCCGCGCAGGGCGGCAGACAGGATCACCATCGCAAAGCCGGTCTGGATCCAGATCAGGATGACCATGAGGAAGAAGTTGTTCCAGAAGGGTAGCGTGATCCACGCCTCCGGGGAGCCGCCGAAATAGGTGACGATCGCGTTGAGGATGCCGATCTGCTCGCTGCCTTCGGCACGATAGTCGTAGACGAACTTCCAGATGACGGCGGCACCGACAAACGAAATCGCCATGGGCATGAAGATCAGCGTCTTGGCGATGTTGCCCCACCAGATCCGGTCCGTCAGCGCGGCGATGACGAGGCCGAAGAAGGTCGAAAGCGCCGGCACCACCAGCAGCCAGAGGAAGTTGTTGAAGATCGACTGGCGGAACTCGCCGTCACTGAGCATCCAGAAGAAGTTCGAAAGCCCGACGAGGTTTTCCCCGGAACGGTCATGGAAGCTGAGGCGGACGGATTCGAAGACCGGATAGACCAGGTAGATCGCCAGCGCCAGCAGCGCGGGCAGCATGAACAGCCACGGGCGGATCGCGTTCGTGGTTCTCAGGTTCTGCGAGGCCTTCGCACCGGACAGGCCCTTGGACGGAAAGATGGCGTCCAGGATCCAGTTGGTCGCGAAGAAGTAGAAGGCGCAGGCAAGCACGCCCGCAAGCATCGTGACGATGGCAAACACCAGCTGGTTCAAGGTCCCCTCCTCCGGAGCGCAAGGCCTGTCTCGGGTGATCGGGCCCGATTGCAACGCCGGGCCACGACTGTGGCCGGCGCCTTGCGGCGCCGGCAGCCTCGACTACTTGATGGCATCCCACGCCTTCTGGATGCCGTCGGCGACATCCGCGGAAGACTTGCCACCGACGAAATCGACCATGCCGGTCCAGAAGGCGCCGGCACCGATCTTTCCGGGCATCAGGTCGGATCCGTCGAAGCGGAAGGTCGTCGAGTTCAGGAGGATCTCGCCCTGCTTCTTCATCGGCGCGTTGGCGTAGGCTTCCTGGTTGGCGCTCTTGAAGGGCGTCAGGAAGCTGGACTGCGCCATCCAGACCTCATGGGCAATCGGGGTCTTGAGGAAGTCGAAGAAGGCGCGCGCGGCAGGCGTGTCCTTGGTGATCATCGCCAGCGTTCCGGCGCCCAGCACCGGGTTGCCGAGATCCGACTTGGAGGCATAGGGCGGCATGTAGAAGAAGTCCGCATCCTGCCCGACGACCGTTCCTTCCGGGAAGAAGGAAGGAATGAACGAAGCCTGGTGGTGCAGGTAGCACTTGGGCGGTGATGAGAAGAGGCCCTTGGGGCTGTCGCGGAAGTCGGTCGAGGCCACGGCGGCGGCACCGCCGGCCACGAACTTGTCGTTCTTGGCAAACCACCCGAATTCGTCGATCGCGCCGGTGACAGCCGGATCCGTGAAGGGAATCGCATTGGTCACCCACTTGTCATAGGTCTCCGGCGTCTGGGTGCGCAGCATCAGGTCCTCCACCCAATCGGTCGCCGGCCAGCCGGTCGCCCCGCCCGAACCGAGACCGATGCACCACGGAGTGCCGCCATCGGCGACGATCTGTTCCGTCAGCGCCTTCAGGTCCTCCATGGTCTTGGGAACCTCGTAGCCGGCGTCCTCGAAATTCTCGGGGACGTACCAGACGAGCGACTTCACATCGATCTTGTAGGGGAAGGCGAAGAGATGGGCGTTGCCGTCCTTGTCCTTGTAGGTCGACAGGTCCACCCAGGACTGGCCGGCGGCATAGTTTTCCATCAGCCACGTCTTGGTTTCGTCGCCCAGCGGGGTCAGGTAGCCTTTGGAGGCGAGGTCGGCGATCAGGCCCGGCTGCGGGAGAATGGCGACATCCGGCGGGCTGCCGGCCTGCGTGTCGATGACAATCTGCTGTTCGTAGTTCTCGGAAGACGAATACTTCACCTCGACGCCGGTGGCTTCGGTGAAGTAGGCGAAGACGCTGCGAAACAGCGCCTCGTCCTCGCCGCGCCAGGGACCGAATATGGTAAGCGTCTGGCCCTTCAGGTCGTGGCCGGCCTTGAACTCCTCGAAGCTCGACCAGTTGAACCTGGAATCCTCGCCCGGCTTGAACTTCAGATCGGCCGCACCGGCACTCCCAGCAAAAAGCGCCACCAGCGCTGCCGTCGTCAGCAGTGTCTTTCTCACGTGATTTCCTCCCTTGTTGGCCCGCCCGCGTCTGCGAGCTCCTCCGGTTCGCAAACTTCCGCGCCTTTCAAAGCGCTTTGAGCGGCAAGAATTCCCTATCGGCGGCTTTTCGTCAAGCGACTTCCGTCAATGCGGGGAGAGCGTTCCCGATTCCACGCGCCGCAGCACGGCTTTTGCGGCGCAAACATTCAATTTCCCTTTCACAGGAAGAACGGCTGATGCTAGATGGTTTCCGCGCCTGGAACGGGAGGCTTCCAAAGCGCTTGGAATCATGAAGGCTAGGGATGTGAACCTCAAGCAATTGTCGGAGTTGCTCGGCCTGTCGCAGACGACGGTGAGCAGGGCGCTCAACGGGTATCCGGAGGTGAACGCGGAGACACGCCAACGTGTCCTCGATGCGGTGCGCAAGACCGGATACAGACCGAACCGCGCGGCACAGCGGCTGGCGACGGGCCGTGCCGGCTCGATCGGGCTCGTGATGCCGACTGCGGACGGCCACGATTCCGACGTCCATTTCGGCGAATTCCTCGCCGGCCTCGGAGACGAGGCCGTCCGGCACGATTTCCATTTCGTTATCAATCCGAGCCATCCCGACGACGAGGAGGCCACCTGCAGGCGGCTTGTGGCGAGCGGTAACGTCGATGCGCTCTTCATCGCCTACATGCGCGTGAACGATCCGCGCATCGCCCTTCTCAAGTCGCTGTCGATTCCGTTTCTCGTGCACGGCCGCTCGATCGGCACGCCGCTCGACTATCCTTTCCTCGACATCGACAACACCGCTGCCTTCCACGACGCGACGAAGCTTTTGGTGCAACTGGGGCACCGGCGCATCGCGCTTCTGAACGGCCCGGAACACCTGGCCTTTGCAATCCGCCGGAAGAAGGGCGTGGAGCGTGCGCTGGCGGAGGCTGAGGCGGGCCTTACGCTCAAGGAGACCTGCGTGCAGCATTCGGCGATGACGGACGAGCACGGCTATCGCGGCATGCAGCGCTTCCTCGCCCTTGCCGAGCGGCCGACGGCGGTTCTTTGCTCGAGTACCGTGCTTGCACTCGGCGCCGTCCGGGCGCTCAACCAGGCCGGATTGAAGATCGGCTCGGACGTCTCGCTTATCGCCCATGACGACGTCCTGCCGATGCTGAAGCCGGAGAATTTCAGCGTGCCGCTGACGACGACGCGCTCGTCGCTGCGGACCGCGGGTTCGCGGATAGCCAAGCGGCTGATATCCCGCATCCTCAATCTGGAGACCCTGCCCGAGCAGGAACTGTGGAAGGCCGAGCTGATCGTTCGCGCCTCGACCGGTCCTGCTCCACGATAGCGCGCGGGCGGCGGGGGCGGTCGCGGCGTTGCCGGCGCCAGAAAATGCGGCTGCAACGGCTTCGTCGCCCGCATCCGACGCGGGGCTGCTTCTTCCCCGCGCCGTCCATGCTCGCCGTGGTCAGAACCGCGGCGGCTTGAGCCCCGCCTTGCGGTAGGCGGCGATCACCGTATTGGCCATCAGCATCGCGATCGTCATCGGGCCGACGCCGCCGGGCACCGGCGTGATCGCGCCGGCGACCTTCGCGCATTCGTCGAAGGCGACGTCGCCGACGAGGCGGGACTTGCCCTCGCCCTTTTCCGGCGCGGGAACGCGGTTGATGCCGACGTCGATCACCGTCGCACCGGGCTTCACCCAATCCGCTTTCACCATCTGCGGCCGTCCGACGGCGGCGACCAGAATGTCGGCGTTGCGGCAGGTGGCAGCGAGGTCTTTGGTGCGCGAATGGGCCGAGGTCACGGTGGCGTTGGCATTCAGGAGAAGGGCGGCCATCGGCTTGCCGAACAGGTTCGAGCGGCCGATGACGACAGCGTTCAGGCCGGACAGATCATCGCCGCGGATGCCGCGAACCAGCACCATGGCGCCGGCGGGCGTGCAGGAGATGAGGCCGCCCTCGAGATCACCGGTCGCGACCTTGCCGGCGTTGACCACATGCAGCCCGTCCACGTCCTTCTCGGGCAGGATCGACTGGATGATCGGTTCGGAGTTCAGATGCTTCGGCAGCGGCAACTGCACGAGGATACCGTGGATCGTTTCGTCGGCGTTCAGTTTTTCGACGAGCGCCGCCAATTCCTCCTGCGTCGTCTCCTCCGGAAGCGTGTGCTGGATGGAGGTGAAACCGCATTCCTTGGCCATGCGGCTCTTGGAGGAAACATAGGCGTGGCTTGCCGGATCGTCGCCGACGATGACGACCGCCAGCCCCGTCTTGACGCCTGCCTCCTGCTCGAGCTTCCGGGCGGCGGTCTTCACCGCCTCAATCACGGAAGCGGCAACCTGCTTCCCATCGATAATGGTGGTCACTTTCTTCTCCTCGCGGGCTTCGCGAAAATCTAATGTCCAGTCGGCGCCGGTATTGGCCTCAAAGCGTCCTATGCTGTCCCGAATCGAACTTTGCAAGCACGAGTAAAACCGCTCGGCGCTGAGCGCAGCATAGAGCCGCCTTCTCTTACGCCGATCGCCACCCTTTGCGAAGGCCTGCCGGGTCGCCTTGCAAAGGGTGCAGGTTAAAGAAGCATGAACGTGCGCGCTCGATCTTTAGCGATCAACTTAAAGCACCCTTCAGCCGGAGCTGATACACGCATTGCGATGCATGAAGGATCGTTGCAGCAATGCCTGAATTTCTCGTCTCCGGCCGGAAAACGCGCTTCGCAGTAGCTGTCGCAGGACAAGCCTGGCGGAGGGACGTGCGATGAACGTTCAGTCCCGTTCCACCGTCATAAAGGCGTCGCAGCGCGATATCCTGGGTCTTCCCGTGTGCGATCTCGACTGGGCCGGCGCGTTCGATTTCGTTTCAGGCCTCGCCGAAATGCCGATCGGGCAGACGACGATCGCGTTCCTGAACGCCAACAACGCCAACCTGATGCTGCGCGACGACGAATATCGAAGCGCGCTCGAGCGCCAGATCGTGCTGCCAGACGGGCATGGGGTCGACATCGCCTCGCAGGTCTTTCACGGCAGCTCCTTCCCCGCCAATCTCAACGGCACCGACTTCGTGCCGGCTCTGCTCACCTATATGGCGAAACCGAAGCGCGTCGCGCTGATCGGCGCCGAACAGGAGGTGCTGCAGCTCGCTGCGCAGAAGTTCCGCGAACACACGCCCTGGCACGAGTTCCATGCCATTTCCGACGGGTTCTTCGACAAGAAGGAATCCGATGCCGTAGTCGAGAGAGTCCGGCGGCTTGCGCCCGACATCCTGCTGGTGGCGATGGGCACGCCGGTGCAGGAAAAATGGATCGACCGCTATGTGTCGCCCGGCCATGCGCGGCTGGTGATCAGCGTGGGCGCCCTGTTCGATTTTGTCGCCGGCCGCGTTCCGCGGGCCCCGGCCCGCATGCGCAAGCTGCGCTTGGAATGGCTTTTCCGGCTGGCACAGGAGCCGAACCGGCTGTGGTACCGCTATGTCGTCGGCAATCCCGTCTTCCTCTATCACGTCGCGCGCTACAAATTCGGCACGCTATTGGGGCGCAACGACAACGGCGCCTGACGGCCTTCTCACCGTGGAAATAAGAAACGCCGCGCGGGCCTGTTCACGCGGCGTCTTTTCTTGTCCGGCAAGGAGCCTGGCCGTCAATGTCCGGAAGCTTCGGAAGACGGAGCCTCGCCGCCAGATTCGCTTCGAACGATGGCCGTTCCCTTGCGCGTCGGCTTCACGCCGACCTCGACCTTGGCAATGTAGTCGATCTGCTCCACCAGCACCTCGTCGATGACCTCGTCGCCGAAGCGCTTGTTCAGGCCTTCCCTGACGCGCGTCCGGAAAGCATCGACGTCGAAACGGTCGAGCTTGCTGACGTCGATCAGCCGCTCGCCCACAAGCAGCGAATACAGCTCGTCCGTGAGCGCTTCGTTGATCGGCAGCACCTGCTTGGCGGCCAGCTCCTTGTTCGCGGTATAGGACAGCCGCGTCAGGAAATACCCCTTCACCGCACCGTCCGAGATGACCGGGATCGTCGCCTGCCCGCCCTTGACGAGCTCCATCGCCGCCGCGCGGGCGGCGGCCTCATCATCGACCCTCGGCGCGGCGGCCATCTGCATGGAGAAGTACACCGAACCCAGCGTGAGAACGCAGATCCAGACGCCGGTGAGGATCAGTTTGATCACGGCTGATACCCCAGGCGGAACTGTTCCTGCGAGTAGGTGCCGTCGTCTTCCTGCTCGCGCACGGCGTCCTTGAGGAGCTGGACGACCGCGCGGGCGGCTTCGAGATGTGCGGCGATGCGCTGCGCATTCACGGCCAGCTTCTCACGCAGGCTCTGCATCTGCGGTCCGAACGAGCGCGGCATCATTTCAGCGGCGACGTCGCGCGAGAGCATCGACAGCTCATACAGGCAGCGGCTCTTGTGCGCATTGGAAGTCTGCAGATCGAACTTCGGATCGACGCCAATACCGGCGTTCTCCGCGTCAACGATGTTCTCAAGCCGGTTCAATACCGTGCGGATGCGGAGATCGTTCGTTGCCATGTCCATTTTTCTAGTCCTCCGATCAAGCTGTCTTGTTGTCGTTGTCGCCACGCTCAACGGCGGCGAATGTGTTGCGTTGAAGCTCCTGCACCATTGCGGTCGAGACGCGCTGCGCGTTCGGATCGATCACTGCAATGTCGGCGCCGGTAGCGCTTTTCTTCTCGTTGTCCTTGGCCAGGCTGGCGGCGATGCCGATGCCGCCGCTTTTCGAGATGACGTCGCCGATCTGCTCGGCCATCATGCCGCGCCAGATCTCGCCGGCTGTTCCCTTGCCGTAGACATCTTCGCTGTCGGCCGGCAGCATCGACTTCACGAAGTTCTGCAGAACCATGGCCTCGAATTTGCGATAGGTCTCCGGCATCGCCTTGTTGGCGGAAACGCCGCTCGTGCCCGTCGCCGCCGACGCAACCGAGTCGCGGTTGAGGATGCCGACGGCCGCGCCGAATCCGGCGCCCGCGTCGGCAAGGCTGTTCGCCTCGAAGCTCGCGCGGTTGGATTTGAGCTTGGCCTGCGCCTCCTGCACGGATGCAGGATCAGCCGCCCGCACGACATCAAGCACCAGATCACTGGGGGGTGAAATTGCCACGGTTCTTTGCCTCTCGGGTATCTCGGAGACCGCCCGCCATCATGGCAGACCGCCCACAGTTCATCGCGAAGATCCCGAACCGCCGGCTCGATGGGCGTTGGCACGCCGACCCGAACACGACCCAGATGGTGGGCTTTCATCCTTCGTCTCGGATTCGACTATCGCTTCTCAACCTTACGGGAGGCTGATCTCGCGAAATGCATCCCCAGGATCGGCGCCCGGCGGGAAGCTCGCCCATGAAAGCCGGCCGAAGGGCACGCGTCAGCGCCTCCACCCGATTTCTATCGGCCAGTACTGCCTGCAGCGATCGGTATTGTCTCGAAACGGAATCAGCGATCGGAGCCGTCGCCATAAGCGATATGCTGGTCGATGAGGTCGTAGACGGCGTTGTCGGCCGCTTCGCGATCCTCGGCGCTACGCGCGTCGCGCATCTGCTCTTCGAGGCGATCGCCCTTCGTACGCTCGCGCATGATGCGCATTTCGTGCATCTGCTGGACACCGGCCAGCATCACGTCCTTGTGGCGCAGCTTGCCGATCTGGGCGGCGTAGATGCCGGAGAAATTGCGGTGAACGGGGTTGAGCGAGCTGATGGCACCGGCGACCGCATCCATGGTCTCCGTCACCTCCTGGCGCTGCTGCGTGGTCGCCGCCAGGTCCATCTCCGCCATCTGCTCGAGATGGCGCTGAACGGAGACCAGACGCTTCAGCTTGTCGGATCGCTTGGTCATGGTTCGTCCTTAGCGTCCTTCGAAGACCGGCACAAAGCTGGTGGCGAAAATCTCCAGCAGCGAGGAGATGCCGAAATAGACCAGGAACAGGCCGCCGAAGATGATGTAGGGCAGTGAGATGAAGTAGATCGGCATCTGCGGCGCAAGCTTGTTGATCAGGCCCACGGCAATGTTGAACAGCAAGCCGTAGATGATGAAGGGGCTCGCCAGGCGGAGCATGATGATGAAGGTCTCGACCAGGGTATCGGTGAGGGTAATCAGCGCGCTCTGCGGATTGAAGCCGCCCATCGGAATCGCCGTATAGGAATCAACCAGCGCCCGGAAGACGATGTGGTGGAAGTTGAGCAGGAACAGCACCATCAGGCCGGCAAAGCTGATCAGGTTGGTCAACTGGTTTTCCTGGGCGTCCTCTAGCACGTCCTGCGAGGGCGGCGCGTTGAAGCCGATCATCATCGTCAGCACCGTGCCGGCGAACTGCAGACCCAGCACGTAGTAGCGGGTGATCAGGCCGATGACGGCACCGGTCAGCGTCTCGAAGCCGATCAGCTGGATGTAGCCCATCGTGGTGCCCTGCGTCCTGGGATAGATCGTGTCCCAGAGGATCGGCAGGATGCCCATCGACACTGCGACGGCGACAAACAGCCGGATCTGCATGGGCAGGCGCGCGGACGCGAAGCCCGGCAGCAGCATGAAGCATCCGCCGACACGACAGAAGGCGGCGAACAAGGCCAGTACCGTGCCCTGCGGGTCGGTGATCATGAGATCGAGCCGAGGATCTTTATCTCGATGCCCTTGGCAAGTTCGACATGTGAGAGGACCGGCAGGGTGGCGAAGAGGCGTTCGATGATCATGCGCACATAAGTACGGGATTCGGGCGACGTGACCAGCACGAAAGGCGTTCCGCGGTCGAGGAATTCACGGATAACTTTCGTCGCCTGCTCGCTGAACTCCTCAAGCTGCCGCGGGTCGATGTCGAATTCCACGACTTCGCCCTTTGCATCGCGCTTGAGCGCCTGGTGGAAGACCATGTCCCAGCGGTTGCCGAGGCGCAGTACGGGCAGCACGCCATTCTCTGCGAGGTCGCCGCAGATCTGCTGCGCCATGCGGATGCGGACGTGCTCGACAATCTGCTCGGTCTTGCGAACGTGCGGTGCGAGTTCGGCCACGGCTTCCAGGATCAGGTGCAGGTTGCGGATCGAGACGCGTTCGGCCAGAAGCAGCTTCAGCACCGCCTGCAGCCCGGAATAGGACATGTGCGAGGAGCAGATCTCGTCGGCAAGCTTGCGGTACTCGGGATCCAGCCGCTCGATGAGGATCTTCACGTCCTTGTAGGAGAGAAGCTGCGGCAGGTTGTTGCGGATGACCTCCGACAGGTGCGTCAGCACGACGGAGACGTTGTCGATCGGATGGAAGCCTTCGCGACGGACGTCGTCGGCGAAGGTTTCGAGGATCGACACGGCCGGCATGCCGAATGCGGGCTCGCGGATCTCGTCGCCTGGAGCGCTCGGCTTGCGGCCGCCGCCGGTCACCACGAGAACCTCGCCGACGCGAACGATGTTCGAGGCCACCGTCGTGCCGTGAATACGGATGTGGTAGGCCTTGTCGGCGACCGAGATGTCGTCGGAGACCTTGATCTCGGGAACGACGAAGCCGTACTGGGTGGCGAACTTCTTGCGCATCTTGCCGACCCGGAACGCGAGTTCCTGGTGGGCACCGAGAAGGCGGGTCGAGACCTGCTTGCCGAGCAGAAGCTCGATCTCGGCGGTCCTCAGGGCCGACTTGACCGAGTCCTTGTCGGCCTCCTTCGTCTGCATCGCGTTCTTGGCTTCCTGCTCGCGGCGCAGCTTGTTTTCTTCCTCCTGGCGGCGCGGGATGGCCCATGCGCCAAAGCCCATGATGCCGCCCAGGACCATGAAGGGGAGGAACGGCAGGCCGGGCATGACCGCCAAGAGCACCATCAGGCCGGCTGCGACCATGAGGGCGCGCGGATAGCCGCTGAGCTGGTTGACGACCGCCTGGTCCGTCGAGCCGGGGGCGCTGCCGCGCGATACGAGGAGGCCCGCCGCCAACGAGACGATCAGTGCCGGGATCTGGGACACGACGCCGTCGCCGACCGACAGCTTGACGAAGACGTCGGCGGCCTCGCCGATCTCCATGCCATGGCGGAAATAGCCGATGATGATACCGCCGAAGACATTGATCGCGGTGATGATCAGACCTGCGATTGCGTCGCCGCGGACGAATTTCGAGGCACCGTCCATCGAACCGAAGAAAGAGCTCTCGTCCTCCAGTTCGCGCCGGCGACGCTGGGCTTCCTTCTCGTCGATCAGGCCCGCGGAGAGATCCGCGTCGATCGACATCTGCTTGCCGGGGATGGCGTCGAGGGTGAAGCGGGCGCCGACTTCGGCGATACGCGTCGCACCCTTGGTGATGACGATGAAGTTCACCGTGATCAGGATGAGGAAGACGATCAGACCGATGACGAAGTCGCCGGACATGACGAGGTCGGCAAAGCCCGCGATGACGCTGCCGGCCGCATCATGCCCCTGGTGCCCGTGCGACAGGATCACGCGCGTGGTGGCGATGTTCAGCGCCAGCCGGATCATCGTTGCGATCAGGAGAATCGTCGGGAATGAAGAGAAATCGAGCGGCCGCTGGATCCACAGAGACACCATGAGGATCAGCACCGAGAAGGCGATGGAGAACGCCAACCCCATGTCGATCAGGAAGGGCGGGATCGGCAGGAACAGGATCGACAGGATGGTGACGATACCCATCGCGAAGGCGATGTCACGTCCGCTCGGATTGACCTTGGGGATGGAGAGTGAAGGTACCTGTGCCATTGTCGTCCCGTCTCGTCATGAGAGGAGCGGTCCGCAAGGACCGCGATGCTGCCCCGACCTCTATCCCGCGAAACTTGCGCGAGGGTGGCAGCGTCGACGAAAGACTGACGGGCTAGAAGCCGGTCTCGATGCGCGAGAAGATAATGCCGCTGAAAATAGAAATCTGCGCCCCGATGAAAGGCGCAGAAATGGCGACGGTAACCAGAACCGCCAGGATCTTCGGAACGAAAGTGAGCGTTACTTCCTGAACCTGGGTCAGCGCCTGGATGAAGGCGATAACGACGCCGACGATCATCGCCGCAAGGACGGCAGGTCCTGCCGCGACGATCACGGTCCAGATCGCCGCCTGCGCGATATCGAGGGCGTCAGCCTCATTCATAGTGGATTTACTTCACCTTTACGCCCGGACCGACGACCAGCTTTTCGCCCGAATCAAGCGTTGCCACGATGCCATCCGTATACAACGTGACTTCCTTGACGACACCTGAAATCTTGCCATCCTCGCTCGTTATCGTCCGGCCGATGACGGAATTGGCTTCCTGGAGCGACGTGCGCTGCAGGAGGCTTTCCAGGTTCGTGTTGGTCTTGATGGTCTGCTCCACCTGCGAGAAAGTCGCAAGCTGCGCCATCTGCTGGGTTGGGTCCATCGGCTCCGTGGGATCCTGGTTCTTCAACTGCGCCACGAGCAGCTTGAGAAAACTCTCGTAGTTCAAGGTCGCGGTCTTGGCGTCGCTGCCAGATTCGGTCGCCGAGGCGCCCGGGGTATATCCGGAGTACGTGGTCGCGCCGACTGCGTCTACCATATCGCGATCTCCTTGCGGATCTGCTCCACCGTCGCCGGCGTGAGCTCATGATTGTTGAGGATCCGGTCCTCGATCGTATACAGCCCGCGGATCGCCTTGAGCGCCTCGAAGGCGCGTCCCTGCGTGACGAGGCCGTCGATGCGCTTCAGCTCGGCCAGCACCTGTTCGTCGCGGAAGCAGTTGAGAAGCATGATGACCGACTTGCGGAAGATCGCCGTCGATTGCTCCGCGCCATCCGGATTGATCAGGATCATCTGCGCGATGAAATAGAGCTGGCGCAGCGGAGTCGTCGCCTGTTCGGGCTGAAGAACGTGGTTCTCCAGCAGGAAGGTGACATCGTTCAGGAATTCCAGCGCGACCTTCCGATCGACCCGCAGGACCGCCCCGTTGACGAAAATGCGCTCACCCGACTTCAGTGAGATACGCAGAGTGCTCTTCATTTTATTCCATCCCTGATGATGGTGGTTATATCGATGATGCCCTGGAAATTCGTCGACTCGCGCTTACGGATGCGGTCGAGTTCCCCCAATATCCAGATGGCAATTGAAATGAGATTGGCGCGCAGCTCCTGGTCGAGCATGTTCTCCGGATTGCCGAGATCCTCGACGAAACGAATCCAGACGCGTCGCGTGAAGTAGACGGCTTCGATCGTGTCCTTGCCGTAGCCGTCTGCCTGCGCGGCCTTCCGGAGAAGGTCGAGGGAACGGTCGAGAACCTGACGCTCCCGGCTTCGGGCGGTTTCGACACCGTCCTCCATGATCTCGACATACGAGAACTGGTACATTTAGACACCCTTCATGTTTGTCATCGCATCTCTGATCATCAGAGATAGTTGACCAGGCTCATGTTCTGCAGCCGGCCCGTCAGCGTGTAAGCGAGCTCAAGCTGCGTCTCGAGGGTCGTGATCCGCGTCGCGGTCTCGTTGGTATCGACCTTTTCGAGGCTGTTGATGCTGTTGCTCAGGATTGAGGACTGCGCCTCCAGCGAGGTCGTCGCCTGCTTTACCCGAGCCTGCGACACGCCGAGCGTGGTGCGATCGCCGTCAACGCCCGTGATGGCCGAACCGATATAGGCGAGCGAGGTGTCGCTCACAGCCTTGCGGGTTTCGGCGCTGAGACCGAGGTTCAGAAGTTCGTAGCCGATGACCGTACCGAGTGCGAACATGCGCATGCCGTCGGTATTGGCATTGGTCGAGCTCTGGATGACCTCGGAGTTGCTGATCCGGCTCGTCATGTTCTGGTCGGAAGCGTTGGACCAGTCGGTGGCCCAGGTTCCGGTCGGGCTGGTATCCATGAACATCGTTTCCAGCTCCGACATGAAGTCGTTCATGTCGTCTGCGGAAATCGATGCCACCTGCGCGTCGGACTGGTCGAAGCCGAAGAAGTCGAAGAAGGCCTGATCGAAGGTCGCCTTCGCCGTCGAGCCGGAATCGAGGTAGTCGTTCACCGGCATGACGTCGGTATTGATGCCCGACAGGAGATACTCGCCGCTGAAGGACGTGTTCGCCGCGTTGGTGAACAGCGAGATCGCGCTGGCGAAGGTCTCCTTGGTTCGATCGAGCTGGTCCTGAGATTCGGTGCCGGAGAAGCTGACCAGGTTTTCCATCACGGAGTTCGCGGCTTCCGAAATCTGCCCCAGCGCTTCCTGCGAGGCTGCGAGGCGCTGCGTGGTCAGCGAATTGGTGCTGAGCAGCGATTCGAGGCGCTGCAGATCGCGATGCAGATTGAGCGTCCGCGCCGTCTTCGCGCCGAGCACCGCACCGATGTCGGCGTGGCGGCCGGTGACGGTCTCCTTCTGCTTCGCCATGAGCTCCTTCTGCGCTTCGGCGATTGTCCGAAGCATGGTGCTCTGCATGGTCATATTGGATACGAAAGACGTCTTCATGAAATCAGCCTGCTGCCTGGAGGAGCGCGGTCATCATCTCGTCGACCGCAGCCACGAGTTTCGCCGAAGCCTTGTAGGATTGTTCGAGGTCGAGAAGCAGCGCCAGTTCCTCGTCGAGGCTGACCGCCGTCACGTTCTGCAAAGCCGATTGCGTTCGCGACAGGAGAGCGCCTTTGTCGTCGCTGGCGGTGACGGCGGCGCTGCGCAGTTGTTCCACCCAGCCGATCGACGACGTGGCAAAGTTGAGCAGGTTCACCGACGTATCGACCCCGGCGGCGACGTCGAAGGACATCGTCGTCGAGAAGGCGGCGGCGTACTTGTCTAGAAGCGTCGAGTAGCTGGCGTCGTTATTTGTGTTCTGATTGAGATTGGCGCCATCGCGCAACTTCATCGGATCGCCGCCGCTGGCGGTGATGAGCGCCGGATTGACGACGATCGAGCCGGCGAGCCCCGACGTCAGCGTCCCGGGAACGACCGTCGACTGCGTGGAGCCGTCGATCCAGGTGAAGAGACCGGGCTGGCCGTTGTCCTGGAACATCGAGATGACGGCGCGCGCCATTTCGTCGAGCTGCGTCTGGAAGGTGGGCGCGATGTCGTCACGCAGCTGCAGCAGCGCCGAAAGCGTGCCCTGGCCGCTGGTGTTGCCGCCGCTGCCGGGATTGAGTGCGACGCCGTCAATGTAGATCTGGTTGCCGGTCGTCGTCGCCGCATAGCTGGTCGTCGACGTGAACGTCACGGTCCGTGGCACGGTCTCGAACAGGGTGGTGCCGTCGCTCGTGTAGAGCGACATGTCGTTGTTAGCGCGCACGTTGACGGTGACACCGACGATTTCCGATATCTGGCTAAGCAGCTTGTCGCGCTGGTCCAGGGCATCGTTGACGTCCTGCCCTGCCGCCGTTCCCGCCTTGATCTTGTCGTTGTAAGTCTTGAACTCGGAGAGAAGACGGTTGAGCTCGGTGACCGCGGTGGCAATGTCGGCATCCGCTTCGGCGCGCAGTTGCTGCACGGAGGAGGTGGCCGAGTTAAGCGAATTCGCCACGTCCACGGCGTTGGCGACGACCGTCTCTGCGAGAGACTGCTCGCTCGGCTTGTCGGCAAAGGTCTGGAGATTGTCGCGCAAGGCTGCAAGGTAGCTGGCCGTCGACAGCTCGTAGTCGTCGCCGCCCAGGATCCCTTTCAGGCGCTCCAGCCCCGCCAGGGTCGTATCCTGGGCGTAGGATTTGGAAATGCTGAGCAGGTTCTGCTTCTGGAGGGCCTCGTTCTGCGCGCGGATGGTGTGAACGACGGTGGCGCCGTTCCCCGTCGAGGCCAGAACCGCGGAACGGCGGCTGTATGCGGTGTTGCTTGCGTTGGCAATGTTGTTCGAGGCCACGGCGGTTTGCAGCGCCGTGTTCGAAAAGCTGGACTGGGCAATCTTCATTGCCGTGGAAAGCGACATCGTATTCAACCTACCGTTCTATTGAAATTGCGGCTCCCGTCAGCGTACCAGGTTGACGAGAACTTCCATCAGTTCGGAGCCGGTCTGGAAGACCTTCGAATTGGCCGTGTAGTTGCGCTGCGATTCGATCATGCTGGTGAGCTCCTCGGCGATATCGACATTGGAGTCTTCCAGCGCGCCCGAGAGGATCGAGCCGTAACCGCTGTTGCCGGCATATCCCATGACGATGACGCCCGAGTCGTTGCTCTGCGAGTAGACGTTGCCTGCAAGCGGCGTCAGGTTGTCCGGGCTCTGCACATTCGCCATCGCGATGCGGAACTTCGGGATCAAGTCGCCATTGTCGTACTTCAGGGAAACGATGCCGTCTGCGCTGATCTCGTAGCCGGACACCTCGCTCGGGCCACTGCCGTTGATGTCTCCGTCTGCAGCAAAGTCCTGGTTCAGCTGCTTGGAACCGCCGATCGAGATATCGAGACCGCTGAGGACCGGGGCGCCGGCGCCTACACCGAACGTAAGGCTCGAGGTGGTGATCGTCCCGCTGGCAGGCGAGGTGAGGTTACCGGTCGAGTCGAAGGTGAGCGCCTGGGTCGCAAGCGTCGAGACCGTTCCAGTGTCGGGGTCGGTATAGGTGACCGCCAGCGACCACGCTCCGGCAGTGCCGGTGGTGGAATAGGTGAAGTCGAGCTTCCGCGTGTTGCCGAGGCTGTCGTAGGCGACGAGAGAGGTCGCCTTGGAATAGGGATGCGGTTCGTTCGACGGCAGGGTCACGTCAAGCTGGCCTGACGTCGACGGCGTTGCTGAAGGGGCTGCCGACTTGAGGTTGATCTCGGAGAGACCATCGTAGCCGTTGATAACGATCGTCGGATCCGCCGTGGAGGAATACTCGTAGCCCATCAGCTTGTAACCGGCGGTATTTCTCAGCGAGCCGTCGTCCATGACGGTGAACGCGCCGGCGCGGGTCAGGTATTCGATGCCGTCCGAGCCCTGTACGATGAAGAAGCCACTGCCGTTGATCGCCAGGTCGGTGGCCGAGGTCGTATAGGTGAACGTGCCCTGCGCGGAGATCGAGTAGCGTACGTCGGTGGTGACGCCACCGGAATTGTACGCACCGCCGGTGGTCGGCAGGATCAGCGAGGAAAACTGGGTGGAGGCTTTCTTGTAGCCGGTCGTGTTGGCGTTGGCGATGTTGTCGGCAACCGTGCTCAGGCGATTTGCCTGGGCGTTCATGCCGGAGACGCCGGTTCTCATGGTACCGTAGAGGCTCATGCTGATTCCTCGCTATTCGAATTTCGGGCTGAGAGTAGGAGGCGGGCCTTGCGTGAGGCTGTCTGCGGCTTGTTTATACCGCCGGCCCCGCCTGTTGCTGCGGGCCGCGACCGGCCCGCGCAGTAATCAGTTCCAGTCGATGCAATAGCCGAGGAAACGCTTCGAATCGATCGGGTCGAAACCGAGCTTCTTGCGCAATTTCTTGCGCAGCTTGCTGATGTGGCTCTCCACGACGTTCTCTTCGACGTCCTCGTCGAAAATGCCGTAGATGGCGTTGAAGATCTGGGTCTTGGACAGACGCCGGCCGCGGTTTGCGACCAGGTATTCCAGGATGCGGCGCTCGCGGCGCGGCAGGGGAAACACATTGCCCTCGATTTCCGGATCGCGACCGTCCGAGAAAACGCGGATGGGGCCGATGTCGGTGTGATTGGCAAGAGCCTTCAGGCGCCGCCGGATGGCGGCGGCCCGTGCGAGGATTTCCCGCGGGTGGACCGGCTTGCGGACGACATCATCGACGCCGCAATCGAAAAAGGCCAGGGTGGTTTCCAGCGATGGGCTGTCGCTCACGGCGATAACCGGCGCCTGGGACCGGTCGCGGATCGCCCGCGGCAGTTCCAGCGACTGCTGTCCCTGCCCGATCAGGAACGCCTCGACGGCCTCCAGATCGCTGTCGGCCGCCGAATTGACCCATTCTCCGAATTCCTTCGGATCAAAGCCCGTCGAGGGTACGCCCTCGCGTCCAAAAAGTGATGTGTAACCGTCCTTAACGAGCTCGCGCTCATCAACCACTACGATCATTCGTCCGCCTCCGAATCAGTGTGGTGCTTCGTTAAGAAAGTGGTACGAATCGTGGGATTCAGCGGCAATTACATAAAATCATCCGGATTATTTAATAATTGATTAACCATAGGGGCGCGATTTGCACTAGATATAGTATGCCAAAGCAAAGGTGCGACTATTTTCTGGTGGAAAAGTTAACGCTCGGCGGCAATCCGGACTTGTCAGCCACAAAGCACGCGCATTGCCGCCACATTTGGCAAATGGCACGATTATCAATCAATGATTGTATTATTGGCAGAAGGCGCGAGCGTTGTTCGTCCAGCTTCCGTAGCCGGTCGCGACAAGGTTCGCGATCACCCGGCAGACGTAACGCTTCTGTGCAGGGTCGTTGTTCGGACCCGCGTGATAGCGTGCCACCGCCATCGTCCAGGTCTCGTGACGATCCCTCAGCTCCGACAGAAAGCGCGCCGCATATTCGACGTTGCGTCGGGGATTGAGCATCTCGGAGGGCGATGAAAACTCTGCCCCGTGGAAGTGATAGTTGATCTGCATGCAGCCGAGGTCGATCAGCTTGGCGCCGCTCGCGCGTGCCTGCTGGAAGCGCTGCAACGCCTCGCGCTCGCTGCTTGCGAAGTAGGCCTTGCCCTCGATGTTCAGGGCGTAAGGCTGCAAAGACCCCTTACGGCCGGTCTCCGTGAGACCGACCGAATAGAGGATGCCGGCGGGAATGTCGTATTTGGAAGCGGCAGCGAGGATCTCTTTTTCACAACTGCCGACCGCCGCCTGAGCGCTACAGATAGACGCCGCCAGAGCCGCGAGACTGGTTAGCGACAGAAGAGCCGTCTGCCTGGCCGTAATCATACGACGTTCCCTCGTTGAATGCCTTGGTATCTGCCTGACGGGCGGCATTGCCGCCCTGTTGCTGGCCGCCGCCCTCGCGCGCCTGCTGCTGGCCGGAGAACTGCGCCTGCGGATCGCCCTGCCCCGTGCTGCCGCTGCGATCGGAGGAAGAGGTCAGCTGAACGCTGACCTGGTCCACCGCAAACCCATGGCCGCGCAGCGCCTTGATGATGGCATCCTGATCGTCGCTGAGATTGCGGTAGGCCTTCCCGGTTTCGACCTTCAGGTCAACCGTCAGCGCCTCGCCCTGAAGCCGCAGCGTCGCTGTGACCGTACCGAGATCGATCGGGCTCAACTGAATCTTGAGCGTATTGACGACCTTGCCGGTCTTGTCGTCCTGAGCCGCCGTCAAGGCGGAGGCCAGCGTGGGATCGTGTGCGATGGCCGAGGTTACCGCAGACGCATTGCCGGTCGGCGCGAGACCGAGGTAGCGGCGCGAATCGAGGACCGTGACGGCCTCGATCTTGGCAGCCGGCGTCCCTTGCTCCTTCACCGCCACGTCCCCGTTTCCGCCGATGGCGATCTCGACCGGTCGTGCCCTTCCGTCGGAACGAACCAGCCGAAAGACCTGGTCTGCATCGGAGCCTGCAACATCGTCGGCCGCCACGGGCGCATCAGCGATTGCATCAGGCGCCATGCCGGCCGCGGCTGCGCCACGCGTCGCGTCGGCGAGGGTCGATTGCGCGCGAACACGGCCAGAGGCGGCATCGCCCGTTTCGCCGCCCTTGATCGCTCTGGCCGGCACATTGGCAAGCATCAGTTCTGCGACACCGGTCGTCACGGACTTGGCCGCTTCTCCGCCGTTGTCGCCAACCTGCTGCTGTGCGCCCTGGGCAACAACTGAAGCGGCAGCCTGCGCGAGATCCGTGTTCTGTGCCGGTTCGGCATTCGCCGGGGTGCCGGCCAGAATGTTCAGAAGACCGTCATAGCCGCCATCCGCATCGGATCGGGCGGGCGGCCCCTTGCGATCATCCGCGGGACGGGAGGACATTCCTTTCGTCTCAGCCACCAGTGCAGCGATATCGGCGCCAGAGAGACCATCTGCTGCCGCCTCGGCCGGAACCGCTTCGCCGGTGTCGGAGGCGTCGGCGACCGTGCCGGGCAATGGCGCCTGCACCTCCTGCTTGCCGGCATCCGCCGCAAAGCGGTCCTGGATCGAGGCGACGGAAGCGAGCGAAGGCAGCGCGTCCGAACCTGCCTTCACGACACCGTCCAGAATGGCCTCGCGCGTGATGGAGTTTTTGGCGCCGCCCTTGCCGGAAAGAGTGTCAAAGGTTTCGGAAAACTTGCCGCCTGCGCCCTCCAACGTGGATTTGGCGGCGCCAAAGGAGCGCTTGCTATCGAGCTGGCTCACTATATTGGTGTCGATGCTGCTCAACTGCCCTCTCCCTTCAGGAGTTTGTCGATCTCGTCCAGTTTCGACCGGCTCGTCGAGACGAAGCTGTCGATCGCGGGATCGCCCTTCTGATCCTCACCTTGCATCTCACCGCCGGCCACAGCCGACTGTTCCCCTGCCGCAGGCGCCGCAGGATCTGCCACGACCGCCGTCGGGCTCATTCGTTCATCTTCGCTTACATCATCCGCGCCGACGCTCTCCACGCCGCTTTCGGAAGGTGCCACAGACGGTGCCTCATCGATCAGCACGGGCGGGCGCAAGACTTCCTCGGCCACCCTGCGGGCGGCTTCCTTCAGGGCGCGGTCCTTGGCGGAAAGATCCTCGTCAGGGATGGCGACGAGTTTCTCCATCACCGCACTGACGTCGGAGGAAGAGACGGAGACCAGGCCGGAATAGAGGCCCGCCAGCGTTCGCGGCATCTTTTCGCCGTCGGCCGTCAACGCCTGCGCGCGCTCAGAGGCCATAGCGGCAAGCCGCCCGTTGCCGGAGATGGCCGACAGCCGCGCCATGCGCAGGTAGACCTCGCGCTGCCGCGGCGCGTCCATGAAGGAGAGGATTTCCTGGATGTTGTCCTCGCCGATCTCTTCGAAGTGCTCGGTAGCGAGTTTAACGAACAGGTCCGCAAACTGGCTGGCATAGGGCGAGCGCAGGAAACGCCGCGCATAGCGGCTGGAATAGCGAACGCCTTTCTCCACCATGCCATTCTGCTCGGCGACATAGATCGAACGGCGCAGAGCGGCCTCTTCAACGAGCGTGCCGGGTGCGATCAGGCGGGCCCAGTCGAAAAAGCTGAGCGCCAGCGTCGGGTCCTTGCGCAATACGGAGTTGGCAGACACCAGCGCCAGATAGGGGGCGATCTCGAGGTCCTTGTACTCGGGAAAGATTTCCGCCACCGACTTCGAGTTTATGGCGCCACGCCCGGTCACGTAGTTGCGCACGGCATCGGTGATGCGCGCGTCGAAGTGGCCGGAAACGTCGTTCTTCACGAGAAGTTCGAGCGTTTGCGGATTGCCTCCGCTCATTGCGTAGACAAGTGCTGCATCGACATTGCGCGGATCGGCAAAGATCGTGGTGTCGGCTGTGCGCAGCCGCTCGTCGATGGTCGACAGCAGGAAGCGCTGCATTTCCATCGCCGAGTGATCGCCGAGCACGACGGTGTCCTGCACATACTGCAGCGAGCGGATCATCTTGTACGGCGCAAGGTCATCCAGGGCCTGCGCATGCGCCGAAGCTGCGAGGCCGAGCCCCGCAGCGACTGTCATTCCGTATATCTGGAGCCTTCGCCTCCACCGCATCGCGCTAGCCCTCGTTCGCCTGGATGAGGATTTCGATGCGGCGATTGACGTCGGCCATCGGATCTTCGGGGACCTTCAGCCGGCGATCGGCAAAGCCGCTGACCTGGCTGACCCGCTTCTCGTCAAGACCGCCGCGCACCAGCATGTAGTAGGCGCTCTGCGCACGCGCAGCCGACAGCTGCCAGTTGTCGCCGTTGCCACGGAAGGGCCGTGCGTCGGTATGGCCGCGAATGGCGATCGCGCCGCCGCGTTCGGCAAGGATCTTGCCGATCTTCTCCATCGCGATGACCATGTCCTTCTTCGGCAGTGCAGAACCAACGTTGAACATGGCCGAGTTGATCTGGTCGGTCAGGCTGACCAGCAGACCGCCTTCGGCCGGGGTCACCGTCAGGCCCTCGGCGAGTTTGCCGAGCGTGCCGATGTTCTGGACGATTTCCTGCTGCAGCTTCCGCGCCTCGTCCGATGCCTTGCGTTCGGCTTCGCTCTGTTCCTTCGCGACGTCTTCCGGTTTCGCTTCGGCGGTCTCGCTGGCCTTGTCCTGACCAGGCTTGGCGACGCTTTCGCTGCCGGCGCTGGTCGCCTGGCTTATTTCCACCTGCTGGGTCCAGAAGTCCGGATCGAAGGGATCGCGATAGGCTTCGCCGCCGGCAGCACCGGTGGCCGGGCCGGAATCGGCTGCACCGCCTTCGCCCTTGGCGCTGACATTGGCCTGCTGACCGACTTCCTGCGCAATCTCGGACAGCACGGAATACGGGTTCTCGAAGAAATCGGCCTGCGAGTACTGCACTTCCTCGCCCGCGGTCGTGCTCTGGTCCTTGCCCTTCTCCGCACCCTCCGCCTGCGACTGCTTCTGGCCGTCGCTGTTGGACTTCTCCTGGGTGTTCTCGCCCTCCGCCTGCTTACCGGGCTTCTTGAGCGACTTGTCGGCCGGCTTGTCGTCGGTGAGCTTGATGGGATTGAAGTAGGAGGCGACCGAGGCCTTCGTTTCCTCGTTTGCCGCATTGACGAGCCACATGACGAGGAAGAAGGCCATCATGGCCGTCATGAAGTCGGCATAGGCGATCTTCCAGGCGGAGGCGTGATGTTCGCCCTCGTGGTCGCCATGGCGCTTGACGATAATGATCTCGTTCTTGCCGTTGTGGTGATTTTCTTCGCTCATGCCAGTACCCTGCGGACCGTGTCAGCCCAGGCCGCCATGCGCGTGACCAGGACCGTATCCCCGAATTCTGCCGATAGATCGAGATCTGCCGCTTCCAGGTGACGAAATAGCGGGGCATGCCCCTCGAAGTGCGACAGCAACATTTCATAGAGGTGCGACGGTCCCTTGACCGTCACCACCAGGCCTTCGCCTTCGTGGCAACCGCTGCGGATCATCGTGGCGAGATCGGCAACCGCCTTACGAGCGAGGACCTCGTCCAGAACCGGCGCCAGCACGTTGGCCGCCTGGCTTGCCAGGAGGTCTGCCACCGTGTCCGACATCGCCGATATTCGCTCCGCGATCATCGCTGCGGCCTGCTTTTCATAGCTGTCGCGCAGTTCGGCGAGGCTCGCGGTGTGTGCGGCCTGCATCGCCTCCATCTCCTCGCGGTGCGCGCGCGAAAGTTCGGCTTCCGCCTCGGCCCTGCCCTCGGCGAATGCCTTGGCGCGCTCGGCTTCGATATCGACCGGTGACTCCGGCACGGACAGGTCGAACAGCGCTTGCGGTGCTGCGGCAGGCCCTCCCAGGGCGCTATCCCGCGGAAACGGCGATTGCGTCTGACGCGGCGGGCTGAAATCCTTCAGATATCTTGCAAGCTGCAGGCTCATCGGACGCCTCCGCGCTTAGCGTCTGGGACCGACGTGCGCTGAACGCGTAAACACCGCCCGCTGCTCTGCCCTGTTTCCTGCCTCGACACGTTTTTACTCTTCCACACCGCTGCCACGTCTCCTGGGACTTCGCGCCGATGACGTCCGGCCGGCGCACAATCTTCCTGACTGCAGGTTGCGAAACTAGAGGGTCAAACTTGTGCGAGGATGAATGTCTTGGGCCGCGCCAGGGCAAATCGCGCGGCCCAAGCGTCCGGCGTACCGATGACCATGGCACCCCGGGAGCTGAAGCGGCCATGCGAGGGACAACGTGCCCTTCGCCGCGGCCGCGCATCGCAGCCTTACTGCCTGAACAGCTGCAGGATGTTTTCGGAGTTGGTGTTTGCAATCGACAGCGACTGGATGCCAAGCTGTTGCTGGGTCTGCAGCGCCTTCAACCTAGTGGATTCCTCGTTCATGTCCGCATCGACCAGACGCCCGACACCCTGTTTGATCGTGTCGACCAAGGTGGCGACGAAGTTCTCCTGCATCTCGATTCGCTTCTGGATCGAGCCGAGGCTCGAGGCAGCACTCGTCATTGCCTCCAGCTGGCCATCGATGAACTTGGTCATCGCGTCCAGGGCATCTTCCTCGGTGGCGCCGGCGCCGAGCGCTGCCTGCACGCTGGCAAGGTCGGTAATGTCGAGCGTCGAGACGGAGAAGCCGAGAGCGGTGGTTCCGTCCATCGCTTCCTTGTCGAGAATGCCGAGCTTGCCGTCGCCGAGGTCGAAGAGCACGGTCGAGCCATTCAGCGGGTAATCGACCGTCGTCACCGCCACGGTGCCCGAAGAGTTGCGGATGAAGGATGCGACCACCTGCTTGGTGACGGTCGTCGCAACCGTCGCCGTCGCACTGGTGCTGATCTTTTCCTGAAGCCAGTTCTCGCCGGAGAAGGAGGCCGATTCCGCAACACTCTTGAGCTGCGCCTGCAACTGCTCGATCTCTTCCTGGATCTTTGCGCGGTCGGTACCCACGCCATAGGCGGCGACCAGCTTGGCCTTGATCTCCTGCACCGTTTCGATGGCGCTTTCCATTGCCGCATATGCGGTATCGACCTTTGCGGCACCCAGTCCCAATGCGTCCTGGACGGTGGACAACGCGCGATTGTCGGAGCGCATGGTGGTAGCGATCGACCAGTAGGCTGCGTTGTCCGCCGCCGTTTCGACGCGCTGGCCGGAAGAAACGCGCGCCTGGGTGGTCTCGAGGCTTCTGTCAATCGAACGCAGGGTCTGCAGCGCTGCCATTGCGGCGGCGTTGGTCAAAATGCTGGCCATCGTCAATACCTTGTATGGGGGATGTTTTGCAGGCCGGAGTGATAAACCGGCAACGGAGGAACCGCGTCATGCGCGCTGTCACCAACCGTTTGCCCTGGGCGACAGTCCATCATTCTTAACAAAGGGTTAATCGGCAAATGGTTAACAAATGGTTAACGCCGTTAGGGATTCCTTAAGATCCTGCGAAACCCGGGCCCAAATCGCCAACGGCGCAAGCCTCGCGCAAGCCGTCAGCAGGGACGCGCCACCTGCCGGCGACGGGAAACGAAAAATCCGCGGCTCCTTGCGGAACCGCGGATTTTTCCAGTCAGAGCGGGACGAAGTCGCCCCTAGCCAGGGCGCCGCTTACTGACGGAAGAGCTGGAGAATGTTCTCGGAATTGGTATTGGCGATCGACAGCGACTGGATGCCGAGCTGTTGCTGGGTCTGCAGCGCCTTCAACCTGGTCGATTCCTCGTTCATGTCCGCATCGACGAGCCGGCCGATACCGGAATCGATCGAGTCGCTGAGCTTGGAGGCGAAGTCGGCCTGCAGGCCGATCCGCATTGAAATGGAGCCCAGTTCAGCTGCAGCACTCGTGATCGCCTGGAAGGAGTCCTCGACCAGTTTGAGCGCTTCGGCCATGTTGACGGCAACGTAGGTGCCGGTGAATTCGGTGATGTCCAGCGTGTAGACCGAGAAGGTCGAACCACCAGAGAAGGCGATGGTCGTGCCGACGATGCCGCTGGTGGCATCGATGCCGCCGCTGCCATCGCCGCCGAACAGCAGGTTTCCGGTTGCGGTATCATTGAGGCTATAACCTGTGGTCGTCACGGCGACGGTGCCGCCGGCGGTGCGCACAAAGCCGGATACAACGCTCTTGTCGGCGGCGTCGCCGGCGATCCAGTTCTCACCGCTGAACGATGCCGACTGGGCAATCGACATCAACTGCTTCTGCAACTGACCAATTTCTTCCTGCACCTTGGCCTTGTCGACGCCTTCTTCGGTGGCCGCGACGATCTTTGCCTTGATTTCCTCTACGACGTCCTTGGCGCTTTCCATTGCCGCGTAGGCCGTGTCGACCTTGGCGGCGCCGAGACCAAGCGCATCTTCGACTGCCGAGAGAGCCTTGTTGTCTGAGCGCATCGTCGTCGCAATTGACCAGTAGGCGGCGTTGTCGGCTGCGGTGCCGACGCGCAGGCCAGAGGAAACGCGCGCCTGCGTCTCTTCCATGCTGTCATTGATCGAGCGCAGCGTCTGCAGAGCAGCCATTGCGGCATTGTTGGTCAGAATACTGGTCATTGGAAAGGGCCCCTTCAACGGCTAGGTCTTTCAAAAGGGACATCCCGGAATCGCCGGGAACGATGGAGCGGCCTGATGCCCGTTAACCGAATCTTCGCCTTGGTTAACCCATCGTTTCGATGGCTCCAGATAATGCAAACATGGTTAACAAATCTTAAACAGACGGGGAGGAAAGATTAAAAAGCGAAAAGCCGCGCCCCTTTCGGGGCGCGGCCTTCCAATTGAATTTCTCTGTTTTCTATCCGTATTAACGGAAGAGCGAGAGGATATTTTCCGAGTTGGAGTTGGCGATCGACAGCGACTGGATGCCGAGCTGCTGCTGCGTCTGCAGGGCCTTCAGGCGGGTCGATTCCTCGTTCATGTCGGCATCCACCAGTCGACCGACGCCCGAGTCGATTGCATCGCTCAGCTTGTTTGCGAAGTCTTCCTGCAGATCGATGCGCAGCGCGATCGAGCCGAGCTGCGAAGCGGCCTTCTGCATCAGCTGCAGACCCGTTTCGACCAGCGACAGGGCGCTTGCCATGTCTTCGTCGGAGTAGGCCGAGATGTCCATGTCGAGGATCGTGACAGTACCATCCCAGGTCGCGGTGGTCGCGGTCAGACCGAGGTCGATGGCGCTCGAGCCGAGGATACCGCCGGTGCCGGTGTTGGCCGTGGTGTCGATGGTGCCGAAGAGCACGTTGGAATCTGCGGTAGACGCGTCGGAATTCAGCGTGTAGGTCGTCGAGTTCGTCAGAACAGTGCTGTCGGCGTTGCGGATGAAGCCCGAAACGATGGTCTTGTCGGCAACGTTGGTGGCGGAGGTATCAGTGCTGTCGAAAACCAGCCAGTTCTGGCCGTTGAACGACGCGCCGCTGGCGATGGAGATCAGCTGCTGCTGGAGCTGCTTGATTTCTTCCTGAACCTTTTCCTTGTCGACGCCCTGCTCGGTTGCGGCGACGACCTTCTTCTTGATTTCGTCGACGACGTCGATGGCGCTTTCCATACCGGCATAGGCGGTATCAACCTTGGCGGCGCCGAGGCCGAGGGCGTCCTGAACGGCGGAGATTGCCTTGTTGTCCGAACGCATCGTGGTGGCGATCGACCAGTAGGCAGCGTTGTCGGCAGCTTCACCTACACGCAGGCCCGAGGATACGCGACCCTGGGTTTCTTCCATGTTGGAGTTGATCGAACGCAGCGTCTGGAGTGCCGACATGGCTGCGATGTTGGTCAGAATGCTCGTCATAATTGGTGCCCCTAAAAGCGAAACGAAAAGAAAGGGACATTCCGGGTTTCACCGGGAAACGGCGGTCAGCGTTCATGCCTGCTAACTGGTTAATTTTCTTAGTTAACCCGCCGTTTCGATGGGCTAAGGAAACACCAATAAAGTTAACCAAGATTGAACGGGAAAAATAAAAATGAAAAAAGCCGCGCCCCTGATCGGAGCGCGGCCTTCGATGTTTCCTGCGATGCGGGCGAACCCGCGGTCAGCCCGATTAACGGAAGAGCGACAGGATGTTCTGCGAGTTGGAGTTGGCGATCGACAGGGCCTGGATGCCAAGCTGCTGCTGCGTCTGCAGAGCCTTCAATCGCGTCGATTCCTCGTTCATGTCCGCATCGACCAGGCGGCCGACACCCTTCTCGAGCGCATCGCTCAGCTTGGATGCGAAGTCTTCCTGCAGTTCCACGCGCTTGGACAGCGAACCCAGCGTGGAGCCGGCGGTCTGCAGCGAGTCGAGGGCAGTCTGGACGTCGTCAAGCATCGTGGCGAGGTCGGCGGTCGTGGAGTCAACCGTCCAGGTCGCGTCGTAGATGTCGCCGAGGATACCACCCGTGCCGGCGGTGGCATCGAACAGGGCGTGGGTGGAGGCGTCGTAGCTCTCGGTCGTGACCTTGACGCCACCGCTGGCGTCGCGGACGAAGCCGGTGACGACGGTCTTGGCAGCGGTGTCATCCGGAACCAGCCAGTTTTCGCCGTTGAACGACGCGCCCGTTGCAACCGACAGCAGTTGCTTCTTAAGCTGGTCGATTTCTTCCTGAACCTTGGACTTGTCGACGCCTTCTTCGTTGGCGGCGGTGACCTTCGCCTTGATTTCCGAAACGATGTCGATGGCAGCTTCGATACCTGCGTAAGCTACGTCGACCTTGGCAGCGCCCATGCCGAGAGCGTCTTCAACAGACGAGATCGCCTGGTTGTCCGAACGCATGGTGGTGGCAATCGACCAGTAAGCGGCGTTGTCCTTGGCAGCGCCAACGCGGTAGCCGGTCGAAATACGATCCTGGGTGGTCTCCATGTCGTTGTTGATCGAACGCAGCGTGGCGAGAGCCGAGAGGGCCGAGGAATTGGTCATGATGCTAGACATTAGCTTTGTCCCTTATACGAAATACTATTGCTGGGGACATACCGGACTTAAATTTACTACCGGCTACTCCAGATCGGCTTCATGCCACTTGGTCTCTATATTCATCCCGAGAAACCAAACCTGTCGTGTGAGGTCGAATATCGGGCCCAATCCTTTCCCGCTCCTTAATTTCGACAGTAGGATTTGCCGGTCTTTCCCGCATAGTTAATAGATGCGAAGTTTATATGGTTAAGGACGAAAGCTTATATTGAATATATTTTTAACCATGTTTTCGCTTCCGGAATCACCGGGCGACTGACCCGCGCAAGGTTCGCCGGATACGGTTACCCGACCCATGTGCGGCGAGGCGCGATCGATCGCCAATCGTTGCAAACAGCCACCAGTTCGAACGGAGCACCCGCAGTTGAACCCGAAAGTCTCGTTTTCGATCGCTTCGCTGGAATACCAGAAGGGCGAATATCGTCAGGCCCTCCATACGCTGAACAAGCTGCTCGACATCCAGAAGGACGGAAAGACCTATGCGCTGCTGGCGAAGACTTTCGCCAAGATCGGGCTGCGGTCCGATGCAGCCTCTATCTTCGAGGTCGCCGCGAGCTATGACGACGCCCACTCCACGGAGTACCGCAAGCAGGCGATGACCCTTCATCTAGAGTGCGGCAACGAGGACGAGGCACTCGTCTCCGGCAAGCGGCTCTTCGAGAAGGATCCGAACGATCCGGACGTCGCCTTTGTGCTGGCGACAATCTTCCTGAAGCGCGGCGAGCGCGACATCCTCGAAGGGCTGAGAAAACCGCTGATCCTCAGTGGCAAGCCGGAGCACATCGCCCTGGCGGGTCAGTTGCTGACCGAGCACCTCGCCGACGAGAACAATTACCTGACGACTCAGAAGGTGCTGCAAGGCGCGCCCGGCAACACAGGCATCCGCAGCGTCTATCTCACGCAGGCGCGGGAACTGAACGACTACGTTGCAATCGAGAAGCACCAGCCGTTGCTCGACAAGGCCTATGCCAAGGGCGATCTCGCAGACCTGTCCCGGGAGCACCCCTGGTTCAACCTCAACTGGTGCGGCGACGAGAAGATCAACAGTCTGTCGAAGTATTTGATCAAACCCGCAACGCCGGAAACGACCGCGCTGCGCCGGCAGATGCCGCACACATGGTCCGACAAGATCAGGATTGGCTACCTGTCCTCGGACTTCTGGGACCTGCACGCGACGATGAAGCTGCTGCGCAACGTTTTGGAGCGTCACGATCGCAACCGCTTCGAGGTGACGCTGTTCTGCTACACCCCTGAAAGGCTGCTGGAACGGAACACGGCGGACCGCAGCACATGGGGCAACGTCGTCTCCATTCTCGACATGTCTGACGAACAGGCTGCGGCGACCATCCGGGCGCACGGGATCGACATCCTCGTCGAGATGAAGGGTCATACGAAGGATGCGCGGCCCGGCATCCTCAGCTATCCGACAGCGCCGGTTCAGGTCGCCTGGCTCGGCTTCCCCGGCTCGACGCTCAACGTCGATCTCGACTACGTCATCGGCGACCACTACGTGCTGCGGGATACGTCCAAGCCCTACTACCACGAGAAGTTCTGCCGCCTGCCGGACACCTACCAGCCGAACGATCCGGTCAACCGGTCGCCGCTGACGCCGCACAGCCGCGCGGAACTCGGCCTGCCGGAAGATACCTTCCTCTTCGCCTCGTTCAACAACAACCGCAAGATTTCCCTCGAGGTCATCAACCTGTGGGTCAAGATCCTCAAGCGGGCGAAGAACAGCAACCTGCTCCTTTTGACGACCTCCGAACGTTCGCGGATCAACATCGAGAACAAGTTCGAATCCGAGGGCATCTCGCCGAAGAGGATCATCTTCACGCCGAAGGTCAACTACGAGCAGCACCTCAACAGGTTGCAGGCGGCCGACATCGGCCTCGACACCTTCCCCTACAACGGCCACACCACGACGTCTGAGCAGCTTTGGGGCGGACTGCCCGTCATCGCCATGAAGGGCACGAACTTCGCCTCGCGCGTCAGCGAGAGCCTACTGAACGCCATCGGGCTGCCGGAGCTGGTGACGGCGGACCCCTCGGCCTATGTCAAGGAGGCGATCGCCTGCTACGAGAACCCCGACCGGGTTGCCGGCTACAAGTCGAAGCTGGCGGAAAACCGGCTCATCGCGCCGCTCTTCGATTCGGAGCGGTTCTGCCGCCATCTGGAGATGGCCTACGAAACGATGGCCGATCGCGCCCGAAACGGGCTTGAGCCGGATCACTTCGACGTTACCGCGCTGCCGCCCCGGACGACGCCCTTCCAATAGGCAGCACAGCCAACAACCGGAGAGAAGCCCCGTATCGATCGATGCGGGGCTTTTCCTGTGTCGCGTGAGGGTGTGTCGCGTGGAAACGGATGGGAGACTTCAGCGACACCCGAGCGTCGCGACCTTTCAGGTCAGCGCCTGACGCTTTTAACCAGAGGCGTCTGCTGCGGCGTGTCTTGGCGCAACCGCTGCGCCCTTCCTGGGCGGCACGCGTGAGCCATCTCCACAGGCAACGCCGCCGGCTAACTGAACGAACGGACGAGACTGCCGACCAGCAGATTCCAGCCGTCGATGAGGACGAAGAAGAGAATCTTGAAGGGCAGCGAGATCGAGGTCGGCGGCAACATCATCATGCCCATGGCCATGGTGATCGTTGCAACGATCAGGTCGATGACCAGGAACGGCAGAACGACGAGGAAGCCAATTTCGAACCCGCGCCGGATTTCGGATATCATGAAGGCCGGGATGACGGCGCGGAGATCGACCTTGCCGTCGACGACCACGGTCTGGCCCCGCTCTTCGGCAAGCGAGACGAAAAGCTGCAGATCCTTGTCGCGGGTATTCGCCGTCATGAACTCGCGGAACGGTTCCGCCACGCGCTTTGCCGCTTCCGTCTCGTCGATCTGGTTTGCGATCAGCGGTTCAATGCCGCTCTGCCAGGCACGGTCGAAGGTCGGCGCCATGACGTAAAAGGTCATGAACAGTGCGAGGCTGACCAGGATCATGTTCGACGGGGTCGTCGCAAGCCCCATGCCGGAGCGAAGGATCGCAAAGGCGATGACGAAGCGCGGAAAGCTCGTCACCATGATCAGGATGCCGGGCGCTACCGAAAGTACGGTCAACAGACCGAACGTGCGGATGATCCACGACGCCACCGAACCGTCGATGGGCGTATTGAGCAGCTGGGCCGGCGTCTGCTGGGCATACGCAAGGCTGGTCATCGCCACAAGGGCGACGAAGATCGTCGTAAGAAATCGAATCATTCGATCACAAAGGTTCGGAACATGATGTTCGTTACGCGCCCTTCCGATCGAAGGTCAACCCGCTCCTTCAGGTCGTCCCGTAGATATTGAAAGCCGCGCGGCCCCTGGATCTGCTGCAGCGACACGGTGCGCATGTAGGCCAAGATGTCCTGGTGGATCGCTTCGGCCAGGACCGGGTCGGGCTGCCCCTTGAAGGCAAGGGCAACCTCCATGCGAACAAGGTTGTCGGCGGGATAGGCGAGGTTGCTGGTGAAAGGCTCCAGCGCGACTATGCCGTTTGCTTCCGTCGCGAGGCGGGCGATCCCCTCGTCGGTCTTCTTTTCTTCGCCTTCGCCGGCCGCCTTCTCGACCGGCGCCGTCTCGGACAACGGCGGCGCCAGGATGTTGCCGACCAGCCAGCCGCCGCCACCGGCAACGACGCTCAGACCGGCGATGATCGCGATCGTTATGACCAGCGATGGCTTCTTCTTGCTTTCGCCGCCCTGCTCCAGGTCCGCCATATGCGCATTCCGTCTTCGTGTTCGGGGTATGCCGATCAGATCGGCGAGAAGAGATCGACGAGCTGCTGGCCCCACGGCGGCTGCTGGACTTCCGTCAGGCGTCCACGGCCACCGTAGGAGATGCGCGCCTCGGCAATCTTTTCGTAGGAGATGCGGTTGTTGGAATCGACGTCCTGCGGACGCACGATACCGCCGACATTGAGGATACGCAGCTCATGGTTCACGCGGACCTCCTGGGACCCGCTGATCAGCAGATTGCCGTTCTCCAGAACGCCCGTGACGACGGCTGCGACGAGAAGGTTGAGCCGTTCGGAACGCTCGGTCTTGCCGTCGCCCTTGGTGCTCGTCGAAGAGCCATAGGTCAGATCGCCGTCCGTATTGAGGCTGAAATTGTCGCCCTCGCCGGCCACCGAGAAGTTCATGCCGCTCTTGTTCGTGCGGCTGCGGTCGGTCTTGTTGTCGAAGGTCGCCTCGTCGTTGAGGCGGATCGTCACCGTCAGGAGGTCGCCGACGTTGATCGCGCGCGAATCCTTGAACAGGTTCGACTGATTGTCGCTCCAGGTGGAATAGCCGGCCATCCGCGTCTGCGGCTGCTTGGGATAGAGCGCCATCTGCGGCGTCTGGGCATATTGCAGACCGCTGCCGATCGGGCTCATCGACGGAGCGCGGCCGATTTCCTTCAGCGCCTGGTTGGCGCATCCGGACAAGAGCGACGTAGCCAGCATCGCGACAACGAGCTTCTTCATGACGGGTCCTTCGAGGTATTCGGATCAGAGGCGCTGGCGATGATGCTCGCGAGCAATGCGGCCGTCTCCGGTTTCATTTCGCTCAGGATCAGGCTCGACATGCGCGGATTGAGTTTCATCACGATCGCGGAAGCGACTTCGGGCCGGACCTTCTCCAGCTGGACCGCCGCCGCATCCGGCTTCATCTTCTTGTAGATCTCGACCAGACCGGCCTCGGCGGTCTTCAGGAAATCGTTACGCCGCTGCAGCCAATCCTCGTATTCCGCACGGCGCTTCTCCAGCGTCTCGATGCGGCTGTCGACGTCCTGCTGCAGCTTTTCCAGCTCCTGCCGCTGAAGCAGATAGCGCTGGTCGCGCGCCTTGTCGGAGATATTGGTGCAGAATTCGCGGATCTCGTCCCCGCTCGCCTGGCTGGTGACGATGACCGGACGCTCCTCGGCCTGTGCACCCGGCATGGCGAGCATCAGCACGCCGGCTGCGGGAAGGAGAAGAGCCCGCAGATCGCGAATGATCGGAAGCTTGTCGATGGCAATCGTCATTGCAGCACCAGTTCTGCCTGAAGTGCGCCGGCGGACTTGATGCCCTGCAGGATCGAGATGATCCCGTCAGGCTTCACGCCGATGCTGTTGAGCCCGGAAACGAGCGTACGAAGATTGGAGCCGTTGAGAATGGCGACAGTGCCGCCGTCCTGCTGGGCGATGATGTCGGTGTTCGGTTCTACCGCCGTCACGCCGTCAGAGAACGGCAGCGGCTGCACGACCTTCGGCATCTCGGTGACCTGCACGGTGAGCGTGCCGTAGCTGACGGCCACCTCGGAGATGCGAACATCCTGCCCGATCACGATGGTTCCGGTGCGCTCGTTGATGACGACGCGCGCGGGCACGTCGGTCTCGATGACGAGATTTTCCAACTCTGCCATCAGTCGCGCGAGGTCCGCGTTCTTCGGCTTCTGCACGTAGACGGCCTGGGAATCGCGCGCGTCCGCGATCCGGCCACCGAAGCGCTTGGCGGCATAGCGGTTGATGGCGTCGGCCATGCCGACCGCGGTCGAGAAGTCGGGATTGCGCAGCTGCAGCGTGAGGTCCGAGCTGTCCTTGAAGCGGGCCGGAAGCTCGCGTTCGATGATCGCGCCGTTCGGAACGCGACCGGCCGTGGTGACGCCCTGCTGGATCGTCGCCGCCTCACCCTGCGCGTTGAAGCCAGTGACCACGACGGACCCCTGCGCCACGGCATAGATCTGGCCGTCGGCGCCGGTCAGCGACGTCATGACCAGCGAGCCGCCGCGCAGCGACGTGGCATCGCCGAGCGAGCCGACGGTGACGTCGATGCGGCTGCCGGGGCTGGCAAAGGGTGGCAGCGTTGCGGTGACCAGCACTGCTGCGATGTTCTTCGCACGCGAGCGCTCGCCCTGCGTATTGATGCCGAGGTTCTGCAGCATGGACTGCAGCGACTGGTCGGTGAATGGAGAGGAACGCAGGCTGTCACCGGTGCCCTGCAGGCCGACGACGAGGCCGTAGCCGATCAGCTGGTTGTCTCGTCCCGCCTGCAGCGACGCGACATCCTTGATGCGCGCTGCCGAATGCGCCGGTGCCACCGTCAGCGACAGTGCCGCGAAGGCAGCCAGCAATCGGGACAGGAACGGTCTAATCATTTTGCCACCACATGCACTGAATGGTCACCCATCACGGTACCGGATACGATCACGCCGGAATCCATGTTGCGGATCTTGATGAGATCGCCGACCGAGGCGTCCTCGAGCGGCATGCCGGATGCCCGGATCGTCAACGGTCCGCTCTGGAAGACGAGCTGAACGGACTTGCCACGCGACACCGCATAGGGCTCGCGCAGCGCCGAGGCGAGGATGATCCGTCCGACAAGAAGGGTCTTCTTGGTGACCAGGCCGTCCACCGCCGCGATTTCCTCGACATAGCCGGGTGCGATATTCGGATTGGTGACCTCGACCTCTTCGAGCTGGCTCGAATCGATCTGCTCGCCGGGATAGATGGTTCGCTTGGGCACGACCGCGAAGCGCGGCTCTGCCAGAGCCGGCGTCGCTTCCAGGACGGCCGCGCATCCGGCGATCGCAAGGATGACGGCTGCAACCAGGCCTGCCGCGCGACGCGCCGCATTCCTGACTGGACGGAGGTGCTTCAGGCGAAACATCATGTTTCCCTCGCTTGTTTCGATTAACGGAGGTTCTTGCTGACCACGGCCGCCATTTCGTCGGCCGCCTGGATGATCTTGGAGTTCATCTCGTAGGCACGCTGCGCCGAGATCAGGTCGGTGATTTCCTTGACCGGATCGACGTTCGAGGCTTCGAGGTAGTTCTGCTGCAGGTAGGCAAGACCGTTTTCGTCCGGCGTGCCGACCGTGGCCGCGCCCGAGGCTTCGGTCTCGCGGAACAGGTTTTCGCCCATCGGCTCGAGGCCGGCCTCGTTGACGAAATTCGCGAGCGTCAGCTGGCCAAGCTCCTGATCCTCGCCGTTCACGGTGGCGAAGATCTGGCCCGAACGGTTGATGGTGATCTCTGTCGCATCCTGGGGAACGGTGATGCCCGGAGAAACGGTGTAGCCGTCCAGTGTCACGAGCTGGCCGTCGGCGTTGGTGTTGAAGGCGCCGGAACGCGTATAGAGCATCGTGCCGTCGGGCGCTTCGATCTGGAACCAGCCGCGGCCGACGAGGGCGACGTCGAAGGAGTTGCCCGTCTGGGTCAGCGAGCCCTGGATGTGCAGGTTGCGCACCGCCGCCGTCTTGACGCCGAGGCCGATGATCGCGCCTTCGGGAACGATCGCCTGATTGGCGCGGTTGGGAACGCCCTGCGCACGCTCGGTCTGGTAGAGCAGGTCGGAGAATTCCGCCCGGGCGCGCTTGAAGCCGGTGGTGTTGATGTTGGCGATGTTGTTCGCGATGACCTCGAGATTGGTCTGCTGCGCGTTCATGCCGGTTGCGGCGATAGCGAGAGCTTTCATGGCACGTTCCTTCAGATCTGCATGCGTGCGACTTCGAGATAGGCGGTGACGACCTTGTCGCGGATCGCGATAGCCGTCTGGAGCGTCTGCTCCGCCGTCATCACGGCATCGACCACCTCACGGGTGTTCGCCTTGCCCTGGATGCTCTCGAAAGACTTGGTCTCGCCTGCCTTCAGGCTGCCCACCGCGTCGCTCGCCATATCACCGAGGACCTCGGCAAAGCTCATCGGCTGGGGCGCGTTCTGGACGTTCTGCGCGAGCCCCTGAAAGGCGGTGCTGGAAACGGAATTCTCCGTCATCGCGCCGCCCAGCGGCGACGACAGAGTGAGCGAGCTGACGCTCTTCAGCGATTCAATCATTGCGATGCCCTCAGGAGATCGATGGTCGCACTGATCAGGTCGCGCGACTGCTTGATGCTTTGCAGGTTGGCCTCGTAGGAGCGGTTGGCCTCACGCATGTCGGCCATCTCCACCAGCACGTTGACGTTCGGCAGCTTCACCATGCCCTTCTCGTCGGCCGCCGGGTTGCCCGGGTCGAACTCCGTGGAGAAATCGCCCTCGTCTTCGGCGAGGCGATCGACCTCCACCAGCGATGCGCCGACGGCGCGATCGAGCTCCGAGACGAAGGTCACCGTCTTGCGACGGTAGGGGTCGGCTCCGGGCACATCGCCGGTCGAGCGGGCGTTCGCCAGGTTTTCCGAGACGATGCGAATGCGGGTGGATTGTGCCTCGAGACCCGAGGCAGCGACTTTCATTGAGGCAAGTAGGGGATCCATATTACGTCCTGACAGTCATCAGCATCATGCGATGAAACGCCTTCACCAGGCCGGCATTGAGTTCGTACTCGCGCTTGACCTGGCCCTGCTTCATCAGTTCTTCGGCAAGCCCCACGGAGTTGCCCGAGATCTGGACGCCGACGTCTTCGTTGGCGGCGACATCGGTCACCTCGTTGCTGAGCGAACCTTCCGTGAAATGCATCGGATTGGTGGCCGCCATCTGGATGCCGGTCTTCTCAAGGACCGACTGGAAAGGCGTCACGTCCTTCGCGCGGTAGCCGGGGGTATTGGCATTGGCGATATTGCCGGCAACCACGGACTGGCGGACGGCGAGCCAATCGGCCTGCTTGGAAGCCAGCTCGAAGAATTGAATTGGTTGCATGGCGGCAAACTCCATTTTGTTGACCCGAACCTAGGGGGCTAAACTTGCGTGGGACTTGCCGGGGTTTCACCTTTTCGCTGGCCGCCGGATTTCCCGGCATTTCGGGCGCCAAGAACGCAAAAAGCCGCCGGATGGGCGGCGGCTTGCGACGATGGATGGCTGCGCGAATCAGCGACGCTTGTAGACGTCGCCCTTCGACGTGACGATCACCCACTCGCCCTCGCGTTGCTCGAGTGTGGCGAGCTTGCTGTTGTCGGGCAGGATCGACCCCACCCGGACGATGTACATGCCCGAGGCGTCCTCGATCATTGCCCGCCCATTGGCGACGTGCATCAGGCGAAAGCCGGTCGGGGGCGGCAGCGGCTGTTCGATCGGCGCGCTGGGGGCTGCACCGCGCGCGCCTTCCCGGCCGAGATTGGGAACGGTCGCGGTGCGAACGGGGTCGAGTTCGGGCGCAGGGGCGACATCGTCTTTGTCGACCATGGCTGCCGGCGAAACGCTCACCACGACCTTTGCCGGCATGTCCGGCAGATCGCGCCGCGCATCCTGCCAGAGCGGCGGGAGGGAAAATTCCTGCGGATTGAGGAAGACGTACCACGGGAAGAAGGCCGCGAGACCGGCCAGCGTCACCCCTGCCGTGATGAGCAGGCGATCGGCGAAACTTCTGCCGCGGACTTCGCTCCGCCGCAGCGGCGGCACGGCCTTGTCGGCATCAAAATCAGTCATCTCTAACCTCTTGCCCTAGCGTTGCCTGCGCCGTTCGGCTGGTTGGCGGGAGCGTTGCGCAGGGCGATCGCAAGGTCGGCGAACGAATCCGCCGCCGGCTTGTCGTTCGGCGTCTGCCGCAACACGTCGTAGATGATCGGAACCTGCTTGATCGCCATGTCGAGATCGGGATCGCTGCCGGGGCGGTAGCCGCCGATAAGGCGAAGGTCGCGGGTTTCCTCGTAGCGATGGATCAGCGCCTTCAGCCGGGCCACCAGCTTCTCCTGATCGGGCGTCCAGGCCTTGCGGGCCAGACGCGAGATCGACGACAGTGGATTGATCGGCGGGTAGCGCCCCTCGTCGGCAAGGCTGCGTTCGAGCACGATGTGGCCATCGAGGATGCCACGGGTCGAGTCGGCAATCGGATCGTTGTGATTGTCGCCGTCGACGAGGATGGAAATTATCGCGGTGATCGTGCCGGCACCTTCGGCCCCGGGGCCGGCCCGCTCCAAGAGGCGCGGCAACTCGGTGAAGACCGACGCCGGGTAGCCGCGCGCGATCGGCGGCTCGCCGGATGCGGTTGCCACCTCGCGGATCGCATGGGCGAAACGCGTGACGCTGTCGATGATCAGAAGCACATTGTCGCCCTGATCGCGGAAGTGCTCCGCGATCGTCACCGCCGTCAGCGGCGCCATCTTGCGCAGCATCGGGCTTTCGTCGCTCGTGGCGACCACGGCGACGGATTTCGCCAGGTTGTCGCCGAGCGTATCCTCGATGAACTCCCGCACTTCACGGCCGCGCTCGCCGACAAGGGCGATCACTACCTTGTCGAAGGCATCGGCCCGCGCCAGCATCGAAAGCAGGGTTGACTTGCCGACGCCCGAGCCGGCGAAGATGCCGAGGCGCTGGCCGAGGCACAAGGGTGCGAAAAGATCGACCGCGCGAACGCCGGTGGTGAACCCCGTCTCGACGCGCTTTCGGGTCATGGACGGAGGCGCGGTGTTGGAAATCGAACGCCGCACATCGCCTTGCGTCAAGGGTCCGCGGTTGTCGATGGGCTCGCCCAGCGCATTGATGGTTCGGCCGCACCAGGATGCGGCCGGCGCCACGCGGAACGCGCCCTTGCGAATGACGGTGTCGTGGATGCCGATCGGCTCGCCCGGTTCGATGGGGCAGACCACCACCGTCTCCGGCTCCACCCGCACGACTTCGCCGAGATGGATGCCGGTGGGGCTTCGGTGGGCGACGAATTCGCCAAGCCTGACATGCCGCGACAGTCCGCTGACGGTGTAGTTGCCGGCAGCGATCGTCTGGACATGTCCGCCGTGGGCGACCGAACTGTCCGGATGGGAGTATCGTTTCACCAGCCCGGCCAGAGCGTTGAGCTTGCGCGCTCCATCGCCTGCCGCCGGTCGAGACTGTGCCGTGTCCGTCGCCATCGTCATACCGGGTTACTGGCTGCCGCCGAAAGTTCTGATCGCGTTGTCGATCGAGGATTCGCTCTTCTGCAGCAGCGCATTGATGCTCTCGAAGGCGCGGGTGACGGTGATCAGCTGGGTCATCTCGGCGACCGCGTTGACGTTAGATTCCTCGACGTAGCCCTGCGCGACGCCGGCATCGATGCGATCGACCACCGGTTCGGGCGCCGCATTCGGGATGATGCCGCTATTGCCCGCGCGGACGAAGCCGGCCGAGAGATCGGCCTCGAACAGGCCAAGCGCCGCTATGGGCTGTCCGTTCTGGTTCAGCTGACCATCTGCGCTGATTTTGACCGGTCCGGCGTTGCCGTCGATCTGGATCGGAGCGCCGCCGGCGTCCAGCACCGGATAGCCGTTCAGCGTGACGAGATCGCCATTGTCGGTGAGCGTGAAGCGGCCGTCGCGGGTGAGCGTCTGGCCGGAGGGCGTCTCCACGGCGAACCAGGCGTCGCCGCGGATGGCGAAGTCCAGCATGCCGTTGGTCTCGGTCAGGCCGCCGCTCCTGGTCGACAGGAATTCCTCGCCCTGGTCCACGAAGGCGACCTTGGCCTTGCCGTTGTCGGCGACGACATCGTTGAACTTGATCTCCGTTGCACGGAAACCCACCGTATTGGCGTTTGCGACGTTGTCAGCCAGCGTGGTCAGGCGGCGATCGAGAGCGATCTGGGATGACAGCGAGACGTAAAGCCCGGTTTCCATATCAGCGGCCTCCGAGTTTGAGATTGTTGATGGAAAGGAGAAGATCGGTCGAAATGCCCGTCAGGCTCGACGATTGGAAGGCCGTCAGCGGGTCGTAGGATCCGGACGGGTTTTCGAGTTCCCACATGGCGGTGAAACGCTCGAGAAGCTTGCCCACCTTCACCGGATCCTGGAAGTCCTCGATGTTCAACACGTCCTCGTAATAGGCGGCCTGCCGGTCGACGTCGGTCCCCACGAACTCGTCGGGCAGCTGGAGCGCGGTGCGGACCACCTGGGAAATCGCATCGTCGGCGATGATGGAGTAGCCGCTGGTGACGGACGACGCCATGCGCTCGAAATAGAGCGCGAGCCGCACGCCAGTGTTCTCGTTGCCGGCGTTCACTTCGAGCGTCTGCCGCGTGTACTTGTCGACGACACCCTTCTGGGCGCGGTCGAAGCTCGTCGCCGCTTCGCCGTTCCGGGCGAAGTTCAAGGATTCCGCAAGCTCCTTGTAGCGGCTGTCGGAGAGCTTGTTGGCAAAGGCATCGTCACTGTCGACGCCCTCGGTCAGCACCTTGCGCATGAAGGCCTTGGCATAGGCCATGTCTTCCAGGCCGTGTGCCTTCATCACATAGTTGTAGAGACGGCTGTCGGCGAAGAACGCGTCGATGGTTTTGATCGAGCCGATCTTCGACAGGTAATATTCTGTCTCGCGCTTGACGTCGGGCTGCTTGGCAACCCGGTCGAGCGAGGTTGCGAGATCGGCCGTGATTAGTTTGTAGCTGGTGTAGGTCGTCGTCACGATGGATACCGCGCCTTCCGCTTTCGCAAGGGCATAGCGCCCCTCATATTTGGCGCCAAACTGCCTGCGCTGGCTTGCGCGAACCTGTAAGCGGGAACGTTTGCGAAATCGCTGGAGGTACAGCCTCACACAAGGCTCGAACCCTATTCAGGCAGGGTCAGAAATTTGTCGAGGCTTGTGGGCTTACAATGAATATCATCATCGGGTTGATTGTCACCTTCGGCTGCGTGATTGGCGGCTACATGGCCATGGGCGGGCACCTTGAGGTCCTCAACCAGCCATTCGAACTCGTCATCATCGGCGGGGCCGGCATCGGCGGCTTCATCATGGCCAACACGATGAAGGTGATCAAGGAGACCGGCAAGGCGCTCGGCGAGGCCTTCAAGCAAAAGGTGCCGAAGGAACGCCACTATCTCGACACGCTCGGCGTTCTCTACAGCCTGATGCGCGACCTGCGCACCAAGTCGCGCAACGAGATCGAAGCCCATATCGACAACCCCGAAGAATCCTCGATCTTCCAGGCGGCGCCCACGGTCCTGCAGAACAAGGAACTGACGTCCTTCATCTGCGACTATGTCCGGCTCATTATCATCGGCAACGCCCGCTCGCACGAGATCGAGGCGCTGATGGACGAAGAAATCCAGACCATCACCTATGACAAGATGAAGCCCTACAATGCGCTGAACACGATGGGCGACGCCTTCCCGGCGATCGGTATCGTCGCGGCGGTTCTCGGCGTCATCAAGGCCATGGGCGCGATCAACGAATCGCCGGAAATCCTCGGCGGCAAGATCGCAGCCGCACTGGTCGGCACGCTTCTCGGCGTCTTCCTCTCCTACTCCATCGTCGCGCCGATCACCGCCAACATCAAGTCGGTCCGCACCAAGCAGAACCGCCTGTACATCATCGTCAAGCAGACCCTGCTTGCCTACATGAACGGCTCCGTCCCGCAGGTCGCACTCGAATACGGCCGCAAGACGATCTCCTCCTACGAACGTCCATCGATCGACGCGGTAGAGCAGGAAATGATGAACCCTGGCGGCGGCGATGCGAAGGCCGCCTAAAGGAGCAGGAACGACATGACAGCCCCCGCCAAACAGAAGCACGATCCGATCGTCCTCGCCCGCCTGCTCGGACAGCTCGGGGACCGGGAGACCATCTCCAAGCAATGCGCGAGCCTCGGCGAGGTCCTTGCCGAGTTTCTCCCCGACATATTCGCGAGCGAGTTGGGTTTCGACGTCGCCGTCACCTATGCCGGCTATGAGGTCGGCCGCTATGGCCAGCTCATCTCCAGCCTCGGCGGCGCGATGGCCGTTTCCGACTGCGCGCTGCGCAACTGGAGCGATCAGTACGCGGTCGTCTGCGACAGCCCGTTCGTCATCACGCTCGTCGAGAACATGCTGGGCGCTGTCAGCGATTCGATCGAGGAGCCCGAACCGCGTCCGCTGTCGAAGATCGAGCTCGACGTCGCCGCCATGGTCTTCGATCGCGTCTCCGGCGTGCTGGCAACGGCAGTCGGCGACGGCAACGGGTACGAGCCGGTGATCGGGCCTGCCTACAACGTCGAAGGGCGGAAGACTTCCGCCGACGGCACGGAGGATGCTTTCGCCGCCACCGTCAAGATGTCCGTCGGAATCGGCCCCGTCCTTTCCAGCTTCTATCTCGTGGCTCCGCAGCAGGCCCTGCTGAAGGCAAAGATTACACCGCCCCGGCCCGCCAAGATCGCCAAGTCGCGAAAGGAATGGAGCGACCAGCTGAGCGAGCAGGTGCGCCGTTCGAAGGTGACGCTCCAGGCGCGCATCCGGCTGGAAAGCCAGTCGCTCGACACGGTCAGCCGCCTGCAGGCAGGCGACATCATTCCCTTCCATGACGCAAACGACGTGCGCGTCGATGTCAGCGCAAACGGCAGCAAGCTCTACGTCTGCGAGTTCGGCCGCTCCGGCGCACGCTACACCGTCCGGGTGAAGGACACCTACGGCTCGGAGGACGAGCTGCTGCAACACATCATCGGGTAGGACCAGACCGGGCAGAAGGCCTCGGGCAAGTTTCAAATGGAATAGTGATCACATGGCACCGAAAAAAGCTCCCCTCGCGGACGACCTTGCGTCCTCCATCAATGCAAATGACGCCGAACTCGAACAGGCGATTGACGACCTGCGCGGCGTACTCAAGCAAGACGCCACCGGCAGCGCGACGGATTTCGGCATGGACTTCGCCGCGCCGGCCGCCGGCGATGCGGCTTCTGCCTTCGGCAACGACTTCGGCGCGACCGAGGCCGAGACCGGATTTGGCATGGACTTCGGCGCGACCGAGACCAGCGGCTTCGGCGACAGCGACTTTTCTGCCGGCAACGACTTCGGCGGCTCCAGCTTCGAGGAAATCACCCCGCGTCCCGGCAGCGCCCTGGAAGCCAATCTCGGCCTGATCATGGACATTCCGATCGACCTGCAGATCGTGCTCGGTTCCTCGCAGATGCCGGTTTCGGGCCTCATGAACCTCACCGAAGGGGCGACGATCGCGCTCGACCGCCGCATCGGCGAACCGGTTGAGGTGATGGTCAACGGTCGCGTGATCGGCCGGGGCGAGATCACCGTGCTCGAGAATGACGACACGCGCTTCGGCGTCAAGCTTCTCGAGATCAAGAACACAACCAAGAGCTGACAATATCTGAAACCGATGAAAGGTCTCAGGAGGCATCCATGATGGATTTCGAAAACTTCGGCAGCACGGCTGTCGGCGCACCGCTCAACCCGGTCGACAAGGCAGCAGCGGTTCTTCTGGCCATGGGCAAGCCCGTGGCCGGCAAACTCCTGAAATTTTTCACGCAGAGCGAACTGCAGGGCATCATCGCGGCGGCGCAGAACCTGCGCCCGATTCCGCCCCACGAACTGCTCGAACTGGTCAACGAGTTCGAAGACCTCTTCACCGAGGGCGCTGGCCTGATGGACAACGCCAAGATGATGGAGAGCATCCTCGAAGAGGGGCTGACGCCGGACGAGGTCGACGGTCTTCTGGGCCGACGCACCGCCTTCCAGGCCTACGAGACCACGATTTGGGACCGCCTTCAGGATGCCGATGCTGCATTCATCAGCCGCTTCCTGCTGAAGGAACACGCCCAGACGATCGCCTACATCCTGTCGATGATGCCTTCGAGCTTCGGCGCCAAGGTCCTTCTGGAAGTGCCGGAGGAAAACCGCGCGGATATCATCAACCGCACCGTCAACCTGAAGGACGTCAGCCCCAAGGCTGCGGCGATCATCGAAAACCGCGTCATCGAAATGATGAATGCCTTCGAGGCGGAGCGGAACTCGCCCGGCTCGAACAAGGTCGCGGAGATGATGAACGAGATGGAGAAGAACCAGGTGGACGACTTGCTCGCCTCGCTGGAGTCCATCAGCGCGGCCTCGGTCAAGAAGGTCCGTCCGAAGATCTTCCTGTTCGAGGACATCCTGGCCATGCCGCAGAAGAGCCGCGTTGCACTGTTCAACGACGTTGCCGGCGACATCATCACGGCCGCGCTCCGCGGCACCCCTATGGAACTGCGCGAGGCGGTCCTCTCCTCGATCGGCGCGCGCCAGCGCCGCATGATCGAATCGGACCTCTCCGTCGGCGACCAGGGCAATCCGCGCGAAGTAGCCATCGCCCGCCGCTCGATCACGCAGGAGGCAATCCGCCTGGCCGCTGCCGGCCAGATTCAGTTGAAAGAGAAGGACGAAAGGGCCGCCGCCGCCTGATGCGGCTTGACTTGCTGTCCTTCAGCAACAAGCGTCCCAGGGATCCGAATCTGAAAAGATTCGGATCCCTTTTTTGATGGGCGGACGGGTGCGGGAGCGGATGCAAGCAGCTCCCACGACCGGCGTGCGGGTGCATTGCGGGAGTAGGATCCATGTCCGACGAGGACAAGGACAGTAAAACAGAGGCCCCGTCAGAGAAGAAGCTGCGCGATGCGGCTGAAAAGGGCAATACGCCGTTCGCGCGCGAAGTGCCCGTGTTCGCGTCGACCGTCGCAATCTATATCTTCCTGGTCTTTTTCCTGCCCGGCGGCATCATGCGCGTGGCCGAGAGCCTGCGCGATCTCTTCGAACAGCCGGACGCCTGGGACCTTGAAACCAGCACCGACGTCGTCGCGCTCTTCCGCCATCTCGGCTGGGAGGCCGGCGCGATGCTCTTGCCCGTGCTTATCATGATGATGCTGTTCGGTATCGCCGCCTCGGTGTTCCAGAACATGCCGAGCCCGGTGCTGGAGCGTGTGCGGCCGCAGATGTCGCGGCTTTCGCCCATCAGCGGCTTCACCCGAATCTACGGCAAGCAGGGCTTGGTGGAATTCGGCAAGTCGCTGATCAAGGTCGGCGTCGTCTCCGCCGTCGTCGTCGTCGTTCTCTGGGACGACTATTTCGCGACGCTGAACGCGATGTTCACCGATCCGGCGGCGATCTTCACGCTTCTTGCCAAGGAAGCCAACAAGATCCTGGTCATCGTTCTGTTCGCAACCGCGGTCATCGCGGTGATCGATTTCGCCTGGACCCGGCACCACTGGTATTCGGAACTGCGCATGACCAAGCAGGAGGTCAAGGAGGAACACAAGCAGGCGCAGGGCGACCCGATCGTGAAGAGCCGGCTGCGCTCGATCCAGCGCGATCGCGCGCGAAAGCGCATGATCGCCGCCGTCCCGCGCGCGACGCTCGTCATCGCCAACCCGACGCACTTCGCCGTCGCGCTACGCTACGTGCGCGAAGAGCAGGATGCGCCGATCGTCGTTGCCAAGGGCCAGGACCTCGTGGCGCTGAAGATTCGCGAACTTGCAGAGGAAAACGGCATTCCCGTTTTCGAGGATCCGCCCCTTGCACGCTCCATGTTTGCGCAAGTCTCGGTAGATAGTGTCATTCCACCGGTGTTCTACAAGGCAGTGGCGGAACTGATTCACCGGGTCTACGCAGCTTCGCCCCAAACGAGACGGGTAAACGAGATCCGATGAGAAAATGCACCTATTCTGCCCAGCGCGAGAGGATTGTAGCCGAGGCGATCGGCCCCGTTGCATCGGAACTGCGCCTGCTGGATGCGGCCGATCTTGTATCGCTGCTACGGTTCGAGTGCTACGGGAACCTTGCCGACCTGGTCTCTTCGGCCGCTGAACTCTACTTCCTGCCCGGCACCGTCGTGTTCGGCGCCGGCGGCGACTACAAGCTCGACTGGGGCGGCGAGCCCGAAGTGATTCTCGACCTGGAACTGCGCCCGCGCGGATGCACGGTCTATGCGCGCCTACAACTCGGCAGCGAGCAGGCAGGCGTCGAGATCACGCACGTCGCTTTTGAGAATCCGTCCCACGATCCGGAAGACAACACGACCCTTCTGGCCGAGAGCCTCAAGGATGCACAGTTCCGGCGTTCGAGCTCGCCTTCGGCGCTCAGTCACTAAAGAGCAGATCAGCCGGCTCGCGGCACGTCAGCGGATATAGCCCATGCGGATCGCCTTGGCGATCGCCTGGATCCTGTTGACGGCGTCCAGCTTCGTCGTTGCCGTACCGAGATAGGCATTCACGGTGTGAACCGAAAGGCCGAGCTTGTCGGCGATCGCCTCGCTGATGCAGCCGTCGCCGGCCATCTGCAGGCAGGCGATCTCGCGCTCGTTCAGCGCTTCCGCCGGCTGTATCCGCTTCTCGTCCGCCGCCAGCAGATCAAGCATGAGCTGGCCGGCGCGCATATGCATGTCGAGGACCGTGTCGCTCGCGACCTCCAGATGATCGGCCATGAAGACGACGTAGCCGTTGCCGTTCGAACCAAGGCGAACGGGGAAGGCCAGTCCGGAGGTGGCCAGGCATCGATCAGGCAGGCACTTCATGAAGGAGAGCAGGTCGGGCGACTGCACGGCGCAGGTGGCATCTCGCCCCTCCCAGAAGACCGGCAACGTCGAGACATCGAGATGGGCGATCAGGGCCTCGCCATAGGCCTCCACGATCAGCCGCGCTTCCGTGCCGGCATTGGCGGCCCAGCTACTGTAGGTGCAGCTCAGCCGGCGGGCGGAGGGCACCCCCTGCCCGACCAGGCGAAGCACGGCGAAATGCCTGGCCCCGATCACCTTCTGCATATGCTGCAGGGTGCCCACGATATCGGTACAGCGCTTCGTCCGTGAGATCTTCGATAGCCGGATCTCCGGCGACTGCGGCGTTTGCTGGGAGAACTCCAATTCCGTCGCCTCCCCTAGACCAGGTTGTTTCGGACCGCCCAGGCGATGGCTTCGGAACGCGTTTTCGTCGCGGTCTTGCGCATCACGCTGGTGATGTAGTTGTTGATGGTGTTGCGGGAGATGCCGAGAATGACGGCGATCTCGTCGCTGGTCTTCCCCTCGGCGATCCAGTAGAGGCACTCGATCTCCCGATCGGTCAGATCGGAATCGCGATCCTGGCGGGCGACCGGCTTGCAGCACAGGCTCGCCAGATAGCCGGTCAGAAGCCCCACGTCGCGCAGGCTCGTCTGCGAAAGGATGAAGTGTTCGGGAAACAGCAGCAGCAGCGTCATGCGAACGCGGCCCACGTTCACGGTGATCGCGCAATATTCGCGGCTGATGCCGGCGGGGACCGCGATGTCGTCCGCAAGCTGCACGAAGGCAGGCTGCATCAGGCTGCTGCAGCGATCGATCTCGCTCATCCTTGAACTGACCATACCGATCGCCGCCGCCATATTGCGGACCATGTCGAAGGGCCAGTCAGAGGCGACAACGAAATCGATATCGGTATCGAAAGTCCTGTCGTGCCTGACGAGAAGATAGTGGCTGGCACTGACGTATCGGGTCAGTGCCCGCAAGCCCGCCGGGAGGCTCGTTCGGTCCGCGCAGCGGCCGAGCTGCTGAAGCAGCAGGTCGCGCGCACTCTTTCGTTCACCGGCCACCGCAGAGAATCCATAGGATTCCCGGAGCGTAACATCCGCCCTGATCGTTTCCATAATAGCCCCCGTTGCCGAATTCGACTGGCTCCTCCCGCCCCCCCTCGCACCAGGAACCGGATAATCGGTACCGTGTGCGATCAAGCCGCATGGGCGAGATTCACCAAACGAATCAGTCACTAAAGTGTACAGGGCACCGAATCAAAAGCCACAGGCCTCACCTGGGGATTTCCTTCCACTCGATTTCATGAATCGATTCGCGCGACTTGCCGAACAGCAACCTATGCGACTACAGACGTGATGTTAAACTTTTGTTAATAATAACATTTTCAGTGTTCGTCCGCACGCGCGCCAACTTCTTGCAGACACAAGTGTGCACAGAACGGCGAAATTCCATCGATGTCGTGCGGATCACTGGCCATCACATTTTTTTGTCGGTTGCAATTTTAGGGCAAGATTTATGCCTGACGTTACGAGAGCACGACGGGCGATTGAAGAAAAGCGTCGCTTTTGAGTCACACCCATTCTTCAAAACGCGACGCGCTCTTCTACGCCGGGAGCAGCTGACGGCCGTGCGGAGCGAACAACCATCGGTCGGTGAGACTTGGGGCAGCAACCGATATGGGTCATGGACGGATCCTGACAAACAAAAATCCCGCCTCTCGGCGGGATTTCTCTGGTTGAGCAGTGGCGGGGATCAGGCTGCGGCCTGGTTTTCCGCCCATTTGCGCAGGATCTTCGCAGCGCGTTCTTCGCTGATCTCGACCATGCGGGCCAGACGCCGCTCCGGCCCTTCCTTGACACGGCGGTTGAAGACGCTGTCGCTGTCGTCGCCGGCGCTGAGCAGGTCGTCGGTGCTGTCGAAGCCGAAGTCGGAACCAAAGCCGTCCATCAGTGCGCCACCGCCGGCACCAACACCGACCGCAGGCGAGAAGTCCGGCAGTTCGAGACCACCTGCACCAGCTTCCAGCGCATTGTCGTTGGCAGCGCCGGTGACCGAGCGGACGACCGGACGGAAGCCGAACCAGACCACGAGGAAGGCGACGGCGACGAACGCCAGCGCGTTGATGATCGTCGACAGGTTGCGCACCAACGTTTCCATCACGCCCGGACCCGGCACGGCCTCTTCGAGCAGCTGGTTGTCGAGGAAGTTCATGGCCGTCAGCGTGACGACGTCGCCCCGATCGGAATTAAGCCCGGCGGCGGAAGCGACGATCTTCTGCATCTCCGCGAGATAGGCGTCGATCTTGGCCTGATCCGCACCTTCGCCGACGAGCGCCGCAAGGCGGCCCTGGTTGACCACGACGGCCACCGACAGACGTTCGACCTGGTAGCTGTTGCGAACGGTGGCGACCGTCTTGCTGTTGATTTCGTAGTTGGTCTGCTCTTCCTTCTTGTCGGCCTGATCGCTCGACTGCGGGCCGACACCCGGATCAGGACCGCCCTGCGGAATGTTCTGTTCGACCGTGGCGGGACGCTGCAGCTGGCTCTGATTGGACTGCTGCGATTCCCGCGTAACGCGGATGGAGCGTTCTACGCGGGATTCCGGATCGTAGACGGTCTCCTGCGTCTGCTGAGAGTCGGTGTTCAGGGCCGCCATGACGCTGGCGCGGAAGTTTTCCATGCCGAGGAATGGCGCCAGTGCCTTCTCGATGTTGCGCTCCACATCTTCCTGGACCGATTGCACGATGTTCAGCGACCGGTTCAGGGAGTTGTTTTCCGAATCATCGCCGGAAGCCAGCAACTGGCCGGCGGAATCGAGGATCGTCACATGCTCCGCTTCCAGCCCCGGAACCGAGGCGGCGACGAGATGACGAATGGAGGGTGCGGCCTTGCGGCCGGCCGCGCCGCCGGCGCGGATCATGACCGAAGCCGTCGGCGGCTGTTCGGCGCGGCGGAAGTTTCCGCGATCCGGCATGACGATATGGACGCGGGCGGCGGCGATGCCGCTGATCTGCTGGATGGTGCGGGCGATCTCGCCTTCGAGGGCACGTACCCTCGTCACTTCCTGCATGAACGACGTTAGCCCCAGCGAGCCGACGTTATCGAAGAGTTCGTAGCCGGAGTTGGAGCTGCTGGGCAGGCCGCGCTCGGCCAGAAGCAGACGGGCCTTGCCGGTCTGCCCCACGGGCACCTGCAGGCTGGCGCCATCGGTTCCGGTCTGGAAATCGACACTGGCTTCGGCCAATGCGATGCTGATCTGGTGCATATCGGAGCTTTCGAGCCCGACATACAGGGTTTCATAGGCGGGCTTGTTGACAAAAATGGCGGCCGCAAGGACCAGGCCGAGCGTGACAACCCCCGCCCCTGCCATGAGTGCCAGCTTCGCCTGCCCGAGCGAAGCCAGATTCTTGCCTATACTCTTCAGTTGTTCCAACAGATTCATTCTGTTCCCGCACGAACTATCCCGGATCGCCATTCGGCCAAGAAATGGCGGACCCGCTCAGTTTACATTGCCCAACCCTGGTAAGGCGCCGCAGCCAACGGCCCATCAGCCCCAAGAATTACGCAGATCTAGATGATCCGTTCGGGAAACTAGTCGGTGAAACTTGCGCGAGCGTTTCGCGGGAACAAGGGGCGGTGGGACGGCCAGCATCCGGCCTGGACAGGCACAGCACCTTAGATGTCCTCGATAATTCATATGCTTACCGAGAGCTGCCGGTTGCCCGGCAGTGCCGGGCGAAACCCGGCGGCCCTGCCGCAACAGGGCTTGGAGGACAAGCGAAGGCTCGAATCAGAAAGCCTCGAAGTCTCCGGCAGCCTTGTTGATCGGCTGCGAATGCTCTGCCCGCAGGAACGGGCTGGCAAGCGCCTTCTGCATATCGGTGAGCTTGACCAGATTGAGAGCGGTGGTCACGTCGACCGCCCAGCCCTCCGGCATATCCGCCGTGACGTGTCCCAGGAACTCGGCAAGCCCCCTGGCCTTCTGGACCGCCAAATCGATCCCCTGCAGGACCATCATCCGCTCGGCCGTGTTCTGGCCCGCCTCGGGATGCAGGTCGGCGAGCTGCGGTTCGATGCGCTCGATCAGGTAGGCAACGTCGTGCAGTTCGGACACGACGCGCATCAGGACGGCGGGAAGGGCTTCTTCCATGACGGGCGTATTGTAAAGATGTTCGGACTTCATGGCTTCCCCACTTCCACCGCAGCACGGTCCGCCTTCGGCCCCGTGCCTGCGGGCACACCCATTGCCAGTATTCGACGCCGCTTGCGGCATCAAAAGAATTCGATAGAGCTTTCAACCGGCTTCGGAGCGATGACCGGCCTCTGTTCCTGAGCCACGGTACGCTGCGCCTCTGCGCCGGTCAGAGCATGCTGGCGGGCGCGTCCGCTGGAGGGCCAGTACTCGAGCTTGCGTCCATGCTCGCCGCCTGTGCTTTCGCCGACGATCCTGATGCCTTCGTCCATCAGGAACTGGCGCGCAAAGAGCGCGTTCTGTTCCCCGACGTTGGAGAAGCGGGCGATCGTCTTCGCTCCGCCGAAGATCTTCGCCTCGAGCCGGTCGCGCCGTGCGCCCTGCTTCAGCAGGCCGTTGATCAGCAATTCCATCAGATGCACGCCGTAGCGCGTGGCATCCCCGCCCGCGGCCATCGCCTCGGCTGAACCCGGAAGCAGGAAATGGTTCATGCCGCCAACACCCACGACAGGGTCGCGCATGCAGGCTGCCACGCAGGACCCCAGGATCGTCGTCAGCACGACATCGGGATCGGACACCACCTTGTACTCGCCCTGGATCACATGGACCCGGCGGGCAACAACATCTGTTGTCATTTCAGAGACCCGAATACGGCTTCGATCGCAGCCTTCATCTTGTCGATGGTGAACGGCTTGGCGAGCACGTTGTTGGCACCCAGTGCTGCTGCCTTCTGGACCAGCGCGCGGTCACCCTGCGCCGTCAGAATGATGAAGGCCGCCTTCTTGGTCGCCGGATTGGCGCGCACGTGCTGGAGGAACACCAGCCCGTCCATCTTCGGCATGTTGAAGTCCGAGATGACCAGGTGGTGGGGCTGCTGGGTCATGATCTTCATGCCCTGTTCGCCGTCCCCTGCCGCAGTAATCTGCTTGAAGCCGAGCTGTTGCAGCGCGTCCCCAAGCAGCAGACGACTGGTGACCTGGTCGTCGACGATTAGAACCTTAATTTTCTCAGCGATAGACATTATTCGCTCCCTTCTCTACGGGCCGCAGTGAGCTTCAAGATTTCCTCCCCAATGGACGACAGCGGGAGCTGATGCTCCACCGCGCCCAGTTCATGCGCCACCCGCGGCATTCCATAGACCACGCAAGTCTTTTCGTTTTGTCCTATGGTGCGGGCGCCGGCATGGCGCATCTTCAGTAGTCCGGCCGCGCCGTCGCGACCCATCCCCGTGAGGATGACGCCGACCGCATTGCGGCCGGCAAGTTCGGCGACCGAATCAAACAGGACATCGACCGAAGGGCGATGACCGTTGACCGGGTCTCGATCCAGCAGCCGGCAGCAGGGTGCCGCGACGTTGGCGACCTGCAGATGCCGCTCGCCGCCGGGGGCGAGATAGATCTTGCCGATTTCCAGGCGCGCGCCGTCAGTCGCCTCCTCCACCCGTGGCGCGCAGAGCCGGTTCAGGCGCTCGGCGAAGCTCCTGGTGAAGCTGGGCGGCATGTGCTGTGTAATCACGGTCGGCGGGCAATTGACCGGGAATTTCTGCAAGACCGCGATCAAGGCCTCGACACCGCCCGTCGACGCGCCGATCGCCACGATCTTGCGACCGGAACGGTAGGCACTGGCAGCATTGCCATTTGCAGCAGCCTGTGAAGCCGCGGCCGGTTCCGACGGCACCGAGCGCCGCTGGGAACGCGCGGCCGCCTTCACCTTCTCGGCAAGGTCACCAAACGGTCGGGCGTCACCGGGCTGCGGCTTGCCGACGCAATCGAAGGCACCGATTTCGAGCGCTGCCAGCGTCGCATCCGCGCCGCGATGCGTCAGGCTCGAAACCATGATGACGGGCATCGGACGCAGCCGCATGATCTTGTCCAGAAATTCTAGACCGTTCATGTTCGGCATCTCGATGTCGAGCGTGACGACATCGGGGTTCAACTGCTTGATGGCGTTGCGCGCTTCCATCGCGTCGCCCGCCTGGCCGATGACATCCACATCGGGATCGGCATTGAGGACGGCGGTGATCAGGCCGCGCATGGTGGGCGAATCATCGACAACGAGAACGCGTGCGGGAGCGGTCATGCGCGCCTTCCCTTGCCGGTGTAGCGATAGGTGGTGATGCCGATGTTGTCGAACAGCCCCTTGGATTCGCCGGAAACGCGCTCCGAGTGCCCGATGTAGAGATGCCCGCCCTCGGCAAGCATGCCGGCAAAGCGCGTCCAGATCTTCATCTGCGTCGGCTCGTCGAAATAGATCACGACGTTGCGGCAGAAGATGACGTCGAACGGCCCCTTGAACGGCCACTGCGCCATCAGGTTCAGCTCGTTGTAGGTGATCAGCTTCTTGACGCGGTCTTCGACCTGCCACTTCTGCCGACCGTCGACCGTCACTTCGCGGAAATACTGTTTGCGCATCGCCGGATTGACGGTTTCGAGCGCGGCGGCGTCATAGGCGCCCGCCCGGGCCAGCGCCAGTATCTTGGGATCGATATCGGTCGCAAGGATGCGGAAGTCGTAGTCCGCCGCGTTGGGAAACTGGGAGAGCACCGTCAGCGCGATCGAATAGGGCTCCTGGCCATCGGAGCATGCCGCCGACCAGATGCGGACGCGACCGCCGGCCTTGGCCCGCGCGATGAGGTCGGGCAACACCTCGTTCCTCAAATGGTCGAAGTGGTGGTTCTCGCGGAAGAAGCGGGTGAAGTTCGTCGTCAGGTGCGACAGCATTTCCCGACGCGCCGCGGCTCCCGCCGGCGAGGAAACCAGCGAGCAATATTCGCGGAAACCCTTCAGGCCGAGACTGCGGATGTGCTTGGACAGCCGCGAATAGACCAGGGAGGCCTTTGTCTCATTCAAGTGGATACCGGCATCGGCATAGATCATCGTGGCGATCTCGGACAGGTCGCGGCGCGTCAGCGGGTATTCGCCGCTCGCCAGGCATTCGTCCGGGTTCAGCCTGGCCTCGAAGGCGGGCATCGTCTTCATGCGGCTTCACTTTCGATCTGCGGGAACAACGCTTCGAGCTCGATCATGCAGATCATGCGTCCCTCGATGGCCAGGATGCCGCGGGCATAGTTCTTGGCCGCCTCGTTGGCGATGTCGGGCGTCGGCTGAACGTTGTCGTCGGTGACTGTGAGGATATCGGAGACCGCATCGACCAGAAGGCCGACGACCTTCTGGCCGACCTGCGCCACGATGATGACGTGGCGAACGGTGGGCTCTGCCGCCTTCATGCCGAGACGAAGAGAAAGGTCGATGATCGGTAGCACCGCGCCGCGCAGGTTTATCACGCCCAGCACATATGGTGGCGCGTGCGGCATCGGCGTTGCGGGGGCCCATCCACGGATCTCCCGCACCGACATGATGTTCACACAGAACTCCTGGTCGCCGATGCGGAAAGCTATGAGCTCCCGGCCTTCCGACAGTGTCTTGGCTGCGTACGTCATCTGATCAACCGGTCGCTGCAAGGGACATTTCTTGTTTCAGGGGCTGGCCGCGCGAAGCTGCGACGACCGCGTCCACGTCGAGGATGAGCGCAACGCGGCCATCGCCAAGGATGGTGGCGGCGGCAATGCCGGGAACATGGGTATAGTTGGCCTCGAGGCTCTTGATGACGACCTGGCGCTGGCCCTGGATCGCATCGACCATGAGCGCACGCTGCCCGCCGCCTTCCGATTCGACCAGCAGAGCGACACCTTCGACCGGATTTGCCTGCGTGCCACGGAAGTTCAGGATCCGGCCCACGTCCACCAGCGGGCAGAACGAGTTGCGGATGGAAATCAGCCGCTGGCTGGCACCGAAGGAATGGATGGCGGAAGCCTCCGGCTGCAGCGTCTCCACGATCGCCGTCAGCGGCACGACGAGCGTCTGGCCGGCAACGGTGACGACCATGCCGTCGAGGACTGCCAGCGTCAGCGGCAGGCTCATGGTGAAGACGGAGCCCTGGCCCGGCTTCGACGAGATGGTGATGCGGCCGCCGAGCGCCTGGATCGAGCGCTTGACCACGTCCATGCCGACGCCTCGGCCGGAAATGTCGGAGATCTTGTCGGCGGTGGAGAAGCCGGCGTGGAAGATCAGGTTGTCGATTTCCTCGTCGGAGAGATTGGCGTCTGCGGCGATCAGGTCGTTGTCGATCGCTTTCTGGCGCACCTTCTCGCGGTTGATGCCGCCGCCGTCGTCGGCAAGCTCGATCACGATGCGGCCAGAGCGGTGCTTTGCCGTCAGGCGAACCGTACCCTCAGGGTTCTTGCCGGCCGCCTCGCGCTTCTCCGGCGATTCCAGGCCATGGTCAACGGCGTTACGGATCATGTGGGTCAGCGGTTCGGCCAGCTTGTCGATGACCGTCTTGTCGACTTCGGTGTTTTCGCCCTCGGTGATAAGGCGAACCGACTTTCCGGTCGCATCGGCGATTTCGCGCACGATCCGCGACATGCGCTGGAACACCGGTTTAACCGGCTGCGCGCGGATCGCCATGACCGAATCCTGGATCTCGCGGGTCAGCTGCTGCAGCTCCTCCAGCCCCATATTGATGGAGGAGACGCCGTTGTTGTCGTTCTCGATAACGCTCTGGGAGAGCATCGCCTGATTGATGACGAGCTCGCCGACCAGGTTGATCAGGCGGTCGACGCGGTCGAGATCGACGCGGATCGTCGGCGCGGCGGCCGTGGAAGCGGCTGCATTGGCCGCGGCCTGGCTTGCTGCCGGCGAGGCGGCGAGGGCTGCGCGCGCTTCCACCTTCGGCACCTCGGCCAATTTGACGACATTGCTCGCGACCTCGACTGCCGCAGCGGGCGCAACCGGCTGCTCAAACACAGCCGGTTCGTCTTCGGCGGGAACGTCGGAGGCATCGTCGAGGATGGAAAGGTCAAACGGCACCGGCTGCATCGGCTGCTCGTCGTCTCCGGCAACGGCTTCCGGCTCGTCCTCGATCGTGCGCACTTCGAGATCGCAGTCCCACTCGGCAAATTCGAAGACGGTCCGCACGCCGTCCTCGCCCTTGTCGGTGGCGATAGAGATCTTCCAGGAGAAATAGGCCTCTTCCGGGTTCATGTCCTGGAGAAGGGGCAGCTTGTCCATGTCGCAGCGGATGCTCATCTCGCCGAGACGGGAGAGATCACGCAACAGAAGCGTCGCCTCGTTGCCTTTCGCATAGAGGTCGCGCTTGGGCACGAACAGCACTTCGCAGGTCGGGACATAAGGCTCGACAGGCCGTTCCTCGCCGTCGAAATCATCGAACGAGAACGGGATCGGCTGGAAGCCATCCTCGCTCGTGGCGGGAACTGCCGGGGCGGGTGCCGCCGGGGCCGGAGCCGATGCCTTCGGAGCTGGCGCGGCCTTGGCCACGGGCGGCTCGCTGGCCGCCGGCATCTCGCCGTTGGCCAGCGCTTCCAGTTCGCGGATCAATTGCCGGCTGCGCGCCTCGTCAACGCTGCCGCCGTCGCGCGCGGCATTGCTCAAGTCGGCCAGCACGTCGGCCGACTTGAGCATCACCTTCAGCACGTCCTGGTTCGGCTCGAGCTTGTTGGAACGAACGCAATCAAGCGTGGTCTCGAAAACGTGGGCGAAAGATACCAGATCGTCGAGGCCAAAGGCACCGGCCCCGCCCTTGATCGAGTGCACCGCACGGAAGACCGCATTGACGGTTTCCGGGTCGCGATCGCCGTCATTCATCTTCAAGAGACCAGATTCCAGTTCTGCGAGTTGCTCCTCGCATTCCTGGAAGAAAATCTCCTTGATTTCGTTCATGTCCATCGGGAAGAACCTCGATTTAAGCGGTCACGCGCTCGATTGCATCGATGAGTTTGGTAGGGTCGAACGGCTTGACGATCCAGCCGGTGGCGCCGGCCTGGCGCGCGCGGTTCTTCTTCTCCGCATCGCTTTCGGTCGTCAGCACGAGGATCGGGATCGCGCGGTACTTCTCGTTGCGCCGCACGCCTTCGATGAAGCCGAAGCCGTCGAGGCGCGGCATGTTGATATCCGTGACGATGACGTCGGGATTGGAATGCTCCAGGACCTCCAGGCCCTCGATGCCGTCTTCCGCCTGGATCGTCTCGAACCCGGCATTGTTCAACGTCACCAGAAGCATGTTCCGGATCGTCCGTGAATCATCCACGGTAAGCACCTTCTTCTTCATTGCTGAGTCTCCTTGGCCAGCAGGTGTTCAATATCGACGCCGATGAGCTGCATCGTCTTCACAAAAGGCTCGGACGCCTTGGCAAACGTGTAGTTGCGCTTGTCGGCCTCCCAGGTCTTGGCGCCGGCCATCAGAACCTGGGCGCAAAGCGTGCCGACGCGTTCGACCGCCGAGGCGTCGATGGTCAGGTCGCTGCCCTTGAGCGCCATCAGCTTGTCGCGAAGAGCGGTCGCCTCGTTGAGATCCAGCACGGGTGCCAGGCTCATGCTTTTCTGCGCGGCCTTCCTGCTCGCCATCACTGCGCTCCTTGTTTCTTTCTGTCAGCGTTGAGGGAATGGTTTGTCGAAACATGTGCCGACCAGCCGACGATCTCGCGTCTGCTGCGGCGACTGGAAAAATGGTGTCGCGGGCGATCTTGGTGCATGCCTCATGCCCCAAAGCCGATGGCGCGGGCGGGCGCCGAAGCGGCCATCCGCGGAAGATCCTGGACGCCCCGTGCCGGCCGCGGCGAAACCTCTCCTGCCTGAGCCGGCTGTCGGACGTGAAACTTTCGGATCGTCCGGCCAAGTTCGAGGATCACCGTCTGCAGGTCCTCGCCGGAGCGGCCGATGGTGCTCGCAAGCTCGCTGTCGGCGCCGGACTGGGTGCCGAGCCTGCCGAGCTCGCCGGCAACGGCCTCGAGGCCCGCCATTTCCTCTCCGCTGCGCCGCGCGATGCCGGCGATCGCGTCGTTTATTCCGGCGACCTGCTGGACGATGCCGCCGATCGCATCCTGCGTGCGGTTGACGCGGTCCACGCCGGCCTCGACCTGCGCCTTGGTGCCGGAGACGAGCTGCTTGATCTCGCGGGCGGCATCGGCCGATCGCTGCGCCAGCGCACGGACCTCCTGGGCCACGACAGCAAAGCCGCGGCCGCTGTCGCCGGCACGGGCGGCTTCGATGCCCGCGTTCAACGCCAGAAGATTGGTCTGGAAGGCGATCTCGTCGATCACCCCGATGATCTGGCCGATCTTTTCGGCCGAAGCCTCGATATCGGCCATGGCCGACATCGCTTCGCCGACGATGCGGCCGCTCTGCTCGGCCGAGCTGCGGGTCGTCTGCGCTGCGTCCTCCGCCTTGCGCGTCTCGCCCAGATTGGCCTTGAGCCTGACGGTGATGTCGCCAAGCGTCGCGGCCGTGCCTGCCAGGCCTGCAGAGTGCGCGGCTGTCCGCTCGGCGAGCTGGCTTGCCTGCGCGGACAGCGTCTGCGCCATGGCGCCGGATGCCTCTCCGCGTTCGGCGGCGCCGGCGAGGTGGCGTCCGATCTCTTCAAGCGCGCCATCGAGCGAGCCGGCCAGCTCACGCCAGCTTTCGGGCATCTGCTCGCCGGTCTTGTGGGTGAAATCGAGATTGGCCAGGCTGCGGATGACCTCGCCGAATGCGGTATCGAGCGCACCGTGATCGGCCTGGCGCTGCTCGCCCATGGCGCGATGATGGCTGTGGCGCAGTTCGTTGAAGCGCAGCGACACGCCGATCTCGGCATCGACCATGGCCACGCGCACAAAGGCGGTCAGGAGATCCGCAAGCTCCTTGCGCCGCGGATTGCGCGCCCCTGACAGCAGGGACTTCGGCCAGTATTCCTCGATAAGGCCGTCGATCACGTGTTCGAGGACGACGGTCTGGCCGGACAGACGCCAGCGCGGATCGAGACCCATCTGGCTTTCGGCGTCGGCAAGCACCTTGACGCGCTCCGCATAGAGGCCATCGAAGCGGGCATCGGTCAGCACGCTCCAGTGCGAGGCGTGAAGGTCATGCAGACGGTCGATCGCACGCTCGCTCTGGAAGAGGCGGGCGGCGTCCGGATAGGACTGGAAGCGGTGAAAGAGGTCGCGGAGCGCTGCTTCGACGTGCCGCTCCAGTGTCTGGCGGTGATGGCGCAGCACCTCGCCGTGGGATGGCTCGAGGCCAGCGAATCTCAAACGGTCGCGAAGGCTGGTCGCCTGCCCCGTCTGAGTTTGTTCTGCTGGCACTTCCTGCACTTTCCAGTCTCCACGCACGATGCATTTTCCCGGCCAATTTGGCCAAGCCGGTGAACAGCCGATGGGAGGGTTGCGCGCCCGTTACCTGCAGGCAGCAGGCAAAGTCGCGTAGGCCGGCAGCGACAAGGCAGCCAGGCGCCCATCCACGGGCAGATTCGGTGAAGCTTGATACCGGGTCGAAACCGGTACGGGCGGTACGGCATCATGCCTGAGTGGGAAATGGTGCAAGTTCCCATTCCGACGCGTTGATCCATGTTTATGGTTAATTCGTTGCGTGAAAGTTAATGGCGCCTACCGGATCTGTACTTTGATGGGGCGCTCAACACCGGAACCGGAGGCCCCGCGCGGCGATCGGGCCTTGGCACGTTCCCCGCATCCCTAAGATTCGCTAGGCAGAAAATCGGGACGGTCAATATTTCGCAAGGCAAAGGCAAGCTTCTTCTGCTAGAAGTGCTTTGCAGACAATGATGTCCCTGGAATCGAGCAATGATTGTTCTTTGGTTGAGTGCATTGATCTTGACTGTCGCCACGCTTGCAGCCGTCGCGACGCTCATCGGCATAGACGGCCGGCAGGCCGCAAAAGTCCCCGTTATTTTCTGATCCGGGCCTGATCGCAGATCCAGCGACAGGAAGGGCGGCTTTCAGCCGTCGGCGAGGCTGCGCCATCTGTCGGCATAGGCTGCGGCCGTTGCATGAAGTCCAAGCTCCACAGTGCGCAGCCGGGGCTTTGGCACCTCACCTGCAGCGAGGCACGCGGCACCGACGCTGGTCCCGGTCGCACTTTCTCCCACCAGCACATCGCGCCCCGTCGCGACCTTGAGCATGGAAAGATAAGGGTCGTTGCCTGCGAACGGCCCTTCGACGATCGTCGGCCCGTCCGCGCCGATCAACGATAGACAAGTCGCAGTCATCAGCGCCAGATGAAAGGCAATGACCGCCTGTACTTCCTCGGGTCGAAGCACGGCGCGATCCACGGTCCAATGCGCCCGCCTGCCGGGATAGGGGCCGGAATCGGATGGTATCGAGGGCAGAAGCATTGCGTCTTGCGAAAGGACCGCGGCAAGCACCTCTTCGGACACCGGCGCGTTGGTGCCGCCAAGCGAGGAGAAAGCACGTCCGCCCATGAAGCGCGCCGACGGGACTGGATCGCCGAGCGCATTGACGTTGACCAGGGTGTCGCGCCGCTCGTCCAATTCGGCTGCCTTCGCCCCCATCGCCATGCAGACGACCCAGGTGCCGGTCGAGACCACCGCATAGGGCGACGGCGTCGTCAGCACATAGGGCAGAAGCGATGCATTGGAATCGTGGATACCGCAATGGACCGGCGTATCGGGGCCAAGCCCCGTGGCCGACGCCACCTCCGGGCGGATGGGCCCGAGCACGTCGGATGCCTTGCGCAGCGGTGGCATCAGGGAGCTCCAGCCCTGCCCCGCCACCAGCGACGAGTACCGGCGCCTGCGCGGCTCCCACAGATCCGCATGGCAGCCGAGCGAGGTGACTTCACCCGATAGCACGCCCGTAAGCCGGAAGCTCCAGTACTGGGCATACATCAGGATCGCAGCGGTTCGCCCGAAGGCGTCCGGAAACAGACGCGACTGCCAGTAAAGCTGCATGCCGGCGTTCAGGCCCATCGGCAGCTTCGGCGTTCCCGTGTCAGAAAAGCGCGGCCGTAGCGCTTCATACTCGGCCAGCAGTTCCTGCGGACCATCATGCTCATAGTCCAGCACCGGCAGGACGAGGATGCCATCGGCATCCACCAGGGCGGTCGTCGCGCCATGGGTTGTGACCGAGATCCGATCGATCCTCCGCTCCGCATTCAAAGCCTTGAGGCTGTCGAGAATGAAGGCCCACAGCCTATCGGTGTCGAAATGCGGATAGGGGGATACATCGACCACGCCGTTCGGCGTAGTGCGCACCGCGATCTCGCGGAAGTTCGCTCCATCGACAAGCGCGACCTTGGCGTTGGTCTTGCCGATATCGATGACGGCGATGGTTGCTGCAGCCATGGTCGGCACGCTCATTCCATATGGAACACGGTTCGAAGCGGGACGGCGACCGGCTCATTGTCCGGCTTCGTCTCCATGATGTCGGCCATGTGCGCCCACCAGCGCTTCATGACCGGATGCTCCGGCAGCCGCTCCATCGTGTGATCGTCGCGACGCCAGAGGACGCCGAACAAAAGGTTGGTCTCTTCATCGAGATGGATCGAATAGTCCGAGATGCCGGCCTCCCTGAGCAGGGTCTCGAGCTCCGGCCAGATGGCGTTGTGCCGTGCCTCGTATTCCCCGGCCATGCCGGGGTTCAGGCGCATGCGGAAGGCGAATTTTTCCATCGGGACCTCAATGCGCCATACGACGCTTCAGCCGGGCATAGAGGATCGGCAGCGCGATCACGGATATCAGCAGGAAACCGATGAAGATCGACATGACGATGCCCGGCACGTTGAGCAGACCGAAGCCGAAGGTGACCATGCCCATGATCAGGGCCGCCAGCACCACCCCGCCGATCGTGCCGGAGCCGCCAAGGATGCTGACGCCGCCGAGCACCACCATCGTCACGACCTCCAGCTCCCAGCCGAGCGCAATGGAGGGTCGGGTCGAGCCGAGCCGCGAGGTCAGGCAGATCGAGGCGATCGCCGACATCAGGCCGGTCAGCAGGAACAGGGTGAACTTCACCCGGGCCACGCGGACACCGGAGAAGAGTGCCGCCGTCTGGTTGTTGCCGATCGCATAGACGGCGCGCCCGAAATTGGTCAGATGCAACAGCGCCGCGTAGAAGACGGCAAACCCCAAGAACAGGCAGAATTCGAACGAGAACACCCACCAGACATAGCCCTGACCGAAATAGGCGAAACTCTCCGGATAGCTGGTGAAGGCCTGGTCGCCGAGCACGATGAAGGCGATGCCGCGGAACAGGCTCATCGTGCCGATCGTCACCACGATCGAGGGCAGGCCGAGCCGCGTGACGAGAAGGCCGTTGATGGCGCCGCAGGCAAGTCCGGTCATCAGGCCGACGGCGACGAGGGCGGGCGTATCGAAGCCCTGGGCGGCTGCATAGCCCATCGCAGTCGAGGTCAGCGCCACGATCGAGGCGACCGAGAGGTCGATCTCGCCGGAAATCACCACCAGCGCCATGGCAAAGGCGATCAGCGCCTTCTCGGTGAAGTTGAAGGTGGCGTCAGACAGGTTCCATGGATCGAGGAAATAGGGAGAAGCGAAAGAATTGACCGTAAAGATCAGGATCGCCACCACCACCAGCAGACTTTCCCAGCTCTTCAGCAGGCGGGCGCTGCGCCCCTGCAGGCGGTCGGGTATGTGACGCGTCGTCATTGGTTCCTCGGCCATCAGTGCGCCTCCGCCTTCTTGAGGATGACCCTGCCCTTGCGCCGCTCGGCGCGCGCATTGACGGCAACGGCAATGATGATGACCGTGCCGGAGATCGCCATCTGGGCGAAGGGCGAGATGTTGATGACCGGCAGGGCGTTCTTGATGACGCCCAAAAACAGCGCGCCGAGCACCGCGCCCGGCACCGAGCCGATGCCTCCGGCGATCGAAATGCCGCCGATCACGCATGCGGCGATGATGTCGAGCTCGAAGCCGAGCGCGATGTCGACATAGGCCACCGCATAGCGCGAGACCCAGAGATAGCCGGCAAAGCCCGCCAGCGCGCCCGAGAGGCAATAGGCGAGGAAGCGGGTGCGGCCGACATCGATGCCGGTATAGACCGCCGCATGCGGATTGCCGCCGACCGCATAGAAGGCCCGTCCGACCGCGGTACGCGTCATGACGACGAAGACGATCGCGATGATGGCGATCGAGAACCAGGAAAGTGCCGGGATACCGAGGAGATCGGCGCGCGGCAGGGCCTTGAAGGCGTCGCTCATCTGATGGGCGTTGATCCACTGGCCGCCGGTCAAAAGGAAGATCGAGCCGCGGAAGATCGTCAGCGTGCCAAGCGTGACGACGATCGGCGGGATATTCAGCTTCCAGACGAGCAGGCCGTTGATCGCGCCGAGTGCCGCGCCGAGCGCCACCACTGAAGCGATGACGAGAGGGATCGGCAGGCCGGGCAAGGCGACGTTGATCAGGCCGGCGACCATGCCGCAGAGCGCCAGGTTTGCCGCCATGGACAGGTCGATGCAGCGGGTCAGGATCACCGCCATCTGGCCGAGTGCCAGAATGATCAGGATCGAGGTGTCGTTGTAGACCCGGCCGAGATTGGCCGGCTGGATGAAGCCCGGGAAGCGCAGCGTGATCAGCGCGAGAAGCGCCAGGATCGCCACCACCAGCAGGGCCTCGCGGTTCTTCAGAAGCATGTTCATGGCGTGGTCTCCGAAATGCCTGCCGCGGCGCGCACGAGCTTTTCGGCGGTCAGGTCGGCGCGCTCGTACTGGCCGACCATCCGGCCCTCGCGCATGACGATGACGCGGTCCGACATGCCCATGATCTCGGGAATTTCAGAGGAAACCATGATGACGCTGAGCCCTTGCGCGGCAAGCTCGCTCATGAAGGCGTGTACGGCGGCCTTGGAGCCGATGTCGATGCCCTTGGTGGGTTCATCGAGGATGATGACCTTGGGCTTCGTCGCCAGCCACTTGGCGATCACCACCTTTTGCTGGTTGCCCCCCGAAAGCGTGCCGACGTCCTGGTCGAGGGCAGCAGCGCGCAGGTCGAGGCGCGAGGTGTATTCGCGCGCCAGCCGGAACTCTTCCGCCATCCGAAGGAAGCCTGAGCGCGAGGTACGGGTCAGCGAGGGAAGCGTCACGTTCTGGAAGATCGGCATGCCGATGATCGCGCCCTGCCTTCCCCGCTCCTCCGGCACATAGACGATGCCGGCCTCGATCGCCTCGGCCGGCGAGCGGATGACCAGCACCCGGTCGTCCAGACGGACGGCACCGGCGGATGGCCTGGTGATGCCGATCAGCGATTGCATGAATTCTGAGCGCCCGGCGCCGACAAGCCCGTAAAAGCCGAGGATCTCGCCGCGGCGCAGCTCGAAGTTGATGTCCTCGAATTCCGTCGGATGGCGATAGCCGGAGACGGTCAGCACCGGCCCGCCGATCGAAACCTCCTGCTTGGGAAACACCTGGCCGACGTCGCGGCCGACCATCATGCGCACCAGGTCGTCCTGCGTCGTGCCGGCAATCACTCCATCGCCGACCATGCGGCCGTCGCGGAAGACGGTGTAGCGGTCGGCAATCCGAAAGATCTCGTCGAACTTGTGGCTGATGAAAAGGATCGCCTTGCCATCCGCCTTCAGGCGATCGATCAATTCGTAGAGCTCGTGAATCTCTTTGTAAGAAAGCGCCGCTGTCGGCTCGTCCATGATGACGACGCGGGCGTCGATGGAAAGCGCGCGCGCGATTGCGACGAGGTGCTTGCTGGCGATGCCGAGATCGCGCAGGCGGATGGTCGGGTCAATATCGGCGCCGACGCGCGACAGCAACTGGCGGGCATCGGCATTGAGCTTCGTCCAGTCGATCAGGCCAAATCGCGTGCGCGGGGCGTGACCGAGGAAGATGTTCTCGGCGACGGAGAGCTCGTCGAAGAGCACGGTCTCCTGATGGATGGCGGTGACGCCGGCCCTTGCGGCCGCACTTGCGGAGGGGAAATGGACCTCTGCGCCATCGACGCGGATCGCACCGCCATCCGGCTGGTAGATGCCGGTCAGGATCTTCACAAGTGTCGACTTGCCGGCACCGTTTTCGCCGATCAGCGCCGTGACGGAGCCGGGATAGAGCGACAGGGAGACGTCGGAGAGCGCGTGAACGCCGGGAAAGGACTTCGATATCCCCTCCAGCGCGATCGCCGGCTTCATCCGCAATGTGGTGGTGTCCTGCAACAAGGGCTCGTCCGTCGGATTGATGTCTTGTCGATAAAGGTTGTTCGTCGCCGCATGCTAGAGATTGCCCCTCACCCTAGCCCTCTCCCCGCAAGCGGGGAGAGGGAACGAGACCGGGATGCCGGCGTCGGTGTTCGGCGAGAGGCCGCCACACGTCTCCTTCTCCCGGTTTACAGCGAGAAGGTGGCCGGCAGGCCGGATGAGGGGCAATGCGCTTGCTTCAGGCGGCCCGGCATGTCTGCCGCCGAACCGTGCTCCCGAGATCAGAAGATCTTGGCGAATTCCTCGACGTTCGAGGCGTCGTAGACGAAGGGGTCGGCCATCGCGCCCTCATTGTTCTCGCCGAGCTTGAGCTTGCCCATGCGGCCCATGCTCAGTTCCGCACCGGGCTTGGCCTCGGCACCGTCGATCAGGTCGTTGGCGAGCATGGTGGCGGAATAGCCGAGGTCGATCGGGTTCCAGATCGCGAACGACTTCGAAGCGCCTGACTTGACGTGGCCCGCCATCTCGGAGGGAAGGCCGAGGCCGGTGACGTTGATCTGGCCGATCTTGCCGGCGTCGGCAACGGCCTGGGCCGCGGCAACGATGCCGACCGAGGTCGGCGCGATGATCGCCTTCAGGTTCGGATGGGACTGAATGAGACCCTGCGTCTCGCGGTAGGACTTGTCGGCCAGGTCGTCGCCATAGACGGTGGTGACGATGTTGACGCCTGGATAGTTCGGCAGGACCTTCTTCATTTCCTCGATCCAGACGTTCTGGTTGGTCGAGGTCGCCGTCGCCGACAGGATCGCCACGTCACCCTTGCCTTCGGGCAGGTTGTCGGCTGCCATCTTGACGCACATGTTTCCGATCAGCGCGCTCGACGAGGGGTTGAGATGCAACTGGCGGCCTTCGGGCGCCACGCCGGAATCCCACGAGATCACCTTGATGCCGCGGTCCATCGCCTTCTTCAAGGCGGGCACCAGCGCGTCGGTGTCGTTGGCCGAAACCGCGATCGCATCGACCTTCTGGGCGATAAGCGAGTTGATTACTTCGATCTGCCCTTCCGCCGTGGTGGTCGTCGGACCGGTGTAGATCACCTCGACACCGCCGATTTCCTTGGCGGCTTCCTGCGCGCCCTTGTTGGCGGCCTCGAAGAAGCCGATGCCGAGCGCCTTCACCACCAGTGCGATCTTCTTGTCCGCCGCGTTGGCGACGTTTGCAACAAGCGCCGTCGAAACGGCCGCTGCCACGAGCAATGCCTTCCAGATCTTCATGTCCTAGTCCTCCCTGACTGGTTCCTTCCCCTCCCCCGCGTGCATCACGCCTGCGACGGAGCATTCTCCACCGGGGCAGCCGCCTGAACGTCCGCGACGATCAGGCTGACGCCGGCATTCTCCAGCATCGCGGCTTCCCTGTCCTCGATGCCTGAATCCGTAATCACCGTTGCGATGCGCTTCAGGCCGCACAGGATGAGGCTGGAGCGCTTCTTGAATTTCGACGAATCCACCAGAACGACCAGGTCGTCTGCCTGGTCGATCAGCTTCTGCTCGGCCTGGATCAGCAGCGGATCGGCTTCCATCAGCCCGAGCGGTCCGAGCCCTTGCGCGCCCATGAACATGCGGCGCGCATAGAAGTTGCGCGTCACGTCGTTCTCGAACGGGCTCAGGATGATGTTCTGTTCGCGGTAGATCGTGCCGCCGGACAACATCACCGTGTTCTTGGAGTGCTTGAGAAGATGTTCTGCGATCGGAAACGAATTGGTGAACACCTGCATGCGCCGGTTCGCCAGGAAATGGACCATCTGGAACGTCGTCGTGCCACCATTGATGATGATCGGCTCGCCGTCCTGGCAGAGCGCCACCGCCTCCTTGGCGATCGCCTGCTTCTGCCTGGTATTAAGCGTTTCGTTGACGCTGAACGGACGGCCGGCAAGACCGACGAACTGCGGCGGATTGATCGCCTCCGCACCGCCACGCACACGGCGCAGCCGCTTCTGCACGTGCAGGGCCGCTATATCCCGCCTGATCGTCGCCTCGGAGCTGTCCGTCAGGTCCACGAGCTCGGGCACCGTGACGACAGGCTTTTCCTGGACGGCAGAAAGGATGATCCGATGTCTTTCCTTCTCGTGCATGGCCCCTCCCTGGTGACTGTATGCTTCCATCATGACCGCGCATTGTCAATCATGATCGGTCATAATTTTTCATTGTGCAGCGCAGTATGACTGTTTTTGATCGTTTGTGATTGACATCATCGCGGCTTCCATGAGATTTGAAAGGCGACGTGGAGGTGCGGCCGAAGGGTCGCGAGATAGAAGACCGGGAGGAAATACCGATGCTCGACACACAGGCGAACGGGCAGCAAGGGTCGCGCCTTGCCAATCTCTGGGACGAGGCGAAGGCGGCGGGAATGAGCGAATCCGAACGCCTTCTCTATCGCTCCAACCTGCTCGGTTCCGACAAACGCATCACCAACTACGGCGGAGGCAACACGTCGGCCAAGGTCATGGAGAGCGATCCGCTCGGCGGCGGCAACGTCGAGGTGCTCTGGGTCAAGGGCTCCGGCGGCGATGTCGGCACGATCAAGATGGACGGCTTCGCCACGCTCTATATGGACAAGCTGCAGGCGTTGAAGGGACTTTACCGCGGCGTCGAGCATGAGGACGAGATGGTGGGCTACCTCCCCCACTGCACCTTCAACCTCAATCCGCGGGCCGCTTCGATCGATACGCCGCTGCATGCCTATGTGCCGCGTGTCCATGTCGACCACATGCACCCGGACGCGATCATCGCGATCGCCGCCTCGAAGAACAGCCGCGAACTGACGCAGCAGATCTTCGGCGACGACATCGGCTGGCTGCCCTGGAAACGCCCCGGCTACGAGCTGGGCCTGTGGCTGGAAAGGTTCTGCAAGGAAAACCCGGGCGCGCGCGGCGTCGTGCTGGAAAGCCACGGCCTCTTCACCTGGGCCGACACGGCGAAGGAATGCTACGAGACGACGGTAGAGATCATCAACAAGGCGATCGCCTGGTTCGAGGCGAACAACACCGTTCCGGCCTTCGGCGGCGCCGTGAAGCCGGTGCTTGCCGCCGACGAGCGGCGTGCGGTGGCGCAGAAGCTGATGCCCGTCATTCGCGGGCTGATTAGCGCCGACGAAAGCAAGGTCGGCCATTTCGACGACAGCCAGGCCGTTCTCGACTTCGTGACGTCGAAGAACCTCGCTCCGTTGGCGGCCCTGGGCACGAGCTGCCCGGACCATTTCCTGCGCACCAAGATCCGTCCGCTGGTGGTCGATTTCGATCCCAACGCGCCGGATGTTGACAAGACGCTCGCCGGCCTTCCCGATGCGATCGCCGCCTACCGCGCCGACTATGCCGGCTACTACGAGCGCTGCAAGCGGGACAACAGCCCGGCGATGCGCGATCCGAACGCCGTCGTGTACCTCGTCCCCGGCGTCGGCATGATCACCTTTGCCAAGGACAAGGCGACCGCGCGCATCTCGGCCGAATTCTACGTCAACGCCATCAACGTCATGCGCGGTGCGGCGGGTGTATCCACCTATGTCGGCCTGCCGGAACAGGAAGCGTTCGACATCGAATACTGGCTGCTCGAGGAAGCCAAACTGCAGCGCATGCCGAAGCCGAAAAGCCTGGCGGGCCGCATCGCGCTCGTCACCGGCGGTGCCGGCGGCATCGGCAAGGCGACGGCCCACCGGCTGATGGCCGAGGGTGCCTGCGTGGTGCTGGCCGATATCGACGAGGAGGCACTTTCGGCAGCCCAGGCAGAACTTGCGGGGCGCTATGGAAAGGACGTCGTCCGGTCGGTGGCCATGAACGTCACCGACGAGGCGCAGGTGGAAAAGAGCTTCACCGATACGCTGACCGAATTCGGCGGCCTCGACATCCTGGTCTCCAATGCGGGCCTTGCTTCGTCAGCCCCGATCGAGGAGACGACGCTTTCGCTGTGGAACAAGAACATCGACATTCTCGCCACCGGTTATTTCCTCGTCTCGCGCGAGGCCTTCCGGATCTTCCGCCGGCAGAAGGCCGGGGGCAACGTCGTGTTCGTCGCCTCGAAGAACGGGCTCGCCGCCTCACCCGGCGCCTCTGCCTACTGCACCGCTAAGGCGGCCGAGATCCATCTGGCCCGCTGCCTGGCGCTTGAGGGGGCATCCGAGCAGATCCGCGTCAACGTCGTCAATCCGGACGCGGTGCTGCGCGGCTCGAAGATCTGGACAGGCGAATGGAAGGAACAGCGCGCCGCGACCTACAAGACAGACGACCTGGAGGCGCATTATCGCGAACGCTCGATGCTCAAGCGCAGCGTGTTCCCCGAGGACATCGCCGAGGCGATCTACTTCCTCGCCTCCGACATGTCGGCCAAGTCGACCGGCAACATCATCAACGTGGACGCCGGCAACGCGCAGTCGTTTACCCGGTAGGGATCGCGCGGGCGTCTTCTTGCACCTCGTCGAGGAGACGGCCGCGGCACGATTGGGACACTGAAACACAGGTTCTGGGAGGAACCGCGATGAGCATGATTTCAAGGGACGTGATCGCCGCCGAGAACGCAAAGCGTGAAGGCGCGCTGAAAAGTGATTACGCCCATCTCGGCGAGCAACTGGCCCGCCGCGGCATCGATATCGATGCGGTCAAGCGCAAGGTCGCCGCCTACGCCGTCGCCGTGCCCTCCTGGGGCGTCGGCACCGGCGGCACGCGCTTTGCCCGCTTTCCCGGCGCCGGCGAACCACGGAACATCTTCGACAAGCTCGAGGACTGCGCCGTCATCCACGAACTGACGCGGGCGACACCGACCGTGTCGCTGCACATCCCCTGGGACAAGGTCGCCGATCTCGGCGCGCTGAAGGAAATGGGCGCGGGCCTCGGCCTTGGCTTCGACGCGATGAATTCCAACACCTTCTCCGACGCGCCGGGGCAGGAGCATTCCTACAAGTACGGCTCGCTCTCGCATGCCGATGCCGCAACGCGCCAGCAGGCGGTCGAGCACAATATCGAGTGCATCGAGATCGGCCGCAAGCTCGGCTCCAAGGCGCTCACCGTATGGATCGGCGACGGCACCAACTTTCCCGGGCAGGCAGACTTCACGAGGAGCTTCGAGCGCTATCTGGACGCGATGAAGGCGATCTACCAGAACCTGCCCGACGACTGGCGCATCTTTTCCGAGCACAAGATGTACGAGCCGGCCTTTTATTCGACCGTCGTGCAGGACTGGGGCACGAACTACCTGATCGCCAGGGAACTGGGCGACAAGGCCTATTGCCTCGTCGACCTCGGTCACCATGCGCCGAACGTGAACATCGAGATGATCGTTGCCCGGCTGATCCAGTTCGGTAAGCTCGGCGGTTTCCACTTCAACGATTCCAAGTATGGCGACGATGACCTCGACACCGGTTCTATCGACCCGTACCGGCTGTTCCTCGTCTTCAACGAGCTCGTCAACGCCGAGGAGCGCAAGGCGGAAGGCTTTGCGCCGGCGCACATGCTCGACCAGAGCCACAACGTCACCGATCCGATCGAAAGCCTGATCCGCAGCGCCACGGAAGTCTGCCGCGCCTATGCGCAGGGGCTGATCGTCGAGCGGGCGGCGCTTGCCGGCTATCAGGACGACAATGACGCGCTGATGGCGTCGGAGACTTTGAAAACGGCGTTCCGCACCGATGTCGAGCCGATCCTGGCGATGGCCCGCCAGGAAGCTGGTGGCGCGATCGATCCGGTCGCGACCTATCGGGCGGCTGGCTACCGGACGAAAGTAGCTAATGAGCGGCCGGCGATAGCGGGAGGTGGCGGGGGGATCGTGTGAGCTTTTCGGTCAGCCTCCCGTCAGGCGATTGTGCCAGCGCCCATCGACAACCGTACCGTAAAGCGGGTGGCCGTTGTACCCGGTCACCTCGACCTTCCCGCGACCATACTTGACGGCGACCCTGCAATAGGCCGCAAAGGCGATCTGCATTTGCACGTCTGCCCTGGTCTTCAGCCAGTGCCGACTGGAAACGACAATCGTGGCAGTCTCGCCACTGTAGTCCACGCTAGAGAGCATTTTCTGCGCGTGCCAAATGCTCAAAAGAACCTCTTCCTCATGGCATGCGATCGCCGGGTCGGCCGCAGTGACAAATGGCTGTGCATCCCCCGCCTCTGCGGCACAGGCGAACAACAGGAGCGAAAACGTCACTCTCATTGTCCACGATGCGGAGAAATTCGACTTCACACCTTCACCGGCTGCACGACGAAATCCTCCGTGCCGAAGAACTTCAGGTAGCGCTGCACCTCGGCAGGCTCGCCGGTGGCTTTCTGCGGATTGTCCGACAGCTTCACCGCCGGGCGGCCGCCGGCATCGCTGACCTTGCAGACCACCGAGATCGGATCGAGGCCGCGGAAGGGATGCGGGGCGCAGCCGACGAAATCGTTCGTCAGGTTTGTGCCCCAGCCGAAGCTCATGCGCACGCGGCCCTTGAAATGCTCGTAGGTCTCGATGATCGTATCGACGTCGAGGCCATCGGAAAAAATCAGAAGCTTCTCGCGCGGATCCCGGCCCTTTTCCTTCCACCAGGCAATGATCTTCTCGCCACCCTCGATCGGCGGAGCGCTGTCGGGACGGAAGCCGGTCCAGTCGGCCACCCAGTCGGGTGCGTGTTTCAGGAATGCCGCGGTGCCGAATGCGTCGGGCAGCACGATCAGCAGGTTGCCGCCGTAAAGCCGGTTCCAGTCCTGCAACACCTTGTAGGGGGCTTCTGCCAGTTCGGCGTCGTTGCGCGCCAGTGCGGCTGCGACCATCGGCAGTTCGTGGGCGTTGGTACCCAGCGCCTCGAGATCGGTATCCATCGCCAAAAGCACGTTACTGGTGCCCGAGAACGAATGGCCGATACCTTCCTTCAGCGCCTCGACGCACCAGCGCTGCCACAGGAAGGAATGGCGCCGGCGCGTGCCGAAGTCGGAAATGCGAAGCTCCGGATGCTCCCGCAAGAGCTCCACCTTCGACCACATCTTCGCCTTCGCCCGCGCATAGAGGACGTCGAGCGCGAACTGGCCCATGCCGCGCATGGCCGAGCGCGAGCGCAGCTCGTTGATGATCGCAAGTGCGGGTATCTCCCACATCGTCGTGTGCGACCACGGGCCGTCGAAGGTAAGCTCGTACTGACCCTCCTTGCGCGACAGATGATATTCCGGCAGCTGGAACTCGGCGAGCCAGGCAAGAAAATCGGGTGCGAAGATCTGCTTCTTGCCATAGAAGGTGTTGCCGGCGAGCCAGATCATCTCCTTCTTGGTGAAGCGCAGCGTGCGCGCGAAGTCCAACTGGTCGCGCAGTTCCTGCTCGTCAATGTCGTCGGCCAGACGCACGCTTTTCGTGCGGTTGATCAGCGAGAACGTGGCATTGACGTCCGGATAGAGCTTCCAGATCATCTGCAGCATCAGAAGCTTGTAGAAGTCCGTATCCAGCAGGCTGCGTACGATCGGATCGAGCTTCCAGGCGTTGTCGTAAACGCGACGGGCAATATCCGTCTTGGTCATGAAATCGCACCTCGCTGCACTGCTTGCCGCCCGTGCCATCTCCTGCAGCGGAGAGACGAAAGGCGAATGAGGGTTGCGTGCACCATCACCGACGCACTCATTGCATGCCTCCCGCCCGCCTAGCAAGACTTTGCGATGCCGCAGGCTGACGCAGCCCCGGAAAGATAAGCTCTTGTAAACTCATCGCCTTCAATCAATGCTAGCAGATGTTGATCAACCCTCGCTCCGGAGGCGCTTCATGGGTATCGAAAGCATCATCGTCTTTCTCATCGTCGGCGCGATCGCAGGCTGGCTGGCCGGCCTCATCGTATCCGGCTTCGGCTTCGGCCTGATCGGCAATATGGTCGTCGGTATCGTCGGCGCCTTCATCGCTGGATACCTGTTTCCGGCGCTGGGCATCAGCCTGGGCACCGGCGTCATAGCCGCGATCATCCACGCCACGATCGGCGCCGTCATTCTCCTGGTCCTGATCAAGATCGTCAAACGCGCATAAGGGCGGCGCGGCCGCCATCAAAGGGGCGATCCGTCGATGCTGACGGCGCGGGGATCGCCCACATGCGCCAAGCCGCACTCGCTTGAAGGCGACACTGCGGCTGCAGGGGCCGCAACGGACGCCCCGCGGGGCCGTCAGGCATGAGAAATCACAAAGCCCTCAGGAAACGCCACGATGCGTGCTGGCAGCGCTTCAGGGTGAGCACGCCGCCTCAAATTCCGCGATGACATCGGGTTCATTGTCATCACGCAGAACAGCGTCAGCGCCAACCAGTTCAGGGTCGAGTTCAGCGGCCTCTTTCGTGAACGACGAAATGAAAAAGGCCTTCTTGCCTTCCCAAACCTCCCGCCCATCGATCAACGCATAGCACGGACGCGCCGATTCAAAGTCGGCCTGCAGATCATCGATCGTTGGCTGCGTCGTGGCCAATGCGAACGCAGCGGCAATCAAAACCGACGTCATGGATTTCGTCTCCGTTGGCGGAAGGCGATAAAAGCAGATTCAGCGTGCCCGGTCGATATCGCAAGCCGAGTATACACATCCGCTTAAGGATCACCTGCAGGCAGATCCCCCATGATCGGCGAAACCATTGAGGACTTCGAGGCCGAACTGAAAGGACGGAAAACTGAAACCGTCCAGAAAACGCGAGAAAGCGCCTGGAAGGCCGGATACTTCAAAAAAGAGGAGGCAAAACTTCAAGGAGGACCAATCTGTCAGGAATGGTGCCCGGAGGCGGATTTGAACCACCGACACGCGGATTTTCAATCCGCTGCTCTACCAACTGAGCTATCCGGGCATCCTGTGTGGTTTCCTTTGGAGAAACCGCGGGGCGTTTGGTTTCGCCCCGGAAGCGAGCGGGGTTATAGCATCTTGCTCGACGGTGTCCAGCCCCCAAGAGATATTTTCGGAGGAAAAAACGAAGGCGGGCAAACGACTGAAATAGTTGAGGTTTCGGCTGGATTGATCGCGTCGGCGATCAATCGTCGTCGCCGGCCCTGGCCTCGTCGTCGCTGACGGGGATGGCGTAGGAGCCGGAAAGCCAGCGGTTCAGGTCGAGATCGCGGCACCGTTGCGAGCAGAAGGGGTAGTGCTCGCGTGCCGACGGCTTGCCGCATTCGGCACAAGGCCTCGTCTTGCGCAGCGGCTCGACCTTGGCGGCCGGCTTGTTGTCGCCGTCGGACACGGTTCAGACCTCGGCCCAGCGGCGGTGCACGTCGTAGCCTTCGCCGGAAAGGAGAGACAGCGTTTCCTGCAGCGGCAGCCCCACGACATTGGAGTAGGAGCCGACCAGCTTGACCACGAAGCTGCCCGCGATCCCCTGGATGCCGTAGCCGCCCGCCTTGCCGCGCCATTGGCCGGAGGCGAGATAGCTTTCGATATCGAGACCGGAGAGACGCTTGAAGCGGACCTTGGTATCAACGATGCGCTGGCGCACCTTCTTGTCGGGCGTGATCAGGCAGACGCCGGTGAAGACCCGGTGGCTGCGGCCGGACAGCAGGTGCAGCGCGCTCGACGCCTCATCCACCATCTCGCACTTCGGCACGATGCGGCGCCCCACCGCCACCACCGTATCGGCGGCGAGGATGTAGCTGCCTTCGGCCGAGGGGTCCCCCTTGATCGCGGCAAGTGCTGCTTCCGCCTTGCCGGTGCACAGCCGCCGTGCAAGCGAGCGCGGATGCTCGGCCTTCTTCGGGGTCTCGTCGATGTCCATCGGCATCAGCCGGTCCGGCTCGATGCCCATCTGCGCCAGAAGCTCGACACGGCGCGGCGAGCCGGATGCCAGGATGAGCTTGTTTGCGAATGCCATGAGACCTCTAGGGAGCCGGCGCGCGGCGCAAAAAGGAAGAACGCTTACTTGAAGCGGTAGGTGATGCGGCCCTTGGTCAGGTCGTAGGGCGTCATTTCGACGAGGACCTTGTCGCCGGCGAGAACGCGAATACGGTTCTTGCGCATGCGGCCGGCCGTGTGCGCGATAATCTCGTGCTCGTTTTCGAGCTTCACGCGGAAGGTGGCGTTCGGCAGGAGTTCCGTTACGACACCGGGGAATTCAAGGACTTCTTCTTTTGCCATATTGTGGTGATGATCCCAAGTTGAGGGGCTGCAGGATGCCTGCCCCTCGAATTTTCGCGGAAACTACACAATAGAGGGTGTTTTGTGAACACCAATGATCAGGCTTTCTTCATTTGCCGGATTGACGGCCGTATCCGTCTCAGGACGAGACGGCGAGGCCGCGGCCGAAACGGCGCTCTATCAACGTTTCCAGATGGTCTCTGACCTCGCGATAGGCCGAGAGGATCTGTTCGCGCGTCCCTGATGCCACGGTGGGATCGGGGGTGGGCCAGTAGGCGACTTCGACGGCGCTGGAGCGCGTCAATTCCAGTGCGGCGTGGTGGGCTTCCGGCGCCAGCGTGACGATCAGGTCGAAGTAGTCGTCCTCCAGTTCCTCGAGCGTACGCGGAGCATGGTGGGCGACCGACAGCCCCACCTCTTCCAGCACCGCGTCGACGAAGGGATCGCGCTCCCCGGGCCGGATGCCCGCAGAGGCGACATAGATGCCCGTCGGCAGCAGGCTACGGGCGAGCGCTTCGGCCATCGGCGAGCGCACGGCGTTCATCCGGCACATGAAAAGCACCGAGCGGGGGCTGCGCTCCGTGACCTGCCCGTCGCCTGGCGCCCCGGTCACCATCCCCGTTACCCGCGCCAATAGAGCACGCAGACCAGCGTGAAGAGACGGCGCGCGGTGTCGAAATCCAGCCTGATCTTGCCGGACAGCCGATCCATCAGCGTCTGCGAACCGTCATTGTGGATGCCGCGCCGGCCCATGTCGATCGCCTCGATCTGACTTGGGGTGGCAGAGCGGATGGCCTGGTAATAGCTCTCGCAGATCAGAAAGTAGTCCTTCACGATCCGGCGGAACGGGGTCAGCGAGAGGATGTGCGTGGCAACCGGCGCATCGTCCTGGGTGGATATGGCGAAGATCAGCTTCGAATCCAGCAGCGACAGCTTCAGCCGGTAGGGGCCGCCAGAGTGGCCCACCGGCTCGAAGACGTTTTCCTCGATCAGGTCGAAGATGGCCACCGCCCGCTCATGCTCGACGTCCGGGGTGGCTCGGCCGATCGTCTCGTCCAGCACCACGTCGCAGAGGCGAAAGGCGGGCATCCTGGTCATCCCGTCATCATTCTCCGGGGTTGAGGCGAACGGCGACCGAGTGCGCATGCGCGCCCAGCCCCTCGGCCTTGGCGAGGGTGACGGCCGCCGGCCCCAGCTTTCGCAGCTGATCGGGGCCAAGGCGCAGGATCGAGGTGCGCTTCATATAGTCGAGCACGGACAGGCCGGACGAAAAGCGCGCCGAGCGTGCGGTCGGCAGAACGTGGTTGGACCCGCCGACATAATCGCCGATCACTTCCGGCGTGTGCCGGCCGACGAAGATGGCGCCGGCATTGCGGATCTCGGGGACGAAGCTCTCCGCGTCGGCCGTTGCGATCTCCACGTGTTCGGCAGCGATGCGGTTTGCCAGCGGAACCGCATCCGTCAGCCGGGGCACCAGAATGATCGCCCCGAAATCGCGCCAGCTGGCCTCCGCCGTCTCCGCACGCTCGAGCGTCTTCAGCTGCCGCGACACAGCGATCTCGACGGAATCGGCAAGCGCCGGACTGTCGGTGATGAGGATCGACTGCGCGCCGCGGTCGTGCTCGGCCTGCGCCAGCAGATCGGCGGCCAGCCAGTCGGGATCGTTTTCGCCGTCGGCGATCACGAGAACCTCCGAAGGGCCGGCGATCATGTCAATGCCGACCGTCCCGAAGACCTGGCGCTTGGCGGCGGCGACGAAGGCGTTGCCGGGGCCGGTGATCTTCGCCACCGGCGCAATCGACCCGGTGCCGTACGCAAGGGCTGCGACAGCCTGGGCGCCACCGATGCGATAGATCTCGTCGACGCCTGCGATCCGGGCTGCGGCGAGCACTGCCGGGTTGATCGCGCCGTCCTTCGCCGGCACCACCATCACGATGCGCGCAACGCCTGCGACCTTGGCCGGAACGGCGTTCATGAGCACAGAGCTCGGATAGCTGGCCGTGCCGCCGGGCACATACAGGCCAACGGCGTCGATCGCGGTCCAGCGCGAGCCGAGCCCGACGCCGATGTCGTCCTCGTAGAGATCGTCCTTCGGCAACTGGCGGGCATGGTGCTTCTCGATGCGCGCGGCCGCCAGCTCGAGAGCGGCAACAACCTCCCTGGGCGTCTGCCGATAGGCGGCCTCGATCTCGTCGGCACCGACGCGCATCGAAACCTTGTCGAAGTCGAGCCCGTCGAAGCGCCGCGTGTAGGCGGCAAGCGCCCGATCGCCGTTCTCGCGCACGTCGTCGATGATAGCGCGAACGGTCGCGTTCACGTCCTCCGAAACCTCGCGCTTCGTGGTCAGGAAGGCGGCAAACCGCGTTTCGAAGTCGTCGTCGCGAAAATCAAGCCTGATCGCCACTGCTTATATGTCCTGTCGTCTGGCGGGAGATTCCGCCTTGCCATGCCCGAGGGAAAGACCCTCGACGAAATCTTCGGGCCGCATCTGGATGCGGCGATGCCTAGCCTGCCGGATGGCGCGGCTTCAAGCTGGTTTCCCATGCTCCGCCGGTATCTGCAAGCTGGCATTCGATGCATTCGACGTCGAGCGCGAACTGGGCATCGCCGGACATGACGAGCTCGACCGTCCCTTCCGGCCCTTCTCCTTGCGGCGTGAAGCGGATCGCCAGCAGCGACAGCACGGCTTCGCGGTCGCTCCGGTCGATGCCGATCGAACGCGCCGCCTGCGCACGCTTGAAGGCGATCATGGCGCGACGGCGTTCGAAGCCCTTGGCTCCCCTGCCGGCCTTTTCCCAGACGAAACGGTTGAGGGCGAGGGAGAAAACCCCATGCCGGGCGTCCCAGCTGACGTCCTCCGCCTTGAACACCGCATCCTGCAGATGCGCGGAAACGATCGAGAGGTCGTCCGCATCGAGCGCAAGCAGCTTTAGACTGTCCATAATGCTCCTTTTCGGCGACCCGTGCGGCCGCGCCATGTGCACCAAGCCGCCCTCCGCTCAAGCCGCCGTTCCGTCGCCGGGGTGGCGCACGAAGCATGCGGCATGAAGGCTTTGGGCCGACTGTTTTCTCAGGAGATAGGACGGGATGCCGGCAAGCGCAACTGCCGGCCCGCCGGCTTACGGCGCGACGGGCAGCAGCACGCAGTCTCAATCGTCACTCGCTGACCCGCTCGACCAAGGCGCCGCACCGGGTCAGCTTCTCTTCCAGCCGCTCGAAGCCACGGTCGAGATGGTAGACGCGCGAAACCATGGTCTCGCCTTCGGCCGCAAGGCCTGCAATGACGAGCGATACGGAGGCACGCAGGTCCGTCGCCATGACCGGTGCGCCGCGCAGCCGCTCGACGCCCTCGATCTTGGCCGTCTGGCCGGAGAGCGAGATCTTGGCCCCAAGCCGGGCAAGTTCCTGCACGTGCATGAAACGGTTTTCGAAGATCGTCTCGGTGATATGCGAAACGCCGGACGACTTCGTCATCAGCCCCATGAACTGGGCCTGGAGGTCGGTCGGGAAGCCGGGATAGGGATCGGTGACGATGTCGACCGGCTTGATGCCGGCGCCGTTGCGCACGACGCGGATGCCGCTCTCGGTGGCGGTGATTTCGGCGCCGGCACGGCGGATCGCCTCCAAGGCCGTGTCGAGCAGGTGCATATCGGTGCCTTCCAGCACGACGTCGCCGCCGGTCATGGCGACCGCCATGGCATAGGTGCCGGTCTCGATGCGGTCGGGAAGGACCCGATGACGGGCGCCCGAAAGCGAAGAGACGCCTTCAATGGTGATCGTGCTCGTACCGGCACCGGTGATCTTCGCGCCCATGGCGTTCAGGCACTTAGCAAGGTCCTGCACCTCCGGCTCGCGGGCCGCGTTGCCGATGACGGTGGTGCCGCGGGCAAGCGTCGCCGCCATCATCATCACATGCGTCGCACCGACCGAAACCTTGGGGAAGGTGTATCGGGCGCCAATCAGGCCGCCATCTGGCGCGGTCGCCTCGACATAGCCGCCGTCGATCTCGATCTTGGCGCCCAGCGCCGCCAGCCCCTCGATGAAGAGGTCGACGGGACGCGTGCCGATCGCGCATCCGCCGGGCAGCGATACCTTCGCCCTGCCCTCGCGGGCAAGAAGCGGGCCTATGACCCAAAAGCTTGCGCGCATGCGCGAGACCAGCTCGTAGGGAGCGGTGGTGTCGACGATGTTTCGCGAGGTGAAGTGGATGGTGCGCGAATAGCCCTCGCTCTGGCGCTCGCGGCGGCCGTTGACCGAGATGTCGGCGCCGTGGTTGCCGAGGATGCGGATCAGTTGCTCCACGTCGGCCAGATGCGGCACGTTTTCCAGCGTCAGCGTATCGTCCGTCAGGAGCGAGGCGATCATCAGCGGCAGGGCTGCGTTCTTGGCACCGGAAATGGGAATGACGCCCTTGAGCTCGTTTCCGCCTACAATCCTGATACGATCCATGTGTACCTACGGGACTGCGCCCGCCTTTCTCAAACAACCGGCTCTCGGGAGATGGGCCTCCTTAGAGCATTGCAACGCAAAAATGAAGCCTCCCGCGCCGTGTGAGCCTTCCGCCCGCGCGCGGCCATATCGTCGAGGGGACCGGCGCTCGCCGAAACCGCCACGCCAGACCGCTGCCGCAGGTCCGGGAGGCTTGATCGATGTGCACATTTCCCCTCACGCCGGAATCGGCGCCGGAAGCACTCTAGACGTCCGATTCGTCCGATTTTGCGGCAGGCAGGCCATCGGTGTCATCGGCGGCACCCGCACGGCGCGCGCGCGCCTGCTGCTTGCGGCGGGCGAGATTGTCGCGCAGCGTCTTCGAAAGTCGAGCCTTGCGCTCGTCCGCCCGCGCCCGCACAGCCTCGCTTTCCCGCGCCTTCGCGCCGGTCCCATTTGCGGCCGCAGCCGGTTTGCCCACACCTGTCTTCTCGTCGTCTTCCATGCCCCATCGATAGCGCGAAACGACCGCGCGCAAAAGCATGGCGACGTTTTCGGGAATTTGTTGTCCCCATGATGCGTTTGCGGCTTGCATAGGGGGTAAGACTGTGGCAATAGGCGCCTCGCTTGACGCGAATGCAGACAAACTGCTTCGCCAGATGCTGCTATAGCTCAGGGGTAGAGCACTCCCTTGGTAAGGGAGAGGCCGAGAGTTCAAATCTCTCTAGCAGCACCATTTTCCCCTCAAGAAAACAACGCGTTACGCAAGCGCAATCAAATTGCATCGATACGCGAAAGCGCATGAGTGCACGGAACGAAGCGTGAATTGCACGGGTCGGGAGTGCAAAATCCGTGCAGTTGCGTTCCGGTTTGTTCCTAGTCGACCGGAACAAATGGGAGCGGGGCACTTGACGCCATCGAGGGTCGCGAGGAAAGTTTCCTCAACTGTGTGTTGAGGTGACGTATGTCTGAAAGAACAAAGAAATTTGCCGAGGAACTGGACAAACTAATCCATGATGGCGAGATGTTGATGTGGGCGATGGAATACAATTGCAATCCAAGCCATTTTCGTAAAACCTTTTTGCAGGCGTTGGACGGCAATGAAAAAAAATTGGATGAGCTGCTAAAAAGTCTTCCAAACTTTGGAAGCGAATATCAGGGATGGTATTCCAAGGCTCAGGCGCTCATCAAACAGGTCATACCGGATAGATTGGCCGATTTTATCTCATATTTTGAGATACCCAAGGGCCGTAAAAACATAGACTTTCAAAATTACATGATCCGTGACTATTTACAGGGACTTCGGACCACACGGAACGGAGCAGTAATAGCCGACGGCTCTGCCGCATTGCCCGAGTTCCGACAACAAGTAAACATGGTGAAAGCAGCGAGGACGTCTTTGGATTCCACTCTGATGGACCTCAAAGGCGTTTTGCAAGCAGACCTATTCGACTCAGAGGTAGAAACCGCTGACGCCCTAGCGAAGGCGGGTTACTTGCGCGCGGCTGGAGCGATCTGTGGAGTGGTAATCGAAAAGCACCTTCACCACATCTGCGACGTACACAATGTACCGGTTCGCAAAAAGAACCCCGGCATTTCAGACCTAAACCAGCTACTCAGAGATGCCAGCGTTACGACCGTTCCGCAGTGGCGGTATATTCAGCACCTAGCAGATATCCGGAACATCTGCGACCATGCGAAGGGGCGTGAACCAACCAAAGAAGAAATCCAGGATCTAGTCGCAGGTACAGAAAAGATCGTGAAAACCATCTTTTAATCGTAAACTCAAAACTTGAACTCAAGTCTTTGCTGTCCGCTTGGGAAGCTGACAGGCTACCATTACATCATACCCGCGAATGGCCGGTGGGAGTCATCGGCGAGAATGGCGGGCGTGTCAAGGGTGGGTTCGGCGGGTCGTTCACCCGTTCGCCTGTTCGCCTGCTTCGCCTGTTCGCCTGGCTCAATAACTTCGACGCATGGCCACGTTCCTTGTGAACCGCAGCGGGTTTGGCGGAGGCAGTTCTTTTTGATCGTCTCGGCGAGCGCGTTGCCATAGTTGCCGCCGACGCTTCCGACAGATGGCCTGATGCCTCCGCCGCTGTACAAGTGGTGCCCGAGGCCACCGCCATGGACAGACGCCGGTCATGGAGAGCTTGCTCCAGGACCATCACCGACGAACCGGGGCATGTGCCGTCTGGCAGGCTCCGTGTTTACAAAAAGGTCACCTGAAAGCTGGTAGTGGTTGGATCATTTGAGTTTTGAGGCAGGGGCAATGAAAAGCGTTCTCAGAAGATTTGCGGTATCGACCATGGCAGTACTCGGCACGATGGTGTCCGCGGCTCCATTCGCTTTGGCCGACGTTACGACGCGCTATGGCGAATTGCAGGCTGTGCTCGATGCGATCAACGACCCTGACCCGCTGATGCGGCTGGCACAACTCGAGGAAATCCTGAAGAAAGGCGATGCCACCGAGGTCCAGTTGGCGATCAGAACCGCCTTCCAGGTCGATGATCCCAATGTGCGGTCTCTGGCGCTGCGGGCGCATTTTGCAAGCTTCAGGACATTCATCATAAGTGCCGAACTCCCCGAAGAAATTCAGAAAGTGTTTGATGGCAGTGACCAGGAGGCCATACGGGAGTGGTCGAACAACGATCTGGTTGAGATGCTGCGGCAACAAGGATTCCAGTTCAGCATGTTGTCGGAGTATCCAGCAAGCGACGCGCTTGAATTTCAGGTCAAGGCTCGGAACGAGAACCCGAGTGAGAGCAGTCAAAAGAATTTCATTGGAACAGGCAACATTCGCGGGGGACTAATCAACATCGTCACAAGCGTCTCTTTCTCGGGAATTCCTCGCAACTGCAGCTTTGAATTCATTGAGTACGACGCATTAACCTTGGTGGGGATGGGCACCTGCAACATCAATGATGGCTTTCAGTTCCCTGTCCGGCTTCATCTGTTCGACAACGACAAGCCGCCGGTGCAGAACTAGGCACCTCCTTCCACGAGCTCAAGGCTATCAATCGTATAGGTTTCTGTACCGCCCCCGCTTATCGTCACCCGGAGACGCGTGGCACGGCGGGGCGCCATGGTGCATGTGACATCATCCGCCAGAGCGCACCGGCTTCCTGGCGAAAAGCCGCCATGGTCCTTCTCTGTCTCGATAATCAGGTCTCCCTTGTCCGTGAGCCCCTTCCCCCGCAAACGGAGACCTTTGACCACAGTACGGCTTCCAGTATCCATCAGGAGCACAACCCTGTCGGGAGCGAGGTCGATCTTCAAAGGCGACCTTCCGGCAAGAAATCCACTCAGGCCACTGTCCTGTTCCGCAATACGCCCCTTGACCAGAACCAGATCGTTGACCAAGCGAAACTGGCTCGCTGCCTGTTCGCGCGGCGAGATCTCCAGTTTCTGCAGTTCGGCTGCGATGAGGTCATAACGCATGGCAACACCAATGCCTTCGTCGCTGTCGACCTCAAAAAGCATCGCAATCGGTCGACCGTTGTGGGTGATGGTCCCGCCACTCATGCCCTTTTGAAACGTCACGTCGGGATCGACGCTGGAGACGGCGATGATACCGCCGCCACTGTCATCTCTGGAAACGGCACGGATCGCCACCGTGATCGACTGGCGCTCCGTCTGGGTGGAAACATCCAGTTGAGCCTGCTTCAAGTTATCAATAATCGTCTGAAGTGGTGTTGACCGCACGCGATCCCGGCTGCAGCCATTTCGGGCCAACGAGCCGCCGACGCTGACAAAGGCCAAGTCGAGATCCGGACTATTCGCAGCGACGGGGGAGTGCGTCGGATGTATCTGGCCAAAGCTGTCGAGAAGATCGGGCGGAGAGAGTTTGCCGTCGGAGGTCTCCAAGACGTGTCGCGGCGTGACCACCCGGCAATGTCCGGCGGCATCAAGAAACAGCCATCCCTGACCGAAGGTATCGTCGCCGCGTGCCAGTAGAACCGTTTCCGCTTTCGCGACGCCCGCCGTCCCGGCAGTCAAAGCGCCGACCAGGCTTACCAATGATGCGGCGAAAAGCGATTTCATGCAAAATCCTTCAAGGAGGCTGTGTTTTGGGGCGGATCTTGCCGGACGTTCTCAGGCCCCCCTGTTTCAACCGGGGCTTTTTCTTCCGCGCCGGAGACCGCGAGGCCGACGAGGTCGATTGTAATGGGCCAGAGCAGAACCAGAAGCACAAGCGTCAGTTGTGCGGCCAGTATCGTTGGATCGTTCAGGACCTGGGCAAAGAGACCGACCTCAATTCGGCTTGAATTTTCCCGAACGCCTGGAGTGGACACCTGCAATCTCGGTGTTTCCGTCGTGACATGCACACCAAGGCCGGGCTCGTCCGACAGCGTCACATACCCGAACAACGCGGTCTGCTCGACGGGTATCGGGTCGGCATCCTGTGTTTCCAGTCCATGGCTCTCGATGTAGCCGCCCGAGGGGATGGTGATCGGCTCCCCGGCCGAGTACATTGCTCCCCCGCGGCCAAACGGCCACAGATCAACAGTTCGCCCAAATGTGGTCAAACTCCCTTCCAGCAGTATCGGCCCCGGACCGTCACTCCGCATTGACAGCGCGGAGCCGATCTTCCCGGGCCCCCAGATGGGCAGCCTGTTCGTGGTCAATTGCCCGCATTCCGCATCGGTGTAGAGCACCACTTCTCCATCGAAAGGCTCTGCGCCGCCGTGTTCAAGGCGCAACTCGCCGTTTCCGTTGACGAAGATCACCAGTTCTCGCTCCTCGATGCGAAGGTAGCTCACCTGGGACATGACTCCGGGCAGAAGCGTGCCTTGCGCACATTCTCCGTCCTTGCTGCCAGTGGGCCAACTGCTGATACGAAACCCACTCCCGTAGATGATCGAGAGTTCTGGATTAAAAACCTTGAACTCCATGGACTCACTGCGAGCATCGATGACAGCGAACGTCTGCGGCTTTCGCACGAGATTGATCGCACCAACAGCCCCCAAGGACAACGCAATCGCGAGAAACAAGGAAGTCCAAACTCTGCGCCACGAAAGAGCCCTGAGGCGGTCACTCCAGGTGGACAGCATAATCCTGCTCCGTGGTCTGGCCTGTGAGCCCTTTCACCCCAACGATCAGCTTGTAGGTGCCCCGGACCAGCTTGGGAGGAGAGAATCTGCAGAGATGGGAGAAGGTGACCTTGGCGCCATCGTCGGGTTTCCTGCAGCTTACCTTTTCAACTACGGCGCCCGCCTCGTCGACCAAGCTGGCACTAACCTTATGGCCTGCCCCCATGGGGTGATCCGGTTGGAATGTTAGTGCATGCTTGGCCTGCTGGCCACCGCTGGCGTTGATGCCGGTCCGTTTTGGCGAGGCCAAACAGAGGCTTCGGGAGACGGTGGCCTGTAGCCCAGCGATGAGTGCGGCCGCACGGTGTTGTAGTGACGTCGCCAGTTTTCGATGACGATCTTTGCCTCCTTGAGCGTGTAGAAGATTTCACCGTTGAGCAGTTCGTCACGGAGCTTCGAATTGAAGCTCTCGCAATAGCCGTTTTCCCACGGACTGCCCGGCATGATGTAGGCGGTCTTGGCACCCACCGCCGCGATCCATTCCCGCAATGCCTTGGCGATGAACTCCGGCCCGTAGCACATTGGGAAGCGGCCTGTTGAAGGCCGGATTGCCTTGATGGAGGCAAGGGCGCGTAGCGCCCGCAGACTTCATCAAGGCGGCCAT
>NZ_OBQD01000034.1 GCF_900220975.1 Rhizobium subbaraonis | reverse complement strand
GAGGACATTGACCGAACCAAAGCTGACTCGCCGGGTCGCCACTTGGGCGTAGCGTCCAAGCTCAGCGACATCAGGATGAGTTTCTGCACAGCCTGGGGGTCTCCCCGCTGAAGAGGGTGCGCCGGCAACGCAGTGCCGGCCAGGGGGAAAGCTTTCCCCCACCCAAGATACGGAAACTCGTGGAAACGACAGTCCGGAATTCAGCCTTGGAACCTCGACCAGCAATTCCGAATCAAAGCCCATGCCGCCGATAGCATCGAGGCGATGCCGTCATGCGTCATATTGCGCGAAGTTAAGATCGGAGACGAGACTGTCGATGGCGATGCCGGTCCTGTCGCAGAATTCCAGCATTTCAATCCAGGGATTGCTGCCGGGATCGCGGTCCCACAGACGCACGATATATTGCTGGTAACCATGGCCCGCGGTGATATCGCCAAGCAAATGATGCTCAAGCAGGTTCATACGCTGACGTAGCTTGGTCTTACCCAGGCTGAATGCGCCCGCCACATCTTCAGCCGGCAGATTGTCGACGTCTCGTGCCTCATGCGCTCCGTCAGCTTGATGGCGAAGGCGCGCTCTTCAAGGGGAAGCTCCTTCAGTCGGTCGATGAAGGTAGCCAGCCCTTCGACCTCTTCATCGAGTCGGTAACGTCGAACACCTCTGTCGAAGCTGCGGCGGTCTTCGTTGCTCATCTTGGAATCGAAGCGCGGCCCGCCTTTTTCGGCGGCGTAGATATGGCGATCTTGCCCAGCATGGCGCCGCTTGCGTCGACAAGCCGCTCCTGGCAATCGGGGATCGCGCATTGGTTTCCGCTATAGGCGAAGAGTTTCTTTATCGTGGATTGTGTCGGATCAAGTCGTTCGACCGGCTTCTTGGCCATATGTGCGGAACCATCACTCTGAAATCGGACTGGCTGTGCACCGGGATATTGCAACGAGCCGGGGAATGTCGTCTTCGGCGTAAAGCCGGAAACACGTAAAACCGTGGATCAGGGTTTCAGGGAACGGAGAAAACCGCCCTAGAGATCGCCGACGTGTTTCTCGATCTGCGCCGCCAGCCTGATGAGCTTCTGGTCGCGCAGGATGCCGATGAAGTCTGTGGCCGAAACACGCGACCGGCTGAGATTGCTCCGCGCATTCGCCAGCGAGCTGACAAGCTGCTCCGGAACGTGCTCGTAGAGAGCGGCAAGGAAAACATCCGGCGACTGACGCATGAGGCCATGCTTGCGCAGCTCGCCGACCGGAAAATCGCGCAGGTTCCAGGTGATGATTGTCGATGCACCGGCCTCGATGGCGGCCGCTGCGACATGACGATCATCCGGGTCGGGGAGACTGACGGCCTGAACATGCCTTTCGTATCCGGCGACCATCGCGCTCGGCAGGGCGACGTCCATGAGGCGCTTGGTGGCTTCCAGCCGGTCGATCGAGAGGCCCGGCGTTTTGGCCACGAGGTTGCGCATCCATTCGTCATGGATCGTGTCGGTCCAGCGCGCATGGAACAGGCGATCGACGCTGGCCTGGACGATGATATTTCTCAAATGGAACGGATAGAGGATGCAGGCATCGCAGACTGCGACGGAGAGACTAAATGCCATAGCGCAGATGGAGGTCCTCGGCGTCAGCCGCCAGATCCTGCATGGCCTTGCGCTGGACGTCGAGCTGCGCCTTCAGCGCCAGCACGTCCTTGAGCGAGGCGCGGCGATGCTTTCCGACGTAGCGGAACGGCAGGTCGCCGATGTCCATGCGATGGACGACAAGCGGACGAGAGATGCCGAGAATGGTCGAGGCTTCGGTCGGGCTCAGTTCCTGATTCTCGGCAATGACCGCCACCCGTTCGCCGCTGAGCAGCCGCGAAAGCAGGGTTTCTATGGCATTGGCGGCGGCCGGCGGCAGTGAAACCGTCTGCTCCGCACCGTCCCGGCGGCGGACATGCAGTTCGACATGATCGCCCTCGCCGAGTTTCGGCAGGTGCGTTACATTCTTGCGATCCCGGTCCGAAAGGCCGGCAAACTGGACGACTTGGCTGGCCATGGCATGTTCTCCTTGCCTGCCAATATAGGGATATACGTCATCAACTGCAATAACTGAAATCGAACACACCTTGCGGGACCGGCGACGGGAGCCGTCGCCGGCAAGGTGCGGGTCCGTGCTCTGCGCCATCACGCCGCCTGCCTTTCTACCTGTTCGGGAAACACGGCTTTGTCCTCTTCATCCAGGAGGGAGGCGATTTCCTCGCAGGTGCGGGTGACGGCGAGCTTCAGGGCCTCATCGATATGGACATAGCCCTGTGTCACGCTTTGAGCAGCATGGCCAAGCAGTGCCCTGATCGTCAGCTCGGAGAAGCCGAGATCGCCGGCGACGCTGCCGAAGGTGTGGCGCAGCGTGTGCGGCGTGACACCCTCAATACCGACGCTGGCGCAGAGCCTGAAGAGGCAGGCCTTGGCCGACGTGAAATGGCCGTCGGTAATATCGGACGGGAAGACATACGGATTATTGCCGCGAGCCGGCTGGCTGGCAGCGATCTTCGCGGCGGAAGGGCCGATCGCACGGATCTGCGCATCGCTCTTGGTGTCGGGGAAAGCCACGTAGCCGACCCCGGCGTTGAGCCAATGGCGTTGCACGCCTTGTCCCTCTGAGATGCGGAAGCCTGTGAGCGCCAGGAAGCGAACGATGGCGAGGGCCACAGGGCTTTCGCCGTTGCGTTCCGCGTGCCGCATCGCGGCGCCGAGTTTCTTGATCTCGGCCACGCTCAACCGCCGCTGTTTCTTCTTGCCCGCGAGCTTTCGCGCGCCGCGGCTCGGATGGCTTTCGATTTTGTCGAGGCGGGCGGCGTGACCAAGGATACTCTGGAGCGTTCCGACGGCGCGGGAGGCAACGCCGGGGCCGCCGGTCGTGACGCCGCCTCGACCTCCGCCTCGCGGCTTCGCCGTCTTGCCGGCCACGATATCCGACTGCATCCCCTCGATATCGGCCACCTTCAGCGTATGCGCGAGGCGACTGCCGAGGAGCGGCTTGATGTGCGTTTCGATGCGGCTCTTGTCCATGGCGAGCGTCGATTTCTTGATCGGCCGATTGCGGCGGCCGAGGATGCGGCCAGCCTCGGCCTCGGCGAGATACCAGTCACACAAGGCAGAGACTGTCTGCTGGTGATGCGGGTCCTTGTCGGCATCGGCAGGATCGTCTCCGTCCGCGATCATGCCGAGCTTGACCTTGGCCTTTTCGCGAGCCTGCTCAACGGTCATCACTCCGAAACGGCCGAGATTAATGCGCCGTTCCTTGTTGGCCGCGTTTCGATAATTCAGCACGAACGTCTGGAGACCGGAGGGGAGCATGCGGACTCCGAAACCCCGGAGTTCGCCGTCCCACAAGAATGCCTGCTTGCCCTTCTCGGGCGGGGTCATGGCTTCGAGTGCCCGCTTGGTGAGTTTGGCCATGTTGCTTCCTCTCTGACTGCGGTTGACGATTTTGCTGACAATAGCATAACTGCTTGGCCTTTGTCAGCAAGTTGTCAGCGGAAAAAGAGAAATGGAAGCGTATTTGACGGATACAGACGGCGATGCAAAAATGAAATTATATAATTATTTTAGTATGATAGAGAGAATTCGGATAGTGTAGCGTAGGGTCTCGTCAATCTTGCCAAGGTTGGGGTCGAGGGTTCGAATCCCTTCGCCCGCTCCAGATTTCCTAAGGAAATCAAGGGATTAAGTAAGAGCCGCCTTCGGGCGGCTTTTCCCTTTTCTGGGCTGGTCAACACCTGGTCAACACCGAAGCGCAATTTGCGATCGCGAGTTTGCTAGATTGGGCCATGAGCCGATTCGGCTGATTGCCGCCGAAATTGATGGAGACATTCGCTTGAGCGAGATCCGGTTGCTAGAGCGGATTCGCCTTAGAGCGCCTAACAAAACCATTTGTTAACTATGTCGGCGTGAGTTTTCCGACATGGTGAAGAAGCTTCTTCCGGATGATTTGTGGGCCGAGATCGCGCCGTTGCTGCCGGCTCGTGAGGCTCGTCCGAAGGGCGGGCGGCCTGCGGTCGAGGCCCGGGATGCGCTCGTCGGCATCCTGTTCGTTCTCTACACGGCGATCCCGTGGGAACGGTTGCCGTTCGAGGTGGCAGGCTGCTCCGGCATGACCTGCTGGCGCCGATTGCGAGCCTGGCAGGATGCCGGCTTGTGGGACGAGATCCACCGCCACATGCTCGACCGGCTGAACCTCGCCGGGCAGATCGACTGGTCGCGTGCTTCGGTCGACGCGTCCTCCGTTCCCGCGAAAAGGGGGGCGAGGAGACGGGACCGAACCCGACCGATCGCGGCAAGCCGGGGACCAAGCGCCACATCATGGTCGATGGCGCCGGCATTCCTCTCGCCATCGTCCTGACCGGAGCCAATCGCCACGACAGCATGGCTCTGACCGCAGTCGTCGACGCCGTCCGGCCGGTTAGGCAGAAGCGCGGTCGACCACGCAGGCGACCCGTCAAACTCCATGCCGACAAGGCCTACGACTTCGATCGGTGCCGGCGCGACCTGCGGGCGCGCTCCATCACCCCGCGCATCGCCAGACGAGGCGTCGAAAGCAGCAGCCATCTCGGAAAGCACAGGTGGGTCGTCGAGCGCACCTTCGCCTGGATCAACCGCTTCAGGCGCCTCGTCGTCCGATACGAGCGACACGCAGACCTCTATCGCGCCTTCCTCACCATCGCTGCGGCAATCATCGCATTCAGAGCCCGCAAGAGGTTTTGTTAGGCGCTCTTAATCCGGATCGTATCCTGCGGCTTTGAAGAAGTTGGCGCATTCGTTGGACTCGATGAGTCTGGCGATGCGTGCGATGACGGCCCAGAGACCGTCGACGGATCGCTCTGCGGCCTTTCGGAGCAGCGCCTTGAGCTTCGAGAAGGCGTTCTCGATCGGGTTGAAGTCCGGGCTGTAGGGCGGGAGATAGAGCAGCTTCGCGCCGGCCGCCTCGATCGCGGCGCGGACGCCCGGGCCCTTATGGCTGCCGAGGTTGTCCATCACGACCACGTCGCCGGGCTTGAGCTCTGGGACGAGAACCTGATCGACGTAGGCCTGGAAGCTGCGGCCGTTGATCGGGCCGTCGAGCGCCATGGGCGCGACCATGCCGGAGAGCCGCAGGCCGGCCACGAAGGTGGTGGTCTTCCAGTGGCCATGCGGGATCGCGGCGCGGAGCCGCTCGCCCTTCGGCACCCGGCCGCGACGCCTCGCCATGTTGGTCGACGCCCACGTCTCGTCGATGAACACGAGCCGCTCTGGATCGAGGTCGGGCTGGGCGTCGAACCAGTCCCGCCTTCGGGTCAGGACGTCCGGCCGCTCCTGCTCTTCGGCGTGCGCGGTCTTTTTTTGACCGTCAGCCCGGCGCGGCCGAGGAAAACCCACACCGCCGTCCGCCTCCGATCGCAACAAATGTGAGCCCGATGACGAGCGGCGATATGCCCAGCTGGCGCGCAAGCATCGACCCGCCGCGCACCAGTATTTCCGCTCCGCCAACCAGGGTGAGCAGGCCAAGCGCGCACCAGAGAATTGCGGCCGTCACGGCTTCTGTCTCTGCGGAAACACCGGATATGCGGCACTGCCTGTATGTCGATCTGTACCCACCCTCCAGATCAGCCGATCTCGCCCAAGGGCTGGATATAAGTCACCGAAAGATGGTCCGGGAACTTCAGCGCTGTTTTGATGGCTTCCCTGTCCACGGTACCGAGGAGGCATGTGCCGAGCCCTTCGGCAGCGCAGAACAGATAGACGTTCTGGGCCATGACGGCCGAGTTGACGCGTGCGGCGATGACCAGTTCCTCGGGTGCGGATGTGGCCAACTCGCCGGCGGCGGTTGCAAGTTTCTCGGCATCGGAAACATAGATCAGCACCACGGGCGCCCGGCGTACGAAAGCCGTAGGGCTGACATCGGCGCGAATATCGGTATCGGCCACTTTGTTGAGAGCGTTTGCCACGGGGTCGTAGAGACTGACGCCATCTTCCAGCGCGACGTAGATATCGACGTTCTTCGCACCGTGCCAGGCGGGCGCTGTGCGTCCATCACCGTCCGCGCGGTTGACACCATTGGCCGCCCACAGTGCTTCGAGCACCTTTTCGCGCGCAACGTCACCACGCCCGAAGCGCTTGGTAGAGCGGCGCTGTTTCAGGGCTTCCTGCACGGAGACGGTTGCAGCGCCGCCGGAGGCCACCTGCGCATTGGCTGTCCCGACGATACCTGCGGACGCTGCCGCACTGGTTCCTGCGAGAAACAATCTTCTGGAGAGCTGTCGTGTCATGATATCGGTCCTTTTCTTTTCCGGGGCTTTGTTATGTCCACTGCCGTGAAAGGGCGTTGAGGACGTCGGTACGGCTGATCTGGCCGACAAGTCGGCCATGGCGGGTGACGGGGAACCGCCGGTACGAGCTTGCGACAAAGCGCTCACACGCTTCGACGATGTCGATACCCGCATCGAGCGTCTCGAGTTCGGTGCTCATATAGTCGGCGACACTGCCACCCCATTGTTTGTAGTAGGAGGCGTTGAGTGCGGCCTTCAGGCAATCGCGTTTGGACAGAACGCCGACGAGATCGCCGGCGCCGTCGATGACGCATGCACCCGACACGCCGTTTTGCATGAGCACGGACACGGCCCGTACTATCTCCATGTCCGGCGTCAGCGTGATCAGGTCCGTGCGCATATGATCGGCGACCGTGTCGAGTTTCATGTCCCGCTTCCTTCGGATCGTTCGCAAGCATGGCATTTGCCGCCGCAGGCCGCGCCGCCGCACGATCCCTTGAGCGGTGCGCGGCCGGCAAAAAGGCCGGCGGCCAGCGCGAGCATGGCAAGCCCGGTCAGAAGAACAGCGGCGAAAATGGTCTGCATGGCTTTATGCCCTCCCCTGGTCGATGAACAACCTGTTGGCTCTGGCCTTAAGACCTCCCGCCTCGCGAAGCAGATAAAGCGCGGGCAGACGGTTGGCGGAGGCGAATGCAAGGCCGCCTTCAGGACCCATTACCAGAAGGGCGGTCGCAAACGCGTCGGCCTCCAGCGCTGTCGGGGCCAGAACGGAAACCGAGGCGACGCTGTTGCGAACCGGCTCTCCGGTTGCGGGATCGATCGTATGACTGTAGCGGCGGCCCGCGATCTCATAGGCATTGATCGCATCGCCCGAGGTCGCCATCGCCACGCCTGTCAGGGGAAGCGTCGTGTGGACACCGGTGCGAAGCGGGTCCGCAATGCCGACGCGCCATGGACGGCCGTCAGGGCGCGCACCGAAACCATAGACTTCGCCACCCACCTCGATCAGGAAACTCGGCAGCCCTTGATCTCTCAGGTGTCCTGCAAGCCGGTCGACGGCGTAGCCCTTGGCTATGCCGCACAGATCGAGCGAAAGTTCCGGCTCTGCTTTGGAGAGGCCTTCGGCACTGACGGCAAAAGCGGTGTAGCGACCGGACCGCCCGGCAGCGATCGGCCCGAAACCGTAACGATGGACAGCGGGCCCGACGGCCGGATCGAACGCGCCGCCGGTCAATCGCGCAATCTCGAGTGCCTTGCTAGCAACCGTCCGAAGCGGCTCGGAGGCTGCGAACGGTGTGATTTCCGAACGGCTGTTGAAGCGCGAAAGCTCCGAACCCGCACGAAACGGGCTCATCGAATGATCGATCCCGGCCAGTAAGTGCCGGAGATCCGCGCCAATCTTGCGGGCATCGGCATCGGCCGGAACGGTGACCTGCCATCGTGTGCCGAAAGCGCGCCCGGAGATGCGCGTGAGATCATCGGCACCGGCTCGGGCCAAAGACGGCAAGGACATCAGTCCGGCCAGGGCTCCCAGTCCAAATACGATCTCGCGCCTTGTCGTCATGCTCCTAGATCCCGAAATCGTCATTGAAGATGCTCTCGCTCTCCACACCGCATTCATCGAGCATCGCGTAGATGGCCTCGATCATGAGCGGAGGGCCGCACAGATAATATTCGCAGTCCTCCGGCGCCGGGTGATCCTTCAGATAGGCGCGGAAGACGACATCATGGACAAAGCCTAACTCACCGTCCCAGGGGTCGTTTCTGGCTGGTTCGGAGAGGGCTGGCACCCAGCGGAAGTTCTCATGACGCCGGGCAAGCTCGTCGAATTCGTCGGCGTAGAACAGTTCGCCACGGCTTCGCGCGCCGTACCAGAAGCTGATCTTGCGGCGGCTTCCCTGACGCTCGAGCATGTCCGTTATGATGGCGCGCAAGGGCGCCATGCCGACGCCGCCGCCGATAAACACCATCTCGCGCCCGGTATCCTGCGCCCCGAAGTGACCATACGGGCCCGCCACTTCGATCGGGTCGCCCTCGCGCAGACCGAACAGCCATGACGAGACGATGCCGGGAGGTGCATGCGGTTTGGCTGGCGGTGGCGTGGCCAGACGGATGTTGAGCACGATCATGCCGACATCCTTGGGTCGGCTGGCAACCGAATAGGCGCGAGAGACGGGCTGAGGGCTTTGCGACGAGAGCTTGTCAATTCCGAGTTTTTTCCATTCGGCGGCATGCTGCGGTTCAAGCGCGATGCCGGAGAAGTCGAGACGATAGGCCGGTGCGGTGACCTGCACGAAATTGCCCGCACGAAAGTCGAATTCCGCGCCCTCCGGCAAGGCGAGCACGATTTCCTTGATCAAAGGCGTGACACTGCGCGACGATGCCACGCGGCAGTTCATCGTGGTGATGCCGAGCACCTCGTCCGGGACGGTGACGGCGAGGTCGTTTCGCACCACGATCTGGCAGGCGAGCCGCATTCCAGCCCGAACGTCGGCAGGAGAAAGCCGGGCGCGTTCCGTCGGCAACGGCTCTCCCGTACCCGTGACGCCGCTGACGCGGCACAGGCCGCACGTTCCCGCGCCGGCGCAGCCCGAGGGCACGGCGATGCCGTTGGAATTCAAAATATCGAGAAGCTTGAAATTCGCCAGAGCGCCAATCTCACGCCCGCCGTTAACGGTGACCGCCACGGGTCGCGACGGCAGCAGATACTCCCGAACCTTATGGACAACGGCTGCCAGCGCGACGAGCAGCAAGGAAATGAAGCCGATGCCGAGCAGGATCTCCGTCATAGCACGCGCACTCCCACAAAGGCGGAGAACGCCATGGACAGGAGACCGGTGACGATGAAAGCAATGCCGAGGCCCTGCAATCCTTCGGGGACATTGGCATAGCGCAGCCTCTCGCGGATCGCCGCGAGCGCGACGATGGCCAGCGCCCAGCCGATCCCGGTGCCGATCCCATAGACCGTGCTTTCAGTGAGATCATATTGCCGCTCGACCATGAACAGACTGCCGCCGATAATGGCGCAGTTGATGGCGAGCAGCGGCAGGTAGATGCCAAGCGCGCCGTAGAGGGCGGGCACGTAACGATCGAGCAGCATCTCGATGATCTGCACCATCGCCGCGACGATGCCGATGAAGGTGATCAGCCGCATGAAACCGAGATCGACATCCGGCAGCCCCATCCACGCGAGCGCCCCGGCACTCAGGATATAGGCGTGCAGCAGGTAGTTCACCGGCACGCTGAGCGATTGCACGACGATCATCGCAACACCCACGCCGAAGGCTGTTTCCACGCGCTTGGAGACGGCGAGGAAGGTGCACATGCCGAGGAAGAAGGACAGCGCGAGGTTTTCTTCGAAAATGGAGCGCTGGAACAGTTCGATCATGTCTCAGTCGTCCTTTGCTGCTCGCGCAACTCGAATTCAGGCGCTTCCCTCTGGCCCCGGCGCAGGCTGCGAACAGCCCAGACCAGAAGGCCAAGGATGATGAATGCGCTCGGCGCGAGCAGCATAAGACGGAGTGGCTGGTACCAGCCACCGTCGGCCACGAGTGGCAGCAGGCCGACGCCGAACAGGCTTCCGGCGCCGAACAACTCGCGGATGGCGGCGACAGTGAGCAGCACCAGGCTGTAGCCGAGTGCATTGCCGACGCCATCCACGATGCTGGGAACGACCGGATTGTGCAGCGCATAGGCTTCGGTGCGCCCGAGCACGATGCAGTTCGTGGCAATCAACGAGACAAACACCGTCAGCCGCTGGCTCATCTCATAGGCAAAAGCCTGCAACATCTGGTCGGCGACGATGACCAGCGAGGCGATGATGGTGATCTGCAGGATGATGCGCACGGAGGACGGGATGTGTCGGCGGATGGCGCTGATGACGCCTGCCGACAGGCCGAGCACGACGGTCAGGGCGATCGACATGGTGAGAGCGGTGGACATCGATGTCGTGACCGCCAGTGCCGAGCAGATGCCGAGGATATGGACGGTGACGGGGTTCTTGTCGATGAGCGGATCTGTCAGGTTGCGGAAAGGGATAGTCATTCGATCTCGCCTTTCTTCAGCCTGTCGAGAAACGGCCCGAAGCCGTGCTCGCCCATCCAGAATTCGAGCATGTCCGAGATCGCATAGCTCGTGACGCTGGCGCCGGAGATGCCGTCGACTTCATTGGGGCCGCTGGCATTGCCGCGCACCACGGAAATGGCGAAATCGCCATCGTCGAAGATGCGCTTGCCTGCCCATTGCGCCTGCCAACCGTCCTCGGCGACGCGGGCGCCGAGGCCGGGCGTCTCACCCTGCTCATAAACCGTGAAGGCGGCAACGGTGTCGAGATCGGCCTCCAGCGCCAGATAGGCCCGGATGGTCGACTGGTAGCCGGCGCCGCGGACCGGAAGCACAACGAGCGCCAGTTCCTCGCCGCGGCGCAGAAGATAGACAAGCGCGTGGTTTTCGCGGCGGCTGAGACCAGCGAGGTCGTCAGCGCGCGGCAGGGCCGAACTTCGCTCTGCGTCCGCCGCCGCCGCTCGCTGATCGAAGCTTCCCGGATCGACATCGGCGGCGACCGTTCCGCTTGCGAGGTCGATGACGAGCGTTTCGACGCCGCTTGCGCCAGATTCCTTCAATATCTCCCCGATGCCCGGAACGTTTTCCAGCATCTGCACCATGCGGCCCTGTTGCTGGGCGACGATATTGGCCTGCTGGATCGGCCGCAGGACGACCGCTGCGATGGAGACGGTAAAGCCGCAGCCAATGGCCACCAGAAGCGACATGCCGATCGTCTTGACGCCATCGGTGTTCGGACGGTTCAGAAAGCGGCGCCACATGCCCGGGCGCGGGCTGGGAGGACGAGCGTCAGCCATGTCGCCTTGCCCTCCGCCTTACATGGATCGCCACGACCACGTAATCGATCAATGGTGCGAAAATGCTGCTCATCAGGATCGCGAAGATCGCGGCTCCAAAAGTCGATCCGGCCTGCGAGAACAGGCCGATGAGCACGCCGGTCAGAATGCCCTGTGCAAAACGACCTGGATTTGTCGTGCAGGAACATACAGGATCTGCCGCCAGAAAGAGGATCGCGCAGCCGATCGCACCCGAAAGCAGGTTGACCGACGGATCGCTTCCCTGCGCCCAAACCATGAGGGCCATCGTGCAGTAGGCCGCAAGCAGCAATCGCCATGACGCCTGGCCGCTGAGGAGCAGGAGAACCAAAGCCGGAAGCAATGCCGCCAGAGGAATGTTTGGCCCGGCTCGATAGTCGATTTCAGTGAAGGAGAACATCACGAAGGCAAGGGCGGCGACGGCAGGATGCACGAAATTGCGCCCGCGCCCACCGAACACCTGTTCGGCGATCACCACGCCGAAGCTGACGCCCAAAGCGAGCTGCCAGAGCGGCGCATCGGCCGGGACAAGAAGGGCGATCAGCGTGGCGGCGACAATACCGTCAAGTCCCGGCCTGAGACCCCGGACACGTGTGAAGACATGCTGCCACGCAAGGGTCAGGCTGACAGAGATCAGCAGCCGCGCTGCGAACTGTTCCGTATCTGCGACAAGCGCGGACACGACCGGGACGATCACGCCGAGCAGCGCGGGCGTGGCGCTGTCGGACAACAAGGTGCGGCCGACGCGGCCCGCCTGCAGGTCATGGAAGAAGGCGATCATATCGCTTCCTCCAACTCATCGAGCGTCGCACGCAACAGGGCGCCATAATCCGTGCCCGACCCGTCGACATGGCTCAGGAGCGCCAGATCCTCTTCCACAAGTTCCAGCGCACCAAGTTTCGCGGCGGTTTCCACATCGCCCGTGCTGATGGCGCGCAGGAACGGCGCGGGATCCCGCAAGGCGCGGCCCGTTCATGAACGGCATTGGGAATGAGCGGCGCCGGAAACTGCTCGTTGAATGAGGTCAGGTAGCGCATGAGAAAGGAGCGCCGGAGCGGATGCCTGTGTGGGATGGCGGTGGCCTGCACGTCATAACGCCGCAGGAAATGCTCGACCGTTCCGCCGAGCGGAGAGCCCGAAAGCAACTGAACCGAGGGACCGGTGAGCGAGGCGCCGAAAAGATCTTTCAGATTCGCGCCTGCGGGAGCGACAACGAGGCGCGGACTGCACGTCCCCGGTCCGGTCAGCGCAACGACGCGCCGTGTCCATATCCGGCCCGTATCGAGCAGGCATCCCAGCGCGATTACGTCCTGATAGCCGATGTGCCAAACCATCCTGTTTACACCGACAGGATTGAGATGATGGATATGGGTTCCAACCAGACCCGCCGGATGCCTGCCCGCGAAACAGACAGCCTTGACGGCTTCGGGAACGGCCGGGGAGGCATCGGCCCCGTGACAGACGTAAACGGGACCGTCGGTCAGGTGACGCAGCGCCTCCGCGCCGAGACGAAACCATGATTCGAAGCGCCTTATGACGGGGGCCGGATCACCTGCGAGCGGCGCGGTATCGGTGGCTGTTACGAAAATCGCATCAGGAGCCTGCCGGGGATCGGCGAGCCGACCGAATGGCCGGGTGCGAAATGACTGCCAGCAACCGCTTTGGAGCAGGAGCGACTGCATGGTCATGCGATCTGGCCGTGAGGGCCTGTCGAATTCGACGGCGGCTTCGTCCTCGACGTCGATAATAATGGAATCGAGGCTTCTACGCGCGCCGCGCGAGATTGCGCGGATTGTTCCAGCAACAGGGGCTGTAAACGTCAGATGAGGGCGGTGACGATCCGTAAACAGCCGCTCGCCGGCTCGCACGGCTTGTCCGATCGCGACATCGATAATCGGGCGCAGGCGCGGGTAATCTTCTCCCATAAGCGCAACCGAGCGAGCCATGACCGCATCGTCAATCGTGCCTGCCGGCTTGCCTTCCCATCGAAGATCGATCCCGCCCCTGATATGTACCCGCAAAAATACCCCCATGTAAGCGACGCTGGACGTTTCTCTTCCCGATCGGACGCCAACCGGGCGTGGCCATCTAGGCGGCGCCTGACCCGGTTACATTTTCGGACAAGGCGATCCTCAGCTTCTCTTCCTGCTCCGGCGACAGGGACGTCTTGAGAACTCGACCACGCAGGCCTTCGAACTCCGCCAGCACCTTTTCCGGCTGGACCTTTCGGACAAGGACGAACAGCGCAGATGAATTGCTTGGAATGGTCTCGCCCAGAGACTTGATGAACGTGTCGTCGATGCCATAGTCGGCAAGGGAGCCGGACAAGGCGCCGACACCGGCTCCCGTCAGGCCGCCGATGGCGATGCCGGCAAGCGGATTGAGGAACAGCAGGCCCACAAGGCCGCCCCAGATCGTTCCCGAGAGAAGGCCCGATGTGGCGCCGAGAGCCGCCAGGTTAAGGCTCTGCTTGAGATGGACCTTGCCGTCGCCGTCACGAACGACGACGACGGCGTCCTCCAGATCGACCAGATATTCCTTTCTGAGGGCAGCGAGCTTGAGAAGTACCCTGTCGGCTTCATCAACCGTATCGAAACCGACGACCACCAGATCAGACATGTTTTCTTCTCCTATGTTGTAATCTCTTTTTGCTTACGACTTGCAATCTCACCCGCCCTGTTGGACGTTCACGTCTTATCGCGAAAGAAAGATCGGGATTTTCGGATTGGCCAGAATGGTACGGGTTGCGCTGCCGAAAACGAACTCTGTGATCCGGGACTGCCCGTAGGCGCCCATGACCACAAGGTCGGCGCCAAGCTCCTCCGCGCGGGACAGGATCAGATCGCCGGCATTGCCGCCTTCCAACCGGTCAAGCGTCACCCTGATCCCGTGGCGCGCGAGATGGAGAGAGATATCGCTTCCGGGGTCCTCCCCCAGAAGCCGCGCAACCTTGGGCTCGGGAACAACGACGACGTGGACGGCGCGAGCGGTGGCCAGGAACGCCATCGAATCCGCAATGGCGCGGGCCGCTTCCCGGCTGGCATTCCATCCGACCACGACCGTTTCAGGCACGGCGCTGTCGCTTTGCCAGGATGTGGGCAAAAGGATCGAAGGGCGACCGGAGGCAAAGATGATATCCTCCGAGACGGTGAGAGCCGTCTCAGCGCGGTCCGGGTCACGCCCCGTTCCGACGATTGCCAAGGCGGCGTGGCGGGCGTGCAGCATCAGCGCCTCGCCCGTTTCACCGGAACATATCCGAAGCTCGCAATTCACGCCGGTGGCCGACGCGACGTCCGAAAGGAGCCCCCGCAGCTGCGCCTCGGCGTCATGCCGGCGCGTCTCAAAGGAGGTTATCATGCTGTTGATCGCCGCCCCTCGGGCGAAGCCATGGGACGGAGTGGCGATCAAATCTTCCGGCACGAAAGCCACAACGACATGCGCATCCCATGCGCGTGCAAGTGAAACAGCATAATCAATATAGACCCGACAAACAGAAACATCGGCTGTATCGATATAAACGACAATATCTTTTGGCGTCTTCATTCCACCCCTCGTGACCAAACATCAGCTTTACCCTAATGAACATACTCCTTGAGTCAACAGCTGATGATTGAGAGGACTAAAATCCTTTTCCTTGTGCCTCCGGATTGCGTCAGGGAGGCCCGGCGGGCAGCGTTCAGCCCCGCCGTGTGCGGGTACGGTAGCCTGCTGGGTCGTTCTGAGGCGTGATTTCATTCGGGGCTGTGTTTTCCCCTTCCGGCACGGATCTGGCCTCGTCTGCCGTTTTCACGGCCCGCCATGGAAAGACAGCTTCATGCTCCTGTAGCCGGCGTTTCTTTCGGACCTCCACGGTGAACGGTCTTGTTTGCTTCATTGTCGTTTCCAGCCTCGGGTTCTTATTCGTGATTGCGGTCGATACTGACGGACCGTCGCAGCACGAGCGCCAATGCGCTCAGGGCACAGCCGGTCACCATGACGTCGATCGCCAGCAGTGCGCCAATGATCCACAAACTGTTGACGGGCCAGCCCGCGAGGATGACCAGTGCAACAAGCACCGTTGCGGCGCCAGCCGCCGCGAGCCACAGCCAACCGGAAGCCGGGCGGATCGCCAGACCGGCGGCAGTCCTGACAATGCCTGCGACGAGCATGCTGAGAGCCATCAGCAGTGTCAGGAAAGTGGATGCCAGCACCGGGTTCCAGAATGTCATCACACCGGCCGCGACATAAAGCACACCGACAACGAGCAAACCGACAGTTTGGCCCCATCGCTTCATCTGAAATGCGAAGACGATATGCGCCGCACCGGCCAGTAGCATCGTGACACCGACAAAGAGGACGGAAACGACCGTGGCCAGCAACAGGTTGGAGAGGGCGACAAGAGCTATCAGCAGGAGCACGATGCCTGCGCCCAGCAGCCATCGCCATCGCGATCGCAACAGTTGCAGGTCGGTGGCGTCGAGGCTTGCGGTGTAATTGAATATCATAAGTATTCTCCTGCGATAGTTGCGTGAAGAAAGCTGCTTCGCGTCCTGTCAGTTTCCGCCGACGATCTTGCCGGCAAGGACAAACGGGCTGGAAAGGACCGCGCCGGCCGAATTGAACACAAACGCTCCGGCTTGCCTGAGATTTTGAGGGTCGCCGTTTCCATCCCGGCCGGAGAGTTTCGGATAGAAGGCGGCGAGACCGACAAAACGATTGTGTCTGAAGCTGTCGGATGCCTCGATATCCGATATGTCGATCACCTGCACATTTGCCTTGCGCGTCGCCTCTTCGATCTTGGGATCCGTCACGTCTATCCTGCCCAGGCGCCGACGTTCGGTGGACAGGAATTCGGAGACCCTGAGCGCCCTGTCATCTTTGGAAACAAGGATTGTCATCGGCGGGTTCAACGGCCCGATCGTCGCCAGCTGTGCCTCGAACACGTCGACATCGATGTCGGGCGCAGCCAGCACAACCTGCAGTCGACGGATCACCGCATCCTTTCCGGTAAGCCGCAACTGGCGCACGGCTTCCGTCGACAGCCATCCTCCCATGCTGTGGCCGACGAGCGTGATGGGACCCTGCGTCTCCTTGCGAGCAAGCGTGCTGAGAAGATCGACCAGCTGGTCGCGCGAGAACGTCACCGCATCCTTGTCGGCGACGTAGCCGCTCAGGGCGCCTTCGGACGGCCAGGCAAACAGGATCGGAGCGGCATCCACGCCGGCGTCTGCCGTCATCTGGGCTATGCGATAGACGGCCTCGGTGAAATTGGTGTTGTAGCCGTGCACGAACACGCCGAGGCTCGGCGGTTTACCGTTGCGCTTGCGCGCTACCTCCGCCTCGAATGTCAGCGCATCGAGAAGCCGCTGCTCAACGGTCACGAAATCCGTCTTCGGGTTCGGCTTCGATTTCGGCCATTCCACATTGCCGGCCTTGTGGCCCGGCGGGATGGATATCGTGTAGCGGATATAGCTGACCTCGCGGGACCGCCCGGACGAATAGACACCGTTCTCGTCACGCTTTCGCGTGGTCGCCACATAGACCGTCGTGAGCTTCGCGCCCGGAAGAGTCTCGGCCGTTTGGGCAAGCAGTTCCGGGCCGGGGCGGCCGGCACAGGCTGCAAGCAGGCTCGTGAGAAGAAGTAACGTAAGGCGAAGACTGAATTCACGCATAGACTGAACCAATTTCTGAGAGGCGTTGGAACCATCGCGCCTCTCGGTACGACAGAGTTCGTTCTGCCGCCGCGCGAGCGGCGACGTCGATGTAGTCTGCCGGCAGCCAGTCTTCTGGCTAGGCCGTGATGTGGAAGCCGTTATCGGCGTAGACCACCGACCCCGACAGAGGCGTTGCCGCCTCGCTTGCCAGGAAGGCGGCGATACGCCCGACCTCAGCGATGCTCACAAGGCGGCGCGATGGCGTGCGCTCCCGCACCGTGTCGATGAGCTCGTCGAAACGCTCGATACCCGAGGACGCCCTGGTGGCGATCGGCCCGGTGGACAGGCAATGGGCGCGGATGTCCTGCGCTGCGAGATCCGCGGCCAGGTAGCGTACGCTTGCTTCCAGCGCGGCCTTCACCGATCCCATCAGATTGTAGTTGTCGACGACGCGCTCAGCTCCGAAAAAGCTGACGGTTATCAGCGACCCGCCTTCCTTCATCAGCGGGACGGCGAGGCGAGCCATCCGGATGAAGGAATGGCACGATATATCCATGGCCTGGGCAAAGCCTTCGGCCGAGCAGTTGACGATGCTCGTCCGCAAGTCCTCTCGCGGCGCGAAAGCGATCGAGTGAAGCAGAAAATCGAGACCGCCCCATTCAACTCCTATCGTGTCGAACACCGCCTCGAGCTGCCCCTCAATGCGAACGTCGCAGGGCATGAACAGCGACGCGCCCAGGGCATCGGCGACCGGGCGCACGAACGGAACCGCCTTGTCGTTGAGATAGGTGACCGCCAGATCCGCGCCGGCGGCCTTGAACGCGGCTGCACAGCCAGCTGCGATAGAGGAATCGTTGGCGATGCCAACCACGAGGCCACGCTTTCCGAACAGATCGACGATTGCCGCCATCGCTCAGCCTCCCGCGATTCTTAGGGCTTCGGTGGCGATCACCTGCTCCTCATCGGTCGGAATCACGAGGACGGTCAGACGGCTGGCAGGACTGCTGATGACCGTCCGGTTGTCGGCGTTTGCTTCAGGGTCAAGGTCGATGCCCAGCCACATCAGCCGCGTGCAGATATCGGCCCTGATTGCCGGCTGGTGCTCGCCGATGCCGGCCGTGAACACCAGCGTGTCGAGACCGCCGAGCGTCGTGCCAAGCCGGGCGATCTCGCCGGCGATCCTGAAGGTGAACAGCTCGATTGCTTCCTTCGCCTGGCCCTCATCGCTTTCCAGGAGCACGCGGCTGTCGGCGCTGATGCCGGACACGCCCAAGAGACCGGAGCGGTGATAAAGGAGATCCTCGATTTCGTCGGGATCGCGACCGGCCTTTAAAAGGTGTATGACCACGCCGGCATCGAGCGCCCCGCAGCGCGTCGCCATCGGCACGCCGTCCAGCGTCGAAAAACCCATACTGGTGTCACGGCTGACGCAGTTGTCCATCGCGCAAAGGCTGGCGCCGGAGCCGAGATGGGCGACGACGACCTTGCCCGAAGCCTGCTCTGGCCAGTTCTTGAGAAGCTGGTCGGCAATCGATCGATAGGAAAGGCCGTGGAAGCCATAGCGTTTGATACCCTCTTCGTAGAGCCGCCTCGGCAGGGCGAAGCGGCGGACGACCTCGGCATGCGTGCGATGGAAAGCCGTGTCGAAGGAGGCGGTCTGCCTGATTTCCGGACGAAGGCGCGCGATCGCCCGGACAAGGCGCAGCGCCTGGGGCTGATGGAGCGGCGCAAGCGGTATCAGCGCTTCCATCTGCGACATCGCCTGATCGTTGATGAGCACCGGTCCGTCAAACAAGTCACCGCCGTGCACAACGCGGTGGCCGATAGCGGCGATGCCGGACAAATCATAGTGCCAGGACAGCCGATCGAACGCTTCGCGCAAGACCTCGTCCAATTCTTCCTCCGCTTTGGCTTCCAGCTCGACATCGAAGCGATCCGGGCCTTCGGAAAGCTCGAAGCGCAACGGGGCCTTGCGGAAATCGATCATTCCCTTGCCGACTCGCGTGAGGCCACCGCCTTCAATGGCGAACAGGCCGATCTTGACCGTGGAGGAGCCGGCATTGAAGGTGACAAGCAGTTGCCGGCTCATGAGATGGCCCCCGCCCCGGGCACCTGGTTGCGGGCGACGAGCAGTCTTGCGAGCGTTGCCGAGGCGATGCGTGCCGAAAGCGGATCGGAGCGACTGGTCAGTACGATCGGCACACGGGCGCCGAGCACGATGCCAGCCGCCGTCGCCCCCGCGAAATAAATCAGTTGCTTGGCGAGCATGTTGCCGGCTTCAAGATCCGGCACGAGCAAAATGTCGGCCTCACCCGCGACCGGGGAGACAATGCCCTTCGTCTTCGCCGCATCAAGGTCGATGGCGTTGTCGAAGGCAAGCGGGCCATCGACACGCCCGCCCGTGATCTGACCACGCGCCGCCATCACTGTCAGCGCGGCGGCGTCGAGAGTCGACGGCATCTTCGCATTGACGGTCTCGACCGCTGCGAGCACCGCCACGCGCGGCTCATCGACACCAAGAGTCCGAAGAAGGTCGATGGCGTTCTGGCAGATGTCGCGTTTTTGGTCGAGCGTCGGCTGAATGTTGATCGCGGCATCGGTGACGATCAGCGGCTTGCCATAGGCCGGGACGTCGAACGCGAAGACGTGGCTGATGCGCCGCTCCGTCCTGAGACCGGACCCGGTGGCGATGACGGCACCTAGAAGCTCGTCGGTATGCAGGCTGCCCTTGACCAGAACCGATACCGCACGGCCGACCGCGAGTTCGACAGCGCGCGCGGCTGCGGCATGACTATGGGGAACATCCTCGATCGCCATGTCGCCGAGATCGATCCCTGCGGCTTCGGCCGCGGCGCGGATCTTCGCTTCCGGCCCGACCAGCAGCGGGTCGAACAGGCCCTGTTGGCGGACCTCGACCGCAGCCAGGATTGCTCCGGCAGAGCATGGGTGAACGATGGCCGCCCGCACCGGGGGCAAACCGTGGGCTTCCGCCACAAAGCCTTCATAGCGGCTTGCACGTTTCGTATCCGGCAATGCGACGGAGGACGACGCTTCGGTCCATTCGATCGACTTGTCGGGCGCGATCACCATGGCCGTGCCGGTTAGGACATGTTCGGCTTTTTGATTGGCGCAGATTGTCTCCAGCGCAACCGTCCGGTTTTCGGGGTTCTTGCGAACAACCCGCACGGTTGCCGTGATCGTGTCGCCGGAGGCGACCGGCTTCACGAAGCGAAAATCCTGTCCCAGATAGATCGTCCCAGGCCCCGGAAGCCTTGTCCCGATCACGCGCGAGACCAGCGCGCCCGTCCAAAGCCCGTTGGCAACGATATCGTTGAAGAGGGTCGTTGCCTTCGCTGCCGCGTCACCGGGAGCCAGCCTGTTGCCACCGGCCATCGCCGCCAGCAGATCGATGTTGTTATCCCCTGCGACCCGTGTGAGGCTTGCGGTATCGCCGACCTGTAAATCGGCGAAGGTATGATTTGTCAGCAAGCTGTCGGTCATCACCCTCTCACTTCTGGAATACGTAGGCGCCGGGCGCCTCGGCGATGGCAGGAAAGCCCTTGTCGGCGGCACCGAGTGAAGGCGGGTCAACACGATCCTTACCTGAGTGCGCGGCAAGCCACGGCAGCCAGGCCTCCCACCAGGAACCGTTCCGGGCCTCAGCCTCTGCTGCCCATTCGCCGGGGCCAAGGCAGATGTCGACTGCCAGTCTGGTCGCGATGCGATAACGGCGACCGCGATGGCCCGGCTCGCTGACAATGCCTGCATTGTGCCCGCCGCTGGCGAGAACGAAGGTAACATCGGTATCGGCTAGCTGGTGGATCTTGTAGACCGATCTCCATGGCGCGACATGATCGCGTTCCGTTCCCACGACGAACATCGGCACGCGGATATTTTGCAGCGCCGCCGGACGGCCATCGACCATGAAGCGGCCGGTTGCAAGCTCGTTGTCGAGGTAGAGGCGTTGCAGATATTCAGCATGCATCCGATAGGGCATGCGCGTGGAATCGGCATTCCACGCCATAAGGTCGTTCATCCGCGTGCGTTCGCCCATGAGATAGTCGTGGACCAGTCGCGACCAGACGAGGTCGTTGCTCTTCAATATCTGAAAGGCACCCGCCATCTGGTCCGCCGACAGATAACCCCGATCCCACATCATGCTTTCGAGGAAATGCATCTGGCTCGGGTCGATGAAGAGCGCCAGTTCGCCGGGTTCGGAAAAATCCGTCTGGGCTGCGAAAAGGGTGAGCGTTGCCAGCCTCCCGTCGCCGGCGCGCCCCATCGCAGCCGCCGCGATCGCGAGAAGCGTGCCACCCAGGCAATAGCCCGTCGCATGGATCCTGCTGTCGGGAACGATGGCGGCGATCACGTCGAGCGCGGCCATGACACCCAAACGGCGATAATCGTCCAGCGTGAGATCGCGATCGTCTGCCCCAGGGTTTCGCCAGGAAACGGCGAAGACCGTGTGCCCCTGCCCGACCAGATAGCGCACCAGGGAATTCTCCGGCGACAGGTCAAGGATGTAGTATTTCATGATCCAGGCAGGCACGATCAGCACCGGCTCCGCCATAACGGTGTCGGTTGTGGGACTGTACTGGATCAGTTCGATCAGATGGTTTCGGAAGATGACCTTTCCGGGAGTGACCGCGACATCCCGCCCCGGTACGAACCCTTCCGTGCCCGCGGGCGGGCGACCGCCCGCAAGCCTGTTGATATCTTCGAACCAGTTCTGAAACCCCGCGAGGAAGTTTGCCCCACCAGTGGCGATGGTTTTGTTGATCACCTCGGGATTGGTGAACGGATTGTTGGATGGCGAGAACATGTCGAGCACTTGCCGCGCGGCGAAGGAGACCACGTCCTCGTGGTGAGGAGCGACGCCTGGCACCTCCCGTGTCGCATTGTGCCACCACTGCTGGGCGAGCAGGAACGCCTGAGCATAGGCCGCATAGGGGAGTTCCTTCCACGCCTCCCCGGTGAAGCGGTAGTCGCCCGGCAAGGGCTCGATGCAGCATGGAGTGTCGTCATCGAGACTGGCGGCGCAGAGATAACCCGACAGCCGGGCGCTTTTCCGCACGGCCTTGTCGGTAAGTTCCAGACGCTTTCCAGGCGCCGAGGCCAGATGGATCGACCAGTCGAACAAGGCCAGCGCCAGTGCCGCCGGAGAAAGCCCGCCAGTCATCCGCGCGCTCAGCGCCTCGCGCATCCGATCGATTGCGCGGTAGGTTTCCGTGTCGAAAGTGTCGTGGCGGGCGTCCGCCGCCTTGATGTCTCGCCGGCTCAAATCATTCATTGCGGCTCCCGACTGATCGGCACGGCGGTCGTCATGGTTTGACATCCCTTGTCTTCGTTCATGATGAACTCGACGACCTGGGAGACCAGAGCCATCAGTTCACGATCATTTCCACCACTCTGCAGCGCTGGCGTACCGATGACGTCACGAAGGATGCTGACGCCGGCCAGGAACGCGGCGACCATGGACGCGCGCTGCTCGGACATGAGCAGGCATTTGGAAGCAAACGGCTTGACAAACCCGTCGTCTATAAGCTCGCGAAAAACACGCGAGGCCTCGGGACTGGAAAACGAACGGGCAAGGATGTCAAAAGGCCGGATTTCGTTGGCGCCCTTCTCAGCGAGGATGTCTTGCGCGAGCGTCATATGCAACTCGCTCGCCTCGCCGACGAGCCAGGCCTCCGGTTGAAGTATCGCCTTGACTGCTGCCCGGAACAGCTCTTCCTTCGAACCGAAGGAACGATGAACATAGGCCATGTCGACACCGACATCGGCGGCAATGTCTCGCAACCCGGTTTCCTCCATAGGAGTGGGTGGAGAAGCGAAGTATCGCGGCTTTCAGGATGCGCTCACGGGTGGTGTCTTCCGGGACGGGCCGGATCATTCGGTTGGGCATAATTTCTCCAAATAAACGGTTGTCCAGTCTATCGGCGCAACGAAAGGCAGTCAACAGCCGATGACCGACGCTGTGATGTGCTCTTCGTTTCGCGTTTTTTCACAAACTCGGAGTAATCGCGCCAAATTACCTTGAGAGAGGAGCGCTTGATCGCGAGTCATTTAAAATGTTCAAACCCTTGCTTTCGTTCAGCGCCGCAGGGTTGGTCGTTCCCACGCATTGGCCATGCTTTCGAGCGTCGCCGTCATCAGCGCTGCGACTGCGGTTCCGACGAAGGTCAGTGCCAGGCGGGTTAACGCTGCATAGGAAGGTTCCTGCGTGGTAAGGGCACCAACGATCAGTGACAGAGCGGCCGATGCGCTGAACTGGTAGACCATCGGAGGATGGCGGCCGATCATCATCATGGTGGCGAAATACAGCACCGTGAGAAAGACCAGACCGACCAGCATGAAGAAATGGGCGTTCAGGGTCATCAGGAACAGGGCGACACCCGCTGCGGATGCACCTAGCACCGTCGCAAAGATCCGTTCCCGGGCCTCTGCAAACAACTGCTCGCGTGTCGGGAAACACAGCACGAATATCGCGGCGATCGCCATCATCATGTTGGACATATCGATGAAGCTGTAGAGCCAGAAGCTGAGCCCGAGCAGGACGACCGCCCGGATGAGCGCCGATCGCACGTGATTGCCCGGTGCGGGCGTATATTCGTCGATCATTTTCTCCTGGGTAGCCGGCGGAATGAGGAGGTAAAGGACCGGAATCGCGATCAATGCGAGGATGCCCGCCTCGACCACCGAATCACTTAGGGCGTCGAGCGCAGTGATGGAGTTCATACCCAGGATAGAGGCGAGGCCAACGGACACCAGGATCAGCATCCCCATCGGGTTGCCGGTGCTCTGGATGAGATAGAACGCGACGAAATAGAGGCTGCCGACCGCGATCAGGAACGCCACCGGCCAAGACATGAGAAGGGTGAGCACGCCGCTTGCCAACCAAATCATCATGATGAGCGCCAGAGGACCTCCTATGGCTTTCTTCGGATCGAAGGCCTTGCGCATGCCGGCCATCAGGCCAAACGGCAGGGCCGCCATCAGCGCCGGCATAGAGGGCATGACAAAGGGTATCGCGCCCACCGAGATCACCGCAAGCAGCGCCATGCGCAAAGGAAAATTTGGGTCGTCGCGAAAGCTCGGCCGGGGCGAAACATACATGGCCCCACCTCAATACAGATAGGACAGAAGCGACTGGGCGCGGTGCAGGGCCATTGCGATCCACGCTGACGGATTGCTTTCGCCTGCGGCGTAGACCACGACGGTGGCCTTCGCGCCCACCCTGACGGTGCGAGGCCATTCCGAAAGCGCTCGATCGAGTTCAATGCGCACGGGAAACCGGCGGGCCGGCTCGAACCAGCGCGTTTCCGGCTCGTTCTGCACCAGACCGCTGGATGCGGTCCGTCCGGTATCGATGCCCCAGCCGACGCTGTGTACGGTCCCGGTAAAAATCTGCCCCGGCAAGGCATCGAAAAGCAGGCCCACCTTGTTGCCCGGCTCGATATTGGCGAGCTGGTTCTCGCGCATATCGGCCGTGATCCAGGCTCCCCTTCCGTCGATGAAGGTGAGAGCGGCCGAACCCGCGCTCACGTACTGGCCGACTGCTAGATCGAGATTCGTGACCACGCCGAGCGTCGGTGCCACGACCCGTGTGTAGATCAGGTCGAGCTGCGCCCTTTCCAGCTTGAGTCGAGCGGCCTTGATGCGCGGATTGCTGGCGCCCGCCGCCCCCAACTCGGCTTCCGCGCTAGACAGATCAGCCTCCGCCGCATCGACCTCCGCCTGCGCGACCTCGAGTTCCGCGCGAGATGCTTCCTCCTGCTTCCGCGCGGCAACACCACGCTGGACAAGGCTTTGCGTCCTGGCGTTCGAGGTCTTGGCGTTTTCGAATTTGGCCCTGGCCTGCGACACCTTGGCCTGTGCAGCGATCAGCGCCGCCGACGAGGCGTCGATCGACTGGGTCGCCTGTTCGAGTTCGACTTCCGCCTGCTGGACCGCGATCTCGAACGGGCGCGGGTCGACCACGTAAAGAAGATCGCCCTCCTGGACAATCGTATTGTCCTCAACGTGGACGCTGATTACCGGGCCTGAAACACGGGGCGCTAGTCGGGCAATGTAGCCGCTGACCGTGCCGCGGTCGGTATAGGGGGCGAGCTTGTCGGAAACGGCGTACCAGGCTACGAAGGCGACCATGAGCCCGATAACGAGCACGCCGACCCGGACTCCCGTCCTGGTCGGCCCCGCCTCGACCGGAGCGTCAGCCAACGCTTCGGGGGCACGGTCGGCGGGCCTGTCCTCAGAAGAGCCTGTCGGCAGGTCATGTTGGTTCTTATCATCCATTTTTTTCTCTTGGGGTTCGGACGAAACGTAGCCGGCGCTATCCTGCGAATATGGCGATCACGACCGCATTGACGAGGTCGATGAAGAAGCCGCAGACGAGCGGCACGACGATGAAGGCCCTGTGCGCCGCGCCATATTGCTGGGTGACGGCCGTCATGTTGGCGATGGCAGTGGCAGTGGATCCGAGCGTGATGCCTCCGAAGCTGGCAGATATCACGGCCGCTTCGTAGTCACGCCCCATGGCGGGAAAGACGATGAAAACCGTGTAGACGATCGTGAGCGCGATCTGCACCGCGAGCGCGGCGACGACAAAGGTGAAGACGCCGCTCAACTGCCACAGTTGCAGGCCCATCAGCGCCATCGTCAGGAACAGGCCGAGAGAGAGGTCGGACAGAAGCGACAATCCTTGTCGCACGCCGGGCCAGATGCGGGTGATGGCCGCCCCGGCTGCCAGCGGCATCAGATTGCGGATTGCAATGCCGGCCAGCAGGCAACTGACGAAGGTCGGGAGTCTGAAGCCCGTCAGCGCGATCAGGGAGTCGAGCGCCATGCCGAGCATGACCGCGACATTGAGCGCCAGGATCGCCCAGAGCAGGCAGAAATAGTCCATCTTCGGCTCCGGCTCCTCATGGGCGGCGCCGACGTCGATATCTGCGTCGCCCGAGGTGACGATTCCATTGCGGCGGATCAGCAGGGCGGCCATGGGGCCGCCGATCACACATGCCGCGATCAGCCCGACCGTGTTGCTGGCGATGCCGAGCTCCATCGCGTTGGCGATCCCGAGGTCCCCGACGAAGATCGGCGCCCAGGCGACCGTGGTGCCGACCCCGCCCGTCAGCGAGACGGACCCGACCATCAGGCCGGCCTTCGGATCGAGCCCGAACAATGCGGCGATCCCCATCCCCGTGACGTTCTGGATGAGCATGAACGCGGTTGCGAGCGCGAGCAGCACGATGAGCGGCCTGCCGCCCTGCAAAAGGGTGGCCGTATCCGACTTCAGACCGATGCTGGCGAAGAACAGCAGTAGCAGGTGGTCACGCACGCCGAGTTCGAACTGGATTCTCCAGCCCGCAATCCAGTAGGCCAAAGCCACTAGCAAGGCGCACAAAATGCCGCCGACAACAGGCTCCGGTATCGAGTACTTTCGCAGCACCGCGATGTTCATCGTCAAGATCTTGCCCACGATGAGGAGCAGGACCGCAATCGTGAAAGATAGAAAGGGGCTAACTTGAATCATCTTTTTCGGCGGACTTCCATTGATTGATTTCTGGCGGGACCATCCCTAAGCGTGCGCAGACAACCCATTCCAGTGGTGGCCTTTCGATTCCATGCGTTTGCAGAAGAGGCTCGGGTCATCGGCTTACTGCCGATCCGAGCGCGTTACCTGCCGCGCGGCCAAGTCTTTCGACCTGCTCGCCGATGCTGCGCCGCATAGTCGATTCGAAAACAGTGATCGGCGCACTGACGGCCACGCTCGCCGCTACGCCGACGGTCTGCGCTGCTTGCATCGCCCCCGCCCCGAGGTGGTCCCCCAGACCAACGTCGGCATCGATGCTCGCGTGTCTCGTCGCCGCCCCCAGCGCACCCACCTGCGTGACGCCTTCAACCGTGGCTCTGCTCGGAACCATTGTGTCCTGAGATCGGGAAGCACAGTCCGAAACAGGCAGCCAGCGTGTTATTGCGCGGCGTTTTCCGATCGTGTGGATGCCACTCATAGTTCCATCTCAATTCCTCGGACGAAGATATCGATGGTGCGTTCAAGGGCGGCCCGGTCTATCCCCGCGATCCCCGGCGGCGTCCGCTGAAGAACGGCCTGCCGCAGTTGCGGTATCATCGTGATGGACAGGAATATCTCCGCATCACGGGCCAGACCGGGTTCACTTGCACCGTGGTCGCGCAGCACGGCCATTACCTCCTCGCGGATCGGCGGCATTCCATACTGGCCGACGAGACTCGCCAACTTCGGAAACTGCCACGACTCGCCAACAACAACTCTTTCCAGGGAAATGATGAGCGGATCAGTCGCTACTTCTAGAATGCGCAACGACAAAGCCAGCAGCTTGTCCCGCGGAGTCTTGCCCGACAACTGCTCCGTGACGATATTCGATAGGCCCGTGTTTACAACATCGAGGACAATCGCTTCGAAAAGTGCGGCCTTGCCTGGATGGCGCGAATAAAGAGTCCGCTTGGAAATTCCAATTTCCGCGGCGATCGCGTCCATGCTCGTCTGCGCAAACCCGTCTCGCAGGAACAGCTTGCGCGCAGCCGTCATGATCCGGGCCGATATCCGTTCAGACTCCGCCGGTGTCGGCCGTCCGCCGTGGGGGGTCGCCACACGCGCATGATTGATCTTGTCGGTCGGCGTCATTGAAGCGCTTTCTGCTACGTTGCCTTATGAACAGAGGGGCTTTTGGCAAAAGCCCGCCCTTCATGAAGTTACAGGGACTGGCCGGGAGCGCCCCCCCGGAAGCGGATAATTCGTTCAGTTGCAGTTTCCTTGACGAGTTTGCTTATTAAACGATACGGTGTCGTTTACTATTTCCTGGGAGGGGGTATGAGCACTGTTTCTGAAGCACCGGAGGAACGTCGTTTTCAGTTCCCAACCGCATTCACCATCCTCTTTGGCTTGATCGTTCTGGTCGCCGCATTCACATGGATCATACCGGCCGGGCAGTACGACCGTGTTCAGAATGTTGCCTTGAACAAGCAAGTGCCGGTCGCGGGGACCTATGCGGTCGCTGAGCCGGCGCCGCAGGGGATATTCGACATCATCATGGCGCCGATACGCGGTTTCTACGATCCCGCAGCCGGCACCGCAAACGCGATCGACGTCGCTCTCTTCGTCCTGGTGATCGGCGGGTTTATCGGTGTCGTGACCGCCACAGGCGCGATCAATGCAGGCATCGAGCGGGCCATGAGTAGCCTGAACGGCCATGAGAAATGGATGATCCCATTCCTCATGGCATTGTTCGCCTTCGGCGGCACGACCTACGGCATGGCCGAGGAAACGCTGGCCTTCTATATGCTTCTCATCCCGATCATGATCGCGGCGCGCTATGACGCGGTAACCGCTGTTGCCATCATCCTGCTTGGCGCGGGCGTTGGAGTTCTCGGTTCCACCGTCAATGCGTTCGCCACTGTTATCGCTTCGGATGCCGCGGGCGTGCCGTTCACGCAAGGGCTCGTGTTGCGGCTCGTCATCCTTGGCCTGACATGGCTCGCCTGCGTCGCGTACGTGATGCGCTATGCCGAGAGGGTGAGGCTCGACCCCACCAGGTCACTTGTCTACGACATGAAGGCAGACAACGAGAAGCATTTCCTCAGCGCGCACCATGATGGAGCCGAATTTACCACGACCCACAAGCTCGTGCTGGCGGTCTTTGCTCTCACGTTTGCCGTAATGGTCTGGGGCGTGCTGAAGGGCGGCTGGTGGATGGGCGAAATGAGTGGCCTGTTCCTAGCATCCGCTATTGTGGTCGGCTTCATAGCCCGGACCGGCGAGAAGAATTTTACGGATGCCTTCGTCAATGGTGCCCGCGATCTTCTAGGTGTTGCCCTGATCATCGGTCTGGCGCGCGGCATCGTTGTCATCATGGATGCGGGCAAGATTACCGACACCATACTGCATTGGGCCGAAGGTTCGGTTGCAGGCCTCGGCAAGGTCGCCTTTATCAACGTGATGTACTGGCTTCAGGTGCTGATGTCATTTTTCGTGCCTTCATCATCGGGGCTCGCGGTTCTGACTATGCCGATAATGGCACCGGTCGCCGATTTCGCCGGCGTCGGCCGCGACCACGTCGTTACCGCCTACCAGTCGGCCAACGGCATCGTGAATCTCGTCAATCCGACCTTCGCCGTCGTCATGGGAGCGCTGGCGATCGGTCGCGTACCCTACGAACGGTGGCTGCGCTTCATGTGGCCGCTCCTCGTGATCCTCACCATCATTATCATGGCGAGCCTGAGCGTCGCCACCGTCATTGCCTAAAGGAGATTTTCAATGGCTCCCACCTATGGCGTTCACTCGGAAGTCGGAAAGCTTCGTCGTGTTCTCGTCCATCGCCCCGGCGCTGCGCTCGCTCGCCTGACCCCTTCCAACTGCCATGAACTGCTCTTTGACGACGTCATCTGGGTCAAGCAGGCTCGCGTTGAGCACCTGACCTTTGTGGACGCCATGCGCCATCGCGGCGTTGAGGTAGTATTTCTGCGGGAGATGCTTGCTGAGACACTACAAATCCCCGAGGCGCGCCAATGGCTTCTCGAACGTCGCGTTACCGACGATACCGTTGGAGTTGGTTTCGCAGACGACCTAAGGGCGCATCTTATGGAGATCGAAGCTGATGCGCTTTCCTTGATCCTGATGGGTGGCCTGAGCAAGGCAGAGCTACCGATCAAGAGTGGCGGCTTGCTCTCGGAAACGTTGCGTCCAGAAGACTTTACTCTGCCGCCACTGCCTAACCACCTGTTCACACGCGACACCACCTGCTGGATTTATGGCGGCGTCACGCTCAATCCGATGCGATGGAATGCACGAAAGCTCGAAACCGTCAACATCGCTGCCATCTACAGATTCCATCCCGATTTCGCCGATGCCGGTTTTCCGGTCTGGTGGGGAGATCCTGACAAGGACCACGGCCTCGCCACGCTGGAGGGCGGCGATGTCATGCCGATCGGCAACGAGACAGTTCTCGTCGGTATGGGAGAGCGGACGACGCCACAGGCTGTCGGTCAACTCGCACGGTCCCTGTTCGCGAAGGGCGGAGCGCAAAGAGTGATCGCCTGCAAGCTACCGATCGAGCGAGCCTCGATGCATCTCGATACTGTCTTCAGCTTCTGCGATCGCGATCTCGTGACACTTTTCGCCGATGTGGCCCACAAGATCGAACCTTATTCCATTCGCCCAGGTGAGAGGGAAGGCGCAATCGATGTCCGCAAGGAGGAGCACCCGCTCGTGGACGTCGCTGCCGAAGTGCTGGGTTTGAAACAGTTGCGTGTCGTTGAGACGGGCGGAGACGCGTATGTCGCCGAGCGCGAGCAGTGGGATGACGGTAACAACGTTGTGGCGCTCGAGCCTGGCGTCGTCGTCGCTTACGACCGTAACACCTACACCAACACCCAACTGCGCAAGGCAGGCGTAGAGGTCATCACCGTGCCCGGCGCCGAGCTCGGACGCGGTCGTGGTGGCGGTCATTGCATGACCTGCCCGCTTGTTCGAGATCCCGTTTAAAGGAGCCTGTCATGCCCGTGAACCTGAAAGGTCGCAGCGTCCTGAAGCTACTGGATTTCACGCCCGACGAAATCCGCTTTCTGCTCAAGCTGTCAGCATCGCTCAAACAGGCAAAATATGGCGGCTACGAGGAGCCGCGCCTGAAAGGCAAGAACATCGCGCTGATCTTCGAGAAGGATTCGACACGTACCCGCACTGGCTTCGAGGTCGCCGCTTACGACCAGGGCGCGCACGTCACCTACCTTGGCCCGACCGGCACCCAGATCGGCAAGAAGGAATCGATGAAGGATACCGCGCGCGTGCTCGGAAGAATGTATGACGGCATCGAGTATCGCGGCTTCGGGCAGGAGCAGGCCGAGACACTGGCAGCATTCGCTGGCGTTCCGGTCTACAACGGGCTGACCGACGAATTCCATCCGACCCAGATCCTGGCCGATTTCCTGACCATGCGGGAATACACACGCAAGCACCTGTCGCAGGTCACCTTCGCCTTCCTCGGTGACGCCGGAAACAACATGGGTAACTCGCTCCTTGCCGGCGCCGCGCAGATTGGCATGGATGTGCGCCTCGGCGCGCCGAAGGCCTGCTGGCCCGAGGCCGATCTGGTCCGACAGTGCCAGGAGATCGCAGCCAGGACCGGTGCGAAGATCACCCTGACCGAAGATCCTTACGAGGCCGTCAACGGCTGCGATTTCGTCTACACCGATGTCTGGGTGTCGATGGGGGAGCCGGATTCGGTCTGGAAAGAGCGCATCGAACTCCTCACACCTTATCGCGTCACCGCTGATATCATGACTGCAACAGGCAATCCGCACGCAAAATTCATGCACTGCCTGCCCGCGTTCCACAACCGCGAGACCGAGGTCGGCGAGAAAATCTTCCAGCAATACGGCGTCGACAGCATGGAAGTGACGGAAGAGGTCTTCGAATCCGAAGCCTCCATCGTCTTCGATCAGGCCGAAAACCGCATGCACACGATCAAGGCTCTGCTGGTCGCAACGCTGGGATCGTGACATGCGGGTGGTGGTGGCACTGGGAGGCAACGCGCTGCTCAAGCGCGGCGAGCCGATGACGGCCGACGTGCAGCGCATGAATGTGCGTAAGGCGGCCATCGCGCTGGCCGACCTGGCGCGCGACCACGAGATCGTCGTTGCGCACGGAAACGGACCACAGGTCGGGCTTTTGGCGCTCCAGGCGGCCGCTTACACGGATGTCGATCCCTATCCGCTCGATATCCTCGGGGCGGAGAGCGTCGGCATGATCGGTTATCTCGTCGAACAGGAACTGACCAATGCGATGGCGGTAGGATCCAAAATCGCAACGTTGCTGACCCAGATCGAGGTGGAACGAGACGATCCCGCCTTCGCGCGGCCGGAAAAGCCGATTGGGCCGGTCTATACACGAAACGAGGCAGCGAAGGCGAATGAGGCCCATGGCTGGCCGATGGTGGAGGAAGCGGACGACCGATGGCGCCGGGTCGTCCCCTCTCCGCTCCCCGCGCGCATCACCCAGATCGAGACGATCCGGCTCCTAGTGGAGGCCGGCGTGACGGTCATCTGCGCGGGAGGCGGTGGCATCCCGGTAGCCCGGGATGCAAACGGCACGCTTCATGGCCTTGAGGCAGTTATCGACAAGGACAGGGCAGCCGGGTTGCTTGCCAAGGCGCTCGACGCTGACGCCTTCCTGATGCTCACCGACGTGGATGCCGTCTACCAAGGCTGGGGCACACCGGACTCGCGGCCAATCAGGAAAATAGCGCCAGCGGAATTAGATAGCCGTGCTTTTCCTGCCGGATCCATGCGGCCGAAAGTGGAGGCGGCGTGCGACTTTGCAAACACCGGCGGACTTGCGGGCATAGGCCGACTTGAAGAGGCCCGTGCGATCCTTGAAGGGCGCCAGGGCACGTTGGTTAAGTTATAACGGACGGCTTGAAACAAGTGTCCAATCAGTTGCCGGGGAAGACCCCTGAAAGCCCGGCGTCGGCGGTGTCGCCCTCCTTTTTTGCCGCTCAGGAGCTCTGACGCATAAAATCGGGGAAATCGGTCCGTGTTGGCCATCGAGGAGCGTTCGTGTCAAATCTTGGAGAAACGGCAATCGGTCTGGACGAGGCGGCTGCACTGGTGGTGCCGCGGGAAATAAGGGAAGCCTTATTCATTGCCGCCGCTCATGCCTGGAATACCGGCGAAGTCACCTTTGATCATGAGCTTGCCAGGGCTGTGGATGCTGTAGCGGATTTGCTTGCACTCACGCGCGAGGAAGTCGTGGAACTCATGATACAGGAATGGCTTCACGCCTCGGAAGGATTCGTTTCCATCGAAAACAGGCCGGACATCATATTTCGGCCTTCGCACATTCGTTCTGCCGAACAGGGCATGCCTACGGGTGCCCCTCCCATCGATAGCTGACAACCGAGCGCTCCGAACTGAAGGTGAGGACGGCATGGAGAACAGCCCCCCGAGACATATACTTTTCGCAACGGATTTCTCGGCGCGCTGCGATCGGGCAAAGGTCCGCACCATTCAGTTGGCTCTTCAGTGGCATGCCCGGCTGACTGTTATCCACGTTATCGAGGACGACGATGCCCCTTTCGAACAGCCGGAAACGCAGTCCCTTCCACGCGCCGTTTCGCACAGCGCCATGCTCTTGCGTGATGAGCTTTCGGCCATTGAGGGGCTCAGTAGTACTGTCGTCGTGAGACGAGGTCGTCCACACGTTGAGATCCGCGAGATCGCTTTGCAGGATAAGACCGATCTGATTGTCACGGGAATATCGCGAAACGAATTCGACGGCCGATCCTTGCTTGGGAGCACGACGACATCTCTCCTGCGGGAGAGCGGGCTGCCCGTAAGCCCCCGGTGAAGGCCGTCTTGCGAGGTTGATGTGAACATCGGAAGTCCTAGTGCAAACACTAGGAGTAGTCCTATGACGAAGCATCCG
>NZ_OBQD01000016.1:54409-137546 GCF_900220975.1 Rhizobium subbaraonis | reverse complement strand
CAAAGCCTAGGTTCCCCCAGAGCCTTGAGCTCGACAAATTGATTGGCTCTCCATCCGCGGACTTCATCAGGGCCAGTGGCTACAATGCCACGATAGAAGGCCGGACACATGACTGAACCTGACCGATCCCATCGATACAAAAGTCTTGCATTCCACGGGCCGTCCACACATGGGGGAACCATGCGTCCTTGAGGCCGTCATTTCCGAACGGCACAATGGGACGATCTGAGCAGACCCCACCTCTCCGTATGGCACTGGAAAGAAGCAAGTGGGTTCGATACCCGCCTGCATCTTCATCGTATCGGGAGAGACCGAACCTGTTCGTCGGCCTTGTACCATTGGACGGGGGTAGATGGCCCACCGGGCCTCAGGGACGCCCGAAGACGCATAATTCCTGTGGTTTTCGCGTCTTTTCGGGCGAATGCGGATATATCGCCCCTATCGTTGCCAAATCTTCAACTTCATACCGGAAGGTGTGAAACACGAGGAGCCATTATATTATGACCACGACCAACGAAATTGCAGACAAGATCGCGTCCGAGCAGAACCTGAGCAAGGCGCAGGCCAAGGCGATTGTGGAGAGCGTCTTCCGGCAGATTTCCGAGGCGGCGCTGGCCGGTGCGGAGACGTCCATTCCGAGCTTTGGCAAATTCAAGCTGAAGGAAACGCCGGAGCGCGAGGGCCGCAACCCGGCAACCGGCGCAACGATCAAGATCGCTGCCGCGAAGAAGCTGACGTTTACGCCGGGCAAGGCCGTGAAGGACGCACTCAACGCCTGAGGCATCCCCATGACAATGGCAAAGCCGGATCCCTGCGCACTGCCCGGATCCGGCTTTGTCGCGTCTTGCGAACGACCCCGCCTCGCGGCGGGGCCATTTGTGGACCCCGTCATGCGGCCTCGCGGTTCGGGCGGGACCAGACGAGGACGTAGTCGCCTTCTTTTTCGGCCGGCCACAGGGCGGCGTTGATCGGGGCGTTGAAGCTCGGATCGTCGAGCTTCAAGGAGATGTAGGGCTCGCCGTTGGCCGAAACCGAGTTCCAGCCGGCTCCCACTTCGGCGGCGCCAGAGGTGACGCGGAAATCCGGGGCGTCGCGGGAGACGCGCTCGATGGGATTGAGGCGGGCCTTCATTGCGACGGTTAGAGTGCGAACGTTGCCGACGATGGTGTTGCCGTTGGTGGTGAATTCGCCGATGACTGCCATGACTTGGTTCCTTTCGTGTGATCGGGCTGCGCCCATCGCTGCCTCGATGACGGTGTAAGGACCGGGAGCGATCGGCACTGCACCCCTTCAGGGGCCGGAACGCAGTGGAGGGCGGCTGGAGCGGGCTATTTTGTTTCGCGATGCAAAGCCCGGCTCGCCGGGCGGCGGAAAATAGTCCGGACCGGTCGTTGCGGTCGGCCGATCGAGCCGCAGGCGCCTTGCGGTCACACCAGTTCCATCGAGGTCTGCGTGGGTGCACCGGTGTCAAGGGCGTAGGAACCTGGCAGGGCGCGGGGTCTCGGCGGTCCCCGGCTTCGAACGGACTCTTTCGGTGGCACGGACTTTCGGGATCGGCCGCATGCTGGCGCTTTCGTCTGGCGACGACTTTTTCCGGGACGTCGGATTTCCCGCCTGCCCCTCCCGCTGCGTTTGAGGCAGCGCACGGGTGGACTTCACCGACTCACGGCACAGCTCACCTCATCCATGTGACGCGTCAGCGGCGGCACCGGATATCTGCCGTCGGCAACCCTGCCGAAAGGGATGAAGACCGCCTTGTCCGGTTCACCGCGGATCAGAACGCGGGGTGTCATGTCCGGGGGCGCCATCGCCGACTTCTGCCTCTGAGGCACGGGTCGCGCTCGCCCGCTCGCACCGGGCTCCTGTCAGACGCGCGATCCGATAGAGATGCCCGGCATAGACGGCAACGGCTTTCCAGTAGACCGCCATCGGCGCCTTGTTCTGTCGCCAGCTCCGTTCGGCGCGCTCTCGCGCGTCGAACGACAGCTCCCGCAGAAGCTCTGCCAGAACCGCACGCGCTTCCGGTGACAGGGATCGCATTTTTTGCGCCGCGGGCAGTCTCAGAAGAGGGTTGCGCACTTCGGCGCTGGAGGATCGATCAGACACCGCACATACCCTCGCATTCATTCGGCCACAGATCGAGCTGGCCGTGGTCTGCGGCCGTCGACAGGTCCGCCTCTTCAAGTGGCACGGCGGAGCGATGGAGAAAGACCTTGCCGCGAATGCCGCGCAATCCGCTGCGAATGGCGCGGTCGACGTCGACCGCATCGATCCAGGCATCGGTGTCGTGATCGCGCATGAAGCGCCAGCGTGCATCGTCATGGAAGGGGCACCCGATGCAGGCGGATTTCGGGGGCTCGGGATAGTCATGGCGGCGCAGCCACGCAAGGCAGTCGCGTCGGCTCATGCGCTGTTCAATCAGTGGCCAGCGATTGGCTTGCCATGCCTCCCGGCTTGGTTTCATCCTGATGACTTCATCTGTCGAGATGCCGATCCATTGTTCCACAACCGGTTCGCCGGGAGACCTCCGGCGTGTGAGCCCTGCAAGCTCGGGTACCTTCCTGCGGATCGGAACGATCTTGTAGTCGGAGGTGCATTGGCGTCGGATCATGCCGATCGAGATTGTCTCGCTCCTGGTCTGACGGGTGGCGACTGTGACGATTTCACCGTCCTCATCTTCATCAAGGATCGGCACAGCGGCGCAGGTCGCGTCGCATCAAGCCGATGGATCGATTGATCTCCGTGATCCGGGCATCGCCTGTGACATAGCCCGCTTTGCTAAACAGATCGACAAGGTGCCGCATGACGTCGAGATAGTGATACCCGCCGGTGAGCCCGACATCGCAAAAGGCAAATTTCCGATGCTCGGTGAACGAGGCGATGTGCATTCCCGGATGTTCGCCGGAGGGCATGACGCGGACATGAGAAGTGGGACGCGACCAGCGTGTTCCGAGATCGCCGCTCTTCATCGCAGCGACCATCGTTTCGGTCATACGGGCATCGTAGATCTCGATCGGCATTTCTGCGGCCCCGAAGCCGAGATGGGCGGAAAGAACTGCGACTTGCGCCTTCTGCCTTCGCGGATCGACCGTGCGCAGCGTCGGCCAGAGCGGGCCATCGTAGCGGTCGATGGTCGGCATGTATCGAGGACCGTCTCGTTTGGTCGCCGAGCACGCGAGGATGGGCAATCTCATGTAAGGGATGGCCATCACGCAGCCTCCCTGTGTTCAGCGCCGTTCGGCTGCAAGCCATGCAGATAGGCGGTGGCGCCTTGCGCGTGGGCCGCCGCCTGGAAGATTGCACGCTTGTCTTCGCCCAGCACCTTCAACCATGAGTGGAGGTAACTTGCATGATCGGGCCGTGGTTCGAGCTCGGGGGAGATTCCCAGGTCTGCGGCTAGGAAAACGCTTCCCAGCTCGGCAATCAGCTCTTCGCGGCTGCGCTCCGATCTGTCCTTGGCATAGCGGCTGAGGTCGCGTCCGACCCTCTCCGGACTTGCAGTCCAATGGGTTGCCTCATGACTCAGGGTTGCATAGTAGCTGGCCGCATCCTTGAACGTCTCGAAGGGTGGCATCTGGATGTAGTCCATGACCGGCGAATAATAGGCCTGGCTACCGCCATGCCGGATAAGGGCCCCGGTGCGGCGAAAGAACCGGTCAACCTGTTCGAGGCGCTCGACGGGATCGATCTGCACGACCGGATGATGGTAATAATGGTCGGGCAGACCGTCGATCTGTTCGACATTGAATACGCTGTAGGCCTTCAGGAACGGGATCTCCCGATCGACCTCGCCGCCCTTTCCATCGTCCTCGGACTTTGTGAAGCGGCTGGCGAAGACGACGGTGGAACCGGTCTCGCCCTTGCGCACGGCAGCATCCAGCTGCAAGGCCTGTTTGAACGTCATCCAGGTCTGTGAGGCAAAGCCTCGCGCGATACCCTCCGACCACAACAGGAGGACGTTCATGCCGGAATAGGGCTGTCCGTTGTGGCGCAGCGGCCGGGTAACCCGACCAGCGGCGTTGGCGGAACTCCAGGGTTTCATCCACGGCCGGACGCCCTTTTCCAGATCGGCAACGATCCGGTTGGTGATCCGGGAATAGATATCGCTTCGATCGCTGTGTTCTTCTTTCCTGTTCATTTTTCTTTGCCCTCCATTCAGGAGGCCGCGCCATTGCGGCCCCGTCGCGGAGGGACCGTGGCAGGAGCTGTCAGGGGGCGGGCCGCACCGGAACGGCCGCAACGCAGTGGAGGACGGCGCAGCCGTTGCGGCTTGCCGCCGGCTCCTGCAGGACCGACAGCAAGGACGGGGCCGCATTGCAGCGACCTTTCAAAGCCTGTTGTTCATCGATGCGTTCACGGCGGCGGCGCCACCCACGACTGCCTTCAACCGAAGACCACAATAGGGTCGAGCACTGTCAGCGTGACGGCGGTGGATGGGTTCAACCCTGTTGGGTACCGCTGATGCCGGCAATATCGGCTTGCAATTTTCTTTGGCGGCGGATTTCCGTCACGCGCCGTTGCGCCGCCATTCTGTCGTCGGCACTGACCGGCGATGTCGGGCGCCCGGCAATATCGTGGCGCATGGCATCCGGCTGGGCGCAGGCCAGCAGGTAATTTTTTGCCGCCGCGTAGGCGGCGACAGCGCGGCGAAGACGGATCCTGGCGATTCCAGGCTGAAGTCGGGCACTGAATTGCTCGAAGATGCCGATCTCGAATGGCAAAACCGGATCAGTTTCCTTTCGCGGAAGGATCGCCGCAACGTCGATCAGCAATTCGTTGATGGCAGCAGCTTTTTTGAGATCATTGGCACTGGCAGTAACCGGGCCTTGCGAGGTGGTCCAGGGTTTCACTTCGGACGCCTGTTCGTTATTCATGTCATCCCCATCGATAACGCCGTCCAGGGGATATAGTGACAAACTGCGACGGTTAAACGGCTGCACGGCGAAACTGGCCGAGGCGGGCACCGCTATAGGCACAAAAAAAGCGGGGCCGAAGCCCCGCCATCAAGCGGATCAGTCGAAAGCCGCCAACTGCGCGGCCGCAGCCTTGCGGTCGAGATTTTGTCCGGGATTTTCGACCGGGCGGTCGAACGGCTTCCAGCTTTCACCGACCACCTGTTCATAGGCTGCGACGGCACCTTCGGCCGCCATCCGCAGCGCGTGGGACTGTATGGCCATGTCCGCGGCAAACTCGCGTTTGCGCTGGGCGGCGCTGTCGTAACCAACCGGACCATCGAGGTCCTCATCGCGGGCGTCATTGGCCGCCTTGGCCGTCGCATCGCGAGCTTCGGTGACGGCGCGGCTGTAAAACTGTCCCGCACCATGAGCGGACCCGACATAGGCGCCGACGACACGCTGGAGATGGATCTGCATCGCCCGCTCGCCCAGGCCCTCAGAAAGGCTGTCTGCGGTTTCGATGATCAGCCGCTCATGCAGGTCGCGGATGCCGTCGCTATCGACGACGGCGGTCCCGAAGCTTTCGGCGATCAGTAGCGCCTGCGCGGTATCGGGGCAAGTGAGCCGAACCATTTCGAGGGTTGCACCCTTGCGGAGCTGGACGACGCGCGCCGACGGGCGGGGGGACTGACGGGAGGGGGTTGCGGACTTGGCCATGAGGGTTTCCTTCTCGGGTTTCCTCCGGGGACCCGAAGCGACCCCTTGCCGCTCCGTCCCTCGGGTGCGGTCTGGAAAAGCCGGCGGAATGACGGTTGCTTCAGGGTCCGGGGCGGCCATGGCGAGCGTCATCGGCCTGCGGCCAAGCGGGGTGTAGCCCTGCGCGGGACGCGGGCTGGTGATGAGAGGCAGGCTGTTCCGGCCGCCCCGCGGCGCGATAGCGGCCTTGAAGCAAACGGCCGCCGGATTAGGCCGCAACACAACCGAGGGGCGGAGCGGCAAGGGGCCGAAGGCATCATCGGAAAGGCGTGGTGGGATACCCGCCTGACAATGACGCGCCCTCACCACAGTTGGCGATCACCGAGTCAGCACCCCGCGTCCCCTTCGCAAGACCGTCCCTGTGAGCCGCTCACGCAACCCTGCGGCCGGCCTCTTCGCCGAGTTTTCGTCGCAGCGTGTCGATGGCCTGCTCCTGGCGAGCCAGTTTGCCTGTGAGGCCATCGAGTTCCAGACGCCTTTCGAATTGCAGGCGATCGAGATGCGCACGGAACACCGTCTCGTCGTTGCGGCTCCTTCGTGACCCTGTCCGTTTGCGGGCGAGGTGTCTGGCTTTCGCCTTCTGCGTGATCGCGATGCGTTCGGCGCGGCCGGCGATCTGCCGGTGAACGCGATCGAGATGATGCCGGGTCTCGCGATGTGCTGCCTCCATGCGGGTCAACAACATGCGAGGGCTGATGGGTTTCATGCGGCCGTCCTCCCCGGGTCCCAGCCGATGAAGCTGGAGGGGCCGTCATAGGGCTGATGTCGGTCCATATCGATGACGAAGCCGAACGGACTTCTCGTCGCATATTCGGGACTGGGCACGAGATACCGGCGCTCCAAGGCATCGAGGTCTCGCCTGCCGCCGAGTGTGGCGATCACTTCGGTCATGCCGGCATGGTGGCTGGAGAGGATCGCTGAAATCACGACCCAGTCATCTGCATGCCCCTCGTCGAAAAGCCTGCGCGCCTTGGCCCAGGACTCGGCAGGGTCAAGGATGCAGCCGTGGATCGTTTCCCACGCGTCAGGCCATGTATTGCGGATCGTATCGCCGGCGATACGGCGTTCATAGGTGGTGAACAGATCCGGGAACGTCAGTGCGACGATCGCCCATTCGGCATCTTCTTCGTACCACCGGCTTTCTTTACGCAGCGCCGGGTGGATCAGGTCATTCCGTTCCACCGACAGATGGAAGCCGCCGTGGCCTGCCGTCATGTGCGACGTCACGCCCTCGGCATAAACCGTCGCCATTTGCGAGGCGCCCCATGGCGTGCTGCGGGCCATTCGTGTCTGCACACGGTTGAGGGTCGAAAGCTCGCGACGATGCTGGGCCGTCTCAAACACCCGGTCACGGAATGCGTTCTCGTCGGCCAACCGGCCTTCATGCCCGTAAAAGTCCTCTCGCCTCATCTCGGTAAGCGGCCTGGATATCCGCCAGGCACTGGCGAGGAAGCCGTCGCCCTTGGGGAACGGCAGCATGGCAAGCGTAATGTCGCCGATACGGGCGACCGGAAAGTCCTCCGCGCTGCGCGCGAACTCTACCCCTGAATCTTCTGGGATTATTGCGGGATCGGTGGTGACGGGGTCGTTCATGCTGCCCTCCCTTCGATCCGATCGGCGGCGATTTCGTCCGCGGTCACCTCGACGATTGTCGTGACGGCGAAACCACAGTTCTTTACCCAGACGTCGGCATGTTCGCGGCTCGAGGCGAGATGGAGGAGTTCGGCATCTGCACCGGCGCCGTCGAAAATGCGGAAGGAACCGACCGCGGGGCGATCGACAATCATAAAGTGGAAGGTGCTGTCGACAGGAAACGTCCTGAAGTCGGGGCCGATAACGGCGCCGAGATCGTCGATACCGTCCGTGGCGACCTTGAAGCTCGCCGGGACGAGTGACTGACCCATGACAGAATGGCTGCGTTTGCGCACCAGCCGTCCCTCGGCATTGTCGCGTTTCCATCCGGCAAGCGCGCGGATGTGGTTCTCCGGCGGACGCGGCTTGCCATCCGTCCAGCAGATAGTGGAACCGACCGGCACGCGGTCGAAGATCATGAGTGCGGACATCAATGTCCTCCTTTTCATTGCAAGGGTCGAAACAGGAGCGCCGCCGGACAAGGTCCGACGGCGGAAGGCCTCTTCGAGGCGGGAAGGATGGGCAGCTTACGCGGCAGCCTGCTCCGCAGAAGGGCTCTCTTGGGTGCGTTCGACGTCTTCCAGGACGGCGTGCGGATGCCGGTGGCGGGTGAGCCATTCTTCAGCTGCGGAGCGATTGGCAGCGACATGAACGAGCTCCGCGCCCTCGCCGGCACGATCGAAGATCCGCACCGAGCCGATCGCGGGACGTTCGACCACTGAAAAACTCAGGGAGCACGCTCCGACGTCGAAGGTACGATAGACGCGAAGCACGATGGTGCCGTTGCTGCCGTGGTCACCTTCATGGATGGTGAAGCAATCGGGCGCGGTATAGCTACCGCGGGTCTGGGTGGGCTGCTTGCGGATCAGTCGGCCGGAGCTGTTTCTGGTCTTCCACGCGGCAAGCTTTTTCTTGTGACGCTCCGGCGGACGTGGTGTGCCATCGGACCAGGAAACAACGGAACCGATGGGGACGAGTTTGAAAACGAGAGACGCAGACATTCGATTTCTCCTGTGGTTTGAGAGGCTGGAAACGAAACCGCCGCCGGTGATAAGCCGGCGGCGGAAGTTGGTCTGGAACTGGGTGAGGTGAAGCGGCTACTCGGCGGCGATGCCGTAGGCGCTGTCGTCATCGTCAGGCGTGGCAGCGTCCGATCCGTCAGTATCAGCCGGACCCTGATCCGGTTCATCATCGCTGGCTTCGGACGGCTCACCGTCGGCAGCCTCAGTGCCAGTTTCGGCATCATCAGAGACTTCAAACTCCTCCTCGTCGCTGCCCGGACCGTCATCATCGATGTCGATGACCTCGCCGCGCTTGATCAGGTCTGCGACGTCGCCGGCTTCCGGTGCGAAGAGAGCCGACGGGTGCACGAAATGCCCGTCCTGATAGTGGTCAACCAGCGCAGCGCGGGTTTCCCGCACCTTCTGGCGCGGAAGAACCGAAGCCTCCTTGCAGGATGCCTCCAGCGCCTGACGCGACAAGCAAAGCAGGAAGTCTTCGGTGCCCATGTTCGGCAGATAGCCGTCTGCCCCGATGGCATCGCCGGCGATCCGGGAAATGACCCCGCTGTTCGACATGCCGCGCCGGCATGACAGCACCTCGACAAGCGTCGAGCGGGCAACCACCCGCAGGGTGTCGAGATCGAAGGACAGTTTGCCGTTCTCATCGATCAGGCGGACAACATGGCGGGCAAAGCGTTTCTGGCCAAAGACAGTGTCCCCGGCGCCGGAATCGACGCGAACGTTGGTGCCTGCGAAGGCAAGGACGAGCAACGCCAGCAAAGTGTCGTCCTCAATCGGTGCGCGGCCGAGTGCCTCATGCAGGGCGTCCGTGCGAAAGTCCCCGACCATGTCGAGGCCCTTTTGCGTGACATCGGGACGTGGCTTTGCACTGACGATCGTATCGTCGTCGACATCGCCGGCACCACCCGCCGTCGCACCACTGGCGGCCTTCGGCTTCTTCACTTCGGGAAGACGATAATAGACCGTCTGCACTTTACCATCACGATCGAGATAGATGCCGGCATGGTCCGATTTCTGCGGCTTGCCGTAGACGCGATCGGCCTTCCTGGGCAGCTCGGGCTGTCCCCAGGAATTGACCTCGACGATGGCACCGCGCTTGGGCAGGTTGGCGGTCATCCATTCGTGCTGCGCACCGAGGAAGCCTTCGACATTGGTCGTGTAGCGCGTATCCTCGTCAGCTGGTGCGAACAGGTCTTCGACCCATTCGATGCCGTAAGCCGTTGCGAGATCATCACCGAAGCTGGCATCCTTGGCATACAGGCGCTTCTTCGTAAGCGCGCTGGCAATCTGGTGCCAGGATGCCCGCTCGCCCTTCTTCGGCTTGTTGGCCTTCCACACCTGCTTCTGTTCTTCGACGCTGGCGGACGCGATGGTCCGCAACTGCTGCTCGGACGGCATGTCGCCAAGCGCCATCTGATCGAGCATCGCAGGCAACACATTGGCGAGAAGCCTGAGCTTGCGAACCTGCCGCACATGCAATGTGAGGGCAAGAGCGATGGCTTCCTCTGTCCAGCCGAGAGCCACGAGCCGTTCGATGCCGCGCCATTGATCAACCGGATTGAGCGGCTCGCGCGCGATGTTTTCCACCATGGAGCGCATGGCGCCATTGTCGTTTGCCGCGTCGGCGACGAGAACCTGAATCTCCTCAAGCCCAGCGGCGATCGCCTGGCGCACGCGGCGATGACCGATATCGATGATATAGCCGTTACCGCCGCCCTGTTCTGGTTCGACGACAGGCGGCTGGATGATCCCGACGGCCTTGATGGTAGCCAAAAGCAGGGCATCTGCCTGTGGCGAAGATTTCGACTGACGGGTCTTGTCGGGATTGTCTTTCAGCGCGCGTGGATCGAGCGTGACAAGATACATGGGTTTCTCCTTGACCGGATACGGAGTGGCCCTTTGCCACTCCTGTTCGTGTCTTCTTTTTTCCGAAGACATCTTCCGGACCGCGGGGCGGCCGGACCGGCGCAACTGCGGCCGAGCGTCCCTGCAGCGAAGGATGAGCGGGACCGAAGGCCCTGCGAAGAACGAGTTGCCGGGATGCGGCAGGCGGCGGTTGAGCGTGAGCGTCGGCGGGAGGACCGATCTGCGACCGGTTTCTTCTCCCCCCTTTTCTTCCTTCCCATTCATTTGACGCGAAGACGCCATCGCCCACAGTGCTTGTGGCAGGAGTGCTCGCAGCTCTGTAATGAGGACAAAAAAAATGGGCCGTCGAAAACCGAGGCCCATGAAGTGTGGAGATATTGAACCTCCAGAGGGGAACAGCTGCTGCGACGGAACTGGGAGGTAACCGTCAAATGCATCAGCTATGCGCTATATGACTATTTTTTAACCACAAGAAAACCAATTATTGTGCAATGCAGCCATGCAAATGCTGCGCTGCCTGTCCAGCTTTCCACGGCCGATGCGATATCGGCGCAGTTAGGCATCACGAACAAGACGGTTGCAAGACAACACCGGCTCGGTGATGCTGGCTCCCGGTCAATCAGGATCCTGAAGCATGGCAGAACCCAGATCGCCGCGGCTTGCGGTGCTCATCGACGCTGACAACGCGTCCGCGAAAATCGTCGACGGGTTGTTCGAAGAGATTGCCAAGGTCGGCAAAGCGAGCGTTCGACGCATCTATGGCGACTTCGCGAGTGCCCGTTCAAAGGCGTGGATCGACGTTCTCGCGAGACACGCGATCATTCCCCAGCAACAGTTCGCCTACACGACCGGCAAGAACGCTTCCGACATCACGCTTGTCATCGACGCGATGGATCTCCTGCACAGCGGCCGCTTCGACGGTTTTTGCCTTGTGTCGTCGGACAGCGATTTTACCCGACTTGCCTCGCGCATCCGAGAGCAAGGCGTCGACGTTTTCGGTTTCGGCGAACAGAAGACGCCTGAGAGTTTCCGGCAGGCATGCCGGCGTTTCATCTATACCGAAAATCTGTTGCCCGCAGCCCCGGCGAACGGAGCCGATGCGACGCAGGCGACAGCTTCTCTTCAACCTCCGAGCGCCGCCACGCCCATCATCAGGAAGGTCATCGCCCAGATGGAAAGCGAAGATGGATGGGTGCCGCTCGGCGCGGTCGGCAATCAACTTGCAAATCTGGCGTCCGATTTCGATCCGCGAACCTATGGGTTTCGGAAGCTGAGCGATCTCGTCCGGAAAACGAATGCCTTCGATATTGACCTTGCAGAGGGCCGCCCGCTCCGTATCCGGGTCAAGCAGAAGTCATCCGGGAAAAAGAGCTGAGGGCACGCGGCGCGCACGGGTCGGTCAAAAGACGATGAACAGTTTCGGGGAAATCAACGTTTATGGCGCCACAGGGTCGTCCTCTCCCTGGTCCACCATACTGTAGGCCTGACAGATGTATCGTCCCCCGCAAGTCAGCAGGGAACGATAGATGGTGGCGGCGATCACGCCGCTTTGTCCACGCTTCCAGCTTCCTCACGCATTGACGCTGCCAACGCCTCATCCACATCCGCCAACTGACGGCGTTTTTGCGCAAGTTCATCGGCGAAGGCGAAGCTTCCCCCCTCACGGGTGCGATATGACGCGAGCAGGCGACGTCCGGTTTCAAGACGATGGCGATAACGATCGCGCTCCTCCTCGAACCCGTCGAGTGCGTGTTCGAGGCGGGAAATGGCTCCAAGCGGCGTTACCGTGACGGCCAGGTCGATCTCGTAGTCAGCACCGGTACGTTGCAGCAGCGTCGCATAGCGATAACCGTCCGCCTTGCCAAACCGTTCGCCGTCATAGAGCAGATCGAACCCGCCGATCGATGCGAGATGAACCTCCCCATGCTGGCGAAGCTGTACGAGCGTCAGGATTTCTTGCATCAGAGCCCGACCAGCCTTCTTGCGTTCATCGTGGACCTCGCCGAGAACTGTCATGGTGAAGGAATCCGCTGCGGTCGGAATAAACCGCTTCAAGTCCTCACCGATCTCACCAATCCGGCGGGTCGCGGTTTCGATGTCACGCTCGGCGTCACGGATCTGGCGTCGAACAGCATATTGATCGTCGTCGTGCGCGGCGCGCAATCGTTCAAGCCGTGCGATATCGGCCTCCAAACCTGCCTTTTGCATCAGCCTCTCGTCACCGCTGGCGATCGCTTTGGCCATTGCAAAGTGGTTCGCCTGGCCTTCGCCGAGATCTTCAAGCCTGCGGATCGAGGTATCGCCGCTCAACGCGGCAGCGATGAACCTCGCCTTGCGCTCATTGTTCTGCCACATCGAGACATCGAGACTGCCTTCCGTCGCGTAGGCGAAAATATCGACCTCATCATGCTGATTGCCCTGACGCACGATCCGCCCCTCGCGTTGTTCGATCTGAGAGGGCAGCCACGGCACGTCGAGATGATGCAAGGCTTTAAGACGCAACTGCGCATTGACACCTGTTCCCATTGTCTCGGAGGATCCGAGGAGGAAGCGGATGCGGCCGGCGCGCACGTCGCCAAACAACCGTTGCTTGGCCTCCGACTTCTTATAGTCTTGCATATAGGCGATCTCGGAAGCCGGCACGCCGAGCCGGATAAGTTCATCACGTATCCAGCGGTAGGCCGAGAAGCCGCGTGTCTTCTCGACATTTATGGTCCCCAGATCGGAAAAGATCATCTGGGCGCCGCCCGGCAGATCGTAGTCCTTGCCATCCGGGCGGCTATAAATGCTTTCACCTGTCTCCTGCCAGATCCGGAAAGCGTTGCGCACAAGCATGTTGAGTTTGTTGTGCTCCTCGTTGTCATTCGCCGGCATGACCAGACGAAGATCGATCGCCGCATGGCGACCATCCGTGATCACCGACAGGAGAATGTCGTCACCAGGCTGCGCCGGTCCTTCACGCAACTCGATCGCCTTGATGCGCGCTTCCAGGATCTGCTGGTACATCTTGAAAGCAGGCGTCGGCTTGGCGGTGACGATCTGACGGCGACCGGTGGAAATTGCCGGCACCCTGACATATTCACGAAGATCGTCGGGCATCACCACGTCGGCGAAGGCCCGGAACATCGCGATCAGTTCCGGGACATTCACGAAGCTCGCAAAGCGGCTGACAGGGCGGTACTTGCCGGACGGCTGGATCTCCAGTTCCGTTGACGTATCGCCGAAGCAACTCGCCCAGGCATCGAATTCATGCAGGCCACGTTCGGCAAGCGCCTCATGTCCAAGCAGCCGCTGGATCGAGAACATCTCTCCTAGTGTATTCGTAATAGGCGTCCCCGATGCCAGAACGAGGGCTCGACCCGGATTTCGTGTTTCGATGTAACGGGATTTCACATAGAGATCCCAGGCGCGTTGCGATCCGTTCGGATCGATGCCTTTCAACGTCGACATGTTGGTCGCGAAGGAAAGTTTCCTGAATTCCTGGGCTTCATCAACCACGATCTGGTCGACGCCGATCTCGGAAATCGTCAAGAGGTCGTCCTTGCGTGTCGAAAGCGCCTCCAGGCGTTCCTGCAATCCCTCCTTCAACCGTTCCAACCGCTTGCGCGAGACGCGGTCCTCGTCATCCACCCTGGTCAGCAGCTCCTCATAAAGTTCCAGCTCGTCATGGATCATCTGTTGTTCGAAGGCCGAGGGAACACCGATGAACTTGAAGGCCGAATGGGTGATAATGATCGCATCCCAGGTCGCGGTTGCAGCACGGGAGAGAAACCTCGCCCGCTTGTCCTTGGTGAAGTTCGTCTCGTCCGCAACAAGGATGTTTGCGGATGGATAGAGCGCCAGAAACTCACGTGCGGCCTGTGCAAGGCAATGGCCCGGCACGACCTGCATCGCCTTGGCGATCAGCCCGAGACGTTTCTGCTCCATGATGGCCGCGGCCATCGTCATGGTTTTTCCTGCACCGACGGCATGAGCAAGATAGGTGGAGCCGGCGGCGATGATGCGCCATATGCCGCGCTTCTGGTGCGAATAGAGATGGAAGGCCGCGCTGGCGCCGGGCAGTTTCAGATGCGATCCGTTAAAGATCCGGGGCGCGATGTTGTTGAAGCGGTCGTTATAGATTCTGGCTAACCGGTCGGTGCGATCCGGATCGGTCCAGACCCATTTCTGGAAGGCTTCCTTGATCTTCTGCAGCTTGTCGCGCGCTGCTTCAGTGTCGACGACATTCAGGATACGACGCTCGCCGCCGACGTCCTTGATAGTATCGAAGATCTGCGGCACACGGGAGTTCAATGCGTCTGCCAGCAGTTCGCCGGCATCGCGCCGGCTGGTGCCCCATTCGGACGTGCCCGCCGCACTATATCCAAGCTGACGCGCCTCGACAGTCCAGCTCCCGAGCTCCGGCATATGGTGAATCCGGATTTCAGCGCCCATCATCTCTTTCACGAAATCCACGACGTCGGCTGCGGGGATCCAGGGCGCGCCGAGGCGCGCGGTAATGTCGGAAGGCCGAAGATCGGCCGGCTGGACCGCCTGCAAGGCACGGACATTGCGCTCGAAGGCTGGATCGAGTGCCGCGGCGGCTTCCGCTTCTGTCAGTCTGGTACGAACCGGACCAGAGAGATAAGCGTCGGACGTCTGCCAGGAGCCGTCGGCGGGATTCTGGAAGACTGCATAGCCGAGCTCTTCAATCACCTCCTCGGCGGACATGTGCAGCAGTTCGGCGATGTGTTCGAGATCGACACGGCCGCGCTCGTTTAGAATAACCGCCAACGCATCGCCGGCACTGGAGATCACAGGTGCGACCGGTGGCGCAATCACCCGTTCAGAGAAGATCGGACCGGGCTTTGCCGTGTCGGTGTCGAGGTCGTAGTCCTCAATTGACGCGACCAACCAGCAATCGGGATCGTCCCTGAACGGCGCGAGGTTCGGCTGTCGATGGCTCTCACGCACCTCACCGGTCTGTTCGTCGTCGCTAATTGAGACAGTGGTATGATTGATCGGCCCGAACTCCCGAACAAAGGCACCCCAGGCGATGCGCAGCCGGACCTGAAGATCCCGCCACGGTCGATCTTGCTCCTGGGCCTTCAGCACCTCGCGAACGGAATCGCGGATCGGCAGGAGCTTGCGAATGATCCGGGCATGCTTTTCGGGAATACCGTCGCTGCTGCGACCCTTGCGTATGCCGATCGGCACGGGCGAGCCGTCAATCAACTGCATGAGGTTATGCTCGCCGTCGAGGAAAAAGCTGCCTTCACGGACTTTAGCGTTATCGGGCTTCAGGTCGACGATCTCGGCGAGCTCTTCTTCCAGATCGAGATCGATGATGCTCGGCTCGCCATCATAGAGATGTTCGGGAAGCAGAGAGATGGCGGCCTTCAGCAGACCCTCCAGGTCTTCGCCGGGACGGGGCTGGCAGGTATAGGTTTCGCCAAACGGCCCAGAGGTAAGGGCATGATCGCCGAGTACGAAGACGGGATGTCTGGCGAACCAGCGATTGACACGGATCGCGCCTTCATCGGCGGTGGCTGGCCGGATTTCGTCAACGTCGAGCCAGGTGACATCGCCTTCGGGCTCACCGGCCTTGCGTTTGCGGAAGAACAGGATGTCGACCACGACATCGGTACCAGCGGCGGCGCGGAACGCGCGTTCCGGCAGGCGAATGGCAGCGACAAGGTTGGCCGATTTCGCAATATGCTCACGGGCCGACGTATCGGCCTTGTCCATCGTGCCGTGGGAGGTGACGAAAGCGGCGAGAGCGCCTGGCTTCAGCAGATCGATCGACCTTGCGATGAAATAGTCATGCAATCTGAGACCGAGACCGCGATAGTTACGATCGGAGCGGACAGTTCGATCAGAGAACGGCGGGTTTCCGATGGCGAGATCATAGATCACCCCGAGATCGGTACGCGCAAAATCACCATTGATTATCCGAGCCTTCGGCTGGAGGAGACGGACAATCCGGGCGGTGACCGGATCAAGCTCGATGCCGGTGACATAGCTGGATGCGCGGAAGGCCTGCGGCATCAATGCAGGGAAAAGACCAGTACCGATGCCGGGTTCAAGAACGCGGCCGCCGCGCCATCCCAGACGTTGAAGACCCGCCCACATCGCACGGATGATGAACTCCGGTGTGAAGTGGGCATACTGCGTGCAACGCGCCAGCGAGGCGTAATCCGTTTCGGAGACCGCGCCTTCCAGCGAACCGCCAAGATCGTCCCAACCATCCCTGAATTCGACCTCGCCGGGGCGACGGAACATGCCGCTCGCCAGTTCGGAGGCTCCGAAACCGGTAAAACGGATCAAGCGCTTCTGGTGTTCGCGCGTCACCGGAACGTCGAGCTTCTCGATCTCGTTGGCGGAGAGGATGGCGGCGACATTGATCCTGGCGCGCTCGTTCCAGCTTTTCGGAAGGTCGCGATCATCGTCATCAAGATAGAAGTTGAAACGATCGCCCATCTTGCCTGGCAAGGGTGGTTTGGCCTCAACAACCGGTAACGGGACGACATGCGCTTCAGGCGCGGTAGCTATGTTTTCATGCGCTGCCGGTTCGGGGGCAAATTGTTCAGTCGTGCCAAGGCCAAAACCAAGCCCGGAGGAGAGCGCGGTATTGCCGAACATGTCGAGGGAAAAGGGATCGTTGGACATCTGGTGAATGCTCCTGAAAAAGGCGAGCGTCATCGACCGGATGAACCGGCGTGGCGCTCGCGTGGAAGGGGGGAAAGTTGTGGTTGCAGCGGACGATGATGCGTCAGCCGCGTTGGATGACCGAGATCTGCATCGCGGCTTCCTCGAAGGTGAAAGAGAGATGCGTTCCGCCAGCGCTGGCGGCGATCATTGCTTCGAGGCTCTCGGCATCGATGAAATCGACACCATCATCGCCCCCGAAGGTCTGGCGTTTGACCTCGAACCAGTCGTCGTTTTGCTCGGGGTGGCATTCTTCGGCATAGACGACCAATGGCTTGCCGTTTTCGGGCAACTTTCCGTTGGACATCAAATACACCCCATGATCTCCAACGAGCCAGAGGCCGGGCTTTTCACCCTTTCCGGGTTCGAGGCCATAATAGGGATCGCGGAAGCCGCCATTGGCCTCGGCGTCGGCGCGACCACGTGCGATGACGTCGAGGACGGATTGGACCGGGAAGGTCAACATGGTCAATCCTCCGTCAAACCGCGATGGGAAGCGGCGGAATCTCATTCGCCACCGCCACAGGTTTGGCTACTGCCGCAGGTGACGGCGGCGTCGGATCCGGATCGTCATCATTGGCGGCCGACGGAATGAGGCGGCTTTCCGATCCGCCAGGCCGTCCTGCAATCGGTCGGCGCGATGAAGGGGGGAAGAACTTCATGGGCATGTCTTTCACCATTGGTTGGGACGAACGACCATGCCGCCGGATCTCGATCCGTCGGAGCATGGCATTCGCAGTTTCGGGATTTGGACTGGAAAATTTCGGCGCTGTCCTCGCCTCTTCAGACTTTCCAATCCAGCTTTTCACCGCTGCATTGGCGATGGCCGGTCAAGGGCCGCTTTAGCGGCGAAGCCCGCCCTTGACGGGCTGGAGCCACATGCGGCAGGGGTCTTCTTTTCTTCCCCTTCCTTTCCCCTTCACAGGGTCCGGAACCAGAAGCGACGGTCGGCCTCCAGCTGTACTCGCTTGGCGCGCGCCTCCCCATTCGGGCATCAGCCGCGCCTTGCAGCGTATGATAAGGCGTGTCACACGGCGCGACCGTTCGTCATCATCGCCAAACAGATCAGGGTTGCCCCTGAGGCGCCGCAGAAGACGCTCATAGTTCATCGGAGCCACTCCAGACGTCCGCAACGTCGTCGTCCAGTCGAACTTCAAAGGGGCCGGGCCAGTCCCGGATCCATTGTGGAGCATCACCTTCGTGACGCAGATCATCCCTGATCTGCGCATTGGCATCCCACTCTGCCTCTGTCGGAAATCGTTCGAGGAGCAGTGACAGCGCCACGGTCCAGTCTTTTGGTTCAGAGACATCAACCTCGATCGCCTGATCATGGCGCCAGATCTGGGGCACGAATGTCAGTGTCACGCGCCGGTCTTCCAGCGAGACGAAGGGCGGACGCCGATGTCCGTCATCCAATATTTGCGGCTCGTGGTCTGGACTGTAGCTCCGGGTTTTCTCATAGTCCGGGTCGTCCGCTTCATCGACGAGATAACCGACCACTTCCTCGGCATAGCCGGCCTCGATCACGCCGATACCGCGGGGATTGAGGCTGACGGCAAATCCGTTACCGAACAGACGTTCGTCGGCCGCGGTCATAGCGGCCCGGTGGTTTGTGGCATCGACTTCAACCTTCACCCGGACCACGGTATAGACATGCACGAAATGCTTGCTGCACGCGGGATCGGCAGAAACCTTTGCAATTGCCGGCGGGATGGAAGATGGTGCATTCTCGCTCATCGACGTCCTCCCTCATGCATTTCCAGCTTCTTCAGCACGCGGGCGGCGGCATCCTCGAGCGGTGTTGCGAAGTCAGGACCATTCTCTGTCCATTCAAGCACTTCGAGAACCGCCGGGATAAATCCATAGTCGAACGGTGCATGGCGATCGATCAGCTCCCGTCCAAGATGGTCATGGATCTGGAGCGCGCAGATGGCAGCCGGCCGCGCCCAGCGCCGCAGTTCGATCGAACCGAGATGAGTCCAGAGCAACATCAGAGCGTGAATGTTCCGCACCAGCGGCTTGTCGTGTTCGAAGAGGATACGGTAGTCCTGCATGGCCTCCCAGCAGCACAGGGCGGCATCGAGTTGTCGGCTATGGATGTCGGCCATGGCCGGCGCAGGCGTGGCGAAGGACTCGATGAACCGGCGGATCGTGGTCAGCGAGTTGCGACCGCCCGCATCGAGCAGGAACTGGTCGTGCGGCAAACGCCCTGTCATCTGGCGGTCGATCGCACTGCGCATTCGCTCAAGAACCGGATCGGCTTTTGAGAGATCAGGCATGCCGGGCAGGTATCTCAGGCCCTCGGCCGGCCTTTGTATCTCGTTTGCTGCGCGCAGTTCCTCGAAGAGATCACCGCTGGAACGGCCTGCGCATTCCGTTGCGGTGATCAGCATGATGCAGGCAGCGAAACTGTCGGGTCTCTGCGATGGATGCGGGACCATTCGAGTACGCGGACTTCCGAAAGCGTTTCGGAGCGTGCGACAATGTCCTGTAGAATGAACTCCCAGGAGCTTGGTCGCAGATCGATTTCGATCCGGTCCCGACCATCGATCTGGTCGCGCCAGCATTCGGCAACGATCCGGTTCAGCTCGCTCTTCGGTGAGCGGCGAGACGTTTCATAGGCCACCGATAGATCGCCCGCGGCCAGGCTGAACGTCAGGGCAGCGCCACTGTCGGTATAGAGCAACAGCGCGTTGTCCACCTCACCTGCATCGAACACGCTGGAGAGAACCAGCCGTTCAAGTTCGGTGATATCGGTAAGTGGGATCGCCGGGTCGATGACAATGGTGGTTTCTAGGTCGCCCATGGAACTCTCCTTTTTGGAAACGGACAGGCCCGAAGCGATGCTCCGGGCCAGCTGATCGAAATGAAGTTTGTTGACCGCCGCGTTGCTGGTGTCAGTCAGTCCTCGGGCAACAGCTGCTGCACCTCCTCGGCACAAAGATGCGCGAGCAATTTGAGAACAGGCCGGAAGCCGGGCCTGCGAATAACGATGGTCCTGAAGCCTTCATTGCCGGGCGGCCAGATCTCGTCGGCATAGCCGCGGTCTGCACCCGCAGCATTCCAGATGCGTTCGAGCTTTTCCTGGCGGATGTCGAGGACAGGTTTGCCGGATTCGCGCGCAACAATCGCCGCCCGCATGGTTTCAGGCGTCACGGCGGGATCGGTGACGCTGACGAAACCGTGGAACCAGCGTTCGCCATCACCGGTCACGAGGCTGAAGAGGACGGACCGGATCTGTTCGGGACGGCGTCCGGGGAGAACAGTCAGACCTCCGGGCCGTAGACTGGCGAGAAACAAACCGGCCATCGCGCGCGCCGCGGGCTCCTGCAGCTCGAACCACTCACCAGCGTGCAGGATACCGGTGAATCGTCGCAGGGACATGGGTGCTGTATCGTGCCTCGACAGCAGCGCTCGAACTTCAGTTGCAGACGCCGTCCCCGTGTGGATCCGGTCCGTCGTCGAGGAATACTGGATTGCCGTGCCGGTAATGCGCATGACACTGCCGCCAAAGCCGTCTGCGCACATCTTCGAGCAGGTAAACGCCGCCCAGACCACGATTTCCTCGATGGTATTGGAGCGCCGCACAATATCCTGCAGGATCTCGGGCCAACCACCCTGGCTGGTGGTCAGGTCGATCTCGATATAGAAGCCACGCTCGGCCTCGTCTTTGGCATCGAATGCCGCAAGCAGGTTGGCGATATACTCGTTGAACCGGCTTTCCGATCCAGGAGAGCCTTCAAGCGCCACGCGCAGTTCGTCTTCGCGTGGCGAGATCAGTTCGTTAGGACTGTTCCAGGTGCTGAAGAAGGTCCCGTCGCTCCACGCCTCTTCATCGAAAACAAGAGAGAGCATCAGACGCTCGAGCGGTGTCATGTCGCTTGCCGGGATGTCCGGCGTCACGACAGTCTCGGTGCGGTAGTCTGCCATGTCACGCCCCCTCACGCTGCGATGAAAACGGGAAGGTGGCGCAGATGCACGGGCAGTTTCGCGGCGATCTCGTCGTCGGTCAGGTCTTCCAGCAGCTTGAGCGTGGTGCCTGCCGCGCCACCATAGAGGATGATCGTTTTCTTGCCGCGTAAGGCATATGGCCAACGGTCGCCGGCATAGCCGCGATAATCATCGGCCGTGCTACTCCAGATATGGTTCAGGCGCTCATCCCGGGTCATGGCACGCACCGGCCGGGTTTCGCGCTCGGTGATGGCAAGCCGCATGTTCTCGACTGAAGAGGTATCAGAGAGATCGCAATAGCCGTGGAAGTGGCGGATGGCTCCGTCTATGCGCAGCGCGAAGAAGACACTGGTGATCGATCCGGTCAGAAACTCGCGCATGGCGAACATCGACCCGCAGATCCACAGGGGTGGCAGGATCTCGAACATGTAATCGTGTTCGTTCTCGCGGATCTCGAACCATTCTCCGCTGTAGAGCGATGTTGCATCGCCATTCCAACGATCAGGTCGCTGGGCGTGGCGGTCGAACATGCGGAACATCTGGTGGCGGTCGGCGACCCCCTGATAGACCTTGCGGATTGCGGGTGAGGTATTCATTTTCGGCTCCCTGTGAGTTGTTCCGGACCGATGCGCGGCGCTGTCCTCTCGACCTCACCATCCTCTTCAGTCCTTCACCACCCCTCCCCAGCCGCCGGCATCGCGATCGGCAGGGTCAAGGGCCGGCTTCAGGCCGGGCGAAGCTTCCCTTGATGTGGCCGGCGCGTATGCCGCACGCCTTCCCTTTCCCCCCTTCTTTTTCTTCGTTCCGCCTCCCCCTCTTGCAGAGCCTCGTTCCAGTCGTCTGCAGGAGGCCGCAATCGCTGCCAGCCGCAGCCCGCTTCTTCGGCAAGGGTTCGAAGCCGATCGGCGAACGTGTCGCCCTGCGTGTCATTGTCAGTTGCCGCGACCAACTGGACGCCGGAAGAACCGGTAAGTACGCGCAGCGCCGCATCTGTTGCCGGAGACCACCCCCCGCCGGTACTGAGATAGAGGGTACCATCACGCAGACCCTCGAAGGCAGCAAGGCTCATGGCATCGATCGCCGCTTCAGTGACACAGAGCCTGGAAGCCGCAGACCCGCCGAGGCGAAACAGGATTTTGGTCCCGCCGGTCGAAAATCCTCTCCATTGCGGGCCGCGCTCCTCCCAACCGGCAATGACGCCAACATCATTCGTGTGGGCCGCCCACATACTGCCAAAGGGGCCTTCCCGAAGAAGGTTCTGCGATATGGCAGCTGTGAGTGTATGGGGAGGCAGCAATCTGTTCCTCGCGAGATAGTCCCATGTCTGCGAGCCCGGCCACGGTCTGCGTTGGCGGTCCCATCGTTCGGCAATTGCAAGGTTTGGTCCTCGGGCGCGACTAAGCGTGCGTCTGGCGGCTTCTTGCGGGACATAGCCGATCAGCTCGGCAACGCGATCGCGTGCTGCCTTGAACCCTCCACCATCCAGATGGGCGACGAGCGAGAATACATCACCCTTGGCTTCGGAAAGCGGGTCGAACCAACCATGGCCGTCGTGAATCGTGATGATGATTTCGCTGCCACGGCGATATTTTACCGCTCGTCTGGTGCTTTCCTTCAGATCAATGGAAAAGCCCGCCTTTTCCAGCACGGCAGAGCATGGCACACGGTTGCGCAGTTCCTCGATTTCTTTCTTTTCCATTCTTTTTCCGGCCTTTTCCAGCCGCCCTCTTTTCCACTCGAAATACCTTCCCGTACATTTCGCGGGACCCCATCTAGCGACCGCGAAGAGCATGCGGAGGCAAGGGCGCGGAGGCAGTTGCTGGGAAATCGTGAGCCACAAGCGCCGCCTGTCCGCCGCGGCGAAGCTTCCCTTGCCGCCGCCGGCTCGCAAGCGGCACCCAAAGGGGCAGGCCGGCTCTTAAGCCGGCCTCATTCGTCTACGAGCAAGCTTGATCGCGCAGCGGAAAGGGGTTGAAAGATCAAGGCGCCCGGAGCTCGGTCAAAGCCGCCCAAAATATCTGTAGTCCAAGTCAGTCCTGGTTCTCGATCCAACGCAGTTTGGCGAGGGTCTCTACAATGGACTGCCTGGTTCTGGGCGCGGTGATTGATCCCGCATGGTGTAGTTTTCGTGGCCCGATCGTCTAAGCTGAGGTGAATACAGCCCATGGCTCAGCTACATGTCCTTAGTCGCCTCCCCTCCCCTCACGCTTCGGTGCTAGAGCACGTCCATTGAACGCGGAATCGCGTTGAGGATTCCCTTGGTCGCCGAATTCTGATTCCATCGCTGCGACTGGTGATTTGGTCGGAGGCAATATGACCCGAGCTTTCAGCGATGATTTGCGTAGCCGCGTTCTGGCTGCGTCACGGGATGGCATGTCGGCGCGATCAGCGGCGGCCCGATTTGGGATTGGCATTTCGACAGCCATCGCTTGGATCGCCAGCGCACGGGCGGGTCGGTTGACACCTGTGAAGCAGGGCCGACGCGTTGGCTCACGCCTCGATGCTCACGAGGACTTCATCATCGGCATGATCGAAGAGGCAAAGGATATCACGCTCAACGAGATGGTCCTGCGATTGCAGGAGGAGAGAGCCGTTTCCATCGGTCGCAGCGCGCTTGACGTCTGGCTGCGAAAGCGCGGCTGGACATTCAAAAAAAGACCGCACATGCACTGGAGCAGGAGAGTCTCGATCTCCTGAAGCGTCGCCAGGACTGGTTCGACGGCCAACTCGATCTCGATCCGGCGCGGCTCGTCTTCATCGATGAAACAGGCCTGAGCACGAAGATGTCACGGATTCGCGGGCGAGCCCCTTGCGGAGATCGATGCCGCTCACCGGTCCCGCACGGCCATTGGAAGACAACGACGTTTACCGGTGCACTCAGACTATCCGGCATGACCGCACCCATGGTCCTCGACGGTGCGATGAACGGGGTCGCATTCCAGGCCTATGTCCAGCAAGTTCTCATTCCAACCTTGGCACCGGGCGACATCGTCATCATGGACAATCTACCCGCACACAAGGCGCAGGGCGTGCGTCACGCAATCGAAGGTGCTGGATGCAGGTTGCTCTACCTTCCTCCCTACAGCCCGGACTTCAACCCCATCGAGAAGGCGTTCGCCAAGCTCAAAGCTGACTTGCGCGCAAAAGCAGAGCGAACGGTCGAGGGCTTATGGAATACGGTCGGCCAGATCGTCACACTGTTCGAGCAGCAAGAATGCGCAAACTACTTCAAATCATGCGGATATGACCCCGAGTAAAATGGATGCGCTCTAGTGTACCTGATGCTCAAAGAGTGTCGCGATGAGCGCGCACGAGCGGAAAAATATCAGGACAAATTCAACGGGATCGCATATCTTCCGCTACGAAGCGGTACGCGCCGCTTCGGGGCGTCGAAACCCCTCATACCCGGTTGGTGCCACCCGTAAGGCATCAGACTCCTTGACCTTTGCGGTCGGGGGACCTGTGGCGTATGCAATAGGTTCTCCGGGACTAAAGGCCATGGGGCCGTGGTATGCGGTTTCGAATCCGCCGATCACCGGGGGTCAATGAGCATCGGACGGCGGGGGCGTACCGCCGCGGTTGCTTTAGGAGAAACCGTTGGCACAGGACACTGTCTTTACTTTCTACACGTACTCAAATGCGGGTACTCCAGCCGAGGAGCGTTGGAAGCCAACAGGCATACCAGATATTTTCTTCGATAGTCGTGAGGAGGCTCAGTGCGCCGTGCTAGAGATGCGTGACGATATAACAGCCGATCCGGAAATCGAGTGGCCGGTCATGATAGTGGAAAAGGTGCTAACGGTTCCTATCAGCCAGAAAAGTATTCTTGCCCTGCTGAACGACGGGAAGTGCATTTATCCAAAGTTACGAAGTTGTTGAAAGCATTGGCCCCAAATGATGTGAAAAAGCATGAATGAACGCGTCCAAACAGACACCGATCTTTTGCTATTGGCATACGTCGCTACCTGTTCGATTTTCCCTTTCAATATTCTAGATTCTGTCCGCTGCGACATTTCAACGGTACCTTCACTCTTGAGGCGCTGAACGCATATCGGTACCTCCGACTCCGTTTTTTACTTCCGTCTCCAATTTCTGAATCTACCGGATGATCGTCGCGTCGGTGCCCATCCTCCTGCACGCCATCACCGTACGCGCAATGCAGTTGAACGGGCTTGTGTCCTCCAACCCAGCACGCAGTCTGGGGAGCATTGTCCGCGCACCTGGTTTGGTGATCTCACCTCGCAATCATGGGAAAAGCGCCGAGCGCCCGGATCGTTATCTGAGGTGACGCGACCGTACGGTCACCGGTTGGCCCCGCATGACCGCAGGGCGCGAGTTAGCATTTGAAACGCTCCAGCATGGTTTTGAGTTGAGAGTTCTGCAGCCGAAGTTTGCCGATAAGCTCGCTACGCAAGAGCTTTATCTCGTCATCGAGGGTGATCGCCAGAGGGATTACGGTGACAGCGTTCGCAAGCTGGCGTCGGGCGACTGATTCATCGGTCTTGTTCTTGCCTCGCCTTCGCTCTGCAGCGACAACATCGTCGTGAAACGACACGGAAGGAGCAGCAAAATCCGTAGCCTGTGCCGCCCAGGGTCCCACCGCGAGGTCGACTGCGGCGACCGCTTTCGCCGCCTCCCCCGCGATCAGCCCAGCTTGCGGCAGATCACTCACGGCCGCCCCGTCGTCAGAGACCGCATTGGCACCGAGCAGACTTGCGTCGTCCTGTTGCTCATCGTCGGGAGCCTGCAGGCGCTGTTGCGGCTCTTGGCGCCGTCTTGACGTAAAACGGGCGACGAAATTCCATAAGGATGCCATTGTCATTAACCTCGTGTTCTACCCGCATACACAAAGCGAGCGCGAACCGGGCGGTCGCCGTGACCTCGCCGAGATGACCGTCACGGCTGGCAGAGGATGCCTTCGCCCGTCAAGCGAGATTGAGCCGCTTTCGCAGATCCGCATTTTCGGCCCTCAGCTTTTCGGAAAGCTGCCTGCGCAGGCTGCGGTTTTCGTCTTCGAGCCGCAGGAGCTCCGCCATGTCGTCGATCGCGTCCACCGGGGCGGTCGGTGAAGCAACAGAGGTATTGCTCTCGCTCTTGATAAGCTTGCTCCTTGGAGTTCTTGCAGCCACGATCGTTCCGGCTTTGCGACCGCGCTTGCCCCAGCCCTCTGTCGCATCGGTGCGGCCCGATACGGCCGCCCTTTGCGACTGATCTGCGTCCGCCTTCTTTGTTCGCGGCTTGCGCTGTTTGACCGGCGCAGCAATCGTCACGACGGGCTCCTGCGTATTGGTTTCCGTCGCGGTTTCTATTTCGTCGGGCATATGGATCTCCTCTATCGCCGATGCATTGTTCTGCTGCGGCAGCGCCGGTGTCAACATCGGCTCTATCGATCTGTCCTGCCCGATAGGCTCGTCCACCCGGGAGGCGTCACTATGCTCACGGGCTGAGGAAAATGCCGCTTCGTTTGCCTGCCGAGCCACTGACTTCAAATCGAGGTCTCCCCATATCGAATCCGGTTTGCGCTCCGACCTACGCCGTGCGTTCTTGTACTCGACGGTGAAGCTGCGGTTGATTTTCTTCACAGGATGATGCCTCGATGTCTATCGCTGCTGTACCAGCTATCCATAGGTGATCGCAAGACCGCACGGCGGGCGGGCGTTTACTGGGAAGGCGCGCGCTCCCGTGTTTTTAGCCATTCAAGACTGCGCGACCGGCCCGATGGGATCGGCGCGCGTCAGGTGCCCGATGCGCTTTCGGCCAGATTGATCTGAACCGGAAAACTCCCAATGTTTGGGTGCGGTTCAAAATCCAAACGATGTCCTGCATAGTGAAACGAGAGGGGCGCCCCCTCCCCTACCCTCCATTGGGCAAATGAGCTGTGATCGGTGATGAGATCGACCGAAGCTAATCTTACCTCGTCACTCGGCATCCAACGGCGCCACCCGCGGAAACAGAGATCGGCATGACGCTTGGATATTCTCGCAGCCGCCGCTATGCTCTCTTTTTGTTTCGCTCATCCATGAGAGCACGCCCAAGCGCACGAGGACCGCCTCGCCGATCCGCAAAATCATCTATGTGGATATGGTAGCCTTCTATGCGTCCGTTGAGCAGCGCGATCATCCGTTGCGGTGCGGGCGGCCGCTCCCCGTTGGCGGTTCCGCCGCACGGGGCGTGGTTGCCACGACCAGCAACGAAGCACGTAAATTCGGTATTCATTCTGTGATGGCCTCGATAACTCCCAAGCGAAAATGCCCCGACCTGATTTTTGTGCCCCCACGTTTTGATGTCTACAAATCCGTCTCCAGGCAATTCCACAAGATCTTTGCCGAATACATGCCTCTGATCGAACCGCTCTCTCTCGACGAGACCTATCTCGATGTCACTGAAAACTTGAAGGGGATGAACAGTGCTGCCGACATCGCATTGGAGATCCGGGCCAAGATCAACGCGATGACTGGTTTGAATGCATCAGCCGGCAATTCCTACAACAAACTCCTCAAGCGACTTGAATGAGCCAAATGGCCAGGCTGTCAGTGCCCCAAAACAGGGGCCCGGTTTAATCGAGGGCCTCCCTGACAAGAAGTTCAATGGTGTTCGTCCGGCGACGGGAGAACGCATGAAGAGCCAAGGAATTGATTCGGGAAGTCGGGGCCGAACTTAAACGGCATTGCCCGGGGCATCGACCAACGGCAAGTTCGCCCCGATAGGATTCGGAAATCTGTTGGTGCCGAAAATACGTTCATCGAGGACATAGACGACCTCGGTCTTGCGTCGGCTGAACTGAGGGCCCTCGCCGGAAAAGGTTTGGAGCCATTGCGAGGCAAACCACATTAGCGGCAAGACTGTCATCGTAAATATCAAATATTCGGACTTCACGCAGGCAACTCGCAGTCGCACGGTCGCCCTCCCCATCTTGACGGTAGACGAATTACTCGACGCTTCTTGCGACTGTCCACCCATTCAGGAGACCTTCCCGGCATCTCGAAGTTTCTCTCGCATCGCTGACTGGCGCACGTTCTGGGGAGGTGGACCAATCGCTCCTCGATCTGGACTTGTGAACAGAAGACAGACGAGCGGTCAGCAAGGATTGAGCCATCAGAGTTTTGTGCGTTCGTGTCATTGATTTCGAGACGGGCGGTAACGGATCGACCGATTGCGAGATTGGATGGTAAGACGCGATCTCTCAGCACCGCTTGAATTGGCGCGTCAATGAGGAACGCCGAACCCTCTCTGGAAAGATATTGCACCTGGCGTTCCACGCCCACCCGAAGGCGTCCGATCTGGCAGGCCATCGCGCATTGGATCTGCAGTTGGAATTGCGCTCTCCGAGTATGACCGAACTCCCGAGGTTCTCCAATCAGATGCTTCTGATACCAACGAATGCCGGATGGCCTTGACATGGGTCTGCCAGCCCATCGGGCAATGCCCGATACTATGTCACCGCCGCCACTTGAGTGACCTTTGAACTCCGCGTCGCTTAAGCAACTTCTGGCATGGAGCAGGGGACCATTGTTTCTACCACGCGTGCCGTCGGGCCCCGACAGCGGCAAAAGTTGGAACAGACCCGACGAGAAGCTGCTGGCGGGACCCTTCAGGTTCGAGATGCCGGCGTCCGGTTTAGTGTAACAACACAGCGCACAAGACGCAGTCACCGCCGGCCAAGAAGATCGAGCCGGAGCAGGGCCGCTGATAAGAGCTCCAATTTCTAAGTGCCGCGCGTTGCGGGCACAAAGCGGCATCAAGGCGGCGTATGAGCGGGGAGGGCGTTCAACTGGCGAGGCCTGGTTGATCAAAGCGCCTAGCTCGATGGTTCTAGCCAGCTGTGCCGACGCAATCGGTCCTCCATTGTGACCCGCGCCGAAAAACCTATACAAACCCGTAAGTTATGATTGTTGACCGCGGTCAACGACAATCTTTACCAGGCAAGCCTGCCATCGGAGTTCGCGCCAGATCGGCTTTGTATGACGTTGTAGCTACGGACTGCGTCCGCTGTACCAGGGGTCTGATTTGAACTATCCGATCAAAAGAAAAAGAGACCGAAGGCACAGAGCGAAAACATCGGCACAAAAAAACAATTGATATCAATTAGTTATTGCTGATGACCGCGGTCAACATATCTTCCGCCTCCCCGAACTTATGATATCCGCCACGACCTGGTCTCATGGGCAGGCGCGTGCTCTCAATGCGCCCTGACTGAGGGGCAGCGCGAAACGGCGCAGCATTTCCAGGACAATTCCCCCACTCAACTAGACCCAAAGTGTGGTCAGCTCCTGCATCTTGGCCAAGCTGACTTCGTCATAACAACATTGCAGGGGCGTTCGTCGGTCGGGAAGACCGTCATTTCCTCTTTGGATGAACCTGAGCCCCTTAATGCCAAATTTCTTCTCCACCCAAATTCGAAGCTCTTCCTGGATCACAGGGATACGATTCTTGTTCACAAGCCGCTGCTCCAGCTCCTCAAGAGAAATCCGCAGGCCGCTGTCCGATGCCATCGCAAACTCGAGCGGCGAAAGCCCTTTTCTGGATGCTCTCGTCCCAAGCCATATCGCCGCGATCTCCGTGTCAAATTTCTGTAAAGCTCTCGCACGAAGCTTTTCACCTCGAAGGAGGCCCTTCCCCCTTTCGACGATCTCGGCCCGCGCCGCGTGAGCTGCCATTGCTTCGCTCATCGGAAGACCGAGTGATTCGGAAAGATCGGGCGTGTCCGAATTGAGCGCCTCCTCAATAGTGGCAAGTTGCTGGTTCAACCGCTCCCACCGGTAATTTCCGGTGGCGATAATATCGAGGGGAGTTGAGCGACCCTCCAGGGCGCGCGTCCACCACGCCTCCATGCCGCTTTCAAACTCGTCCCTGTCTGCCGGACAAAGCTTTGCCGCGATCCGCTGAAGACTTGCTTCCAACTTCTCGCGGCGCTTCGCTACGTATTCGCTTCTGGTCGGGCGGGCAGGGACGGGTCCGAACGGGAGCGCTTGCTGGCTGGGAAGTTCCACGAGCAGGCGCCAAATTCCGCCGGGTAGACACACGACAGCTCCGCGCTTTTCAAGGATAGACAAGAAGGTGAACACGCACGCCTCCACCCCGAACGCCGGAAGCCCCGCTTCAGCCGATTCTGACGATGAACAGTCAACACCAGCCAGTTCGGCGTGAAGATGTTCGGCACCTTTGAGCCTCGTGACAATGCGGCTCAACGGAAGGCCGAGACCATTCAGACATTCCAGAAGAACGAAGGCGCGCCAATCATCTGCTGACGTTCGAAAATATCCCTCGAATGATGGGTGTGTGTCGATCAGCCACTGCCAGACGGATGCTTTTTTCGCGGCAAGGGAAGGGGCAGGCACTTTCCGGACTTTGGCCAACCGATCGTAGAGCTCAGCCAGCGCCTTGGATTTCTCCAATGTCAGCTGGCCGCGCGCCCGCACAGCATCAAGGTGGTAGAGAGAGTGAAGTCGATTTTCGAGCCTTTCGTTGTAGATCCAATGTCGAGGGGCTTGGAGCCGGACGTGATTTTCAACGGCTTCAGCGGAAAAATTGCCAGGGACGCAATCCAGCTCAAGGTCGATCTCGAAAGCCTCGATTCTCTGACGCCGGATCAAACCTGCCTTCGCAGCTGGAACCGTATGCGTAACGGCAATCTCCATAAGAAGAGGTTTGCCCGAGGCGGAGAAGATGACGTCAGGCTGGTATCCATCAAATCGCTGCTCGGTTCTGACATCCGTCAATTCGACCTCCATGGGACCGACCACCCGGTGTCCGTCCTGCGATATGGCTGGAAGCTGGACGCGGCCGCCACGGAGAAACAAGTCCCTGGCGAACGTGTGCAAGGCAGTCATCTGGCCGGTTGTTCCGCATCCTTTGGTGCCGCTTCCCACTGCTGTCCGGTGCGCAAAATGCGGTGTCATGTGATTCGTGCGAGCAATAAGGGGCAAGTCACATTCGGGGCAGGTACAGTGGCAATTGTTGCCATTCGCAGCCCGGGAGATATGCAAAAACTCGCCACTCGAATGCTTGCCAAATGCGAGCGTTGGGCCTGGCATGATTTTGATCCTCTTCCTTTAAACCACGTCACGCACATAAGGCAGAAATCAAAACCCCTCCTAAACCCCTCCCGTCGAATTTTAACGACAGTGTCGAACAGGGAAATCACCAACACAGGCGTTGGTGATTTCCCTGGCAATTGCGCCGTTGATGCGACGCGAGAATCGATGTCGGCATTCAATCGCAGAGCGCTACCAAAAGAGGCGATGACCGCCTTGAGATCTTGGTGAAACAGGATCTCTCAGATTTTTAATCAGACCCCAGCGCAAACAGGATCCTGGGTCACGTCGATAGTGTACGTCGGAAGACGGTCTTAGCCGGGATGGACCCCCAAATTATGAGCAAACTGAGTGCCACTCACAGATTGGATGTTTGCTAAGTGTAAGCTCTCAGGAGGTTGTCCATTCGGACTGGACCGGGGAGACTGGAGTTACCAAGCTTCAGTATCCATCGGAGGGTCTGAATGAACATCCATAAGAATGCCCGTCTGACGCCTTTGCGTCGAGAGGAGATGGCGTTGTCGGTGATTGCGGGTCGTCTTTCCCAAGTCCAGGCAGCACGGCTCTTTGGTGTATCGGCGAAGATCGTGGCGCGCTGGGTCGAGCGCTTCAAGGCCCATGGGCGCGCAGGCATGACCGATCCGGTGGTTGCCGCGCGTGTGGTTGCTTTGGGCCGTCAGCGCTGGACCGGCCAGCACATCGCGCTCGAGGTCGGCGTCTCGCCGGCCACCGTCAGCCGGGTGCTCAGGAGTGCCGGGCTGTCGCGCCTGAAGGATATCGCGCCGACCGCGTCGGACACCGCAGCACGGGCGATCCATAAAAGGGCAAGTCGCGTGGCGCCGGCTGGCCCACGTCGCCTTCCTCGGCGCCGCAATCGCCTACTATGCCAGCCTCGGCGTCACCGTCACCCGCGTTATGACCGACAACGGCTCATGCTACCGATCGAAAGCGTTTGGAAAGGCTTGCCGCAAGCTCGGCCTCAGGCATGTCAGAACAAAGCCCTACACGCCCAGGACCATTGGAAAGGCGGAGCGCTTCATCCAGACGGCGCTGCGCGAATGGGCCTACGCTGTCGCCTATCCAACCTCGGAGCGCCGCGCTGCAGAACTGCCAATCTGGCCCCACCGCTACAATTGGCATCGCCCTCACAGCAGCCTAAAGTCCAAAACCCCAATCAGCCGTCTCGGCCTAACCGCGGATAACCTGTTGAGGCTCCACAGCTAAAACAAGCCTCAGGGAAGACGCGTCGCCTTATCCGGCTTTCAGTTGCCCGCCAGCGTTCGACTTCAAAAGCGCCATGATCATCGGACCGAGCGAGAATTCCGACTGCTCGGTGCGTCGTGTAAGGTCGCGCAGATAGCCGCCGGCAGAATTGATCACATTCGACCGTTCGAAGATGCAGGCCATTGCCACCGCTGCATTTTCGGGTCCCATGATTTCACAGGCCTCCTGATAGGCCGAGGGGCTCACGCCGAGCATCGAGCGGATCACCACGGCCGCAGACATGAGATCGCGCCAGTTCCCGATGGCTCCGCCCGGGCCATAATCGGAGATTTGCGGGCAAGCCCTCAGCACAACGGAGAGGGGGAAGACCTTTAGCGGCTCGCTCGGCTTTGCTGGCTTGCTCAACTTTTCGCCCTGCTCTTTTTCAGAGCGAGGTTCAAATACAGTAGTGGAGTTGGAGTTTGAATTCTGTATGTGGCGCTCATTTTGAGCATCATTGGTGCTATTATTTTCTGCTTTTCCGTTTGTTTCCAAGCGATTGAGGATTTCTTCCTTCAGCATTTCCATGCTTTCAAGTACTTTCCTCACCTCAACGAGTGTTGGCGTCCTCGGGAGGTTGCCGATCAGTCCGACGTAGACCTCCTCGATCGCCTGCCAATCACCATCAGCGCCCTCCTCGATGGCAGCCGTTAGGAGCTTGCGGGTGTCTCGTCGGCAAATTGTGAGCTTCTCTTTGGCTTTCCTGAACTCTGCACGCGTCGCGATCACCTGCTGCGCCAGAAGCGCGAGTTCTTCCGCACGGGCGAGCAAAGGAGAGAGATCGAAGCCAAACGCGCTTTCAACATCCCCGTCAGCACCCTTGCGCGCAAAGCGTTTGCCGTTGGCGCTATCCTTGCGGATGATCAGACCGGCATCAACCAGCGCACCCAAATGGCGCCGTAAGGTCGATCCAGGCATGCTGTGCGCTCGCAGTGACAGTTGCATGTTCGACGGGAAAACCACCAACTGCGCATCCCCTCGCAGTTCTTTTTCGGGGAAGAAGCTCAACAGCGCGTCGAGGACAGACAGGCTATTCGACTGCAGCCCCAGCAGTTCCATCGCTGCAGACGCATCGCGGAAGACCCTCCACTTGTCAGCAGATTTGCTTGTCGGTATTTCGCCGGCCGCCTGTTGCCGCCTGACAAGGGCAAGCGTTGCCGGCCGCCGCCCAAAAGGCGTCGTCACACTTTCCGTACGCATCGTTCTTCACCTTCTAACAGGCAAAAGAAATTCGTTCGCCGAAACGGCGCCTAGACTCTTGACGATGAATCCCGGAAATGCGATTCTACTGATGCTTAGACAGATAGGGGCTTCCGAGACGGCGACGTTTTGGGGGCTCTTTTCTTTTGCGGTTATGCTTCCTCTTTTCCAGTGGACTTCGCACGGCGTTCTTCGAAAAGAGCAACCGCGTCATTGAGCAGGAAGGCCGCGAACTCCCCCGCTTCCTTCCTGTCGAGTGTAATTTCGATTTTTGACTTGCTCTGTTTGACGTGGCCCAGTCGCTGACCGGACGACGTCGAGAGAACTTCAGGCAAACCACGAACAACACGGCGGGGCTTTAAGGCGCTAAGAAGCGCCTTAAAGCGATCCTGCGAAGTCATGCTCTGCAACTCGTCCGATCGCGCCAGTTCCAGACGATTCTTGTTTTCGTCCTTATGGATCAAATCCGCCAACTCTTGCCAGCTTCGCCGTCCAACGCCGGGGGCAGGTCCGATAGCATCGATCAGATCGGCGGGAATAGCTTCAACTACGGAAAGCATTCGCGACAACTCGGCCTTGTCGACAGACATCGCCGATGTGATCACTTCGCGGGCAAAACGCTCCTTCAGTCGCTGAGCGAACCGTGCCTTCTCTATGTAGGTGAGGTCCTCGCGTTCGTTGTTTTCTTGCCCTTGGGCGATCACCAGTTCCTCGTCCGTCAAGGCACGGATAACCGCCTTTACCTGCAAGCCGAGTTGTTGGAGCGCGCGCAGACGACGATGACCGAAGGCGACCTGATAATGTCCCGGTTTCTCAGGATGGGGACGTGCCAGGATTGGCACCTGCTGACCCTGCTCGCGAATCGACGAAAGCAGACCATCGATATCGCCAGGCATCCGGTCACGAACGAAAGAGGGCTCGACGAGAGCGGTGTCCAAGTCGATGACAGACTGACCCTCACCAAGCCGCCGCTCGATGTCGTCGGCGCGTGCCTGCCGGGCTTTCTCTTCTCGCATTGTGCTGGCGACTTGCCCGACAAGCTTGTTGTCGGATGTGGCAACCTTTCCGGGCATGTCGGCATCGACCTGGATTAAGTTCAGGAGGTTCTTTCTGCTCATGTCGCTCGTCCCCAAGCTCTCTTGATCAGGGTTTCAATCTCGTCATTGACGCTGTTCATCGACTCAATGGCTCGGTCATAGGTGCTGCGTGTGAACTGGCCGCGTTCGACTTCATAAAGAGTTTGATTCGTAAGCCCCGCATCTGACACGGCGGTCGACTTCAGCATCGGGAAATTCAGCACATGGGCGCCGAAAATAGAACGAAGATAGCCGACCATCTGATTTTGAGGTCCGTCGGACGGCTCAAACCGAGTGATGAGGTAACGCAGCCAGGCAAAATCAACATTGCCGCCGGCGGCGGCGACTTCTCGCAGCAGATCAGCGACCATTGCGAGAAACTGATTCATCGACATGACATCCAGCATTTGCGGATGGACCGTCACGAGAACCGATGTCGCCGCGGTGAGGGCGGAGAGCGTGAGGTAGCCCAACTGAGGAGGGCAATCGATGATGACGACATCGTAGTTATCACTAACATCATCGATTGCACCGCTGAGACGTTGAAAGAACATCACATCGCCCGGCTGCCGCGTCATCAGCGCGCGAGGGGTGTCATGTTCGAACTCCATCAGTTCGAGGTTTCCGGGGACAAGGTCCAGTCCCGGAATGTAGGTTCTCCGGATGATGTCTTTCACCGGCCGACGCCCGTCGTCATACCGTATTGCGCCGTACATCGTGTCGTTCGGGTGCACATCGATTTCGGGCTGATGCCCGAACAAGGCTGACATACTTGCCTGCGGATCAAGATCGATAGCGAGTACGCGATAGCCCTTTAACGCCAGGTATTGGGCGAGGTGAACGGACGTGGTCGTTTTGCCCGAACCACCCTTGAAGTTCATGACGGAAATAACCTGCAGTTCTTCGTCGTCGCGGCGGTGAGGCAAATATCTACGGTCTGCTCTGCCGACCTTGTCGAGATGCCGGCGGATCTTGTCGATATCAACGACGGAATAGGAGCGTCGACCGCCAGGTGTCGTGCTTACCTCTAGATTGTCTATGTCGTTAGAGACCTGACGAAGATAGACTTCCTTCACACCCACGAGTTTCGCAGCTTCTGACGGTTGGAAATGGCGTATTCCCTTTTGCGCCGTCGGCGGGAACGTGCTCACATGATGCGCTTGTAACTGAACAGCAAGAGCCGACGAATGCCGGTCTATAAGGCTTACGAGTGTTTCTCGTGATGATGCCTGCGCGTCAGCTTTGGTTTTCATGCCTAACCCAAAATTCAGTAACAGCGGTTCAACGCGGCAAAACCCTTTTTCAACCGCTGTTGCAATAAGCCTCGATTCTGGCCATTGGGCAAGCTCTTTAAGGTTAACAAACCCTTACCGAAAAACGGAAGCCAAGGGCCTGGCCCCAAAACATACTGGAAATGCAATGGGCTAGCGACTTCCTGTCGAAGGACCTCGTTCGCGCGGTTAGGGAAAATAAGAGTCGAAAACATCCATTAGGGGGTCTAAATTCACGTGCTCGCGATCAATTACGCGAGCCAGACGAATAGAATCGCTCGTTGCTTTTCCCGATTTGAGCAACGGGGGGCAGCTTTCGCGGCGCTTATCGGTTCGACTATGAACCTGATCTTTCGACCCACCTCTCTGGATACGCTTAACTCAACAGCCATCCACCGGCTCGTCCGATGTACGCGTCACGGTCTTTCGCTGGACCGGGGACTTCGATATCCAGTGCACCTAGAAGTGTGCGCATGTTGGATGCAATGAGATCGGCGAGCGGCTTTTGCCCACCCCTACCAAGTCGGTCCAAATGTCCGGCAAGCTTGGCGGCAATCTCTGTGGCGTATCTTTTCGAAAGGCGCTGGCGCGCCGCGGCGCTCGAAATGCCAACAGTCTGGAGGAAGAGATCAAAGTCTTCTCCACTTATCTCGTCCAGGGTCGTGGCATCACCAATTCGGTAAGCGAGTTCATCTGTGAGTGTATCGTCGAGGCGCGTAGGGAGAATGTCGTAACGGGGTGAAGTACGGATCCTCACACCTGGCTCATGGAGAAGCGCGAAGTTCTTTGCGTGGGCATCCACATTGCCGACGAACAAGTCAAAAAGTGTCGCTTGAATGAAGAGTTCTCTTTCTACGGCGGGATCAACTGTTGCATCGAGTATTCGCCGGACCGCATCAACGTCGAAACGCCGGCCGGGAACTCCTCGGCGTTCGTATTTGAGCGCCGACGGCAGGCCAAGGGCCTGCGCGAAATCCTCCTGATGAATTCGCACGATGCGGCCGTCTCTGTCGCGAGCACGATCGAACCGCGTGACCAGAAGGACGTTGACGCCAGCGATTGGGAGGAGCGAGACATCAGCGGTCGAAAACCCTACCTCCTGAGAAAGTCGCATTACCTCATGTTCGAGAGTCCCGTCGTGGATATGGTCCTGGTCAGGAACTTTCAGGATATGCGTCGTCGGCGCGCCAGTACCTGGTATCGGCTCGGCCAGAGAGCCGTCCGGCAGGAGAGTAAGAGCGATTTTGCTCTGCATGCCTGCAAGAGGGGAGGGGTCATCCGTACCCGGAGGCAGCCGCCGTCGCTTGTGGAGCGAGTCAACGATCGCGATCAGTCGGTCGTCGTCGATGCGCTGGTAGTCTTTCTGATAATCGCCGGGCACCTTGGTCGGAGGTGAGCCAGAGGGTAGAACCGAGATGGCACCTGCGCAATCCTTGCCGAGATGAAACAGCAAGCTCGCAATATCGTCACGAGCGATGCCCTCGCGAGCCATAATGTCGGAAAGCGCGCCATCCCGCTCTTGGAGCAGGTTGTCAAAGAAGGGACGGGTCACGGCCTCCTCGAACGGCTCTGGTGTCAAGGGCAGGGACAGCGACAAAGTTATGGCACCAGGTTGCGAGACATAAGATTCGCTATAGGCGAATGCCAGACCGCCGCGTTGATCTCGCACGAGAACTCCCACCGGGTCGGGGGATGTGTCAAGGCGGACATCGAGAGCTAGCACTTCCATTTACAGTGACCGGTCGCGCGCGATAAAGGAAATGCCGGCCGCTCGAGCGACCTGGAGAACTTTTGCAAATTCCAGCGTCGGCTTGCCGTTTTCGAGTTCAGAGATAAACCTGCGTCCCACGCCTGCCAGATCTGCGAATTCCTGCTGCGACTGTTTTCGGCGCTCTCGTAGGCGACGGACCATGCGTCCCAAATCTGCGATGCTGTCGATTTGAAAATCCGCTTGTACAAAAGTCTCTGGACTTGCTTTTGGCATAGCGACCGGGGAAGGCGCAGGCGGGAGAGCTGAAAAATCCGGCAATTGCTTGGGCAAGGACGCCTTTATCGAGGTGGAGATATCAGGAAGGTTTAGATCAATCTTCGGCAACCCTTCCGTCAGCTTGGCCGCCAGATCCGAATGCTGCATCAATCGCCTAGCAATGTCAGAGGCAGACTCGATCGACTTCATAAGATCAGAGTTTACAGTTAATGTCTTGCCGAGATCACGTAAAGTTTTCGCAGGCGCTTCGATCGAAGCCAGAGTCCGAGCCAGATCAATTGCCGGACTAGTTTGTTTGACCAACTTCTGGATGTCGACTAGCGAATCGAGCGGTTTCTTTGGCAATGTCATCATCCTTTGCTCCCGATCGGGAACATATCAATATTAGAGGATCGTTTCAAGCTCTCCTGCACCCTTACGGGAGCAGGGCAGGTGTGATGATCCTGTACAGGATCACCGGGACGACGCCCCCCCTACATTTAGGTCCGCTCGTTACCGTTCGGGAGCAGCGTGCGCCCAGATATTGAGGTGCCGTAACAGGACAGAGGAGGGTGTCTTAAAGACCCGACGCTTTGGTCAGATTCACACGGAACCGATCGCGTCGGCGTTGATATCGCCGGGTCATCTCTGCAGATGCATGACCAAGTTGTTTCTGGACGTACCGCTCATCAACTTCGGCGGACGAGGCCAAGCCAGCACGAAGGGAATGACCGGAGAACTTGAAGGCGCGCTCGATCTCGCTCAGATCGCCCCGGACGCCGGCGGCCATGGCCGTCCGTTTCACAAGCCGAGCGACCTCCTTGTCGTTCAGCCGCTCCGACCCAACAGCTTTCCCTTGCCCGGTCACGCGGCGAAAAAGGGGGCCATGAGCGAGCTTCGCGAACTTCATCCAGGTCTCAATAGCAGCGACGGGGCATGTGGCGTCGGAGGAACCTCGGCCGATTTCCACCTCCCGCCATCCGGTTTTACCGCGCAGGGTAATCAGCATGCCCTTGTCAAGGATCTGGATCCAACCGCGACCGTCTTCCGTCTGGTCCGCCTTGAGGTCGAGGCCAACGACTTCAGATCTGCGCAAGCCGCCGGCATAGCCGATCAGCAGCATGGCGCGGTCACGCATGCCGCGCAGGGTGCCGCGCTCGAGCGTCTCGATCATTGCGATAATGTCTTCCGCCATGACCGCTTCCTTCTGCACCGGGGGGCGGGCGTGGCTGTTGCGGATGCCGGCCATGACGGTGGCGATATGCCTATCCTTGCGATCAAGCGTCAGCCCGCGTTGAGCGTAGTTCCATGAAAGGGAGGAGAGGCGCCGCTCGATCGTCGATACGGAATTCGGCTTGGTGCCGCGCTCGGCCGTGCCGGAAGCGCAGGCGGTGATGTAGAGGCCGACAGTCTGCGGATGCGGCGGAAGGGGGGTAAGACCCGACCGACGGCACCAGGCCCCAAAATGCTTCCAGTCGGAGGCATAGGCTTTTCGCGTATTGGCGGAACTGGCCGCCTCCACGTAGCCCCGGGCACGATCGGCAAGAGTGGCGAGGTGAGCTGATGTCTGGTCCTCGCCGACAAGAGGGGGGAGGGGGCTTCCGTCCGACACCTCCGGCGTGGAAACATCACGCTCCGGCGCCGTGCTGAGAGACGCCGCTGAGTTCTCCTCGACGTGATTTTCGGTGTCAGTTGACCGTTTTTCGCGAGACTGGAGTTCATTTGTTTCCAAGGGATTAGCCGATTCAGATTTCGTGAGACCGTTTCGGTTTCGTTGAGACTGAACTGTCACGCGATTCAGATATGGTGAGATTACCTCGATATGCCAGGCGCGTGAAGGCTATGCGACGTGATCAGCTCAACGAAGTCGAATGGCAGAAAGTGCTGCGGCATGCGGAGGTTCTGCGGCGTCTACCGCAGCGTCCCACGGCCGGGGATGTCGCCGATGCGATGGCAGAGCTTGCAGTCAGCCGTGCGACCCTGTTCCGCTGGCTGAAGCGATTCAGGACTGAGGAGCGTGCCGCGGCGCTCATTCACCGGAAGTCGGGGCGGCGCGGGGGCATCGATGCCTTTGAACCGGCTCTGAAGGCAATTGTTGATCGCAACGTTACGACATTCTATGCCATGCCGGAACGGCCGACGTTAACTCGGCTACGAAAGCACATCGTTGCCGACTGCCGCGCAGAACAGTTGCCGCCACCGTCGATCAGACGCCTGAAGGGCTATCTTGCGACCCTGGATGTGGAAGCCATGACGCGCCGCCGCGAGGGAAAAGCGCGGGCTGATGCGCAGTTCCTGGCGTTACCCGGCGAGTTTTCAGCCCAGCGTCCGTTGCAGGTGGTCCAGATCGATCACACGAAGGTCGACGTAACGGTAGTCGATCCAATTGAACGGCAGCCGATTGGCCGGCCAATTCTGAGCATTGCCATCGATGTTTGCACGCGAATGGTGCTGGGGTTCTATCTTTCCTTAGAGGCGCCGTCGGTGACATCTGTGGCACTTTGCCTGACGCACGCGATCATCGATAAGGCCCGGTGGCTGGAGGATCGCGGGATAGCCCTAGAGTGGCCCACAAGCGGCTTGCCAGAACGCATTCATGTCGACAACGGCGCCGAATTCCATGCGCGCGCGTTCAAGCGGGGCTGCGACGACCATAACATCATCGTCTCCTACCGACCGCCAGGAACGCCCCGGTTTGGCGGACATATCGAACGCCTGATCGGCACGATGATGGGCGCGGTACATCTGCTTCCCGGCACGCATTTCTCCAATGTGCTTGAGCGGGGCGATTACGATCCCGAGGCGCGGGCGGTGATGACAATGCGGGAGCTTGAGGCCTGGCTGGCGTTGGAGATCATCGCCTACCATTCCGACCTGCATCGCGGCATTGGCCGACCGCCAGTCGCGGCCTGGAATGAAGCCATATCCGACTATCCTCGGCGGCAGGTCCTTGACCCGCTCGCTTTCCTGATCGACTTCCTGCCGTTTGAAGCACGTGTGCTGCGGCGAACCGGTATCCACCTCAACAACATCTGCTACTGGTCTGACGGCTTTGCACCTTGGATCGGCCGGTGCGAGGACAAGGTTCTGGTCAAATATGACCCGCGGGATCTCCATCGGGTCTTCGTCAAGCTGGGCGACAACTATCTGATGGTGCCAACGCGTAATCCTGGACGCCCCGCCATCACGCTGTGGGAGCAGAAGGCAGCGATCCGCGTGCAGCGAGCCCGCGGCCGCCACGAGATCGATGAAGAGACGATTTTCCAGACTATCGCTGCGCAACGTGCACTTGTCGATCAGGCGATCCGGGAAACCACCCAAACACGCAGATGGCGTGCGCGGCGTGCTCATCTGCAGGAAAGGCCCGCAATCTCGCCAAGCGTGCCAATGGACGAACCGGTGATTGCCTTACCGCATTTTCCGGTGGAGGTGTGGGAATGACGGCCTGTTCGCACCTTGATCCCGCTGTACAGGCCCATGCCGGCATGCCGGATCGAGAGCGCATCGAGCATATGAGGGTAGACCGGTGGATCGATTATCCGCGTGCCCGACAGGCGCTCGACAAACTTGAGGAACTTCTTTTGTTCCCCAAGCGTGCCCGCATGCCGAACCTGCTGATCTTCGGGGCGTCTGGCATGGGCAAGACAATGATCATTGAGAAGTTCGTCCGCGCGCATCCTCCGAGCTTCGATGAAAGCAGTGGCATCCACCATCGGCCCATCATTGCCGTGCAGATGGTGGCCTCGCCGGACGAGGGTCGCTTCTATCATCGCCTGCTTTCGGTGATCGGCGCCCCGCCGCCGACACGATCCACGATCGGACAGCTTGAAACGCAGGCGCTTCGACTGCTGCAGGAAACCGCGCCGCGCATGCTGGTTATCGACGAGGTCCAGAACCTGATTGCCGGCACCTATCGCGAGCAGCGCCGCATGCTCAATCTGCTGCGCTTCCTCGGCAACGAGTTGCGCATTCCGCTCATCTGCCTCGGCTCTCACGAAGCACGGGATGCGATCCGGGGAGACGCCCATCTCAACAGCCGCTTCGAACCTTATGGCTTGCCACCTTGGCGGCACGACGCCGACTTTCATGGATTGGTAGGAGGCCTTCTGCGGTCGTTGCCACTGCGCTTACCGTCCGAGCTTACGGACAGCGCGCTCAAACGTCTGGCCGAGGTCAATAGCGGCGTCACGGCATCGATATTCCGAATGGTGATTGACCTTGCCGTGCAGGCCGTCCTCACCGGAACCGAGCGGATTACGCCAGCCGCGATCCTCGATCACCGCGTCGCCGTGCCGCCGCCCTTCGTTACGGCCTGAGCCATGAGAGGGGAGGGGAGAACGCCGCTTCCGATCGTACCACCGCCCTTGCCGGAGGAGCGGTTGAGCTCCTGGCTGGAGCGGGTCGCCGACGTCTATCTTGTTTCGTTGGATGAGCTGCAAGCGCATGTCGGCTGGGCACGACCTGCGCTGGAGCTGGAGAGGGAACCCGCGCTTAGTGATGTGGAGTGCATCGCCGCAGCAACAAGCAGCTCGGTAGAACGACTATTCGCGATGACCTTCCATGGTTTGCCATCGCGCTATCGCAATCTCCTCAGGTGGAAAGCAGGGGAGATTTGCCCCGCGTGCTCGCAGGGCATGCAACGACCGCCACGGCTCAAAGCCTGGTCATTTGCATTTTCCTTCTGGTGCGAGCGACATCGTCAACCCCTGTTCAGCCGCGACACCCGCGGGGTCAGTGCCCTCGGCGATTATTGGGCAGCGCGCAGGGGAGGGGCAATACTCAATCGATGGGGAATGGGAAAGGGTGCCGACGGAGTGCCAGTTGAGCCGGCTTTGTCGCTGCTGCTATCGCCGATCCGCAAAGCGGCGCCTCCGGCTCCGTGGGAATTGGCCAGATTGTCGTTGCCGCAACAGCACGAGCCCTCCCTCCAATCGAAACGCTTCCGACGCCCTGCGCTGACAATCGTGGTGCCGGAATTCGTTGTCGCAGTGCCGATCTATGATCAGCAACTGCCTCCGGACATCGCTCAGCTCTCGTCTGCACCATTTGCGGAACGGTATGCGCTTGCCATCGGTGTCGCCCGCTTGCTGAACGATCCGGCGGATATGATCGCCCGCATCGACAAGGCCGCCGATGAGCATTGTCGAAAGAAGATAAAGCGGAACTGCGCGACTGTCGGTTCCCTGGCCATTGGCCAACGCAAGGAACGGCCGGACCGTTCAAAAGATAAGAGGGCGAAATTTTTCGACCCCCACAGTTGGCCGTAGAGCGACTTTTAAGGGTGAGGATGACCACAGAGATGGAAAAATGCCGAAACGCGCCCTGAGTCATTTATGGCCGAAAGCGAGCCGGCCGCATTTTCCCACCGTCGAGGCGTGGCGAGAGGGCGCCAAAAAGGAAGAGGGGCCGCTCTGTTTGGCTGTTTTGATCTGCCCCGGCACGGAATTGCTGAGACTACCACACCTGAGACGGAAATCGTGAGACTACGTGGCAAACCCTTCCGGCCAGTGCATCGAAGAAGGGAACAAGATCAACGGCCTATTGAAGGAGAGGGCGTCTGCAGAAAATGCCGCCTCCAGGAAACCACAGCGGAATCTCATCAATTCCGGTCAGCTGACAATCTACCTTTTCGTCATTATCTACCAAAACTTAAGACGCGCGTCAACAATGTCCGATAATGCAAGATTATCGGACATTCTTTGTTGGCGACAGAGCGTGCGGTTTGTTGCGATTATAGTGGCAAAAAACGCACGCACGATGTAGCTTCACATCCATGGATTCGCTCGCCATCACCCCTGCTCGGACCGCGCTGCCACCGGCCAATTTGCCGGCTTGGGCACTTCCGCGCGGCCGCAAGCTGACGGACACCGACGCCGCCTTTGCCGCCGGTATCGCCCTGAAATCACTGGATGATCTGGTGCGCGCCGAACCCGTCTGGGCCGTCTGCTGGCGCAGCCGGCAGGCCCTGAAATGCGCCGCGGCGGCCGTGCGGCTGATGGGCCGCAACGAGGACGAAAAGGCGCTGCGCGACGCCCTGCTTCTGACCGCAGCGGGCGACGATCCCGGTCCTGCCGGAAAGGTGTTTTCGGCCTACAAAAGGATCGCGACCCGAAAACCTGGCTTTTCCTCGAAGACCGTCGCCGAGCTGGCGGAACTCTTCGGCATTGGCTGGGACGACCAGCTGGCGGCGGCCGTCGATCACGCCGACACGGTCCTCCAGTCCGGCTGCGCGGCGCCCTTTGCCGCGGCGGAGCTGGTGAGCGCAATCCACGCCGGGCGTCCGGATGCCGAGCCGCTGGCGTGGGCGCTCGCCGATGCGCTGATCGCCGCGACGCTGAAATGGAACCACCCCGTGCCGCTGCTGATGGCCGAGCGCTACGGCCCGGCCTTCCGCACGCTCGGGGGCAGGGGGCGCGTCCGTCCCGGCGAGACCGCTTTCCCGCGCGCTGTCTGCCTCGCTCTGGTCGAAGGAGCAGGCAGCGCCCTGCGCTTGGCCAGCGAGATCGCGCGACGGGCCGAGGTCCTTCTGTCCGTGGCGCCGAAGGTGCGGACCAAGGGCGCCGGCTCCGTTATTCAAAGACTGCTCGAGGAGGACGCGGTGCCGGCGTCGGCGCCCGGCAGCCATCTGTCCCGCTGGGCTGCGACGCGGCTGTTCGAACGGCTGGAAGGATTTGGCGCCGTGCGCGAGCTCTCCGGTCGACCTTCGTTCCGGATTTACGGGCTGTGACGATGGCCGGAACGACCACCGCGAAAGCCAGGCGTCGGCAGGACAAGGATCCGCAATACGATGTGTTGTATGACCGGGAACTGGAGGACCTGCCGCCGGAGCTGCGCTGGCGCGAATGGATGCTGCGGGTCGAGGCGGTGATCTTTGCCTCCGCCGAACCGGTGACGCGCGAGACGCTGGCGCGGGTGGTCGGAAAAGACTGCAGCATCGACCTGCTGATCGATGATCTCCAAGAAGAACTGCGCGACCGGCCCTACGAACTGGTGTCGGTCGCCGGCGGCTGGCAGCACCGCACCCGGGTGCGGTTTGCCGACACCATTCGCGCCTCGACCGCGCCGACGCGCGGAGGGGCTGCGGCGCTCTCCGAATTCGAGGCGATGGTGCTGATGGCGGTGGGATATTTCCAGCCGGTCACACGTGGCGAGTTGTCGAAGATTTTTGGCAAGGAGGTGAGTCGGGACGTGATCGCCGCGCTTCGGGGTGCCGGCTTCATTTCATCGGGGCCACGCAGCCCGACGCCCGGCGCGCCCTATACGTATGTGACGACCAAGCACTTCCTTTCCGTCTTCGAGCTGGAGACGCTGCGGGACCTGCCGGACATCGAGGCACTGGAGGATGCGGGATTGCTCAGCTGGAGGGAAATGGTGGTTGAAGTACCTGAGGTTCCGAGCACTGATTTGGACGAAGATGACCTCGTAGATTGAAATTAAACAAAGGGTTGAGGGACAACGCTATTTGCCGTTACCCGTCTGCTGGCTCTAGCTGTTCGGCCGCATTCATGTATCTTTTGCTTCAGCAGCGTTACTTAGGAGAGGAGCGTGTTCTATCTCGCAGAATATCCCGAGGACCCACCAGGCTACGTAAACCTTTCGACGTCCACCGAATGGGAACCGTGGCTCAATGGTGTCATCCCTGCAGCTCTTCATGCCGATGTTAGAGGCCGGCTGAGGTCCAACCTCAAACACATCCTCGTAGGGCTGGAGATGAAGGCCGCCCTGATTGTGCCGCATGCGACGCGGATTTCCGGGCGGTCTGTGCTGTTCGAACCTTATTGTCAGATAATGACGTTCGAGTTCTGTGTCGGGGTATTCTCCGTCTGTGAGGGAATAGGCTCGGCCTTTTGGCTTCGCAACCAGAACGACGACGGCGCGGCCGCGGCACGCATCGCCCCCAACAATTGGATTGGCGCACTGGTGGCGGTGGCTGACCCACACGGAGCGCTCGATCTCGACATCAAAGTGCGGGGTGTCAAAGCCACTCGCGACAAGATTCATCAAGATCAGCTTGGAGCCCGGACGGAAATCGACTGGCACGCGTTCGATTATGGCCAGTCGTTCGTGCCGGCGAAGGATGCGCTTGCCATTCTCCTCCAGGTCAATGCCGGCGACGTACCGGTTGCGACCAACCTGCGGCCGTAGTGGGCGCGCCCATGGGAACGCGATGACTGACGGGAATGGACACACAAATCGCGGAAAGTGGTCGCGGCCGGGTGTGCCGCAAAAGGGATGGCAATGCGTCGGGGTGGACGATCTTGAGGAGCCTTCGCAGGAATGCGAAATGTGCGAGAGCGTCGATATTCGCTACGTCCACTATATGGAACATCCCGCTTATCCCGACACATTGGCCGTAGGCTGTGTATGCGCCGAGCACATGGAAGAAGACTACGTCGGACCGAAGGAGCGCGAGAGCGCCATGCGCCGCGCGGCGCGGCGCCGCAAGGGCTGGGCCGCTAGGGAATGGCGGGTTTCTCGACTCGGCAATCCCTACTTGAATACGGAAGGCTTCAATCTAACGGTTTTCCCAAAAGACGACGGTTATGCGGTCGCGGTCTCTCGCCGTGGCACTGATAGGCGTCAGGTTGGCAAGAAGTGCTATGCCTCGCAACATGCCGCCAAGGCCGCGGCATTGGGGGCCCTGATTTGGGCTAAAGCCCATCTTTGAACAACAGAAACATGAATTTCGTTCGCCACGGGGGCGGCAACAAGTGGGGACATGGCAAATTCCGGATCTCGATGGCTTCGATGGGAACCGCATATTCATGCGCCCGGTACAGTCCTCAACGATCAGTTCAAGGGGACGGACACCAGGGAGGAATATCTATCGAAGATCGAGGCGGCGTCGCCCCAAATCCGCGCCCTGGGCGTCACAGACCATTATCTACTCGACACCTACCAGGAGATCCGCGCGGCGAAATATCGCGACGGCCGCCTACTTGGTGTCGACCTCATCTTCCCGAACGTCGAACTGCGCCTCGCATTCGGAACGGTCAAAGGCAATTGGGTCAATTGCCATCTCCTCGTGAATCCCGAGGATCCCGATCACGTCGATGCGGATGAGATCATTGTCGCTTCCGCAGGGCCGCATAGTCCGGGCGAACTGCCCTCGATAACATATCAATCCGGGGGGGCTGGAGGACGCAGACATGCGAAAGCACGTCTGTGATATTCTGGAGGGCGGCGAAGCGGCATTCAAGGAACGCGCCCGTCGTCTGCGGGTCCGCCTCGAGCGATAGCTCGCTTTTTTTGAACTACGACAGGGCGAGATCGCCACAAGTGCTGAGCGTCAGGTCAGGATGTTTTCTCTCTCAGGGCAGCCGTGAGTCTTCGTGAGAAATCATGGAACTTGAGCACCTGGTCAGCAAAAATTTCTACGAATTCGCCGTTGGGGATAAGGCCCAGATCGGCCTCTTCCGCCGCTTTCATGATCAGTGCAGGCTCGAAATTTTCCCCTGCAGCAAACAGGATTGATGGCACTCTTTCGGCGTGGAATCCCTGCCCGATGGTTCCGCCGTTGCACGAGGAAATCGGTATCGCACCGGCCGCCGAGAGAGCATACACCGCCGTGCCCATTCCTGCATCGAAGCCGGAAAGCTCGCTGTAGTCGGAAAAGTGCCCTTCCAGAATTTCCTCGGCAGCATCTGTCCTCCAGCCGGCATCTGCCAGCTTGGTGAGAAGTTCGAGTTCTTCCTTCTGCACGAGTTCGACGTCTTCCACGTCCCATCCCCGGACATCGAAGTAGGCGAGATTTAGCGCAATTCCGTCTTCCGATCCGGCGCGCTCTTCATCCAAAAGCGGCAGAAGAGACAGGTTGACTGTCCTTCTGATCTCAACATTAACGGTTTCGGGCTGTACGCTCATCTTCATCATGCGGCAGTCCCTTCTCTTGAGGACGGTGGCTTCCGTGACCGGCGCCCCTGCCCCGATCGGCTAGATCGGATTTGGTGAATGTTCCTTCAGCCAGTTCAATATGTCCGACTCGCCCAAAATGGTCAGGTGAGCACGGGCCCGTGACAACGCGACGTAAGCCAGCTCTCGTTCGTCAGCGATTTCCCGAGTGGCGATGAGCAGCGCCGCCTGGCACTCCAAACCTTTGAAATCGCGGATATGTGAGACGGTCAGTCCGTCGAAAGTAGCCAAACGCTTTTGCAGGTGCCCGACAAGTTCCTCGCTTGCGACAAGGACGGTAATGTTGGCAGCAGCAACTTCGCCATCGACCGTAAGACCGCGAAGGACGTCGATAACCTGCTGCTCTCTCGAGCGTGGAGTGCAGGCGACCCAATGGACGGGAAAACCTTCCGGCCCATCGGCGGTGATGGCGCTGCCGCGATAGAATCGTGTCGCTGCGGCGTGGATCGCCTGGGTGTTCCGTAGATTGCGCGAGAGCCTGATCGGGACGATGTTGAACGATGCGAGTTCGCCCGTGAGATCGCCGTAGACGCTCTGGTTTGTGTCGTAGAACGCGTGCAGCGTCGATGTTTTCGAATCGACGAGTATGTCTTCCAGCGCGATCCACCACTGCGTCCGGAAATCCTGCGCCTCGTCGACCACGATGGCATCCAGCCTCAGAGAGGGTTCCGTTTGAACGGCTTTCGCAAGGAGATCCGGTCCGATTTCCAGTGCCTCGCTCAGGCCCAGGTCGCCGCGCAATCCCGCGACAAACGCATAGTGGTGGCAGAGTTCGGGAAACGTCATGACAAGGACTCCGGACGACTTCATACGCTGACGCAAATGCGAGGCAAGCTTGTCGCCGAGACACAGGAGGGCTGTTTTTTGACCGGCTGTGGCCAGCCGGAATGCGTCCTCGCAGGCTACGATCGTCTTTCCCGTCCCGGCGCCACCGCCCGCCGCCACGCGCGTCAGATGCGACACTGCATCGAGCACATAGAATTGTTGGGGCGTCAGCGTCTCGATCGCTTGCTCATCCTCGCCAAGGTAGCTGGCAAGGGGAACACGCAGCGTAAAGGGGAGCGAGAGCAACTCCTCGAAGGCCTTCATGCCGGCCTCGCCCATCGGTCCCTCGTTGCCGCCCGCAAGTCGGCTTCGAACCCATTCGCCGAGTTTCGGAAACTCGTGTCTGCAGCAGAAGATCTCGCGCGGCATGTCAGGGCCGAGATTTTGAGGAGGGCTGGCGGCGTTGGGGAATACGACCCCGTGCCGGGCGCGTATGAACGCTCCCTTTGGCCAACTGGCGAGCTCGCGGACCTTGTCGAGCAGGGTATGCTGCGCTGAAACAGCCTGTTTCACCGGATTCGTGATCTTGTGGAGGACATTGTGGCGGTCGCGGCTGAACCACTGCTCAGTGGCAGGATCTCTCGATATTTCGCCACCCTTGACCTCCAGAGTCAGCATGCCCCGCACGGGGTGAACCACCACGAAATCCGCTTCCCCGTCCAGTTCCGCGCCCGTCGATGTCATCTTGAGATACGGGCGACTGTAATAGACCGTCCATTGCGGGCCAAGCTGTTCTGCAAGCAGATCGTATACCCGCACCTCGGAGGAACGCAGAGGATCCTGCCTGATCTGGCGTGGCAGGGGTGACGGCCACATACGCGCGCCAGTCATACGCGCGCATCCGTGATCATTGTGCCGAAATAGCCCACCGATGCAGCGGACGGAAGTCCGACGAGGGTCGCCCGGTCCAGGAACCGGTTGAACTCCTCGCAGGATGTTTCCGGCGCGAGCACGCAGGAGTGGCACGCCGCCAGCGAAAGGCCGTCTTCCGGCGTCAGCATGTCCTCGATGCACAGGGGATCGGACGAGCACCATGCCTGCGATTGCACAGCTGATATGATCGTGCCTTCGATGCGGTCGGGATCGCCCTGTCTTTGCAGCCCGCCGAGCGTGCCGTCGTCATCCGTCGTCGCCGTATAGATGAGTAGCCCGCGCATTCCGGTGTCTCCGTCGGACACGTACAATCGCTCGCGCAAGGCAGTGGACGAATAACCGCAGTCCAGCGTGAGCTGCCTCATCAGCGCGTGCGCAAAGGTATGAACGAGCAGGAAGCGGGGAGTGATGACGCGTGGCGGTTCAGATCCCGCCCCGTGACGTTCCTGCCATTCGTCTCTGAGGTGCTGATCGATGCGCGCCGCGCGGGATTCCACTTCAGGTCGCTTTTCCCACTCGCCGATCGCCTTATCGTCGAACTCAAGGAAGATGCCCTCACCACGCACCTCGATAGCAGGCAACCAGCCCAGGTTCGAGAGCGAGATCTTCGCCTTTTCCGTCGCACCTTCACCGAGTGGATGGATGCGTGTGAAGCCGGTCATCGCCCTGACCTCCCGCAACCGGCTCACCTTGACGAGGCGCGAGAACCAAGGACGCAAGCCGTCCGGAACCTTCTGGGGGCGGATCTCGAACTCCCGATCGAGCCCCTGAACATAGGCGCTGCCCGTGAACTGGCGGTATTCCTCACCGCGCAGATTATCGACGTCGATAACTTCCTCCTGCTTCACGCGCCGCGCCACCTCTGCGGCGAGCTCTTCGGGGGACATGTTGAGTTCGCTCAGCACCGGCGCCAGGACCGTCGTCGCCAGGCTTGCTATGAAGGTGGCGCGTCCTTCGGCTACGTTGACGATCGGCTCCCAGTACACTCCAAGCGCTTCCTGCAAGCGGTCCGACCATGGCGGGATGCTGAGGGCGGATTCAATGACGGGAAAGTAGAGGTTCGACGCGCCGCGCTGTGTGGCACGCGGATGGTGGGAGCAGTCCTGGTGGCCGCCGGCGAGCCAGGGACGCCGGCCGGAACAGGTCGAGAATTTCTTCCAGGTTTCTTTCGAGAATATACCATCCATGGACTTCGTCGAGCCGCACTCGGCGCAACTGAGGATGAGGCCCGCAAGACCGGCCTGTCGTGATTCCAATTTGAGAAAGCGCTTGTTCCTGCAGCCTTCCTTGTGGCCGACCCACCAGTGCCACGGAAACTCATCGAGATGGCCGGATTCGCACGCAAGAACGAAACGGACCGGCACGACGTAGACCTTTCGCCGGCCGGGCGCCTCACTGGTGCATTTCTGGCAATGGACGCCGGCGCGGCCGGCCTCCTCGCCCCATTCCTCCACCTTTGCAATCCGGTCGCATTTCGGGCACTGGAGCCATTGCGGAAACCGCACGGCCGGCAAGGCTCGTTCGGCATCCTTCTCGCGGGCAGGGTCACGCACCGGAGGAAGTCTGAAACCCTTGACCCCGAGTTTCTTCTGTAGGCGCTCTTCGCGGATCGCCTGCTCATTGAGCATGCCGGCCGGCGGAAAACTCTCGTCCCATTGCTCGAGCCCGGCTGCGACGGCGGAGATGGTGGCTTCGCCGGCACGAAAGTCGACGATCGCGCCCGGACCGAACGTCGCCACGGCCGCGCTTCTGCGGAGTTCCCCAAGGTCATACCGTGCCATCTGTTTTCCTCCGCAGCCCTTCGGCAAGCCTGTAGTTCGTCGAGGGTTCTACCCCTCTCATTGAATTGGGAGTGGGCCAGGCCTGACCGACGACCCTTCCGGCTGCCCGCTTGGCAGCCGCGGCTTCGGCCGACTGCAGCAGCGTGTCTTTCTTATACTCATTCCAGTAGACCTGCGGTGCCCTGCGGCGCCATCTGTTCAGGCGCTCTCTCAGTTCGGTCTCGACGTCGGTTTCCAGGGGATCGACATCCTTCGCCCGCTTGCCGACCTTCAAGATCAGCTCTTCTGCAGCGTCGAGCGCTGAATCATTCAGCACCGGCGAATCCAGCATGCCGGCGGCCAGATGCCGGATAATGGCAACGAGAACTGCATGCAGGGCGCGGTCGCGCGCCCTCGACGCAAACGGTGTGACGCTGGTAGCCTCGACCTCGCGATAGAGTGTCGAGTGCCATGTCCGGAACGTCTCGTAATGAGAACGGTCGCGGGGTTTGGCGTTGTTGAGAACCGGGATGACCAGTCCAGATACCGATCCGCGTCCGACGCGGCTCGTCGCCTGGATGTACTCCGCCATCGTCTTTGGCTGACCGTTGACGAGCATCAGGCCGAGTCGGGAAATGTCCACGCCTACGCTGACCATGTTGGTCGCGAGCAGAACGTCGACAGCTTCCGGATGGCCGGCCTTTCGTTCGAGTTGGCTGAGCATGCCGGTGATTTCCTTCTGGGTCCGGCGTGATGTCAGTTCCTCGACGAACTGCAATGTCCGCCTTTCCTCGTGGCGCGCATCTGCGAACAGTCGGATGCTGTCGTGAACGTCGTCCTGCATGAGAACGAGGGCACCGCCGAGTTCGCGCAGCGAATTGAAATAGGCGACGAGCGTCCAGTAATGATCCTGGTGTTCGGGTGGCAAGCCAGCGAATGCACTCTGCAGCAGGGATGCCGCGGCTGCCTGAAGTGTGAACTTGGCCGACCGGCCTGCCGTAGTGATACCGACATACCGTCGCCCCGGTAAGGAGGGGTCGACGACTGTAAAACCGGAATCGTCGGCCGACAGCCCCGGAGGAGGGAACTGACATGTCTTCCGGTCGAACAGGGCGCGCACCTGTTCGGGTGCGCGGCGAATGGTGGCTGTGGATCCGATGATTTTTGGCCGGGTGCCGTCGGCGGAGAGAATGAGGTCGAGAGCCGATTCGTAGAGACCAGCCAGTGTTCCGAGTGGCCCCGAAATCAGATGCAGTTCGTCCTGCAGGATCAGTTGTGGCTGGGCTTTCGATCCCACCGCAAACAGGACTGCGGTGCGGGAATTGCGAACAATCTGAGCGAACTTGTCGATCGTTCCCACGAGCAAGGTCGGTCGCGCAGCGTAGACGTCCTCGTCGACCGTCCACACCGGAAGCGGCGTGCTGCCGGCGAGCGTGCAGTCAGCAGTGCGGCAGAAAATCTGCACCGGATCGGCAGGCAATGGCTGGTGATAGTTCAGCGCTTTCCTGCAGCAGGGGCACTCGAGCAACTGTTCGGGACTGGACCTTGAATCATCCGTTCTGCTGTTGAACGCGCTCTGGCGCGTGTTCGGTGTTGAATTTTCCCCGACCCACAGGCCAATCGAAAACGGCTCATCGCCAAGACCCGTCACATTCTCGGGACCAAACTTTCCACGTCGGATGACCTCGCAGGCGCAGATCATCGCCGCGGCGCGAATGAATTGCTGGGTCGTGAGCAGACGCAGGGTATAGCGCATGATCACCGAAACACCTGCACCGTTATCGGCATTGGGCCTGCTCAGGCGGCGATGGAATGCGATAAACGCGATGAGGCCGAGATAGGCCTCGGTCTTGCCGCCACCGGTCGGAAACCACAGGAGGTCCATGGTGTCGCGATCGGGATGTTCCGACAGGGCGGCGCTTTCGATCGTCAGGAGAAGGAAGCCGAGCTGGAACGGGCGCCAGATCAGTTCGCCGAGACCGGCCCATTGACGCTGTGTCGTCATAGCAAGGTTGGCCAGCCTGAAGGCGCGGGCGCAGGCAGGATCTGTTTCGAGGAGTCTTACGCCGCCGCGCATGCGATCAAGGATGTGCTCCGCCTCCGCCAGATGTCTTGTCGCAGCGTCGGCCAGTTTGCCTCGCAGGTGTCCCGTTTCGTCCTGCTGGATGAGGATCCAGCGCTCGTATGCATCACAAAGACGGCGGAGTGCTGCTGGCAGGGCGGAGTGATCGCAAGCCGCCAGCCAGTTTGCTGAAAGCGGCTGACAAACGCCATCGTTCAGGTCCGCGAAGACGGCATGTCCATCTGGTGTCACCGCGGCGACTACGGTTTCCGGGATCCATTCAGTGCGGACCAGCGTGGCCCCATCACCATCTGCTGTTTCGACCCAGTCGGCCGAGCAGGTGTGACCGGCGGCGTATTCCCGGGCATGGCGATAGAGAAGCGCTGAGGACCAGTCTTCCTCGTCGACCGGACTGCGGCGGCTGGGGCGAGAGATGAGCCGGCATCCACTGCCGGCCCGGATATCGACGGAAACTTGAAATATCGTCGCCTGCTCCAAAGCTGCCCGTCCCTGCTCAGCAGGCATCGCATCATTCACGAGGGTGAGCGTGGATAGCAGGCCACGCTCGAAAGGTACGGTGCGGGAGTTCAGACGCAATTCCGGGAAGCCGTATTGGTCCAGGGAAATATCCGCGGCCGGCTCGTCCAGTGCGACCTCGATCGGACCTATCGAGTTCTGGCGCCGGCTCCAGTGATTCCTGCCGCCGCTTTCCGAAGGCGAATAGGTTCCGAATTCGAGTTGCACATCGACCGTCGGTCTCTGGTCAAGGGTCGCTGTCACGGCAAAAGAAATTCCTGCTGTCGATGGACGTCGCATGCCGACCGACCGGGCCTGCACCTGCTCGGGCGTGTCATCGCCGTCGTCGTCACCACCACCGACAGCGACGGACAGTCGTTCGTCTTCGTCAGGAGAGATGGCAGTGTTTCTGGGCCAGAGTATTCCCGTCAGATAAACGTCCGACGGTCGCGCAGCCAGCGTTTCATCGACCTCGCGGGGACCCATGAGATCCTCGCGCATGCGCCGGATGAGCGCGTCCCGAGGCATTTCGACTGTCATGAGCGTCCTTTCAGTTTCGACCATCCGAACCCGACCAGCATCGGTGCAAGCATGAAACCGCTCGATCGCCATGGTTCGTGGAGGCGTTCAAGAACGGGGTCACCGGGCCGAACGACAAGGGTGCGCAGCCCTATAGAGCGGATTTTGGCGAGGTAGCCTGGCTGAGGCCATCGGTTAGTTGCTTTGGCGATTTCGCGGAAATCCGTTCTTACCCTGTCGGCCAGAACTGCAATACGCTGCTGCTCCGGAGTGACGAGCTCCATGTTCCATCCGAGATCGCCTTTTGCAGCGGCATAAAGATCCTGCATCGAGGGATTGAGGGCGATGACCAATTGTGCTTTCCGCGCCTCCTCTTCGGAGAACGCGGCCACGCCCACGAGACCTTCGGCGTCGAGATCTCCGGATCGCCCGATTTCGATCAGTAGTTTGTCTTTCGGAAGCCGTTTCCAGACCCTTCCGTCGATGTTGCCGGATTGCCGGCCAGGCGCGTCGCCGACGGAGAGGCGGTGTTTCGCACGCGTCGCTCCGACATACAAGACCCTGATCTCCTCTTCGTCATCGGCATCATCCTCAAGAGGTGGAAGAAAGAGAAATACATTATCCCCCTCCCGGCCCTTGCTGGCGTGGATCGTGCCGACGACGGGCCCTCCATCGCCGTACTCCGGTGAGGTGAAAATGACAGGGGGGCTGGATCTGCCAAGCAGTTCTCTCAGCCGATGGAGATCTACCAGGTGTCCAGTCACACCGGCACCCTCGACCATCAGCTGCCATGCCCGTTCCGCTGTGAGCGGCGCAGCCGATTCATCGATCCTTGTTTGCCAGAGCTCGGTGAAGTCATCATCAGATACCCGGCGCCCGGCGTAGTCCCAGAAAATCTGCGCCAGCCACGGAAGGATGCGTGACGGAAGCCCCGACATACGAAGCCGATGCGGTATCTCGCTGTTTTTTCCCGAGATGGTGAGAGCATCGCAGCGTTGCCTTACCAGGACAAGCGAGTTTGCAGGCACCCCGGTCAGGTCGAGGTCCCATGACTGGCCGAGCTGATTTGCCGCAAGTCGACGGATCTCGCCTCTGACCAGTTCGCCTTTCCTGCTTGCGGGCAGACGCTCGTCGAGGACCCGCTGCCGCACGTCGGTAAATATCTTCAGGAGGGCAGGATCGGATGTGCGATGTACCCGCCGAAGTTCGCGTGGCTCGAACGAACGGCGCTCCAGCTCCTCCACGAAAATCTCGCCGTCGTCATCGCCATGACTGTCCTCGGTGAAGCCGTAGATTGCCTGGGCCCGATCGCAAAAGACGGTGACGCCGCAACCCTCATCAATACCGTCAACCATTGCAAGAAGGAGCCGGGCCCGGTCGCCTATAATATCCTGTGCCTCGTCGATGACCAGGTGTCTGATGCGTCCGAGATATTCCTGGACATCCTCGTCCTCGAGAACACGCTCCAGCGTTGTGCGTATGTTGTCGTTGTGTGACCCCGTGAGTCTCGCCTCGGAGGAAAAGCCCGACTGAATTGCCCAGGCATGGGAATCGAGCGTCGCGATCTTCACGGCGGTCGCGTCCGCCGGATCATCGAGGTAGCTCTCGAGCCGGTTTCTGATTTCCTGAATCGCAGTGCGTGTGAAACTGACAAGCCAGATCCGGCTTGCCGGAACGCCCTCCCCTATGAGCGCTGCCACGCGGGAGCAGGCGACAAAGGTCTTGCCCGTTCCCGGGCCTGCGTTCACCAGTAGCCGTGCTGAACCGCCCGCCGAGATGACCGCATCCTGGAGGACATCGTCTTCTTCGTCATGGCGCACAAGGTTCTCGTTTGCCGGCGAGTTATCGCCGTCTTCCGGGATTGGCCCATTGTCGAGATATACGATGCCATCAGCCACTGGCCAGAACTGGCGTTTGAAGCGAATGACCGGACCTGCGGCGGTTTCGCGCAACGGCCTGACAACGCGGGCTATTTCCCGACCCGCCCGAACTATGCTGACTTCGATATCGCCGGAAAATACCGACTGCATGCGCCCCCCGTTTCCTCCCGGCGCTCCCGAAGCCAGTCGAAATTTTCGTGTTATGGTCGCATAGTAGCAAGTCGGCTATCTCTTGCAATATAAACGTATAATCCCTTGTGCTATGCACTTGTCTGCTGAGAGCCTTGGAAAATGTCGGAACATTTTATGAACATGGCTTGCTATCCGGGAGCATTTTTGCCAGCCTGGCAAAAAATGACCCAGCGATGGCAGGTGATTCGTGCATCAGACACAACCGGAAGAAAACGAATTCAATCAGTTGTGTCAGCGGGCCGGTCTCACCCCCGGTGAAGCTGGTTCAGTCTTGGCAGTGTCGGATCGTACGATCGCACGTTATGTGAACGGTAGCAGCCGCCCATCCGACCTTGCCATGCGCGTGCTTAAGGAAGCGGCTGACAAAAAAAGCGCGGCCACGAGCCCGATCTCCTTCCGTTTCATCGATCTGTTTGCCGGAATTGGCGGGCTGCGGATCGGTTTTCAGGGCATCGGAGGTCACTGCGTCTTCACTTCGGAATGGGACGAGAACGCCCAGAAGACCTATGGTCTCAACTTCCGGGACAACCATCGCCTTGCCGGCGATATCCGGGCGTATTCGGAGAACCCCGATCTCATTCCTGAACACGACCTTCTGCTGGCGGGTTTCCCCTGCCAGCCGTTCTCGATCGCCGGCGTCTCGAAGAAGAATGCTCTTGGCCGGCCGCACGGCTTCCTGTGTGATACGCAAGGCACGCTGTTCTTCGACACCGCCCAGATCATCGCGCACCATCGGCCTGCGGCCTTCGTGCTTGAAAACGTCAAGAACCTCGAGAGCCATGACAAGGGTCGAACCTTCGCCACGATCATGAACGTCCTGCAGAACGAGCTAGGCTATCATGTCCAGACGCGTGTGATCAGTTCGGAGCATTGGGTGCCGCAGCGGCGTGAACGCATCTTCATCGTCGGCTTCCGCGAGCCGACCGGCTTCGACCTGAAGTCACTCAAGCTCCCGGATCGCGGCCCGAAGCTTGGCAGCATTCTTCAGCCCCATGACGAGGTCGATCCGAAATACACCCTTACTCCGCGCCTCTGGGAGTACCTGCAGGCTTACAAGGAAAAGCACACGTCCAAGGGCAACGGCTTCGGATACAGCCTTTTCGGTCCCGATGACGTGACGCGGACATTGTCGGCCCGCTATTACAAGGATGGCTCGGAGATCCTCGTTGCGCAGCCAGGAAAGCGACCGCGTCGCCTGACGCCTCTCGAATGCGCCCGTCTGATGGGCTTCGACCGTGGAGATCGCCGCTGGAAGATACCAGTCTCCGACACGCAGGCGTATCGCCAGTTCGGCAATGCGGTCGTCGTGCCGGTTGTCGAGTTTCTCGCCGACGCCATGAAACCCTGGATCGAGTCCTCTCTCCTGAGAGGGGCAGGCCGGTCGATGGCCGCGCCGGTCACTGTGACCCGGCCTGATCGCGAGCGGGTACGCGCTCATGGCTGATATCGTCACGGCTGAGGTACGCAGCCGGATGATGTCGCGAATTCGTGGCGCCAACACGAAACCGGAGCTTCTGCTACGCAAAGGACTCCATGCTCTGGGTTTTCGTTTCCGGCTGCATGATCGCTCGCTGCCGGGAAAGCCGGATATCGTGCTCCCCCGTTTCAAGGCGGTTATTTTCGCACATGGCTGCTTCTGGCATGGGCACGACTGCCACCTCTTCAAATGGCCTTCGACCCGACCGGAATTCTGGCAGGCAAAGATAGCCCGCAATCGTACCGTCGATGAGCGCGCTGAAGCGGCGCTGGCGGAAGCCGGCTGGAGGCAGGCCGTTGTGTGGGAGTGCGCGCTGAAGGGCAAAACACGGCTGCCGCTCGAGGAGGTCATTACCGCTTGTGCTGAATGGCTAAGATCTGACCGGCCGCGGCTCGAAATCAGGGGAGGGTAGGATGCGCCGTGGGCTGTTATCGGATCTGTTCATCGGGGTCGTCGCCAAACGGCTGACGCTTGTGGAGACCATTACCCCGAAATCGAACCAGCACGAGTTTCAGGGGACAAGGCCGCTGCGACGCTTGCTAGGCGACAATGACCGCAGGGGTATTCCGACACGGTTCATATGGATATCCGGCGAGCAGGAGGCCCTTTCCGAGGAAGGATTTATGAGCTGGTCAAATGTGCGGAAAGGAAAGCCGCGGGCGCCAGAGTATCACCTTTACTATTCAGGCAATGCAGTTACTGAACTCATGCAGCCAAGCGATATGCTGTTCCTCGCATTGCAGAGAGACGGCTCGATCCTTGTCGTCGTCACACCTTCCGCTACGATCCAGAACCAGCTCGTCTGGTTGTTCGCGCTTGAGGAGCAGCCGGAATTCGCCTTTACGTTTCAGGAGATTGATGGGGCGCATAGTGCCGAGCTGGACTTCGCGGCGCGCTACATACTCGACGAGCTGGGCATCGAGCCCGAAGAGCCTGAAGCCGATCGCCTTGATGCGTTGATCGAGCCGTTCGGTCTGGAGTTTCCGAAAACGCGCATCTTCTCGGAACTCGCCCGGGCCTCGATGCCAGAAGTGTCAGCCGCCGATGATCCGGACCTCGCTCTGATCGCATGGATGGATCGTGAGGAGCAGCTGTTCAAGCGGCTCGAAAGGCGCATCGTCGCCGCCCGGATCGGCGACGGGTTCCGTGCACCTGGCGGAGCCGACGTAGACGGCTTTCTCTCATTCTCCCTGAGCGTGCAAAACCGGCGAAAGGCGCGAGCCGGGCAGGCGCTGGAAAATCACCTTGAAGCCGTGTTCGATGCGCAGCGCATTCGTTATGTCCGCGGTGCAGAGACGGAGAACCGCAACAAGCCGGATTTCCTGTTTCCCGGACAGGCAGAATATCGCGATCCGCTATTTCCGGACGCAAGGCTCACGATGCTTGGAGCAAAATCCACGCTGAAGGATCGCTGGCGGCAGGTTTTGTCCGAAGCCGTTCGTATTCCGGAGAAGCATCTGCTGACACTGGAACCGGGTATCTCGGAGAACCAGACGGACGAGATGCAGGCGAAACAGCTTCAACTCGTTGTGCCCCGCCGGCTGCATGGCACCTATCGGCTGACGCAGCAGGCATGGCTGATGGACATGGACGGCTTTATTGAAGTTGTCAGGTCCCGGCAGGACGCCTGATCTGCTCCGCACGGAGGCTTCTGAGCCATTGGTCGGTCACCTGGGGCAGGGTGTCTCCGGCAAGTCGCGTGCAAGGTTTGCTGCGAGGGTGCCGTGCAATTCGGACATCATGCCGATTTTCCGGAACCGGTTCGCTGCTAGCGGACGATATTTGAGTTTGCCCTTTCCGGAGAAGGTTGTGTGCTCCGGGGAAAATCCCTGTCGGCCAGTGAACATGGCCTGCACGACGGGAATGGCCAGCTCCACCCCTATCAGCGCTGCTCTTTCCCTGAGTTGCAGCCTGTTGAGCAGGTAGCCAGATCCGCTCTCCTTCGTCCATGTCGGCTTCGCAAGGATGGCATGAAAGCCGCGTAAGCCGGCTTCGCCCAGAAGCCGGATTGTTGGTTTCCGCGCAGAAGTGAGCCGGTTAGGCGCATAAGGGGGTGCGGACGAAAACTTGGACCACCAAGGAGGTAGTTCATGTATTCCTACGCAGACAGACTTCGAGCGGTTGAGCTCTATATCCGGCTTGGCAAGCGGCTTAACGCGACCATTCGCCAGCTGGGATATCCCACCAAGAATGCGCTGAGAGGCTGATGAGAGCGGCGGTGGAAAAGTCGGCCACGGTAGCGGCGGAATAGTCCGTCCGCGGGCGGAGTAAAATCCGGCCACCTATTTCCTTTCTGCAATGATCGCAGGAGGGACAGGGGATCTACACCGTGGAACTTTATTTGAGGGTTCGCCTGGCTGTTTCCGAAGGGATGACGCAGCGTCAGGCAGCAAAGCATTTCAACGTATCGCGCGACAGCGTGGCCAAGATGCTGTCGTATTCGACACCGCCCGGCTATCAGCGACGTTCGCCGATCCGGCGTCCGAAGCTGGATGCATTCGTTTCGACGATCGAGCAGTGGCTGGAAGCTGACATGGTGATGCCGCGCAAGCAGCGGCATACTGCCAAACGGGTGTTCGACCGGCTTCGTGACGAGTGCGGCTTCACCGGCGGCTACACGATCATCAAGGATTATATGCGCGAGCGGGATCAACGCCGCCAGGAGGTGTTTGTGCCGCTGTCGCATCCACCGGGCCATGCGCAGGCCGATTTCGGCGAGGCGACGGTGGTGATCGGCGGCGTCGAGCAGAAAGCTCGCTTCTTTGTGCTGGATCTTCCTCATAGCGACGGATGTTATGTGCGTGCCTATCCGGCGGCAGTGGCCGAAGCCTGGGTGGATGGTCATGTCCACGCCTTTGCGTTCTTCGGGGCCGTGCCGCAGTCGATCGTCTATGACAACGACCGTTGCCTTGTCGCAAAGATCCTGCCCGACGGCACACGCAAGCGGGCAGCGCTGTTCAGCGGCTTCCTGTCCCACTACCTGATCCGGGATCGCTATGGGCGGCCGGGAAAGGGCAACGACAAGGGGAATGTCGAGGGTCTTGTCGGATATGCCCGACGCAACTTCATGGTGCCGATCCCGCGGTTTGCGACATGGGATGCGTTCAATGCTTTTCTGGAAGAGCAGTGCCGCAAACGCCAGCGCGACAAGCTGCGGGGCGAGAGCGAGACGATTGGCGAACGGCTGCAGCGCGATCTTGCGGCCATGCGTCCCTTGCCGGCGTCGCCGTTTGATGCCTGCGACCAGGCCAGCGCTGTTGTGACAGCCCAGTCGCTGGTGCGCTACAAGACGAACGACTATTCCGTACCGGTCGCCTACGGCCATCAGGACGTCTGGGTCCGGGGCTATGTCGATCAGGTGGTGATCGGCTGCCGCGGCGAGATCATCGCGCGTCATCCGCGATGCTGGGAACGGGAAGACGTCGTCTTCGATCCCGTCCATTACCTGCCGCTGATCGAGCGGAAGATCAATTCTCTGGATCAGGCGGCTCCATTGCAGGGCTGGGATCTGCCAGACGAGTTCGCGACGCTGCGCCGGCTGATGGAAGGCCGCATGGCCAAACATGGGCGGCGAGAATACGTGCAGGTTCTGCGCCTGCTGGAAAGCTTCGACCTTGCCGATCTACATGCAGCGGTGAAGCAGGCGATACAGCTCGGCGCGATCGGCTTCGATGCGGTCAAGCATCTGATCCTGTGCCGGGTCGAGCGCCGGCCGCCGCGGTTGGATCTGGCGATCTATCCCTACCTGCCGACGGCGACTGTCGAGAAGACGTCAGCAAAGGCGTATATGCGCCTCCTGTCATCTGATGCGGGAGAAGCGGCATGAGCAGCGACGCGCCAGAGATCCTGCTTGGCCACTATCTCAAAACCCTCAAGCTGCCGACCTTCCAGCGCGAGCACCAGAAGCTGGCCCGGCTATGCGCCACCGAAGGCGTCGATCATGTCGGCTACCTGTTCCGGCTTGCTGAACGGGAGATGATCGAGCGGGACCGCCGCAAGGTCGAACGTCGGATCAAGGCGGCCAAGTTCCCGGTCGTCAAAAGCCTCGACAGCTTCGACTTCACAGCCATCCCCAAGCTGAACAAGATGCAGGTGCTAGAGCTTTCCCGTTGCGAATGGATCGAGCGCCGCGAGAACGTCATTGCGCTGGGCCCGAGCGGCACGGGAAAGACGCATGTCGCACTCGGTCTCGGCCTGGCCGCCTGCCAGAAGGGCCTGTCCGTCGGCTTCACCACGGCGGCGGCCCTGGTCAGCGAGATGATGGAGGCGCGTGACGAGCGGCGTCTGCTCCGGTTCCAGAAGCAGATGGCCGCCTACAAGCTGCTGATCATCGATGAGCTGGGATTTGTGCCACTATCAAAGACCGGGGCGGAATTGCTGTTCGAGCTGATCTCGCAACGCTACGAGCGTGGTGCCACCCTGATCACCAGCAATCTGCCTTTCGACGAATGGACGGAAACACTGGGGTCCGAACGTCTCACCGGCGCACTGCTCGATCGCATCACCCACCACGTCAACATCCTCGAGATGAACGGCGAAAGCTATCGTCTCGCTCAAAGTCGCGCCCGAAAGGCCTGCTAAAACTCCCCTCAAAAAATCGCCGCGCCGGCCTAAGACCCCCGCTCGGGCTACGCCCTCCCGGCCGTCTCAGGCCGGCGCCATAGTGGCCGACTTTTGCTCCGCCCCATGGCCGGTTTTTACTCCGCCGTTGACAACAGCTGGCGTAGACTTCCATGTTCCGTTCGGCGGTCGCAAGGGATCGTCTTTTGGTCCCCGCGAGCAAGGCCGTCACGCCGCCGAGTTCTACACAACGGTGAAGACCGCCTACACGCTGGCCTGAGGAGAACCCACTATGAAAGTATTGGTCGCAGTTAAACGAGTTGTCGACTACAACGTGAAAATTCGCGTGAAATCCGATGGCACGGGCGTTGAACTTGCCAACGTTAAAATGTCGATGAACCCGTTTGACGAAATCTCCGTCGAAGAGGCTCTTCGCCTGAAGGAAGCTGGCAAGGCCGAAGAAGTGGTCGTTGTGTCGATTGGTCCGGCCAAGGCGGAAGAAACGTTGCGTACGGCGCTCGCCATGGGTGCTGACCGCGCTATCTTGATTGAAACCGATGAAACGGTTGAGCCGCTGGCGGTTGCCAAGCTGTTGAAGGGCGTGGTTGACGCTGAAACGCCGGATCTGGTGATCCTCGGCAAGCAGGCAATCGATGACGACAGCAACCAGACCGGCCAGATGCTGGCAGCATTGCTCGGCTGGGGTCAGGGCACCTTTGCCTCCAAGGTCGAGATCGCGGACGGTTCCGTTGCGGTCACCCGCGAAGTCGATGGCGGTCTGCAGACCGTTTCCCTGAAACTGCCTGCCATCGTCACCACCGACCTTCGTTTGAACGAGCCACGTTACGCGTCGCTGCCAAACATCATGAAGGCCAAGAAGAAGCCGCTGGACAAGAAGACCCCGGCTGATCTCGGTGTTGATATTGCACCGCGCCTCAAGGTTTTGAAGACCGAAGAACCGGCTGGCCGCAAGGCTGGCGTCAAGGTTGGCTCGGTCGCAGAGCTGGTATCGAAACTCAAGGCCGACGGCGTATTGTAAGAGACGGATAAGGGAGATTTTATTATGGCCATTCTTCTTCTGGCAGAACACGACAACGCAACCCTTTCCGACCAGACAGCAAAGACGCTGACCGCAGCTGCCAAGATCGGCGGAGACGTGCATGTGCTGGTGGCTGGTTCCGGTGCCAAGGCTGCAGCCGATGAAGCAGCAAAGCTTTCCGGCGTTGCCAAGGTACTTCTTGCTGATGACGCATCCTACGCAAACCAGCTGGCAGAACCGCTTGCTGCATTGATCGTATCGCTGAGCGGTTCCTACGATGTCATCATCGCACCTGCGACGGCATCGGCCAAGAATGTTGCGCCACGCGTTGCAGCCCTGCTCGACGTTGCACAGGTTTCGGAAATCACCGAAGTGGTGTCCGCTGACACCTTCAAGCGTCCGATCTATGCCGGCAACGCCATCCAGACCGTACAGGCAACTGACGCCAAGAAGGTCGTCACCGTGCGTACGGCCTCGTTCGCTGCGGCTGCTGCCGGTGGTTCTGCTGCCGTTGAAGCGGTTGCTGCTGCTGCCAACCCGGGCGTTTCGTCCTTCGTATCGGATGCGCTGGCATCGTCTGACCGTCCTGAACTGACATCTGCCAAGATCATCATTTCCGGTGGCCGTGCACTCGGTTCGTCGGAAAAGTTCAAGGAAGTTCTTCTGCCGGTTGCTGACAAGCTGGGCGCTGCCGTTGGTGCATCGCGTGCGGCTGTTGACGCCGGTTACGCACCAAACGACTGGCAGGTTGGCCAGACCGGCAAGGTGGTTGCACCGCAGCTTTATATTGCCGCTGGCATTTCCGGTGCCATCCAGCACCTGGCCGGCATGAAGGACAGTAAGGTCATCGTGGCCATCAACAAGGACGAAGAAGCACCGATCTTCCAGGTTGCTGACTACGGCCTGGTCGGGGACTTGTTTGACATTTTGCCCAAGCTAGAACAGGCGGTCACAGCCTCATGACAGATCAAGCTGTCCGCTTTCCTGAACGCGAGTCGATGGAATTCGACGTTGTGATTGTGGGTGCCGGTCCTGCGGGTTTGTCAGCGGCGATCCGGCTGAAGCAGATCAATCCTGAGCTTTCAGTTGTCGTTCTGGAAAAGGGCGGCGAGGTCGGCGCGCATATCCTGTCGGGTGCGGTGGTCGATCCTGTCGGTATCGATCGCCTGCTGCCCGGCTGGCGTGAGGAAGAAGGCCATCCCTTCAAGACTGAAGTCAAGGACGACCAGTTCCTGTTTTTAGGCCCTGCCGGCTCGATCCGCCTGCCGAACTTCGCCATGCCGCCCTTGATGAACAATCACGGCAATTATATCGTCTCGCTCGGCAATGTCTGCCGCTGGCTGGCGGGCCACGCAGAAGCACTTGGCGTCGAGATCTATCCGGGCTTTGCCGCCAGTGAAGTGCTTTATAATGATGAGGGTGCCGTCATCGGTGTCGCCACCGGCGACATGGGCATCGAGAAAAACGGCGAGCCCGGCCCGAACTATACACGCGGCATGGAACTGCTTGGTAAGTACGTGCTGATCGGTGAAGGCGTGCGCGGGTCGCTGGCCAAGCAGCTGATTGCCAAGTTCAACCTGTCGAAAGACTCGGATGTCCAGAAGTTCGGCATTGGCCTGAAGGAACTCTGGCAGGTGAAGCCGGAGAACCACAAGCCGGGTCTGGTGCAGCACTCCTTCGGCTGGCCGCTGGGCATGAAGACCGGTGGCGGCTCGTTCCTCTATCATCTGGAGGACAATCTGGTGGCCGTCGGTTTCGTGGTGCACCTGGACTACAAGAACCCCTATCTGTTTCCGTTCGAGGAATTCCAGCGCTACAAGACGCATCCGGCGATTGCGCCAACCTTCGAAGGCGGCAAGCGCTTGTCCTATGGCGCCCGCGCCATCACCGAAGGCGGGTATCAGTCCGTGCCGAAACTGACCTTCCCGGGCGGTGCGCTGATCGGCTGTTCGGCCGGTCTGGTCAATGTGCCGCGCATCAAGGGCAGCCACAATGCGGTTCTGTCCGGCATGCTGGCGGCAGACAAGATCGCCGAGGCGATTGCCAGCGGCCGCGCCAATGACGAGGTGATCGAGATCGAAAACGAATGGCGCGCCAGCGATATCGGCAAGGATCTGAAGCGCGTTCGCAACGTCAAGCCGCTGTGGTCGCGGTTCGGCACGGCAATCGGCGTCGGGCTTGGTGCTCTGGATATGTGGATCAACCAGATATTCGGCACATCACCCATCACGCTGAAACACGGCAAGACGGATGCTGAGAGCCTTGAGCCTGCGGCAAAACACAAGAAGATCGATTATCCGCGCCCGGATGGTGTTCTGACCTTCGACCGCCTGTCATCGGTGTTCCTGTCGGGCACCAACCATGAGGAAGACCAGCCGGTGCATCTTCATGTCAGGGACATGGATCTGCAGAAGCGCTCCGAGCATGATGTCTATGCCGGCCCGTCGACACGTTACTGTCCGGCCGGGGTTTACGAGTGGGTGGAGAAGGACGGTCAGGACGTCTTCGTCATCAACGCGCAGAACTGCGTGCACTGTAAGACCTGCGACATCAAGGACCCCAACCAGAACATCAACTGGGTGCCGCCACAAGGCGGCGAAGGGCCGGTCTACGCCAATATGTGAACCCTAAAAACGAGATGGTGGCGGTTCTGCGCGCCACCAGCCGAATCAAAAGGAGTGTTCCATAATATATCTTATGCAATTTTTGATTGTAATTTAATGCGACAGTTGGGCCAGTTAGAGATGCGACAGTCTCGCCTCTTTGCGCACTGGTCAAAACCAACATTGGGAGCAAGGATGACGATCTTCAGCCTGGTCGAGACCATGAGCGGTCGGAGTCGTCATGCCCTGTTTAATCACCATGTCGCAGAAAGAATTGCATCGCCTCGAACTTATCCAGAAGATCCGTGACGAACGCCTGACTGTCGTCCAGGCTGCCGAGCAGCTCGACCTCAGTCGCAGTCAGGTGCATCGGCTGCTGCAAGCCTATGACCGGGATGGTCCGGTCGGCCTTGTTTCCAAGAAGCGATCACGGCCAAGCAACCGGCGCCATAGCGAAGAGTTTCGCAATGCGGCGCTGGATCTGATCCGCGAACGCTATCTGGATTTCGGCCCGACGCTGGCGCGCGAGAAACTGATCGAACTGCACCGGATCTCGGTCGCCAAGGAGACGCTTCGGCAATGGATGACCGAGGCCGGCATCTGGGTCTCACGTCGGGAACGCAAGAAGCGGGTTTTCCAGCCACGCGGCCGGCGCGACTGCTTTGGTGAACTGGTAGATCGACGGGTCGCATCATTGGTGGTTCGAGAACTGCGGCCCCAAATGCGCCCTGCTCGTCTATATCGATGACGCCACCGGCAAGCTCCTGCATCTGCGCTTCGCCCGATCGGAGAACACGTTCGACTATCTGCATGCGACGAAGACCTATCTGCTGCAATGGGGCAAGCCGCTAGGGTCAGGACCCATTGATTTGAATTGACGGCTATGATTCAGACGGGCGGATAGGAGCCCGACTGATGAGTAATTTGTTCTGGCTGACGGAGGAGCAAATGGCCCGTCTTCAGCCCTATTTCCCCAAGAGCCATGGCCGCCAGCGTGTCGATGATCGGCGTGTCCTGAGCGGCATCATTTTCGTCAATCGCAACGGCCTCCGGTGGTGTGATGCGCCGAGGGAATATGGTCCGGCGAAGACCTTGTATAACCGCTGGAAACGCTGGAGCGACAAGGGCATCTTTATCCAGATGATGGAGGGCCTGGCTGTGCCTGAAGCTGCAGAGCACAAGACCATCATGATCGATGCGACCTATCTCAAGGCCCACCGCACAGCTTCCAGCCTGCGGGTAAAAAAGGGGGTGCGGGCCGCCTGATTGGACGCACGAAAGGCGGCATGAACACCAAGCTTCATGCCGTCACGGATGCGAATGGTCGCCCGGTCAGCTTCTTCATTACGGCCGGTCAGATCAGCGATTACACCGGTGCTGCCGCCTTGCTTGATGAACTTCCCAAGGCCAAATGGCTACTGGCCGACCGTGGCTATGATGCCGACTGGTATCGTGACGCTTTACAGGCGAAGGGGATCACCCCCTGCATTCCGGGGCGGAAGTCCCGCAACAAAACCATCAAATACGACAAACGCCGCTACAAACGGCGCAACCGGATCGAGATCATGTTCGGGCGTCTCAAAGACTGGCGGCGTGTCGCTACGCGCTACGACAGATGCCCAATGGTCTTCCTCTCCGCCATCGCTCTCGCTGCAACCGTTATCTTCTGGCTCTGATCAATGAGTCCTGACCCTAGATCGAGCACCTCGTTTACGATCACTCCCACTGGGTCAGGCGGCCCCCCCGGGGAGAACCCGCCGTCCGATTCGAGCGCCCTTACCCTCAGATCAGGTCCGCTAACAACTCGCTTGCCGATCATCCGCTTGAGCGGTCGTACGCCATGAGATCTTTCTTCCCGATACTCGGTAAGATAATGTTTCCGTAAGAGGTCAGTTCATCGAAGAACTCGTTCTTGTAGGCTTGGTAGTCCGAGCTGCCCTGTTTGAGGTAATTCGAAACCAGGACATCCTTGAGTTCGGCTTCCATCACGTCGATGCGCATATCTCGCGCCGCGTAAATATGGACTTCGACACTGTCGGTCTTGAAACCTTCCTTCAAACCCGAGTACTGGGGCACGAACGAAATCCACTGCTGCAGCACGGCATCCCAGATCGACCGTGCCTGTCCAGGAAGTACCTGGACGCCAGGATGGCTGAACTTCGCGATGCCGAACATGTTGAGCTTGCCGCCGCACCGCTTGATCATGCGGATGAGGTGCGAAGCGTTGTCGGACACAGCCCATCGCATGAACGAATCCGCTACGAACCGGTTGGTTACCATCTGCTTGAACGACCGGCGTACCTCTTTCACACCTGTCGTGGTGTAGGCGGTAAGGCGCTGCCAGCTGTGCTCGGTCGGAACGACATAGAACCCGCCCGTAAACGGGTTGTTCTCCGCCGCGCCGCATGTTGCGTCGATCTCGTCCAGCGCTTTCGTTTGATCAATGCTGTCGCTGTATTCTCCGTCACCGCTGTGGCTGAGCTGGCCGACGCCAGCGACCCGAACATTGTCCCCAAGGCCAAGTTTCTTCAGTTCACGAGCGATATTCACCACCATCCCGCTTCCGGTTTTCCCGGCAAGGCTGCAGGCGATGAACACGGTCGAAGGATGCTTGGCTTCTTTCACCTTACTTGCGAACAGTTGAAGGCCGGCTGCAAGCTGCTTTCCGACAGCGCCTGCTTCCGGTGTCGAAAGTACGACGTTCTCGTGAAGGTAACGGTCGGTAGGTATGCCACGCGACGCCATTCGCGGCTTGAACGACCTTGCATAATCGTTAGCGACCTGCATGTGATCGTCACCGACATCGACTATCAGGGAAGCGAACGTCGTTCCTTCGTGCATGAGGTTGTCCTCGATCTCCCCGGTCCGAAGCAAGGCTTCGACGTACACCGCTCCTGTCCGACCTATGCCGATCACGTGGACACAGTGTGGTTCCGGTGCGGCGGTGGGTTTGCTCTCTGTCATTTGTTCCTCCGGTTTCTCGTTGATGTAAGGGTTCACAAGTTGTCGCTCACAGGGCAAGGAGCCGTGTCAGCGTCCTGTTGGTGTGGTTCGCGAATGTCGAGGCGCGTTCGGCGATGAGGAAGTTCCGCTGTCCGAAGATACGACGAGCGTAGTGATCGGCGCGGCGGTCGAGTGTGACGCAGAACGTTCTGACCCGCTTAGACAGGGCGCTGACGACCGCCTCGCGGGCGTCTTCGACCAGATAGTCGTCTTCCGCCACGTCGATATCGGAAGGCTCGCCATCGGTTAGGAGAAGGACGACCTTGTGGTCTGCGGCCTCGGCTTCCAGAAGCGCCGTCGCATGTCTGATCGCCGCGCCCATCCGGGTACTGTGGCGGCTTGCAGATGCGGCCAGCCTGGAACGAGCCTCCTCCCCGAACGGCTCGTCGAAATCCTTGATCCTCCGGTAGTTAACCTCGTGACGGCCGTTCGAGGAAAAACCGTGAATGGCTATGCGGTCGTGTTGGGCCTCCATCGCCTCGGCGATGACGAGTGCAGCCTGTTTTTCGACGTCGATGACCTTGGTAAAGCTGCCGGGCACGAAGCGCTCCGTGGATATCGAAAAATCCATCAACAGAACGACTGACGTGGACCTGCGACGACGACCATGGCGACAGAAGATGCGACCGTCCGGGGATAGTCGAGCCCGTTGTTGAACCACGTTCTCAACGACGACATTGAGGTCGATTTCGTCCCCCTCGGTCAAGCGTGTCAGCCTGATCGCCCTGTCCGGAACCCGTGCGGACGCGGAGAGAATGATTTTCGGTTGTGTAAGCCGTTGAAGCGAAGGCCAAGTCTTCCTACGCGGCAACTCCTCCTCCACGACCGTGGCCCACCCCTCGCGTAGTTCCGAAAGTCGATGATCCCATTCGGGGTAACGGTACCTATGGCGGACGTCGATCCCCTCGACATCCCGTTCCGCCTTCTCCCCGTCCTGGAGGGCGTCGACGATCTCGATTTCCGAATGACGCTCGGCGTCTTCCGGAAGTGCGGTATCCGGTCCCCAGAGGATCGCGTTGTCGTCGCGGTATATCGGTTCCGGTTGACGGTCGGCTGAAGGCTCAAGGCGCATCTTGCCGAGGTTGATCGCAAGCGTGCGCGCCAGGCGGTCGAAAGCATTGACATCGTCAAGTCCTTTCGAGGCGGCTTCTTCGAAAAGCTCGCGTCCCTTGCCGACCCATGGGTTCGTGTCGATGTAGGTGTCGTCGTGCAACGCCCGCGCCAGGCGAGCCGACAAGCCTGCAAAATCGAAACCGGATACCTCGCGGGTCGCGGTGTGAAAGCCCCCCCAGAGCGCCTTCAATCCGGGATAGTCCCGGACCATCAGGCGTTCGACGCGGGCGTCTTCGATGAGCGCAGTCATAGCCACCAGACTGGGTCGACGATTGCCAGCGGGACGTCTCAACGGAGAATAGCGCAGGTGAGCGGCGACGTGCGCGATGTTGGCGCGGCGCAGAAGGGCGCGGTCAGTCGTGTCGCCGTGGAAGCGACGTGGGTAGCGAATGACGCCGTCATCGATCGTTACCGCACGAGTTTGGCGTCCGTCGGTATCCGGCTCATGGAGATCGATAGAGAATTCGGCGAACCCGAACCCGGCGAGATAATGGAGCAGGGCACCGCGTTCCCGCAATAATTCCTCGGTATCGTGCAAAGCCTGCTCATCGGAGTACGCCTGCGGGCTGCCCCATTCGAAATGATGGAGCATGCATTCAATATCGTTCCGATGCTTTTGCAGCCCGTGGACCGCCCATCGGCGCAGGCCGGGGTAGTCTCCGGCCAACGAGGGGTCGTTGCCGATGCGATCAGCGAACGCTCGGGCCGCCTCCGGCTTCTCGCTAGCGATCTGCAACAACAGCCCAGCCAGGTCTGCCAGATCGATCTCGTTTTTGAGATAATCGGATATCAGCGGCATCGCGCGGATCAGCGCGTCATATGCACAGTCATCGATGTCGCGAAGCATCCCGAGCTTTCTCGCCGACACCGGACCCTGAATTGCTTCGAAGTGGGCGTTCATGGGCGTGGACCGAACTGAGCCTCCACGAAGCCGCTCATCGCCGCCTGAAGATCCGGATCGTCCGTTAGCGGCGCGGTCATCGCCAGCGCGCAGGCGTCGTGAGGAGAGATGCCCTCACTGATCAAAGAGCCGGAGTGGACGAGCATCCGGGTACTGATACCTTCGTCCAGTCCCCTGCCCCTTAGGGCCCGCGACTGGGTCGCAACGGAGACCAGTCTCGTGGCTATCTCCGGAGTGACGCCGCTCTCGTGCGCTACCACTTCGACTTCGACCGCCTGCGGCAGGAAATCGAAGTCGATCGCTCCGAAGCGCTGCCGGGTCGATTGCTTCATATCCTTCGCCGCGCTCTGGTACCCCGGATTGTAAGAAACAACCAAGCGGAAGTCCGGGTGGGCTTTCACGACCTCTCCTCGTTTGTCGAGAGGGAGGATACGGCGATCGTCCGTCAGTGGATGAATGACGACGGTCGTATCCTGGCGAGCTTCGACGACCTCGTCCAGATAACATAGGCCGCCATAACGCACGGCCGTGGTCAGAGGGCCGTCATGCCATTGCGTACCTTCGGCATCGAGGAGCCAGCGTCCAACGAGATCGGAAGCCGTCATGTCCTCGTTGCAGGCCATCGTGATAAGCGGCAGCTTGAGACGCCAGGCCATGTGCTCGACGAACCGGGTTTTGCCACAACCTGTCGGGCCCTTGAGGATCATAGGGAGCTTGCGCTTCATCGCGGCGCTGAACAGGGCGACCTCGTTCCCGCTGCTGCGGTAGTACGGTTCGTCTTCGATAATCAACGACTGGAGTTTTTCGTGCATCTGCCCTCGCCCTTCTGGTTCGGAGCCGCGCTCGGGCGCGGCTCCGGGCTTCGGTGTAGGTGAAGTCGGATCAGGCGTGAGCCTTCGCGAGCTTCTTGGCTTCGCCGCCCGGCGTCTTGACGACGGTCTTGGTCATCATGGCGATGGCTTCCTCGCGGATGACCTTGCGGTTCGGCGGGGGCAGCTTGTCGCCGCGGAGCTGGTCGTAGGGAACGACGACCCAGCATGCGCAGCCCCAGATGCATTCCCCGGCCATGCCCTCGAAGCGGATCGCGGGCTCCGAGAGCATCGGTCCGATATCCACGAGCCAGGCATGCTCGTGCAGCTTGGTTTCCCAGTCGAGCTTGTCGTACGCCTTCTGGCTTTCCCAGAATGCATGCAGATCGGTCTTCGCGACGCCGGGCATGATGACGTTGGCGTACGAGGTCAGGACATCGAAGAACTCGTGGTTATAAGTCTGGTAGGTCGAGTCGCCTTCGAGAAGGTAGTTCTTGGACACCAGTTCCTTGATACCCTTTTCGATGTTGTCGAAGCCCATGTCGCGGGATGCGTGGATGTGGACCTCGGCATAGTCCGTCTTGAACCCGTCCCGCAGACCGCTGTACTGCGGAATGAAGTCGATCCACTGGGCGATCGTCGCCTGCCACTTCGAGGCCGCCTCGCCCGGGAGCACCTGAACGCCGGGATGGGTCAGCTTCGCGACATCGAACAGGGTCCAGTTGCGCGACTTCGAGGACAGGGTTTCGTGGGGAGCACCCGTGAAACCCGCCGGGCGAAGGGCGCGGAACAGGACGCGGCCGTAGTCCATGACGGCGAACCGCATGAAGCTGTCCGCGACGAAGCGGTTGGTGACCATTTGGCGGAAGCTTTGGCGGACTTCCTTCTCGCCTGTCGTCGTGTAGGCGGTCAGACGATGCCAGCTGTGTTCCGGATTGACGACGAAGAAGCCGCCCGTGAAGGGGTTGCGGTAAGGCTCGCCCCATACGGCGGTAACGCCGGCGTTCTTGTCGTCGTCGAGCATGCAGTCGATTTCGTTGAGCGCTGTGTACTGGCCCGCCCCGTTGTGGACTTCTTCGCCGTCACCGACGTGAGAGAGCTGTCCGACGCCGATGACCGGAATGCGGCGACCGAACTTGAGGTTCGACAGATGGCGCGCCAGATCGACCACGATGCCGCTGCCGGTGCCGCCCGCGATGCTGAACGGAACGAGGACCATCGAAGGTAGCTGCGCCTGCTCGACCGTGTCCACGAAGCTGCGCAGGGCGACGTCCATCGGACGCTCGCCAGCGTAGTAGGCGTTGGCGTAGATGCCCTTCGCGACCAGGCGCGGGAAGTGGTTTCCGGCTTCGGGCAGAACGTACTTGTGCGAGACGTAGGATTCGAAGTTCGGGTTCCAGTAATAGCGAGGATATTCCAGCTTGAGGAACTCGCGGGTCCGGTTAAGACCTTCGAAAAACTCCTGCTTGTCCGGGACGGGCAGCGCGATCGCCTGGAAATTGAACTTGTCGGCCGAAACGCCGCGGGACTGCAGGCGCTGCTTGAACGAGTTGGCGTAGTCGATCGCGACGTTCATGTCCTGCTCGCCGATATCGACGATCATCACGGCGCAGGTGGCGCGGGAGTCGGAAGCCAGAAGGTCTTCGACTTCGCCCGTCCGGAGCAGCGCTTCGATGTAGGCGGCCCCGGTGCGGCCGATCCCGATCGCGTGGATGCAATGGGGCGACTGGGTCCCCGTCGCGCTGTGGTACATTGATGACGATGCCATGTTATGTATCTCCTCTGGATGTGATTGGTTATGCCGACGCGGTTATCGGAGCCAGGTGGCGTGCCTCTTTCATCCGCGCATGTTGGGTTGCGGTTCGCCACCATCAACAACGGATACTGAACGTCTCCGTCTGATCGAGAATTCCGAGGTCTCGGAGAATATGGGCGACCGAACTCGCTCGCTCGTGCGCCACGTAGATCATGTAGTCTTCGACGAAGAGCCCGGGATCACGGGAGATGACGCCCTCCTCGATCAACGCCACCCCCGCTTCGAGGTTCTTTCGTTGCAGTGTCGCGCTCCAGATCGGGCTCTCGATGTAGATCGCCACGTCGTCGACACGGGTGATGTTCACGAACTTGCCGCCACGGATCGTTGGGACCTGGTATCCGTTTCCGTACTTTGCCTTTACCGTTTTCCAATCGAGTGCCATCTCGTCCTCCGTCACTCGTACCGACCGCGCAGCTGATCGCGGGGTACCGCGATCCACTGGCTTCCGCCGCCGAGACTTGCGCCCGCCATTCCCTCGATCGCGGTCGACGGCTCGCAAAGAAGAATTCCCTGGTCGAGCAACAGCGCGTGTTCCGACTGGCGATGGAGCAGGTCGGCTTCGTCGTAGGCATTCCGCGCGGCTTCGAAAACCGACAGGTCCTTGAGTGCCAGACGCGGCAACAGGTATTGAACGATGCCCGGCGAGCCGCCGTCCGTGGCGCACGTAGGTGCCTCCGGGCTGAAAGCTGCATCGAGCGCTTCCGTCCAGGCTTTGCGTTCGCTTTCGTCGATCGTGCCCGACGCCCTCAATTCGAGGAATTCCGGCTGATAGTCCTCCAGCAACCCGAGGTCTTTCCGCAGGTCCCTGTTCGACGAGCCGTTACCATCCGGCGCGGAACCGATCATGTGTATCCACCTTGAACCCCAGGGCGTTCTCGCGGCCGAATGCTGTGTGGAGGGCGCGGCGACCCAGTTAAGGAGCCTCAGCGCCTCCCAGACGTTCGCTCCGCGGCGTTCGAACAGAAGCTTCGCGAGCCGCTTGCTCACCTCTTCCCGGGCTTCCGACACGCTGACGTTCGCAGGCTGGGGAATGATCATGAAACCCGCGGTGAACGGGTTCTTGAACAGGTCGCCGCACGAGAGCGTGATTCCCGCGTTCTTCGTCTCGTCACAGAGCACGTCCAGCTCGGAGAAGACGGCATGCAGCCGCGTCAGTTTGTCGGGGGTCACCTCGTCGGGATGCGGCGCGATCCCGAGGCCTGTCACGAGAACCCGGCGACCGAACTGGACCGAGGAGAGATGGCGGGCCAGATCCATCGCGATCCCGCTTCCGGTCCCCCCGGCCAGACCGAAAACGATACACACGATCGAGTTGCCGCCTGTCTTTTCGACGCTGGCGACGAACCGTTTCAAGGCCTTCTGCATCGGCCTGTCGGCATCGTAATACGCCTGGCCGTATAGCGCCTTCGAACCTGCCCGGGTCATCGACCCGTCTTCGGCCCGTATCGACTTCCCCGAAGGCAACCACGAGGTTGAACCGGGGTTCGGATGGTACATGGGGTATTCGAGCTTGAGGAAATCCGCGTATTTCCCGACGACCTCCTGCAGCTCCTCCGACGACGCCATGTCGAGCGCAACCGTTTCAACCTGGGTGCGCTCCTCTGGGAACCTGGTCGCAGAAGTACGCACCTTGAGGAGGTCATCGTCGCCGACATCGATCGCGAGGGCGGTGAACCTCGAACCGGGCTTGTCGAGTAGGTTTTCCGGAGCCGTGTTCAGGAATTCCTCGATCACCCGGCAGCCCGCGCCGCCGATGCCGACGAGATGGATGCCGAATGGCATTTCGGAGTGGTCCTGGATCCGGTGGACGCCGCGACGTAGGGCGTCCAGTTTTCTTTGTTGAAGCTTTGCTTCGGTGGTGCCGATAGCAGGAAGCGGCCGACCGCGGTCGATGTCGAGGCCTACGTTCGTGGACATTCTCATTACCTCTCAACATTTGACGCATGAATGGAAACGGTCGACGTACTCACGGACGGTCAGGCCGCGTTGATTCCTCGCCTTGGCCACAGCGCTTCGGACAATAGCCGCAGGATGTCGAATGCAACGCCGAGCAGCGTCCAGAATATCACATGACCAGCGATCGACGCGGTCCTGAAATTGTAGAGGGTTTCAGCGGGAAAGTCTTCGGGAACCTCGTTCACCGCAGGAAGGATCTGCATCATGACCGCTACGATGCCGGCATAGATGCATACGGCTGCAAGCGACGCGTACCACCCGCCGATCTTAGGCCACAGCTTCGTGGCAGCCATGATGGATAGCGTCGCCGACAAGACGGAAGCCGCGACCATCAGGAAGTATAGCTGCGTCCGCGCGCCGATAGTGTCGCCGCTTCCGACTGCTGGCGGGTTAGCCGGATATTTCAGAGCAGGCACGACGATCAGAGCCACCAGTCCGACAATGGCGATCAGCATAGCGGTGCTGCGCGGGCTCAGCACGCCGAGACGTTTGTTCGCGAAGGCATAGGCAATGGCAAACAGTCCGCCGATCGCCACGCCGTAGACGAGGACACCGGTAAGAAGGCCCAGTCCCGCCTGGACGGAACGGCTGACGAGTTCGGGTTCGGCGGCCATCCCGGCCGCCGTACTATGTTGCTCCTCGATCGCGATCGCGTGATCGACCCACGGTTCGCCGTAGGACTTGAAAAAGGCAAAGGCAAAGATGGCGGCGATGACACCAGCCAACATTCCTCTTACGAGCAGTTTTCCGACCATCGCCGTATCTCCTTTGTCAGATCAGTGGCAGGGGAAGCCGAGGAGGTGACGAGCGTCGTGGACGTACTCGTGGACGTAGTTGCTCGAAACGAGCGACATCGCACCTTCCTCGACGCCGACGAAGTAGATCGAGAGAAGCATCATCATCCCTCCGAAGACTGCCCAAGGCAGGACCTGTCCGAGCGGGATCGCGTCGTCGGCGGGGGAGTTGTATACGTTCGGATTGGTAATGGCAGACATCTCATTCTCCTTTTTTCGAGACCAAAAACGAAAAACGCCCCACGCAGGTCGTCTCCGAGGGACGAATGCAGTGAGGCGCTTATTGCCAGAAATGTTGTCAGCTATATTGCTGAAGTGGGAGCCTACATCGCTATTGTGGTTTGTCAAGCGACTATTTCGGCATGTTTTGCGAATATTTTACATAGCCGAATTTGTCATCACTGCGCACAAATACTAGACTTATTGCATAAAGTTTAGACGCAGTTCTGCACCGCGTGATATGAACCGCCTACAGCAACCATATTAACCGTGAATTGTATTTGGATCGATCTGAAGCCTGAGCCTTTCTACATGGCGCCCTCCACCGACGTGTGACCGGAGGATTTCCGAGACATCGTCTTCGGTTTCGAAGCGATACCAGACCCCTTCGGGATAAATCACCATCACCGGACCATGTTCGCAGACGTTCATGCATCCGGCGTGGTTTATCCGGATCCGCCTCATCCCCAAGGTCATCGCGAGGCGACACATGTAATCGCACAGCTGTCGTCCCCGTTTGGCTCCGCACGATCCCCTCCAATGAGTAGCTGGCCGCTCGTTCGTGCAACAGAAGACATGAACCTGGTAGACTGGTTCGCCGGTGTCCACGCTGCTGGCATTCGATCCCGATACGAGGGTCATCGCCGCGCCCTATCCCGCCACACAGCGCGCGAAGCCGTCGGCGAATGCCTCGCGATCGAGGTTTTTCCCGATTACAACGAATTGCGACACGCGTGGCTCGTCGTCGGTCCACGGGCGATCCATGCGCATTGTCGTCAGCATCCGGACACTCTGAAAGACGACCCGCTCCTTGAACCCCCTGGCGTGGAAGATGCCCTTTGTCCGGTAGAGGTCCTGTCCACGCGTCTGGGCGACTTCGTTCAGCCAGAGGGAGAAGCGATTGAGATCGATGGGCCGCGTTTCCTCGAGGATGAAGGACCCGACCGCCGGATCGTGTTCGTGCTCGTGGTCGTCGAGGAAGCCCGGATCGACATCGAGCTTCTGCACGAGGTCGAACGCGCCTACGTTGATTACGTGTCCCAGATCGATCTCGGCGTTCGCCGTGAAATGGATACGTGCGAGCGGGTTGATCCTGCGTACCGTCGCTTCCGCGCTTTTCACCTGTTCCGGCGTGGCGACGTCGATCTTGTTCACCAGCACGACGTCGCTGAACGCCACCTGTTCGACGGCCTCGGGGCTTTGTTTGAGATTTGTCTCCAGATTGACCGCATCGACCATCGTCACGAACGCGTCGAGGCGAATGCGGCTTTTCACGTCGTCGGCGACGAAGAAAGTGGAAGCGACTGGAGCGGGATCGGCAAGCCCGGTCGTCTCGATCAGGATACCCTCGAGTTCGCCCGCGCGTTCCTGAAGCCTTTCGAGCGTCTCGATCAAATCCCCCCTGACTGTGCAGCAGAGACAACCGTTGTTGAACTCGACGAGTTCCGCCTGCTCGTCCCTGATGACCAGCTGGCCGTCGATGCTGATCTCGCCGAACTCGTTCACGATGACGGCGATCTTCTTACCGTGGTTCTCGTGAAGAATCCTGTTCACGAGGGTTGTTTTCCCGGACCCGAGGAAACCCGTAATAACGGTTGCCGGGATGCGGTCGTTGGTTTGAGTTGCGGTTGACATGTGAACCTCTCTGGCTTTGGCGACGCCGGCTATGGCAGTCGCTGCGTCTCGATCAATTTCGTCTTTCATTGTCGTCGGCTGGTTAACCATCTCGCCAGCCGTCGTGCCGCCGCGTGTCTTGGCCAACGGGGCGTCGAACTCGTCTTCCCATCCGTGCGCCGGTCGTCCGCCCCTGAGCCAGCGCCGCTGCCGCAGCGCGATCCGGACGCATTCGATTTCCATCCGGGTCGGTGGGCCGGAATGTTCGAGAAGAGACCCGAATACTTCGTTCGACTTGCCGTCTTCGAGCGCTCGCTCCACGCGTCTCTTGAGTTTTACGAGTTCCGGAACGCCATGTTCGTCTAGGATAACTTGAAACGAGAAATGAGCTGCTCCCCACGCTCCCGGTTCGGCCTGCCGAGGATTGGGAGGAAAGGCATAGCCGACCGGTACCAGGCCCTCTGGAATAGGGAGGGTTCGGGAGTGCGTATCCGTGGTGCCGAAGAGCTGCGAAAGGAAGTGGCGACGTCGACGATCCCCGGTCTCAATCCGCCCGACGGCCGTTTCGAAAATCCAGATGCAATCTTCGATCTCGACGAGGTCGGCATCGAGTACGGAGCCGTGCGAACGATCACGCAAATCCGGCAGAGCACCCTTGTCCGCCCTCAGGCGGATATCCGCGTAGGGACTTCCTGCAACGATGTCGAGGACGGTCCGAGTTCGATGGGCGGCAAAGATCGCGTGACGGTCCAGACAGTCCTCCGCGGGACGCCCCGGCGCGGACATCCGCGCTTGTTCTTCCGGCAGGCATATGGCGATGCCGCAGTTCCAGCCCTCGGGGTCGGAACTCAGTGTTTCGAACGCCACGAGGCGCAGGTGATCGTGCCGCCGTAGCGATATGCTGGAGCTCTCCGTCGCCGCGCTGACGCGGTCGTCTGTAACATCGACAAAAATGCGCGCCTCGCGGGGAAACTGGCCGACCGCGCCGAAAGCGCCCAGACTGAGTTCGAAATTCGGATCGACAACCATCCTCGCCAATAACGGAAAGCCCGACTTGATGATTGCGACGTCCGAGGTGGTTTGAATATGGGCCATCGTCACTCTCAACGCGAAACCCGGCGGCGGACCCGGAACAGTGGCAGTGCGCCGACCAACAGGAGGAGACCGAAAGCCCCTCCTGCGGTCGCAAAGGTTTGCCGGGGTACGAGTACCCGATCCGTGTAGAAGAGATCGGCGCTGCTCTTGCACAGCACGAACGACGGCGAGGCCGCCCGCTCGACGTCGATCGCCTGCCTTATCGCTACCGCCTCGGCGCTGGCCAAGGGCATGCTCTCCATATGATCGAGGAGTGCCAAAGCCGACGCTAGGTAGGCGTGTGAACACGCGTTGAAGTCGCTCTCCTCGTCCGTCAGCGCCCCCGGGATCATACCCCACAGGCAGTAGGTGTACTGGATTTTCGAGAAGTTCATGAGCCGTCGCATCCGCTCGTCCGTCTTCACCTGCCGTTCCGCCAGCGAAATGATGTCAGGGCGGAACTTGGAAAGCAGTTCCATGTCCGAATGCGCGATAGAGGCGATCTCGACCCCTCTCGGCGTCCCTGCTCCGTCCGAAAATCTCATCGAATGCGCGTGCGCGTTCGATGAGATCGACACTGAGGAAAGCGCACATATCGCCAGAGACGTGGCGATCGTGAAAACCGAATTCCGACTGTTCAAAGGCATCGCGATCTCCTCGCATTAAAAACGAAAAACGCCTCACGCAATGCGTCCCCGAAGGACGGATGCAGTGAGGCGCTTATTGCCGAAATTTCAGTCAGCTACGTTGCTGAGCAGAAGCTTACGCTCGAAAGCGTTGTTGTCAACGACGTCGTACCGACCTCAGTTCAGGAGATCGAACGACTCCACGACGGCCTTGGCGATTACGCCGATCGTCACTCTCCGTTCCATCGCCTGACTACGCAGGAAATTGTAGGCGTCGTCCTCGCCGAGACTCTTTGTGCGCATCACGATCGACTTCGCTTTCTCGACCACGCGCATTGTCCTCAGGTTTTCGTCGAGCTTCTCGATCCGTCCCCGCAGACGTTGTTCGTAGAGGAAGTGCTCCCTGGCCATCGCCAACGCTCCGATCGTCGAACGTGCGGTCGGCGGGTAGTGGATCATGCCGTGGGCGGCGCAGTTGTTGATAAGCTTGAGATTGAGCGTGTCCTGGCCGCGATCGACCAGGATCAACGTTGTCGACGGTTCGCCCGGAAGCCATGGAATGCGGCGTGGAAGGTCTTCCATCAGGGTGCAGTAGACGACGTCGTAGTTCTCGGGCAGTTGGACGGGCACGGGCCAGATATGACGAACCGTGCAGCGCAGGCGCTGCAGCTCGCGCATGAGCCGCTCTCCCTCGCTGTCCAGCTCGACGATAAGGGCGACGTTCAGGTTCTGCACGGCCTTGTACTGGTTGTTGGGTGCCGACTGCTCGTTTCGAACCGCTCCCTGAGGCGGAGACGCGAGACGTCGCTCTTGAAGTACTTCTATTCTCGACATTCAACCCCTCCCACTAAACTGCCGCGGCCGCGACGGTGCAACGCCCGCTTCCTATGAGGAAGGGGTCTGCTTTCACTGTCGTCCTCGATTCGAACAGGATATCGAACTGGCCGTTTCGGTTGGCGCGGCCCACCCGCGACCACAGGTCGGCATGCGCCCAGTTCGGATTGATCGACACGGCCCCCTGAGGCGCTTCGAACTCCGATCCCATCACCATCGCCCTTAGAACGGGGGTTTCGAGGGAGTTCGCGCGCTCGAGGGTCTTGGCGAAGACGTTCACCTGGAAATAGGAGGATTCGAGGCACATGTTCGTCGGGGCGTCGTCGCCGTACCGCTTCTGGTAACTCTTGACGAACTCGCTGTTCTGGTTGTTGCCGATACCCTGGAAATACGGAGCGGCGGTCAGATGGCCCTCGCCGACGTCGTGACCCATCGCGGCGATTTCCGCCTCGCATGTCGTGAGACTGGCGATCGGCATTTTCTTGGGATCGAAACCCTTGTCTGAGTACGCCTGATAGAGGAAGACCGTCCCGTCTCCCACGACCGTCGAGAAGATCACGTCGGGTTTTGCGAGCTTGATCTCCTGCATGATCGGCTCGAACTCCAGCCGCGACGCCCCGAGGCGCACGTAACGCTCGCCGACAACGCTTCCTCCGCTCCGCGCCACCATTTCACGCATGATACGGTTGGATTCCCGCGGATAGATGTAGTCGGAACCGATGAAGAAGAACCGGTCGCCATACAGCTTCATAAGCAGACTACAGAGTTGCATGCTGTTCTGGTTGGGGGTCGCACCGGTATAGATCACGTTGGGGGAAAACTCGAACCCCTCGTAAAGCGTCGGATACCACAGCAACCCGTTCAGCCGTTCGACGACCGGAAGCACCGACTTCCGGCTCGCTGACGTGTAGCAGCCGAAAATCGTGCTGACCTCGTCTACCACCATCAGCCGCTTCGCGAGCTGTCCGTAAGAACGCGTGTCCGAGCCCGGATCGTAGATTACGGGCTCGAGCGGACGACCGTTTATGCCGCCGCTGTCGTTGATCTGGTCTATAGCCAGCAATGTTCCCCGGAGCTGCGTTTCCTCAATAACGGACATGAAACCCGTTCGGGAAAACAGCACTCCAACACGCCATGGCTCCGAAGTATCGGTCGGTTTAATCAATGCAGTTGCTCCCGGTTTGAAGCATTCCCCAGTGCGGCTTTTCGCCTGCTAATTGCACCACGAACGAACTTTTCATAACTCCAAAAACACAAAAACCTCCAGCTTCCCTCGTGATCAAGGATGCATGGAGGCCATCTTGCCATCATATTTTGGCACGGCTACGCTGCCGTGATTTCACAAATCCGTCATGAAGAATACGCCTAATAAACGCCGTCCGTCAATAGCGCCTCTTGATTGGCATTTCCAGACCGACCATCTTCCCCGCACGGGGCATTACGCGTGGATAAAAATTGTTGACGTAACCGTTAGCCGCGTCCACTTTACCGCCAGGCAAATGACATGAATTGCAATTCATCGCGGCGCCGACATTTTCTGGCAAAACCATGCAGTCTCCAAGCAGGCGTTTGCTGTAAAATATCTCACCGGCATTGTGCTGAGCAAGGATCACCTGGACTCGGGGAAACATATAGTATCTGACCTCTTGGCTTTCGGTGGCCAACACAGCAGAGCTCTGCTGTTCTGGAAGGCCCTAGGGTCAGGACCCATTGATTTGAATTGACGGCTATGATTCAGACGGGCGGATAGGAGCCCGACTGATGAGTAATTTGTTCTGGCTGACGGAGGAGCAAATGGCCCGTCTTCAGCCCTATTTCCCCAAGAGCCATGGCCGCCAGCGTGTCGATGATCGGCGTGTCCTGAGCGGCATCATTTTCGTCAATCGCAACGGCCTCCGGTGGTGTGATGCGCCGAGGGAATATGGTCCGGCGAAGACCTTGTATAACCGCTGGAAACGCTGGAGCGACAAGGGCATCTTTATCCAGATGATGGAGGGCCTGGCTGTGCCTGAAGCTGCAGAGCACAAGACCATCATGATCGATGCGACCTATCTCAAGGCCCACCGCACAGCTTCCAGCCTGCGGGTAAAAAAGGGGGTGCGGGCCGCCTGATTGGACGCACGAAAGGCGGCATGAACACCAAGCTTCATGCCGTCACGGATGCGAATGGTCGCCCGGTCAGCTTCTTCATTACGGCCGGTCAGATCAGCGATTACACCGGTGCTGCCGCCTTGCTTGATGAACTTCCCAAGGCCAAATGGCTACTGGCCGACCGTGGCTATGATGCCGACTGGTATCGTGACGCTTTACAGGCGAAGGGGATCACCCCCTGCATTCCGGGGCGGAAGTCCCGCAACAAAACCATCAAATACGACAAACGCCGCTACAAACGGCGCAACCGGATCGAGATCATGTTCGGGCGTCTCAAAGACTGGCGGCGTGTCGCTACGCGCTACGACAGATGCCCAATGGTCTTCCTCTCCGCCATCGCTCTCGCTGCAACCGTTATCTTCTGGCTCTGATCAATGAGTCCTGACCCTA
>NZ_OBQD01000016.1:0-54310 GCF_900220975.1 Rhizobium subbaraonis | reverse complement strand
CTACGCGCTACGACAGATGCCCAATGGTCTTCCTCTCCGCCATCGCTCTCGCTGCAACCGTTATCTTCTGGCTCTGATCAATGAGTCCTGACCCTAACGAGAGAATTACCTTCGTTATTTCGCCGGTCCCGCAGGCAAGCTCGAGAATCTTCTTTTCCCCGTCCCCGAGAATGTTCTGGATAGACGCCATCCACGCATCCTGTTCGGGTCCGGGAGCGATGCGATGCCCGAAGGCGAGGTCAAAGGTCTCCGCTCTGAGGGACCAGTACTCCCGGATGTCTTCTTTGAGATCGTAGTTGCGCGGGTTCACCGGTTTCATTTCCTTAACTAGCGGCCCTGAATCGGCTCTCGCGAGCGTGGTGAATCCGACTGCGCGGGACGAAACGTATGTTACAGCTGCCTTGTCCAATGGGTTCCACTTCGGCCTCGACCCCGAAGACCTCGCGGATACAATCCACCGTCAGAACTTCGGACGGTTTGCCGAGCGCAACCAGCGACCCGTTTTGCATGAGCGCGATCCGGTCGCAGAACAGGGCCGCATGGTTGAGGTCGTGCAATGCCGTGACTACGGTAAGGTCGAGTTTCCCGACAAGATCGAGAAGGTCGATCTGGTGGCCGATGTCGAGATGGTTGGTCGGTTCGTCGAGCAGAAGCACCTTGGGTTCCTGTGCAAGAGCCCGGGCGATGTGAAGCCTCTGGCGCTCGCCGCCCGAGAGAGTGTGCCAGTATCGTTCCGCGAGATGATCCATGTCCACGTTTCGTAGCGCCCGATTCACGGTTTCGGTGTCTTCCTGCGTCCAGGGTGAGTATGCGCCGAGGTGTGGTGTGCGACCAAGCTCGACCGCCTGCCGCGCTGTGAGGCGTTCGCCCGTTTCCGCCTGCTGCTCTACGAGAGCGATATTTCGTGCGACATCGCGTCTTCCGATTTTTGACAGGGGTTGTCCATCCAGTGTCACGCTGCCGACCTGAGGCTTCCGAATTCCCGATAGAAGGGACATGAGCGTCGTTTTTCCCGATCCGTTGGGGCCGACGATGCCGAAAAACTCTCCGTTCGCGACCTCGAAAGAAATAGACTGGAGGAGGGTGTTGCCACCTATGGACCAGGAGAGATCAGTCGCCGATAGCTTCATGCCCGTTCTCTCTTTTTCGATAGAATGACGGCGAACACCGGCGCGCCCACCAGCGCGGTCACCACGCCGACTGGCAGAACCTGTCCGGGGATGAGGGTGCGTGAAAATATGTCCGCGAGGATCATGAAAACCGCCCCGATGAGCGCCGACGCGGGCAGCAGCACACCGTGTCTCACACCTACCAGCATGCGTGCGGCATGGGGTATTACTAGGCCCACAAACCCTATCGAGCCGACGATAGACACCATCGTCGCGGTCATAACGGCTGACGCGCCGATAACGACGATCTGGGTCCGGAGCACGGATATGCCGAGTGACGCCGCCGAGTTCGAGCCGAACGCGAACGCGTCAAGCGCGCGCGAGTGCCTTAGACAGATCACGAGGCCGAGTAGTGTTGCCGGAATAGCCAGGTACGCGTCCGGCCATCTTACGCCGGACAGATTTCCAAGAAGCCAGAACATGATTCCACGCGCCTGCTCGGCGGTAGCTGCCTTTGTTACGATAAAGGACGTCAACGCGTTGAAGAGTTGTGAACCGGCGACCCCTGCCAGGATGATGGCGGTCGTTCCGGTGCCGGTTTTCATGGCGAGGAGGCTTATCAGCAAGAATGCCGTCAGCGCGCCGAGGAAAGCACCGAGGGGCAGGCTCAGCATGCTGGTGCCCAGCCCGAGGATGGCGACACTCACCGCTCCCGTAGAGGCTCCTGCAGAAATACCGAGGATATAGGGATCGGCCAGAGGGTTGCGCAGGAGGGACTGAAGCACTACCCCGGAGATAGCGAGCGCGGAACCGCAACATGCGGCCACGACTGCGCGGCTAAGCCGATAGCTCCATACGATGCCTTCATCGAGCGGGGACACGGCGTATCCGGCCCCCCATAGCCTGTTGGCTATCGTCTGCGCGACGGTCGCAATGGGGATCGCCGTCTCGCCGATCGCGGCCCCCATACAGACGCTTATCAGAAGGATGGCGAGCGCGCCAAGGGCCATTCCGGTCTTGAAGAAAGGCGAGCCCGGACTGGTCATTTCGACAGTCCGGCTTTCTGGACCGCATCCGCCAGTACTTCGATGCCCTCGATGGTCCGTATTGTCGGATTCATGGCCTGCGCATCCATTGGAAAGATGTGGCCTTTCTCGACGGACGGCATCAACTTCGTCACGGGATCGCTTTTGAGGAACGACACCTTCGATTTCAAGCTGTCCATCGGATAGCGACGCCGTTCCATAGATCCGGCGACAATGACAGTAGGGTTCTTCTTGGCGATCGTTTCCCAACCGACCGTCGGCCATTCATCATCGGTCTCAATGACGTTCTTGATACCGAGCGCGGACATTATGTAGCCAGGGGCACCATTTTTCCCTGCGACGTAGGGGTCTGCCTGCGCAGCGCTCGAGAACCAGAACACGGCCGACACTTTTCCGTCCAGTCCGGCGACTTTTGCCCGTGCCGTTTCCTCTCTTTTCTTGAGGTCTGCGACAACCGCTTCTCCCTTGTCGTGGATATCGTAGATCGCGGCCAGGTCACGGATTTCCTGATAGACGAGGTCCATGGTGAAGACCTGATGTCTGACCCCGTCACTTGCCGCCGAATTCTCTTTACCCACACAATCCGAGGGAGATGTGTAGACCGGAATTCCGAGTTCCTCGAACTGTTCGGGTTTCGCCACCACACCTTCAGGTCCCACCTGCCATTGGAATTGGACGGTGATCAAATCCGGCCTTTTCGAGAGAACACTCTCGAAACTCGGATCGTTGTCCGCCAGACGTTCGATCCTGGAGTCGATTTCTTCATATCCTTTGAGAACCGGACCCACCCAGAGAGCGGTACCAACGACTTTGTCCGCCAGACCCAGTTTGTAGAGGATTTCGGTGCTGCTCTGGCCGATCGACACCGTCCTGGTGGGGGCGCTCTTGATCGTGATATCACGCCCGCAATTCTGTATTGTGAGCGGATACGACGTCTCGGCCGCATGCGCTGCGGACGTGAGCGCGCTGGCGAAAAAGATGGGGCAGAGGGCGCGGATAAGGATGTTCACCGAGTTCCCCTTGTCGGTTTTTATGACGCCGTTCCCGGACGCGAGGCGCTTTCGTGCGCCCGCATGCAGAAACAAAAAAACCACGTTCCGCAAAGCGAAAAACGTGGGGCGTCATTACCTTTGATTTGGATGGCATTATTGCCAGCAGAGAAAAGTTAGCTAACACGTACTATGACGTCAACAACTTTTGTTGGCGCGTAGCTTGTACCTCCCGAACGCTTTTCCACTCTATGCCTGCCAACTCGTTGTTGACTCGGGCCAATCTGTATCCTAGTCTTTACCAGATCAGAATGGCAAAGATGCCATCGAAATACGGGTGATGTGACCCCACGCTTTTCGCTTTGCGGAACGTGGGTTTTTTGTGTTCGGTTCTCGCCGGGCAGCTTGTCGGCAACAGAGCCGAATTACACAGGAGGCAAAAAGGCCCCGGAACGGACTGCTCGCGAGCAGGCCGTTCCGGGGCCTTTTTTATTCCTGCAGGGGAGAATGAAACGAAGGCGGAGCGACCGGTCGAACAGGACTTAACGAAGTCCAGTCTACCGCCCCAATCGATGGTGAGGGTCCCTTTCGGGGCGTGAACCCACGTTGGCGCTCCGCAGCAGCAGACGACCGTTTCGCGGGGCGGGCCTCCCACCGCTTCGCGTCCACCGCAACCGAGGCCTGCGTTAACTAGAAATGCAGGCCTCGGAAAACGACCATCCACCAAACCCAGAAATATCAATGTGAGGAGAACGACTATGTACCACGGCGATATCACCAGCAGCAAAGACACGGTCGGCGTTGCCGTCGTGAATTACAAGATGCCAAGGCTTCACACGAAAGCCGAAGTTCTCGAGAACGCGCGCAATATCGCGAACATGATCGAGGGAATGAAAGTCGGCCTCCCGGGCATGGACCTCGTGATCTTCCCGGAATATTCCACCCACGGGATCATGTACGATTCCAAGGAAATGTACGAAACCGCCTCCCAGATTCCCGGCGACGAAACCGCGATCTTCTCCGAGGCATGCCGCAAGGCGAATGTGTGGGGCGTCTTCTCCCTGACGGGCGAACGTCACGAGGAGCATCCCAAGAAGGCTCCCTATAACACGCTCATCCTCATGAACAACAAGGGTGAGATCGTCCAGAAGTACCGGAAAATCATGCCCTGGGTTCCGATCGAGGGCTGGTATCCGGGCGATTGCACATACGTCTCCGAAGGCCCTAAAGGCCTCAAGATCAGCCTTATCATCTGCGATGACGGAAATTATCCCGAGATCTGGCGTGACTGCGCGATGCGCGGCGCGGAACTGATCGTCCGCTGCCAAGGCTACATGTATCCGGCAAAGGACCAGCAGGTCCAGATGTCGAAATCCATGGCATGGGCTAATAACGTCTACGTCGCAGTGGCGAATGCTGCGGGTTTCGACGGCGTCTATTCCTACTTCGGTCATTCCGCCATCGTCGGCTTTGACGGCCGGACGCTCGGCGAATGCGGCACCGAGGAAAACGGCATCCAGTATGCCCAGCTCTCCGTGTCGGCGATCAGGGACGCCCGTAAGAACGGTCAGTCCCAGAACCACCTCTTCAAGCTTCTCCACCGCGGCTACACGGGCCTCATCAACTCGGGTGACGGCGACAAGGGTACGGCTGCATGCCCGTACAACTTCTATGCGAAGTGGATCAGCGATCCGGAGGGCACGCGCGAAATGGTCGAGGCCATGACCCGTGGCACTGTCGGAACGGAGGAATGCCCGATCGAGGGTATTCCCAATTCCACGACCGCCCATCGTTGATGCCGTGAGCGGCACTCTCCCGGCGGGCGGCCTGCCCCCCGGGAGAGTTCATACAAGGATATCAGCATGCAGCCCAGGAACAACCTCGATCAAGCGTCCGTCATACCCGACGCCCTGAAGGATTTCACGATCGTTGAGGAGCCGTTTTACCGAGCTTCGGGTGAGGAAGTCGCGCTGTTCGAGGCCGCTTACCGGATGCGCATCCCCGTCATGCTCAAGGGGCCGACCGGATGTGGCAAGACCCGTTTCGTGGAACATATGGCATGGCGTCTCGGCCAGCCCCTGGTGACCGTTTCCTGCCACGAAGACATGACGGCCGCCGACCTCGTAGGGCGCTTTCTGCTCGACGCCGACGGCACCAAGTGGCACGACGGCCCACTCACCATGGCGGCCCGCCTTGGTGCGATATGCTATCTCGACGAAATAGTGGAAGCGAGGCAGGACACTACCGTCGTTATCCATTCTCTGACCGACGACCGTCGTATTCTCCCGTTGGAGAAAAAGAACGAGGTGGTCCGCGCTCATCCGAATTTCAGGATCGTCGTGTCCTACAATCCCGGATATCAAAGCGTCCTGAAAGACCTCAAGGAATCTACGAAGCAGCGGTTTTCGGCGATCGGCTTCGATTATCCGGACGACTTGGCGGAAGCGGAGATCGTGGCGAAGGAAGCGGGCGTGGACTCCGCTATAGCGAGCGCACTGGTTCGCGTCGCGCAGCGGTCGCGCAATCTACGCGGTCACGGTCTCGACGAGGGGGCATCGACGCGAATGTTGATCCATGCCGCCATGTTGACGAGACAGGGCATTCCGATCGCCCAAGCCTGTCGGATGGCGATCGTTCTCCCTATCACCGACGACCCCGACGTCCGCGAAGCGTTGACCGCCGCCGTATCGGTCTGTTTCTAATGGCTTCGCACGCTGACCTCCTGAATGCCGGGCGATGGGATGACGAGTGGAAGTCGGCTCACGAAAGAATCGACCAAGCCGGGTACGGTGATCTCGTCGCCAGCGCCTACCGTCAACGGGGACCCGAGCTCGCGGATATCGTGGGGCTCGAGCCCGTACTGAGGTTGGGTCGTGCAGTCTCGGAGTTCGCGATCCGGACGGACAAGCGGACCACTTCCATTTTACCGGACAGCGCCGTCGCCGTAGCGGAACTCCTTTACCGACCGGACGCAGTCATCGAATGGCTGCTCATCGTGGAGAATGCGGCGAAGGCCGCTCCCTCAGCGGTCGTCGTGCTGCTGGAGAACAGCGCCAAAATCCTCGACAGGGTCGATCTCGCCGGGTTCAAAGCGTTCGTGTCGATGGGGCTCGCCATCGGACGTCGCCACCCAGAAAGGCAGGCGGCATTCTTCAAAATGGAAGACCCGGAGGCGAGGCGCTTCTTCGATGTCGAGGAGGGTGCAGATCGATACGCCGCCCTGCAGGGAACGCTTAGACCGTACCTACGCGCCGTGTGGGGCATAGAGCCACCCATGCAGGTCGCCGCACCCGACATGCCCGAGCCGATGCGACGCCGCGTGGGGTTCGGCGGCGGAGGCATCCGCATGCCTCCCTCGTTTGCCGGGTTCGACGGTGAAGAGTCGCGTCGTATCTATCGCGCCGCCGTCGCTCACGTAGGCGCTCATCATCACTACACGGAGCAGCTTTTCCCAGTCGGAGCGTTAAAGCCATTTCAGCTCGCCGTCATTTCCGTGATCGAGGACGCTCGCGTAGAACGCCTGGCGATCCGCGAGTTGCCGGGTCTCGCAGAACTTTGGCTGCCTTTTCACGTCGCCAAGCCCGGCGGCCCGCCCTTGGCCACGGCGCTCCTGGCTAGGCTTGCGAGAGCCTTGATCGACGGCGACTACCGCGACCCAGATGGCTGGATCGAAAAGGGACGAACGCTGTTCGAACAAGCAGCGGACTTCGATCTGTCCGACCAGTCACTCAGCAGGACCATCGGCGGTCTCCTCGGCAACGACCTCGGTCAGATGCGTATCCGGTTCGATGCCAAGGGGTATGTCGTCCAGCCCGCATATCGCGACGACAACATCGGTATCTGGGATTTCGGCGACGCCGCGGAACCGGCAATCGAAATGCAGGACATCGTCGAAGGCGCTCGGGTCGAGCAGCAGCAGCGCGACGACGGTAAACCGGATGATGAAGCCGAAGACATAAACGATAGCGAGGCTGTCGGGAAGGTCTCCCTGAACCGCGATGCGTCCGAAGGGATTCTGGTCGCCCGGTATCCCGAATACGATTACCTCGTGCGCAAGGATCGCACCGAATGGTGTTCCGTTCGAGAACACCGGGTTCCGGAAAAGCCGGCCGATGCGATCATTCTCGCCGAGAAGGCACATGCCGATATCTCGTCGAAGCTGGCGAACATGATCCGTGCCGCGCGGACGGGCCGAACCGAACGCTTGCGACGGCAGGCCGACGGCGATGTTATCGACATGGACGCCTGCATCGACGCCGCGATTTCCAGTCGGATGAACGTAGCTCCCGATTTCAGGGTCTACAGCCGCTACGAACGGAGAAGTCGAGACCTTTCCGTCCTGATCTTGCTCGACGTGTCGAACTCCACCGACGATGCCGTTCAGGGCGGGTCGAGGAAAGTCCTCGACGTGGAGCGCGTTTCAACTGCCCTGCTTTCAAGCACGATAGCCGGGCTAGGCGACAAGTTCGCCTTGGCGGCATTCTGTTCGGACACACGTGAAGATGTCCGGTATTTCCGGATCAAGGATTTCGCTGAGCCCTACGATCTCAGGACCAAGATGCGTCTCGCGGGTCTGGATAGCGGGATGTCCACCCGGCTCGGAACGGCTATCAGGCATGCTGCCGAGGACCTTTCGCGGCAACGAAGCTACCGACGCCTGTTGCTCGTGGTCACCGACGGGGAGCCCTCGGATATCGACGTGGACGACGAACGTTACCTCGTGGAGGACGCCCGGGTCGCGGTCCATTCAGTCAATCAGAAGGGCATCGACACGTTCTGCGTGGCGCTCGGCTCCGACGCACCGTCCTACGCCGACCGGATTTTCGGTCGCAAGGGAGCGACGACGGTAACGAGGGTCGAGCAACTGCCGTCCCACCTTCCGGCGATTTTTCACAGGCTGACCCGATAGGGGCGAGCCTGGCCAACACATCAAGAGCATAGTGAGGAGGAGTACCGATGTCACAGAAGGTTTATCCGGTACAGCAACCGGTCAAGGACCGCGCGCTTATCGATAGGACCAAATACGACCAGTGGTACGCGGCAAGCGTTGGCGACCCTGCATTCGCCTGACGCTCCCGGCTCGATTGCAAGGCTCGGGAATAGTGATGACGAAACAGTGGATCAACATGCCGTAAGCCCTGTGCAAAAAAGCGGGCTTCGTGCCCGAACCATTTATTGGGAACGGCGTGTGCGGATCTCATCATGGCCTGGCTGCAACCGCAGCCCACTCGCGAGAGGCCGGATACATTTATGCAACTGGAATCGTCATTTGCGACGTCGCGAACCCTTGCACGGACGGGGCGGACCATACATTCTTTCCCAAAAGGTCTTTCAAAGCCGCATTGTCGAGCATCGCGTCCGCCAATAGCCGCTTCAGCTTCGTGTTCTCGTCCTCCAGCGTCTTCAGTCGTTTGGCTTCCGACACGTCCATGCCGCCGAACTTCGCCTTCCATTTGTAGATGCTGGCATCGCTGACGCCGTGTTTGCGGCAAAGATCCGAGACCGGAGTACCCGCCTCGTGCTCTTTCAGAATGCCGATGATCTGTTCTTCTGTGAAACGGTTGCGCTTCATTCTCTGGTCCTCTCGATGGCCCAGAGCTTACTTCAAAATGGATTAGCTTAGCGGGGCAAGGTCAGCATCCTTGCTGTCATCTAATAAGACGGCAGCTGACAAGCTATAAGACGGGCCAATATAAGTTTTCTTAAAGCTCAGCGTCGCCACTAACGACGGCGCTCGGCGTGCGCACCAGTGCATCCCAGCATCCGCGGAAAAATGCATCCATTGACTTGATAGACCACGTCAGTTACGAAAGTGCGCATATACTTTGGCACTAACGCTACCTGTATATCGATAAAGTGGCCCCGCGTTTTTTTAAAAATCTGGAACGTGGGAATTCTGTGTTCTTGAACAATCGCACCTGATGCGGCAAAAATGCCGTATTAAAATATGGCAATAACGGCCTTGGAACGACCTGTTTCTGACAGATCGAGTCAAGGCTTTTTTATTTTGCAACGACGGAGTTCTTTCAAAATTTACTGCTCCATCGAACGAGCAGTGACGGCCTTTCGACACTACCTTGGCCGGGCAACAGACCGCCTTGTCGTCAGCCTATGTTATGCCATTCAAGTTTGATAGCAAGGAGACAATCGAAGTGCAGCAGCCGAATCGTGTGGAGAAGCTAGTTAGAGATATCGGGGCGGCACCAACAGTCGCAGATGCCCTGCCACTTTTCCAACGTGCGTACGATATCGACTTTGTGACCTACCATCTGGCGCTGACGGTTGCTGATGTCGTGGACACCCCATTTGTGCGCACCACCTACGACCCCAAATGGGTGTCCCGTTACCTTCTTCGTGACTACGTCAAAATCGATCCCATACTTCGTGAAGGTCTCGTCCGACAGATGCCTTTCGATTGGCGCGAAGTCGAAATTCCAAACTCAGCACACGGCTTTCTGCTGGACGCGCATAATCACGGTATTGGCCCGAACGGTTTCTCGATCCCTATCGTCGATAAGGCGCGTCGAGCTCTCTTTTCTGTCAATTCGCACAAAGCCGCCGACGAGTGGGGCGTAACTGTCAAACAATACCGCAATGAATGGCGCGAGCTTGCCGTTCTTATCCATCACAAGGCCATCTTCGAACTTCACGGCGAGCACGATCCAGTGCCGCAGCTATCCAGTCGTGAAATCGAGTGCCTGCATTGGACTGCACTGGGCAAAGACAGTATCGACATTGCGGTGATGCTGAAGCTGTCTGAGCATACGACAAGAGCCTACATCAAGTCGGCTCGCCACAAACTGGGGGGCGGTTCGATCACCTTTACGATCGCGCGAGCGATGCAGCTGCGGCTGATCAATCCATTTGGCAATACCCCCAACTGAGGGTACCATTCTGGGGAATTTATCGGCTCTCTTGAAATCCTCATGGTGCTTTTCATCAAATGATGGAGGCAAACATGTATCTTCTTGTTCAGGCTCACGAATATCATAAGCATGCCGAACTGCTCGATCAATCGTTCCGGCTGAGAAAGCGGGTTTTCGCCGACCAGCTCCGATGGGATGTGGCAGTGTCCGGCCCTTATGAAAGGGATCGCTACGACGACCTTCATCCTGCCTATCTCATATGGTGCAGCGACAATCGACAGATACTCTACGGTTCTGTCCGGCTCATGCCAACCACGGGCCCTACTCTTCTCTACGATGTATTTCGCGAGACATTTCCGAACGCCTGCGATCTCGTTGCGCCCGGCATTTGGGAGGGAACTCGCATGTGCATCGACGAAGACGCTATAGCTTGTAGCTTCACCGATATGCGTCCGGACCGTGCTTTCTGCCTTCTCCTCCTTGCGCTATGCGAAGTGGCTCTCGACAATGGCATTGATACGCTGATCTCGAACTACGAACCCCACATGCGGAGGTTCTACAACCGCGCCGGCGCGGAGTTTGACGAGCTTGGTCGAGCAGACGGCTACGGAAGGTTTGCGGTATGCTGCGGAGCCTTCGAAGTCTCGCAGCGCATCTGCAACAAAATGCGGTTGAGCTTGCAGATTGCCCAGCCCCTATATGCGGGCCGCTCTTTTGCGGCTCGCGAAGCCGAGGTCCCTGTGCTGTTGACCGCGTGAACAAAAGACTGTGGCGAACTGCGCGACTCCTGGAAGGAGTCTCGGCTCGAATAAAGCAAGACAATTCACATATTGGTCATCAGACAATGAATAGCAATGAACGTGCATTTCGAAGGATCGGGTCTATCGGCCTTGTCATTTTCGAGAGAGATGGCACCCTTTTGAGACGGAACAATCCGCCTCGGGATTTCATGTTGGGAGATATCAGCAACGACTTCGTCCTAATGCTACAGCATCTGCGAGGGATCGGCGTAAGGTTCGGGTTCATCTCGGATGCAAGGGGGATGGACGTCGGCTCTCACAGCCCGGAAGAATTCGCGGCCCTCACCGGAAGACTCGACAAATTGCTGCAGATCCGAAACGCGATGCCCGATTTCTGGATGACATGGGGTATTTCTCCACAAGTAAGACGAGAGATACCCCAGGCAGACGAGGCGCAACGAGAAACGGAGGGATTGATCTCCGCAATGATCTTACACGCCGTTGAGTGGTATGGCGTAGACGAGAAGGACGCCATATTTGTCAACAGCACTGCTGTTGGGCTGCTTGCGGCAACCAGCGCCAACATATCGTCTATCCAGTATTCTGGATTGCCCGCGGATCGAACGATCCCGGCTCGGAGAAAAATGGAACGACAATATTTTAATCCGTCCGCGACCGTGAACGCGCAACAGCTTAACACTGAGATTCAACGGGCTTTGGGACTGAGCTGCGAGTCAGCCAAATGCAGTGAACAAGGATGAGTATCATCCACTCAGCGGCTCCGGTCGCGATCCTTTTCCTGAGGCGGACGAAGTTTTATCGATTTCTGCGACTCGTTAGACTGTCGCTGAGCCTTTTCGCGCTTTGGATCTGGCCGATCCGCTTCCGACCTGTCATGTTCGGCGTTGGAGCGCGCGATGCGTGATTGATCGAGCGATCGGTTGTTCGAACTCTTGTTGACGACACCCTGCTCCGCAACATGATCGCGGCCGGCCGCCGATTTCGTCGCCAAACTGTTCACGCTGCTTTTCTGTTGACCCGCGGCATCACGATCGCGGTTTTTGACCACCCGTGAGTCAAGCTGGAGCCCAACGACCTTCCCAATAATTTTCGTCGCCTGTTCGAAGATCAGTCGATCGGAGGGGTTGGCGATCTTCGTGGCCAGACTCACTGCGGTGTTCGCCAGTGTCTCCTTCGCAGCCTTCGCCTGGGCAGCGCTGATAGGTGTCGATCTCAGCATGTGCTCTTCTCCTTTCTCGTTTGTTGGGTCACGACCGGCGCGGACGGCTGTCTCAAGCCGCCGGTATTCACGTTGGAGCCCTATCGACAGGTCCTGGCTAAGTTCGCGCGCCGTGCTGGGCGCCGACCGATTCTTCCCTATCTCTTCCAACATTTTCAGAATGAGCCCAACTGCGCGCCGGCTCTGATCAAGCCGCTTTTGTGCATCCTGCAATCTGGGGGCTGTCGGCGTATCGCGGACCTTCGCCAGAACTTTGTCGACGACGTTACTCGGAGCCGTGGCTCCCATTCGCCGAAACATCTCCCACTCCCAGCGCTTGACGGGCGGTGGGCCAGCCCGCTCAAGACGTTTCTGACGGTCGATCGAGATGCCCCGTTCACGTGCCTTGTCGGCGAAACGGTATCGCCATTCGGTAAAGTCGCGGATGTTGGGATTGAGCATCTTGCCATTGGAGTTTCGTAGAGCAACGATCACATGCATGTGTGGATGCTTGTCGAGAGCATTACGATTATGGACGGCATAGGCATAACGGTGCCCGGCGAATTGTTCTCTTAGAAAATCACGCCCGGCATAGACAAGCTGATCGCGATCGACATTTGCCGGTCCTGACAGCAACAGGTGCATGAAATCTCGTGGCTGACGGGTTTGCATGAGGGCACCGACGACTTTCCCTTCTGCCGTCAGTTGCCTGTGATCCGCTGTGGTGATTTCCCGCTGCCCAGTGCCATGGAGGTAACGTCCGCTCCTGCCTGGACGCTCCTCGACATGCGTCGTCGTCGAAAGCGTTACCTCCGCGCCCCTGCGCTGCATGGCGTGCAGCGTTGCCGTTAACCCCTTTGGACCTGAAGAAAACTCAGCGGGGTATCGGGAAATCGGCGTAATTCCCTCGTTCCGGAGAGCTCGATCCAAGCGTGTGTCGATCGCATGCGCCACGTCGAGTTCTCCTGGAATGCGATTGCTGCTGCTTCGATCCGACCTGTCTTTCTTCTCGTGAGCAATCACCAGGGCGAAATGCAATCTTGTTTGCCCGTTTACGCCGTCGCTCACACTGAAGGCGTAGGTTCGTACAGGGTCGCCGGCTTTATGGAAACCGTCGGCGGCGAGTGAAGCAAGTGCGCGGGCTACGCCTTCCCGGCGGGTGTTTTCAAGCTCGTAAGTCAGACGCAGCACGTCGCTGCTCCCCTTGCGATTGCCGAAATCCCTCTCCCATGAACGCACCGCCTGGTTTAGATCCGATACTTCGCGGCCATCCTGATCGAGCGCCTTTTCTTCCTTGCTCTGGTAGGCGAGCACGTTACGGGCCGAACCCGCGCCGGCGCCATAGGAAAGGACCTTGACCACCACTGCATTGTTGCCTGTAGCCCGACTGATCGCCGAGGCCGCGCCGGCATGTCTCGTCGACGGGCGTTTGCTCTTGCCGGCCGCCGGTCGTTTTCCCCCTCCTCCGCCGCCTCCTCCACGTCGGTGCAGATCGTCTTCGATCAAATCAAGATAGCTCGGCAGTCGCCGACCTTCGGGTCTAGGCTTCGAGGGATTTCTGGAGACCTCGTTCATCGTGTTTCCTGATGAGCTCGACAATGTAAGATGACGGCCGAACAAAGGCGGCATCGCGGACAGCGTCGATGGCCCCCATGACGTCGTCCAGCTTTTGTGCAATCAGCCTGGTACCCTCGGCATGCCTGACCTCTTGTGCGAGAACCGCCTCGTTGCGCCAGGCAAGTTCGCGGAGAAACTGATGCATATTAGCCATTTGCCGATCATGCTCTTCGAGCATCGCCGGAATATGCATGATCTCCCTGGTGACGATCAGCTTGGCGATGATGTTGACGGAGATATCGAGCCGTCCGGCAAGAGCCTCGACATTGCTGAGGATGTGATCAGGCAGACGGAACATGATGGGTGGCTGTCGCATGCGATCTACAACCCCCTCGCCTTCAGCGCCTCGAGGATGAGCCTGTGCGTCGCCGACGACAGTTGCTCATGTTGCTCCAACGAAACTTGGAAGATCTTCGTCAACACGTCGTCGTCGATATAGAGCGATATCCGTTTTCGTTTGCCGGACACGCCAGCCGCCTTTGCGGGCGCCGTCGCCACAGGTCGCTCCTTGCGTTCTTGCCTGGCTGGGGTGTGGGCCTTAGGTACATTGGCCGCAGAAGGCGCGGTTCCCTCTCCCTGGGCATCACCATCAGGCATGAGTGTGTCGAGGTCGATGGTCGTCGGCATGTACGATGTCGCGGCCTCCTGAACATCCTTAGACTCCTCTTCACGGGATCGGGCGAGGGCGAGAATGTTTCCGGCAAGCGTTCTTTCCCTTGGCATCGTTTAGGCGGCCTCCGTCTGCAGAAGTCCGATGAACTCATTGTTGATCCTCTTCACCAGATCGATTGCGTCAAGCACGCTTTCCGACGCCCTGCGCTTGGCCGACGGCGTCAACGACGGATTGTCTGCGATGCCCGCCAGCTTGGAGTAGAGGGAACCATAACCGGCCCCGACATCGCTAAAATGATTGCTTTTGCGCACGACCGTCTCGACCATGGGTATCCGGCCGCTCGTCAGGATGGCGTGAACCTCGGGAAGGGATCGATTGTGTTTGAGGGCGATCATGTCCACGTAGTTCCAAATCGCTGCGTAAGGGATCGGTCCCCTGTCCCGCTTCCGGCCGATCTCGGTCAGGATCGTGGCCACCTTGATGGCTGAGGTCGCAGCCGTTGGTTCGGGAATGACCGGGATGAGGATTGCATCGCACTCGTGGTAAACCTCGATCGCGCGCTGATGCACGTAGCCGCCGACATCGTAGATCCGTATGTCCGAGTCCGGGGCCTTGTCAAGCCGTTCACGAAACCTGTCTCCGGGCGCTACGCGCAAATGTAACAACGTTCCGTCGGTCGGCAAAAGCCCCCGCTTCATGGAGACATTATACCAGCGCGTCGATGATTCCTGCTCGTCGCAATCGATCAGAAGCGTCCTGTGGCCTTGTTGCGCAAACTCCGCAGCAAGATTGACGTTCAGAGTCGACTTTCCGGCGCCGCCCTTGAAGGTCGATATGGCGAGCGAGAGAGGTTTGACAGTCATAAAATCCTCACCCTTTTGAGCCGAAGCCGATGTTACGATCAACCGATTCCGCTCACGCGTTCGAAAGCGGAAGATCGAAATCCGTTCAATTCGACAAGTTGCTTTCGTTCCCCACATGACAAGAGGGAAACGCGTTCTTTACCGGCCGCGAAGCTTTGCCAGTGCTTCATCCTGACGTCGGGCTGCGATTACTCCCTCATTGAGCCGCATCATTTCGCGCTTACGTGCTGCCTCGACAATTGAATCTTCGCCCGGCCAAAACCGAAGGATCGGCAGAATGAGCAGCAAGTACGCGACGATCGTCGCGGCCTTGAACCATACCGATTGCTCATAAAGATCGGACGCCCACTGCCAAATGTTCTCGGTCGTTTCAAGCGGCAGAAAGGCATAGGAAAGCGTCAAGACTACCCAGTAGCCGACGAAGGCCGCAACTAGGATGCATGCCGCTGACACCAGTAAAAAACACGCAATCTGTATCAACAACCAGACAGCACGGAATGGAAGAGTGAAGACCGTGAGTGCCTTCCGATACATCGCCATCCTCTTATCCCCACACACAAATCGAACGTCTGAACAACCTTACCTCAATTTTCAGAACTTTTCCATACTTGCACTACAGTACAATTTCGTGCATATTCAAAAAAGTCAACAGATGACGGATGCGAACATGAAGAATGGCGCATGGCGATCTTCTCGCCACCTCATTTACAGCCTTTTGGGTGCTCTGGTCTCGTTGCCCGAGACGGTTAGGGCGGACACGACTGAAGAGTTCGTCAGCCACTACCAGCAGGCTTATGTGCAGGGGCGAGACCTGATCCCCGCGTCGCCAACACCATTCGACACGTCCTCGATCACAACGCGACTTGATCTTGAAAGTGTCACCCCAAAAGCCGCGTTGAGCGGCAGCGCATTTTTTGCGGCGGATGGAACGATCATCAAACTTGCAGGGGTTCAAGGCTGCCTTTCGACCGAGCCGCTCGAATATGCGAGTGTCATTGCCACCTGTACCATTATCTCACTTGCAGCGATGACGGCGACCATCGGTGAGGTACAGGCTATCGCTGGCACTGCATTCCCCTGCCATGAACTTGGACGGAACTCCGGCCAGCCGACGGTACGATATGCGGAATGCTTTTTCATGGACGGAGACACGGTGCGGTCGCTCTCTGAGGAACTCATTCGCAAAGGCGTAGCGTTTGCTTTCCGTGATCGTGCTGGCCAGCCGATCTTCCCGGAATATGCTCGGGCGGAACAAGTCGCGCGAGAAGCGAAAGCCGGCATCTGGGCCAGCGCCCATTTCTTCCATCCCTACGGTGAGCGTTACCGCGCCAATCCGACAATGCACTGATGCAGATCGGAACATTGATGCTCATTTCCACGATCGCAGTCTCCGGCTTCTACGCAGGCTTCGTCATAATGCCGATGCTGGCCGGCAGTGAAGTCCCACATACGCAACCGCCTTGGCTGCCGGTCGTCCCCGTTCAGACGTCGCAAGCTGACGCTCCTGCCACGGAAGACGTGGCGCTTCCGCCATCTTCCGCCTTCGCACCATTCCCGACGCATGCAGAGTTCGAGACCGGCGATAGCTGGGTCTCAAACGGGCAACGGTATCGGCTCTATGGCCTCCAGTCATGCCTTCGCGGGACCGCCGTTACCGTATCCCAGGGAAGCTCGCGCGACTGCGGTGAATTCAACGTGATCATGATGCAGGCGCTGGTCAGGGATACAAAGCCCGTCTGCGCCACCATTCAGATGATCGACCAGAACAATGCCGTGGTTGCATGCCAGACGACTGCCGGGGAGCACCGATATGATCTTGCGACCTACGTTATCGCGCAAGGATGGGGATTTGCGGCAGTCGACAGCACCGGCCAAGTCATTGTTCCCGGATACAGGGTTGCTGAGGAAAGCGCCCGCACCGCCCGCGCGGGTCTTTGGGACTATCCAGATATGCCGCACCCCGTCTCTGTTCTGATGCAACAAGCCGGAGTGTCGCGATGAAGCTTGCCACCATCTCGACGATTGTCGTCGCTCACATCCCGACAGGGACGCTGGCGCAAGCCCGCCCATCCGATGTTCCCCGTCAGATATACGGCAAGGTTCAGGTCATTGATGGCACCACATTCGAGTTTATCAAGACCCGTCAGCTCGTCCGTCTTGCTGGTTATGAAGCTCCTCAGCTGTTGCAGAACGCGACGACCGAAGGTGTGACATGGCCTGTCGGTCAGGTCTCGCGCGCGTGGATGATCCTTCGAACGCTCGGCCAGAATGTCAATTGCGCACCGGTCGGGCGCGACGACAACAAGCGCCTGATCGCCCATTGTTTTGTAGGCGAGACCAATCTGGCGGCGACGGCGGTAGCCGAAGGGATCGGCTACGCCTTCAACTATCCCAACGAGCCCCCGGTTCGTGCCTATTTCGACATTGAGAGGAAGGCGAGAGGGCTTGGCTTTGGCATCTGGTCGTCGCCGGACTTATCTCCGCCCTGGCTTTACAACGGATCGCCAGAGTCCGGTGAGAAATCTGATGGCCCCACGCCAGCCACCCAAGAGGGGCTTCCCCTGCCCCTGCCCGTCACTCCCGACAAAGCACTGTCGTTCACGCAGGTGCACGGAGGTTAAATGAAACGCCCTTTCGAAACTTCGACCATTATTGCCATTCTACTGGCTGTTTCTCCGGTTGCCGCCGGCGCGCAGGACGGCGCCACGCAAACCCAGGTCGAACAACGCGATCCGGACTTTTGCGGTGCGGGCGGTGCGGGCTGCGATCCGGCAGACGTGCAGCAATGGAAGGCGGTTGGCAACAGGCTTGCAGACCTGTCTTCGGCAGACCTTAGCCAATACGCCTACGCCTGCGCCAAGCATCGCGAATGGAAATCGGAGTGCGAAACCAATCCGATCGCGATCCTGAAACGCCTCGGGATCGAAGGATATTAAGGTTGCCGATGAAGAAGCTCGACTACGGATCGCTTGTCGCCGCCGGTATTGCTTTCGTCGTGGGATCTGCTGGCGGGTATACGATCAACGAGTTTGAACGGGCCGACAGGATAATGGAACTTGAACAGGAGGTCGCGCGGCTCGAGAGTGAGCTTCAACGGCAGCCGGCGTTTGACTTTCCCGACGACAGGCAAGCGAGTGCAGCGATCGCCAAATCGGGCCGCACGATCCGTATCTCGGAGTGCAAACCTCGTCAGGCCGTACCCGGTGTCACCTGCACCGGCATCATCACAACAACAAGCGGTTCCTTCGCGGGTACGACGCAGCCCGGCACCCTGTCGTTCGCGAAAATCGACAACACCTGGGTACAAATCCAGTAGGCCACTCAAAGGAGACGCACTGTGAAGGCGATCATGTTATTGTCCGCTGGCTTGATAGGCGCGCTTTCGGCGGCGCCAGCAAAGGCCGAAGACGCCGAATGGGGATGTCAGGTTCTGCTGTGCGCCGCATCGAAAAACCCATCCTGGCACGGTGTCTCCTACTGCGTGCCGCCAATGCGCAAACTCATCACCGCCATGTCCAGACCCGGCTTCTCCTGGCCCATCTGCCATGAGGCGAAGGCGGGAAAGCCTGGTCGTGAAACCTACGAGGATTGCCCTGCCGGCACCACGGTGGGCTACTCCTCGCGAGGTGGCGACAACAATTGGCGGGGAGAACCTGATCAATGCATCGAAACGGTCAATGTCTGCCGGGCGTCGGGCCAGTACGATGGCAACACCAGCTCAGCAGGGTTGACGATCAATCGGCGCTTCGGCCGAGATGGCGAAAGCTGCATCCAGCAGATTGCCACTCCGCGGCCTCGCCGCGCGGATCCCTACTATTTCGATATTCCGAACGACAACGGGGTGAAAGAAAGGTTCTGGTTTAACCTGAACCACTAGGGCTTTTCCTGCCACCGCTGGGGCGACCTCAGCATCACGAGTCGGTCGCGGCGCCTCTCTGTTTCTTTCGGCGGGCTTTCCAAACCGCTATCCGATGGAGGTCGGCTTCGGTGATCCTGAGCAAATCCTCGATGACAACATTCCACTCGCGCTGCATCTTGTCGAGTGTCGATAGCTTGACGTCTCGCATGGCACGCGTCACCTGCGATATGTATGCTTCGTGTACGCCGAGCTGCTCAGCAAGCTCCCGATTCGTCAATTTGCGTTCGGCCTTCAATCGTTCGAGACCGATAGCAAGCCTCTCCTGGAAAGACAACGTGTCGATCGTCGAAATGTCCACGGCCTCCACCGGGGGCTGGCGTTTCAGACGGGGCATTGGTCGCCATCCCCAGCCCCGATCGGACTCACGCAGCGACAGTCAAACATGCCGCCAAGGTAATGGCAGGGCGCACCACGATGGCGCATTGAAACTCTCCTTGAAACTCTTTTGCTCATCCGTCACCCGATATCGACTACAAACTACACCACCCAAGCGTAAACCAATTGTTGTCCATAGTTCAAATTGGGCATTTCACAACCCCTTTACGCTTCGTACACCGGCGCGATCCGCCCATGCAAGCGGGGCTGCTCGGACCGCAGGGCCGGAGGAAGGTCTGCATCCTCCTGTTTCGCAAAATTCATGCGCATAGTTGTCAGAAACGGCCCCGCTCACGGCCTGGCAGAGCTTACCGAGGAAGAGGCGGCTGCACTTCGGGCGTGGTATGGTAACGCTGCTTCCAATGCTGAGAAGTCAATCGCCCTCGCTGTGATCCGGCAAGCCAAGGTGATGAACGGCTGGATCGAGTGCGATTGCCTCACCGGTCGGCTCCAGCCCCTCCTCGCCCCGATCCGGCAACAGCACACCTATACGCTGCGGCGACTGACGTCGAAAGACGAAGACCCTGTTCGCCATAAGGAGCGGCCAAACCACACAATCAGTTGCCCATTTCACGTGGATAAGGACGCCACGCCGGCGCTCATCGATCGTAGCTACCACATTCGGCCTCTGCGAAAGTCCGATCGGAGTTATATCGACGCATTGCCGGCCATCCCCGACCGTCTTGCTGACGTCGCCGACCACGACATCAACCGCTCGACCGAGCGAAACGACAGACCGTCGAGGCTCGGCGGCATCCTGTGGCGGTTGCTCGACGACGCTGGCGTGAACGTCGTTTCTCCCCTGCAGGATGAGTACGGTCTCACACTGCGAAATCAGTTGTCAAAGCTGCGCGCCGCCGCCAAAGAACTTCGAGTCTTGAGAACATGGTCATTCAACGCTCTTCTGTCGACGTGGGCGGCTGACTACCAGGAGGCTGACAGCCGCTGGCAACGCCTGCTCGAAACATCGCGTCCAGACTGGCCCGGAACGCTTCGTCGCACGGGCTTCATGCTGCTGTTTGCGAAATCCATATCCGTTCAGACAATCTTGCCGGCATCGTCCTCGCGACCAATCGACGTGATCGGGAAAGTGCGACAGCCGCTGCGCGGCGACCCGGCTCGTCGCGGCCCATTCCTTACTTTGCTGAACGTGGACTTCGGCGACGATGACGAGGGACCAGCCAGGGCTGTCCAGGCCTATGCCCAACCGGTCTACAATGGCGACACGTTATATCCGGTGGAATCCGGTTTTGAAAGAGATGTGTGCCATCTCCTGTTCTGGCTTCAGGGGTCCCTGTTGGAAGGCGTTCCTGATCTCCGCGTCAAGATCACCAAGCCGCTTTTTGCGACCGAAACACCGCTCGGCCCGTGCCGGCCGGATTTCATAGTGGAGGCAACCTACAAGGACCATACGCCCGCAACTTTGATCGTCGAGGCCTTCGGCATGGAAACTGATGAGTATCGCGAGGCCAAGGAAAAAACCGTTCCGCGCATGAAGCAGCTCGGACCGATATTCAGTATCGTTCCCGAGGATCTAACGGAGGCAAATGCGCAAGCGACAGCGAAGCGCCTGCAAGGTTGGGTCATCGACAATGTCCGGCACGTATGAAGCGCAATAGTAAGCGTATCAGGGCATGCACAACCAACCGAAAAACAGGCTATGGGCTGATTTTCATCGTGACTATATCAGGCTATAGCCGTAGTTTAATACATTCCATTTCATGTTATAAACTGATCTCAGGTTCGTGGAAATCAGCTGGTAAGGCCCTGGGCGGATTCGCACTGGGAAACTATCCCTTGTAAGTAATGTCCAAGCCTGTGCGCCACGAGTTCGTCCAACCGCTATCAATGCCTGTAGGTCAGTCCGAAACGAACTGGTCGGCTCTACGGATACTCATCCAGTTCGCGCTTTGCCGCAGCCAGCAGGGCATTCTGAACCGGCACCAGCATGTCTCGAGGGCAACTCCCGAACATACGCGTTACAAGCTCGTCCGCGAGATCAGAAAGTGTTGGCTTAAGCCTCTTCGGAGACAGATGGTCGATTTCGCTGTCGTCAGCAGCGAGGCGCCTGAGCTCGGCGCGCATCGTTCTCAGTTCCATTTCGCGCTCCTTCACCATCAGCCAGAAGCCCGGGTCGGCCCGTGCCGCGGAAACGATCCGTTCGAGATGACGTTTATCGGCGATATAAAGCGTCGAGAGGCGCTCGATTTTGGCCATGGTTGTTGTTCTCCTGATGCTCGGGCACCGCGACCTGACTTGGTCTGGCCCTGTGAACTACGATTGGTCTGAGGCCAGGCGATTAGTCGTTCCCCGGCCTGCTATCGGGCGGCGCCCCATCTTCGCGCAAAGGATCGCGCGCCGTGTCTGCGAATTCACGTAGCCATGCCCTCGAACTGTCCTCCGTCAGCTTGCCCGAGAGGGTGTCTATGAGGAGCTCAACGTCCGCGTTCAGCGCTTGTGGCTCAACTACATTTTCCGCAGCCTGCCGGAAGATGACGTCATTCAAAGCCTGAAGTTCGCCTCCGAATGCTTCTCTTACTTCCTGGCGTCGGAGAATAGGTGAACCGGATGCGCCATCCGGATAATTCTGCCGCCTTGTCGGAGATCCTGGGTAGAAAGATTGGCCAAGCTTTTCTTCATCGACATCGAGATCAATGCTATCGGCGTCTTCAACGGGGGCTTCCTTCGGCTCACCGCGTTTCTCTTTCCGGCCAGCCGCACCATGCGCGGGTTTACGTCCCGGCTGCGGCTCATTACCAAATTCTTCTTCGACCAGGCCTGCGGCGCGAGTCTCATCGAGGTTCAGCCGGCGACGCAGCTCGTCAAGAGAGGAAATATAAACGTGACGAACGCCGTCCTTCACGATGTAGCGCAGATCTTGCGGCTTCCGGACCCGCTCGATGGCAGCCAGATCGATGTCAGTTCCGAATTTCAAGCTGGCCTGATCGCTGGGCGCGGCTATATCCGGTACAGCTGGCGTGACGGACTCGAGACAGTCACTGTCGGTGATCGTCCACTCAACAGGCTTCAGACAGGGTTTCGACACCATCTTGAACTTGCGGACTTTCGCGAACATACGCTCGCCGCCGGCGTCCAGTTTCATGATCCGCATCAGCGGCATGCCGGTGACCTGCAGGATCGCCTCTTCCGGTTTCATCATCATCAACGTGTTCACCGGAAGGAGATCGACTGACATCGGCACCTTCGAGATTGATCGCTGACGACGGCCATGGCGATGGGAATAGGACGATTGTTCGACCCATTCCGTCGTCTTTCCGGCCGCGAGCGAGACCGCCATTGCATCGTCCTGGTTCTGGAAGTTCATGAAGACCTTGATCGTCGATGCTCCCATCAGAATCTTCTGTCCGGACCGCTGGTACAATCGCTCCAGCTGGGCGCCGTCCTGAAGGATAAAGACGAACCGCACCCCGTTCTTGCGGATCAAGGGGGCGAGCGTCAGCACCGTGTCAATGCGGCCTCCATTGCCAAACTCGTCAAGCATCATCATCACTTCGTGCTCGCCATCGGGCAAAGGACCCATTTGAACAAGCTTGTCGGCCATTTGCTGGATGAACATCGAGATCAGCCGCTCATAGATCTGGATGGCATTCCAGTCGGCCTGGATATAGATCACCAGCTTGCGCTTCCGTATGGTATCGACCGGAATGGTGGTGATTGATGTCAACGCCTCCACGAGCGGGTTCTGCAGGAAGTTGAGCTTGGCGACGATTTCGGCCGCAATCCCCTCACCCAGCTTTTCGTGCCGGCCGGCAAATTTGGTGAGCTGCATACGGGTCTGATCGGAAAGGACCGTTTCGTAGTTCTCCAGCAGCTGAACAATTGCCGTACGCTCGTCAGACATCGAGTTAAGGATACGGTAGAGCTCGCTTAGCGACTTGCGGGTGTCGGGGCATTCGAGCACGAAGCCAAGCATGGCGGTGAGCAGAATCCGGGCGCTCTCCTCCCAGAAATCGGAAGAATCGGAGCGAAGCCGCTCCGGCAGCAGCATCTGCGTCAATTTCTGAAGGTCGGTGATGCGCTGGTGTGGGTCCGTACTGATCAGGTCGAGCGGGTTGTAACCGTCGGTAAATTTCGATCCTGGCGCCAGCAGAAAAGTCTCAAATCCTTTGTCCTTCAGAAAACCGGAGGTCTCCTCGAACAGCTCACCGCTCATGTCGAGCACCACCTGCGAGCCCTCGAAACTCATCATGGAGGGGATAACAAAGCCACGCGACTTTCCCTGTCCGGGGGAGCCGATCAGCATCACATGCTGGTCACCATCGTTGCGCAGAAGAAGTCCTTGCTTGAGCCCAAGCACGATCCCGTGTTTGTCGCGCAAGCGAAAGTCTGCCGCATCCTTGAGGGTGGCAAGGCGGGCCTTGCCCATGATCATCTGCTGACGCTTCTGGATTGCCGCACCGATCGGAAACCCCACCAGCGCGCAGGCGGCGGCAAGCCCCACGAGTGTAGCCTGGACCGTCTGCCGGGATGGCCGCTGGTAGCCACCGGCTGCATCGGTCGTCCCGAACGGCGCCTGATACATGGCGGCGAGATGGCTACCATAATAGCTGGCGATATCGGCATGTTCGCCAGCCTTCGAGGCGACGAGATAAAAGGCGAAGCCGTAGATGAAAGCACCAGCCCAGGCCGCGGCAAATATCAGCGCGGTCATCGCAATCAGGCTGAACATCGAACGGACATGCAGGAGATAAAGGATCTTGCGCGACAGCGCCCTTCCGCCCTTGAGCATCCAGATGCACATCAGAAAGAACAGGAAGGGTGATGCAAGCGCGAATGCCAGAAGCGACAAACCAACCGTGTTGCGCGTATGGATGATCGACCAGGTGTAGCGGGCGGCATCAGCGAACCGCGCGTGGCCCACATAGTCGAAATACGACAGTGAACCGAAAGAAACGACATAGGCGTCGTAGATCAAGGTGAAGAAGGCAAGCCATATGCAGACCACGCCAACCAGCGCGACAGGCAGGGTGAGAAAAGACAGTTTCTGGAGGCCCGTCCATTTCGGGCGATCAATCTCTCCGTCTGTGAATACGCTGGCCATGTTCATCAACCTCGTCGGCAAAATAGATCTCGCTGACACCGCGCCCGCCGGCGGCATCGCTCTTCTTCAACTGGACTACGATCGGGATGATCGAGCGGATGTAGCGGATGATATCGTCGCGCTCCATGCGGACATTGCTGTTGAGCACCAGCGTCGAGAGGCGGTTGAAGGCATGGTGCGGCGAGTTGGCGTGGATGGTTGACATCGAGCCAGGGTGACCGGTGTTGATGGCGTTCAGAAAATCGAAGGCCTCGTCGCCGCGCAGCTCGCCCATGAAGATGCGGTCGGGCCGGAGGCGAAGCGCCGTGGCAAGGAGGTCGCCCATCGTCACCCTCGCCTCCCCTTGTCCGCCCTTCGACACGAGCAACGAAACAACATTCTCCTGCAACGGCTCGAGCTCGGCCGTGTCCTGCATCAGGATGAAGCGCTCGTGGTTCGGGATGGCGGTGAGCATCGTGTTGAGAAAGGTCGTCTTCCCGGTGGATGTTCCGCCCGAGATCAGGATGCTCCGATGGTTGGCGGCGGCCAGTTCCAGGAATGCCCGCGCCTTCCCGATCCGCAACAATCGCGAGAGCTCGATATCGACATCATCGAGATAATCGTCACCGGTGACCTTGGTGAAGCGAAAGGCGCCCGCCTCCTCATAGTCGTTGAGGTCGAACCGTCGGATAAACTGCTTGCGGATCGAGAAGGCGTGACCGGTTGCCGAGGTCGGGCTCAAGACAAACTGGACGCGCTCGCCGCCCGTCAGTGTCGCCGACAGAAGCGGATTCTCCGCATTGATCGTCTGCTTTGTGAATGAGGCGGCACGAGCCGCCATGTGGCGGATGACATCCTGGTCCAGTCCCTCGATCTCATGGCGCACCATCCGGAGCTGCCCGATCTTCTCCAGCCAGACCTCGTTGCTGCGCTGGCAAGAGATTTCGACGACAGCGGGATCGTCGAGGAATGACCGGATCGGTTCCAGCGCCTCGGTCAGAAAGTGCTGTTCAGCTGAAATCTGGGGGCGTGCGTTCATTTGCCGTATCTCACCTTGCGCAGTCGCTCGAACTCTTGGCGGACCGGGTCGGGATAGAGGCCGGCAAAATCGAGATCACGCGTCACGAAGACGTTGATATCGGACCCTTGCGGAATATGGATGGTCGGACGGATGTTGCGGGAATCCTCAAATGCCGTTGCTGCCATTTGCTGGATGCCCGATGCGATGGTCTCGGCGGCAATCGCGCGGGCGCGATCTTGAGGCGTCTCGCCATTGTCCTGCGGAATGCGGGTGACGCTGCCGTTGTCGTTGACGATGGTGATGTAGCGATCTTGCCTCTGTCCAAGCTGCGCGATGTATTGTGTCGCGCCGCCGATCAGCGTCATCAGCGCCGGCGGTCCGAACCTCTCCCAGTTCTTGCGGTCGACGATGCCTGTCATGCCCGAGCGGCCGAGGCGATCGGTGCCATAGGAGCCAAGCTGCACGGAAACGCCGTCGCCGCGGATCATCCGCGTCCAGACAATCAGGATGCGCTCCTGCCCCCTTTGGACGCCGGACTTGTACTCGCCGATCAGCGAGGATCCGGCCGGAATGAGAATACGCCGACCGTCGAAGGAATAGACATCCTCGCGCACAATCCCTTTCACCATGCCGGCGAGATCGGAGTTGATGGCTGTTTCGAGCGTTCCGCGGATCATCGTGCCCTGCGGTATCCAGGCATCGATGCGACGGTTCTCGGTTGCGACCGACACCTCCACACCCTGTCCGCCCATCGCCTTCAAGAAGGCACGATCACCATCGACAGCAGCGCCGGCTTCTCCATTCACGGCCGTGGATGCACCCGGCGTGCCGTTTGCCCCGAACAGACCCGATCCCGATGTATCGGACGACGTCGCCGACGCGCCCCTGGTCTGGTCGGATTGATCGAAGACCATCGCGGATGAGCGGACGCGTTCAAGCAATTTGGCCTTCCGCTCCAGCTCGATACATTTCGGGTCGTCGGGATTTTTGCCCCGGGAGCAATCGATCTCGGCGGGCGGTGCGACAGGGGCCGCGGCCGGCACACGCGGCGCCGGTGGCGGCGGAGGTGGGGGTGGTGCTTCCGGAATTTCGACCGTGGGCAGCGGCGGCGGTGACGGCGCCCGGAACCCCTCGTTTCGCGGTGTCTGGACCGGCCGGAATTCCTCGCGAGGCGTCGTATCGATCGGCGGCTCCGCCTCCCCGCCAGCCAGAAGGAAATAAAGGACAGCGCCAACGCCCGCAATGCCCGCGACGACGGCAAACGGGCGCATGAGACCTATGCCACCGCGCCTCACCTCTCCACCGATGGAGGTATCGGTGTCGATCGAATGGTAATTGGGATCGGACATGGCGTGCCTCCTATCTTGACTGCGATTGCTGGTTGGATGTTCCGCTGCCAATTCGCTTCGGCGCGACCGCACCCTCGATCGGTGCGGGCACATCGGCAGGGGCGGTCCGGAGATTGAAGAGGCAGGTCTCGCTCTCGGTGCCAAACCGAAGCGTCCACTGCCGCGACACCTTGTCGATCACGATGTAATCGGCCTCGCGGCGGTAGTTCACGAGGCTTTCACGACGTTTGGCGTCAACAATGAAGATTGCCGGGATGTCGCCGGTGAATTTCATGAAGGTCTTCAATCCATCGTCGAAGACCCAGAGCGGTTTGGCTCCGTCGCTGCCCTTGAACCCGTAGTCGTAATTGACCTTGTCGCGGCGAATGTTCTTGATGTTGGGATTGCGCTGCGCATCCTGCGCCTGTTTCCAGAGTTCTGCCGTGCCTTTGAGACCCGCGTCTTCCGGATAGGTGAAGCGCAACTTGAAGGTCTGGTTCTGCATCGCCTTGGTGTCGTTGACACGCAGGTCGAAGGAGTAGGTTCGCTTCGTTGTGACCACCGACAGATTGGTGGCCGCGTCCTTCTCCATCGGTTTCAGGGTGAGTGAGCGCCGGTCGGCCGAGGTGAGGATCTGCCAGGAGACGGTATCGCCGGCGACAACCTGGGTTATGTCCTCGTCGGCTCCGAAGAGGATCGTTGTCACCAGCCCGTAGGTGCCCGTTACGAGGAAGACCTGCTCGGCCGAATAGGGAAGTGAGCGGATTCTGGGGTCGAGGCGACCCGGCCTGGCAACCAGTTCAGCATGTGCAGCCAGCGGCCCGAGCACTACCAGAAGGGAAATTGCTGCCATCCGCCTCATCATGGCGTGATCCCCGACGGCATGGTTTCGGGAACCCTCGCATATTCGGTCACGACAAAACCGAGAGGATTATAGAGACGGACCCGGTTGCTGGCGGGCAGGTTGATCTGCCGGTAGCGTATGGTCGCCGACCAGCGCGTGACGACCTCGCCGCCACGGCGACGTTCGCGTGTCTCGAAGCGAACGGCCATGGTCGAGGGATTGAGAGGATTGACCGAGAGGATTTCCGGACGAATTTCGCCGGTTGCACCGAGCGTCTTGACCGGCCCCCTCGGATTGGAGGGGTTCATCCAGGCCTCGTAGTCCTTGAAAGCCTGCGAGCCGGGTTCTGACCACAGCGCAATCATGTCGAAATTATCCGACAGATAGCGGGGATCGTAGGTTTCGCGGCGGATGACGTAGTTGCCGGCGAAGGCGGCGCGCACGGCCTGGTTTTCCGAAACCGTCGCACGGTCTTTATTGAGCGTGGTCACCGTCTCCATGTAACCTGTGTTCCGGTCGACGATCAGCGGAACGACCTCGGTGCGAACGAGCGGAAAGAGCTGCGCCACCGAAAACGACAACACGCCTGCAACAGCCCAGCCGGCCAGGGCAAACCCCAGCAGGATGATGCCGATCAGGGTGCGAAGCGAACGGTTCTTCTCACCCCAGGAAAGGTGCTGGTCGTAGATGTCCTGCGGCCCGGCAACCTGGTCGGTTGGTGCGGCTCGCAATTGCCTTCTGAACAATGCCACGTTCTATCCCCAAAATCATGATCGTCATGGATGTTTGCCAATTGTGTTGTCGGCAAATCCGGTTTCCGTATGCAAAACCCAGGCTTGACCAGCGCATATTTCGCCTCATTCGCCGTTCCGCCGGCGCATGGTCAGCATTCGGCCGAGCGCACCAGCGCCAGCCATTCCGCCGCGGCCGGCAAGTGCCGCCGCGGTCAACGCGCCTTTTGGCCCTGCCATCATGCCAAGGGCCAATGCGGCGGCCTGCCCGCTTCTGGAAGTGCTGGAACCGAGTCTCGCGCGAGCCGCGCCATATATCGTGCTGGCTCCGCCTCCGCCGGGAGTACCTGACGTCATCGTGCCGTAGGCAAATGTTCTCGCGAAATCAGGAACCTGAAAAATGAAATAGGAGATCAGCGCCAGGTAGAGCACCATCGCCAGCACGATCGCGAGCGCATTTTCCTTGGTCGCCATGTCGCCACTGATCGTGTCCATCATGCCGATCAGAAAGCCGAACGACAGCCCGGCCATGACATAGGTGAAAAGCAGCATGAACATGCCGTAGGCGATACCTCTCACCCACGCATCGAAGACGAAACGCGTGATACCGAAGAAATAGGAAAGGATGGCGATCGGGCCGATAGCCAGCATGACTGCGGTGATCATCTTGGCGAACAGCGTCACGCCGGTCAGAATGAGCAGCATCGGCAGCAGGCCAAAGACCAGTACGATGAAGACCACCACTGCACCGGTGACGTTCGGCAGCCATCCGGATTCATAGGAATTGAAGAGCTGCATGGCGAAGTCGTAGACCTTGCGCGACATGCTGGCGACTTGGCTGGCAAGTTCGGAGCCGGCGGATTGCCCTCCCATCGCCGAAGAAATGGCAGCCCCAAGATCCTGCGGTGACGTCAGCACGAACTGGCCGATATTGTCGTAGAAGGTCGCCCAGGACATGACCAGCGCATAGGCAAGCGCGAGTTTCGAGGCCGTGATCGCCATATCCTGAAGAGATACGCTCGACAGGCCGAGCGCGCCCCAAAGAAAGTAGAGAATGAGAAATAGCGCCAGTATAGACGAGACGAGATTACCGTTCTCGGCGAACAATCCCCAGGCTTTCTCTAGGGATGCCTCGTTGATCTTGTCGAAGTATGAGAGTGCGTCGCCATAAAAATTGACCGCATAGCTGACCGGATCCATCATCCCCCCTGAAAGGAGTTGACGGGTCGCATCGGACCGCAATCGTTGTTGACGATGTCCGCGAGCGCTTGCTCCGGTGCCGTCGGCTTCTGCCCTGCCTCGTAGGCGAGAGACGGTATGGGGTTCTCATCAGCCGAGCATTTCGCCAGCTGTTCGAACTTGCCCGCGCATCCGGATAAGATGATAAGGGCGAGGACCGGCGCCGGGAGAAACCTCACTGGTTCTGCTCCTCGAATGCCTGCAGCTGCTCGCGAATCGAAGCCTCGCCCGCGCCACCACCGCCATCGCGCATCACGCTGTCGGGAAGCGTTGCGAACGTCTTGAGGTTCTGGGATGAGGTTGCAAGGGCCGCCTTATACTGCTGGTTCAGCAGCATCACCTGGTTGTTGAGCGAGCCGACGGCCTCGTTGGCGGTCTGGTTGCCCTGCAGCACCATCTGCGTGTTCTGTTCGAGCGCGCCCTTCAGATCCTGTGCCGTGCCGATCTGCTCCGTCGCCTGCATGAAGGCGTTCTGCCGGTCCTTGGTGGCGCTGTTCATTGCGTCGGTCAGGGCAGTCAGCGTCGTCAGCGCGTTGATGCCTTGCGAATAGGCCTTATTGGCGCCCGACAGCTCGCCTCCCTTGACGGTATCGACAACCATTTTCACCAGATTGAGCCCATTGATCAGCTTGGCGGCGGTGTTCTGGAATTCACCGCTGATGCCGCCGAACAACGCTTCGTTTCCCGACAGGATGCTGTTGAAATCAGGCGCCTGGCCCATACTGAACCCATTGCCGGTGGCGAGCCTGGCAAACTGGCTTGCATCCTGTGACCGGTCGCCAGTGATCGCCTGAAGCGTCTTGATCGTATTGTCCTTGACGATCGACGTGTCGCCCTGGATCTGCTTCGAGAGCTTTTCGATCTCCTGGCTTATCGCGATATTGGCCGCGTCTTTGACCGGGACCTGCGCAAAGGCGTGCGACATACTGGTGATACTGAGCGCTGCGGCAACAACGATTTTCTTCATCTGCCTGTCCTCTCTCTCTTCCTGTTCAATTTGCAGTTGGCCTGGCGTCGACAACTGTCACGAGCCCGAGCGCCGGGTCCTCCAACACCGAAAAGGTCGCGACATCGCCACTGGCGCGTGCCTGCTCCTGAAGGTCCTCGAGCCAACGCTGAATCTGATCTGTGGTGGCGGTTGTTGGCACCGCAAAGCATCGGGTGCTGCCGGTATCAATGATGGTCGAGGGGCACTGGACTTCAGCCATGACGAGCGAACCATCGTGGTCCTTGGCGTTGCCGCCTCCCGAGCCGCGCAAGGCCGCAGAAGAAGACTGGAGCCCAGCCTGCAGACGCTGCAAATATTGCTGGTTTGCCGCTAGCGATTTTCCGAGCAGCTCGTTCCAGACTGAACCACGTTCGACCTGCGCCTGAGTATTGCGGTCGACGGCCTTTTTCAGCTGCTCCCCGCATCCGCGCGCATCACTGACGGTTTCCGTCTCGACATCATCGCCCGACGGGGTCCGGTCGCCGTTCTCAGCCTTGTTCCGGCTGTAGTAGGCCGAGACTTTTTTGACGTAATCCTGTGTCTCGGGAATATTGGGTATCCGTCCGTTCTGGAGGGACTGACGGTAAGGCCCGGCATTGTATCCGGCGGCGATCAGGTCATAGCGATTGCCGAACATGCCCTGCAATTGCTTGATGTATTTGACGCCGCCGCGGATATTGTCGCGCAGGTCGTAAGGGTTGACGCCGAGACCCGCCGCGGTCCCGGGCATGAGTTGCATGACGCCGGTCGCGCCAACCGGCGAGCGCGCCGATTGGCGGAAGCGTGACTCCTGCTCGGCGATCGCCAGCGCGAAATTGGGATCGACCCCCTGGCGGATCGCCTCGTCCGTCACCATACGGGCAACTTCCTGCTGGCTATGCGTGCGCTTCGACGGGCTGGCAGGCGTGGTCTCACCGGCCATGCCATCGGCCGAGCAATCCGCCGGCGCACCGGATCCCTGCCCGGGCGCTACGCTGTCTGTCGTGCCGCCTGACGCACCCTTCAACGCTTGCGTGTCCGACTGATAGGTCTTGTACCAGTTCTCCGTCGCCTGCTGGATCTTCCGGCGGGCGTTATCGATTACCGGCACTTGCGCAAAGACGGGTGCGGATGTGAGTAAAGTGGAGAGCACGATAGCGCCGACGGTCGCCAGTTCAGGAAATCTTGCGTTGGTCATCTGACGCATCCCCCTCCCAGTCGCAGAATTTCGACAGCCAGTTCTTCGGATCGTTGCCATATTCGTCGAGCAGCATCTCGACCTCGCGGACGGTCTCCTCGCGGCCGGACAGCACCCTGATGAATTCTGGCATATGGGACATGTCGACACGGGCGATCACGCTGCTCTTCGCCTGCTTGATCAGCATGAAGCGGGAGGCCGGGTCGCCATTCTTGACCCAATCGAACTCAGCCCTCGAAAGCCCGAAATGCTCCATGTAGGAGTTTTCGTCGGCTTTCGGATTGGCGAAGAAGATGTTGGTCGATGTCTGTTCGATGATCGTCCGGCTGACGCTCGACTGCACCACGTCGTCGGCCGACTGGGTGCCGAAGATAACGAGGCCATTCCGTTTACGAATGGTCTTGAAGTAATCCTTCATGGTGCGCTTGAACTCGTCGTCGTCGAGCAGCTTCCAGGCTTCGTCCATGAGATTGATGATCGGTGCCTTGCCGTCATAGACCTCATCGAGCCGATGGAACATGTAAAGGAGTGCTGCGGTTCGCACCGGGGGATCGTCGAGGATCGACGTCATGTCGAAGCCAATCATCGGCCGGGAGATATCGAGATTGTCGTCGGCATTGTCGAAGAGCCACGCATAGGGTCCGTGATCAACCCACTTGTCGAGCCGCGCGATCAGGCTTCCCTCGGTCCGCTCACTGCCCGCCAGCAGGGCGCGGAGTGACGACAGGCGGCGATAGGATCGGTCCTTTGTCTTCAAGACCGACTTGATCGCGGTGCGGATGATGATCTCTTCCTGTGGCGTCAGGCTCTCGCCTTCCTTCGCCGGCTTCAACATGAAGCTTAAGAGACGATAGAGGAAAACGCGGTTCTCCTCGGTATCGTCGAGGAGCAATGGGTTCCAACCGGACGGCTCGCCAGGTTCGAGCGTCATATAGGTTCCGCCGGCCGCCCGTACCATGATGTCGAGACCGCGGTCCTTGTCGAAGACGATCGTTTTCAGGCGCGGGCTGACGCGGTAGGCCTGAAGGATCAGGAAGGCCATGATCACGGTCTTGCCGGAACCCGTCGGTCCGAACACCGTTGTGTGCCCGACATCGCCCTGGTGAAAGTTGAAGAAGAACGGCGTGCCTGACGTCGTTTCGAAAATGGTGATCGCTGGACCCCAATGATTGCCGTCCGGCTTGCCGTAGGGATAGGCGTGAAAGCTGCTCAGGCCCGCGCAATTGAGCGTCGAGATTACGGCACGTCGGGCGATATAGGCCTGATTGCCAGGGAGCTGCGCCCAATAGGCCGGTTCCGCGTTCAGATCTTCGCGGACATAGGAGGCACCCAGCGCACCAAGTTCGTTGCCAATCAGGGCGACACCATCGTCGAGTTGGGCCGCCGATCTCGCCACTGGCATGACGGTGAGATGATGCTCGGCGAAGGCAACGCGTTTCCTCGCCAGTTCATCACGCGCAAGATCGAGATTGGCGTGCACGCTGGAACCACCCTCGTCTGCCTTCGACAGCTGCCGGTCGAGGCGCTCGATCCTGCTTCTCGCGGCCATGTCGTCAATGAAAGACATGGATTGGGCAAGCACCATCTCGAATGGGAGCTTGAGAATGTAATCGAGCATGCCGGCGCCCGTCTCGGGCGGATATTCCTTCAAGGACACCACCGCGGCATAGCGGTCATCGCCAGGCGTATCGCCCTGAAGATGGATGGTTCGGTTGCCGATCGATGTGCGGCGCGCTGGCAGCATCGCGTCTATGGGGAGGTTGCCGAGCCGGATCGGTCGGACACGGCCGCCATTCAGCAGCGTGTAGAAGAACTCGCATTGTTCCGAAAACCAGATTTTTTGAGTCCCCTCCTCGACCTCCATGTTTTCGGAAAAGTCGCGGTAGATCGTCTTGCCGTTGCCAAGATCCACCTGGATGCGCTGTACGTCGCGCAGGACTTTGGGACCGTAAGCGGCAAGCGACTTCTCGAGCGCCTTGGTGGCTTCAACCAATTTGTCTCGCATCGAGCGAAACTGCTCCTTGCGAACGACATCGCCACCGATGCCCATGATGCGGGAAAGCGCGGATCCTTGTTTGAACAGCGGGCGCACGACGAGCGAGATGTAGGTGTCGTTGACGAACATCTCGTTGCGCGAGATGCTCGCCTGATAGACATCGTCCAGACGCTGGATAAAGGGGTCGGTAAAGGTTGCCGGCAAGGACGGTGCGACCTTGCGCCTGACAACATGGGTGTAGAGCGCAAAATTGCCAATCGAGGAAATGGCGCGGAAAGCCGAGTTTCGCTGCCGCTGCAGCATGTTGATCGTTTCAATGTCGGCCGTTTCGAACGAAAAACCTGTGAGACGCAGGGTCGAGACCAGGCAATCGTTCTTCAGCCGGATAATGCCGTTTTCGATCGGAACGTAGAAGGGAACATGGGTCGAGATACTGCGATCGGCGAAGATCTCCCAACCCTTCGACAAACTTCCCTTCAGCGATCTTGCCATCGTGCTCATCGGTCAGGCTCCGTAGGTCCGGATACCCCCGCCAAGTCTGCGGCCGAGGGGATTTATGCCGCACATGCTGAGACGGCCGAGGATGTCGAAGAACCAGAGATCGAGTTTGACCGTCAGCACATAAAGAATCCCGTGCAGGATGACGAAGGAGACGGGAAACCAGAGGATGGAGCCCAGCACCATGAACACCATCAGCGAGACGAAGCATTCCGCCAGGAAGTAGGTGTAAGGGATCCCCATCACCGTCGGCGGCCGCGTGAGGGCCAGGATGACGGGATAGGATTCGATATAGTCGTCACCGCCTGACGTCTTGTTGCCGGAGTTCGCCATGATTACGATCCCGCCCCAGCTAAGAAGTCGACAAGCTCAGCGGCAGCGAACATGCCGGCGAGGCTTCCACCGACCCGCAGAAGCGCGCCCCAGGACCAGAAGCCAAAGGCCGCTGCCAGGAACATACCGATGAACGCGATCGCGCCGACGGAGCGACCGAATGCGCCAGTGAAGAACTGTACCAGTCTGTCGGCAGCATTCTCCAGGGCATCGAGGCTCTGCGCTGCCGCCGGCTCGTATTGACTGACGAACAGCACCGAGGCGGCAAGCAGCACCATCGCGGCATGGCCGGCCCACTTGCGTTTGACCAGGGAGCGGCAGGTTACGCTGCCAACAAGAATTGCCATGACCACTATGTTCATTGAAGTACCTCTTCCTTGACGATTTTGACCGGACCGCCGAGTTGCGCCGCTTTCAGCGGCTGCGGGTAGCGGCTGTCCGAAGCGAGCGGGCTTGCAGCTGAGAAAACAAGCATCGGGGACCTTGCCCGGTCGGCCGGGCCTGATCGGCGGTGCTGATTGGATTGAGAGTCAGGTGTCGGAGCAGGTGTCGGAGGCTGGGAGCTTGCCGACTTGCCGGTGTAGTAGCCGACAACACGTGTCACATAGTCCGCGGTTTCGCGGATCAGCGGCAGGGATTGATGCGCGTCAACGCGGGGTTCTCCAGCATTGTATGCGGAGGCGATCAGCACAGGGTTGCTATACTTGTCGATGAGCACCCGCAGGAAACGCGTGCCCGCGCGAATGTTCGGTTCGGGGTCGGTGAGGTCATGGACGCCAAAGGCCTCGCCGATCTTCGGCATGACCTGCATCAAACCGATGGCGCCGGCCGAACTGACAAGGCCGGGATCGAACCTTGCGTTTTCCGCCCGCATGATCGACAGAACCCAGTTCGGATCGACGTCCTCCTCGGCTGCGATTGTCAACGCAAGGGCTGCGTAGTCTTCAGGTACGCCGGAAAGCAGGTCGGGACGGGCTTGCGTCACTGTCCGATCGGAAGACGTGCGTGCTTCGACGGCTGGATTGGTAGACCGATGGACGGTGCCTGCGTCAGACGAGAAAACGCTGATGGGCGAGAGCACGGCGCGGTCGCGCCGTGCTCTCATGCTGCCGGCCGCTTCTCCCGGTAGCTCTGTGTTACTGTCGTCGGCTTCAATCGCTGCTTCTGCAACAAATGAAAGAATTGCGGGAATTGCGTTGGTATTGGCCTGTCCCCCAAAACGCTCATTGAAACTGGTAAGGTCGATGCTTGGCGGTGGGTGTGGGTCAGCGTCGACGGCGAGTGCTGACAGCGCATCGGGCTCACTTGAGGTTTCACCCGCGAACCGGAACGACCAATCGGTATGGTCATGGTTCTCGCCGATCTTGAGTGGGTCGCTCTCGGCGGACGTTGCGGCAAGACATGTAGCCAGGAGCACAGACGTCACCGCAGGCCAGACTGCCCTTCGTAACACTCTGGATCGCGGTCTAATCACAGAAGAAAGCAGGCTGTCATCCATTCCGAACCAGTCCATAACTTGTACTTCAATACAAGTTATGGACTGCAATCCGCGCCGGAAATCAACTGAAAAATATAACTGGAGTACAAGTTTTATCCCAAAGGCCGATATCGCCTTCAGAAATACTACACAAAATCAATCCTTTAGCCGCGACCACCGATCCGGCTTCCATCGATACTCGATCTGGTCTCGATCGCCAAGAATTTGAGCCAAACGAACAGCGGTTCCCCCTTTGACCAGCACGAAACCGGCGTCGGCACCTGACTGTCCTTGATAGATTCGGCACGTAAAATTTGGCAGTTCCCGCTGGATCCTGGATACCGGCCAGCAAGAAGAAACCTGATAACGAGAACCATCAAGATTCGGCGCGAAGCCACGTGAGACCTGCTGCACCGGCCCAAGACGATGGCGCCCGAACGACGTGCCATACTCCAGCTGGCACTCGGTGATATTTCTGGGATAGTTCCTGCAGGCTGTGAGGCTGAGATAGGCATACGGCGCTGGCGGCAGCGGCCGGGGCGGCTGCTCAAGCCGCCCGCATGCGGCCAAGGGAATTGCGACGGCCATAGGCCAAAACAGCGCCTTCAAGATTTGCACGGCTCACCTCCTAAGTTTCCTGCTGATATCCGGCATGTTCGAGGGCTTCGAGAAAGAGATCCCGTGCGAGCCCGCAATAGGGCGACGAAGGCTGCGCCAGATGCAATTTGGTCAGGACCAACCCAAGCGTTCCAATGGTCGTGGTTACCTCTTTGAGGTCATCATTCAGGCCATCGCGAAACAGTTCACGTCCATCATGGCCCTTGACGACGATCGCATAGTCGTTGCGGGCAATGCTGTGCCACAGTTCGACGGTACCGGTTTCGCCGTCCTGGGTTTCCGTGTCGCAGGTGAGCATCATCGCGTAGTCTGGAAGAGGAACGTCGCACTCCTCGATCCAGGTCCCGCAAGCAAACTCCGTAAGAGCCACCACAGACGAGAACAGCAGCAAACGTTCGTTTACCAGCAGCCGCCGTTGCCCGAGGCGCACAAAGCCGTTCATAACACCCGAACGGACGAGATTTGGCGCGAGACCTTCCTCGCAGTGCTCGCAGATCTGCACCAACTGATCGTTCCGGACAGAGAACGTGTTGTGAAAACGACCGAGAACCAAGCGTTCGATGTTTTCGGTGCGGCCGCCAAGCGACTCGACGAATGCGAACGCGCCAAACCGCGTCCAGGCTTGCTTGACATCACTCTCAGCCGATAACTCTGCGGTGCTCACCAGACTGGATGGGCCAGCCACGATACCTGCGGTCCGCGTCTCAGCACCGCAGTGCGGGCAATCAATGCTGACCGGTACACGGTACCATTCCTTCGTCAGTAGAGATCGGTGGCTTGTCAGTGGGAAACCCGTCTTGCTATTTTGCTGGTGGGACTTGCGGATATCAGTGCATAGCCGGCGCTCATCGCCTTGCAGCAAGAAAGAAATGTCATCGAACATAGTGAGAGCACAGCGACGCGACTTGCACTTCAATACAAGTTTGTAGCAGTCATAGTCGAAACGCTCAAGATGGGGAAGTCAGGTTTGGTGGTGGAACCGGCCAAAGCAATCCGGTCGTGTCCCCCCTGAGATTCGCGGGTGGTTGCGCCGACAGCCTTGGCGCTGGAAAACTACCGTTCGGACACATCCTCGACAGCTGCGCATATTACCGGCCAACGCGGCTCGCCCGACGGAGTTCGCCGGACGTCAATGTCTCGACCTCAAGCCCAAGCTGGACAGCACATTCAAATAGCAGCAGAAACATTCCTTCCAGAACACTGGGTCATTTCAGGTCGAACAGAACTAACGCATCGGAAACAAGAACGGCCACCGTTCAAGCCGCCACCTGGTCCAGCCTCCGGTCGAGTTCGCGAACGGAAATACCGAGCAGTTCAGCAGCCCGCGATTCACCGATTACCCCCTCAGCTAGGGCGCGGAAGCACAGGCGCTCGAAGCGCCTTGGTTCTTCTACTTCAGGAGCCAAGCTTTCCGGCTCCTCATAGGGCGCATCGCGCCATCCTCTTTCTGAAAAGACCTTGAAGAGTCGTGTGCAAGCGGCCTGGCTGATAATGCCGAGATCCTGACAACGGTATGCAAGCGCCTGGACGCTCACACCGAAACGTTTCTTCAGCGCAACCAGCTCTCCAATGCTGATCGACGATCGATGCGCGCCAACCTCTGCACGCAAAACATCGGCCGGCATTAGAAAGGCGCCAGCGAAGCGATGTGCGGCTTTTTCCTCGTCAACCCCGTCGCACGGCGCAATGACCATGTGCCCCAATTCATGTGCAAGGTTGAATCTTTTGCGCTCGGACCAAGTGCTGCGCTTGACGACAATCACTCGCGCAGCTTCGCGCTCCTTACGTCGAACCTTGGCGGCGAGCCCATCCACATTGTCGAGATCGAGTGATAAAACCTTTATTCCTCGCTCTTCAAGCAACTCTGCAAGCTGTGGAATCGGATCGTTGCCGAGACCCCAATCGTCGCGGACGGATCGGGCTGCATCCTCGGCATCGCGAACGTCGGTGACTGGATGCGGCGCGCTCCGTGGCTGCTCCCACTCTACGCTCCGCAAGTGAAGCAGGTCTTCAACGGCAAGATAGCGCTCCAGCATGTGGATGGCACGGGCCTCCAGCGTTGCTACTTCCTTGGAGGACGTTCCCAATTTTTTTCGGAAATCTACACCCTCGAGCGAAAGCTCATCGTCCCTGAGAAGGTATTCTTCCGAGACGGCGAGGGCCTTGGCCAACGCCATCAGAATTCCAGAACTTGGCATGTCCTCGTTTCGTTCATATTTTCCAATGGCTTGCGCAGAAACGATCCGGTCCATAGCATCCGCAAGAGCGCGCAACGAGAATCCCGATGCCGATCGGGCAACCTTAAGCTTGTTTCCGATCATAATGGCCTCCTTGTAACAGTCGGTTTCCATAACTATGTGTACAACTTATTTTTGTAAACTAAGTTCCCTTGCAGGGTGAAAAATGCACTCCCATATCCCGAGCGCTGCGGCGTTTGGCGCACCTTTGTAAACCGGACCATAGGGCGCCGCGACTGCCGCCGCTATGGCGAGTTGCAGGCGGACAAGACGACAAATGGAGCTGGATATGGCGGGTACTGACGATCAGGTTGAGAGATTTCTTCAGGCGATGGCGGAGGAACTGGCCATTCCGGAGTCCCGGTATGAGCAGGCGGAAAGAAGCTACAAGTCTCTAGGCGACTGGTTTCATCGGCCTGAAAGCACGGTTCGCAATTTTGATCCGACCGCTTACGTGCAGGGATCGTTTCGACTCGGAACCGCAATCCGGCCGATAAACGATTCCGAGGAGTATGACGTCGACTCGGTTTGCGAGCTCAAGAAGCTTGCGAAAGGTGACCTTACCCAGTTCGACCTGAAACAGCTCCTAGGTTATGAAATCAAAGCCTATCATGATGCCAAAGGCATGACGAAGCCTGTGGAAGAGGGTAGACGCTGCTGGGTGCTTTCCTATGCCGACGGTGCGCAATTCCACATGGATATCGTGCCTGCCCTTCCTAACGGGATGGAGCAGCGACTTCTCCTGGAGCGTGCCCATTTCGACGTACGTTGGGCAGATACTGCCATCGCCATCACCGACCGGGAAGTCCCGACCTACAGGCAGAAGACGTATGATTGGCCGCGCTCCAATCCTAAGGGGTACGGTGAATGGTTCAAGTCACGAATGGCCGTGGTCCTCGCGCGGCGGAAGCGGGAGCTGGTGGAATCGTTGCGCCAGCGAGGCGTGACGGCGAGCGTCGAGCAACTTCCGGACTTCCGCGTACGCACACCGCTGCAAGCCGCGGTGATGATTTTGAAGCGGCATCGCGACAATATGTTCGCCCAAGAGGCCGACTTGAAACCTATTTCCGTCATCATCACGACCCTGTCTGGTCACGCCTACGTTCAGGAAGACACCATTGCCGGCGCTCTCTTCTCCATCCTCAACGGAATGGATCGATATATCCAGCATGACGGGTCCAAATTCATCATTCCAAACCCGACCGACCCTTTCGAAAATTTTGCTGACAAGTGGGAAAAGAACCCGCGCAAGGCCGAGGCCTTCTTCCGATGGCTCAACCAAGCACGGGAAGACTTCGGTCGCGCTGCCCGTGCCGCGACGTTGCAGGGTATGAACGAGGCGGTGTCGGCCCGTATGGGCGCAGCATTGTCGGATCGGGCCACGCGCCGCATCGGCGGCGGCGGCGGGCTCCTGAGGGCGGCGTCGGTGGCTCCCATCGCGCCGGTCGCAGCGATTCCGTCTTTTGGAAATGCCGCTCGGGTTCCCACTACGCCGAAGGGATTTGCATGAGCTGGTGGCTTACCGACGTTGCCCGTGCGAAAGCCGAGCGAACTGCGATCGCGCAATTGTCTGAACGCGATGGCTGGTTGTCGGGTATCTCCTGGCGGCTGGGAGATGATCTTCATCTGATCGTGGATTTCGACGTGCAACATGGCGCAGAGACGTTTGGTCTTTCCATGATATATCCGTCCACCTTTCCCGACACACCACCAATGGTGCAGCCCCGCGATGAACGGCGCCTTTCCTGGCATCAGTACGGCCCCGGCGGTGAGCTTTGCCTCGAGTTCAGGCCGGACAACTGGGCTCCTTCGATCACCGGCGCAATGATGGTTGAAAGCGCCCATCGTCTTCTGTCAGGAGAGCGGCCAGGCGAAAACGAGCCCGGCATCGTCCGCTCAGCGCATCAGGCATCAATCGGCAGGGAGACCCGTGGCGAATTTACGCGCTTCATTCTTGACGACAGCGCCGCGACGGTTCTTGCAGCTTTGCCCGTCGATGTTCCGACAGCCATCACCGTCTGGGATCGGCTCGCCAAGCCAACATGGGTCGCATCGCTCATGAGCGTAGGTGAAGAAGGGATATTGTGGGCCCAGAATGCGCCGCAACCCTCGCACTCCTCGATCGCAAATGGGTTCGTTATCCGGACAACGCGAAACGTTGACCGCTTCCGCCTAAGCCCCAAAGATTTCGCCGACGTGATGCCGGTAGAGTTTCCCGACCTGCTGGCAAAACTTCCCAAGAACCCATTCGATGGTTTTGTGTTGCTTGGAGATGAAAACCATTGGGTCGCGCTAAATCTTTACCCCTATGAGGGCAAACAGAGTGTCTTTGGCTATAAGATAATTGTCGCCCCAAGCGTCTCTGGAAGGCTGCCTGCAGGTTACGACAGCTTGGCGCAAAAGCGGATAGCAATCGTTGGCTGCGGTTCTGTGGGTTCAAAAATCGCAGGCACGCTCGCGCGATCTGGCGTACGCAATTTCACGCTGGTCGATGACGATGTCTTTTTCCAGGCAAACCTTGTCAGGAATGATCTTGATGCGCAGGCAATCGGTCAACACAAAGTCGATGCCCTTGGAGCCCGCCTGCAGAATCTGGTGGCAAACGCAGACATCTCCGTTCGGCGGATTGCACTCGGTCAGCAGGAGAGTGCGGGATCGACAGAGTCCGTTATGGAGGAGTTGGTCCAAGCCGACCTATTGGTCGACGCGACGGCAGACCCCCGAGCGTTCAACCTCGTTGCAGCTGTTGCCCGTCGTCATAGCAAACCCATGGTCTGGTGTCAGGTCTTTGCGGGTGGGATCGGCGGCATCATTGCTAGGGTCCGCCCGGGGTTTGATCCGATCCCTACCGAAGCGCGCAGCCAAATCCGCGCATGGTGCGATAGTCATAACGTGCCGTGGATCGCCGCAACCGAGACGGACTATGGCATCGAGCGAGATAACGCCCAACCGTTGATCGCCGATGACGCTGATGTCAGCGTAATTGCCAACCATGCGTCCAGGTTCATTCTGGATTTTCTCACGCGCGAGCAAAGCGTCTTTCCTTGCTCTGCCTACGCGATCGGACTGGTGGCCGAATGGATTTTCCATGCGCCCTTTGATACCTGGCCAATCGATCTTCGGCAGGAAGGTGACTGGGGTGGTGCGCAGGAACTGGCTTCGTCCGAAGAGCTCAAAGAGCTCCTTACATCGCTGTTTCCGAAGGTGAATGCGTGATCAGGGTGACACTCTCCAGACAGATCCGTGATCGCATGAAGTTACCGTTGAGGCGAGCCGGATCGCGTGAAATCGGCGGCATTCTCATGGGACAGGAGATTGCAAGCGGGCATTTCTCCGTTCTAGACTTCTCGGTGGACGAAGCGTCAGGAGCCGATGCCCACTTTGTGCGTGATGCTGATCATCACCGCCATGCGCTGGATGCGTTCTTCGACCGAACAGGTCACAATTATCAAGCATTCAACTACTTGGGCGAATGGCATTCCCATCCAAGTTTCCCGGTTCGACCAAGCCTCACTGACGTGCGCTCCATGCAGGAACTGGTTGACGGTGAAAGAGGTATCGGTTTTGCCGTGCTCCTGATTGTGAAGCTTGGGTTTTGGGGCCGTTTCAATGCATCAGCGAGCCTGCACCGGCGTGCACTCCCGCCTGAAATGATCGACCTGCGCGCAAATTGAAGGGCATCGCGATGAACTGGAATACATTGGATTTTGTCGTTCGATCGTTGGTCTCGTGGTTCGTGCGAGCCCGTCATGCTGAAAGCTGGATTTTCCGCGGAGCCGTTGCGGTCTTGGTTGCAATCCACGGGGCAAACTGGGTCTTCAAATATTCCGGTACCATCGGAGGGGAGTCCGGATCGATAGAGTTCGGAACGGCAGGTGCTGTGCCCGATAGTATTCTCTGGATCATCACGGTCGTCTGCATTGCCCTCATGTTGGGATCGGCCATGTGGGCCTGGATACGTTATGCGAACGAGCAAAAGCGTCTTGCGCGGAAAAAGGTCTTTGTCATCGAAGGGAGAGGTTTGCGCGATGACGATGGATCATCGCTCAAATCCGCCGTACCCGAAAGCATAACGGGCACGCGTATCGACTACATGCTCGATCTGCGGCAGCGTAAGGATGGCGTAATCGTCGAGCCGGAAGATCTCCTTCCACCTGTTGCCGCAATGAAAACCTGGGTCCATCAGGCGCAGAAGGGCAACGAACGTAGCGACCTTACGACAGTCTACGGCGGCCTTACGGCCGTCCCATTGACCTTTTTGACCGGTCTGCTTCTGGACGACGAAGGCGATATTGTCGTCATGGATTGGGATCGGGTTGCAAGCCGTTGGCGCCTGCTTGACGGTCAAGACGATGCATCACGTTTTGAAATTACCGGTATGGAACAGGCCGGGGCACAGCGGGAAGTCGTTCTCGCGATCTCAGCTTCGTATATGGTGAAAACCGAAGATCTCGCGACGACGTTTAACTGCCCGATTGTCAGAATGACATTGCCTGACCTGCAATCATCTCATTGGTCTCAGGCGAGGCAGTCAGAGCTAGCCGATCAGTTCCTCGGCGTCTTGAAACAGCTCGATGCAATAGGCGTGGAGCAAGTCCATCTGGTTCTGGCAGCCCAGAACAGTGTCGTGTTCAATCTTGCTCGTCGCTATGACAAGCGAAATCTACCGAGGGTCGCGGTCTATCAGTTTGAACGTTCCCAGGAAAGGCGATACCCGTGGGGGATCGAGATGCCTGTTGCCGGGGTAAATGTTGCCCGTGTGATTCAGACGGATGAAGGCGCTGCGCGATTTCCGGAACGGACGTAAGGGCGAGCCTCGAGGACAGCTGGGATATGGCGAACACCTGAGCGTATGGTGTCCTGACACTTGAGAAGTTTTGGCTCATCTTCGGACCGGGCGCTGACCTCAAGGCCGACCTCGATAGGAGCCGGTCTATTCCGCGTGGGGATCAACAGTCTCGCGGTCCTGCTGCAAGAGGTGATGGGGATGGACCGGCTTGCCCATCATCCGTGCGTTCAGCAATCGCCAGCGTGACCGCTTGAAACTTTTGTTCTTTGAACGGTGTTGTATCGCAACCGATGCTAGCTGGAACAGCCCCGCATCGCTGCATTGGTGGGGCCTGGTCAGTGTATCACGTATTGGGACAAGGTTGCCATGTGTCGGGTTTTTGCATATATTCAGTGTCGGGTTTTTGTAACGGGAAACCGATCATGGATCAGACATTGAAGCAACGGATCAGGACGAGAGTTAGCCGGACGAAGAAGACCGACGTCTTCATTCCGCGCGACTTTGCTGACCTGAGCGGCGGCGATCAGGTTCTTCGGGCCCTGAGGGCGTTGGTGAAGGATGGCGCGCTCATACGCTTGGGCTATGGTGTCTATGCCCGGGCCGTACGGTCACGGCTGTCGGGGCGCGTTATGGTCTCCAGTTCAAACGGGTTTCACGGTGCTGCCCTCCAGGCCCTGAACAAACTTGGGGTCCCTTGGGAGCAAGGTGACAGCACCCAGGCCTATAATCTGGGGCAGTCCACCCAGGTCCCGGTTAATCTTACCGTCAAGGTCGGGAAACGCTTCAGCCGCCGGCTATCCGACGGCCGTACGGAGCTTCGCGTTGAGCGATAAGCCGGACCTGCAGACGCTGCTCGAGGTGCAGGACCACTTCGCCCTGCCCTCGACGGCCCTCGTCGAAAAGGATTGGTTCGTCGTGCGTGCCCTCGCGGCGATCCACGACGTAGAGGTCGACGGATTGACGTTGGCTTTCGGTGGCGGGACGGCGCTTGGCCGGGCATATCGTCTGCTCGAACGCATGTCAGAAGACATAGACTTGCGCATCGTAGGGGAAAATGCCGGTGAGCGCGGGTCCCTCAAGCGTATGAGACGCGCGGTCAGCAAACGTCTGGAAGACGCCGGCTTCACGGTTGAAGGGCACGTGCGGGTACTCCAGAACGGCTCTTATGTACGATACGACCTGCCCTACGATCCGATCGCCAAGGGCGAGGGTGTCCTACGCCCGGAGATCAAGATCGAAATTGCGGCTTTTCCGATCTGCACCGCCCCGGAGTTGTGTTCGGTCACCTCATTCGTCGGGGAAGCCACCGGTCGGCCGGCCGAGGCCAACGATGTTAAATGCGTTCGTCTGGTGGAAACGGCTGCCGACAAGTTCGTCGCGCTCGGGCGCCGGGCAGGCTTTGCTTTTGCCGGGCACGAGCCGCTAGACCACACGCTGGTCCGTCATGTCTATGACATTTCACGCATGGACGGTAAGTACGACCTAGATACAGCAGCTGCAATTGCACTGGATACGATGGTGGCCGAGGCAAAAGGTGACCGGGCGGACAAATACCCGGACTACAAGTCAGATCCTCGCGCTGAGACGCTCAAGACGTTTGAGATCATGGCGACACATGCCGAATTCGCCGCGCACTACGAAAAGCTCATGGGCGACATGGTATACGGCGCGCGGCCAAGTTTCGCGGAGGCCTTCACCGTTGTAGAACGCTTTGCGCAGAAAGTCCGCGAAGCGTAAGGTCGGTTTCGCCGATGCAGACTGGAACATTGACCGGAAACGCAGAGCTCATCGACAGGCGCCTTGTAAGGCCGGTGTTGCTACCGGGTCCCCCGACCTAAAATGGCGGCAATAGGGCCGCAGGCTGCCTGACAAGCCTGTCCCGTTGATGCTCGCTTGCAATTCTTGAAGCTTGCCTAGTCTCAGGAGGCTGATGCCGACAAAGCTGCATCGAGCGACCTGCCCCCACTGCCCGCAAGCCAGGACCTGAAAGTGAGCAGGTCGGGGTTTATTTCGCGCATGAGTTCCAGATCGACCTGCTCGGCGAGCGGCCCGCCTTCCAGACTCTCCGCCATATGCGCGAGATCAGCGTTTGCAGCCAGTACGCCGTCGGGAAACCGTTCGTAGCGTATCGGGCGACCGGATGCTTCACTGAGTAGAACCTCAAGCTCGCGCCCGGTCAGGCGGTCGCTGGCGATCTTAAGTGTTGCGCCGCCAAAGCGGGACTTGTCGGCAAGCACGGCAGCAACGAACCGGCCGATGTCTTCCACGGCGATTAGCTGAATGGAATGATCCGGTCGGATCAGGGAAACCAAACGGCCCTCATCCAGACCGAAACCGGGTCGTAAGAGCATTTCCATGAAAATCATCGGCCGGATGATGGTGGTCGTCATGTCGAGTTGTCGAACATGGGCTTCGATACGGGGCTTGGCGTCGAAGCGCGGAACACCTGTCAGTTCATTCCCAACACTGTAAGCGGCAAGGAGACCCCATCTGGCGCTGCTGATGCTGGGCAGGGTATTTCGGACATACGACTTCTCTGAATGTGAGGATCTATGTCTAGACCTGCGGCTAGCCTTGGATTGATGCGTATGATCGAGGCGGTGCCCGATCGTCTTGACGGCTCGCCGCGACAGTTGCGGCGTTTCTGGTCTGACGAGTTCAAGGCGACAGCGGTCGAGCAAGCCTGTCAGCCCGGCGTGAACGTCTCAGCAGTTGCGCGTCAGATCGGGATCCTTCCGTCTCAGCTCTATCGCTGGCGCAGAGAACTCCTGGGAAATGATGAGCCTGGGCAAGCAGCAGCGACAGTGGATCCACAGAGCGTTGTATCCGACCCCGACCCCGTCGTCGAAATCATCATTGGCGGTATCGTCGTGCGGGCAGGCCAGCATGTCGACGAGGCGCATCTGCAGCGTGTGATCCGCGCGGTGCGGGCGGCATGATCCCCGCAGGTGTAAAGGTCTTCCTCGCCAGCCATCCCATCGACTTCCGCAAGGGGCCGGACAGCCTGCTGTCGCTGGTGCGCGATGCTGGCAGTGATCCGTTCAACGGCTCGCTTTATCTCTTCCGGGCGAAGCGGGCGGACCGGGTCAAGATCGTCTGGTGGGATGGATCAGGCGTCTGCCTCTATTCCAAACGGCTGGAGAAGGCGCGGTTCTGCTGGCCGCGGATCGGCCATAACCGGGTGCAGCTCAACCATGCCCAGCTCATGGCGCTCGTTGATGGCATGGATTGGAGACGGGTTCGCTCTGTGGCGGTGAAGCCGCCGGAGATCGTGGGGTAGATGCCTGCGGCGAAGTGAATCAACCGTCTGAAAGGGCAGGAAAACCTGAGCACAATATGCTCTGGTAGGCCTCATGACGCCGCCCGATCTGCTGCTCCCTGATGATGTCGAGACCCTGAAAGCCATGGTCCTTGCCATGGCCGAGAAGGCAGCGCGCACCGATGCTCTTGAGAGCGAGGTCGCAGACCTGAAGGCCAGAAACGCCGATGCCGATGAACGCATCGAGCGACTGACCCAGATCCTGAGAGCCTTCGATCGGGCCCGCTTCGGCCGGCGATCGGAGAAGCTTGGCTCCCCAACCGTCGACGACGAGCAGCAGGCTTTTGTCTTCGAGGAGATCGAGACCGGCATCGCTGCGATCCGAGCCCAGGTCACCAAGGGCACAGCCCATCCGGATGGCAAACGTCAGCCGCGGCCGCGCAAAGGCTTCGCACCTCACCTGGAGCGGGTCGAGGTGGTGATCGAGCCAGATGAACTGCCCGAACACGCCGGCAAGCAGAAGGTGCTGATCGGGGAAGACGTCTCGGAACGGCTGGATGTCGTGCCAGCGAAGTTCCGGGTCATCGTCACCCGCCGGCCGAAGTATGCCTTCAAAAACGAAGACGGCGTCATTCAGGCAGCCGCACCCGCGCACATCATCGAGGGTGGCATTCCGACGGAAGCGCTTCTCGCCCAGATCGCGGTCTCGAAGTATGCAGACGGCCTTCCGCTCTATCGGCAGGAGGCAATCTATGCCCGCGACAAGGTTGAGCTTGACCGGAAGCTGATGGCTCAATGGATGGGGAAGCTCGGCTTCGAGCTCGATATCCTGGCCGACTATATCCTCGCCGAGATCAAGAAGGCTGAGCGGATCTTCGCTGACGAGACGACGTTGCCCACGCTCGCGCCCGGATCCGGATCGGCAAAGACGGCCTGGCTATGGGCCTATGCCAGAGATGACAGACCCTTCGGCGGCAGTGGTCCGCCGATGGTCGCCTATCGCTTCGAAGATAGCCGCGCTGGCGATCGTGTCGCCCGGCACCTGAATGGCTATCGCGGTATTCTCCAAGTTGACGGGTATGGTGCCTACAACAAGCTTGCCCGATCTGACGGCGGCAATGACGGTGTGATGCTGGCCGGCTGCTGGTCCCACAGCAGGCGCAAGTTCTACGAGCTCCACGCCTCCGAAAGCTCAAAGATCGCCACCGAAACGGTGGAGCTCATGGCAAAGCTCTGGCAGGTCGAAGAGACGGTGCGTGGGCAAAGCCCTGACGCTCGTGTCGCGGCGCGCCAGAAGACATCTGACGCTGTTGTCACTGAGCTCTTCGCCCTCTGGCAGAGGACCCTACCGCGGATCTCTGGCAAATCGAAGCTCGCAGAGGCGATCCGCTATGCTACCTCACGTCGCTCTATCTTCGAACGCTTCCTCGCCGACGGCCGCATTGAGCTCGATTCCAACATCGTTGAGCGCGCTATCAGGCCCCAGGCAATTACCAGAAAGAACAGTCTATTCGCCGGCAGCGACGGCGGGGGCAAGACCTGGGCGACAATCGCCACGCTCCTGCAGACGGCGAAGATGAACAACGTCGATCCGCAGGCATGGCTCACCCAGACCCTCGAGCGCATAGCCAACGGCTGGCCCAGCAGCGAAATCGACGCACTCATGCCGTGGAATTACACAGCCTGAACGGCCTCGGCTTGTCGCTTACCCAACACTCGCGCCTGACGTATAAACAAAATGATTGATGTCGGCTTCGGCAGCTATATCTGCAATCGATATACCATAACGAATTTCGTCCTCGGCGGCCAGGTTGGCTGGCAACACGCTAAAGACGCCATAGGCGTCTTTCATCGCTGAGCGGATAACATTGGTCTCTTCAAATGAACCCTGCACTAGCTCGACGCCCGCATTCCGCAATTGCACAGATGCAGCTTTGCTGGAATCCTGAACGAGCGCGCGAACGGGCCATCCCGCCTTCAGCAAAGCATTGGCGACAGATCCTCCCTGTCTTCCGGTAGCGCCGAAAACCAGAATGGGTTGCTTGCTATTGGTCACTTGAAGCCCTCGCGTTAAAACAAGGACCGTCTATATATACGAATGTAATTCTGCCGGAAGACGGCACATTTTTCAGCATCAGGCACAAGGATGACACCCTTGGAAGAACAGATCGATGCCGGCCCATCGCGCGGATCAGAAAACGACAGACAGTTCAGGCCGATCCCGTCAAACGGGGTCTGCAGCCTGCTGAGCGACAAATGGACTGTGCCGGTTCTTTGGCGTCTTTCTCTCGCGGAAGGTCATCGGCTTCGCTTTTCGACCTTGAGAAAAGAGGTCGGTGAGATCACCCAGCGCATGCTGACGCTCACGCTGCGCAATCTCGAGCGCGACGGCTTTGTTGTGCGTCACTATTTTCCCGAAGTGCCACCACGCGTCGAATACGAACTGACAGAGATCGCCCATGGAGCTTTGCGCGCCCTCGAGGGATTTAACTTCTGGGTCCACGACAATCTGGACTCCATCAAGGCGCGCCGGCGCGCTTACGACCGGGCAGAGTCATAGATCAGCCCCCGAAAAGAGCTGAGGTGAAGAGATCGCTCCAGGTAACCGTTTCGCCACGCCCGCTTTCCGCGTTATCGGTTCCTCGTTCAACGGCTGCATTCAAGGTCGCAAGCCCTATTTTGTGATCTGTTGTTGTTGATCGTGCCGACGGGGATGTTTGGGCCTGTCGTATCAAAACGACAGTTCGCTCATTGACCTATTTGCCGATTGGAGCTTTCGCCGGTTTGCTCAATGACAGAACAACCTGTTGACGGTTTCACCTCTTCGCGCAACCGGTGTTTCACCGCTTCTCTTCTTTGCTGATCGACCGATTCTCCGGTTGGCGTAAACACCGATTCGCTCATTCACCGACTTGCCCAATCACGGATTCGCCTGGTCGCGCATCCGCCGGTTCACTGCTTTACCTATTCGGCGAATAGGCGTTGCGTCATTTCGCCGATACGCTTCTTTGCCGATCTGCTGATTTACCTATTCAGCCAAGCACCGAGCCACTCAATCGCTTATTTGCCGATGCACTCACTCGGCAAAGCACTCATTCACACCATCGCTCAGCCGCGGATTCGCTGAACCACCTGCCCACTTATTCGCTTATTCACTTAACCGCACAATCGCCGATCACCGGGATATCTCCAGCCGGATGAAGGCTCCGGGAACCCCTCAAAACAGGCGCAACCGCCCTCCTCACTTCCGGACGTACATCGATCGCTCACACCCGTCGTTCTTGTCCAATTCTGGCAAAAGTTTGCAGATCACGGAGACGCCCGGTCGCCCTGGCGACCATCGCCCCTCGGGCGAAACGGCTAGCGGTATACCGTTAGCCTATCCTGCCATCTCTCACCATCATGTCCGGCCCACGTGCCCGACCCGCCAATGCTGTTGCGAGTCGTCAGACGATGCAACAGCGATCACAGGTGTATCGCCTGTGATCCGCGGAGGAGGAACAGCGCGAGGGCCGGACATGATGGTGAGATGCTGAAGCGAGCCGCCCTCGGGAGCAGTCGGGATGCCCGTGACCGAAGGGGAACGGACATCGATGACATGCGAACGATGGGGCGGCGAGCACACCGCAGGAGAGGATGATCGTCTGGAGCGGATGCCCGAAGCATGAGGGCGCAGCGCAGGACGATCATCCTCTCCGTATTGTTTGGGGAAGTCGCGGCAGCGTCCGTTTACCGGCCCGAAAGGCCGGGCGGGGCTTGCCCCGCGCCACAGGGAGAGGGGTGTTTGGGGGGAGAGGCGGCAAGTCTCTCCCCTCAAGACCGCGCGCAGGCTCGATGCCGGCAAGCGGTCAGGACTACGCGGAAAAGACGAGAGGCGACCGTGCCGCCTCTCGTCTGCATGTCAGTCGGTCCCCAGTTCGCGGATCACGGCGGCGACAGGCCAGTCGCCGAAATGGGTCCGGCGTTGGGCAACGAGGATGTCGACGGCCGTCTCATTGGCTTCGATGGCTCGGATTGCCTCATCCATATCGTCATAGGGGCCGAGATTTTCGACCGGCTCATAGTCGCCATAGTCTTCGTCCCAGCTGCCGGCAATGTATTGCGGCGCGTTTTTGACACGGATCAGTGCCCGTTCTGCCTCGCGGATGAGACGGAACCCCTCGGTGCGCTGCCGCCAGTATTCCGGGCTTCCACCATCGATGTATTTGATCTTGCGCTGTGTCATAGGAAGTCTCCTTTCGTTTTCTGACGGAAGGAGGCCGCACGATAGCCGCGAGGGGTCAGGGATCGCGGCACGCGACCGCCGGAGGCGGCAAGCGGGGGAGCCGATTTTCTGATGGCGCCATAGACGACGGCTGAAAATGGGAACCGCGCAGTCCTTGACGCCGGAGTGGCGGGTGCAAAATGGGAAGTCAGAGAAGAAGAGCCCATGGCGCCGAAGGCGCCGTGTCCGTGTGGAGGGAGAGTGTGAGAGGGCCAGGCCCTCTTTCCGTCGGGCGGGCCGGTCGATCCCGACCACCCGGCGAAGCTGCGACGACAGGGCCGCAACACCCGAAGCTCCATGGCGCCTAGGATAGAGTGAACGGGGACGGGATTGCCCGCCCCCTTCTGCCGCCGTCACGCCGTGGCGATCACGTCCGGATTGGCGGCCTTCAACGTGGCGGTAAAACCGCTGACGCGGCTGCCGAAGACGTGCGGTCCGCTGATTGCTTCGAAAGTCGGTGATAGAACCGGGAACCGGATTGTCAGGATGGCGGCAAAATCCTCGATAGGCCGTTTCGGTGATACGGTTTCGCCAAACTGGTCGGTGCCGATGATCAGGAGCTTCCCGGCCAGTGGACTTGCATAATCGGCAACCTCGGTGAAGCATGGGATCTCGTCCATCAGTCCGTTGTCGTCAACGATGATGCAATGGTTCCGGTCGATCCTCACCATGTCGATGAGGTTGCATCCGATATGACGGCGAATGTCGGCAAGGCTGTTTGCCGGATCGATCGCCACCATGCGGATGCTGCGGGTTTCGACTTCGACAAGATAGGCATTGAGGGTCATTTTGAAGCTCCTTCGGTTCGCGAAGCGATGGGCCTTTGGTCAGGAAGCAGGCCCCGCTCCTGCTTCCCGAGCGCGCGCGGAGCGGCGGGTGAGAGGGGGGCAAGGCGCAGGCGCCGGAGGGGGATCACCCGTCCTGCACAAGCAGGCGCGGAAGGACGGGGAGACCGGCGCTTGGACCTTGCTGGGGAGAGAGGGCGGCGCCCTCTTTTCCCGACCAGACCGGGATGAATCGCCAGAGGCGATTTCCATCGGCGCAGCCGAGCGAGAGGATCGTCACCGGGATCGGCGGAGACCGCCTGCGGGCTCCGTTCGCGCAGCGAATAGAGCCGTCCGCGAAGCGGGTCGCCCTGAATGCCCTTTCATTCCGTTGATATTTGGATAAGGCGGGAAACGAAAACAGATTGCGAGGACCGGCAGGCATTGAACAAAATCGTCAAGCTCGATGAAGAGCGAAGCAAACGAACTGAAAAGCGGAAACCAGCCGCCACGGCTGAAAGGAGACCGCCGAAACGGCCGAGGTGGAAACCCAGCCGTATCCGACCCAGCAGCATTGTATTGGCGACCATCATCGCTTTGGTGGCGCTTGGTGGATATCTTGTTGCGACGCAGGACATCACCGCTGATCTCGGACCGCCGATAACCGCACGGGCAAGCGGTTCGATTTTGGTTCGCTTCGGCATCTGTCCGGATGGGCTTCACCGCGACTGCGTGGTCGACGGCGACACGTTCTGGCTTGGTGATCAGAAGATCAGGATTGCGGATATCGACACACCGGAGCTCAGCCCGCCGCGGTGCGAGGCGGAAAGGATCAAGGGCGAGACGGCGAAGATACGTTTGCTCGACCTTCTCAATGGCGGAGCATTTTCGCTTGAGGCGGGTGATCGGGACGAGGACAGGTATGGCCGGAAGTTGCGCAGGGTTGTCCGCGATGGGCAGTCCATCGGCGAGATCCTCATTTCGGAAGGTCTAGCGCGGCGTTGGGACGGCGCGCGCCATCCCTGGTGCGGTTGATCCATCACCATGATGAATCGGTCGGGCCTGACCGATTCAAATCTCTGGTTGGACGCGGAATCGGCAATCGACGATTCTGTCGTCATGATTGCGCAGCCCTATCAGCTTTATATCGAACGCAAGGACGCCTCGATGAACATGGCGCGTTACTATGCCATGGATATCTCGGAAACCCTGTTTGGAGAGACCCGGCTGACGCGCCGCTGGGGACGCATCGGCGCGCGCGGCCAGTCAAAAGCGCATATCTTCCAGCGTGAAGAGGAGGCGGTGCTGCTGTTTCTCGATCTCGCTCGCCAGAAGCGGACACGCGGCTATCGCCCGGCGGGACGACAGGTGGAACGAGGCCCGCGCGAGCGGGCCTCGACAGGCGCCTTATCGGCGCCGGTCCCAGTCCGTCTCGAAGGCGATCTCGATCTCGACGAAGAACGGGATCTTGATTGCGAGCTTGAGGCCGAGTTTGCCTTTGCGGAAGAAATGGCCGGCGACTTTGCCGAGTGCGCGCAGCCGGCGACCGGTGGCGGTGAGGAATTGGGCGAGTTGGCGCATGATGTTTACTCCTTTCGATAACGTGTCATTGCGGGGATAGGCCGCGGCCCGGAAAGGCGTGCTGCACCCGAAAGGGCCACAGCGCATGCGGAGGACCTGCCGGCGACGGAATTTTGCGGCGCGAGGAGCCGCAGGCTAAGGAAAATTCTGTTGGCGGCAGGTTGCGGTACGACCACCGGGCTGCAACATCCCCGATGCCGATGACAGGGGATCGAAAGGAAGGACGCGGCTACGTCCCCGATCTCTTCCGGTGGGATGCAGGCTGCGGTGTTGGTGTGGTCGGTGGCGAAGCGAAGCGTCGGGCCCTGGCCGCCGGTCGATCCGGCGGGCTGGGCCGGCAACTGCGGCAGAAAGCCTCCGTCAAAACGGAGGCTCCGAGGAATGGCTGCCGTCCTGTTCGGCAAGCGCGGCGGCCAGTTCGGCCTGAGCGAGTTCGAGCTCGGCCTTGATCTGACGGCGCTCTGCGGCATCGACTACGGCCCGCATCTCGGCGCGCAACTCTTCAACCTGGATTTCGAGGGCATAGGTCATCGTCGTCTCCTTGACGTTTGTGAAAGACGAGGACCCGCGGCGTGAGGGGATGGCGGGGTCAAGGATCGCGGCACGCGACCGGCGGAGCCGGCGTATGGGGGAGCCGATTTTCTGACCCGGCCCTTCGGGACGGGGCTGAAAATTGATGATGTGGACGGCCCTCCGAACCCGTCGCGCGAGATGCTAAGATCATTCTGCGCAACTCAGAGAAGGAACCGTGTCATGACTTTCGAGAAGA
>NZ_OBQD01000008.1 GCF_900220975.1 Rhizobium subbaraonis | reverse complement strand
CGGCCGGTAATTGATTGGAATAGTGGCCGGCTTCAAATCGGAACGGTGGCCGGTAATTAATCGGAATGCCGGCCGGCTTCAGACCGGAATCCGCAGCTTGGATATGGGCGCGCACTGTACCTAGCCCAGACCCTGCTTTTAGCGACGTAAGGGTACCAATAGCGTCGACCTTCATGCTTAGTTCGCGGACCGGCAAAGAGGTCTGGATCGAGCCGCTTGTTGATCGCGTTAACAAAACGATCAAGTATAGCATTCGCAAGGGTGGAACAAAGGCCGAGATCGCTTCGGCGAATGAAGGAACAAAGGCAGGTCGTGGCTCAAACTTTAGATGCCTAATTTCGGACACAGCCATCACATCAGAATACGTGAAGGCACAGGGAAAATCTGGTCAGATTGGCCAGACGTTGATTGCTATCGTTGCAGAAGGACATACTGCTCGAGTGTATGTTGCACCGACAGCAGAACATGAAGCACTTGCGCTGTCTGTAAGGTCTTCGTGGGAGCCTGAAACGAGCCTGCCTGATGATCCGCGAAATTTTTGGACTGTGGAATATGGCCTGACAACATTTGGCAATCTATTCACTGATCGTCAGTTGAATGCGCTCAACACATTCTGCGAACTTGCCAATGAAGTCCGTGCAATTGCTGAACGCGACGCACTTTCTGCGGGAATGCTGGAAGAATCTGCTGGCTTAAACGATTCCGGTACGGGCGCTAAAGCTTATGCGGAGGCGGTTGCGATGTATCTGGCCTTTGCAATTTCTAAGGTCGCTGACCGAGGTTCCTCGATTTGCACTTGGTTTACGGCACGAGACTCAACGCGAAATACCTTTGCTCGGCAGTCAGTCCCTATGACTTGGGATTTTGCGGAGATGAACGTGCTTCTCAATGGAACCGGGACATTGTCCGGTGCAGTTCAGTGGACCTCCAATAGCCTTTCTGGTCTGCACCCCGCATCTTTGGGTCAAGTGATTCAGATGGATGCGCGAGAGGCTGGCGCAAGAATGGCAGGAAAGGTCATTAGCACTGATCCTCCATACTACGATAATATCGGATATGCGGACCTCTCGGATTTCTTTTATGTTTGGCTTCGACGCACCTTGAAGAATGTTTTCCCAGATCTATTGGGGATACTTTCAACGCCAAAGGCCGATGAACTTGTAGCAACGCCCTATCGTCACGGGTCAAAGCAGAATGCTGAGAATTATTTCTTAGATGGGATGAGAAAAGCTATTAGGGCAATGGCTGAAAATGCAGATAGCGGTATGCCGGCGACAATCTACTACGCATTTAAGCAAAGCGAGATTAAGCAAGAGGGAATTAGCTCGACTGGCTGGGCAACATTTTTGCAGGCCGTTGTAGAAGCTGGATTTTCTGTAGTTGGAACTTGGCCGGTTCGAACTGAACTTTCGAATCGCATGATCGCTTCGGGCACCAACGCCCTCGCAAATTCTGTCGTTCTTGTTTGCCGTAGGAAGGCGGATACGGCTGAGGTTATCACCCGTGCCGAGTTTGTCCGGGCACTTAAGCGCGAACTGCCTCCCGCAATCGCTGAGCTTCAAGCTGCCAACATTGCCCCCGCTGATATGCCTCAATCCGCCATCGGCCCCGGAATGGGCGTGTTCTCGCGCTACAAGGCCGTTCTGGAATCCGACGATAGCCCGATGAGTGTGAAGACCGCGCTTCAGCTCATCAACCGCGAACTCGACGAATATCTCGGCGGCATCCAGGGTGAGTTCGACGCTGACACGCGGTTCGCCATCACCTGGTTCGAGCAGAACGGGACTGGCAAGGGGGATTACGGTGTCGCTGACAACCTTGCCCGTGCGCGCGGTATTTCTGTCGAAAGCGTCAAGCACGCCGGGATTGTCGAGAGCGCTGCCGGCAAGGTCCGCATCCTCGCGCGTGATGAACTCGACGAGGATTGGGACCCGGAAGGCGACCGCCACCTGACGGTGTGGGAGTGCCTTCAGCATCTCGTCCGACAGCATGAGAAGGACGGTATTTCCCACGACACCGCCGTCCTGCGCAAGAAGATCAACATTCAGGCCGAGGCCGTGAAGGATCTCGCCTACTGCCTCTACGACATCAGCGCCAACAAGCGGAAAGATGCGAAGGAGGCCACGGCCTACAATGCTCTGATCGCCGACTGGACTGAGCTGACGAGGGCTGCTGCGGCTATCCACGATACGCGCGGCGATCGTCAGATCCGGCTGGATATTTAAGGGGGAACAGAACGTGGCAAAAAGCACTCGCCAATATGTGTTTGAAGGGATGGAGCTGCTGCCTTCGGCGCTGATCCCATTCGTCGAAAAGCGGCTCGAAACCTCGCTCAAGGGGCATTGGCAGGTGCAGGTTCTGGAGAAACTGCCGAGCCTGCGCCCTAACAGCAACGGCGAGGTTGGCTGGGACCAAGCCGCGTTGTTCAACGCGATGGATCGCTTCTGGAGCGAGGCGTTCAAGGCGGTGCTTGGCCGCGCCGAACGCTCGCTGGTCAATGAACTGGGCGATGTCCGCAACAAGCTCTCGCACAACGAGACCTTCACCTACGACGATGCCGAACGCGCGCTCGATTCCATGCGGCGTCTGATGGAAGCGATCAGCGCCGGCGAGACGGCCGAACAGCTCGGCAAGATGCGCGACACCATCCTGCGCACGAAGTTCACCGAGCTTCAGCGCAATGAGGAACGACGGAAAACCCAGCGCCTTGAAATTTCGGTCGAGACCGTGGCGGGACTGTTGCCGTGGCGCGAAGTCGTCGAGCCACACCAGGATGTCGCCACCGGCGAGTTCCAGCAGGCGGAGTTCGCAGCCGACCTTGCCAAGGTGCATTCGGGGAGCGCACCGCCGGAATACCGAGACCCGCGTCAGTTCTACAGCCGTACCTATCTGACGGAGGGCCTGAGCACGCTGTTGGTCGGGGCTGCGAAGCGGCTGTCGGGCAGCGGCGGCGATCCCGTGGTCGAACTGCAAACCAATTTCGGCGGCGGCAAGACGCACTCGATGCTGGCGCTTTATCACATGGCGGGGCCTACGCCGGTGCAAGACCTGTCCGGCCTGGACCAGTTGCTCGAAAAGCAGGGGCTCAGCGTGCCGAAAGGCATTAACCGTGCGGTGCTCGTCGGCACGTCGCGGGGGCCGCAGGACGTGCTCCATGCCGAGGGCGACCGGAAAATCCGCACGACCTGGGGCGAACTCGCCTGGCAGCTCGGCGGCGCCGAGGCTTTCGCCATGGTCGCGGAGAATGACGCCAGCGGCATCGCGCCGGGCTCGAACCTGCTGGAGACGCTTTTCAAGAAATATGCGCCGTGCCTGATCCTGATCGACGAATGGGTCGCCTATCTGCGACAGATCTACAAGGTCGAGGGGCTGCCGTCTGGGTCGTTCGATGCGAACCTGTCCTTCGTCCAGTCGCTGACCGAGGCCGTCAAGGCCAGCCCTGGCACCCTGCTCGTCGCATCCTTGCCGGCCTCACAGATCGAGGTCGGGGGCGAAGGCGGTCAGGAAGCTCTGGCGCGCCTCAAGCAGACCTTCAGCCGCGTGGAATCCTCATGGCGTCCGGCGAGTCAGGAGGAGAGCTATGAAATCGTCCGGCGACGGCTGTTCAAGGACATCCCTGGCGACAAGTTCCATCACCGTGACAACACACTGAAGCAGTTCGCGAAACTCTACCGCGAAAATGCCAACGATTTCCCTCAGGGCTGCGCGGACGAGGACTATCGGCGCAAGCTGGAGAAGGCGTATCCGATCCATCCCGAACTGTTCGACCAGCTCTATACGAGCTGGGGTTCGCTCGAAAAGTTCCAGCGCACCCGCGGCGTGCTGCGCCTGATGGCGCAGGCGATTCACGAGCTATGGATGAACGCCGACCCGTCGGTGATGATCATGCCCGGCAGCGTGGCGGTAAGTTCGCCGCGCGTGGAGCCGGAATTGCTCCACTATCTCGACGTGAGCTGGCAGGCGATCATCGCCGGCGATGTCGATGGCACGACGTCCACGCCCTATAAGGTCGATCAGTCGGCGCCCAACCTGAACCGCTATTCGGCGACGCGGCGCGTCGCGCGCGCGATCTTCATGGGAACCGCGCCAACGGCGCAGCAACAGAACACCGGCCTCGACGACAAGCAGATCAACCTTGGCGTCGTCCAACCGGGCGAGCGTCCGGCGATCTTCGGCGACGCGCTGCGGCGGCTGACCAACCAGGCCAAGTTCATGCACGCCGATCTAGGCCGCTATTGGTACTCGATGTCGGCCAGCCTCAACCGCATTGCCGCGGATAAGGCAGCCCAGATCGAAGCGGCGCTGGTCGATGTGACGATTGACGCTGAACTCGGGAAATATGTGAATGGCCTCGCCGATCGCGGGCATTTCGATGCCGTGCAGGTCGCGCCAGCCTCGTCGGCCGAAGTACCCGATGAAGCCGGTGGTGTTCGCGCCGTCGTGCTGGGTGTCAAATATCCCCACAATGGCCGCGATGGCTCTGACGCGCTGGTCGAGGCCAAGGACATTCTCACGCAGCGCGGCAGCACGCCGCGCGTCTATCGCAACATGCTGGTGTTCATTGCCGCGGAAAGCCGTCAGCTCGACCATCTGAAAGACGCTGTTCGTGCTTCGCTGGCGTGGGGGGAGATCGTCCGCGACACGGAGCGGTTGAACCTTACCCAGAGCGATAGCGCGTTGGCCAAAACGAAACTGGCCGAAGCGAACGAGACGATGAAGACCCGCCTGAAGGAGGCGTGGTGCTATCTCCATTATCCCGCCCAGGAGAGCGCCCAGGCCGATTGGGAGTGGGTATCGGGCAAGATCCCGGCGCAGGATGGTTTGTTGGCGCGGGCCAGCAAGAAGTTGGTGGCCGAGGAGGGCCTGCTCACGGAATTGGGGCCGTCGCGCCTCGACCGCGACCTCCAGAAGTATATCTGGAACGACAAGCCGCGGTTGTCGCTGAAAGATCTGCGCGAATATCTCAACCGCTACATCTACCTGCCGCGCATCAAGGATCAAGGCGTCCTGATCAAGGCTGTGCAGGCTGCCGTGAATGGCATGTTGCCTGGCCCCTTCGCCTATGCAGAGCGATGGGACGAGAAGTCGGACACCTATCTGGGGCTGGCAATCGAGCGCGCGGTAAGCGCCGTGGTCGTGATCGACGGCGATAGCGTCATCGTGAGGCCGGAGGTGGCCGAGGCGCATCGTCCGGCGCCCGTGCAGCCTGGGTCCGGCGACGCTACCCCAGGAACCGGCGGCAGCACGCCGGCGCCCGATGGGCAGCCCGCGGATGACGTGCCCTCGGCTCCGCAACCGGAAAAGAAGCCGACGCGCTTTTCCGGCGCCGTGATGATCTCACCGGAACGTCCGGCCCGAGACATCCATCAGATCGTCGAAGCAATCGTCGAGCAGCTCACCACGCTCCCGGGCAGCCAGGTGAAGATCCGGCTCGAGATTGACGCTGAAGTGCCTGATGGTCTCGATCGCGCCAAGGTTCGGACGCTGGTCGAAAATGCCAATACACTTGGATTCATAGAGAAATCCGTAGAGTGATAGCTGGTCGGCGTTCTCCGGTGTGACCGGGGAACGCCGATGAACTTTGTCGCCACGCTGGGAATCGCTTTGGCAAGCCTCGCAGCGTCTCTGTCAGCCATTCGGGATAAGGGGGCTCCCCGGACGATTTCCAGGTGTGAATATGAACTTTCGACATCTGCGCTATTTCGTGGCGGCTTCCGAACATGGGAGTTTCCGCAAGGCGGGCGTGGCGTTGGGCGTACAGGAGTCCACGATCAGCCGCCGGATACGCGACATGGAAGACGGACTCGGTTCTGCGCTGTTTCACCGTCACAGCGGCGGTGTATGCCTGACCGTTGCCGGACAGCGGCTGTTGTCGAAAGCCCAGAAGGTTCTTCGATACATTAATGAAGGCGCGGAGATCGTGGACGCGGTGGGGCGCGGCGCGGAAGGTCAATTGCGCGTGGGCATCTTCTCGTCCCTGGCCTCGGGGTTCCTGCAAGATCTTCTCCGGACCTTCGCCGCTGAGCACCCCGGCGTGCATGTCGAGGTTGCTGACGGCAATCCCGCGGAGCATGTCGCCGCGATCCGGCAGTTCCGGTTGGACATCGCCTTTCTGACGGGGACATTGGAGTGGCCCCGATGTGAGACCACCTACCTCTGGTCGGAACGTGTTTTCGTGGTGCTGCCGGAAGCACACGCCCTTGCGCGGAAGGAGGAGGTGAAGTGGCATGATCTGGCGCACGAAACCTTCATCGTCAGCGATGTACCGCCGGGCCAGGAAGTCCATGACTATCTGGTCCAGCGGGTCGCCGATCTCGGCCATCACCCGAAGATTCAGGCACAGTTTGTCGGGCGCGACAATCTGCTGACGCTCGTCGCGATCGGCAGCGGACTCACGGTCACGAGCGAAGCGACGACAGCCGCCCATGTGCCGGGCATCTGCTATCGGCCGATCATTGGTGAGGTCCTTCCCTTCAACGGCGTGTGGTCGCCAAAGAACGACAATCCGGCGCTCAGGCGCTTTGTCAGCATGGCGAAGACGATGGCGCGTCGTCAGGGCGTGGATTTATGAACTGGCATCGCCCGCGGGCTTCGCGCGTCGGGCCTTGGCGAACCCGCGATCGGTGGCGATGAAGCGCTCCAGCATCGGTACAATCAGCTGGACGGGATCGCGCACAGGCTGGCCGGTCTGCCTTCCCAGCAGCTCGGCATATGCAGCGAGATCCCGGTGAAGCGATGCGGGCAGTTCCAGCGTGGCCTTCACCGGCTTTTCCTCGGTGATCGGGCCGAGCTTCAATTTCGTCATGTCAGCCTCCGTAAGGTTCGAGGACGAGATCGCGGGTGACGATCACGCGGACAGGGAAACCGGGCCGGATCGTCAGCGTCGGCGCGACGTTGAGCTGGCGCCGAACGATCTGCTGACCGGCATCATTGATCGTGTCCTGGCCCCCATTGCGGATGGCGCGCAGGAGCCGGTCCTGGTCATCGATGGCAAGCTCGGACCCGACTGACAGAAGCGTCGAGAGCCCCGCCGCTCTGGCGAGATCCCACCAATGGTAATCGACGCCGTCTTCCAGACCGGCATAGCCCTGGGTATCGGCTCCGGGCTGACGTTCGAGCACAATGGACCGGCCGTTCGGGAGAATGAGCCTGTTCCAGACGAGAAGCACGCGGCTCTGCCCGTATTGGACGCTATTGTCGTACTGGCCGATGATCCGGGTGCCTTGTGGGATGACGAGGATGCGCCCGGTCGGGCTATCGTAGATGTTCTCCGTCACCTGCGCGGTGACTTGTCCAGGAAGATCGGAGCGGATGCCGGTGATGAGGGCGGCCGAAATGACCGCGCCCGCCTGGAGGACATAGGGCGATGCGGGCGCCATGATGCGGTCGGCCGCAATGGTGCGGCGGTCGACGGGAGCATTGAGGAACGCAAGTTGTCGATCTTGAGCCGTCTCGGCACCAGGTTGTGTGCCAGCTCCCACGCCGGCAAATCCCGGGACATTCGGGCCAGCGGTCGCCGACGTTGCGGCCGGACCGGCCTGGAAAAACACTCGGCTGGTGCGTGCGGCCTCCAATTCCGCGAGGCGACGCTGTTCCTCGGGATCAGGCCCCGGCGCCGCCATGGCGGGCGGCACGACAGGATGCCCCTGATTTTGCGCGCTGATGATCGGGCGGCCGAGGTCTCCAGGCAGCGCCGGGCCGAGGACCGGGCCGGTGTAATCGCGTGGAAGGCCGGCCAGGCCATCGGCCGTGGTGCGGTTGTCAGTCGAATAGAGTTCGTCGGCGCTCTTGCCGGGATCTCGGGTCTGGAGCGCGTAGATGAGAGAGCCGCCGATACCGACGAGGGCAACTGCGGCGACGCCGGCGAGCACTTTGCGCGACAGCCGGGTGACACGCGGAGGTTCCGCCCGCAGGCGCATGGACGATGACGTATCGACGGCGGGCGTCGATTGGTCCAGCGGTTCGACATTGTCGTGGTCGGTGTCGCTCATGATGCAGGTTTCCCATCGGTTCGCACGATCCTGACGGTCTGCTGCTGCTTGCCGCTGCCGAGGCGCAGTTCAGCGGCTCCGAAGATGCGGTCAACGATCAGGATGTTTTGGTAGATGCGGCTGTTGACGAGCTGCGGCTCGCCGTCGGTGCCGAGGACAAAGATCGGCGGCATCTCGCCTTGAGCGATGCCGCGTGGAAATTCGACATACACACGCCTGCCGTCGTCATAGACGGCGACCGGCCGCCAGGGCGGCGTGTCGCCGGTGAGGCCGTAGCGGTAGTGACGAGCGGCGGCAGCGGGAATGATAGGCGTCGCAGGGACCGTTCCGCGCTGCGATGCCGGTAGCGCGGGATAAGCCCATGCAACGGCCGGCATATAGGGTTTCGCCTCCGCCCTCAGCTCAAGCATGTAGATGCGGCGGTCAGTCGTGATGACCAGATTCGTGGTGATGTCGGGGCGCGTCGGTTTGATGAGGATGTGGACGCGGCGCGAGAGGCCGGAACCGCTTTCGGTATCACCGATGATCCAGCGGGCGGTGTCACCGGCGGCGATTGGACCTGCGCCGGTCAGGCTTTCGCCCGGTTCGAGCGCGATGTTGGTGATCTGGCCGGGCGCGGCATAGACTTGGTAAAGCGCGCCCTCGCTCCAGGGATAGATCTGAATGGCGTTATAATAGCCCTCGCGTCGCGGTTCGACACGGGCCGCAGCATTGGCGTTTTCCACGCGGCCGCTCGGCGTATTCGCGACGGTTCCACCATGCGCGACCGTCCAGGCAGGAGGCGTGTGCAGCGGACGCGGCGGCTGTTCCGTGACCGGCGCCAGCACAGCTGGGAGCGGCGGCACGTCACTGTCGTAGCTGATGGTGGGTGGTTTGAAGGTCGCGCAGCCCGCCAGCATCGTTGCCGAGATCAGCATCATCGCCAAGGCGGATTTACGGAAAGCCTGAGAGCCGGACGTGCGCAGAGATGTGCTCATTGGGACATCTCCCGCGACCAGTTGATGGCGTTGATGTAGATGCCGAGCGGATTGGCGCGCAGCCGGTCTGCGTCGCGCGGCGTCTGGATGACGATGGTGAGGATGGCGGTCCATCGCTCTGTGCCCGCGAGCTGGCCATTCTCGTAACGTTTCTCGGTCCAGGCCACGCGGAAGGAATCCGCCGATGCGCGGATGACGCTCGAAACCTCGACGGCGATCTGCTGTTTGCCGACCTTGGTGAAAGGATCGTTGGTGCGGGCATAGTCGTTGAGCGCGTCGGCGCCGCGATCCGTGGTCCAGTCATAGGCGCGCAGCCAGTTTTGGCGCACGATGATCGGATCGGCCGGGATGCTTCTGACCTGCTCGATGAAGCGGGCAAGATGCCAGGCCACTTGCGGATCGGTCGGCCGGTAGTCGGCCGACGCCGGTGCAACGGACTGCGCCTGGCCGAGTCGATCGACCTGCACCACCCAGGGAACGACGGTGCCGCGCGCCGACTGCCAGACCAGCGCCGCGGCGAAGCCGGCCGACAGGAACAGCGAGCCGAATGCCATGATGCGCCAGTTCCTGGCCTGGACGCGGGCCGAACCGATGCGATCGTCCCAGACCTGCGCTGCGCGCTGATAGGGTGTTTCGGGTTCGGGCGATTTCCCATAGTGGGCGGCGGGTCGTTTGAAGAGGCTCATGAGCGGTTACTTTCGGAGAGATTGACGGAAGAGCCGCCGCCATGGCTGTCGCCGGATTTGACGGCGTGCGCTACGAGGGTGGCTCCGTGGCTGAGGGACTGATGGCGCTTCATGCGCTTGGCCCAGTCGGGCGGACCGTCGCGGGGCGCTGCTGCGGCGGCTTCGCCTGCGGAGCCTGAGCCGGGTATCGTGCTCATGGTCGAGGAGCCGCCCGTTGCGCCGAAGCCTGCCTTCGCACCTGCGGAGAAGCTGGACTTGACGCCTTCGGCGGCGCGCGCCGTCGCGCGTTTCAGGGGTGACACGGTGGCCGCTCCGGCCGCGCGGGCGACACTGCCGAGACCAGAGGCGACACCGGCTGCGCCGGACTGGCCGAGCGAGCCGACGCTGTAGGCCGCGGCGGCTCCGCCTGCCGCAGCCGCACCGCCCCGCACGGCGGCAGCGCCGCCGGACATCGCAGCCGCTCCTCCCTTCAGGGCAAGGCCTGCCGCGCCACCAGCTGCGAGTGCCGCACCACCGACGGCAAGCCCGGTGCCAACCGCCGCACCGGCGCCGAGTTGTGGTCCGCCGCTGACAAGACCGGCAGCAATGCCGGGGCCGAAGATGCCGAGCCCGAGCAGCGATAGCGCGGCAAGGACAATTGCCATGGCGTCGTCGATTGTGGGCGTTGCGCCGCCGAAGCCGGCCGTAAACTGGCTGAACAGCGTTGAGCCGATGCCGATGATGACGGCGAGTACCAGCACCTTGATGCCGGAAGAGACGACATTGCCCAGCACGCGCTCGGCCATGAAGGCTGTTTTGCCGAACAGGCCGAACGGGATGAGGACGAAGCCCGCCAGCGTCGTCAGCTTGAATTCGATCAGGGTAACGAAGAGCTGGATCGCGAGGATGAAGAAGGCGAGCAGCACCAGCGCCCAGGCGAACAGCAGGCAGGCGATCTGGATGAAGTTCTCGAAGAACGCGATCCAGCCCATCAGGTCGGAGATGGATTCGAGCAAGGGGCGCGCGGCGTCGAGCCCGGTCTGCGCGACCTTGCCGGGTCGCATCAGATCCTGCGCGGTGAAGCTGGTGCCGGAAGCCTTGAGGCCGAGGCCCGCGAACGAGTCGAAGACGATCTTGGCAAGGTTGTTCCAGTTGCCGATGAGATAGGCGAAGACGCCGACGAAGAGCGTCTTTTTCACCAGCCGGGCGATGATGTCGTCTTCCGCGCCCCAGCTCCAGAACAGGGCGGCAAGCGTCACATCGATGACGATTAGCGTTGTGGCGATGAACGCGACCTCGCCGCCGAGCAGTCCGAACCCGCTGTTGATGTAGGAGGTGAAGACCCCGAGGAAATTGTCGATGACACCTGCGCCGCCCATGGTTCACCGTCCTTCTGTTGTCCGGACAGCAGGCGCCGGGAGGCGACCGAGGAAGCGATCGCGGCTCTCGGCCCAGATGCGCATGCAGTCGGTATCGCTCGCCGCCGCCTGGCCAAGCTGCTGGCACCGGCGCTGCCCTTCGCGGAGCGCATCGCGCTTGGGTTCGACAGCGTGGACGCGCTCCGTTTCAGGGGCCGCGTCCTTCCGGGTCATCTCGATCGCCGTCGCCGTGATGGCGAACGATACGAAAACGATGGCGCCCAGCCGGGCCAGCATCTTGCCGTCCATGACCGCGACCTCAGTTGCCGTTACCGAACATCTGCGCGTTGCCGGGCTGATAGCCCGCGCCCGGCGTGAGGAAGCGGCGGCGCTGCTCCCGGCCTTGATCGGCCGCCGCCGCGCGCTCCGCGTCAGTCAGCGCCGTGGCCCGGCCGTTGGCGGAGATCAGCGCGATCAGGTCGGAGAGCTGCTGCGATTGCAGCGCGAGAAGCTGATTGCCTGCCTGTGTCGCCTGCAACGCACCCTGTGCGCCCTGGCTCTGGCTGACGAGGTTCGACATCTGCGTGCGATTGCTGTCGATATTGCCGACGACGCCGGCCTGAATGCGCATGGCGTCCTGCAAACCGCCGACGGTGTTCTGCCAGCGCGAGCGAGCGTCGGTGATGAGCTTGGCGTCCGATGACGACAGTGAGACGCTGCCATATTGCTGCTGGAACATCCGATCGACGTTCTGGACGTCGAAGGCGATGTTCTGCGCCTGGCCGAGGAGCTGCTGGGTGCGCTGGACGTTCTGCTGAATCTGTTGGAGCGCCGAGTACGGCAGGTTCGCCAGATTCTTGGCCTGGTTGATGAGGCTCTGCGCCTCGTTCTGAAGCGAGCGGATCTGGTTGTTGATCTGCTCGAGGGAGCGCGCCGCCGTCAGGACGTTCTGGGCGTAGTTGGTAGGGTCATAGACGATACCGCCGAAACCGAATTGCGCGTGCGCTGGCGCGGTCAGCACCGGCGATGCGGCGAGCGGTATCGCCAGGATGAAGGCCGCGAGCGACAGCGCGCGCGGGCGTGAACGAAGCGTATTCATGATCATTACTCCTTCTCGGACTGCTGAGGGGTGAGGTTCGTGAGGTCAGGGATGAGGTCTGCGGCCCACTCGGCGCCGCGCAGGCGCAGCCAGGCGGCGAGAAAGCCCTCGCGGCCATGCTCGGCGACTGTGCGCGCGATCTCGGACTGGTCGGTCTTGGAGGAGGTGGCGGCGAGCGCGAGGCCGACTTCGGAGAGCCCCAGCTCGAACAGGCGATTGCCGCGCCGCGACTGGCAGTAATAGTCGCGCTTGGGCGTGGCCCGCGCGAGGATTTCGATCTGGCGGTCGTTGAGACCGAAGCGCCGATAGATCTCCGTGATCTGCGGCTCGATCGCGCGTTCGTTCGGCAGGAGGAGCCTTGTCGGGCAGCTCTCGATGATGGCCGGGGCGATGTTGCTGTTGTCTATGTCGGACAGCGACTGCGTGGCGAAGATGACGCTGGCGTTTTTCTTGCGCAGCGTCTTCAGCCACTCGCGCAATTGCCCGGAGAAGGCATCGTCGTCGAGTGCGAGCCAGCCCTCGTCGATGATGAGCAGCGTCGGCGAGCCGTCGAGACGGTCGCCGATGCGATGGAAGAGATAGGCGAGGACGGCGGGTGCCGCGCCAGTCCCGACCAGTCCCTCGATCTCGAACGCCTGCACCGATGCCGAGCCGAGATGTTCGACCTCGGCGTCGAGTAGCCGCCCATAGGGGCCGCCCACGCAATACGGTCGCAGCGCCTGCTTCAGCTCGTTCGCTTGGAGCAACACCGTGAGGCCGGTGATCGTGCGCTCCTCGACCGGCGCCGATGCCAGTGAGGTCAGCGCCGACCAAAGGTGCTCCTTCACCTCGGGGGTGATCGCGATGCCTTCGCGGATCAGGATGGCGACGATCCAGTCGGCCGCCCAGGCGCGTTCGGGCGTGTCGTGAATGCGCGCAAGCGGTTGCAGCGCGACCGAGGAGTCCACGCCCTCGGTGAGATCGCCGCCGAGATCGTGCCAATCACCGCCCATGGCGAGCGCGGCGGCGCGGATCGAACCGCCGAAGTCGAAGGCGAAGACCTGGGCACCGGCGTAGCGCCGGAACTGCAAGGCCATGACGGCGAGAAGCACCGATTTGCCGGCGCCGGTCGGGCCGACGACGAGCGTGTGACCGACATCGCCGACATGGAGAGAAAACCGGAACGGGGTCGAGCCCTCGGTCTTGCCGAACAGCAAGGGGGGCGCTCCGAAATGCTCGTCCCGTTCCGGCCCCGCCCACACCGCCGAGAGCGGGATCATGTGGGCGAGATTCAGCGTCGAGATCGGGGGCTGGCGCACGTTGGCGTAAACATGTCCCGGCAATGAGCCCAGCCAGGCATCGACGGCATTGATCGTTTCAGTCATGGCCGTGAAGTCGCGGCCCTGGATGACTTTCTCGGCGAGGCGAAGCTTCTCGTCGGCAATTCGGGGATCGTTGTCCCATACCGCGATCGTCGCGGTGACATAGGATTGGCCGGCGTAGTCAGCGCCGAGTTCCTGGAGGGCGAGATCGGCGTCCGCCGCCTTGTTCGAGGCGTCGGTATCGACCAGCGCGGACGCCTCGTTGGTCAGCACCTCTTTCAGGATCGCGGCGATGCTTTTGCGCTTGGCGAACCATTGGCGGCGGATCTTGGTCAGCAGCTTGGTCGCGTCGGTCTTGTCGAGCAGGATGGCGCGCGTCGACCAGCGATAGGGGAAGGCGAGCCGATTGAGATCGTCGAGGATGCCGGGTGTGGTCGCGGTTGGGAAACCGACAATGGTGAGAACGCGCAGATGCGCCGTTCCGAGACGCGGCTCCAGGCCGCCGGTGAGCGGTTGGTCGGCGAGCAGCGCGTCGAGATAGACCGGCGTTTCGGGCACGCGGACGCGGTGCCGTTTGGTCGAGACGGTCGAATGGAGATAGGTCAGCGTCTCGCTGCTATCGAGCCACTGGCATTCCGGCATAAAGCCGTCGAGTAGCGCCAGCACGCGATCGGTGCGGTCGACAAAGGTGTTCAGGATTTCCTTCGGATCGATGCCAGCGCGTTCGCGGCCCTCATAGAGCCAGGCTTCGGTGCGCGCGGCGTCCTCGGCCGGCGGCAGATAGGTGATGGTGAGATAGTAGCCGGAGACGTAATGCGCGCCTGTTTCCTCGAAATCGGCTTTGCGCTCGGCATCGAGGAGCGCTGCGGCTGCGTCGGGAAACAGGTCTGCCGGATAGATCGACGCCTCGTGCCGCTGCGCCTCGACGAAGATGGCCCAACCCGATCCGAGACGGCGGAAAGCGTTGTTGAGCCGCCCGGCGACGGCGACCAGTTCGGCAGCGACCGCGGAGTCCAGATCAGGGCCGCGGAAGCGGGCCGTGCGCTGAAAGCTGCCATCCTTGTTAAGCACGACGCCCTCGGCGACGAGCGCGACCCAGGGCAGATAGTCAGCGAGTCGGGTTGCGGTGCGGCGATATTCGGCAAGATTCATCATGGCGATGCGCCTCCTCAGACGGACAGATGAGCGGGGATGCGCAGGTGGCGGCGGCCGACCTCGACGAAGAGCGGATCGCGCTTTGCAGCCCACACGGCTGCGATATGGCCAACGGCCCAGATCAGCAGACCGACGAGCCAGAGGCGCAGGCCGAGGCCCACGGCTCCGGCCAGCGTGCCGTTCAGGATGGCGAGCGCGCGCGGTGCGCCGCCCAGCAGAATGTGCTCGGTCAGCGCCCGGTGAACCGGGACGGTGAAACCCGGCACCGCGTCGAGTTGTTCGAGCGCCGCCGCCATCAGACGAGCGCCCCGCCGCCGAATGAGAAGAACGACAGGAAGAAGCTCGACGCCGCAAACGCGATGCTGAGACCGAAGACGATCTGGATCAGCTTCCGGAAGCCGCCGGACGTGTCACCGAACGCCAGCGCCAGGCCAGTGGCGATAATGATGATGACGGCGACGATCTTGGCGACCGGCCCCTCGATGGATTCGAGAATTTTCTGGAGCGGTGCTTCCCACGGCATGGACGAGCCGGAGGCATGGGCGGCGGGAACGAGGACGAGGTTGATGTAGGTGAAGGCGGCGGCCGTCGCGGCATAGCGGCGAACGCTCATCGTGGTGCGGATCATGTTGGGGCTCCTGTGCGGTCAAGGGTTGCGGGGGTGATGGCGTAGTCACCGTCCGGGCCGAGCCCTTCGACACGGGCGAGTTCGGCGAGCCGGCGCGCGGAGCCGCGGCCGGAGAGGACGGCAACAAGATCGATGGTCTCGGCGATCAGGGCGCGCGGGACCGTGACGACGGCCTCCTGGATGAGTTGTTCAAGGCGGCGCAGCGCGCCGATGCCGCTCCCGGCGTGGATCGTGCCGATGCCGCCGGGGTGGCCGGTTCCCCATGCTTTCAGGAGATCGAGAGCTTCAGAGCCGCGCACCTCGCCGATGGGAATGCGATCGGGGCGCAGGCGTAGCGAAGAGCGAACCAGCTCCGAGAGCGTGGCCACTCCATCCTTGGTCCGCATGGCGACAAGATTGGGCGCGGCGCACTGAAGCTCGCGGGTATCCTCGATGATGACGACGCGATCCGCCGTCTTGGCGACCTCGGCCAGAAGCGCATTGGTCAGCGTGGTTTTGCCGGTGGAAGTGCCGCCCGCGACAAGGATATTGGCGCGCGCCATCACGGCTGCGCGTAGCGTCGCCGCCTGGTCGGCGAACATGATTCCGGCGGCCACATAATCGTCGAGCGTGAAGATCGCGACGGCGGGCTTGCGGATGGCGAAGGCCGGTGCGGCGACAACGGGCGGCAGCAAGCCCTCGAACCGCTCTCCCGTCTCAGGAAGCTCGGCGGAGACTCGCGGGCTGCGCGGATGCACCTCGACGCCGACATGGTGAGCGACCAGCCGCACGATGCGTTCGCCATCGGCGGGCGACAGCGTCTCACCCGTATCGGCCAGCCCTTCAGAGAGGCGATCTACCCAGAGACGGCCGTCCGGGTTCAGCATGATTTCGACGACGGCTGGGTCTTCGAGAAAATGGGTGATGGTCGAGCCGAGCGCGGTGCGAAGCATGCGCGCACCGCGCGCGAACGCCTCCGGCTTCTGGCTGGTTGTGGTCATTTCGGCCCCGCTTTCTGACGGGGCTGAAAAAGACGGTCCCCGGATCGGGGTGATTAAAAGAGCCGTGAATCAGGCTGATTCAACAAGTATCGATCGTCGTAGTAGCGTGGCGTGCAAATACAGGAGAACGGCGGTTGGGCGATGCTATTGATCCACGCGCGCTGAAGCCTATGGATCGCTCTCTGTCGGGCTGGACGGCGACTCGCCGACATCTTCAACGATCTCCTGCCGAAGTTTCGGTCCCTGGGCCAAGCGCCGTCCAAGGGCCGCGATGAACGCCTCGTAGCGCTTCCCGACCATGGCGCGCGCTGCCTGGGCTGCGGGCTCGGGCAGCGCCGGCGTCGTGTTGAGCCAGAACCGGATGAATACGGCCATGGTCTCGACGGAGATCCCGATGTCGCGCTCCATGCGGTTGAGACGGCGATCGATCTGGTCGAGGCGTTTGGCGACCACGGCTTCACGCCGCTCCGCATCGTCCGGCGACAGGAAGGACGCGATGGCGGCCTCGGCGATCAGGGAGAGCGGTTGTTCACGTCGGCCTGCATAGTCCGATAGTGTCGCCATGATGTCGGGGTCGAGATATACGGAAATCGGCACCTTCTTCTTGCGTCCGGGCATGGTGCTACAGCTCCATGCCGTCATTGGGATCGAGCGAGACCTGGCGGGCAACGCCGCGCATGACGCGGGTCAGCCGCTGGTTGCGCGCGGCGTCGTCCTCTGTGTCGTCAGGCAAATCGATCTCAAACTCATTGTCGATCGGCGCCTTCTTTTCGATGGGGTTCACCCGGTTGAGTTCGGGCTGATGCCGACGTTCGGAGTCGGTGGAATCCTCTTCGTTGTCACCGCTCATCGTTGGCGCAGCGTTTTCGGTCATGTCCGGGCGCGCGGGGATCGGCAGCTTGCTCCAATCGTCGGGCCGACCTTCAGCAGGCCGCGCCAGCCCCGGCGGTGACATGATGCGTTCCTTGAAGCGGGCATCTTCATAGTAGCGCGCCTTCTTCGCCCGGATCGGCGGCGTCCCGGCGACCATGACGATCTCGTCGGTCGGCGGGAGCTGCATGATCTCGCCTGGTGTCAGGAGCTGTCGCGCGGTCTCCGAACGCGACACCATCAAATGGCCGAGCCAGGGCGAGAGCCGATGCCCGGCGTAGTTCTTCATCGCCTTCATCTCGGTCGCGGTTCCGAGCGCGTCGCTGACCCGCTTCGCGGTCCTTTCGTCGTTCGTCGCAAAGGAAACGCGCACATGGCAGTTGTCGAGGACCGAGTTGTTCGGGCCGTAAGCCTTCTCGATCTGATTCAGCGATTGAGCGATCAGAAAGCTCTTGAGACCGTAGCCCGCCATGAAGGCCAGCGCGGACTCGAAGAAATCGAGGCGGCCGAGGGCGGGAAACTCGTCGAGCATGAGCAGCAGGCGATGCCGCCCGGCCTTCGCTTGCAGATCCTCGGTGAGACGGCGGCCGACCTGATTGAGGATCAGGCGTATCAATGGCTTGGTGCGGTTGATGTCGGACGGCGGCACGACAAGGTAGAGCGTGGTCGGGAGCTTGCCGCCCACCATGTCGCTGATCCGCCAGTCGCAGCGCCGTGTCACCTCGGCGACGACAGGGTCACGGTAGAGGCCGAGAAACGACATGGCGGTGGAGAGCACGCCCGAGCGTTCGTTGTCCGATTTGTTGAGCAACTCGCGCGCGGCGCTGGCGATGACGGGGTGCGGCCCTGCCTCGCCGAGGTGGCTGGTCTTCATCATCGCGGCAAGCGTCGACTCGATCGGGCGCTTTGGATCGGACAGGAAAGCGGCGACGCCGGCCAATGTCTTGTCGTCCTCGGCGTAGAGCACATGCAGGATGGCGCCGACCAGCAGGGCATGACTGGTCTTCTCCCAATGGTTCCGCTTTTCGAGCGAGCCTTCGGGATCGACCAGGATGTCGGCGATGTTCTGGACGTCGCGGACTTCCCATTCGCCGCGGCGCACCTCGAGCAGCGGATTGTAGGCCGACGATTTGGGGTTGGTCGGGTCGAACAGCAGAACGCGGCCATGCCGGGCGCGAAAACCGGCGGTGAGCTGCCAGTTTTCCCCTTTGATGTCGTGGACGATGGCCGAGCCCGGCCAGGTCAACAGGGAGGGCACGACCAAGCCGACGCCCTTGCCCGATCGGGTCGGGGCGAAGCAAAGCACATGCTCGGGGCCGTCGTGACGGAGATAGTCGCGATCATAGCGGCCGAGCACGACACCGTCGGGACTGAGCAGGCCCGCGGCCTTCACCTCGTCCTTTCCGGCCCAGCGGGCGGAGCCGTAGGTCGCTGCGCTTTTTGCTTCGCGGGCGCGCCAGACCGACATGCCGATGGCGACGGCTATGGCGATGAAGCCGCCCGACGCCGAGATCATCCCGCCCTTGGCGAAGACCTCCGGCGCGTAGGCGTCGTAGAAATACCACCACCAGAAGAACGCCGGCGGATAGTAGATCGGTAGGCCGAACAGGGAAAACCAGGGCGCGCCGAGCTGTGCCTGAAAGCCGAGGCTCCATGCGACATATTGCGTCGCCGCCCAGGTGGTGAGCAGCACGATGAGGAAGACGACGGCGATCTGGCCCCACAGGATTTTGGTCGCGGACATTGCTGCGGTCCTTTCTTCTTAGGTGATTAGAGGCCGAGCCCCCGCTTGCGGCCGAAGCTCCAGTCGACACCGCCGTCGCCGCGGGCGACCCCGGAGACGTGTTTGCCGAGCTGGCTTTCGAGGGACGGCGACCAGGGCACGAGCTGGAAGCCGAGGCCGTCATCGATCATCGCGAAGCGGCCGGATGCGAGCGTCATGCGCTGGCGATAGGTGCCGGCGACATATTCGCCATTGCCGGCCACTTTGAACGGCCGGCCTGTCTCCTTCGCCAGCCGGTCGGCAACGGCGTCGACCTCGCGGCGGCGAAGCGTCTCGATCAGGTTGCGGCTGAAGATGACGCGGCGGCCTTGCTGCTCGGCGAGACCTTCGTGGACCAGATGCTCCGCCCGTTGTCGCATTGCGTGCCGCACCTCGGCGCCGAAGCCGCCCTCCGACATGGCGATGGGTTCGCGGGCGATGGACTGCCGGTCGAGCCAGGTCGCGCCCGAGGCGTTCACCTGATGCTGGAGATCGAGATCGGAGCGGACGGCGAGCGCGACGCGGCGTTCGCCTCTCGCATCTTCATAGGCGCGCAGCTCGACGATCGAGCCCGGTGCGCTGTCCCCCGCCGCATCGAGATGCGGCAAGCGGATGTGGTGGGTCCGGCCATCGACGCCGTCGACCACGGCGTAGGCCGTTCCCTTCAGCTCGTCATCGAGGCCGCGCTCGACCAGACGGCCGATGACCGGCACATCGAGACTTTCCCCTGCCAGGACATAGTTGCCCGAGCCGCGGTCGATACCGCGTTCGGTGAGTGCGCGGTGCATGCGCTTGATGATGTCGCCGCGTTCGCCGAGCTGGCGCAGCGTCACCTCAGCCTGATCGTCGATCATCCACTGGCCAGGTCCGACTTCACTGGCGAGGCCGAGGGTTGCGAGTTTGCGCAGGCGACCTACTTTCTCGACGGCGTAAGCGTCGGGCTGGCGGCCGCCTTCCGGGGCGACATCGATGACGCCGGTCTTTCCAGCGTCGCGGGCAAGCTGCCGATCAAGGTGCGTCCAGCGCTCCGCCTCGGTCTGGCGTTCGAGCGTGCGGCGAATATCGAGATCCGTGCGCGGGCCAAGCTCTTGTGTGATGAGGTCACGCGCGCGATCGCGCATACCCTCCTTGATGTAGTCGCGCGAGATCACGAGGTCCTGGCCGTCGTCGCGGACGCCGCGCACGATCAGATGGACGTGAGGATGCTCGGTGTTCCAGTGATCGACCGCGACCCAATCGAGCCGCGTGTCCAGGTCCCTTTCTATCTGGCCGACAAGATCGCGGGTGAAGGACTTGAGGTCCGACATCTCCACGGCGTCGTCCGGTGAGACGATGAAGCGGAAATGATGGCGATCATCCTCGCATCGCCCGGCGAAGGCGCGGCCATCAGCTTCCTCCGTTCCCGGCCCGAACAGCCGGGCCTTTTCTCCCTCACGGGTCACGCCATCGCGGCGGAGATAGTCGAGATGCGTGCCGAGCGGCGCGGTGCGGCCGGAGTGCCGCACGACGCGGGCCTTGATGACTGCGCCGCGCGTGCGCGCGGTGATGAAGCGGTTCGCCTGGATGCTGGCGCGCTGGCCGTGGCCGAAGCGCGAGCGATTGGCGGCAACGACGCGCCCGGAGCGCGAGACGCCGCCGCCCGCCTTCTTCGCGGCGGCCAGCGCCTGCGCGATGAAGGGCCGAGCCGACTGCGCACGGTTTGACCGGATGCGCCCAGGCCGAACACGAAACTCGTGGTCATCGGCCATGACGCAAGGCCGCAATGTGCGAAAAATCACGCTGATACAAGCAATTGGGCGTCAGGCGCACATTGCCGATGAGCACGGCAATGTGCGGAGCGCGCCAAAACCTCTTGCAAAAACAACCGCCCGACCGCCGCGCAATGTGCGGCCTTTTATCCTGCCATCGTGCGGTTGTTGTGCCTGCCTCTCCCCCTTGTGCCCTCCATGTCACGCCGGAATGCGACAGAGTGCGAAGGATACTTCCGCAGCTCATCGGGGCGTCCCCCCGTCAGAGCGAGCGACCACGATCGGGGCGTTCGAGTCTTCGGCGGTATCGGGAGTGCGCGCCGCGACGGAGGAGCGGCTGTCGTTCGACCGCGCGCTTTCCGATGGCGATGTTGCCGAACGAGCGTCGGCGGAACGCACGACGAAGAGCGGCGCTTCCCGCCAATCCGGCGGCGGTGGCGGCGAAACTGATGGCGCGCTCGCCGGCGATGGTGCGCCTAGCTGCGGAGCCAGCAGCGCGATGTAGGCCCGCGTTTCGGCGGGCAGGGCGCGGCCGGTCTGGACGTATTCGTCGTAGCGGCCAGGCCCCGCATTGTAGGCCCCCAGCATTGCGGGGATCGTGCGATAGCGGTCGAACATTTCGCGCAGGTAGGCAGCGCCTGCGAGGATGTTGTCGCGCGGGTCGTAGGGATCACGCCCGAGCCCATAGCGAACGCGAAGCGCGGCCCAGGTATCGGGCATGACCTGCATCAACCCCAGCGCGCCGGCCGACGATATGGCGCGCACATCGCCGGCGCTTTCGGCGCGTTTGACGGCGACGATCCAGTGTTCGGGAATGCCGAACCGCTGCGAGGCTTCGGTGACGAAGGCGGCGTGCGGATCGCCAGCGACCGTGCGCGCAGCCGACACGGACTGGGCAAGAGCGGCGTCCTGTGCGCCTGCTGCGAGGGCCAGGCCGGAAAAGAGAAGGAAGGCCATGCGCCGGACGGCGTGATGCCGCCCGCGCGCATCCCTACGGCTCATCGTTGGACGAGGACCGGACATCGGTCAGTCCTTCCCGGCGCGGTCGCGCGGGCGCGACCAGTGCAGCGACCAGGCGTTCCCGGCGTCATCGTCGCGGAACAGATTGGCGCGGATCGGCTGCGGCAGCGCAGGGTCGTCGATCAGTACGGCAACGTATTCGCCCGCGCGCTCGCCGGTGCGTTTCCAGCCCGCACCGATTTCCGGACCTGCTTCGGCTTTGCCATCGTCGCTGGCGTGAACGCGGTAATCCGGCGCGTTCTCGGCATCGGAGGGCTCTGCCGGCACGATGACGACATCGCGGAAGAGCGTGAACGTCTCCAGCTTGCCGGCGAAGCCCGTGTCCTGGCGCGTGAATTGACCAATCTGAGGCATGATGACTTCCTTTGCGGCGACGTTGGGAAAGCCATCGGTGGGCGCCGTCCCCCGCCGATGGCGAGGTGTTCATCGCGTCGGTGCGCGCCATTCGAAGCGGCCCGTTCCGTCCTCGTCGGTCCACAGGGGGACGGCGCGGCCGATGATCTGGTCGGTGGAGGTCAGGCCGAAATAGCGACCGTCCAGGCTGTCGCGGACCTGCCAGTTCATGAGGAAGACTTCGCCGGTCGGGATACGGCGGCAGCCCTGCCAGACCGGGAGGTCACGCCCGGCGCGATCACGCGGCAGCGCATCGCCCATCTCGAGGCCGTCGATCGTAACGGAGAGGTTCGAGCGGCAAACGGTCTGCCCGGAAACGCCGAGGATGCGCTTCAGCAGCGGGACGCCTTTGGGAAGATAGCCGCGTTCGGCCATGAAGGTCGCGAGCGGCTCGGGCGCATCGACGGCAACGAGATCGGTGACGTCGAACGGGCCATCGACGTCGATCGTGTAGAAGCCAATGGGGGCGCTCGCCGATGCGTTCCACAGGAACTTGATCGGCATCGGGGTGAGCGCCGGATAGCCGATGCCCGTGGTCGCGAGAGCCATGACGAGGAAGAGACCGGCGCGCGTCACGACCGCGTCCTCCGGCGCAGGAGGAAGGCGCGATGCTGGTCGAGCGTATAGGGGCGCGGCTGATGTCCAGCCGCCATCCGATTGTGGACGTGACGCCAGTGTTCCGGCGAAACGGCGTCCGCCTCGATGTCGATCGCTTCAATGGCATCGACGTGGCGCAGTACGTCTTCGACCTTCGGCCATCCGTCGATCCTGAGCAGGATTTCACCGCCCGGCCGGACAAAGGGCAGCGTCTGGTAGGGTTCTCCGGGCTCGACCGCGCGCACGATGTCGATGCGCGAGATGATCGTGCCGAAGTCGTTGGCTGCCCATCGCACGAACGCGAATACGGTGTTCGGACGGAAGGAGACGACACGCCGGCGGCGGTCGAGGATCTGTTCATGCGCCTCACGGCCGAACCTGATCCAGTATTCGATTTTCTTCTCGATCCACGTCAGTTCGACGTGGGTCATGCTGTCATGGGGGAGCGCTGACGGCAGCGGGCCGCCACGCATGCGGGGAGCCGCAGTGCCGGTCATGTGGGGTCTCCTGGTGTCGAGGGGAATTCACGCGCGAGCAGCTCGCGCAGCATGTCGGCGACGGTGACGCCGCGCCCGAACGCGGCGATCTTGATCCGTCCGCGCAGTTCGGGCGTCACATCGATGGTGAGCCTGGCGGTGAACGCAGCGACGTCAGCGGCGCGTGGTGCGTTGTCCGCAGCCTTGATCCATTGGTCGGGATCGGCGGGGCGCGAGGCGAAGCCACGACGAGGGGATCGTTCGTTCATTGTGCGCCCCCGTCGATCCGCAGACGCAAGAGTTCGTCGGCGAACGCCGCGATCTCGCGTGTGGCCGATGTCGCATCGTCGAGTTCGGCGACCAGGCGGCCGGTCTGCGCGGCGGCGGCGAAGGCGATGCGCTGACCAATGGTGGTGGCGAGAAGCGGAGGATCGTGATCAGCCAGCGTCTCGGCCGTCTCGCGGGCCAGGATGGTGCGCGCGCCGCAGCGATTGAGTACGAAGCGGGCGACCAGTTCCGGGCGATAGACGCGGGCTTCGCGGAACAGCGCCAGCATCTCGGCCGATGCCCAGCCGTCGAGCGGCGATGGCTGCACCGGGATCAGCACGAGATCGGCGGCGAGCAGCGCCGAGCGCATGAGAGCTGCGACACGCGGTGGGCCGTCGATGACGATGTGGTCGAGATCGCGGGCCAGCTCCGGCGCTTCGCGGTGGAGCGTGTCGCGCGCCAGGCCGACGACGCCGAACCGGCGCGGCAGGCCCTCATGGCTGCGTTGCTGAGACCAGTCGAGGGCCGAGCCTTGTGGGTCCGCGTCGATCAGGGTGACGCGCTGACCGCGCCCGGCGAGTTCGCCTGCGAGGTTGAGCGCCAGCGTCGTCTTGCCGACACCGCCTTTCTGGTTGAGGAACGCGACGATCATCGCGCACCTCCAGGCCGATCGAGGTGCGGCAGCTGATCGGGGGAAGCCGGTTCGCTCTCTTTCCGGCCCGTCTGAGCTGCTGGAGCACCCTTGCGCGGTGATTTACCGGCGGCGCGGAGGCTCGCTGCGGCGGTGCGGATGAGGTTTTCCACATCGCGCGCGCGCTCTTCAAAGTTAGATTCTTGGTTAGACTCTAAGTTAAGGGCACGAATCCGCCCACGATTTCCAGAAGTTAAGGCCGGACTGGGTTCCTGATGGCACGAGCCTCGGGTTCCCGATGGCACGATAGGTCGGGTTCCCGATAGCACGAGGCCGTCCACAGGTTTTCCACAGGCGGCCAGTGGTTCGAAAGCCAGCAGCGTGCGCCCGCCGATTTCCACTTCGAGCGACAGGACGTAGCCGGGCAGTGGTTGGCGCCGCACGATGTCGCGCAGTTCGAAGGCGAAGCGCTTGAACGGCGACAGGCTGCCGGATTTGAGGTGGAGGTGGCGTAGGTCGAAACGCCAGCCGCCGCGCTGACGGCCGCCGTGTTTGCGCACGATGCGGTAGAGCCAGCGATCGAGGCCGCCGGTGAGATCGAAATAGGCCGGATCGATGGTGAGGATGAGCGCGTCATCGAGGACGGCCTTGTAGAACCAGTCGGGGACGATCAGCTCGATGCCATCCGGTCGTCCTTGGCGATCCGTGCGCTCCTGCCACTCGTTTATCCACGAGAAGCGGTGACGGCGGCCTTCGGCGGGCTGGCGGATCGACGTCGAGATGGTGGTCGATTGCAGCCGGTCGAGCGCGGCCTTGAGCCGCTGATAGTCGCGCATGGATGTGCCGCGCCCGACATAGGTGAGGATCTCATAAGGTGTCGCCGCCATCAGACGCGAGGTGCGCAGGCCTGCGTCGCGGGCCTCGACGATCTGGCTGGCGGCCCAGATCAGGATGTCGGCGTCCCAGATCGTGGCCATGCCATGATCGGGAACGGCCTCTACCCGGATGGAGACGCCGCCCGCCGAAAAATCGATCGGCGCTATGCGGTGCGATTTCGAGAGGGAGAAGAAGGGATAGGCCATGAGATCCTGCGCGTCTCGTGGCGCGAAGTCGCCGGGAAGCGCGCGAAACAGGTCGAGCTGCCCACGCTCCGAAGGGTCACGACGACGCACCACCATGAAAGGGACCAGCCACGATCAGCGTGCGTATCGGCCGGCGATCTGGCCGGTCGGTAGCGTCTGGCGCTTTGCGGGAAGCACGGAGCCGCGCGGATCGGACGTCGAGGTCACGGCGCCGCGCTCAGCCCAGGTCTCCAGATCGTCGACCGAATAGACGACGCGCCCGCCGAGTTTGTGATAGGCCGGACCAGTGCCGTAGGTGCGATGCTTTTCCAGGGTGCGCGCAGACAGGCTGAGAAATTCAGCGGCTTCCTTGGTCCGCAGGTAGCGTGGCGGGAGCGCGGCGGTATCGGGTCGCATTGGGCGGGCCTCCGTTGGGTTGCTGGGGGCCGCTGGCGATCAGCGGCTGACAGCGACAACGGTGGCGGAGAACCGCCGGCGGGATGGATGGGGGACTTGGGATGGCTAAATTCCCCACCCCTGTCGGTGGCGCAGGCTAGGTGCGCCGACGATGCCGAAGCAGGTGCAGATAGCCGCCATCGATGAGGGCCAATCCGGCTTCGGCGAAGGCGATCACGGCATCCCGCAGCGGCGAGGTCTTCCACGGGTCGGTATCGATGCGCGCCGCGCCATAGATTGCGATCGCGATGTCGCGATAGGTCGCGCCGTTCATGCGGCCGTCAGCAGCACGAAGTTTGAGGCGAAAGCGGCGGCGCTGCTCGGCGGTCATGCGCGTGTCGCGCAATGACGGACGCTGGAGCCAGGCGCGCGCGAGGCGTGTCAGCGCATCGATGCGATCGAGGATGTCGTCATCGATGGGGACGACCGCCGCAAGCTGGTCGTGTGCGGATATGCCGGGTAGGAAGAGTAGCTGGAGGTCGTGCTCGGGAAGACCAGCATAGGCTCCTTCAGGGCCATCACGTCCCGCAGCGAACCTGTCGGCGAGGCGGTTTGAGCTGGACGGCAGAAAGCTCGGCCGCGCTGTCAGAAAGAGGACGGCGGGATCGCTCTGCGGCGACCACACCACCTGTTGCTGTAGGGCAGAACGACCTGGTCTTGCGGGGAAATCGCAACCCCCAGCGCTGCTGCCTGTCGTCTGGCAGCGGCTGAGTCTCGGCGCCAGCATCGACCAGACTGGCGTAATCGTCCTGATAAGGGCGGTATCTGCGAAGGCACTCCCAGGCGAGACCTTCGATCGGCAGTGTATCGAAGAAATCGTAGCTGCGGTCGTCTCGCCAGTTCGATGTATCGGGCCTCATCGCATCAACTCTCCCGCGTGGTGCGCGTAGGTCGAGCGTGTGATTTTTCGGGGCGCGACGAGGGTGTTGGAAGCCCGGCGGAGGGCATTGCATGATGTCAGAACGGCATCACGGTGGGCAAACCTCTCAGCGGTGAGCCGATCGCAAGAGGTGTCGATAGCCGGTGTGGGTCATCCAGCGGGCGCGTTCGAGGTGGCTGTCGTGGATGCGGCGGCAGCGTTCGGGTTCACGGGCGGGATCGAGGTCGAACAGCACGCGCACGGCTTCCTCCCAATGCGCGCCGTCAGCGGCCGCATCCAGCAAGCGCATGTATAGTTTGGCGTGCGACTTGTCGTAATCGGTGAGATCTTGCCCCGATGGCGCGAGGTCCTGGAATGGTGCGGTCATGGTGCAGACTCGGCGAATATGCGGTGCCCGTCTATTATCCATGTTTGATCCGAAATGGAGGCAGTGCGAATGATGAGGAACCTGGCTGCCCACAGGTCAGCGTAAGCCTGTAGATCGGTTCGGCTTGTTTCCGCGATCATCGACCAGCAGCACTCCTTGCCCTCGGTCGGTCGACAGGAAGACGATGCCGGCAGCTTCCAAGGCCCTGCGTGCCTGATCGCGCGTCGTCTCGTACACATCGAGCCCGCTTTCGGATTCGAGGCGCTTGAGCGCGGTCAGCGATAGGCGGGCCTTGTCAGCGAGCGTCTCCTGTGTCCAACCCAGCAACGCGCGTGCGGCCCGTGATTGTCGGGCGGTGATCATGCATGATCACCTCCCATCGCAACTGGCGCGCGCTCCAGAACTACGGCTATTTTAGTCGTATTGGCCCGTTTCTGCCAGCTCAAAGAGGTTGCCGAAGGGCCGTGTCGTGCTGGCGCCGATTTGCTGATTCGGGCAATCGAGGCGTTGTCGTCAGTGAAGTGAAGGTTCTGCGGGCTGGCTTTTGCAGTAAAGCTGGAGAGCGCGCCTTCGGTTTGACCCGACTATTTGGGGCACGCATCTGCGATCGGGTGCGATTTGAGCAGGAAGGCGGCCCCGACCTTTCGGCCGGGGCCTCGTGAAGCCGCCTCAGTCTGCGCGGCGGCCGTTGGGGCGGGACCAGATCAGCGAGTAACCTTCGCCGTCTTCGTCATCGAAGAGGTTGGCGTAGATCGGAGCGTTGAAGCTCGGATCGTCGAGCTTGAGGCCCAGATAGTCGCGGCCCTCGTTGGAGCGCTTGGACCAGGCGGCGCCGATCTCGGCGCGGCCGACCAGGACCCGGTGGCTGGGGGCGTTCTCGCCGCTGGCGCGCAGGTCGGGGACGATGCGCACGCCCTTGGCCTGGACGCTGAGGGTGACGATTTCGCCGCCGAATTCGTTCGAGCCGGTCTTCTTGAAGGTGCCTATGGTCGCCATTGTAAGTCTCCGTTTTCCGTTTCGAGCCCGCACCATTGCGGCCTCGATGGCGATCGACCGGACGGAGGCGAGCGACGACACATCGCTTGCGACCGCAGCAAAGCGGAGGATGGCGCAGGCGCGACTTTGTTGTTTCGCGAGGAATGACGGCGCAGCCGGCAGGGGAAGAAAGTCGGGGCCAGCCGTTGTGGCTTAGGCGCTCGAGGCAAAGCCGTCCTTCGGCCAGATCAGGCCATTGAAGAGGCCGTTTTGGTGCGGGTGCTGGAGGATCGACGGCGGAGACGGCGGAGACCTTCGCATTGGCCCGGGAAGTCCGATCGGCGATCACAGGCGTAGACCTCCCTCGAAGAGGCCTGCGCTGCGCATTTCGCCATTCCACCAGCTCTGACGGAACGCCTCGACGCTGAGGATCTGCCGGCCACGACGTCGTTGCCGCCCCGATGCGCTCCATCGTTCCGTGACAGGTGGGCGCAGCCGATCCTTCGCGATGCCGCTTCCCCATCGGGCGACCAGATGGCGTGGGGGACAAAGGCATGTGCCGCTGGATCCCGCCGCGATGGGCGCTGCGGGTTTAGGCGTGGGACACATGCTCGGCAGATGGGCCGGAGGCCGCCATTCCAGTGATGCGCGCGAAGGCGACGATGCCGACCGCGATCGCTCCGATGACCGAGAACACGGTCTGCCATGTCTCCGACGGCATGGTGTGCTTCACGATGCCATGGGTGGCATGGAACCCGGCGACGACGGCCGGGGCGACGAAGGCTGCGGCGATGAGCAGGCGTGCCCAGGTCGGACGGACGGTGGCGAGCAGGAATTGGCCGATGCCGAAGGTCAGGCCGGCGGCGACAAAGCCGACGACAATCGCGCCGAGCCAGCCCGCGCCGGTGCCGTAGGCCCATGTGCCGGCAGACACGCTCGCGAAGAACGGAAGAGCGAACACCGCAAGCGTGAAAAGGAGCCAGCAGAGGAAGCCGATGGCGGCGATGCTGAGGAGAATGCCGATGAAGATCATGGTGGTGTCTTTCGTCAAATGTCAGACGGACGCGCCTCCACCACCACCACGGCGCACATGCGAGATTAGCAGAATTCGAGCCACGGGGGGAGCAGAAGCGTGAAGCGTCCGCCGACTGCGCGACCCGGTTCGCCTCAGGAGGCGAAGGGGTCAATTTCGCCGACGATGGCGTTTTCATCGCCATCATATTCCGACGCTGGGGTGACGGAGAGCGTGCCGTCTCCGGCGCGATAGATGACGATGGCCGCCATCAGGGTTGTAGCGAGGCTGAAGGCGAAGGCGTGAGCGGTTTGGAAGGGCATCGACCTGGCTCCTGTTTGAGCGGAGGTCCATCCCCCGCTGACAGGCGCCCGAAGAGTTCGGCCGGTGGCCGCAATCACCGTGCAGGCGAAGCCGGAGCGGCGGCACGCTATGCGTAGTCCGACCCTTTACGGGTTGATGGCGTCAGGCCATCGGCTGAACCCAAGGATCAGCGTCTTGAAGCGGGGGTGGTCGTCCGATCAGGAGACCGGGTTGTCTGCATGCAGCGAGGACTGTTGCTGCCGGCTCGGCTGACCTCACCTGCGCTGCCGGTGGCCGGATGTCAGCGCCCGGCCTTCCAGGGATCGATGACCGTGACATTCGCAGCCTCGAATGCGCTGTTGTCGCGCGTGGCGACGGCAAAACCCTTGGCGGCTGCGACCGCCGCGATGTAGCCGTCGGGAGTAGGGAAGCCTTTCCCGGCCGCTCGGGCTTTGACAGCGAGATCCGCATAGCGGCGCGCAGCATCGACATCGAACGGGAGGACGCGGTCCGCGAACAGTTCCATCACCCCATCTAGAGCTTCGGTGAGACGCTCCTTGCGCTTGCCGTCGGGGAGCGCGCCGATGCCGAACATCAGCTTGGCGATGGTGACGCTGGAGAGAAAGAGTGTTTCCGCCGCCTGCTCGTCGAGCCATGCGCGCACGGCCTCGTCGGGAGCGGGCTTCATCGCCTCCGATACGACATTGGTGTCGAGGAGGATCATTCGAAGCTCATCGGCTTGGCGGGTGCCTTGTCATGAGCCTGGTCGAGGGCCTCGACATCCTCATTGGTCAAGCCGAGGCGGCGGCTGCGTTCCGCGAGCGCCGTGCCGAGCCGGAGGCGCGTATTGGGACGAACAGCCATTTCGAGGATGTCGCGCATTTCCGCTTCGGCGCTGCGGCCGTGCTGCGCCGCCCGCACCTTGAGGGCGCGATGCGTCGCGTCGGACAGATTCCTGATCGTGACTGCGGGCATGATAGCGCCTCCTGCAAGTTTGATAGCGGTGATAGCATCATATAAGAGTTGCTATCATTTTTCAAGGCAGCCGGTCCCGGCGGCGCTCACGCGCCGCCCGAGCCGAACCGATAGACCGGGATGCCCATCTTGCGGGCCTTGTCGGCCAGGTTGTCCTGAATGCCCGTACCGGGGAAGATCACGACCCCGATCGGCACGATGCTGAGCATCTGGTCATTGCGTTTGAACGGTGCGGCCTTGGCGTGCTTCGTCCAGTCCGGCTTGAAGGCGACCTGCGGCACCTTGCGGCTGTCGGCCCAGCGGGAAGCGATCTTTTCGGCGCCTTTCGGAGAGCCGCCATGCAGCAGCACCATGTCGGGGTGCTTGGTATAAATCTGATCGAGCTTGGCCCAGATCTGTTTATGGTCGGCGGTGTCGCCGCCCGAGAAGGCGATCTTCGGGCCGGCGGGTACTAGCACCTCGGTATCCGCGCGCCTCCTGGCGGCGAGGAAATCCCTGCTGTCGATCAGCGACGCGGTGAGGTGGCGATGGTTGACCCGTGATCCGGTGCGTTGCGACCAGGGGGAGCCGGTGGCGACGAGGTAGCGTCCAGCGGCGGCTTCGCGGAAGGTTTCCATGCCGTCGCGGCGGTCGATCAGGTTCATGCCGATGTCGATGAGGCGCTCGAGCTGAAGGGACTTCACCTCGGAGCCATCCTGTTCGCGCTGAAGCTGCCTTTGCGCCTGCTCGTTGTCGTCGAGCTTCTGTTCGATGCGGTCCACGGCACGGTGGAACATATTGACGGTCGACCAGAGGAGATCGGGGAGATCGAAGTCGAGGCTGGTGTCGGTGATCGTGGCGACCAGGGCGTCGAAGATGTCGGCGACGGCGCCTTCGATGATGCGGTCTTCAGGTGGCGGGCGCTGGTCCAACTCGTCTTCGGAGGGGCGGTAGCCGTGGAGCTGCAAATCCTGGATCAGATGGTCGGTCGGGGATGTCTCGTGGTGCGGTTCGTAGTCGTCATGCTCGCTCATGGGATGCTCCGTCGGCAAGGACCGCGACCGTCGCGGCCTTCATGGCGACGAAACCGTCGGGCGGGACGGACCTGCACCCTGAGAGCGTGAGCCGAAGGGCCGAAGCGTCAGCGGAGGATGGCGAAGGCCGGCGATTTTGTTTCGCGATGGAAAGGCGCATGTCCACCCCGCGCGGCCTGCCGCGCGGGGTGGACATGCGCCGCCGGAAAATCGTCGGCCGCAGCCATTGCCTTGTCCGGCCCGGCTGATGGCCGATCGCCCTCTCGAAGGCCGAGGCGCGGTCCTTTTGCCGTCACTGGCGCATCGTTGCGGGCATGGCGGCTGTACGCCGCTCCCCAATCCTTTCCGGCTAAGCGGCCAGGTTCATGAAGCGTACGACGTCGTCTGGAGCGAGCTGCACTCGAACGCCTGCCCGAAGTGCGTCGATACCGAGCCGCCGCAAATCCTCGTTGAAGTCCCCGAATGCCGGCGACAATGGAATGGCCTCGATTCCCTCGGCGTTCGCCCGTTCGATCAGTATGTCCCGCGCGCCGTCACCGGCCGGATCGTCGTCTCGGACGATATAGAGTCGCCGCAAAGTCGCCGGGAACAGGATGGCGGCCAGATGTGCTGCCGAAAGCGCCGGCGCCATCGCCATATCGGGCAGAACCTGCCGGAGCGACAGCATGGTCTCGATACCTTCGCCTGCCGCCATCACGCTGCCGGGCGCACCGATGCGGACGGCATTGCCGAGGAGATCGCCCATCGCCTTGCGCGGTGTGTCGATGGGGGCTTTGTCGGAGCCGTCAGGCGCGAGCCAGGTGCGGTGCGCGCCGGTGATCTTGCCAGCGAGGTCGGTGACGGCGGCGATCATGGCGGGCCAGGTCTCGGTCGGGCCATCGTCGGGCTTGTAGTAGCAGCGGGGGTGGAAGCGCAGGTTTCCGGTTCCGTGCAAAAGCGCAATGCCGCGTCTGCGCAGATAGGTCTGCACAATGGTCCCGGTGATCGGCTGCGTCATGGCGATGAGACGGCGTGCCGCCTCGGGCGAACCCGATGGCGCTGGCGCCAGTCCGCGGCGTGATGCCCGCTCCGGTTCGGGGTGCGGCAGGCTGAGGAAGGTGCGCGCCTCTTGAGCAACGTCTGCGAAGTCGATGAGGCCGAGCGATTCCCGGATAATGTCGAGAAGGTCGCCATGTTCGCCGGTGGCGGCGTCGGTCCATTTGCCCGCTGGTCCCTTCGGTGTGTCACGCAGGCGCACGAACATGGAACGGCCTGCGGCATTACGAGCATCGCCAACCTGCCAGTAATTGCCCTGCCGGTGGCCGTTGGAGAGATAGTGGCGGCAGACCGCCTCGGCCTGTCGGCCGAGACGGTGTGCCAGTTCAGAAGCGTCCCGCCGAGCCATCACGCTGCCTCACGCTCGCTGATCCGCTCGACCGGATAAGTGGCGAGCAGCTTGCCTATGATGGCGGGACCAGAGGCATCGACCGGAACGAAGAAGCGCAGCTTCCACGAGATGATCTCGCTGAAGAGGCCATAGGCGCGCAGGCGATCCCGCATGGTGTCGGTGAAGCCGGACAGTTCGATCCGGTTCGCGCCCATGACGCGCGCGCGGCGAAGCTGGAGCCCGCTGGCCAGGTCGAGGATGGTGCGACCGTCCACCAGAGCGGCGTAGGCATCATCGCTGCTGAGGTTGGCCGTTCCCGTCGAGACGGCATTCATGGCCCAGGCGGGCGAAACCCGCCGCCCGATGATGCGTTCGCCATCATCGGTCTGGAGCCGATAGACGCGCGTCGACTCGTTCGGCAGGCGCTTCCACACCGGCAGGAGCAAACCGCTGACCATGTGGATGGCGCCATCGGTATAGGCTGGCACTTCGGCGACTTCACGTTGCCAGACCGCTGCAAAGCTGTCGCGAGCGGTTTCCTGCCAATGGCTGTCTTCCATCATGGCGAGGCTTGCGTGGTGCTGTTCCATCGGCCGGATCAGGCGGACACGGCGCTCGATCTCGCCGTCGTCGAGCATGATGGACGGCGCCGGCACCTGGACAGCAGCGCGTCCCGAACGCGCGTTGATGAGCAGCCGGGCATGCGGATCGTCGAGCCAGTCGAGCGCCGTATCGAGCGTGGTTGGCTGGTTTCGGCGGCGCTCGGTGATGGTGAGCAGCCGCGTTTGTGCGCCCGTTGCCGGATGGGTGTAGATGGTCGTGCGCTCAGCGACGACGAAACTCTCCGCCGTCAGCGTTTCCAGCCCGACGTCATAAACGCCGCTGGCGATGGCTCCGGCCACCTTGGCGTCGAGCAATTGCTCGAAGGCGGTGAAGAGGATGCCCTGAAGCTCGATGGTCAGCGCCAGCAGGCGGTTGAGGAACGTGGTGATCGGCGGCAACTCGTCCTTGATGCCGCCCTCGTCGGTCAATTTCAGGCCGGTCGCGGACTCGAAGCGACCCAGCGAGCAACCCTCGACCTTGCCGCGAACGATCAGGAGATAGAGCTGCCGCAGCGCATCGCGGGCGTAGCTCGATTCCAGATTGTCCTCCGGCCGGAACAGACCCTGGCCGCCGGTCTGGCGCTGACCGCGCGTGATCGCGCCCAGCGTATCGAGCCGGCGTGCGATCGTGGACAGGAAGCGTTTCTCGGCTTTGACGTTCGTGGCGATCGGGCGGAACAGCGGCGGTTGCGCCTGGTTGGTGCGATTGGTGCGGCCCAGACCCTGGATGGCGGCGTCGGCCTTCCATCCGGGTTCGAGCAGATAATGCACGCGCAGACGCTGGTTCTTTGCTGAGAGTTCGGCGTGATAGCTGCGGCCGGTGCCGCCGGCGTCGCTGAACACGAGAATGCGCTTCAGGTCGTCCATGAACGCAGCCGTCTCGGCAAGGTTTGCGGATGGCGCGCGGTTTTCGACGGCGAAGCGTTCTCCCTTGCGGACGATGCGCCGGGAGCGGCCAGTCACCTCGGAGACCATATCTGTGCCGAAGCGCTGTACGATCTGGTCGAGCGCCCCCGGCACGGGAGGCAAAGACGCAAGACGTTCGATCAACTCGTCACGGCGCGCGACAGCTTCGCGGCTCTCGACGGGGTGGCCGTCGCGATAGACCGGGCGCGAGGACAGATTGCCCTCGCCATCCGTGAACGGCTCGTAGAGCTGGACCGGGAAGGAATGGGCCAGATAGTCCAGAACATATTCGCGCGGCGTGATGTCGACGCGAATATCGTTCCATTCCTCGGTTGGGACTTCCGCCAGCCGGCGCTCCATCAGCGCTTCGCCGGTCGAGACGATCTGGACGACAGCGGCGTGGCCATCATCCAGGTCACGTTCGATGGACCGGATCAGCGTGGGCGTTTTCATCGAAGTGAGCAGATGGCCGAAGAAACGCTGCTTGGCGGACTCGAAGGCCGAGCGGGCGGCGGACTTGGCCTGGCGGTTCAGTGTGGCTCCCCCGCTATCTGGGCTGCCGGTTATGTTGGCCGCCTGCATCGCGGCGTCGAGATGATTGTGGATGACGGCGAAGGCACTGGCGTAGGCATCGTAGATACGCCGCTGCTCGTCGCTCAGGGCGTGCTCGATCAGCTCATATTCGACGCCATCGTAGGAGAGCGATCGGGCGGTATAGAGGCCCAGCGCACGCAGATCTCGGGCGAGCACTTCCATGGCCGCGACACCGCCGTCCTCGATCGCCTCGACAAATTCGGCGCGGGTGGCGAAGGGGAAATCCTCACCGCCCCACAGGCCGAGCCGCTGGGCATAGGCGAGATTGTGGACGGTGGTCGCGCCGGTAGCCGACACATAGACGACGCGCGCGTTGGCCAGGGCATGCTGAAGCCGAAGGCCCGCACGTCCCTGCTGCGAGGCGGCAACGTCGCCGCGTTCTCCCTTGCCGCCTGCGGCATTGGCCATGGCGTGGCTCTCGTCGAAAATGATCACTCCATCGAAATCGGAGCCCAACCATTCGACGATCTGCCGGACGCGGGAAACCTTCTCACCACGGTCGTCGGACCGTAGCGTGGCATAGGTTGCAAACAGGACGCCTTCCGAAAGCGTGATCGGCCGCCCTTGCGGGAAGCGCGACAGCGGCGTGACCAGCAAACGCTCCATGCCGAGCGCGGACCAATCGCGCTGCGCGTCCTCGATCAGCTTGTCGGATTTGGAGATCCAGACCGCCTTGCGGCAACCGCGCAGCCAGTTGTCGAGGATGATGCCGGCAGATTGACGTCCTTTGCCCGCCCCAGTGCCGTCGCCGAGCATGAAGCCGCGCCGGAAGCGCACGGCGTTTTCGTCATCGGGCTTGGCCGCCTGCACGAGATCGCAGGTCGCATCAACGATCCAGGAGCCGGCGAGGAAGCCCGAATGGGCTTCGCCGGCATAGATGACGGTTTCGAGCTGGGCGTCCGACAGGAGATCGGTGATGTTCGCGGGCAGCATCGGCCGATAGGCAGGCTTGGGTGGTGCAACGCTCGCCATGGCCGCCGACTGCACGAGCTTGGTGGGGTGCGCCTGAGAACTGGCAATACGGATCGACTGCAATCCATATTCTTCATAAATCGCGTCCGTGAGGTGGGCGCCTTCCGGCGGTGTCCAGTCCATCGTGTCGTAGGCGAGTTCAACGCCCTGCGGGTCCATGGTGGAGCGTGCGGCCGGACGCTCCGTGGCGGCGCGCGCGAGATAACCCCGCACGGTGCGGGGCGCCGAGCCCGACACGGGCGGCGCGATGTCGGGCAGAGCGACCGGCAGGCGCGGTGGAATCTGCGCTTCGATCCACGCGAGCAGCGTGGCGACGTCGGGCGCAACGCCAGCGGACCCAGGGAACGTGGCCGGGTCTTCGGCCGGCAGCTTGTCGATGACGGTCAGCCGCGTTTCGATGCTCGTGCCGTGCTTGGCATAGACGGAGCCGTGGATCGCCGCGGTGAAGACGACGCGCCCACGCCCCTGAAGCCGAATGAAGGTGTCACGCCAGGCCGGTTGCTCGGGGCCGAAGTTTGCGCCGGTGATCGTCACCAGACGTCCACCATCGGCAAGCCGCGCCAGGGCCGAAGCAGCATGACGCGCGGCGGCGTCGGCGACCCGACCAGAGACGTGCGCCATCACCGAGAAGGGCGGGTTCATCACGATGACGGAAGGGATGGCGCACGCCGGAAGGTGGTCGTCGATCTGGGCGGCGTCACACCGCGTGACGGCAAGGGCTGGAAAGAGCTGGCCAAGTAGATCAGCGCGGGTTTCCGCCAGTTCGTTGAGGAGCAGCGAGCCTCCGCTGATCTCGGCGAGGATGGCGAGAAGACCCGTGCCTGCCGACGGCTCCAGCACAATGTCGTGCGGTGTGATCGCGGCGGCCGCGATAGCGGCGAGGCCGAGCGGGACCGGCGTCGAGAATTGCTGAAGCGCCTGGGCTTCCTCCGAGCGACGGGTGTGTGTCGGCAGAAGGCCGGTGATTTTCGACAGGGCGGCAAGCCGTGCAGCCGGAGTGCCGGCTTTACGGAAAAGCGCACGTCCGTATTTGCGCAGGAACAGGACGGTCGCGCCTTCACAGGCTTCGTAGGCCGTCTTCCAGTCCCAGGCGCCGCTCGTGTCGGAAGCCTCGAAGGCCGTTTCCATGGCGATGCGGAGATTGGCGTTGTCGATCCGCTGGCCGCGTTCGAGCATGGTGAGAAGCTGATGGGCGGCGGCGATGATGGCGGACGCGCGGGCAACGGGCGCAGCCGGACCGGCCACGGGGGACATGATGTTCATGGATCGGAACCTCGGGAGAGCGGGAACGGCAGGCCCGGACGGCGCTCTCTCTCGACCGCCCGAACTCAAACCCGTCCCGGCTGCCCTCTCACTCTCGAACACGTCGCTGCCGACATGAAAAAAGCGCCTCGGCCGAGCGGCAGAGGCGCTTTGAGGGGTCAGGCCCAGTGCCCGTTGGTGATCTCGCGGGCGACGAGCCTGCGCGCTTTGCGGATCAGGTCATCGCCGCTGGTGTCGATGTGCCCGAAGAACCGGGCGCGCGCCCCGTTCGCGTTCCAATCGGCATAGGCGCAATATTCGCGAGCCTCGGCCCGGAAGGCCCGCATGTCGCTGGCCCAATGGGGCTTGGGCTCCACGACGACGGTGATGCCGTCTCTGGTTTCCAGCCAAGGGAGAGACCGCTCGGCGGGCGGGCGGTCGTGATCGGCGGCGAAGATGGCGTCGATGTCCATCATGACGCTTCTCCCAGCGTACCCGGATGCATGAAGCCGCCAGGATCGCCGGGGTTGGGCGGCAGATAGGCGTCATAGGGATTGCCGTCAGCGAGGTGGCCGAAGGGCGTGAAGACGAAATCACCATCGTCTCGTCCCACCGCGCAGATGACGTAACGCGGAGCGCCGGTCACGGCATCGAGGCATTCCATGAGCGCAAGGTTGCCGTCACCGGCAGCGCGCAGCAGCGTCTGAAAATTGCTCCGGGCATAGGACGGGATGCTCATAGCGGGCCTCCCTCGTCGGAGAGGGTCTGGTCGAGCCAGCCATCGGTGTAGATCCAGTCCACGGTCTCTCCGGTGGCGAGATCGAGGACATGCGCACCGCCGCCGAAGCCGTCGAGCCGGGGCTTCGAGCAGGTGTTGGCATATTGGACCCCCCAGCGGCCGGTCAGACCGAACTCTGCGGCACAGCGCTTCACGAACTGGATCAGGCGCTCGGGATCGCCGGTGACGTCGTCGTGCATCCAGAGCTGCGTGCCGCCATGCTCGGGCTGGATCGAGAGGAGGAAGCCCTCGGAAGGCGGTTCCTCCGATGCGCCGGTCTCGGACAGGCGGTTATAGAGGTTGAGCGCGCGGGCGGCGTTCTCGGGCGTGCCGACATCGAGCAGGCATGAGAAATGGGTGAAATAGTCGGCCATGACGGGCTCCTGAAACGGAAATGCTCGGTCCGCACGGCACAGCCACGCAGGCTGTCGACCGTGGGGCCGAGCGGTGTGGAAGATCGGGGTGAGATGCGCGGGACGAATGGAGCCGCCCCGCGCGATCCGCGCTATTCGGCGGCGACGGCGTGCTGGACCTCATCCTCGTCGTCGGCGGTATCGTCGTCTTCGCCGCCCTCGGTGAGGAAGTCCGGCAAGGCGGTGTCCTCGCCTGGATCGGCCTGATCGTCGGGACCAGGCTGATCGCCATCGATGGACGCGAGGCGCAGCGGTTCGGGCAGCCAGCCACTGTCGGCCAGAAGGCGTTCGGCTTCCTTGGCCATGTCGCCCTTCTTCATGTGGTCGATGAGCTGCGCGGCCCGCTCGCCGGCGCCTTCGCGGACGGCCTCGAGAATGCGGGGCTTGGTCACGCGGCCGAGATAGTTGCTGACCGTGGGCTTCCAGCCTGCGGCCACCATGTCCATGCCCGTAGCCCGTGCGAGCCGGTCGGCCTGCGCCAGACGCACGTCGAGGCCATGCTGGCTGACGCCCGAGCCGGAATAGGGGTTCGGACGTTCGAATAGCGCATTGACGCCGTAGCTGACGCAAAGCGCCAGAAGTTCCAGGCGCGTGCCGTCATCGAGATCGGTCAGCCAGGCCCAGAGCGCCTCATCGTCAGCGGGGATGTGATCCCCCCAGCGCTCGTGGCGATCGTTGACCGCCTGCGCCGATGGGCTGTCCTTCAATTCCTCGGACTGGGCCGAGAAGAAGATGTGGCGGACATTGGCCTCGAGGCAACCGGACGGGTTGGTGTGGATGAAGGTGTCGCTCAGAAGCTTGTGCAGCAACATGGTCATGGCGACGTGCGGATGTTCCGCCAGCGCGTTGCGAAGCGCCAGGGTGCGATGGGCGGTCAACTCGATCACGAGACGCTCGGGCAACGGCTTGATGCCGTCTTCCTCATCATCCTCGGGCTCGGCGGGCTTGCCACCGATGGTGATGACCGCGCGTTGGACGGCCGGCGTATCGGGCTGGTCGCCCTCGGACGCCTCGCCATCGGGCTCGGCCTGGGGCTCATCCTCGGCGCGGACATAGCCGCGGTCGATCGACAGCGAGCCGTCGACGTCGAGGCTGACGAAGGCGCCGGCAATTGCGATGTCGGCCTGATCGTAGCTGACGGGGCGGTTCTCGAAGGCCTCCAGAGCCTGCTCGATCTCGCCGAGACGTTGATCGATCACGTCTGGCAACTCGTCGGCCTCGGAATATTCCGCTTCGGTCCGGTCATATTCCTCGCGCAACGCTTCGCGGGTCGCACGCTCCTCGTCGGACAGATCGACTGCAACGCCGGTGAGTTCACGAAGGCCGTGGTCGTGGCCATAGGGGAAGCTCACCGCGACCTCGATCCACTTCCAGCCTTCCTCGGCGATCTGATCGGCGGTGGCTTTCAGCTTCTCCGCCACCATACGGTCGAGCAGGACGGGGTCTTGCAGCCAACCGCCGTCGTCGGACTGGAACAGATCGCGCAGTACGATGCCGCCTGCGGCCTCGTAGGCATCGACACCGACGAAAATGGCCCGCTTGTCCGAGGCGCGAACCGCGGTCTCGGTCAGCATCCGCCGGATCTGATAGGGCTCCTTCTGCCAGCTATCCTTGATCGCGTCCCAGACCTGTTCCTGACGGGCATGGTCGGGGCTGACGGTGAAGGCCATGAGCTGTTCGAGCGTCATGCCGTCATCGGCATAGATTTCGAGCAGGGTCGGCGAGACGGAGGTGAGGCGCAGGCGCTGCTTTACCACGGTGACGCTGACGAAGAAGGCGGCGGCGATGGCCTCCTCGGTCATGCCCTTGTCGCGCATGGCCTGAAAGGCGCGGAACTGGTCGAGCGGATGGAGCGGTGCGCGTTCCATGTTCTCGACCAGCGACACTTCGTCGACGAGGATGTCGCTGTTGGCGTCGCCGATGACGCAGGGCACCGTCGCCGTCTTGGCCAAACGCTTCTGCTTCACGAGCAGTTCGAGTGCGCGATAGCGGCGACCGCCGGCCGGCACCTCGAAAATTCCGGTCTCTGCGCCATCGGCGTCGAGGACCGGACGGACATGAAGGCTCTGAATGAGGCCGCGCCGGGCGATGGACTCGGCCATTTCCTCGATCGAGACGCCGGCCTTGACGCGGCGGACGTTGGACTGGCTCAGCACCAGCTTGTTGAAGGGGATGTCGCGCGCCGACGACAGGGTAATCTTCTGGATGGCAGTCGCCATGTTCGTTACTCCGCGACGGGCGGCCGGGAGACTCTCTCTCGACCTCCAACCCGTCACGAAGCGAAGCGCCGCCCTCTCACTCTAAGAAGGGCAGCGCCGCAGAAGCGGAAAAGCGTGCAGCCGGAGCCCCGCTTTCCCGCCTTTCCGGATCGTCACGCCGCGCGAGGTCTCCCATTAATCGGGCCACACACAATCCATTCATGTCGGAGTGCGGCTTGCTATCGCCGGCTACGCTTCCACCAGCGACCAGTCGATGCGTAGCCGCTTCCCCCTTCCATTGCCTTTGGGGAGGGCTTTGCGGTCGATCAACTTGCCTCGCACCTCAAAATCCGCGTTGATCTTCACGATCAGGATTTTGCTGAAATTGCGCTCAAGATTGATCTCGACAACATCGCAATTCTTGAATGGCGTGATGGTTTTCACCTCAACGAAGTCATTGCCAAGACGGCCATCGGACCCTTTGGCGTAATTGCGGTGCAGCTTGATGCCATGGGTGATCGCACCATACAGCTCGCCAATATCACCATATACTTGCAGGTGTCTGCCGGTGAGATGGTAGTATTCCTCGGCGGTGCCGATCAACGACTCAAAGACCGATACAAGCGACAGGTCCGCATTCGGATAGCGCGCACGCCACTCTTTATATTGAATCTGCTGATTGATTTCGTCCCAGCTCACCCATTCACCATCATCCCATATGGCGTTATCTGGCCCCAAGGTGTTTTCCATCACGAGTTACGAATCCCACTGCGTCCTGTTGCCTGCAAAGGCTGGGGGAAGTCTACAGCAAGGTCAGTAATGGACTGTTAAGCCTTGCGTGGGCCGATTTCACCATGTGTGTCCATCACGCCGCTTCCCGTCCGTGGCCGGCCGTGCCGACATCGGCGTCGGGCAGGAAGCCGAGCAGCCAATCGGCCGCCTTGCTGGCCTGGGAGGCGGCGCGGACGATGGCACGATTGTCCTCGCGCAGCACCTCCAGCCAGGCGCCGATATAGTCGGCATGGCGGACGGTCGGTACGATGCCGAGAGACGCGCAGCAGAAGGCCGCGTTGATCTCGGCCACCAACTCCTCGAAGGCGTATTTCTTCGTGCCGAAACCGCCGGTCAGATCGCGACCGAGCCGGGAGGCATGGCCGCTGGCGTGCCCAAGTTCGTGCAGGGCCGTGCGGTGCCAGTTGATCGGCTCGAAATAGGCCTGCGGTGGCGGCACCTGCACATAGTCGTGCGCGGGCACATAGAAGGCGCGATCGCCGCCGATGCGGAAATCGATGCCCGTCGCTTCGATCAGAGCCTCGACGCGCGGCTCGATGAGGCCAGGCGGTGGCGGTGGAGCGATGGCGGCGATGTCGTCCGGCAGGCCGTCGCATTGCGCGGCGTTGAAGACGGTGAAGCGCTTGAGGAACGGAATCGCGGCGGCGTCCTCACCAGTCTCGCGGGCTCGGCGCTTCTCGTCCTCCGGCGTGAAGCGGTCGGCATAGACGACGGTCGTGCCGTGCTCGCCTTTGCGGACATTGCCGCCCAGCGACAGCGCCTGGCGGAAGGTGAGCCAACTCTGGTCGGGGAAGCCGTGCTGGATCACCGCCCCCCAGAGGATGAGCACGTTGATGCCGGAATAGTGCCGTCCGGTCGCAGCGTTGCGGGGCATGGCGAGCGGCGCCTTGGCCGCGGCCGAGCCCCATGGCTGGACCCAGGGAGCACGGCCCGCCTCAAGCTCAGCGATGATCTTGTCGGTGATGTCGTCATAGAGGCTCGTCCGGCCTGAGCCGGCACGGGAACTGTGGTTTTTCCTGAACATCGCGGATCTCCGCGACGGGCGCCGGAGACCTCTTCTCCAGCCCTCGACCCGTCACGGGAAACCCGTCCGCACTCTCACTCTATGGGGGGCGTTGCGGGGATCTCCCCGCAGAAGGGGTCGGGCGAGACCCAACGCTCGACCGCAGGGGAAGGCTTTCCCCTTGTCCCAGCTTTCCGTCCCGGATGTGTTTCCTTGAAAACTGTCAGAAAACTGCGTATGTTCCTGACAGGAGAAAGACGATGACACGGCTGACCGAACAGATTCTGTCGCATATGGCGGGTTTGCCCGAGGGCGCTTCTGTGTCCGCTAAGGGGCTGCTCCATCTCGGCAATCGCGCCGCGGTAGACCAGGCCTTGTCGCGTCTGGCCGAGCGCGAACAACTCATCCGGGCTGGGCGCGGTGTCTATCTCCGTCCCGTCGCCAGTCGGTTCGGGACGCGCGCGCCGTCGGTCGAACAGGCTGTGGAGGCCCTTGCCAGCCAGCGTGGCGAGACCATTGTCTCGAACGGTGTGGCGGCCGCAAACGCGCTTGGCCTGACGACGCAGGTGCCGGTTCGCTCGGTCTATCTAACTTCCGGGCGCAGCCGGAAGATGAATCTCGGCAAGCAGGTCGTGGAATTGCGCCATGCCCCGCGCTGGCAATTGGCTCTGGCCAACCGGCCGGCGGGAGAGGCCGTCCGGGCCTTGGCCTGGCTCGGCCCGGAGAAAGCCGAAACTGCGCTCAGGACATTGAAGCGAAAGCTGCCGCCCGGCGCCTTTGGCGAATTGGTGGCGGCCGCGCCGCAGCTTCCGACATGGCTGGCGCAGAGTGTCGGGAAGGCGGCCTATGGCTGAAACCTTCCTGCTCCTCTCGGCTCAGGATCGCCGCGACGCCCTTGGCGTCGCGGCGGATCGTTCGGGGCGGCCCGCGCATCTGCTCGAAAAGGACGTCTGGGTGGTGTGGGCGTTGAGCATGCTCTACACGGCGCCGCTTGGTGAGCATCTGGTGTTCAAGGGCGGCACATCGCTGTCGAAAGCCTATCAGGTCATCCATCGGTTTTCGGAGGATGTGGATCTGACCTACGACATTCGGGCCATCGCGCCCGACCTGGTCGGGGACAATGGCGAGGGCCTGCCGAAAACGCGAAGCGAGGAAAAGCGCTGGTCCAGCGAGGTTCGTCGCCGGCTACCGGAATGGGTTGGCGCTGTCGTGCAGCCGGTAGTCGCCGACGCCCTGGCCACGGAAGGTCTGGCGGCGACGATCCGCGTCGAAGGTGATCGGCTCTTTATCGACTACGAACCGACCGCAGTCGGATCGGGCTATGTCGCCCCCAGTGTCATGCTGGAGTTCGGCGCGCGGTCGACGGGCGAGCCGGCCAGTTTGCGCGATGTTGTCTGCGATGCCTCTGGCCTGATCGATGGCCTGATATTCCCGACAGCGCGTCCGCGCGTCATGCACGCCGAGCGGACGTTCTGGGAGAAGGCGACCGCCATCCATGTTTTCTGCCACCAGGACCGGCTGCGTGGGGACCGCTTCGCCCGGCATTGGCATGATGTCGCCCGGCTCGATGAAGCCGGTCTTGCGGACGCTGCCTTCGCGGATCGCGATCTGGCGAACGCGGTCGCTCGCCACAAGTCGATGTTCTTTGCGGAGAAAGCGGCTGATCGCTCGCCGATTGATTACGGGGCAGCCGTCAATGGCGGCCTGCAACTCGTTCCGGCTGGCGATGGCGCGAAGGCGCTGGAGGATGACTATGCCCGCATGGTCGAGGATGGGTTGCTCTTCGACGACGCGGAGCCGTTCGAGGCGCTCATGGCGCGGTGCGCCGATATAGCCGCGCGCGCGAACAGCACGGCCAAATAAGAAACTGGGGGATCGGGGGGAGATGAGCGACATCGAAAGGGATGAAAATCCCCGATTTCTGTGGAACGCCGCAACCACAGGCCGGGCGGCTCGATGAAACCGCCAATATTTGGTCGATCCCGCACATACCGGCCCAGCCTTTGGGCGCGTCTTTTCCTGTCAGAGAAATGGAAACTGGTTCTCAGCTCATCTTCTCAGGACCGGATTAGCCTGAAATCAACACACGAAGACGAAATCCAGTGTCTTGAGATCTCGTCTATTTCGTCAACCAAGGCTCTCCTTTGGCACACGGTCGAGATCCGGTCGAAGGGCCGTATTGATGCTCTGTCCGGCCTGACGGCCAAAGCGGCTCAAACTTTATGCGACGACTTGCTGGCTTTCGTGAATCTGCACCTCGCGAACCTTATCGACTCCGACAAGGAACGCCTGCGCGAGGTCGACAGCAAGATTCGCGCGATCACCGACAGCAACAGGCAATATCTTGCTCATGCGGACGTTAGCCGGGCGATCGCGAGCGTCCCGGGAAAGGCGTCACTGGCATTGGCGCACCCGTTGTTTGATGCAGCTCTGATCCCCGGCACACTAAGAGGCTATCTGCCAACCTCATTTGCCATGCTCACCGACCCGGCTGTCCGCAGTCGCTACAACGAAAGTTTCGTTGTTCACGAGATGCAGAAGTTCGAGAAATTCTTCGCCAACCTTGGCGGATTTTCGCTTTCCCAAGAGCAGCGGGAGGCCTGCATCCGTCTCGAAGACAACAACCTGCTCGTCGCATCGGCTGGCTCAGGCAAGTCCGCAACCATGGTCGGGAAAGTCGCCTATGTCCTCGAAAAGGAGCTCTACCATCCGAGCGAAATTCTTGTTCTGGCATTCAATAAGAGCGCAGCCGATGAGCTGAAGGAACGGATCGCCAGGCAACTGAACGTAGATGAGGAGGCGTTGGAGTGCCGGGTGACGACTTTTCACGCGCTCGGCCGAGGGATCATCGAAGAGACGGAAGGCCGCCCACCTCAGCTTGCCAACTGGGTCGAGCATCCCGCCGGCGAAGCCCGTGTGATTGACAAGATCATACGCGAGCTGATGGAGGTTGATGAAGAGTTTCGCCGCCTGTGGATCGACCTTCTCTCCATTTTGCCCAAGGCCGACATTCCGGCGGAGGTCTTTGACTCGGAGGCGGACTACAATCGCTACATCGCCGATCGCAACGACAAGGGCGGTAGCACCATCGGCACACTTGCAGACGTGTATGTGAAATCCCTTCAGGAGCAACGGATCGCGAACTGGTTGTGGGTCCACTCTGTCGAGTTCGAGTATGAAAAGCAGATCTCATTCAAAGAGGAGGATGGGAGCGAGCGCTTTGTTCAGCCTGACTTCCATTACCCGCTGACCGACACATTCCATGAGCATTTCGCGATTAACGCGGATGGTTCGTCGCCTTTTGTGAACTACGCCGAGCACACCAAGGGTAAACGCGCCGGATACAAGCGCGAAGAGTTGGATTTCTTCGAGACGACCTCAGCACAGGCGCGCGATGGGACGCTGTTGCCGCATCTCGAGGCACAGCTGACAAAACGCGAAATTCCGCTGACCGAGAAAAGTGTCGACGAGATCCTCAAGGCGGTCGAGCCGGTGGTGATCACGCACTACCAGAAGCTGATCGGCGTGTGCATCAAGCATATCCGGGCTAGCCAGCTTACGCTGGAGATGCTGCTCGAGCGGGCCAAGTCCCTGCATGACAAACCCCGCGCGCAGCATTTCGCGCGTGCTGTCTGGCTGATCACCGAAGCCTATTCACGCAAGCTCGACGAGGCGAAGCGTATCGACTTCGATTCGATGATCGGCGACGCAGTGCGCCTCGTCGAGACGGGTCGCTATCAGAGCCCGTATTCACTGGTCCTGGTGGATGAGTTTCAGGATATTTCGGACCCGAGGGCCAATCTGATCAAAGCGCTCAAACACCAGAAGCCCTTCACCAAGGTTTTTGCTGTCGGAGACGATTGGCAGTCGATCTACCGCTTCGCCGGGTCGGACATTACGATCTTCACCCAGTTCGAGGCGAACTTTGGCGCCTGCTGGCAAGGGCGGCTCGAACAGACCTACCGCTGCAACCAGCTGCTCGCCGACACTGCTGCGGGCTTCGTTCAGCGCAATCCAGACCAGATCAGGAAGACAGTGCGGTCGACGCGCGCCTCCATACCGCGATCAATCCGGGTCATTCCGGTCAGCGTGGAGTGGCGAAAGCCAAGCTTCCCGAAAGCCTGTTTCCAACTGCTCGATCGCCTGAACACCTTTCTTGATGGCATTTCGAGCCAGTGGCGGCGTGAGACCGGGCAAAAGCTGAAGGTGCTGGTCTTGTGGCGTTACAACCTGTTGGATCCATTTCACGGTCAGCCCCCCGAATTTTCGGCGATCGAGGTTGCCGGCATGTCGTTTCATCGCTCCAAGGGCCTTGAGGCAGATTACACGATCCTGCTTGATGTCAGCGAGGGCGACTACGGCGTTCCCAGCCGCATCGAAGATGACGAGCTGCTCAATCTCGTTATCCCGCGCCCGGAGACGTTCGCCTACGCGGAGGAGCGCCGACTCTTCTATGTCGCGCTTACCCGCGCCAGCAGAGGGACGTTCATCCTCTGCAATAGGCGCAAGCCCTCACGCTACATTCGCGAGCTTTGCGAAATCGCCGGCAATGAGGTCCGGTTTGAAACCATAGAGGGGAAGGAACTCGACCAGTGTCCCAGTTGCCTGGTCGGGGAATTGGTTGAGCGCAAAGGTCGCAACGACACCACCTTTTACGGCTGCAATCAATTTCCTGAGTGCCGTCACACTCAGCAGTCACCTCCGGCGGCACCTCATCGACAACAAGCGGGCGAGGCCGGAGTTGTCGAGACGGTCAATCGGGCAAGAGCCTTCTAGCGCTGCTTGCTTTGATCGTAGCCATGTTCTCACTTCCGTCCCACGCGCGACGGTCCAGTGACAATCGACGGCTTTGATGATAGGACTACGTAGTGAAATCGGCGGGATGCACGGATCGAGTCGGATTGTTTCCTGCGTTCCTCGCTTGACGATAGATCCCGAAAGTACGGTTTTTCGGGGTATTCCGGAAAAATCCAATAATTTCAAAAGCCAGCGGTTTTGCCGGGATGGCTGACGGTATATCGCCGCGAAAAATATTTTTAATGACGATATTTCAAGGCGTTATGCTGCCAATCAATAATCGAGTGGGAATGATGCTGCGACCGGCATAGACCCGGCCCTACGGCCGTTGAACCACTAGAAAGAAGGGGCAGTGGCTCTGGCCTTGGCCGGTGCCACCGCCTTTTCTGCAAAAAGCGCCTCGACCATGAAGTCGATGAAAACGCGCAGTTTCGGTGCCAGATGCTTGCTCGACGGCCAAAGCAGCCAGAAGGTTCCCTGGTGCTCGACATGCGCGTCCAGTACCGAAACCAGTTGGCCCCGTTCAATGGCCCGACGCACCATGAAGTCCGGCAGGCACGCGATGCCCAGGCCCGCCACCGCCACGTCCATCAAGGCAGCGGATGTGTTGCACACCATAGATATCGGCAGCGTCGGTTCCGGCGCGCCTTCCGTGCCCTTCAACGGCCACGGCTCCAGTTTTCCGGTTGAGGGAAACTTGTGCTGCAAGCAGGCGTGACACTCCAGATCAGCGGGAACCTCGGGCATTCCGTGTCTCGCCAGGTAGTCCGGCGAGGCGACCAGTATCAGCCGGTAGCTGCCCACCGGGCGAGACATGAGGCGCGAGTCGGTCGGTTGGCCGGTACGCACCACCACGTCGAAGCCTTCCTCGATCACGTCCACCAAACGATCCGAGAAATCCACGTCCAACTCGATGGCTGGATAGCGACGCATGAAGGCAGTGATCGCGGGCACGACCAGCATCCCGACCAGGGGCAGGCTGATGCGCAGCCGCCCCCGCGGCGCTTGCTGCGTCTCGGAGAGTTCCAACTCGGCTGCTTCGACTTCGCACAGGATGCGCCGGCAGCGTTCAAGGAATAGCGCGCCCTCGGCGGTCAGCGTGATGCTGCGCGTGCTGCGGTGAAACAGGCGCACGCCCAAGCGCTCTTCCAATCGGCACACGCTTTTGCCCACAGCCGACGAGGATACGCCGAGGATGCGCCCCGCCTTGGAAAAACTGCGGGTCTCAGCCGCCTGCACGAAGAACGAGATGCCATTGAGAGAGTCCATGGTTCCGCTATTTAAGAATATTTGTCCGATATGTTTTGAACATTGGCATTATTGTCTTGCATTGGGAACACCTCAATATGACGGCCTACTTCAATTCGTGCCGGTTGAGTGCCAGTTGCGCACGCCGTCGGCACCCGAAAAGGCAGATTCATGGCAATTTCGACAACGACTCTCGATAGCGGCGCACAGGCCGCACGCCTTCCCATGGCATCGCTGCTGGCACTGGCAATGGCAGGCTTTGTCACGATCCTGACCGAAGCCCTGCCAGCGGGCCTGCTGCCGCAGATCAGTGCCGGTCTGGAGATTTCCGAGGCACTGGCCGGGCAACTGGTCACGTTCTATGCCATCGGTTCGCTGGTGGCGGCGATTCCGCTGACCGCCGCCACGCAGGGCGCGCGTCGCCGCCCGTTGCTGCTGGCCGCCATCGCGGGTTTCGCCGTCGCCAACACTGTCACGACGTTTTCCGGCAGCTATGTTCTGACGATGGTGGCGCGTTTCCTGGCGGGAGTGTCGGCCGGGCTGCTATGGGCACTGCTGGCGGGCTATGCCGCGCGCATGGTGCCCGAGCACCAGAAGGGCCGAGCCATTGCCATTGCCATGGTGGGCACGCCATTGGCGCTCTCGCTTGGCGTACCTGCCGGCACTTTCCTCGGAAACCTTGTGGGCTGGCGGATGTGCTTCGGCATCATGAGCGGGCTGGCGCTGGTGCTCATGGTGTGGGTGCGCATCACGGTGCCGGACTTTGCGGGACAGGCAGCGGGCAAGAGGCTCTCGCTGGGGCATGTGTTTACCGTGGCCGGCGTGCGCCCGGTGCTGTTTGCGGTGCTGGCCTTCGTGCTGGCTCACAACATCCTCTATACCTACATCGCCCCGTTCCTCACGGTGGCAGGCATGGCCGAACGGACGGATCTGGTGCTGCTGGTGTTCGGCGTCACGTCTCTGCTGGGCATCTGGATCATCGGCGTACTGATTGATCGTCATCTGCGTGCGCTGACGCTTTCCAGTACCGTCTTGTTCGGCCTGTCAGCCTTGGCCTTTGGAGTGACAGGCGAAATACCCAGCGTCATCTATGCCGCAACGGCGGCCTGGGGCTTGGCCTACGGAGGCGCTGCGACACTGTTCCAGACAGCCATCGCAAAGACGGCTGGGGAGGCGGCCGATGTGGCACAGTCGATGCTGGTCACGGCCTGGAACATGGCGATTGCGGGCGGCGGCATCATCGGCGGCGCTCTGCTGGGTCTCTTCGGCGTCTCCGCGTTCTCGCCCGCACTGCTGGCGCTGCTGGTCCCAACGCTGGCCGTGGTTTGGGCGGCTAAGCGCCACGGCTTTCCAGCGGCGCGGAGGTAAGACCAATGGTCGATGATGGCGGGGTCCTTCCGGTTCTGTGATCCTGGAACCGGACAGGCTGGCCGGCGCGCCCCAGCCCGGCTAGAACCCGAACGTCTGCTGTGCCGGCTCCCGCGGGGCAAAGGTGATGCCCTCCAGCGCCAGCATCCTGAGCTTTGAGCCGGCGCCGCCGGGGGCGGAGAAGCCGCCGACCTTGCCTCCGGCGGCGAGCACGCGATGGCAGGGGATGATGAGCGCGACGGGGTTCTTGGCCATGGCCTGGCCGACGTCGCGCGCGGCTTCGGGACCGGCGCCGAGGTCACGGGCAAGGGCGCCGTAGGTCGTCGTCTGCCCCCAGGCGACACGCCGGGCGGCACCATAGATCGCCGTGAAGAAAGGGCTCTGGCCGGCAAGGTCGAGCGGGACGCCGGAGAAATCGACCGCTTCGCCGGCGAAATAGCGCCGGACCATCGCGACGGCCTCGGCGATGGCAGGTGCCGGATCCGCCGGCTCGGCGGACGGCAACCGGCGCATAAGCAGACGCCGTGTCGTCTCTGGATCGTCGGCCGGCAGCTGGAAGCGCAGGACGCCGGTGCGGCTCCAGGCGATGCCGCAAGGACCGCCTGCCGTTTCAAAGATCAGGTAGCTGCACGCGCTCGACATGATCCAGGCTCCGCTTCGTTTACCTAAGATCGTCCCTTGCCGGCGCCAGTTCAACCCGATTCCGGGCGCTCGAAAAATGCGTGCGGACTTGCACCGATTGCAATCAATCCCCATAACCGCGGCAAAAGACTTTGCGAGGAGACATCGTGGACGTTACCGAGATCACCCTTGCCGGCGACACGCCCGGCCTCGAATGGCGGCTTCCCGTGCTGCGTTTCACCGGCACCGTTGCGGATGCGCCGAAGGTCTACATCCAGGCGGCACTGCATTCGAACGAGCTGCCGGGCACGGCTCTCATCCACTTCCTTTGCGCGCGGCTGCGCGAGGCGGAAGCGGCCGGCGCCGTCCTGGGCGATATCACCATCGTGCCGCAGGCCAATCCGATCGGCGCGGCACAGGCGCATTTCGGCGAGATGCAGGGCCGCTTTGATCTAGCCTCGCGCACAAATTTCAACCGCGATTTTCCGCTCGTCCCCCTTTCGGAGCGGGACGGGCTCCTGAAGGACTTCGATCAGCAGACGGCGGTGAACCGGCTGAAGCGGACGTTGCTTCACATGGCGCTCGGCGCCGAACTGGTGCTGGACCTTCATTGCGACGACGAATCCGTGCAATACGCCTATATCGACGAGGCCTTCTGGCCAGAGGCGGCAGATCTTGCGAATGCGCTTTCGATGGAAGCGGTGTTCCTGTCGGACGGCGAAAGCACCGCGTTTGAGGAGGCAGTCGGCTATGCCTTCAAGCGCCAGGGCGGCGAGAAGCAGGCCTCCGTTCCGGGACGGCTGGCGGCTACCGTCGAGTTGCGCGGGCGGCGCGACGTCTATCCTGAGAGTGCAACAAAAGACGCCGATGGGCTGTTTAACTTTCTCGTCGCGCGCGGCGTGATCGCCACGCCACAAGGCGGGCCGCTGCTGCCCGCTCAGGCATTTTCCGGACCGGCCGTTCCCCTCGACAACATCGAGATGGTGCGGGCGATGGAGCCTGGCACGGTGCTGTTCCACCGTGACATCGGCGACACGATCGAGGCTGGCGACCTGCTTGCAACGCTCGTGACACGGCCGGGGTTTGCTGACGGTTCGATCGAGGTTCGGGCCGCCCAGCCCGGTCTGATCGCGACGCGGACCTCCGACCGGTTCGTGCGCCGCGGCGACGACCTAATGAAGATTGCCTGCCGCGAACGCACCCGCGCCGATCGCGCCCCTGGAACGCTGGAAGACTGAGCCCCCGCGCGCAGGTCGGCGTGATAAGACGTTGAATCTGCGCGCAATCCCTCCTTAAAATCGATACTGATTTTCTTTGCCGATACGCTAAGGTGGAGGGACAATAGCGTTCAACCTTCAGATGGTGACCGGCGGAACGGAATGCTGCAGACGATCTCCGACTACTGGCCGCATGTCCTGGTCGTGCTTTCGATCGTGCTCGGCACACCGGCTGCAATCCACGCGACGATGACCAAGGAAGAGGTGCGCGCAGCGATCGGCTGGGTCGGCGTCATCCTGCTGTCGCCGATCCTTGGCGCGGTCATCTACTACGTCGTCGGCATCAACCGGATCCGGCGCAAGACGCTGACGCTGCAGCGAGCCGGCGCGATCACCAGGAAGGGCCACCACACCGTTCATCACGACGTGTCCGGAGAGACAGTCTACAGCCGCTACGGCGGCGCCCTTTCGGCGATGAAGCACTTGGGCGACAATGTCAGCCGCTTCGCGCTGACCTCCGGAAACCGCATCGCGGTTCTGGAAACCGGCGACATCGCCTATACGGCGATGCTCGATGCGATCAACGGAGCCCGGCGCAGCATCCTGCTCGAAACCTACATCTTCGACCGCGACGGCATGGGTTTGCGGTTTGCCTCCGCCCTTTCAGCAGCGGTGGCGCGCGGGGTGAAGGTGCATGTGCTGATCGACGCGGTCGGTGCCCGCTATTCGACGCCCAGCATCATGCAGACGCTCAAACAGGGCGGCGTCTCCACCCGCGTCTTCAACGGCAACATCGTCATGGGACTGCGGCTGCCCTACGCCAATCTTCGGACGCACAGGAAGATCCTGATCGTCGACGGCGCCGTCGCCTTCACCGGGGGGCTCAACATACGCGCTGCGTTCGCCCGCGAATTTTCCGGCGATGACGAAGCCAAGGACACGCACTTCCGCGCGGAAGGACCGATTGTCGGCGATATCTTCCACGTTGCCTACGAGGACTGGCGATTTTCCGGCGGCGCCGCGCTCGATGGCGAGGCATGGCAACTGGCGCCGCCGAAGGCTGAGCCCAACGCCGCGCTGTTCGCGCGCGCCGTCTCTTCCGGCCCCGACAGCAGCCTCGAAGCCAACCAGCGCATGCTGATGGGGGCGATCTCGGTCGCCAAGAGCCGTATCCGGATCATGTCGCCCTATTTCCTGCCTGAGAGAGACCTGATCAGCGCGCTTGCGACGGCGGCGCGCCGCGGCGTGGCCATCGACATCGTCGTCCCCGGGACCAACAATCTCAAACTGGTCGATCTTGCAATGACGGCGCAGTTCGACCAGTTGCTCAAGGCCGGCTGCAGGATCTGGCGCGCAGGCGGCGCCTTCAACCATTCCAAGCTGACAGTCATCGACGGGGTCTGGTCCTACATCGGATCCTCCAATCTCGATCCGCGCTCGCTACGCCTGAACTTCGAGATTGACATCGAGGTGTTCGACACGTTCTTCGCAGCCGAGATCGAAGCGCGCATCGGCAAAGCGCTCAGGACGGCGAAGGAGGTGAACCTGCAGGCTCTGCGGGCACGCCCCTTCTCGCGGCGGCTGATCGAGCGGATCACCTGGCTGGGCTCGCCCTATCTTTGAGATCGCGCCCTTTACCGAACCGCTTCCGCCGTCGCCCCGACGCGATGCGCGTTGCCGTAGGAACGGTCCCAGATCGACTGAAGATCGATATGCGCCTTGATCGGCAGGTGATCGGAGGCGACACGGGCAAGCGGACTGTCGTGAACTTCGACAGCGGCCACGAGATCGTGCGGGTGGCCGAGCACGCGATCCAGCGCCAGAACGGGAAAGCGCGAGGGAAAGCTTGGAACTGCGCCGGCAGCGGGATCGAACACGGGAGCGAGCGGCGACAGTGAGGAGCGACGGCCGACGCGCCATTCGTTGAGATCGCCGATCAAAACGGTCGGCATCTCCTCCTCCTGGGCCACGGAGGCCAGCACCGCCTTGGCCTGCAGTTGCCGCGACCGCTTGAGCAGGCCGAAATGGGCGGCGACCACGCGCAGCCTGCCATTGGGGAAATCGAAATTCACCACCAGCGCCCCGCGCGGCTCCACGCCCGGCAGTTTCAACTGGCGCACGTTCAGGACGGTGCCCTTGCGGATCATCAGCATGTTGCCATGCCAGCCGTGGCCGCTGGTCGAATGCGTCATAATGGGAACCGGGATGAGGCCACAGTCCCGCTCAAGCGCCGTCAGATCCAGCAGGCCGGAGCGCGCGCCGAAGCGTTTGTCGGCTTCCTGGATCGCGATCACATCGGCATCGATCTCCGAGATGACAGCCGCCACGCGGTCCGGATCGAACTTGCGATCGACGCCGACACATTTATGGACGTTGTAGGAGGCGATGACGGTGTCGCCGCCGTCGCGATTGGCGGAGAACGGCCGGTGCCCACGGCGATTGCGGATCGCCGCCAGGGCGGCGGAGCTCATCTTTTCGTTCAGTTTCTTCAACAGCCCTTCCTTCGCAGGGGCGCGCAGGCAAGGCAGAACATAGGGTAGCCCCTTCCTCGCCGCAACCGCGTGACGCAGGTCCGTCGGCGAAAATGAATGAGCGTCCCCCTCCGGATTACAGGTGCGGTCCAGCAAGTTCAGGCTCGAAATTGGGGCGGATTTCGCATAAACGATCACAAGCCAAACCCAGTCGAAGGGGTCTCATCATGTTCGAAACGCTCAACCGCCAGCCCGATGATCCGCTTCTCGCCCTGATCGGGCTCTATCGCGCCGATGCCAGGGCCGGAAAGGTGGATCTGGGTGTCGGCGTCTACCGTGACGAAGAGGGCGCGACGCCGATCTTCCGCGCGGTGAAGGAAGCCGAACGCCGGCTTGTCGCTGGCCAGGCGACGAAATCCTATGTCGGGCCCGAAGGCGACCCCGTGTTCCTCGAACGGCTCTGGGAGCTGACGACCGGTCCTTCCGGACGCGACCGGGCCGTCGCCAGCCTGCAGACGCCCGGCGGCTCGGGCGCTTTGCGGCTTGCCGCGGACCTGATGGCACGCATGGGCGTGACACGGATCTGGGTCGGCGTGCCGACGTGGCCGAACCATCCGGCAATCTTCAAGGTCGCCGGACTGGAGGTCGTCTCGCACCCGTTCTTCGACGTTCCGTCCCAGTCGATCCTGTTCGACGAGATGATGGAGGCTCTGAAAACGGCAGAGAAAGGGGACGCGGTGCTGCTGCATGCCAGCTGCCACAATCCGACCGGCGCCGTTCTCACTGCGGACCAATGGCACGCGCTTTCGACGCTGATCGCCGAGCGCGGCCTGCTGCCGCTGATCGACAGCGCCTATCAGGGTTTCGGCAGGGGGCTGGAAGCGGACCGGGCGGGCCTCTGCACGGTGCTAGACGCCGTCCCGGAGGCCCTGCTTGCGATTTCCTGCTCCAAGAATTTCGGCCTCTACCGCGAACGCACCGGGGCGGTGTTCGCCGTGACGGCGACAGGGGATATCGCCCTTTCGGCCCGCTCCAACCTTGCCGCGCTGGCGCGTACCGCCTACTCGATGCCGCCCGACCACGGGGCCGCGATCGTCAGCGAGATCTTGGGAGACGACGTGCTCAAGGCCGACTGGATGGCGGAGCTCGACGTGATGCGCGGCCGTGTCGCCTCGATCCGCCAACGCCTCGCTGCCGGGCTTTCGCGCCGGTGGCAGGTCCTGACAGCGGTCGCCGAACAGGAGGGCATGTTCTCGCTGCTGCCGCTTGCCGAAGAGGACGTGTTGCGGCTTCGCGCCGAGCACGCGATCTACATGCCCGGCTCTGCCCGCATCAACATCGCCGGCCTGAAGAGCGCCGAGGTCGATGCGGTGGTCGAAAAGTTCCTCAGCCTTTGAGCCGAAAGGAAACATGGAAATGACCGTCAGGATCTACGGCATCAAGAACTGTGACACGATGAAGAAGGCCCGGACCTGGCTCGACACGCACGGCATCCCCTATCTCTTCCACGACTACAAGGCGGAGGGAATCGACGCCGCATCGATCAGACGCTGGATCGACGAATTGGGCTGGGAGACGGTCCTGAACCGGTCCGGCACCACCTTCCGCGCGCTTCCCGAGGCGGAGAAGGCCGATCTCGACGCCGAAAGGGCGATTGCGCTGATGGTGGCGCAGCCATCGATGATAAAGCGACCGATCCTCGACGTGGACGGCCGCTATCTTGCAGGCTTCAAGCCCGCAATCTACGAAGACACGTTCCGACGCTGACGGGTCTGCGCGCTGACGCCGCCGGGGGCATGGCGCCGTCAGATGATGAAGAAATCTGCCGCCGTCATTGCCAGGCCGTCGTCAAGCGTCGCGAACAGCACGCGACCGCCGGACGCCTTGCCGTTGTAATCGTAGTAGAGATTGCCGGCGTCCTTCTCGTAGATGATGCGGTGCGAGGCGTTTTCCGCGCAGCCCTTGTCATTGGCCACGAACTGCGATGCCGAGAGCGTTCCGATGCCGCTCAGCTTGGTGAAGACCGCGTTCTCCAACTTGATCGTGTCGGCGGCGACGTTGAAGTCCTCGATCTCATCGACATTGTACGCAGCGCTGAGTTTCGTGTTGAAGACGAAGTAGTCGCTGCCGCCGTCACCGCGCAACTGGTCGTTGCCGAGGCCGCCTGCGAGATAGTCGTTTCCTCCGTCTCCGCGCAACCAGTTGTCGCCGTTGCCGCCGGTCAGGCTGTCGGCATAGGCGGTGCCGCGCACGCCCTCGATGCGGCTGAGGGTGTCCGTCTTGCTGAAGCCGTCGATCGCCGTTCCGGCCTTGAGGTCCACCGTCACGCCGATGGCGCGACCACCGTTGCTCTGGTCGCGATGATAGCTGACGGTGTCGAAGCCACCACGGCCGTCGATGACGTCCCGCCCACCGACGCCCTGGAAATCCTCGTCCCTGGCCGACCCCTTCAGCATGTCGCGAAACTGGGTACCCCGGAAGGTCTCGAAATTCTGGAACTGCTCGGTGTTGCCGTAAGGGTCCACCACTGTGCCGGATGCCGCGTCGAGCACGACGCCGCCAAGCGCATTGGGATTGAAGCGCGCGTCCTGGAAGCTGAGATTGTCCCAGCCGGTTCCGCCGTCGTAGCGGTCCCTGCCCTCACCGCCGATGACGAAGTCGTCGCCGCCCTTGGCGTTGATCGTATCGTTGCCGGCGAAACCCTCCAGATCGTCGTTTCCGGACGACCCGTTCAGGATGTCGCTGCGGTTGAGTATCCAGGACTGGAGGCTCCACGGATCGAAGACGGTCGCCGCATCCTGCAGGGCCTCCAGCGACAGGCTGAGTCCCGTGAGCGTCGATACCAGCGTCGTGCCGTTCGACTGCAGCAACTCGACCTTCGTCACCGTCCCGCCGGTCGCGTCCCCGCCGCCATCGAAGGTGAAGCCGGAGCCACTGAAGCGCAGCTTGAGGCCGTCATCGAGCTGCAGGGTATAGCGCGTCGACGAACTGCCGATCACCGTCGCCGAAGACAGATCGACCAGTTCGCCGAACATCGGATTGTAGTTGAAGCCGGCAATGGCAGGGCTGTAGTCCTGGGGATACTTGCCACCGGGAAAATAGACGGTGTACGTCGCCATCGGGGGCGCCCTCCATTTTAAAAGAAGGCGCTAATATACTGATCCCTCGTGAACCTGTCGACAACGGGAAGAATAGCTCCTACGAGCTAGGGACAAAGCTCAATCCCCCGAATAGCGCTCCTCGGTCCAGGGATCGCCCCGCATGTGATAGCCGTTGCGCTCCCAGAAACCCGCCCGGTCGCCGACCAGGAACTCGATGCGGTTCACCCACTTGGCACTTTTCCAGAAGTAGAGGTGGGGCACCACGAGGCGCACCGGGCCGCCGTGCTCCACCGACAGGGGTTCTCCCTCCCAGTGGGTGGCCAGAATCGCGTCCTCGACGGCGAAATCGGCAAGCGGCAGGTTGGTGGTATAGCCGTCATAGCTCGACAGCATGACATGGCTCGCCGACGGCTTCGGCATGACGAGATCGAGCAGGTCATGCGTGGAGACCCCCTGCCAGCGATTGTCGTAGCGCGACCATGTCGTCACGCAGTGGATGTCGGACTGATTGTTGGTCTGCGGCAGCGCCTGAAAGGCGCGCCAGTCGAGCGAAGCCGGGCTATCCACCTCGCCTGCGATATCGAGCCGCCAGCTCTCGGGCCGGACGACCGGCTGCTGACCGAGATCGAGAACGGGCCAGTTCTTCACCAGATGCTGGCCCGGCGGCAGGCGATCCGTACCCTGCCGGCTGATCCGGCCCGTCAGAAAGCGGCCCTGCTCGGCCCAGCGGCGCTTCGTCTGGGTAAGTTTGGTCTCCGGGGCCTCGTCTTCGCTCATCGCCTCTCTCCTTGCCGCAGCGCAACAAAAGGTAGGCCGCAGCACCCGCGTTTCAAGAAAGGTTCCACCTGCGCATGAACAAGGCTAGCTTGCCGACACCAGGGCATCGACCGCAGCAGCATCGGGTATCGAGGGCTGGGCGCCGCGCTTGAGGCACGCCAGCGAGCCGGCGACGGCCGCGCGGCGCAGGCAGTCGGCAAAGGGAAGGCCGGCATCGAGCGAGGCAGCAAGATAGCCACAGAAACTGTCGCCGGCACCGACAGTATCCACCGGCTCGATCTTCAGGCCGGGGGTGCGAAAAACGTTGCCCTTGCGGATGGCGATGACCCCGTCGGCGCCGAGCGTGACGATCAGCGTCTGGCCCGTGCGCTCATGGATCGCGCGCATTTCGGCTTCCCGCGCCGCGTCCGACAGGTTCTGCTTGCCGGCGAAAAGCTCGAACTCGGTTTCGTTGGTGACGACGATATCGGCCTTGGCACCCAGCATTTGGGCATCCGACGTCAGCGGCGCGAGGTTGATGACCGACGTGACCCGCCGCGCCTTTGCCGCGTCGAGCGCCGCCTCCACGGCTTCCGGCGGCACTTCCAGCTGCAGCATCAGGACGTCGCCCGCCGACATCTGCGAGACCGCAGCCTTGGCGTCCGCAGCCGTGACGTCGCCGTTGGCCCCGGCCACGACGACGATAACGTTCTCGCCGTCGTCGCTGACGAGGATGTGGGCCGTGCCCGTCGGCTCGTCTGCGACCTTCACCAGGTCGAGGTTTACCGCGGCCTGCGTCAGCAGCACCAGCGATTCGGCTGCGAAGGCATCGCCGCCTACCGCACCCGCCATCCGTACGGTCGCGCCCGCACGCCGGGCCGCCAGCGCCTGATTGGCGCCCTTGCCGCCGGCCGCAGTCGTGAACGTATGTCCGCGCACGGTTTCCCCCGGCTTCGGCAGACGCTCGGTCGTGGCGATGAGATCCATGTTGATGGATCCGAAGACGGTGATCATGGGGACGCGTTCCTCAGCGGTTTTCTTCGGCCGACACTGCCCGAGACGATCAGTCCTCGTCAACCACTCTGAGCTTCAATTGGCCGGTGCGGCTCTCGACCCCTCGCTCGGCCGGTTGCTGCGGCTGGACCGAGGCGGACGCGGCTGCGGTTTCGAACTCCATCTCGCCGATGCGCGCGCCCCGGCGGGCGAGCTTCTCCGTCGAGGTAAGGATCTGGTCCACATCCTTCTGTGCCGAGGTGAAATGGCCGTGCAGCTTGCGAACGCGGTCATCGAGACGTCCGAGGTCCTCCATCAGCCGGACCACCTCACCCTGGATAACGTGCGCCTGCTCGCGCATGCGCTGGTCCTTCAGCAAGGCCTGAAGCACCTGTATCGACAGCAGCAGGAGGGAGGGCGAGACGATGACGATGCGGGAACGATGGGCCTTCTGGACAATCGCCTCGAAGTTCTCGTGGACGGCCGCGAAGATCGATTCCGAGGGAACGAAGAGGAAGGCGGTGTCCTGCGTCTCGCCCGGGAGAAGGTACTTCTCCGCGATGTCACGGACATGGACCTCCATGTCACGGCGAAACTGCTGGGCTGCGGCCTTCGACGCCTCGGCACTCTTGGCCGCGCCCATGGCGTTCCATGCCTCCAGCGGAAACTTGGCGTCGATCACCAGCGGCGGCTGGCCGTTCGGCATGCGGATGACGCAATCGGGACGGACGCCGTTTGCCAGTTGCGGCTGGAATTCGTAGGCACCCATCGGAAGGCCGTCCGCGACGATCGCCTCCATGCGCGCCTGCCCGAACGCACCCCGCGTCTGCTTGTTGGAGAGAATGGCCTGCAGGCCGACGACGTCTTTGGCCAGCGACTGGATGTTCGTCTGCGCGGTGTCGATCACCGCCAGCCGCTCCTGCAGCCGGCGGAGGTTCTCATGGGTGGCGCGCGTCTGCTCGCTGATCGACTGGCCGAGCCGCTGCGTCAGCCCGTCGAGCCGCTGATTGATCGACTGGTTGGTCTCCGCCTGCCGCGCGCCAAACACCTCGGCCATGGCCGCGACACGGCCCTGCATCTCGTTTTGCGCCCGTAACAGCTCCGAAAGCCGCGCGTCGGCTACGGCCGATGCCTGCTGCCGAATACGCGCCGAACGGCGAGCGACATAGAAGATGCCTAGCAGCACGGCCGCCGCCAGAATGCACAGAAGCTGCAGGGCCGGATCCCGCGACAGGGCATCCACCAGCCGAATCAGCGTTTCCTTGAAAGAGAATTGCGGAGTCATGGCGCAAACATACCAGTATTTGCGCCCGAAGATAGATCATAACGTGAACAGAATGCCGGGTAGCCTGGATGGAAAGCGATGCCTTCCAAGACAATTGAAAGGCGCCCGACAAACCGCTAAGTGAAGCACATGACGATCAAACCGCTGATTATTCTTCCCGATCCCATCCTGCGACAGGTCTCCACCCCCCTGGAGGCCATCAACGACGAGACGCGCCGCCTGGCAACGGACATGCTGGAGACGATGTACGACGCGCCCGGCATCGGCCTGGCGGCGATCCAGATCGGCGTGCCGCGCCGCATGCTGGTGCTGGACGTCTCGAAGGACGGCGAGGAGAAGACGCCGCTCGTCTTCATCAACCCCGAGATCGTCGCCTCGAGCGATGCGCGTTCCGTCTACGAGGAAGGCTGCCTTTCGATCCCGGACTACTACGCCGAAGTGGAGCGCCCGGCCGCGATCACCGTGCGTTATCTCGACCGCGACGGCAAGGAGCAGACGATCGAGGCCGACGGATTGCTGGCGACCTGCCTGCAGCACGAAATCGACCACCTCAACGGCGTGCTCTTCATCGACCATATCTCCAAGCTCAAGCGCGACATGGTGATCCGCAAGTTCACCAAGGCCGCAAAGACCCGCGGCGCCAAGGCGATCTGACGGCGACGTTGAAACGCTGACCCCGGGCCACTACGGTAACAGTTTGAACCCGCGCATGCGCCGCTCTGGCGATCGGTCCGATCCGGAGAATCATGCGCCTGACGGGAGCATTGCGGCATGGCGCTTCGCATCATCTTCATGGGCACGCCGGAATTTTCCGTGGCGACGCTGAACGCGCTTTTCGAGGCCGGCCATACAATCGTCGCCGCCTATTCGCAGCCGCCGCGGCCTGCGGGGCGACGCGGGCTGGAGCTGCAGAAATCGCCCGTGCACCAGCGCGCCGAAGCGCTCGGCATCCCCGTGTACACGCCCCTGAACTTCAAGGCCGAGGAAGATCGTGCAGCCTTCCGGGCGCTCGAAGCCGATGTTGCCGTAGTGGTCGCCTACGGGCTGCTCCTGCCCGAGGCGATCCTGACCGGCACCCGGCTCGGCTGCTACAACGGTCACGCCTCGCTGCTGCCGCGCTGGCGCGGTGCGGCACCGATCCAGCGGGCGATCATGGCTGGTGACACGGAAACCGGCATGATGGTGATGAAGATGGACAAGGGGCTCGACACCGGTCCCGTTGCGCTGACCCAGCGCGTCGCCATTGCGCCCGAGATGACCGGCGGCGAATTGCACGACAGGCTGATGCAGGTTGGCGGCACGCTGATGGCACAGGCGATGGAACGCCTGGAAACCGGTGTGCTGCCGCTGACGCCGCAGGACGACGAGGGTGTTGTCTATGCGGCCAAGATCAACAAGGGCGAGACCCGGATCGACTTCGCCCGCCCCGCGGCCGATGTGCACAACCACATCCGTGCGCTGTCCCCCTTCCCAGGCGCCTGGTTCGAACTGGACGTTGCCGGCAGGCCCGAGCGGGTGAAGGTGCTGGGATCACGGATCGCCGATGGCAACGGGGCGAGGGGAACGGTGCTATCCCGCGATGGTCTCGTCGTCGCGTGCGCGGATGGCGCCATCTCGCTCACCCGCCTGCAGAAGGCCGGCGGCAAGCCGCTCGACGTTGCGGATTTCCTGCGCGGTACACCGGTTCCGGCCGGCACGGTGATCGCCTGATGCCGCGCTACCGCATGATCATAGAGTATGATGGTACGCCCTATGTCGGCTGGCAGCGGCAGGAAAACGGCCCCTCCGTTCAGGGCGCCGTGGAAAAGGCGATCCTCTCCCTCACCGGCGAAACGATCTCGATCCGGGGCGCCGGCCGCACCGATTCAGGCGTCCACGCCATGGGACAGGTCGCCCATGCCGACCTGTCCCGGGCCTGGGAGGAGCACACGCTTCGCAACGCCCTGAACGCGCATCTGATGCAGGCGGGCGAGCGGGTGGCGATCCTTGATGCCGCGCTGGTGGACGACACCTTCGATGCCCGATTTTCCGCACAGCGGCGCCACTACCTCTACCGCATCATCGCGCGCCGGGCGCCGCTGGCGCTGGAGGCGAAGCGCGCGTGGTTCGTGGCAAAGCCGCTCGACCACGAGGCGATGCACGCCGCCGCGCAGGAACTCGTCGGCAAGCACGACTTTACGACCTTCCGCTCGGCCCATTGCCAGGCCAACAGCCCGGTCCGAACGATCGACCGGCTCGACGTGACGCGCACGGGCGAGCTGATCGAGATCCGCGCCACGGCGCAGAGCTTCCTTCACAATCAGATCCGCTCGTTTGCCGGCACGCTGAAGCTTGCAGGCGAAGGAAAGTGGAGCGTGGCCGATGTGCGGGCAGCGCTGCAGGCTCGAGACCGCAAGGCGTGCGGCCCGGTCGCCCCACCGGAGGGGCTCTACTTCATGCAGGTCGACTACTGATATTTCTCAGCCCGGCAATGTGCCGAGCAGAACCTGCAGACCCTGCCCTGCAAGAAGAGGCGGCAGCACGAACAATGCGGTGATAGTCGCCGCCAGCAGCGACTGCTTGCCGACGCACATCCACATCAGACGGTACTGCAGCATGATACTCATGCCGAAGACGGCGTAGAGCAGGAGCCCGGAAAAAGCGGAGAAATCCGGCACCACCAGCGCGATGGCAAAGGGAATGGCGGTCGCGTAGGCAAAGGGCACGGCGATCCAGTTGCTGGCGATGACCATGGTCGCCAGATGCTGCGCGTATCCCAGCGGGCGTGCCAGCAAGGCGACGAGGATCAGCGGCAGGAACCAGCCGACGAGATCGATGAAGGCGAGCTTCAGGACGAAATCGAACCCGGCACCCGTTCCTTCCGGCATGCGGCCGAGAAAATAGAGGCGCCACGAGGCCCATATGACTGCCAGCGCCGGCAGGCTCCAGGCCATCGCCCAGAACGAGCGAACAAGACCGCGCCAGGTGAGGTCCAGCCAGCGGAAGCCTTCGGGCTTCTGTCGGACGAGTTGCCAGACACCGGTGAGATAATGGAGGACCTCGTCAATCCCCGGCATCGGCGAACCAGCGTTCCAGGAAGGTTTCGTATATCTTCGTCAGCGTCTCGAGATCGGCGACGGCGACGCGTTCGTCGACCATGTGCATCGTCTGGCCGACGAGGCCAAATTCGACGACGGGGCAGTAATCCTTGATGAAACGCGCATCAGACGTGCCGCCGGTGGTCGACAGCTTCGGAACCCTGCCGATCGCCGCCTCGATCGCCGCCGACAGGGAGGCGATGAGCCGGTCGTCGCGCGTCAGGAACACGTGGCTCGGACGTTCCGCCCAGGTGATTTCGTAGCGGACCGGCTGACGGCCCGGGCGGAGCCGGTCGTCGGATGCCGCCTTTTCCAGCCTGCGAACGATTTCGGCTTTCACGCCATCGGCCGTCCAGTTGTCGTTGAAGCGGATATTGAAGCTGGCAGAGGCCCTGGCCGGGATCACGTTTACGGCGCGATTGCCCACGTCGATGGTGGTCACCTCCAGGTTCGAAGGCTGGAAGTCGGCCGTGCCCGCATCGAAGGGCGGGTCCATCAGCGCATCGGCAAGAGCAATGACGGCGCGGACGGGATTGTCCGCCAGGTGCGGATAGGCGGCGTGCCCCTGGACCCCGAAGACGGTCAGCGTGCCCGAGACCGAGCCGCGCCGGCCGATCTTGATCATGTCGCCCAGCATGTCCGGATTGGTCGGCTCGCCGACCACGCAGGCATCCCAGCGCTCGCCCTTCGCCGCCGCCCATTCCAAAAGCCTGATGGTGCCGTTGACCGCGGGGCCTTCCTCGTCACCGGTAATCAGAAAGGAGACGGAGCCGGCCGGCGGCCCGTGCTTCTCAATGTGGCGGGCGACGGCCGCAACGAAGCAGGCAATCCCGCCCTTCATGTCGACAGCGCCGCGGCCGTACATTTCGCCGTCGGCGATATCGGCCGAGAAAGGGCCGTGGGTCCAGGCGGTCTCATCGCCGACCGGCACGACGTCGGTGTGGCCGGCAAACATCAGATGCGGGCCGTTGGTGCCGATGCGCGCATAGAGGTTCTCCACATCCGGCGTCCCCGGAGCCGACATCACCACGCGCTCCACATTGAAGCCGAGCGGGGCGAGCATGGCCTCCAGCGCCGCCAGCGCACCGCCTTCGGCCGGCGTGACGGAAGGGCAGCGGATGAGAGTGGCGAGATTGAGGACGGGATCGATCGTGGTCATGTGCTGGACTGCCTGCCGGCTGGCCGCGCTATGCACCGCCGGTCTTAGGTTCTGGAGCGCTTTGTCGGGTCTAGCTCATAGGGCGCGCGCTGTCATCATCCTTCACCTGCATGCAGGGGAAAGATGGCGCAACGGCACTCCGACAAAATTCTGAATTCGCTGCATGTTTCGCACCCGAAAGGCGATGCGGAGCGGCCGGGAAATAATGCAGCGGGCCACTGGCGTCATTCCTTTGGGCGGTCGGCAACAGCGCCATGCAGGTTTGGCCCGGGCGTGCCGGGCCAGACGAGGAAGGCAATGAGCGCGAAGATGGAAATCGCCGGGACGAACAGGCACAAAACCAGCGGCGCCGGCAGGGCCATGTCATGCAAGCGCTTGATCGTCAGCATGACCGAGGAAAGGGTGGAGACGACGCCCACCGCGAAAAACAGGAGCGTCCAGACAACGAACGCCGGCTGATCCTGCGGCGTCATTACCATGCGTGTCAGAAAGGCCGCGGCCAGCGTCATCCAGAAAGCCCAAGCGAGCGCATAGGGCAGACGGGAGACGCGGCCGGACCAGCCGAAGAAGAGCCATCGCAAACTTGGCGGCTGGTCCGAACTGCCCATTGCTCAGTCCCGGAGCAGTTCGTTGATGCCGGTCTTGGAGCGGGTCTTCTCGTCGACGCGCTTGACGATGACCGCGCAGTAGAGGTTCGGCGCGGGTTGGCCATTAGCCATCGTGGCGCCAGAGCCCATGGAGCCTGCGACGACCACGGAATAGGGCGGCACTTCGCCATACATGATCTCGCCCGTCGCGCGATCGACGATCTTGGTGGATTTGCCGATGAAGACGCCCATGCCGAGCACCGAGCCTTCGCGGACGATGCAGCCTTCGACAACTTCCGAGCGGGCGCCGATGAAGCAGTTGTCCTCGATGATCGTCGGTCCGGCCTGCATCGGCTCCAGTACGCCGCCGATGCCGACGCCGCCGGACAGGTGGACGTTCTTGCCGATCTGGGCGCAGGAGCCGACCGTCGCCCAGGTATCGACCATCGTGCCCTCGCCCACATAGGCGCCGAGGTTGACGAAGGAGGGCATCAGGATCGCGTTCGGCGCGATGTAGGCGGAGCGGCGAACGACGCAGTTCGGCACGGCGCGGAAGCCGGCGCGCTCGAACTCGTTGACGCTCCAGCCGTCGAACTTCGAGGGCACCTTGTCCCACCAGACCGAAGCGCCGGGGCCGCCGGGAACGATCTCCATCGGATTGAGGCGGAACGACAGCAGCACGGCCTTCTTGAGCCACTGGTTGACCGTCCAGTTACCGTCGGAACCCTTCTCGGCCACCCGCACCTTGCCGCTGTCGAGCAGGTTCAGCGCGGCCTCCACGGCATCGCGAACCTCGCCGCGCGTCGAGGTGGTAACGGAATCGCGCTCTTCGAAGGCGCGTTCAATGGTGGCTTCAAGGGCGGCGAGATTGGAGTTGTTCATCGGAATTCCTTAAACTTCGACCATTATTCTGGCCCATCGGGATGCCGGAGGGGACATATCATTTTCGGCAGCGAGTCCTAGAGCATGATCCCGGAAAGTTGAAGCCCTTTTCCGGCGGATGGTGTCGCGACGAGACCGGCGAGATGATACAGCCGGACATTGCCCGAATGACAACGTTGAACAGGCCTGCTACGCGCCTTCATGTGAAGCAGACCGCTGGATGGATAGTGATATGGCACGACTGAAGAAAAAGAACCTTCGCCGCAAGGACGGCGTCTGGGATCCGCTGGCCGACAGCGCGTTCGACAAGCACCGGGCTTCGGTCGTTCCCCACACCCCGCAGTCGATGTCGCCGGCCTACCGGCTCGCCTATGTGGACGACGAATTCCTCTGCCGCGAAGAGTTGCGCCCGGTGCGGCTGCAGCTCGAGCTTCTCAAGGTCGAGATGATGCTCGCCGAGCGCGGCATCAACTCGACGGTGGTGATGTTCGGCGGCGCGCGCATTCCCGCGCCCGGCATGGAAGCTTGGGCAGCCCGCAACGAGACGCAGCGCAAGAACCTCGAGGCAGCGTCGGTCTACTACGACGAGGCGCGCAAATTCGCCAAGTTGTGCTCGGAGCGTTCGGCAGAGACCGGGTTCAAGGAGTTCGTGGTCGTCACCGGCGGCGGCCCCGGCGTGATGGAAGCGGGCAACCGGGGCGCGGCGGATGTCGGCGCGCCGTCGATCGGCCTCAACATCGTGCTGCCGCACGAGCAGGCGCCCAATGCCTATGTGACGCCCGACCTCAGCTTCAACTTTCACTATTTCGCGGTGCGCAAGATGCACTTCTTGCTGCGCGCAAAGGCGGTCACGGTATTCCCGGGCGGCTTCGGCACGCTCGACGAACTCTTCGAGACCGTAACGCTGATGCAGACCGGGCGCATGGCGCTCGTGCCGCTGATCCTTTTCGGCAAGACCTTCTGGAACTCGATCATCAATTTCAACGCGCTCGCCGATTTCGGCACGATCTCGCCGGGCGACGTCGAACTGATGCACTTCGTCGACACAGCCGACGAGGCCTGGTCGGTGATCGAGAAGTTCTACGAGACGCTGGATACGGAAGCGGCGGCAACCGGAAAATAAGCCAGGCATGATGGCGGGAGGCCGGTGAAAAGCCGGCCTCTTCGCAAACTCGTACGGCAGCCCTATCGGTCGATCAGCCGGCAAAGGAAGCCGGTGAGGTCGGACGTGGCGTAATCGATGTGCACATCCGCATCGGTCCTCTTTTCCCAGGCATCGGTGAACTCGTGGCTCTCGTCGCGCGGCATCAGGAGAACGGTCTTCATGCCGAGCGCCTTGGGCACCAGGAGATTGCGCGGCAGATCCTCGAACATGGCCGCACGCGCCGTGTCGACGCGGTTGAGCGCCATGAACTTGTCGTAGGTGGCGTCGGCCGGCTTCGGCACGTATTCGGCCGCCACGATGTCGAAGATATCGTCAAAGTGGTCGAGGATGCCGAGCGCACGGGCCGTCATCTCCGCATGCTTGACGCTGCCATTGGTGAAGATGAACTTGCGCCCCGGCAGCGCCTTGATCGCTTCCCCCAGCGCCGGATCCGGGGCCAGCACGCCATAGTCGATCGCATGGGCCTTTTCGAGAAAATCCAGCGGGTCTATGCCGTGATGCAGCATCAATCCCTTCAGCGTCGTGCCGTGATCCTGGTAGTAGCGCTTCTGCAGCGTTCGCGCTTCTTCGCGCGACAGCCCCAGAAGGGCTGCAACATAGCCCGTCATGTTGACGTCGATCTGCGAGAAGAGATCGACGTGATGCGGATAGAGGGTATTGTCCAGATCGAACACCCACTCGGTGACATGGGCGAAGTCTGACTTGTCGGGGATATTGCTGATCTCGGTCATGGGCGCCCTTATGACACGGGCGCAACAGGAAGCAAAAAGGAATCGTCGCCGCGATGCGGCAATGGATTTGCGGCAACCGTCATGCTAGCCCGCATCAATGGAAGCCTGGATCGTCATTACCATTTGCGCCGCGTTCCTGCAGAACCTCAGATCGGCGCTGCAGAAGCATTTGCGCAGTGCGCTCGGAACGACCGGTGCGAGCTTCGTCCGCTTCGGCTACGGCTTTCCCATCGCGATCGCCTACGTGACGGCGCTGCACCATTTCGCGGGCTACCCCTTCCCTGATCTCAGTGTTTCGTTCGCCGTTTGGTCGGTCATCGGCGGGCTGGCACAAATCTTCGCCACCATCCTGCTCGTCTATCTCTTCTCGCTGCGCAACTTCGCCGTCGGCACGGCTTATTCCAAGACCGAGCCGGTGCAGGCTGCGATCTTCGGGCTTCTGCTTCTAGGCGAACGGCTGACGCCGGGCGCCATCGGCGCGATCGTCGTGGGCGTGGTCGGCGTGATGATGATTTCGGTCGCCCGCATGCCGCTGTCGTGGCGCAATCTTCTTGTGGCCTTGACCGGCAGAACCGCCCTGATCGGCATCGCGTCGGGCGCGATCTTCGGCATTTCCGCCGTCGCCTATCGTTCGGCGGCGCTGTCGCTGGATGGCCCGAACCCCGTCATGCAGGCGGCCGTGACGCTTGCCTGCGTCACCACGTTCCAGACCGTTTTCATGCTCGGCTGGATGCTTCTCAAGGATCCCTCGGAGATCGGCCGTGTCATCCGCTCCTGGCGCTCCTCCTCCATCGTCGGACTTGCGGGCGTCACCGGTTCGGCCTGCTGGTTCACCGCGATGGCGCTGCAGCAGGTTGCCTATGTGCGCGCGCTCGGCCAGATCGAACTGCTCTTCACCTTCGCGTCCTCCTATTTCGTCTTCCGCGAGCGGATCAACCGCATGGAGGCGGCTGGTTGCACGCTCATCGTCACGGGCATCCTGCTTCTGTTGATGTGGAAGTAGCACCCCGTCCGTCCTTTTCCGTCGCCGGGTCGGCCGAGAGGCTGGAAATCCGGATAGCAAGCCTACATGCTATTTCGACCCTGGCCTGGCGGAGTGGAAGCCCCCCATCCTGCTCAGGACGATGGGCAGGATACTCTCCAGCGGAGGCAGGGCATGGAACAGAAATTGAGAGCCGAGGCGTTTGCCGAGTTGCATCGAAGGGGCGACCCGTTGGTGCTGTACAACATCTGGGATGCAGGCAGCGCCAAGGCCGTCGCTGCCGCGGGCGCAAAGGCGATCGCCACCGGAAGCTGGTCGGTCGCAGCCGCCGGCGGCTATCCGGACGGCCAAGCCGTTCCGCTCCTTCGCCTTGCGGAAATCGCCCGGTCGATCGTGGATGCGACCGATCTCCCCGTCACGATCGACTTCGAGGGTGGCTATGCCGTCGAACCGGACGACGTGGCCCTGAACGTGTCGCGGATCGTCGATGCGGGGGCGGTCGGCATCAATTTCGAGGATCAGGTGATAGGCGGCTCGGGCATCCATCCCGTCGACCTGCAGACACGGCGCATCCGCACCATCCGGCTAATGGCAGAGAACAAGGGGACGCCGTTCTTCATCAACGCCCGAACGGACCTTTTCCTGCAACAGCCCGACGCAAGCCGGCACGAAGCGCTGGTGGACGCCGCAATCGAACGAGGCCGGGCCTATGCGCAAGCCGGCGCCAGCGGGTTCTTCGTCCCGGGACTGGCGGAGAGCGGACTGATCGGACGCATCTGCGACGCAGTGCCCTTGCCCGTCAACGTGATGATGAGGGCCGGCGTGCCGGCGGTCGCAGCGCTTGCCAAACTCGGTGTCGCCCGCGTCAGCTACGGCCCCGGGCCCTACCGCGCCATGATCGAATGGCTGGGCAGGCAGGCGGCGACCGTCTACGGCTCACCCTGAGGGCTTCAGGCGCAAGGGGCGGCGCGGGCCGAGTTTTCAATGGCTGCCCGCGCACATGGTCAGGGCACGATCAGCGTGCCGGCGCCGCGCTCGGTGAAGATTTCGAGCAGTACGGAGTGCGCGGTCTTGCCGTTGAGGATGACCACGCCCTGAACGCCCGCCTTGATGGCGTCGATGCAGGTCTCTACCTTGGGGATCATGCCGCCGGAGATCGTGCCGTCCTTGATCAGCGCCCGGGCTTCGGAAACCGAAAGCTCCTTGATCAGCTCGCCCTGCTTGTTGAGAACGCCGGGCACGTCGGTCAGGAACAAGAGGCGCGTGGCGTTCAGCGCTCCTGCGATCGCGCCGGCGAACGTGTCGGCGTTGATGTTGTAGGTGTGGCCGTCGCGGCCGGGCGCAACGGGGGCGATGACCGGAATCATCTCGGATTTCGCCAGCAGGTCGATCAGCGTGCGATCCACCTCCACCACTTCGCCGACGAAGCCCAGATCCAGGACGCGCTCGATATTGCTGTCCGGATCGACAACGGTCTTCTTGGCCTTCTCGGCGAAGACCATGTTGCCGTCCTTGCCGCAGAGCCCGATCGCCCATTCGCCCGTCTGGTTGATCAGGGCGACGATCTCCTTGTTGATCGAGCCTGCCAGCACCATCTCGACGATCTCGACCGTCATCTGGTCGGTCACGCGCAGGCCGCCTTCAAACTTTGATTCGATTCCCATCTTGGCGAGCATGGCGCCGATCTGCGGCCCGCCGCCATGGACGACAATCGGATTGACGCCCGACTGCTTGAGAAGCGCGATGTCGCTGGCGAATGCCTTGCCGAGCTCCGGATTGCCCATCGCATGGCCGCCGTACTTCACCACGATGGTCTTGTTCTCGTAACGCTGCATGTAGGGCAGAGCCTGCGCCAGCAGCCGGGCCTGGGTTTCGCTTTCGGTCAGGGACATGAGAGCCTCGCAAAATTGTCGGCGCCTGTTTAACGCATGTCGCGTGACGATGGAATGACGAATGCGGCGGCGGGCGCTGCTCTTTCCTAATCCGCTCCGCGCCATATATGCAGCAGCAGGCGGGCCGGATGACATGCGCCTCCGGGGAAGAAAAGGGCACTCCGTGCGTGACGACGAAATCTCCTACCTGATCGGTCGCATCAGCCTGAAGGACCGGCAGGCGTTCCGTCGGCTCTACGATCTGACCTGCGCGAAACTCTTTCCGATCTGCCTGCGTATGCTCGGTAGGCGCGAGGATGCCGAGGAGGCCCTGCAGGAAATCTACGTCAAGATCTGGCAGAGAGCCGATCGCTTTGCACCAGGCGAAACGAGCGCCTTTGCCTGGCTTGCCGCGATCGCGCGCCATCATGCGATTGACGTGATCCGCGCGCGAAGACCAGTGGCAAGCGACATCGAGGAAGCATATGATATCGCCGATACGGACCCGAGCCCGGAGGAAAATTCCATCCAACGGTCGGAAGGGCGCCGCATCGAGGGTTGCTTGAGGCGCCTGGAGACAGACAAGGCCTCGGCTGTGCGGGCGGCCTATGTCGAGGGCCTGAGCTACGAGGAGCTTGCCACGCGCCATGGCGTGCCGCTGAACACCATGAAGACCTGGCTTCGCAGAAGCCTGCTGAAATTGAGAGAGTGCCTGGGATCATGACAACGCCCGACCAGAACAGCAGGGATCCGCGCCGCGACGAGGTGATCGCAGGCGAGTATGTCCTTGGCGTTCTATCGGCGGAGGACCGACGCAAGGTCGAGGCCCGGCTCCGCAATGACCGGGTATTCGCGGCCATGGTCAACCGATGGGAAGAAAACCTGTCGACCATCAATCACGAGCTGGAAACGATGCCGCCCTCACCGCGCGTCTATTCCGTAATCGAGCAGCGCATCTTCGAACCGGCGACGCGACAGGCACGACCACAGCGCAGCATCTGGGCTTCCCTGCCCTTCTGGCGCGGGGCGGCGCTGGCGATGACGGCGCTCTCGGTGGGGCTCGTCGCGCTCGGCCCCGAAATCTTCCGTTCCGCTCCGCCGGCACCCGAACAGATCGCCGAGCTCGCAGGCACAGGCAGCCCGATGGGCCTCGTCGCACACTTCGACGCGGCGAAAGGCATGCTGATGATGACCCCGGTCGCGGCCAAGCAGGAAAGCGCCAAGTCACTCGAACTCTGGCTCGTCGAGGACGGAAAGGCACCCGTATCGCTCGGCGTCCTGCCGCAATCGGGCGATGGCATGATCCGCATACCGGACGCGATGCGGCCGCGACTGAGGGGAGCGGTGCTCGCCGTCAGCGTCGAGCCGCTCGGAGGCTCGCCCACCGGCGTTGCCACCGGTCCCGTGATCGCTTCGGGCAGGGCACGGAGCTTCTGAACCAGGGACGGCAGGTTCTCCTTGCTGTACCGGCAACACCCGCCTCATGGATTGCGCACCGGCGGTGAAACTTTCTCATTCGATCTTCCGTAGACAATCGTGACGGCAGCAAGGCCGTTTTTTCAAAAAGCAGTACGGAAGGATTGGAAACATGCGCATATCAGGGATATCCCTCGTCGCGACCGCCTCGATCCTCTGCCTCGGAGCGCTCACGGCACAGGCCAAGAACCCCATGGTCGGCGGGGCGGCCATGTATGAGGACAAGAGCATCGTCCAGAATGCGGCCAACTCGAAAGACCACACGACGCTGGTCGCGGCTGTCAAGGCCGCTGGCCTTGTCGAGACACTGGAGGGCGACGGCCCCTTCACCGTCTTCGCGCCGACGAACGAGGCCTTCATGGCTCTTCCCGCCGGCACGGTCGACACGCTGCTGAAGCCTGAGAACAAGGCAACTTTGACTACCGTACTGACATGCCATGTCGTACAGGCCGACGCGATGGCTGCGGCGATCGGCAAGATGATTGCCGACGACGGCGGCGAGCACGATGTCGCGACCGTGGGCGGCTGCGTTCTCAAGGCCAGGATGGATGGCGACAAGCTGACCCTGACCGACGAGACGGGCGGCGTCGCGACGGTGACGATCGCCGACGTCAAGCAATCGAACGGCGTGATCCATGTGATCGATAGGGTGCTGTTGCCGAAGAGCTGATCCCTGGCCCATCAGGGGCGTGCGACGCACGCGTCTGGTCGGGCGGATCGGCATCGGCAGGGGCCATCGTCAGGTCCGCGATGGCCCCACTTGCTGGCGACGCTCGTTCAACGAACGTCGCCCGCCAGTATCAGCTCGCGGCGGGAGCGGCGGGTTGTGCGGCGGCGCCGGAGAGGGCTTCCTGCAGCTTCTTTTCCTGCTCGGGCGAGAGCGACGTCTTGAGTACGCGCCCGCGGACGCCCTGAAACTCGGCCAGCACCTTCTCCGGCTGAACCTTGCGCACGAGGATGAAGAGAGCCGAGGAGTCGTTCGGGATCGTATCGCCCAGTGACTTGATGAACTCGTCGTCGATGCCGTAATCGGCGAGCGATCCGGAGAGAGCGCCTGCGCCTGCGCCGACGGCGCCGCCGATGGCGAAGCCGGCCAGCGGGTTGAGGAACAGGAGCCCGACGAGGCCGCCCCACAGGGCGCCGGAAAGCAGGCCGGATGAGGCGCCGATCGCCGTCAGGTTCATGCTCTGCTTCAAGTGAACCTTGCCGGCCGTGTCGCGGACGACGACCACGGCATCTTCCAGATCGATCAGATATTCCTTCTTCAGGCCGTTCAGCTTTACGAGGACCTTGTCGGCCTCGTCCGGCGTATCAAATCCCACTACGATCAAATCGGACATGAGCGTGCTCCCTGTTGAAACCGCGTCGGCGGACGCCGACCGCTTGATACTGCTGGCGCATGCCCCGCGGACCGGCACGGTCTTCTGGTCGCGCATGCGCAAACTCGAGTCTACTGCTTCCCGCGCGCGTCCGGTCGGACGCACGACGACCTAGCAGATAGGGCACGTTTGATGACGGTGTAGTGACGCAGGTCAACACACCGGAGGAATGTTCAACTCGGGCAGGAACGTTCAACAGTGCGGATTTACGATCCGGAGAACGTCGCGGTTCTTCGGCATCGGGTGTTTCAGCGCGTGATCGTCGTCACGATGGCGTCGCGCAGTGTATCGAGTCCGCGGCCCTTCTCCGACGACGTCGCCAGCACCTCAGGATAGGCCGCAGGCCGCTTGCGCAGCTTTTCCGCCGTCTCGCCGATCAGCCGGGGCACGCCGGCTTCCTTGATCTTGTCGGTCTTCGTCAGCACGATCTGGTAAGAGACGGCCGCCTTGTCGAGCAGGTCGAACACCTCCTCGTCGTTCTTCTTGATGCCGTGGCGACTGTCGATCAGCACGTAGACGCGCTTGAGCGTGGAACGGCCGCGCAGGTAGTCGAAGACGAGCTTGGTCCATGCGTCGACCTGCTCCTTCGGTGCCTGGGCATAGCCGTAGCCCGGCATGTCGACGAGCGCCATCGGCGGCAGGTCGTCCGCCTCGCCGGAAAAGCCGTCCGGCACGAAGTAGTTCAGCTCCTGCGTGCGCCCCGGCGTATTGGACGTGCGCGCCAGCCCCTTGTGGCCGACCAGCGCATTGATCAGCGACGACTTTCCGACATTGGAACGACCGGCGAAGGCAATTTCCGGCGGGCCCTCGGGCGGCAGGAACTTCATCGCCGGCACGCCGCGAATGAAGATCCAGGGCCGGCCGAAAAGCGGTTTGTCGTCGGATTTCGTCACAGTCATCTCTCTCGGCCTTCGCGAATTGTCTGCCCGGCTTCAAGGTTTTGCCCGGCATTGTCAAGCGACAACGCGGTTGCGCTCAGCCACGGCGCTGGCGCCACATCTCCCGCCCGAGGTGGCATAGTAGCGCCGCTAGGACGATTGCGCCGCCGACGACCGTGCGCTCGCCGGGAATCTCGTCGTGGAAGATCGCAACCCAGAGCGGCTGCAAGACCGTCTCCGCCGTTCCGAGAAGAGCTGCCAGCGCCGACGGGATCAGGCGCGCGCCGGTGACGAACAGCGCAAGGCCCAGCCCGAAGTTCAGCGCGCCGAAGACGACCAGAATACCGAGCTCGCCGGCGGTCACGGCAAAGCCGCTCGTCTGGCTTGCTGCAGCGCCGGCGGCGAGAACGGCCCCCGTGAAGCCGGCGGGCGTCATGCGCACATCGGAATAGCGCCGCGTGATCACGGTCGCCGAGGCGAAGGCAAAGGCGATCAGGAGTGCCAGGGCATCACCGAGCGGGGAGACGCTGCCCGTCAGGGACCCGGAAACCATGATTGCGACCCCGCAAATGACCGCCGCGATTGCCACCCAAGTGGCCGCGCCGACCCGCTCGCCGAAGAGCACCCAGCCGAGCAAGGCCGCAATCAGCGGGACGCTTGCCTGGATCAGCACGACATTGGCAACCGTCGTATAGGCAAGCGCGAGAATGAACGAGGTGGACGCCGTCGCAAAGCAGGCACCGACGGCAAAGCCCGCCATTCCCATGTCGGCGAAAAGCGCCCGCGTGCCCCGGACGCCATCGCGCAGCAGCATGAAGGCCAGCAGGAACAGGGCAGCAAAGAGCGAGCGCCAGAAAATGACGGTCCAGCCGTCCTCAATGTCGAGCATGCGGGCGAGCACGCCGCCAAAGCTCCAGACGATCGCAGAGCCCAGCACCATTGCCGCGCCGATCCTCTCGCCACGAACCCCGGCGCGGGCGGTCTGAGTTGAAACCACGGGTGCAGGCATGATGAGGCTCGCCGAGAGTGGACGGGACATCATGGCAGAACGGCGTCTGGCTGACGCATGCGGCAACGACAGGCAGGTGTCGCAATGCGGGCATCACAATCAAGGCCCAAACCGCAAGAAGCCCCGGCGAACCGGGGCTTCGGGAGCGACTTCGATGAAGGCCGGCTACTTGGCCGGATCGGGTTTCTTCCTGCGGAAAACACCCTTGAGATTGTCGAACAGTTCGATCTTCACGCCGTGACGCTTCATGATGACGGCCTGCTGCATGACGGAGAGCGTGTTGTTCCATGCCCAGTAGATGACCAGGCCGGCCGGGAAGCTCGCCAGCATGAAGGTGAAGACGACCGGCATCCAGGTGAAGATCATCGCCTGGGTCGGATCCGGCGGCGTCGGGTTCATGCGCATCTGCAGGAACATGGTGAAGCCCATGATCAGCGGCCAGACGCCGATCAGCAGCGCATGCGGAACGTCCCAGGGCAGTAGCCCGAACAGGTTGAACAGCGACGTCGGATCGGGCGCGGAAAGGTCCTGGATCCACCCGAAGAACGGCGCGTGGCGCATTTCGATCGTGATGTAGATGACCTTGTAGAGCGCGAAGAAGACCGGGATCTGCAAGAGGATCGGCCAGCAGCCGGCAAGCGGATTGATCTTCTCTTCCTTGTACAGCGCCATCATGGCCTGCTGCAGGCCCATGCGATCGTCGCCGAACTTGGCCTTCAGCTCTTCCATCTTCGGCTGCAGCCGCTTCATGTTCGCCATCGATGCATATTGCTTGCTGGCGAGCGGGAAGAAGACGCCCTTGACGACGATGGTGGTGATGAGGATGGCGATGCCGAAATTGCCGAAATAGCGGAAGAAGAAGTCGAGCAACTGGAACATCGGCTTGGTGAAGAACCAGAACCAGCCCCAGTCGATCATCAGGTCGAAGCGCGGAATGGACAGCGACGTCTGGTAGCTGTCGATGACCGGAACTTCCTTGGCGCCGCCGAACAGCATGTTCTTGACCTCGCCCTTCTGACCCGGCGCGATCGTGATCGGCTCCTGCCGGAAATCGGCCTGGAAGCGCGGGCGCCCGTCGGTAAAGTGGGAGAAGCGGGTCTCGTAGGGGGTTGCCTGCGGCGGGATCAGCGCCGTCGCCCAGTACTTGTCGGTAATGCCGAGCCAGCCGCTGGTGGCTCTTCCGGGCGCGATCGTGGTGTCGTCTTCAGCGGAGGAGTAACTCACCTCGTGCAGGCCGAGTTCGCCGAGGTAGCCGATAAAGCCTTCGTGCAGCACGTAGACGCTCGGCGTGGTCGGCTTGGAGAACCGGGTCACGCGCCCATAGCTCGACAGCGAGATCGGCGCGCCGGACGCATTCTCGATCGAGTCCGTCACGGTGAACATGTAGTGCTCGTCGGCCGCGACGGTGCGGACGAACTTGATGCCCTTGTCGTTGGTATAGCTGAGCGTCACCGGCGTCGTGGTCGTCAGCTTACCCTCGCCCTCCTGGGTCCAGACCGTCTGCGGGCCGGGGACCTGGCCCGTCGTCTCGTTGCCGACATAGGCAACTTCGGCAAAGTAACCATGCTCCGTCTCGGCGGGGCTCAGCAGCGTGATTATCGGGCTCGAGCGGTCGACGGTCTCGTGATACTCGCGCAGCTTCAGGTCGTCGAAGCGGGCGCCGGTGAGGTTGATGGAGCCGAGCAGCGACGGCGTGTCAATCTGGATGCGCACCGACTGGGGCGCAGCCGCCTGGCCGCCTTCCGTGGTCGTGCCCGGCACCGCGCCGGCGGACGGCGCCGATTCCGACGCTGCGGTCGTGCCCTGCGGTGTCACCGGGTTGGCCTTGTCCAGTTCCGCCTGCATCTCGGCGACCGAACGCTCGCGCTCGATCTTCGGATTGACGTAGAGGAACTGCCAGGCGATCAGGATCAGCACCGACAGCGCAATCGCCACGAAATAATTGCGGTTGTTTTCCATCATTCTTTCCCGGGGCCTGCGGAAGCCGGCCTCTTTTGTTTCTGCCTGTTGCTGATGCGCTCGCGAAGACGGTCCTGAAGCTCTGCGAAGCTCGCATTGAGAATGTCGCGTCTGGCGACAATGACATAGTCGTGTCCGGGCGCCATTGCAAACCCGGCGGACAGTCGCACGGCCTCCTTCAGGCGACGGCGCATGCGATTGCGTTCGACGGCATTTCCGTGCTTCTTCGTGACGGTGAAGCCGACGCGCGGCGCGGTTTCCGGCTCCTGCCGGTCGCGCAGTTCAAGAAGGAACAGCGGCCCCTTGCGCTTCTCGCCGTCCCGAACAAAAAGAAACTGCGGGCGGCTTTTCAGCCGTCCGACAGTCAATTTTTCGTCATTCTTCGTCATTGCCCGGCTATCTCGCTTCGGGCAAGCGCGGCCTTAGGCCGAAAGACGCTTGCGGCCGCGTGCACGGCGAGCGGAAAGAACCGCGCGACCGCCCTTGGTGGCCATACGGGCACGGAAGCCATGGCGACGCTTGCGAACAAGCTTGGAAGGCTGAAAGGTACGCTTCGACATTTATTTTAATACCGCGGTGTGCGGCCCTTCTTGGGTTTGCGTTTAAGCAAGGAGCGTTACGTTTACGGACGCTGTCGGCCATCACAATATGACGGCCCGCCCGGACGTGCGCGGCTTATAAGGGCAAAGCCCGGGGAAAGTCAATTCCACGCCGCAAATGCGGGGCAAAACGCGAAATGGCTTAACGTGGAATTGCAAGTTCTGGTGGCGTAGTTGCGCGACGCGGACAACGGCCTTACGTAACGTTATCTGAAGAAGCTGATTTCCTTGACGAAAATCAAGTCCGAAATGCTTCCGCACGCTTTATCACGTTAGTATCCATTAGAATTCTCATTAACTTTTAAAGACTACAAAATAGGCAGCATTCAGTGCGGCCAGCCGCTGCCTGTGCAATTCTTTCTCGTGGCAGAGGGGGCCGCAATGAAAATACGCGCAAGAATTTATCTCATCGTAGGATTGATGGGGATGATCGCCATCGTCATCGGCGGCATGGCGATCGGCGTCGTCTATCAGTACGACCACAAGCTTCGCCAGTTCGAAAACGCTGCCGATCGCGCCTATCTCGGCGAGCATCTCAACCGGCAGGTGACCGCCGTCGTCATGGAGGCGCGCGGCGTCTACAGCTCGCCCACCACCGAGGCCGCACAGAAATTCGCAAGCGGCATCCGGAGCGAACTGGACGAGATCGACAAGACCCTGACCGCCTGGCGTCCGAAGGTTCCTGAGGCGCAGATGAAGGCGTTCGAGGCCGTGGTAAGCCGCGCCGCCGAATTCCGCACGTTCCGCACAGAAACCGCCCGGCTCGGCTCGGAAGTCTCGCCCAAGGCCGCCAACGAGCAGGGCAACAACGACGCCAACCGGGCCAACCGCAAGGCGTTCCAGCAGGAAATCGATGCCGTCGTCGAAACCGACCGCGCAAACCTCGCCGCGATCAAGGCCGACGTATCCGAATTCCAGACCCTCATGCTGGCACTCGTGCTCTCGACGATCGTGCTGGGCCTCGCCGTCGGCGGGGGTGCCGCCTTCTACGTCGCTACCAACCATCTGAGCCAACCGATCCAGAACGTGACGACCACCATGAAACAGCTCGCCGCCGGTGACCTGTCGACCGAAGTGCCCTATGCCGGCCGCAAGGACGAGATCGGCGACATGGCCGCCGCCGTCGCCATTTTCCGCAAGAACGCGATCGAGGTCCGCGACCTCAACGCACAGGAACAGGTCCTGCGTGAGAAGAGTGCCGACCTGCAGTCTTCGATCGCAACCGTGGTGCACGCCGCTGCCGCTGGCGATTTCAAGCAGCGCATCGACAAGGACTACGGCAACGCCGACCTCAATCGGTTCGCCGCCAGCGTCAACGAACTCGTCAGCAGCGTCGATACCGGCATCAATGAGACGCGCCGCGTGATCGCAGCGCTTGCCGAAGGCGACCTGACGAGCAAGATGAACGGCTCGTTCCAGGGCGCATTCGCCGAACTGCAGACCAACGTGAACAGCACGCTGGCAACGCTGCAGAACGCGATGCGCGATGTGCGCGCCTCCACCGACTCCATCAACGCCAACTCCGGCGAACTGCGCACGGCATCCGACGACCTTTCCAAGCGCACCGAACAGCAGGCGGCCGCGCTGGAAGAGACGTCGGCAGCACTGGAGCAGATCACCGCAGCCGTCCGCAATTCCACCGAACGCGCCCAGGAAGCGACCACCATGGTCGGCGAGGCGACCCGCAGCGCCAAGCAGTCCGGCGAAGTGGTCCGCAATGCCATCGACGCCATGGGGCGCATCGAACAGGCCTCGAACGAGATCACGCAGATCATCAACGTGATCGACGAGATCGCTTTCCAGACCAACCTTCTGGCGCTCAACGCCGGCGTGGAAGCGGCGCGTGCGGGCGACGCCGGCAAGGGTTTCGCGGTCGTGGCGCAGGAGGTGCGCGAGCTTGCGCAGCGCGCTGCAAGCGCCGCCAAGGACATCAAGGGCCTCATCACCAAGTCCGGCGACGAGGTGTCTGTCGGGGTAAAGTACGTCCAGGCCACCGGCGAATCGCTCGCCGACATCGAGATCCGGGTGATGAAGATCAACGACCACATCCACTCGATCGCCACCGCAGCACGCGAGCAGGCGACTGGACTGCAGGAAGTATCCACCGCGGTAAACCAGATGGACCAGGTCACGCAGCACAATGCGGCGATGGTCGAGGAAAGCTCCGCTGCCACCCACAAGCTCAAGGCTGAAGCCGACAGCCTGACCAGCCTCGTGTCGCGCTTCCGCACCGGCGAGAGCCCCGTCGTCGTCGCCCAGCCCTCCCACCGGCCGGTCGAATCGCCGGCGCGCAAGATGGTGAGCAACGTGGCACGCGCGTTCGTCAGCCGCGGGAATGCGGCACAGGCGGTGAGCCCGGACGGCTGGGAAGAGTTCTGAGCCTTCCGACAGCAAGCAAGTCGATGGATGAGGGGTGGCGGCCAGTTCGCCACCCTTTTGTTTGGCGACATGCCGGGTGTCCGGCAGCCCTTGCCGCCGCGCTCCCGCCGATTGGAATGCGTGGCCACATCCGTTATGATGAATATTGAACGGCATGCGCCGGCATGCCCAGACTTCCGGAACGATGCGACATCTGCGCTCGCGCGCAGCCGGTCCGGATGTCAGGAACCCGAGGGGGCCGACAGACACCGTCGCTGATACGCCGCCATCCCGATATGGCATGGCCAGGAGTGACCATGAAGGAAAGCGAAACTACGCCGATGCTGGGACGCGTGCAGATGCCGAGCACCCTGAAGGGGCTGTCGGGGCGCCTGCTGCTTTTGACGGTCGCCTTCATCGTCCTTGCGGAAGTGCTGATCTTCGTCCCCTCTGTGGCAAGCATGCGGGTCCGGTGGCTGAGCGATCGGCTGAACGTTGCGGCCGCCGCCGCGATCGTCGCAGACGGGTTCCCGCAGCAGGATCTCTCCCGGGCGCTGCAGGACGAGACGCTGATGGCCACCGGCACCAAGGCGATCGTGCTGCGCCGCCATGATGCCGCGCGCCTCGTCGCGGTAGCCGACATCCCGCCGACCGTCGACGCGCAATACGACCTTGCCGCGGTCGAGCCGATCTCGGCCATCTGCGACGCCTTCGACACGCTCTTCTTCGGCGGGGACCGGATCATCCGCGCCTACGGCCCGCTCGGTGACAGCGACACCACGATCGAAGTGGTGCTCGCCGACAAGGCCCTGCGCAAGGCGATGCTCGTCTATGCCCGCAACGTTCTGTTCTTCACCGTCGTTCTTTCCGCGATCACCGGGGGGCTTATCTTCCTCGCCATCAACCGGATGCTGATCCGCCCGATACGCCGCATGACGGGCAACATGCGCGACTTTGCCGCCGATCCCACGGACAGTACGCGGGTGCTGCAGCCGGCCGACGGCGACGATGAACTGGCCGTGGCGGGCGCTCACCTGGCGGAAATGCAAAAGGCACTGCAAGGAACCCTGCGGGAACAGAAGAACCTCGCCGATCTCGGCCTGGCCGTCTCCAAGATCAACCACGACATGCGCAACATCCTGTCGTCGGCGCAGCTGATGTCGGACCGTCTGGCCGATGTCGATGATCCGCTCGTCAAGCGTATCGCGCCGAAGCTTTTGCGAACCATCGATCGCGCCGTCGGCTATACCACCGACGTTCTGGCCTATGGCCGCATGCGCGAGCCGGCTCCGCGCCGCCGTTTCGTTCCGCTGGCGCCGCTGGTGGTCGACGTTTCGGAAATGCTGGCCAACGACCGGCATTCGGGCGTCGAGTTCGCCATCCAGATCGAAGCCGGACTTCAGGTCGACGCCGACAGCGAACAGTTGTTCCGGGTGATCCACAACATCTGCCGGAACGCGGTCGAGGCCATGACACAGCAGCACGACCATGGCCGACTGACCGTGGCGGCCGTGCGCACCGGCAGCGTCGTATCCATCACGATCGACGATACCGGACCCGGTATGCCGGAGAAAGCCCGGGAAAATCTGTTCACCGCCTTTAGAGGCTCGACGCGCTCCGGCGGAACGGGCCTTGGGCTGGCGATCGCCCGTGAGCTCGTGCTTGCCCATGGCGGCACGATCGCGCTCGTGGAGAAGCCGACCGAAGGCACGCAGTTCCGCATCGAGCTGCCGGACCGACCAGTGCCGCTGGCCGCCTTCCGCAACCGCGCCTCCTAGGCACGGACAGAGCGGGCTGGCGGCCGCGTCGCCTTCAGCATGCGCGATCCCGGAATTCGTCCCGACGGTCGCAACGCTTCCCAAGGGCGGCACGGCGTCATCCACATTCCAGGCGGCACCGATCAACCAATTTCATTTTTTTGAGAAAAGGCGCTTGCAATCGCACGGCGGACCCAGTAGGAGATCGCTCGCAGCCGGGCAACACGCCCATGGCTTCAAAGCGCACCCGTAGCTCAGCTGGATAGAGCACCAGACTACGAATCTGGGGGTCAGGAGTTCGAATCTCTTCGGGTGCGCCATTTCTTTCCACTGCTCCGGAACAAGCTTAGTACCGTAAAGATTGAGGCAGCCTTGCGCTCTCTCGTTGTTTTGCGGCGGCAAGACTTGCCCAATGTCGGACGCCGCCTTCCGGGAAGCTCCTCAATTTCGTGAAAGGCCGATGTCCTTGAACGGGTAACGCGTGAACGTCGCCGCATGCCTCGTCAGGGTGATAGTCCGTCATCGCCCCGGCTACGCGGCGATCAGGGCTGTTCTAAAGGGCTGGATACGCCGGCGCCTAGGCTCACCCGCGCAAATACGGTGCCGGGCCCGAGGCAGACGGCGGGAATGGCCCCGCCGACGAGCAAGCCGGAAAGCGGCATGACCGGCACCCCCGTCACTTTGGGAAGTGTTCGACATGGGTCTCTGCGGTGCGGCCGAAATAGACGACGCGCCGGCCCAGGAATGAGACGAGGTATCCCGCGCAGCCGGCGGCTTTCGCCTTCTCACAGAAAGCGACATAGCTGTAGTCGGCGGGGTTCGCCTGCGCCCATCGCACCAGGCGCTCCACCTCGGTGGCATCGAAGGCAGCGGCGACTTTGCCAGCTGAGGGCTGCATATCCATCGTTACGCTGTCGCCGTCGGGCAGATAGCAGGTCTGGCTGTTGCGGCGATAGTCGACCGTGTAGCCCTCGAAGCCGGCAGCGACCAGTTTGCCAACAATCTCCGGAAAGCTCAGGCTTCCATCGTGAGCTGCGTGCAGGCAAGTTGCGGCAATAGAAATCCGTTCCGCGTCCATGGCGGCCTCCTTTCGCTTCATTATTGAGTTTGGCCGGCGGGTTCAGTCCACCGGGGGTGCTGTCAGCTGGCGCCGTGCGGCGAGAACCCTCAGAATACGGTCGAGCGCATCGCGCTCTTCCTTCGTCAACACGCCGAAGAATTCAGCGTCATTCTCGTCGGCAAGCGATGCCAGGACCGGGATTTTGGCCCGGCCCTCCGTCGTCAGGGACAGGGTGTGAGCGCGCTTGTCGTCCCGGCTCTCCACCCGCCTAACCAGTCCTTTGGCCGCCAGCCTTTCCGCGAGCTTGCTGATTGCACCCTTGGTCATGCCCATCCTCTCCGCCAAAACTGACGGAGGCGTCGGCTCGAAGTCGTAGAGAGCTCGCATGAACGCCCACTCCGCGACGGTGACATCCTCGTCCGATACCTTGCGCGCGAACTCCTGCGACACGGCGTTTGACACCATTCGCATCCAGTAGCCGGTGTGATCGGTCAGTTCCGAGGTCGAGGTCATAAGTCATCCTTTGTTGACTAGGAAACTAAATCAACGAGGTTTCCTAGTCAACTAGAATATTGGAGCCGTATAATGCCGAAGTGATCCGTTGCGATGCTCGCGGCATCTCATCCACTACGTCGTCTTCGTCTTCTCCCACCACTGTTTCGGAACGACGCCCAGCTTCATCCAGTCAGTGATCCTGATCACTCTCACGCTGGCATTGGCCGACCTCTCCTGGCACTACGTGGAGCGGCCATCATTTGTACGGCGCAGGGCGCGCACGTCGTGGCTTCAGATCCCCTCGAGGCAGCATATCCCGCGGCAATGCGTTGACGCTGCGTTTCCAGCCCCCGATCCGGCGCTCGTCAGTTCCGACCAACAAGGCAAAACTGGAAAGGGGGCAGCTGCGGCCCGGCTCGGACGACAAACGAAAAGAGCGCGCCTGTCACGGCGCGCTCTCACCATCTTGAATGATCTCTCCGATCAGAGAATGAAGTCGGACGCCTTAAAGGTGATCAGCTGATCCACGAAGATCGAAAAGTCTGCCTTCTTGTCGCCGTTCACGTCGCCGGTGACGAGCGTCCCTGCGCCGGACTTCTCATAGCGCAGTTCGCCGGCCTTGCCGCTGAACGCGTCCTTGTCAATGAAGCTGAAAGCCTGGCCGCCGGACTTCTTCGTGTTGGCGTCGACCCGCGATACGTCGATCAGATCACCCTGGCTGCGATAGAAGTCCTTGATCGTGTCCCGACCGCTGGCAGCAACGGTGGAGTCCTTTGTCGAGGTGAAGATAAACCGGTCGCCGCCGGAGCCGCCGGTCAGCACGTCTGCCCCCAGGCCGCCGGTGATGCGGTCGTTGCCGCTGCCGCCGGAAAGGATATCCTTGCCCTTGCCGCCGTCGATGAAGTCATTGCCGCTGCCGCCGTTGATCTTGTCCGCAGACGAACCACCCTCGATATGGTCGCTTCCTTTGCCGCCGGTGACGTTCAGCTTCGTGCCGGACGCCGCGGAAATGTATGCGCCGCCGTTGTCCAGCTTGACCGGACCCGAGCCGCTGATCCTGACGAGATCGACATCCTTGATGTCGGTCGTCGCGATCTTCGTTCCCGTGCTGTCAACCTTGACGGTCAGGTATCCCTTGTCGCTCTGGAGCGCTGTCTTCTTGCTGATCGTAACCGTGCCGACCGACGGCGCCTTCGTCATGTCGATGACTTCGATCCCGTCGAGGCGACCGAAGGCGGTCAATTTGAGGCTGGATCCCTTGACGACCTGAATGGTGTCGGTGCCCGCACCTCCGATGACATTGAGCTTGTCGTCAAGGTAACCGGGCGACATCTTGAACACGTCATTCTTGTTGGTGCCGGTCGCGCCGCGATCCGAGCCCATCAGTTCGACGGTGACGCCCTTACTCACGGCCTTGCTGAAGGTGAAGTTCTTGTTGGCGAGCTTGCTGGCGGTCACGTTGTTGAGAACGACCTCGTCGCCCCCGCCAAGCGATATGACCGTCGATTTACCGATCTGGCGGATCGCAAGGTCGGCCTTGCGGACGATGCCGGTGCTGGAAAGATCCAGCTTGTCTTCGGAAAGCGAGAAATCAGTCACCGTGTCGAAGTCGTAGCCGCGCTTGAAGATGAACAGATCGGCGCTGCCACCGCCTGTCAGGATATCATTGTCGGCACCGCCGTCGATACGATCCTTGCTGGTGCCACCGACGAGCTTGTCCATGTCGGCGCCGCCGGCGAGGTCACTGCCGGAGTTGGAACCGTAGATATTGTCCTGCGCCGAGTTGCCGCGGAAATACTTGAACTTCACGTCGTTCGCATCGATCGTCGAATTCGGGTGGATCTTCGGATTGCCCGGTGCAACGCCGCCGTGAGCATATTTGCCGTCGTAGCTCAACACCGCGCGATCGACGTAGATGGTGTTCTGGTCGTCAGGACTGCCGTGGAAGTTGATGTCGCGGTTTGTCGAAAGGACGTGGAAGCTATTGTAATGCTCCGCGCTCCACGAACCGAACAGAACCGAATGGCGCATGTCCATGTCGGTGAGGTTGGCGAAGGTGTTGTTGAAGGCGTGCTTGAAGAAGAACGCGTAGCCGTTGCCCTCTGCGCCCTTGTTGTGCGAGCCGATGGTCGTCAGCCTATCACCCGAAATGCCGTATACCGAACTGAAGGTGAAGCCGTGCGAGGCGTTGTCCTTCACTTCGATGTCGTGCAGATTGACATCGGTCGCACGGGTGACCTCGACGGTCGAGGAATTGTTGAACTTGTCAGCCTTGTTGGTGAAGTCGAATTTGCCGGCCGTTCCAAGGTCGGTCTTGATCGAGAGCCCGCCGATCTCGATGTTCTTGACCACGTTGACGACGCTGACGGTCGTCTTGCCCTTCTCAAAATTGTAAGGCGTTGGCGACTTCTCCAGCACCACCTCGCCGGTCTTGGCATTCACCGACTTGACCTTTGCAATCATTTCTCGGAGCGGGTCGGTTCCTGCGACCTTAAGGTGCGTATTGCCCACGGACTTGAACCAGGCGTCGTCGTTCGCCTGCTGAAGCTGAATGATCGAACCTGCTGAAATGCCATCGACGTTCGACAACTTGAGCGTCGTCGTCTTTCCCTTGACGGTCGATTCCGTGAGACTGGCTGTCAGTTCGACGGCCTTGCCGCCCTGAACGTCAAAGGCGGTGGCGTTGTCTGTGTCTTTCGCCTTGACCGTGATGTTCGTCTTTCCAACGCCCGCGCCGAGGATGGTGATGTCGCTGCGTGCGATCACGACCTTGTCGTCGAAGGTGTAGTTTCCTGCCTTGAACTGGATTGTCGAGCCCGCGGCCGCGTTTTTGATGAGGGCCGAAATGTCGGCAGCTTTAGCGCCGACTTCTATCGTGTATATTGCCAATTTCGTCACCACCGTCTGTAGTTGAGTTTAGGAATACTGACCGGAAAAGAATAGAACCCGCACATGTCAGTTGTTCCAGCCGGAAAATCCAGGGCGCCTACTCGACGATCGCCCTAATTTTGCCGCTTGCTCAATCGACAGACATGCAGACGCCAACCCCAGCTTCTGGCGGCCCGGCCGCAGATCAGCACAGCTCGCCTTCAAGGTCGAGACAGTCTCCAAAATTCGTTAAAAAATGGCCCTCTCCGTCCCCATGCATTTTGACTTCGACAGGGGCCTCCACTATGGATGTGCCGCTATTTCGGCGAACGGTGCCACAGCTGTAGCGGTCACTGGCAAAATCACTGCAATCGACCGCAACATCAAGAGGGATGCATGACAGGCCAGCATCAATCGCAGGACGACGATATGCTTGAAGCTTCTGGAGAAGCCCTTCCGATCGACGGCAACACCGGTACGCCGCATGCCTCCAAGGGTGCCGACATACTTGCTCTGAGAGAAGAGTTTCGCTCGCTTCTCGATCTGAACGCCGCCCTTCGGCTGCGTGTCGAGGCTTCGGAGCGGGCCATGCGGAACGCTGCCGCCGCCGCCGACAGGCAGAAGGACCAGCTTGCCTACCGGCTTGGCAGCGAACTGATTGCGGCCAGCCGTTCCGTCTCCGGGCTCGTGGGGCTGCCGGTTTCGCTGCGCCGGGCCTACAGGGAATACAGGATAGACCTGTCGAAGCGCGATCAGGACGCACCCTCCCCGGACGATGCGGCCACGCATCCAGCAGAGGAGACGGCTCCGGCGTTTGCCGCAACCGCCGAGAATGTTCGATCGCAGGTGGAGCTCGCTGACAATCTACGGGCGCAGATCGAGGCGCTACAGCAAAGTAACGCGATGCTTCTGGAGCGTGCCGTTCAGGCAGACCAGGCCAAGCGGCGGTCGAAGGACGCGATCAGCCAGATCCAGGCCCAGCTCGCCTACCGCCTCGGTGCAGACATCGTCGCGGCGCGATCGCTGCCGGCAATGCTGAAGCTGCCCTTTGCCCTGCGCCATACCTATGCAGACTTCAAAAGGAACAACAGGCAGGGGTCTGCAGGCAAGCGCGTGAAAAAGGGCGACGGCCAGGCATCGAACCATCGCAACATCGCCGACCTCGAAGCAAAAATGTGGGGCGGGTTCGCCAGATACGCGCACCCCGAACTCAAGCAATGCGTGGAAGACCGCAGCCTCAGTTCCAGCCAGCGATCGGCCGCAGCCTATGCCCTCGCCCGCTGGAGCTTCGTCGAGGGTGACTTCAGCCATGCGGCCGACCTGATGGACCGCAGCATCCGGCTCCACCGCGACAACATTCGCGAGAAACGCCTTTGCCAGTTCATGTGCCTGGCGCAGGCGGGCCGCGCCGCAGAAGCCGACGCGCTGATGCGCGGCATGCAGGCGAAGGTGGATTCCTTCATTGACTTCTCGCTCATGCAGGCGGACGTGCTGCGCCGCAAGGCGCGTCTTGAGGGCCAGTCGCCCTCCGAATGCGACCAGATCTATCTGAATGGCCTCAACTTCGCGATGGCGCCATCGGGCATGGCACCGATCAGGCTCGCCGACCCCGCGAAACCGCTCAGCATCTGGAACATCGCCGCGCACGCGCCCGCAAGCCAGGCGGTACAGGACCTCAAGGTTTCCATCATCATTCCGGCCTTCAATGCCGAGAAGACCTTGACGATGGTACTGGAGAGCCTGTCTGCGCAGACATGGCGCAACATCGAGATCATCGTCGTCGACGATTGCAGTACCGACGACACCTGCGCGCTGGTCGAGCGGTTTGCGGCGAATGACCCGCGTGTCCGCCTCGTTCGGCGCAAGGTCAACGGCGGCGCCTATCCATCGCGCAACGACGGTGTGGAAGTCGCGACCGGCGATTTCATCACCGTATGCGACAGCGACGACTGGTCTCATCCGGAGAAGATCGAGCGGCAGATGCAGGAGCTGCTGGCCAATCCGGACTGCGTGGCGGTCCTTTCCCACTGGCTTCGCGTCGACGAAGATCTCGGCGTGGTCGGTTCCTGGATTCCGAAGAAGAGCCTGCTCGACATGAACTTCTCCTCGCTGCTGGTCCGGCGCGAGGTCTTCGACCGCCTGCGCGGCTGGGACGAAGTGAGGGTGACCGGGGATGCGGAGTTCAGGTCGCGGATTGTTGCCGTCTACGGCGAGGCTTCGATCTGCAAGGTGAGACATAACAATATCCTCTCGTTCTCCCTGGCGCGCGAGGATTCGCTGACCCGCTCAAAGGCGACCCACATGCGCTCGCTCTATTACGGCGTTCGCGGCCAATACCGGGATTCCTACCGGAACTGGCATCTGAGCCTCGAGCAAGGCGGCGATCCCTATCTTCCGCGGACAAACGGCCGCTTCCCGGTGCCGATGGGCAACCAGCGCCGGCCGGCCGGGGAGCAGACGTTCGACCTCGTGGTCATCTGCGACTTCGTCCTCAAGGGCGGCGCGTTTGTTTCGACGATGAACTACATTGCGGCCGCTGCTCGCTCCGGACTGAAGATTGCCGCGGTCCACTGGCGGAAGTATGAGCTGAACGTCGAGTCGCCGCTTAACCCGGTCTTCTATGACGCCTGCCTGAAGCACGGCATTGCCATCCTCACGCCGGGCGACATCGTGAAGGCCAAAACGGTGCTGATCGGCTATCCTGCCGTGCTGCAAAACCTGCCCGACCGCTTTGCCAAGATCGAGGCCGACAGCGTCATCGTTCTGATCAACCAGTTCGCGACCCGCCTGGTGGATGGCTCCGACCGCCAGTATGAACCCGAGGTGATCCGCCAGCATCTGGTGGAACTGTTCGGCACCCCCGGCACCTGGATACCGATCTCGCATTGGGTGAAGCGACTCATGCAGGAGGATCCGACCTATCCGGAGCCATATTCCGAGCCCTGGCACCCGATGGTCGATACCGATACGTGGTGCTCGGAACCGATCGTATGGCGCGGAGGCGGCGATCGCCGCCCGGTCCTCGGTCGCCATGGCCGGGACGCCTATACCAAATGGCCAAGCACGCTCGAGGCGCTCAAGGCCGCCTACTGCGTCGACACGGACGTCGAAGTGAAGTTTCAGGGCGGCGCGAAGCACGCGCGAGGCATGCTCGGCTACTCGCCGCAGAACTGGGAAGTCCAGCATTTCGATGCCACTCCTGTCAGCACCTTCCTGGCGGACCTCGATTTCTTCATCCACTTCCCGCACGAACTCTATATCGAGGAGTTCGGTCGCGCGCCCATGGAAGGCATGGCTGTCGGCAAGGTGACGATCCTGCCGCCGCAGTTCCGCGAGACCTTCGGGGACGCGGCCGTCTACTGCGAGCCCGAAAAGGTTCTGGAGACGGTGCGCCGTTTCTGGACCGACGAAGCGGCCTATCGGGCGCAGGCCCAGAAAGGGCGTGACTTCGTGGTCCGGCACTGCAACCAGCAGCAGTTCCCGGAAAGGCTGGAGGCCTTCGCGGGACGAGCAGAACGCTTGAAACGCGCCTGATCTCTGGGCGAGAGAGCAGCCCGCTGCTGTCGGCGGTCAATTCTGAGCGGATCCGCCGAACGTTAAGGATATATCATTGGCCGAAACCGGCCAATCCAATGGAGCCTTTTGGTGTCGCTACGCAAGATCGCCGGGGGAAGCCCTGCCAATTCAGAGACGACCCTCGCATTTGCATTCGACAGTGGCTATCTCGCGCCCTTCGGCGCCATGATACGCTCCATGGTCAGACAGCGCACGCTGCTCGACTGCCCGATTGCGATCTACACCGACGATCCAAACGTCTTCAAGGATCCGCTGGTCCTGGCCGTCGCCGACGTCAAGCGCACCGTCGACGGGTCGCTTCTCGAGACCATGTACAAGGCAGCCAGGGACACCGTGAAAAGACCGGAGCGAGCGGCCTGGAACAAGGGCACATTCCTCAAATGGTCGGTGTTCGAGCGCCAGCAAACGAGCCAGCTTCTTTTCCTTGACGTCGACATGATCTGCCGTTCCCCGCTGGAGGAACTGCTGACGCTGCGTCCTCGAAAGCCCTTTCTCTGCGCGCCACAGATCCAGCGATCGCTGTTTCAGGATGGCGACGGCAAGCGGCGAGCAAACGCTGACATCGAGGAGCGCCTGCAAAGGTTGCTGGATGGGGAACTGTGGGGCCCGCATACTCGGCGCGTCAACAGCGGAATGATGCTTATCCGCGAACCGCTGCTGAAGACGGAATTTCGCGACGAACTGCTGCGCTACGCCTTTGCCTCCGAACCGCAATTGAACGAGCAGAGTCACTTCAGCAAATACTTCGCCGAGAACCCCTCACTCATGGCGACGGTAAGCGTGAAATACAACTTTCAGGCCAACTACCTGCGCTATATCGAACAAGCGAGGCGTAGCGACTTCGCTTCCCAGGCAACGATCCTGCACTATGCGGGCAAGAGCAAGCCCTGGAATGCCACCAAGCACGAGCCTTTCCAACTGGAGTGGTTCTGCGCCTGATGATTTTGTCGCGCCGCTGCCGGCGGCGTAACATCGGCTTCATCGTGCGGGCCGCAAGCTGCCAGGCGCGCCTTCGGCTTACCTGATCACAGGCTCGCCGTGATATCGCCGCCGTGATGGCCTGGACACGCCGAACCCTACCTCCATCATCAGGCGCGGCTTTTGCGTCGCCACCGTTCCCATGTGGAAACCGAAGGGATCCTCGACGAAGCCGAAGCCTGCGCTGCCGGTCAGCGCCTGGGCATTCTCCTCGCCGTAGAAATCCAGCACTTCGCCAGCCGGATGCCCGACGAGCAGCGTCAGCTGATGCTTCAGGCGCCGACGGCGATGGCTGCCGCGGACGTAGACATGCGGGCCCGCGGTCTCGTCGACATCGGTCAGATAGAAGAAGAACTTCAACATGCGCCAATCGTCCAGATCGAAATGATACTTGAAGGAGGCGCGGCTGAGATCGGCATCGGATGCCGATCGCGTCGGAAAGCTCCACCAGGTGCGCGTGCAGATGATCTGCGCTTCCCCGCCCAGATAATGCCGGGCCACATCCAGCAAAAGCGGATCGCGCTGGAGGGCAAGCGCTGCCTCGCATTGCATCACCCGCTCGAAATGATGGCCGCTGAGGATCGTTCTGCCGAAGCGGCGTTCGGCCTGCTCATGATCGGACGCCAGAAACTCGAGCTTGCGTTCGAAATTGCCGAAACATGGCGTCTCATGCCCGAAGCGCGCGATTTCCTCCCGGATCTCGGCCGGCAGCATCAGACCGGAGCAGATGCCGCTACGTCTCAGTTCATCGGCAATACGCGCAGCATCCAGCTTGCCGAAGATCGATGAGGCCGCAGCCGAAGCAGGCGGCACGCGCCGCGCGGTGAGCCAGTGCGCCCTGCGAAACGGCATGGTGCGCGCCAGCAGGAACATCGGCAGCCAGGCCGGGTTTTCCCTCACATCGGCAAGATAGGTCGGAACGCGCGCCGCCATGCGGCGAAAACGTCCGCCCGTACGGGCGATGGTCTCGAGATCCGTTGCTTGAGGTCCATGCGTGGCAGGCATTTCGGCTTCCTTTCGGGAAAATCACCTTCCCTCCCGATCCTCCGCCTCCCGCCGGAGCATTTTAGCGCGCGTCCCCGCAGGGCGGGCAGCCGCTTGCGATCCTTGCAGCCGGCCAGGGAGCAACATCCAATGGAGATGTCGCGCACAGCCGACGGCATCGCGACGACATTCATCGATGCGAAACTTCGACAATTCGTTAATTTTTCAGGTGAGATTTGGTGGAGCTAAGCGGGATCGAACCGCTGACCTCTTGCATGCCATGCAAGCGCTCTCCCAGCTGAGCTATAGCCCCATCAAGGGTCCGGCGAGGCCGGTTCCGGGATACCGAACCGGGTTTTCCCCGGCAGGTGCGGCTTCATACTTCCGGTTTCAGAAGATGGCAAGCCGAAAAATCCAATCCGGCCGAATTTTTTAAATCCGGCCGGAAAATCATAAACTTAGACTTCCTCGTCGTCACCGGTAACGCCGATGATGCCGCTCATGTCGTCGTTTTCGTCATCTTCGTCCTGCTCGAGGAAGGTGTCGTCGTCGTCATCGCCGATATCGACATCGTCGTCGCCCAGATCCGGCAGGTCGTCGCCGCCCGATGCTTCGTCGTCAGCATCCTCCAGCGATACCAATTCGACTTCGGTGTTCTCGGTATCGACCTCGTTGACCTCCTCGTCCTCATCCTTCTCCAGGACGGCGGCGGCGGACGTCTCCTCGAAATAGGACAGCGGATAGGACTTGCCGGTGTAAGGCGATACGATCGGGTCGCGATTCAGGTCGTAGAACTTACGGCCCGTCTCCGGGTCAATGCGCTTGGTTCCAAGTTCCGGTTTTGCCACTGTCAAAGCCTCTTGAATGGCCGAATATTTCCGGCGAAGCCGGATAACCGGCGGATGGTCGGGTAAAAGAATTAGCCGGTCCCCATAATCGTCTTGACCGCCGCTGTCAAAGGCTAACTTTGCCGCCTTTTGCGGGGCTTGCGGGCTTTGGAGCGCCTGCGGCTTTTTCTCGGGCGGGTTGATGACGCTCGATACGCTTTGTGATAGCACCCCGCAGAACTTCCGGCGAAGGGTCCCGCACGCAGGCCGCAGGCGCTTGCGGCCGCGCGGGTGGCCGTTCGCCAAGGCACGCACGCTCTTTATTGAAGGAACCGCACCATGTCGCATGGCGCCCAGGCAAAGCCCGCAACCGCAAGCAAGTCGAACGCCCTTTCCGGCACTGTCCGCATTCCCGGCGACAAGTCGATCTCGCATCGCTCCTTCATGTTCGGCGGACTTGCCAGCGGCGAGACGCGGATCACCGGCCTTCTGGAAGGCGAAGACGTGATCAACACCGGCAAGGCGATGCAGGCCATGGGCGCGAAGATCCGCAAGGAGGGCGACACCTGGATCATCAACGGCGTGGGTAACGGCGCGCTGCTCGCACCGGAGGCACCGCTCGACTTCGGCAATGCCGGCACCGGCTGCCGCCTGACGATGGGCCTCGTCGGCGTCTACGATTTCGATTCCACGTTCATAGGCGATGCCTCGCTGACGAAGCGGCCGATGGGACGCGTGCTCAATCCCTTGCGCGAAATGGGCGTGCAGGTGACGTCCGCTGACGGCGACCGGCTGCCGGTGACGCTGCGCGGCCCGAAGACGCCGACACCGATCACCTACCGCGTGCCGATGGCGTCCGCGCAGGTGAAGTCGGCCGTGCTGCTGGCCGGTCTGAACACCCCGGGCATCACCACGGTGATCGAGCCGGTCATGACGCGCGACCACACCGAAAAGATGCTGCAGGGCTTCGGCGCGAACCTGACGGTCGAGACGGACGCGGCGGGTGTGCGCACGATCCGGCTTGAGGGTCAGGGCAAGCTGACCGGGCAGGTGATCGACGTGCCGGGCGACCCATCCTCGACCGCCTTCCCGCTCGTCGCGGCCCTCTTGGTCCCCGGCTCCGACGTTACCATTCTGAACGTGCTGATGAACCCGACGCGCACGGGGCTGATCCTGACGCTACAGGAAATGGGTGCGAACATCGAAGTGCTGAACGCGCGTCTCGCCGGCGGCGAGGATGTGGCCGACCTGCGCGTGCGGCATTCGGAACTGAAGGGCGTTACCGTGCCCGAGGAACGGGCGCCCTCGATGATCGACGAGTATCCGATCCTGGCCGTCGCGGCCGCCTTTGCCGAAGGCACAACCGTGATGAACGGACTGGAGGAACTGCGGGTGAAGGAAAGCGACCGCCTTTCCGCCGTCGCCGAAGGGCTGAAGCTGAACGGCGTCGATTGCGACGAGGGCGAGGCCTCGCTGGTCGTGCACGGCCGACCGGACGGCCTTGGCCTCGGCAACGCGTCGGGCGCCGCCGTCGCAACGCACCTGGATCACCGCATCGCCATGAGCTTCCTGGTCATGGGGCTGGTCTCCGAACATCCGGTGACGGTCGACGATGCGACGATGATCGCCACCAGTTTCCCCGAATTCATGGGCCTGATGACGGGACTGGGCGCGAAGATCGACTAGGCTGACTGTGGCGGGCACCCTCTGTTTGACCTGGGGGGCCGCCGATCACCGAAACGTAAGCGGGACGTGAGCAGGCGGGCCGCCAGGGCGGACTTCTCCTCTTGGCAGCGCCTACCCTTTTCCGCTAACACGCTCGTGAAACCGAAGCGACGTAAGGGTGTGAAATGACGACGATCGCCATCGACGGTCCCGCGGCCGCCGGCAAGGGTACGCTGTCGCGGCTGATCGCCGAGGCTTACGGTTTCCACCACCTCGACACCGGCCTGACCTATCGCGCCACCGCAAAGGCGCTGCTCGACCGAGGGCTGCCGCTGGACGACGAGGCGGTGGCCGCAGGCGTTGCCCGCAATCTCGATCTTTCCGGCCTCGACCGTACCTTGCTGTCTGCCCACGACATCGGCGAGGCTGCCTCGAAGATCGCAGTTATGCCGGCCGTCCGCCGGGCTCTGGTGGAAGCACAGCGCGAATTTGCCGAACGCGCGCCCGGCACCGTGCTCGATGGCCGCGACATCGGTACCGTGGTCTGCCCGGATGCCGTCGTGAAGCTCTACGTCACCGCGTCCGCGGACGTGCGCGCCCGCCGTCGCTACGACGAAATCATCGCCAATGGCGGTGCTGCGGAATACGACGCCGTCTTTCAGGATGTGCGCCGCCGCGACGAGCGCGACATGGGCCGCCTCGACAGTCCGCTGCGGCCTGCGGAAAACGCGCACTTGCTTGACACCTCGGAAATGAGTATAGAGGCGGCGTTTTCGGCTGCGCGATCCATCATCGAGGCTGCCCTTAAGCATTAGAGCGACAAGCCGTCCCCGCGCCGGTTTTGCTTTCCCACAGGGGAGGCGGATGCGCCTCGCTCGTTGTCAACGCTAACCCCCGGCGCCCGTGCCCCAGAGGCACATCAGGAGTTTCCATGTCTCAAGCTAATCCCACGCGCGACGATTTCGCAGCCCTTCTGCAGGAATCCTTCGCCACCCACGACCTGGCCGAAGGCTATGTCGCCAAGGGCATCATCACCGCCATCGAAAAGGATGTCGCGATCGTTGACGTCGGCCTCAAGGTCGAAGGCCGCATCGCGCTCAAGGAATTCGGCGCCAAGTCCAAGGACGGCACGCTGAAGGTCGGCGACGAAGTCGAAGTCTATGTCGAGCGCATCGAAAACGCTCTCGGCGAAGCTGTTCTGTCGCGCGAAAAGGCTCGCCGCGAAGAGAGCTGGGCCAAGCTCGAAGTCAAGTTCGAAGCTGGCGAGCGCGTCGAAGGCGTCATCTTCAACCAGGTCAAGGGTGGCTTCACCGTCGATCTCGACGGCGCCGTCGCCTTCCTGCCGCGTTCGCAGGTCGACATCCGTCCGATCCGCGATGTCACCCCGCTCATGCACAACCCGCAGCCCTTCGAAATCCTCAAGATGGACAAGCGCCGCGGCAACATCGTCGTTTCGCGCCGCACGGTTCTCGAAGAGTCCCGCGCCGAGCAGCGTTCTGAAATCGTCCAGAACCTCGAAGAAGGCCAGGTTGTCGACGGCGTCGTCAAGAACATCACCGATTACGGTGCGTTCGTCGACCTCGGCGGCATCGACGGCCTGCTGCACGTCACCGACATGGCATGGCGTCGCGTCAACCATCCCTCCGAGATCCTGTCCATCGGCCAGTCCGTCAAGGTTCAGATCATCCGCATCAACCAGGAAACCCACCGTATCTCGCTCGGCATGAAGCAGCTCGAGAGCGATCCGTGGGATGGCATCGGCACGAAGTACCCGACCGGCAAGAAGATCTCCGGTACGGTCACGAACATCACCGACTACGGTGCGTTCGTCGAGCTGGAGCCGGGCATCGAAGGCCTGATCCACATCTCCGAGATGTCCTGGACCAAGAAGAACGTACACCCCGGCAAGATCCTGTCCACGAGCCAGGAAGTCAACGTCGTCGTTCTCGAAGTCGACCCGACCAAGCGCCGTATCTCGCTCGGCCTCAAGCAGACGCTTGAGAATCCGTGGGAAGCATTCGCGCATAGCCATCCGGCTGGCACCGAAGTCGAAGGCGAAGTCAAGAACAAGACCGAGTTCGGCCTGTTCATCGGCCTCGAAGGCGACGTCGACGGCATGGTCCACCTCTCCGACCTCGACTGGAACCGTCCGGGCGAGCAGGTCATCGAGGAGTTCAACAAGGGCGACGTCGTCAAGGCTGTCGTTCTCGACGTGGACGTCGACAAGGAGCGCATCTCGCTCGGCATCAAGCAGCTCGGCCGCGATGCGGTCGGCGAAGCTGCCGCTTCCGGCGACCTGCGCAAGAACGCTGTCGTCTCCTGCGAAGTCACCGCAATCAACGACGGCGGCATCGAAGTGAAGCTGGTCAACCACGAGGACATCTCGTCGTTCATCCGTCGTGCCGACCTGTCGCGCGACCGTGACGAGCAGCGCCCCGAGCGTTTCTCGGTCGGCCAGGTCGTCGATGCACGCGTGCTGAACTTCTCCAAGAAGGACCGCAAGATCCAGCTGTCGATCAAGGCTCTGGAAATCGCCGAAGAAAAGGAAGCCGTCGCACAGTTCGGTTCGTCCGACTCGGGCGCTTCGCTCGGCGACATCCTGGGTGCGGCCCTGAAGAACCGCCAGAACAACGAGTAATCGTTCTTCACGGTCTGAAAATTAAGAACCCGCGGGGAGCGATCCCCGCGGGTTTTCCGTTTGTGGACCCCGTCATTTCCGTCGTGACGCGGCCGTCACGTCCAGTATTCGCCGAGCTTCTGATAGTATGCGAAGCCGGGGTCTGGCGGGCCCACCAATTCCTCGACCCTGCGGCGCCGCCGCTCCGTGTCCGCACTGTCGGCTTGCCCTGACGGTTGCTGGCCGTCGCCTTCCGCGTCGCCCTCGCCAGCCTCCTCGTCCTGTGCCCGATCTTCCGGCGCTTCGTCGTCCTCGGCCGTTGGCTTGTCCTCCTCCGCCTCGTCCTTACGACGCGCCTCGCGCGTCTCCAGATCGTCTGCAGCGGGCAGGTAGGGCACGAACGGAATGGCAAGTCCCTCACGCATCATCGCCGGCAATGGCGGCCTTTCCGTCTGCTGATCAGGCAGCGCGACGGCCGGCGGGCGGGCGGACGCCGCCTCGCCTTGGGCCGAAGCGCGCGGCTGACCGGTCGGCGTATCATCGTCGGCAGGCAACGTCAGCGAGACGGGCGCTGCGACCGCCCTCTCCTTTACGGCATCGGTGGGAGCCTGTTCCGGGGCGCGCGCTACGGTCGCCTCAGCGGCCGGTGCCAGCACGGTGCTTGCTGCCCTTGGCAGCCCTTCGGGCTGGTCGTCGCCTTCCTGCGGGGCAACGATCTGCAACGCCGGCATATCCGGCTCTTCCGGCAGGGGCGCCTGCAGCAGGAGACGCAGCACCAGCGCTTCGTCCTCGCTCAAATTGGCGACTACGCCGGCAATCAGGCGCATCATGCCTTCGTGCTCGCGGCCGGCGTTTGCAGGTACAGCTGCGCCCGCCTGAGCGCTGACGGGTTTGCCCACGTTTGTGGTTTGCGCGGGCCCTTCTGCGACCTCGCGGCCTACCGTGTTCTGCACCGGGCTGGCCGTCCCGGCGAGCGGCCTGTTCACCTCACCGGCAGGACGGCCAGGCACCCGTTCGTGCTCGCGCACCGGCGCCTGCGCCTCCGTGGCGGGGCGGGAGGCTGGCTGCTGCGTTCGAGTGGTCTCTTCCGGTACCGGCTTTCGCGATGGCGTGGACGCCTCTTCGTGCAAAGCGGGCAGCGAGGGTCGAGCGGGCGTCCCCGTGTTCGTTTCCTTCTCCCCTTCAAACAGACGCCGGAGTGCTGCCTGCAGCGCGCGGCTGTCGACGATCCCTTCGCGCGCCGGCTGCACCGCCTCCCCTGCCCTGCGGCCTGCAGCGGCCAGATGGGCCTCGGCAAGGAAAAAGCGCTGGGGAGAGCGGACCACCGGACCATCTTCGTCGCCGCCGGTTTGTGCCGCGGCCGAAAGCAGTGCCTGCGCCAGGCGTTGCGCATCCGGCCCGCCGGGATTGCGGATCACTTCCATAAGGATGCGCGTGGGCGTCGATGCCAGCACGGTAGTAAGAAGCTTCTCGGTCGAAGGCCTCAGTTCGGCAGGCAGGCGCGCAATGAGGTTTGCGAGGTTGCGGGTGGCGTCCTCGCCAGCGCCGCCCCGCTGCGGCAGCGTCTTTATGGCAGCAAAGAGGGCATCGAGCAGTCGCCGGCTGACGCCACTGTTACCGCTGTTTCCAGCGTTATCGCCGCCAGCTCCGTCACCGCCACGCTCGATCTGACGCATCATCGCTTCGAGCAGGCGTAGCAGCACCGCGGCCCTGAGATTGGCCAGGGCTTCGGCGGATAGAACGGGACGGGCCGCATCGGGTGCGGCTTCGCCTCCAGGTTCCGTCGGTGACGGGATCGGGACTGTGATCGACGTCGCTATGCGCGGCAGCATCACCATCTCCATAGGGCATCCTCAGATCACTGCCGTTCCGGCAGGCACGATGCCTCTCTCAAACGATCCATGTTCAGGATGGCGGGGCATCATGCGCGCCCATGAGATTGACGTTCGGCCCCGCGCTGCGGCCTGCCATTTTCAAGCTTTCGACCTGGACGGACCGCTCTGCTTCTGAAGCTTGCCGCGGGAAGCCGGAGTGAAAATAGGCTGTACCCGGGCATGCTTGATCTCCATGGGATCTCACATCATGGTTAATTTTGCGTTATTACGACAAAGGCCGGCGACTTGCCGTCCCGCGCCGGATCGCCGAAGATGGATACCATCTAGCGATATCGAGAGCACCATGTCCGTTCGACCACCGCAATTTCAGGATCGTCACGTCTCATCGGGCTTAAACGTGCTCGAGTACGAACTGATGGCGGAGCGCGCCGATGCGCTGGGACGCCATGGAACGAAGGTTGAAAAGGCACTGGAACAGCTGCGCGGGAGGGCCGAACAGGGCTGCAGTCCGGCAGAGCGGGAGGAATTGCTGGATCTAGCGGCGGACGCGGTATGGGCCTTCTTCATCCAGCGCGAAATCTGCGGCCTGCGCGACCAACGCGACATCGTCCGCCGCTACGCCATCCCCAAGGAGGTCCTCGCAAGGGTCGGCATCGTCCGCAGGACCGGCAGTTGAACGCTGTAAACATCGCGACCGACGCTGGCCGGTCTCAGGCTCGCCAGCAGCAGGCCGCATCCTGGCAGCCTCCCGTGTCAGGGCCTCGTGTCAGGCGGCCTTGCGGCGCAGCAACTCGTAGATGCCGATGTCGTCCACCGGCAGGAACAGGTCCCGCTCAGCATCGGCCAAGCGTTTGACCGCAAGTGCGTCCTCGACCTCCTCCTTTGCCTTCGAACCCGCGCCTGCCACGCCGGCGGACAGGCGTTCGTCAACCGCGCGGTCGTCAAGATCGGTGTTGTCCGGATCAGCCTGGTCGTTGCCAGCGTCCGGTGCGTCGGGAAGCGCGGCCAGAACCTGGATCAGCTCCAGCCCGGCGTCGGTCGCCGAAGCCGGGCCGCCTGCGTCATCTTCATCGCGCTCAGCGATATGCTCGCCGAGCGCCGCCTGCATGTCGCGAACGTCTTCAAGCTTTTCAGCGTTCTCCAGGTCCTGGATAGTCTCTTCGCGCTCAGCCCTCGTTTCCGCATCCTCGACGCGGCTTGGATCATAGCCGTTGTCGCCGCGTTTCAACTCTGCCAGCGTACTGGGATCGGCAACGTCCTCGAGACGCTGGATGACCTTGCGCATGTCGCGGCTCATCCCGCTTTCGCTCTCCGCCTGCTCGGCGAGTGCGTCCTTCACCCGCTGGCCGGCGTCGCTCCAGGGATTTGCGATGGCAGCGATCATGTCGGATGCGGTCAGGCCGAGCTTCTTCAGCCCGGTCGTTTCCTCCAGTGCGGCGACGCTCTTCGGCAGCGCGGCCCGTCGCGCCGTCAGCGTTTCGGCGATGCGGGCGCCGAAGTCCTCCTCCTCGCCCGTCAGCCCCGCCTGGCTCGCAATGCGCGCTGCAAGGACAGCATTCGGAGCCGTCTTCGACGTCGAATTGCCCTGCATGACGTCGATCACTTCGGCCTCGCTCACGCCGAGCGACTTCAGCGTCAGAACGGCCGCTTCTCCGCCGCTGCCGGTCTTGGCGAAACCGAGCATGGAGACGGCATCACTGAGGCGCTGCGCAAAGGAGAAGCTCGTTTCGTCCTTGCCCTGGGTGATGCCGAGGGCCGAGGAGAAGCGGGAGATCAGCGTGGCGAGCGGATCCGGCTCGCCCTTCAGGGAACCGAAGAAATAGGCGTTGATCTTCTCGTTGGCGGCGGCCTTCGGCGGATCGCTGGTCACGCCGAAGGTCTCGTCCTTGCGATCCTTGCCCTTCGCCTTGTCGTCGGCCTCCTTGTGGCGGGCCTCCATCTCCTCGATCATCTTGCTAAGCTGATCGGAGACCAGCAGGCCGGTCGACTGCGACAGAGGCGGAATCATTAAACTGTCCCGATTGCAAAACCTAAATTCATGCAGCCGAAAATAGCGGCGATTTGGTTAAGCAATCCTGACCGATCCGTGCCGGCTTTTGCCGACAGCCTCAGCTATGGGCAAAAATATCCGTTTCGTCCCAGCCGAGCAGGTCCAGCTTGGCGCGCGTCGGCAGAAACGCGAAGCAGGCTTCTGCATGCTGCAGCCGGCCGTCGCGGACAAGCCGCGCCATCAACTTGTCGCGCAGCGCGTGCAGGTGAAGCACGTCGGATGCCGCGTACTCGAGCTGGGCCGGCGACAACGTTTCGGCAGCCCAGTCGGAAGACTGCTGCTGCTTGGAGATATCCACCTCCAGAAGCTCCTTCAGATTGTCCTTCAGCCCGTGCCGGTCCGTGTAGGTGCGCGTCAGCCGGGAAGCGATCTTGGTGCAGAAGACGGGCGAACAGGTGACGCCGAAAGTGTGGAACAGCACGGCGATGTCAAATCTGCCGTAGTGAAAGATCTTCTGGCGGGAAGGATCGCTGAGCATGGCGACGAGATTGGGCGCCCGCGTCTGGCCGGCGGCGATCTTGATGACGTCCGCCGTGCCGTCGCCGGGGGAAAGCTGGACGACGCACAGCCGGTCTCGGCGAGGGATCAGGCCGAGGGTCTCCGTGTCGATCGCGATCGCGCCGTCATAGCGCGCTGCATCGGCCGCCGGAATGTCGCCCTCGTGATATCGTATTGCACTTGCCATCTCAAACCCCACATAATCCGCAGAAACTGCCTGGGCTATATCGCATGTTTGCCCGCCACGGTACTATGCGAGGCCAAGATTGCAGCCGCTGACGCAATGGATAGATATGAAACCGTCGAAACCTGACCGCCACCGCGGCACCTTCCTTGCCATTCCCCTTGCTGTGGCGCTGCTCTCGCTCTCCTCCCCCACTTTCGCGCAACAGGCGGGAGCCTTTGCAGGCGGAGAGAACGCCTATCCTTTCACAGACCTGCCCGGCGTAAAGTCCCAGGAAGACAAAGCTGCGGCAGAGGCTGCAAACGAGGTTGTCTGTACGCGGAGCTATGACGACACCGACGGTCGTCGCTGGGGCGAGTTCAATCACCCGGTCTACACCTGCACGCAGAACGGCCGCAGCTTCTCAAGCCGCAATCCACCGCTCTCGCGCGAACGCGAACTGCGCGGTTTGCCCTGGTAGGGCCGGCAGCGGCCCGATCCAAGCTGCCATGTCCGCAAGGCAAGGCGGCAGGCCGCCTGTGCTCATTGCCAAGACTCAGGCCGCGCTGCCGACCGTAACCAGGTCCTGCGTTTCCATGCCGGCGGCAATCGTCGAGACCCAGGCACGGGCAATCGCCAGGCCCGCGGCATCGGCATCAGGCCCGCGCGCGGCGGCGGTCGCATCGAAGCTGTCGATCCATCCCGGCGCCATCCGCTCGATCTGTTCCGGGAAGAGGTCGCGCCACCAGGTGGCCACCGACCGGTCCACCTCGAAGTGGAATTGCGTGCCGTAGGTGGCGCGCCCGATGCGGAAGGCCTGGTTCGACGCGGTCTGATTGTGTGCCAGGCGAACGGCGCCTTCCGGCAGCGTGAAGGTGTCGCTGTGCCACTGGAAGATCGGAAAGGCACCGCCGACCGAAGCGAGCAAAGGGTCAGCGAGCCCCTGTTCCGTCGGCTGGATGTCGCACCAGCCGAACTCGAAGGCTTCGCCGATGAGATTGGTCGCACCGTAGCTGCGCGCCAGAAGCTGGCTTCCGAGGCAGACGCCGAGCACGGATTTGCCAGCATCACCGTAGCGCCGCATCATGGCGCACAAGGCCGGCAGATAAGGATGTCGCTCATCATCGACGGCCGACTGGGGGCCGCCCATGACCACCAGGGCGTCAAAGGCCGGTCCGTCCGACGGTAGCGCCTCGCCGGCGTGGGGACGGCACAGCTCGATTTCCGCGCCGGCCTCGAGTAGGGCGGTTTTTATCTGGCCGAGGGCCGTTATCCTGTCATTCTCCACGACCAGTACGCGCATGTGCTTCTCCCTTTCGTGTCGGCACACAAGCACAGCGGGATCCGGCGTTCAAGGTCCAAGCGATACAGCGTCTTGCGGCTTTTCAGCGGGAATGTGGAGGGCGCCATCGCGCGGCCAGCCGCGCCTTGCCGATACCCTTCGTCTCGCACAATATGCCGACTTCTGCGGTTGCCGCCACGGCGGTATCAAGGGATCGCAAGGGAGGCGCGGGCAACGTGAACAGCATCATTGCGGAGATGACGTCGGACATCATCCGGCGCGCCGGCGATGCCCGGCGCTTTCTGATTGCGATCGCAGGTCCGCCGGGTTCGGGAAAGTCCACCCTGGCCGACGAACTGCGCGCGTCCCTGAAGGCCCGCGGCGAGCGGGCGGAGGTGCTGCCGATGGACGGCTTTCATATGGACGATTCCGTCCTGATCGATCGAGGCCTGCTGGCCCGCAAGGGCGCCCCCGAAACGTTCGACGTGCGCGCGTTCCTCGACATCATCCGCGCCGTGCGCCCGGCCGATCAGGAGGTGCTGGTCCCCGTCTTCGACCGCTCGCGCGAGCTGGCCATAGCCTCTGCCAGGGTGGTTTTGCCGGAGCACCGTTTCATCATCGTCGAGGGAAACTACCTGCTGCTGGACCAGGGCAAATGGGCGGAGCTGGAAGGCATGTTCGACTATTCCGTCATGCTCGCTCCGCCCGTGCCAGTCCTCGAGAAGCGCCTTCTGGAGCGCTGGCTGGGCTATGGACTTGCGGAGGACGTGGCACGTGCGAAGGCGCACGGTAACGACCTGCCAAACGGGCGGCTGGTGCTGGAATGCCGCCGGCACGCGAATGTGACGATCGACAACGCCTGACACGCCTTTTCCTCCTGCCGGCCGTCCATGCCGACCGCATTGATGCGCGGCGCAAGATGGTGCAATTTCACAGAACACAACCACAGTGTGCGGCTGCGCCTTATGGCGCCGGAGGGGGATAGCATGACATTTTCGGAAGCAGTCTCTACCGTCTTTTCGAAGTATGCCGTCTTTACCGGCCGTGCGAGCCGCCCGGAGTTCTGGTGGTTCGCGCTTTTCAACGTCATTGCCTCCGTGGTGCTTGGCGGCGTCGATCAGGCCGTATTCGGCCGGGAGATCCTCAGCGTGGTCTACGGACTGGGCGTGCTCCTGCCCGGGCTCGGCGTCGCCATTCGCCGCCTTCACGATACCGACCGCTCGGGTTGGTGGCTGCTCGTGGGGCTCATTCCGCTGATCGGCTGGATCGTGCTGGTCTACTGGTATGCGAGCGAAGGAACGCGCGGCGAAAACCGGTTCGGCACCAGCCCGGCCTGACGACCGGCAAAAATGTTTGCCTTCGGCGGTCCTGGGGTGATAATGCCCGCGGCATGATTTTTCATCGAGCCGTGGAGTTCTCAGCGCATGCAATCGATCACCATTCGCCGACCTGACGACTGGCATCTGCATCTGCGTGACGGCGAGATGCTGAAGGGCGTGATCGGCGATACCAGCCGTCACTTTGCCCGTGCGATCATCATGCCGAATCTCGTTCCGCCGGTCGTCACGACTGCAGACGCGGCAGCCTATCGCGAGCGGATCATGGCCGCGGTTCCGGCCGGCGACCGCTTTCAGCCGTTGATGACGCTCTATCTGACCGAGCACACGAACCCCGACGACGTGGAGGCAGGCAAGGCGAGTGGGCTGATCACCGCCGTCAAGCTCTACCCTGCAGGGGCAACGACGAACTCGCATGGCGGCGTGCGCGACATCGAGAAGGCGATGCCCGTGCTCGAGCGTATGGCCAGGATCGGCCTGCCGCTCTGCGTCCACGGCGAGGTGACGACACCGGAAGTCGACATCTTCGATCGCGAGGCCGTCTTCATCGACACCGTGCTGGAACCGCTGCGCAAGCGTCTGCCGGAACTGAAGGTGACGATGGAGCATGTGACGACGAAGGACGGCATCGACTACATCAGCAGCTCGAAGGCCAATCTCGCCGGCTCGATCACGACCCACCACCTGATCATCAATCGCAATGCGATCCTGGTCGGCGGCATCAAGCCGCACTACTACTGCCTTCCGGTCGCCAAGCGCGAACACCATCGCCTGGCACTTCGCGCCGCTGCGACCTCGGGTGATGCACGCTTCTTCCTCGGCACCGATTCGGCTCCGCATGTCGATCCGCTCAAGGAATGCGCCTGCGGCTGCGCCGGCATCTACACCTCGATCAACACCATGAGCTGCCTGGTGCACGTCTTCGAAGAGGAGAATGCGCTCGACAGGCTGGAAGCCTTCGCTTCGCTGAGCGGCCCGGCCTGGTACGGCCTGCCGGCGAACGAGGACACGATCCGGCTGGTGCGGCGCGAGACGCCGGTCACCTACCCGGCAAAGATCGAGACGGGAGCAGGGCCCGTGACGGTGTTCGACCCGATGTTTCCCCTTCACTGGGACGTCGTCTGACGGCGTGCGTCAGATAAAGGGACGAGCCGTCTCCTTGAGGCCCTCCCAGCCCGACACCCTGAGAAGGCCTTCGGGCTCGTTCACCTCGCAGCCACCGTCCTGCCAGCGGATCAATTGACGGTCCGACAGCTTGCGCAACGTCTTGTTGGTGTGGACAAGGGACAGGCCGAGCGTATCGGCCAGGTGCTGCTGCGTCAGCGGGATGGTCCGGCGTGCACCGTGCAGCATCCCTACGGCCAATGCGCGCTGGTGGATGTAAGATAAAAGATAGGCAGTTCGCTCCAGTGCGGAACGCCGTCCGATGCTGAGCAGGTGTTCGTCGAGAATCCGCTCCTCCCGTGCCGCGATCCAGGTGAGGTCGTAGGCGAGAGAGGCATGGCGCGTAAACAGGCTGTCGAGCTTCGAGCGCTCGAATACGCAAAGGGTGACCGGCGTCAGCGCCTCGACAGAGTGGTCGAGCTCTCCCATCAGCACGCCCTGCAGACCGAGCAGATCTCCGGGAAAGGCATAGTTCATGATCTGCCGGCGCCCGTCCTCCAGCAGCTTGTAGCGGAATCCCATGCCGATCAGCACGGTATAGATGTGCGGGCTGTGGGTTCCCTCCACCAGAACCGTCGCCCCGCGCTCGACCGACAACTCTCCGACCTTGAACTGGGACACGAATTCCAGCTCGCGCGGCGAAAATTTGCGGAAGCTCTTCAGTTCCTGAAGCGGACATTTGGAACACGGTGTGTGCCACTTGCCCGGCGCGGATGCGGACGACCCGGTCATGTTGGAATCCGCAGGCTGCGACAGCGCTGCCGCACGTTTGGATCAAGCCCCATCAAACCATTCCTTCCCCGGTTGCAGACATGTCGTCTATCAACGCGAAAGCGATTTATTCGGTTCCAGCCAACGGGCAGTCCCTACGTCTTTTTTAAATGACGTCAGCGCGTTCGAGAGAGACATTGCCCCGCCCCGGGCGCACTTGCACCCATTTTTAAGGAGCCAGCTCGCAAGCCCTCCTCTGCCCTGGAAAGTACGCCTGCAATGAACAAGGCCTATCCGCATATCGCAATCGTGGAGGAAGAGTTCCTGATCGCCGTCGATGCCGAATTCCTGATCAGTTCAGCTTTTGAATGCCGCGTTTCGATCATTCGGCCCAATCAGTTCGAGCGATGGGCAGATTCCGACCTTTCGGCGCTGAGCCTCTGTCTGGTCGATCTTTCCGTGCGATCCCTATCCGTCAGCGACGGCGTGCGGCGACTGAAGAGGCTCGGCGTACCGCTCATTTTCACCTCGGTATCGGAGGTGCACCGATCCGGTGTCGCGCCCGTCGATGGCGCTCCGGTCATAATGAAGCCCTACGCCGACGAGATCCTGCTCGCCGCCGTAGGGCGGATGATGCCCGACCTAAAGCCGCGTCAGAACTGACGGCCCAGTCGTGCGTCGACAGATTGGGTGTTGGCGCCGCGAACCGCGAAATAGAGCATGATCGCAGTCCAGAGGATGGACTTTTCCGCGCCGCCGATGCCCTCTGCCTTGACGATCCAGTGGAAATAGACGGTGACAGCCAGGACGATCGCTGAGGCGATGGCAGCAGGGCGCGTCAACAGCCCGATTGCCACGAGGATGCCACCGAAAAACTCGGTCGCCGCCAGAAGCGGAGACCAGAACACGCCCGGGTAGAAGCCAAGCCCTTCCACCATACCGACTGCGCCAAACGGGTTGAGGATCTTTCCGTATCCGTGCGTGACGAGAAGCAGGCCGGCGACGACGCGGAGCAGCGTTTCCGCACTTTCGCTCAGAGAAGAATAGACAGGACCGAGGAAGGGAAGAAACAGCCTGTCGCGAGTTGAATGCATGTCACTCATGGGGGTTACCGTCGAAATTGTTGCACTGCACCCTTGTCCGCGGACGGCTTTCCAGGCGCAAGCAGCACCTCGACAAAACATGATGAACCGAGTTGACATTTTCGTGAGCGGTTCAACGGTGCGGATTGCCAATCGGGCGCCATGGGCATAAGCCCGTCGCTATCGGCCCCGACGAAAGCCAGGCAGGCGGACTGAACCATGAGCGAACACAAGCCCCGGATTTCCATCCTCTACTGCACCCAATGCAACTGGCTGCTTCGGGCGGGCTGGATGGCCCAGGAGCTGTTGCAGACGTTCGGCGACAGCCTTGGCGAGGTCGCCCTCATTCCCGGCACCGGCGGCAACTTCGAGATCCGGATCGACGGGGAACTGATCTGGGAGCGCAAACGCGACGGCGGTTTCCCAGGACCCAAGGAACTGAAACAAAAGGTGCGCGACGTCATCGAGCCCGAGCGGGATCTCGGTCACGTCGACAGGAACTGACAGGCGAAGCACGCGAGCGCCGCCCGAAGGCGGCTCCAGGCGACGCTTGCCTCATCACGGATAGGGCGAGACGCAGGCCCTGTAGACGCCGTTGCCTGCATGAAAGCGGTTGGTCGCCGGATCATAGGTCCGATAGCGGTTCATGCACCATGCGACGTGAGCACCGGCCCCGCTGTAGGCGCGCGGCGCATAGTATGGGCTCTCATAGGGCCGGTAGATCGTCACGCTCGACGAATAGGGCCGGTAGTACGGCCGGTAATAGGGTGCATAGGGCCTGTAGGGGCGATAAATCGGCCAGGCGTAGGCTCGATAATATGGCCGGTTGATCGGATTGTAGAACGGTCCGGAATTCCAGCAACTATAGGCATTGCAGGCAACTGCGGCCGGCAGAACTTTGGTTCCGACGATCCGATCGGCCTGCACGAAAGATCCGGCACTGGCGCCGGGGGCCGAGACGAGAGCGCCGGCAAGGGCCAGTGCGCCGGTGAAAACGAAACTGCGCAGCCTGAACATTTCGACCCCCTGTGCGTTAGGAGAGATGGAATTTCGACAAGTTCCGTGGCATGTCGGCGCATTCACGCGCCATATCGTCCTCGCTGGCCGGCATCCGCTCCCGTTCCAGAAGCCGCTGACCTTCGGCATCGAAGGACGGGACAAGCCGGAAAAAATCGGGCATGAAATGCGGGCGGACGCCAGCATACTACAACTTGGAGCATGAGATGAGTCTGAAATTCGGCACCAGCGGACTGCGCGGTCTTTCGACCGATCTGGAGGGGCCGCCGGCAGCACTTTACGCCACCGCCTTTGCACGCTACCTGCTGAAAGCCGGCCTCGCCAAGCCAGGCGACACGGTGTTGATCGGCCGCGACTTCCGGCCGTCCAGCCCGGCAATCGCCGCGATCACAGCCGGCGCCCTGCGGAGGGCCGGCCTGGCGCCTCTCGATTGCGGCACCGTCCCGACACCGGCGCTGGCGCTCCTTGGCCTAGAAAAGGGAGCCGCCAGCCTGATGGTTACCGGCTCCCACATTCCCGCCGACCGCAACGGCATCAAGTTCTACCGGCCGGACGGCGAAATCGGCAAAGATGACGAGGCGGCGATCACGCAGTTGGCAGCCGCCCTCTCCGGCGCAGGCCAGGTCCCCGATGCGGAACCAGCGGTCGCACCCGATGGCTCCGCCGATGCCGAAACCCTGTTCCTGAAGCGCTATGACGGCCTGCTGCCACCTGGCGCCCTTGATGGCAAGCGTATCGGCATCTACCAGCACAGCACGGTGGCGCGGGACCTCTTCGTCACCGTGCTTTCGGCCTTCGGCGCCGACTGCGTGCCTCTCGGACGCTCGCAGGAATTCATCCCGGTCGATACCGAGGCCGTCTCGCCAGAAACGATCGAGATGCTACGGCGCTGGTCCAGCGAGCACGATCTCGACGCTATCGTCTCTGCGGACGGCGACGGCGACCGTCCGCTCGTGGCCGACGAAACCGGCACACCGCTACGGGGGGACCTGCTCGGCCTGATCACCGCGAACTTCCTCGGCGCCGACGTTGTGGCCACGCCCGTCACCTCCAATTCCGGCATCGAAGCCGCAGGAACGTTCGAGGTCCGGCGCACACGCGTCGGTTCGCCCTTCGTCATCGCGGCCATGGACGCAGCTGTCGCCGCCGGTGCAAGGGCCGTCGTCGGCTTTGAGGCCAATGGCGGCACGCTGACGGGTACGAGCTGCATCGTCAACGGCCGCACGCTCTCTGCCCTTCCAACCCGCGACAGCTTCCTGCCGGCGCTTGCGGTTCTGGCACTGGCCGCCGAACGCGATCAGCCGCTATCGGCCGTAGCCGCCGATTTCGGCCTGCCGGCCGCCGCCGCCGACCGGCTCGAGAACTTTCCGGTGGAAACGAGCGCGGCGCTGATGGCGGAGCTTCGCTCAGGCCCGCAGGCGCTGGCCGCGTTTCTGGCACCGCTCGGCACTCCGGCAAGGACGAGCGACATCGACGGGCTGCGCGTGACGCTCGAAGACGGCCGTATCATCCATTTCCGCCCCTCCGGCAATGCGCCGGAGATGCGCTGCTATGTGGAAGCTGCAGACGCGGGCGCCGCCCAGGGCCTGCTCGAGGACGGCCTCGATCTGATCCGCCGATGGGCGGCCGGTCGTCAAGCGTAACGGCCCACCGTGGAGAAGCCGAGGGAAAATCGCATGTCGTTGCAAAAACTTCAAAAAGCCAGTTGACACCGACGGCGGCTCCCCGTACATCCGCGTCCGTCGCCCAGATGGCGGAATTGGTAGACGCGCCAGCTTCAGGTGCTGGTACTCGAAAGGGTGTGGAGGTTCGAGTCCTCTTCTGGGCACCATTCCATTGTGAAGACGTTTCAAGACGTCTTAAAGAAACCCCGGTCATCCGGGGTTTTTCTTTTTAGGGCAATGCTTTACGCTTCCGCGCAACGACAACCGGCGCCGGCCCGAAACGCCCCTCCGGACAAGACGCCGGTCGAAACAGGTTGCCGGGCTATTTCATCAACCGCTTAAACGGCTGGCCGAATATCTTCAGCGTCTGCTCATAGCTTGGCGGCAGGTGCTTCAGAGCAGCATCCCGGAAGGAGATGTGGTGAATCTTGCTGGTGCGGTTGTGAGACGTGGCGGAAAACTCGGTCATGAACGGCAGGAAATGGTCGCGGACATGGGGAACGTCCGCGCTGTTCTGCGCGTAAAAGATGGCCGACCCGCGATGGGCACGGCTCTTGCCTGCCTCGATCACGGAAAAACGATGCAAATCCTCCGGCGGGATCTGGCCGGAATCGTCACCATTGTATTTGCGGAGCGAGGCAAAGTAACGGGACTGGTTCTGAAAGCGCCACAACTCGATCTGGGGATTGATGCAGTAGCATTCCTTGGCGTGGCCCATCATCGTAGATTGCAGGGCGGCGAAGCCGCCGCCAGACGAGCCCATGACGATGAACTTCGCCTCGGGAGCGATCACTGACCTGATGTGGTGAAGCTGTGCCCAGACCCTCTCCAAGGTCCACTCATCCCGGCGACCGAGATACCAGTCGATATGCAGGCCTGTTGAAGGCGCGACCGCAGGATCGCTGACACAGACGACGGGAAACTTGCACCGGCTGCCCCACGACCAACGGTTGAACAGCGGCGTTTCCGAGTGATACTGGCGGTTCATCGCGCCGTTGAAGAAAACCAGGATGTATTTCTTCTGTTCGTTGTCATGGAAGAAATAGTGACCGCATGAGCCGAAGCCTGCCTGCAGGAGATCATCGATGCTATCGTGCGTCGGGATCACGACCCGTTGGCTTTTCGCCTCTTTCTCGACCTTTTTGGGCAAGCCCCATCGCATGATTCTGTTTCTCCAGCGCGTCTTCGCAGCGGTGCGATACTCGTCGTAGCGCCAATATCACAACGGCCATTCGCGTCAATCATGCGTCGCCCAGGCCGACGGCTTCGACGCGCTCATACCCCCAAACCGTAAGGCACGATCCGGCGCACGTTGTGGTCCACGTGCAGCCGGCGCTTGAAGGGCGGGACGGCGCGGCTGGCGCAGTCGGCGCGCTCGCAGATGCGGCAGGAGATGCCGATGGGGGCAAAGGCCCCCGAATTCTCCATGTCGAGATCATCGGCGTAGACGAACGCAGGCGCGTAGGAGATCTCGCAGCCGAGCGCCAGCGCATATTCGGGGCGCGCGGCACGGAAGCCGCCGCTGCCCTTGGAGGTGTGGGTGGCAAGACAGAGATAACGAACGCCGTCGGGCGTCTCCGCCAGCTGGCGCAGGATGCGGCCGGGACGCTCGAAGGCTTCATGGGCATTCCAGAGCGGACAGGCGGCACCGAAGCGGGCGAACTGAAACTTAGCTGCGCTGTGGCGCTTGGTGATGTTGCCGGCGCGGTCGATGCGGGCAAAGAAGATCGGCACACCCTTCAGGCCCGGGCGCTGCAGCGTGCTGAGGCGATGGCAGACCTGCTCGATCGAGGCGCCGAAGCGGGCGGCAAGCAGTTCCAGGTCGTGGCGCAGATCCTGTGCAGCCTGCAGGAACGTGCCGTAGGGCAAAAGCAGGGCGCCCGCGACATAGTTTTCCAGCCCCATGCGGCAGATTTCCAGCGCCTCCTCCGAGCGGAACCCCGCCGCCTGCGCCACCGCGTCGATCTCGCTGGCAGCCTGAAGCTGGGCGATCTGCAGCGCCAGCTGGAAATCGCGCGTCGAGGCGGCGGCGTAGGGATTGACCGTCAGGACGCGGGCTTGCGGATCGTAGCGCCGGATGGCGTCGTCACCGGCCGCCCCACGGGCGACACGCACCGCGAACCTCCGTGCCAGATGCTCGGTCAGGACAGCCTGGTTGTCGCCGCGGCCGATGCCGAGGTCCATCGCAAGCCGTTCGGCGAAGGCGTCCAGCTCGTGGATGTAGTTGTCGACGAAATGGAAGAAGTCGCGCACTTCCTCATAGGGCGTCATTTCGGCAGGCCCGCCGGCCCGGCCAAGCGTGGCGTCGAAGCTTGCGAGCCTTTCGCTGTTGCGACGGTAGGCCTGATGACAGGCGATGAGCGCATGCGCCAGCCCTGGTGCGTTCTGGGTGACGAGCTTCAGCTCCTGCAGGCTCGGCGAGTAGGTCGCAAACAGCGGGTCGGTCAGCGCCTCCGACAGCGCAGACAGCAGCCGGTCGTTCTCCCCCACCGACAGCTCGGCGATGTCGAGGCGGAACTTGTCGGCGAGCGCCAGAAGCACCGCTGCGGATACCGGGCGCTGGTTGTTCTCGATCTGGTTCAGGTAGCTGGTGGAGATACCGATACGCTCGGCGAACTGGCTCTGTGTGATGCCGCTCGCCTGCCTGAGATCGCGGACCTTGCGGCCGATGAAGAGTTTGCCGATCGCCATGACTCACCGATTTTGCAAATTCGCATTTTCAAGTTTGCTATTTTATATTTCCGCTTTCGCACCCGTTCAATTGTTTTCCGCAAGCCAATATCGGCATAATGGGCGCACAAACCGAATTCACAGGGAGTGAGAATGCGCCCGATACTGGAGCAGTTGCAGGCTCGACGCGACGAGGCCTATCTCGGCGGGGGGCAGAAGCGGATCGACGCCCAGCACGGCAAGGGCAAGCTGACGGCACGCGAGCGGCTTGAGGTGCTGCTCGATGCGGGCTCGTTCGAAGAATACGACATGTACGTCACCCACCGGGCGGTCGACTTCGGCATGGCCGGCCAGAAGATCGCCGGCGACGGCGTCGTCACCGGCTGGGGCACGATCAACGGGCGACAGGTCTACGTCTTCAGCCAGGACTTCACCGTGCTGGGCGGATCGCTGTCGGAAACCCATGCGCAGAAGATCTGCAAGATCATGGACATGGCGGTGCGCAACGGCGCCCCGGTGATCGGGCTGAACGATTCGGGCGGCGCCCGCATCCAGGAAGGCGTCGCCTCGCTTGCCGGCTATGCCGAGGTGTTTCGCCGCAACGCCGAGGCCTCCGGCGTCATCCCGCAGATCTCCGTGATCATGGGCCCATGTGCGGGCGGGGCGGTCTATTCGCCTGCCATGACCGACTTCATCTTCATGGTGCGGGATTCATCCTACATGTTCGTCACCGGGCCGGACGTGGTGAAGACGGTGACCAACGAGATCGTCACTGCCGAGGAACTGGGCGGGGCCGGGACGCACACGAAAAAATCCTCCGTCGCCGACGGGGCCTACGAGAACGACATCGAGACGCTGGAGCATGTGCGGCTGCTGTTCGACTTCCTGCCGCTGAACAACCGCGAGAAGCCCCCGGTGCGCCCGTTTCACGACGATCCGGCGCGGCTGGAGGCACGGCTCGACACGCTCATCCCGGACAGCTCCAACAAGCCCTACGACATGAAGGAACTGATCCTGGCGATTGCCGACGAAGGCGACTTCTTCGAGCTGCAGGAGAATTTTGCAAAGAACATCATCACCGGCTACATCCGGCTTGAGGGCCAGACGGTCGGCGTCGTCGCCAACCAGCCGATGGTGCTCGCCGGCTGCCTCGACATCGACTCGTCGCGGAAAGCGGCAAAGTTCGTGCGCTTCTGCGATGCCTTCAACATTCCGCTCCTGACGCTGGTCGACGTGCCGGGCTTCCTGCCGGGGGTTGCGCAGGAATATGGCGGGGTGATCAAGCACGGCGCCAAGCTTCTGTTCGCCTACAGCCAGGCGACGGTGCCGATGGTGACGCTGATCACCCGTAAAGCCTATGGCGGCGCCTACGACGTGATGGCGTCCAAGCATATCGGCGCAGACGTCAACTATGCCTGGCCGACCGCCGAGATCGCGGTGATGGGCGCCAAGGGCGCGACGGAGATCCTCTACCGCTCTGAACTGGGCGATCCAGACAAGATCGCCGCACGGACGGCCGAGTATGAGGAAAGGTTCGCCAACCCCTTCGTCGCCGCCGAGCGCGGCTTCATCGACGAGGTGATCATGCCGCATTCCTCGCGCAAGCGCATTGCCCGTGCCTTCGCCTCCCTGCGCAACAAGCAGGTGGATGCGCGCTGGCGCAAGCACGACACCATTCCGTTGTGAGGGAAGACCAGGATCATGGCCAAGCTTCCCGACATGACAAAACATCGTGGCTTCCCGTCCGGCATGCCGGGCACGGGCGTCCAGTTCACCATCCGCCGGGCCAACCCGAAAGGCGTGACGCCGATCAAGGCCCTGCCCCGTCGTGCCCGACCGGGCTCGGCCGAGCACAAGATAGACGCGGCCTTCCTCCATGCGCTCTGGCATCAGTTCGGACCGGAACCGTTCGAACGCGGCAATCTCGATGCCGCCCGGCTGAACCTGCTCTTCGGCCGTGAGGTTGTGGCGGCGGAGAAGGAGTTCGACCCCACCTCGTATGAAGCATTGCTGATAATCGACGAGAAGGCGGCCCGCGCCTCCTTCCCCGAATCATTTGAAGACGTGATGGAGATCTAGCCTTGGCGATCACGAAAATCCTCATTGCCAATCGTGGCGAGATCGCCTGCCGCGTCATCAAGACCGCCCGCAAGATGGGCATTGCCACCGTCGCCGTCTATTCGGACGCCGACCGCGAGGCGTTGCATGTGCAGATGGCCGACGAGGCGGTGCATATCGGTCCGGCACCGTCGAACCAGTCCTATATCGTCATCGACCGGATTCTCGACGCAATCCGGCAGACCGGCGCCGACGCGGTTCACCCCGGCTACGGCTTCCTGTCGGAAAACGCCGCCTTTGCCGCCGCGCTGGAGAAAGTGGGCGTCGCCTTCATCGGCCCGCCGCTGCGCGCCATCGAGGCGATGGGCGACAAGATCACGTCCAAAAAGATCGCAGCCGAGGCCGGCGTCTCCACCGTACCCGGCCATATGGGCCTGATCGAGGATGCCGAGGAAGCGGTGCGGATCGCCGCCAAAATCGGTTATCCCGTGATGATCAAGGCGTCCGCCGGCGGTGGCGGCAAGGGCATGCGAATCGCCTGGAACGACACCGAGGCACGCGAAGGCTTCCAGTCGTCGAAGAACGAGGCGAAGAGCTCCTTCGGCGACGACCGCATCTTCATCGAGAAATTCGTCACCCAGCCGCGCCACATCGAAATCCAGGTACTGGGCGACCGGCACGGCAACACGCTCTATCTCGGCGAGCGCGAGTGCTCCATCCAGCGACGGAACCAGAAGGTCATCGAGGAGGCGCCCTCGCCCTTCCTCGACGAAGCCACCCGAAAGGCGATGGGCGAACAGGCGGTCGCGCTGGCCAAAGCCGTCGGCTACCATTCGGCGGGCACGGTCGAATTCATCGTCGACGGGAACCGCAACTTCTATTTCCTGGAGATGAACACGCGGCTGCAGGTGGAGCATCCCGTCACCGAACTGATCACCGGCATCGACCTCGTAGAGCAGATGATCCGCGTCGCCGCCGGCGAGAGGCTTTCCTTCGGCCAGGAGGAAGTCAAGCTGAACGGCTGGGCGATCGAGAGCCGGCTCTATGCCGAGGACCCCTATCGCAACTTCCTGCCTTCGATCGGCCGGCTCACGCGTTACCGCCCGCCGGCAGAAGGCGTGCAGGAGGACGGCGCGATCATACGCAACGATACCGGCGTCTATGAGGGCGGCGAGATATCGATGTACTACGACCCGATGGTCGCCAAGCTGTGCAGCTGGGGGCCGGACCGGCAGGCCGCAATCGAGGCCATGGGCCAAGCCCTTGATGATTTCGAGGTCGAGGGCATCGGTCACAACCTGCCCTTCCTGTCGGCGGTTATGCAGAATGCCCGGTTTCGCGAGGGCCACCTGACGACCGCCTTCATCGCCGAGGAGTTTCCGGACGGCTTCCAGGGCGTCTCGCCCGATGCAGATGCGCGACGCAAGCTCGCAGCGGTCGCGACCCTGATCAACGACCGCCTGCAGAGGCGGGCGACGAAGATTTCCGGCACGATCGGCAACCATCGCCGCGTCGTCGGCAGGGAATGGTCGGTGGCGCTTGGCAGCGAGGCTATTGCCGTCACGTTCGCCCAGGAGGGCGATGCGTCCCGCGTCACATTTGCGGACGGCGGGACAGCCTCGATCCGCAGCGACTGGCTGCCGGGACAGACGCATGCGACCTTCTTCATCGACGAAATGCCGATGGGCGTGAAAGTCGACAAGATCGGATATTCGCTGCGGCTGCGCTGGCGCGGCATCGATGTGATCGCCCGGGTGCGCGAACCGCGCGTGGCGGAACTGGCCAGGTTGATGCCGGTGAAGCTGCCGCCCGATACATCCAAGATGCTTCTCTGCCCCATGCCGGGTCTGATCACCGCGGTCGCGGTCGCCGAAGGCGACACGGTGGAGGCGGGGCAGGCGCTCGCCACGATCGAGGCGATGAAGATGGAAAACATCCTGCGTGCCGAGCGAAAAGCGGTGGTCAAACGCGTGCCGGTCTCCGTCGGCGCAAGCCTGGCCGTCGACGAGGTCATCATGGAGTTCGAATAAGCGCGTAGAATGGCGGCCTGGGGGCGCCCGGGCAGGATGACCTTTCGCACGCCGGACTTGCCCCTCACCCTAGTCCCCTGCAAGCGCGGAGAGGGGACGCGGATGGCCTCCGACGGCAGAGGGAGGGGCGTTGCCGATACCGCAGGCCGCCTTCGTCCCGCTTGCGGGGAGAAGGTCCCGAGGGGAATGAGGGGCTGACACCGGCAGAGGCGCAGCTGCAGAGAGATTGGAATCGGAGTGGAACGATGGCCGAGAAGACAATCAAGGACTGGCAGGCGTTGGCCGAGCGCGAACTGAAGGCTTCGGCCGATGCGCTGACCTGGCACACGCCCGAGGGCATCGACGTCAAGCCGCTCTACACGGCGGACGATCTTCAGGGCATAAGTCATCTCGCTTCGCTGCCCGGCATCGCACCGTTCGTGCGCGGACCGCGGGCAACGATGTATGCCGGCCGTCCCTGGACGATCCGCCAGTATGCCGGCTTCTCGACGGCGGAGGAGTCCAACGCCTTCTATCGAAGGAACCTCGCCGCCGGACAGAAGGGGCTTTCGGTCGCCTTCGACCTTGCCACCCACCGTGGCTATGACAGCGACCATCCGCGCGTGGAAGGCGACGTCGGCAAGGCAGGCGTTGCGATCGATTCGGTCGAGGACATGAAGATCCTGTTCGACGGTATTCCGCTCGACCAGATGTCCGTTTCGATGACGATGAACGGCGCGGTCATCCCGATCCTTGCGAACTTCATCGTGGCGGCGGAGGAACAGGGTGTTTCCCGCGCCGCCCTTTCCGGGACCATACAGAACGACATCCTCAAGGAGTTCATGGTCCGCAACACCTATATCTATCCGCCCGAGCCCTCCATGCGGATCGTCGCCGACATCATCGCGTACACGGCGACGGAGATGCCGAAGTTCAACTCCATTTCCATCTCCGGCTACCACATGCAGGAGGCGGGCGCGACGCTGGTGCAGGAACTGGCCTTCACGCTGGCGGACGGGCGCGAATATGCGCGCGCCGCACTCGCCAAGGGGCTCGACGTCGACGACTTCGCCGGTCGGCTGTCGTTTTTCTTCGCTATCGGCATGAATTTCTTCATGGAGGCGGCGAAGCTGCGCGCCGCCCGGCTTCTCTGGACCCGCATCATGGAGGAGTTCCAGCCGAAGAAGGCCTCCTCGCTGATGCTGCGCACCCACTGCCAGACCTCCGGCGTGTCGCTGGCCGAGCAGGACCCCTACAACAATATCGTCCGTACCGCCTTCGAGGCGATGTCGGCCGCTCTTGGCGGCACGCAATCGCTGCACACCAATTCCTTCGACGAGGCGATCGCGCTGCCGACGGAGTTTTCCGCCCGCATCGCCCGCAACACACAGCTGATCCTGCAGCACGAGACTGGCGTCACCAAGGTCGTCGATCCCCTTGCCGGGTCCTACTACGTCGAGAGCTTGACGAACGAACTGGCGGAGAAGGCCTGGGCGCTGATCAGCGAGGTCGAGGCGCTTGGTGGCATGACGAAGGCAGTGAACGATGGCCTGCCGAAGCGACTGATCGAGGAAGCGGCAGCGCGGCGGCAGGCAGCGGTCGACAAGGGCGAAGAAGTCATCGTCGGGGTCAACAAATATCGGCTCGAGAACGAGCAGCCGATCGACATCCTTGAGATCGACAACAGCGCGGTGCGCGCTGCCCAGATCCGGCGCATCGAGGAGACGAAGCGACGGCGCGACAGCGCCAAGGTCAAGGCGGCGCTCGACCGGCTCGCCGAGGCGGCTAGCTCCGGCAAGGGCAACCTGCTGGCGGCCGCTGTCGAGGCCGCGCGCGAACGGGCGACCGTCGGCGAGATTTCGGATGCCATGCGCCAGGCCTTCGGCGACCATGCGGCGACGCCTGAGGTCATCAAGGACGTCTACGGCGAAGCCTATCGTGACGAGCCGGAACTGGAGGTTCTCAAGTCGCGCATGTCCGGCGTCGAGAGCAAGCTCGGCCGCAAGCCGAAGATCATGGTCGCCAAACTCGGCCAGGACGGGCACGATCGCGGCGCCAAGGTGATCGCATCGGCTTTCGGCGACATCGGCTTCGACGTGCTTGCGGGCCCGCTGTTCCAGACGCCGGAAGAGGCAGCCGACTTGGCGCTGGCGGAGCGCGTCAATGTCGTCGGTGTCTCCTCACTGGCTGCAGGCCACAAGACGCTGCTGCCTCAACTGGTGGAGGACCTGAAGAAGAAAGGCGGCGGCGAGGTGATCGTCGTCTGCGGCGGCGTCATTCCGCGGCAGGACTACCAGTATTTGCATGACCACGGCGTGGCTGCGGTATTCGGCCCGGGAACGAACGTCATCGAGGCGGCAAACTCCGTGCTGGACCTTCTGGAAGGGCGGCGACGCAACGTCTGAGGCGCCGGACGCGTCGTTCGGAAGGAGATTACCTCGACGGCGCGTCGGAGAAGGAGTCGAACGTTCCAGCGAATTTATTAGCCGGATAATCAACTGCGTCGCACGGGCGAGCCGGCAGCAGCGCCGCCCGACCGGCGACCTGTGAGGTAGTGGGAGGATGGCGTCAATCGGTCCCGCGCGAGGGCATCGGGCGTCTACGCCGGCGATCGCTGCCAACGAATCGCAGGGGATGGACAGGTCCCACGCTTCTCCTTGCAGCGGGCGGACTGTAGGCTTGGTCGCCCGGTCCGCGGATCGGCTGTCGTACCCCGTTTCTGAAAGGACCGCGCATGGACCGCGCCCACGACCCAAGCCAGCTCGAAATGGTGGTGCTGATGACGCCAGACATGGCGAATTTCTCCGGCAAGGTGCATGGCGGGGCGCTGTTGAACCTGCTCGACCGGGTTGCCTATTCCTGCGCCTCGCGCTTCTCGCAGCAATATGCGGTGACGCTCTCGGTCGACCAGGTGGTCTTCCGCCAGCCGATCCATGTCGGCGAACTCGTCACCTTCAGCGCCTCGGTCAACTTTGCCGGCCGGACCTCCATGGAGATCGGCATAAGGGTCGAGGCGGAGAACATCCGTACCGGCGAGCGCCGGCATACCAATTCCTGCTATTTCACGATGGTCGCCGTCGACGCCGACGGCAAGCCGACCGCCGTGCCGGCGCTCGTCCTCGACACGGAGACCAAAAAGCGCCGCGCGAAGGCCGCCGAAGGACGCCGGACACTGCGGCATGAGTTCGAGGCGCGGCACAAGGAGATGAGGGAGGGGACGGAGTAAGGCAGGCGTGGCACTGGATCTAAACAAGGAAATGGAAGGCCGCGTTGCGCCAACCGCATGCATCGGCAGCTGTCGGCACCCCTGACCGTCACCTTGAATGCCGGACTATCGAGCAGCGCTTACCGGCGACGCATCGCTTCGGAGCGCCACTTCCGCCAGAACAAGCGAAACGAAGCCCGCAACGAGAAAGCCCATCGAGAGGTTCACCGCCGTTCCGTCATAGAGCGCGCCCAGACCGACGGCGAACAGCGTTGCGACAAAGCTGGATACTGACGCGATCAAGGAAGCGCCAAAACCGGCAACCTCCCCCAGCGATTGCATGGCCATGGCATTCAAATTGCCGAAGAGCACACCGATGGCAAAGAAAACCGCATACAGGAACGTCATCAACACTGCGAATGGCAGGCGGTCACCATAGCAGAGGGATGTCAGCATCATCAGAAGGGCGATGGATGCCAACCCCGTGAAGGCTGCACGCGCCATTGCCTCCATGCCGAAGCGTTGAACGAGCCTGGCATTCAAGAAAGACGCAAGCCCCATACCCGTAGCCAGCAGCGCGAAATAGAAGGGAAATGTTTCCCTGACGCCGTATGCATCAAAGAAGAGATCGGCCGCCGTACTGAGATAAAGGAGCTGCGCACCGAAAACCAATCCGGTCGCCACGATCAGGAGGGTTACGCGGCGATTGGAGAGGATGCGGCAGCCATTGAGGAACAGGAGTGCAGGTCGAAAGGGAATGCGTCTTGCGACAGGCAAGGTTTCCGGCTGCCGAACCACCAGCCAGAGGCCAAGAAGTCCTGCGATTGCGAGATAGGCCGCAAAAACACTGCGCCACCCCCCAAGGAAGATGAGCCCTTGAGCCAGGCTCGGAGCGAGCATGGGCACCAGAATGAAGAGGGTGAACATGAAGGACATGATGCGAGCCATGGCATCTCCTTCGAACTGGTCACGTATCATGGCACGTGTCGCAATCTTCGGGCCGGCCACGCCCACGCCCTGAAGGAACCGGCCGAGAACGACTGTCTCCAGCCCTCCGGCCAGACCGGCAATGATCGTGCCTGCGACGTAGATCGCCAGGCCCAGCAGCAGAGCCCTTTTTCGTCCAACTGCATCGGACAAGGGGCCCATGAGCAATTCGCCGAATGCCATGCCGAAGATGAAGAGGGTTATGATGTGCTGCGTGGAAAGCGGTGGGGCAGCCGTGACTTCCGCACCGATGTCCCGCAGCCCCGGCAGCAGCGCGTCAATACTGAGCGAGGTCAGTGACGTCAAAAGAGCATATAGGACGAGGCGTTCTCGAGTACCGATCAAGACTGGTATGGACCGTTTGAACAAACAGGATACGGACGCTACACGACATGCCCACAACCGCAACGGGTCGAGAGCGGCTGGAAGCCGGAACCAGACGATGGCAGCGGCGTTGAGCCCTTCGGGGCACGCAGGCAGGCGCTCTTATCCCTGCCCCACAGATCGCCGATACCCGGCGATCCGACGGCCCCTCGCCTATCGGTCCTGCATCGAGGCACAGAACGACGCGGCCTTGGCGGCAGGAGACCTACAGCTCAGGACTTCGCTCACTCGTCGCCCATCTTCAGCGCAGCGATGAAGGCTTCCTGCGGGATCTCCACCTTGCCGAACTGGCGCATGCGCTTCTTGCCGGCCTTCTGCTTTTCGAGCAGCTTGCGCTTGCGGGTCGCGTCGCCGCCGTAGCACTTGGCGGTCACATCCTTGCGCAGGGCGGAAATCGTTTCGCGGGCAATCACGTTGCCGCCGATCGCGGCCTGGATCGGGATCTTGAACATGTGCTTCGGAATCAATTCCTTCAGCTTCTCGCACATCTCGCGGCCGCGCTTTTCCGCCGCCATGCGGTGCACCATCATCGACAACGCATCGACGGGTTCGCCGTTCACGAGGATCGACATCTTTACCAGATTGCCTTCCTTGTGGTCGGTGATCTGGTAGTCGAAGGAAGCATAGCCCTTGGAGATCGACTTCAGCCGGTCGTAGAAGTCGAAGACCACCTCGTTGAGCGGCAGATCGTACGTGATCATCGCGCGCGTGCCGACATAGGTCAGCTCGATCTGGATGCCGCGGCGATCCTGGCACAGCTTCAGGATGCCACCGAGATAATCGTCGGGCGTCAGGATCGTCGCGCGGATCCACGGCTCGTGGATCTCGGAAATCTTGACGACGTCCGGCATGTCGGCCGGATTGTGCAGCTCGCGCTCCGAGCCGTCGGTCATGAACAGCTTGTAGACGACCGAGGGCGCCGTCGCGATCAGGTCGAGATCGAATTCGCGCTCCAGCCGTTCCTGGATGATCTCCAGATGCAGAAGGCCGAGGAAGCCGCAGCGGAAGCCGAAGCCGAGCGCTGCCGAGCTTTCCATTTCGAAGGAGAACGAGGCGTCGTTGAGGCGCAGCTTGCCCATCGCCGAGCGCAGGTCCTCGAAATCGGCCGCATCGACCGGGAAAAGGCCGCAGAAGACCACCGGCTGGGCCGGCTTGAAGCCCGGCAAGGCCTTTGCCGTCGGGCGCTTGTCCTCGGTGATGGTATCGCCGACGCGGGTATCGGCCACTTCCTTGATGGACGCCGTGATGAAGCCGATCTCGCCCGGGCCGAGGCTATCCATAGCCACCATCTTCGGCGTCAGAACGCCAACGCGCTCGACCGTGTATTTTGCGTCCGTGCCCATCATGCGGACCGTCTGGCCCTTCGAAAGGCGGCCCTCGATGATGCGCACCAGCACCATGACGCCGAGATAGGTATCGTACCAGCTGTCGACCAGGAGCGCCTTCAGCGGCGCCTTTTCGCCACCCTCGCTCTTGGGCGCCGGCAGCTTGTGGACGATCGCCTCGAGCACGTCGGGGATGCCGAGGCCGGTCTTGGCGGAGATCAGCACGGCTTCGGACGCATCGATGCCGATCACCTCCTCGATCTGGTCCTTGATGCGGTCGGGCTCGGCCGCCGGCAGGTCGATCTTGTTGAGGACGGTGACGAGCTCGTGGTTGTTGTCGATCGCCTGATAGACGTTGGCGAGCGTCTGCGCCTCCACGCCCTGAGAGGCGTCGACGACCAGCAGCGAGCCCTCGCAGGCCGACAGGGACCGCGAGACTTCATAGGCGAAGTCGACGTGGCCGGGGGTGTCGATCAGGTTCAGCACATAGGTCTCGCCGTCCTTGGCCTTGTAGTGCAGGCGCACGGTCTGGGCCTTGATGGTGATGCCGCGCTCGCGCTCGATCTCCATGTTGTCGAGCACCTGCTCGGACATTTCCCGATCCGCGAGGCCGCCTGTCGACTGGATCAGCCGGTCGGCCAGCGTCGATTTTCCGTGGTCGATGTGGGCCACGATCGAGAAGTTGCGGATATGGTCAAGGGGCGTCGACGAATTGGTGCTCATGGCCGCCATATAGCAGTGCGTCTTGCGCCCGCAAAGCGGTAAATTAACCGGCCGTTCGCCGTATTTTCAGGCTATTGCGCCTTCGCCGGTCGGGCATCAGTCATTGTGGCGAAGGTCGCGGATCCAGAAGGACAGCGGCTTGGGGCTTTCCTGCGCCTCATCGAGATCGCGCCAGGTGAAGGTCGTGCGCAGTTCCGGGTGATGGCGATAGCCGCGCTTCTGCCAGAAGCCGTTGAGCGGAACGTAGTCAGCAGGTCGGCGCGGATGGTCGGCGGGCCGCTCGACGGCACAGAAGGTGCAGAGCATCAGCCCCAGCCTTTTCGCCTGCGCCTCGCGGCCTTCGAAGAATTTCACGCCGACGCCGCGGCCGCGATATCCCGACAGCAGGACGCTTTCGCCGAAATAGAAATAATTGCCGGGATCGCGGCCGGAGGCGACGAATGGCGCCTGCACCTCCCCGGTCTCCGCCGCCATCGGCGTTCCGGTCGCAGCCCCCACCACGCTGTCACCGTCGAAGGCGAGAACGAAGACCGATCCCTCGGATTTCGCATATGTGGCCAGATATGTTCGCTCATAGGCGAGATCGCCGTCGTAAAGATAGGGAAAATCCCTGAAGACGGAGATCCTCAGCCGCGCGAGATCTTCAAAATAAGGCGCCGCTTCGGCACCCGAAAACGATTTGATTTCAAGGGTCATTCAGCATTTCCACGTGACGCCGGCTTGGTTATACATCGACCGTCCAGTTCAGCAAGCATGCCCCGTTCAAGGAGAGAATCATGAAAGCCGCCGAGATCATCCGCGCCTACTACGAAGCCTTCAACCGCCAGGACATGGATGCCTTTCTGGCGCTACTCGACGAAAACGTGGTGCACGACATCAACCAGGGCGAACGCCAGATCGGCAAGGCGGCCTTCGCGACGTTCATGGCCCACATGAACCGCTGCTACAAGGAAGAGCTGACCGACATGGTGATCATGACCAGCGAGGACGGCAGCCGGGGCGCAGCCGAATTCATCGTCAATGGCGCCTATCTCGCAACCGACGAGGGCCTGCCGGAAGCCAAGGGCCAGACCTACAAGCTGCCGGCCGGCGCCTTCTTCGAGGTGAAGGGCGACAAGGTGAGCCGCGTCACCAACTACTACAGCCTCAACGACTGGATCGCCCAGGTTACCGGCTGAACCTGCTTGAGCCCGACGGCGCCGCCCATGCGGCGCCGATGGCCTGATCACGGAGAATTGCGCTATCGCTTCTCGGCTGTCGCGTGCGGTGTCCCCTCCACCAGCGCCCCGGCATTCGGAACCTGCGCGCTCATCAGCTCGAATCCCTCCCGCTCCTCGACAGGCACGGTCTCGCGCTTGCGCAGGCGGGCCAGCACGAAGACGCCGTAGGCGATCGCAACCGCCATGGCGGCATAGATGAACGTCTGCTCGCCGAGCACCGGCGTCAGCAGCGTGACCAGCAGCGGCACGAGCGTTGCCGAGACGGACCATGCGACCAGAAGCGTAGACGCCAACGGCACGAAATCGGCCGGGTCGGCGCGATCGTTGGCGTGGGCATTGGCGATCGAATAGACGCTCTCCACCGTCCCGGCCCAGATCGCGAAGACGACGATCAGCAGGATCAGGTTGGAGAATGTAACCCCGAGTGCGGCCACCGCGGTCGCCGTGATCAGCAGGCAGGTGAGGATCAGGACAATCCGCCTGTCTAGCCGATCCGAGAGCATGCCGAGCGGATACTGCACGAAGAACAGCCCGAACTGCATGCCGAACATCAGCGCGGCGATGTCCTGCTGGCTGACGTCGTTGGCAGCGGCATAGATGGGCGTGAAACCCTGCACGACCATCGAGAGCCCGCCGGCGGCGAGAACGCCGACGAAGGCCACCGGCGAATTGCGCCATGCCTTCCTTATGTCGGGGCTGGCCTTGGCGGGCGGCGGCGGATTGGCAAGGCGGGTCAGCCCGATCGGCAGCAGCGCCACCGCGGTGAAGAAGATCGTTGCGATGGGGGCGATGTTCCCGCCGGCCGGCATCTGCCCGAACAGCCACGCGCCGAGCCCCAGGAAAATGACGTAGGCCATGTAGAAAAACGACATGGCCTTGCCGCGCCAGCTGTTTTCACTGGCGTGGTTCAGCCAGCTCTGCGCAATGATGAAGTTGATGTTGCCGGCCGTACCGTACAGCCCGCGCGCAACGATCCAGACGATCGGATGCACGCCAAGGCTGATCAGCACTGCGGACAGGATCACAAGCGCAAGAGAGCAGGAAAAGGCGCGCGCATGACCCACCCGCCGGATGAGCGGGCCGGCAAGCACGCAGCCGAGAAGGCCGCCGAAGGCGATCGCCGTCACGGCTGCTCCGGGCGCCCAGCCGGCGTCTCCGGTCTTCGACAGGACGAAGGGTACGTAGGCGAACATGATGCCGTTGCCGATTGCGACACCGCACATCGAGAAGACGATCGCCATGATCGACAGGAGCGACGCGCTCTTTGCCTTGCTCGCCTGCATGTGTAGAGACCCCTTCCCCGCGACAGCCGCCACCATAGCCGTCGCCAGCCGGCCGCGTTGTCGTCTTAGCGGCACAAAGGGAAATATTTCCTGAAACCGCGAGACGCTTGACTCCATCATAGTGCCGCTTATATCTACTATAATGGAAATTGAGACGGACCAAATTGACACCGCTATTGCGGAGCGCCTGAAGGCGCTGCGCGGCAGGCGCAGCCTGACGCTGGACGAACTTTCGAACCGGTCCGGCGTCAGCCGGGCTATGATTTCACGGATCGAACGCGGAGAGGCGAGCCCGACAGCCCAGCTGCTGTCGCGGCTCTGCGCCGCGCTCGACGTCACGCTATCCACCTTCTTCGCCTCCGAACGCGACGAGAAGGGTCCGCTGGCCCGACGCGCCGAGCAACCGATCTGGCGCGACCCGGAGACGGGCTACGAGCGCCGCGCCGTATCGCCGCCGCAGACCGCCTCCAGGATCGACCTGGTCGAGGTGGAGCTTCCGGCCGATGCGAGGGTCACCTACCCTCCGGAGACCGGCAAGGCCGGCATGAGCCAGCACGTCTGGTTGTTCTCCGGCGTGCTGGAGATGACCGTTGCGAACGTCACCTACCGACTGGCGCCTGGCGATTGCCTCTACATGAGCATCTCCGAGGGGCACGTCTTTCACAATACCGGCGATGCGGCGGCACATTATGCCGTCGTGCTCGACCGCGGCCGCAATTGAAGAGAAGCGAAAGCCATGCACATCATCAGGTTACTCGACCACGACGAGACGAAGACCCGGATCACTCAACTCGCCGACGTTCTCGTAGACTGTGTCATGGGCGGCGCGTCGGTCGGCTTCATGGCGCCCTATGGCAAGGCAGATGCGCTACCCTTCTGGGAGGGCGTTGCCAAAGGTGTCGCCGACGGCTCGGTCCTGCTCTTCGTCGCCGAGCTCGACGGCGTCATCGTCGGCACCGTGCAGGTCGGCCTCCAGCAGATGCCGAACCAGGGCCACCGCGCCGACATAAAGAAACTGCTGGTCAAGGAGACGGCGCGCGGCCGCGGCATCGCACGGCAACTGATGGAACGCGCCGAGCAGGAGGCGGCGCAACGCGGCAAGAGCGTGCTCGTCCTCGACACTGCGACAGGCAGCCCCGCCGAAACCGTCTACCGCAAGCTCGGATGGGAATGGGTCGGCGTCATTCCGGACTATGCGCTCTACCCGGACGGCAGCTTCTGCGGCACGACGCTGTTCTACAAGCGGGTGGGGCCAGTAGCGACCGCCACCTGAAGCCGCAGTCGCTCGCGTGTGGCGCATGACCGCTATTGCAGATCCCGATTGCAATCCGGCCCGATCAGGTACACCATCCTGCCGATCCCCTTCGAGGAGAGCGCGCGATGGTGTTCGGACCTTCAAGACCGCCAATCACAGAAGACGTGGCAGAGGTGATTGCAAAGGACGTCAAGCAGGGCGAGGGCCATTCCGAAACGTCGGAGAGCCCGATTGCCTTCGTCCACCACCCGGGAAACCCGGTGCAGATGAACGGTCGCGTGCGCTGGCTGTTGCTGGGAACGGTAATCTCGATTGCGGTTCTGCTGGCGATACTCGTGCTGAGATGAGAAGGCCGCAGCAGGGCGGCACTTCCCCTTTCGTGCACAAAAAGCCGAACCCCTACTCGCTGTCTGCCCTCGACAGGGTCTCGAGCGCCGGCATCGAGGTGATGTTGTAGCCCGAGTCCACATAGTGGATTTCCCCGGTGACACCGCCGGAGAGATCGGACAGCAGGTAAAGTGCAGAATTGCCGACGTCGTCGATCGTCACGGTGCGGCGCAGCGGCGAATTCTTCTGCTGCCAGGACAGCATCGCGCGCGCGTCCGAAATGCCGGCACCCGCAAGCGTGCGGATCGGGCCGGCGGAGATCGCGTTGACGCGGATGCCACGCGGGCCGTAGTCGGACGCCAGATACCGCACGGAAGCTTCCAGCGCCGCCTTGGCGACGCCCATGACGTTGTAGTTCGGCATCACGCGAACCGAGCCGCCATAGGTCAGCGTCAGCATCGTGCCGCCTTCGCTCATGAGATCGGCCGCGCGGCGGGCGATCTCGGTGAAGGAGAAGCAGGAGATGACCATCGTGCGGGTAAAGTTTTCGCGCGACGTGTCGGCGTAGAGGCCCTTCAACTCGTTCTTGTCGGAAAAGCCGATTGCGTGAACGATGAAGTCGAGCTTGCCCCAGCGCTCCTTGATGGCGTCAATGACCGCATCGACCGAGGCGATGTCCTCGACGTCGCACGGCAGCAGGAAATCCGAGCCAAGCTCGGCGGCCAGCGGCTTCACCCGCTTGCCCAGCGCCTCACCTTGATATGTGAAGCAGAGTTCCGCACCCTGGCCGGCCAGCGCCTTCGAAATCCCCCAGGCGATGGAGTGATTGTTCGCGACCCCCATGATCAAGCCGCGTTTGCCCTTCATGATCCCCGTCATCGATCTCTTATCCGTTGTAGCGCTGGAACACGAGCGTTGCGTTGGTGCCGCCGAAGCCGAACGAGTTGGACAACGCGATATCGATCTTCGCATCGTCGATGCGCTTGCGGACGATCGGCACGCCGTCGAATTCGGGATCCAGCTCGGCAATATGTGCGCTCTCGCCGATAAAGCCGGCCTGCATCATGAGAAGGCTGTAGATCGATTCCTGCACGCCGGCAGCACCCAACGAATGGCCCGTCAGCGACTTGGTCGACTGGATGTGCGGGATCTTGTCGCCAAAGACCTCGCGGATGGCACCGATTTCCTTTGAATCGCCGACCGGCGTCGATGTGCCGTGCGTGTTGATGTAGTCGACATCGCCCTTCACGGTCGCAAGCGCCTGGCGCATGCAGCGGACAGCGCCTTCGCCGGACGGGGCCACCATGTCATAGCCATCCGAGGTGGCGCCATAGCCGACGATCTCGGCATAGATCCTGGCGCCACGCGCCTTGGCATGCTCCAGCTCTTCAAGCACGAGGACACCTGCACCGCCGGCGATCACGAAGCCATCGCGGTTGACGTCATAGGCGCGCGAGGCCGTTGCCGGGGTCTCGTTGTACTTCGAGGACATCGCGCCCATGGCATCGAACAGGTTCGACATGGACCAGTCGAGATCCTCGTGGCCGCCTGCGAACATGACGTCCTGCTTGCCCCACTGGATCATTTCTGCCGCATTGCCGATGCAGTGCGCCGACGTCGAGCAGGCCGAGGAGATCGAATAGTTCACACCATGGATCTTGAACCAGGTGGCGAGCGTGGCGGAGGCGGTCGAAGACATGGCCTTCGGAACGGCGAACGGACCGATGCGCTTCGGGCTGCCGTTCTTCAGCGTGATGTCCGAGGCCTCGACGATGGTGCGCGTCGACGGGCCGCCGGAGCCCATGATGATGCCGGCACGATCGTTTTCGGAATAGTCTTTTTCGGCAAGGCCGGAATCGGCGATCGCCTGCTTCATGGCGACATGGTTCCAGGCGCCGCCCTGCGACAGGAAGCGCATGGCACGGCGATCGACCATGTCGGACGTATCGATGTTCGGCGCACCCCAGACCTGGCACTTGAAGCCATGCTCGGCAAAATCATTGGAGAAGCTGATGCCGGATCTGGCGTCGCGAAGCGACGCCGTGACCTCGTCGGCATTGTTCCCAATGGAAGACACGATCCCAAGACCTGTGACAACAACCCGTCTCATAGATTCTGACCTTTTCTTGCTTTGTCGCTCGATGCGCGCTTCGACCTTACTCGGCCTTTTCCTTCGACAGACCGACCCGGAGGTCGGTGGCCTGATAGATCAATTCGCCATCGGCCTTGAGCCAGCCGTCGGCGGTCCCCAGAACGAGGCGCCCGCGCATGACGCGCTTGAAATCAATACCATATTCCAGCAGCTTCGTGTGCGGGCGGACCATGCCCTTGAACTTTACCTCGCCGGTGGAAAGCGCCATGCCGCGACCGGGTTCGCCCAGCCAGCCGAGGAAGAAGCCGGTCAATTGCCACATGCCGTCGAGGCCAAGGCAGCCGGGCATGATCGGGTTGCCCTGGAAGTGGCAGGGAAAGTACCAGTCGTCCGGGCGAACGTCGTACTCGGCCCGGATATAGCCCTTGTCGAAATCGCCGCCGGTCTCGGAAATGTCGGTGATGCGATGCACCATCAGCATCGGCGGAAGCGGCAACTGGGCATTGCCCTGGCCGAAAAGCTCGCCGCGTCCGCAGGACAGGATTTCCTCGTAGTTATAGCTGGATTGCCTGGTCGTCATGGACTGTTTCTTCCCGGTCCTTAGAGTTCTTGTCTTTTAGCTTTAGAGCAGTACGGGGCCAAAATGAAGCGATGACCCGGTCCTGCACCGGCTGCGACTGGCGCGCCAAGCGAGGGCGCGCCAGTGCGAATTTCGCGTCCCGCATACATGATGACCGGAGCGACAGCTAGTCCTAAGTGCCGACTGCGACGCCAAAGCATTGGTTTTCGGCATGCGGCAGTCTTTCCTCCCCATTCAAAACTATTGAATCCGGCTCTTTCAAAAGTTATATCGAAACGTCAAGATTGTTCTGCAAGAGCGGACGAATGGATTCGTCGACCATGGCGCATGTAAGAGAAGTCAGCATCGAAACGCGGTTGCGCGACTGTGGCCTGCGGCCGACCCGCCAGCGCATCGCGCTCGCAGATCTGCTCTTCGCCAAGGGCGACCGGCACCTGACGGTCGAGGAATTGCACGAGGAGGCCGTCGAGGCCGGCGTGCCGGTTTCGCTCGCGACCGTCTACAATACCCTGCACCAGTTCACCGAGGCCGGGCTCGTCCGCGTCCTGGCGGTGGAGGGGTCGCGCACCTACTTCGACACCAACATTTCCGACCACCATCACTTTTTCGTCGAAGGCCAGAACGAGGTGCTGGATATTCCCGTCAGCAGCATCCAGATCGGCAACCTGCCACAGCCGCCCGAAGGCATGGAAATCGCTCATGTCGACGTGATCATCCGTCTGCGGCACAAGAAAAGCCGTTGACGTACCGAGGTTTCCCTCCTCCCTTCTCAAGATTGATAGCGGCCCTGACGGCTACATGACGTCATCGGGGTGCCTGCCAGGCCGCGGCTTGTAGACCGGAATCCGCCATCCGTAACGCAACGCGCCGCCGCGCACGGCGAAGGCCGCCAGTACGCCGGCAGCAGACGCTAAGACCAGCGGAGCTCCCGCTACCGATGCAGCGGTGAACACCGAGGCGCCGCTGAGCGCAGCGGTGACATAGATTTCCGGCCGCAACAACACCGAGGGCTCTCCCGCAAGAAGATCGCGCAGAATGCCGCCGACGCTCGCCGTCATGACGCCCGTGGTGACCGCAACCGTCGGCGACCCCGTGGCGGCAAAGCCCTTTGCCGCTCCCATGACGCTATAGGCGGACATGCCAACTGCATCGAGCCAGAGCAGCATGCGGTATCGCGACTCGAAGAGATGGGCGGTGAAATAGACCACCAGGCCGACCCCGATGCAGACGAGCAGGTAGGCCGGCTTGACGACCCAGAAGACCGGCACGGCGCCGAGAACGACATCGCGGAACGTGCCGCCGCCGACGCCGGTCGCAGCAGCCAGGAACAGGAAGCCGATGACGTCCAGCTGCTTGCGCGACGCCGCAAGGGCACCGGTTGCGGCAAACACGGCAACGCCGGCATAATCGAGCAGTTCCAGAACGGTCACGCCATCCTCCGAGAAAGCCGCAGCCAAGCCTCGCAAAAGCTTGATCGGGCAATGATCCCCTCACAACGCCCGCAACGGCGCGTCCCTACCTATCTTGACCGATCCCGACATCAAGGAAAGGCCCTGAACGATGTTTTCCCGCACGGTGCTCTCCAGCTTCGTCCTTTCGTTCGCCCTGCTCTCCCCCGCGCCGCTGAACGCGGCCGAAATCGTGGACGACGCGATCGCACAGGAGAAGGCCGAAGTGGCGCAGACGTGCAAGGTCGCAACCTATGGGGAGCATTTCGCCGATATCGTCGACTTCAATAATGACGGGCTGGACGACGTGATCGTCAACCGTGGCGCGGTGAATTGCGACGGCGTCGATGGCAAGCTCTGCGGAAACGTTGGCTGCCCGCACAATTTCTATGTCGGCGTCGCCGAGGGCGGATATGTCTTCATCGCCAATGCCGACCTCTACGGCTACGAACTGAAGAAGCGCTACGGCAACCTGACCTTCGAAATGAAGGCGAACGCCGCCTCCTGCGGCCGTGACGACGACGACTACTGCATCATCACCAGCCGCGTACGCGGACTGCGGTTCGACACGATCTCCAAGCGCTGAGGCGCTACTGCGGGAAAAGCGTCTCGGTTCGTCCGGCTATAAAGTAAGCTAGCAGCCCGATCCACTCACGCAGCGCCGTCGTCGTCAGCTGCGCGTTGGACGACGGCTGGGTGAAATCGAGACGCAGGCTGGCGTTGCCGCTCGTTCGGTAGTCGGTCGGCCAGGGCAAAACCTCAAGCCCCGATCTGCGGAACAGGCCGATCGCGCGCGGCATATGGAAGGCTGAGGTCAGGAGCAGGCAGTTTTGCAGGCCGTTCTCGGCAAACAGCCCCTTGGCGTTCTCGACATTCTCGAAGGTGGTGCGCGAGGTCCCCTCCTGAATGAGCCGCTCCGGCCCGATGCCGAAGGCTGCGAACAACGTTTCCGAGACGGCCGCGTCACCCGCGTAGCGCCCGCTGAAGGAACCGTCGCCGCCCGAAACGAGTGCGCGCGCCTGCGGATATGTCCGCAACAGCCTGAGCGCCTCGACAAAGCGATCGCCCGCCTGGTTCATCTCAAAGCCGCCGCGTGAAGCGATGACCTCCGCCTCGAAGCTGCCGCCCAGCACGATGAGGCAGCGCGGTCCGCCCTCGGGGAGGCTGGCGCGTGCGAACCGGTTTTCCAGGTTCTGCAGCAGGACCGTACCGGTGCTGGTGTAAAGGGTGACGAAGAGAATGCCGGCGCAGAGAAGCAGGGAGGCGGCCTGCAGGCGCCTCCGTCCGTACCAGCCAAGCAGCAGAGCGGCGGCGACAGCGAAAAAGGCCAGCGAAAGCGGTTGCGCCGCAAGCCAGAAGAATTTGGATGCGAAATAGCTCAAACCATCTCCCTCGATGCGCGGAGTTTGCGAATCACGAGGCAGACGGAATCACGTCACACAGAGAAGGGAAAGGTTCGTGGCGGCTCCAGCCGCTCCGGCGGCGCGATCTCACAGCCTGTTGATCACTTGCCGCAGGACGCGTCACGGCCGCCTAAAGCCAGCCGGAACCGGAAATGCCTACTTCCGGCCGAACAGCACCTTGAAGCGGGCATTGCGGCAAACCTCGCCGCTATCCTTGAACGCTTCCTTCAGTACGGGCTCGTAGGGAAGGCCGCGGTTGGCGACGAGCATCAGGCGGCCGCCGGCCTTCAGCGATTTTGCCGCCATGCGGATCATGGATGCGCCAAGGCCGTGATCGGCCGCATGACCTTCGTGGAAGGGCGGGTTCATCACGATCAGGTCGTAGTGGTCGCGCGGCGGCTCGGCTGTCAGGTCCTGCCAGTAGAATCGCGTGGGGACATCCGGGCAGTTTTCCGCCAGGTTCTCCTTCGCCGCCTCCAGCGCATTATAGTCCGCCTCGAACAGGTCCACGCCCTTCAGGCCGGGCGCGCGCTCTGCGAGCAGCACCGAGAGATAGCCCCAGCCGGCGCCGAAATCGGCCGCGTGACCGCGGAAGTCCTCGGGGATGCGCGTGGCAAGGAGCTCCGAGCCTTCGTCGATCCTGTCGTGCGAGAACATGCCGGGCGCGGCGGTGAAGCGGCCTTCGACGCGGACGGGGCGGGCGGCAAGCGCGCCGGCCTGTTCTGAAACGTCGGCCGGGCGGCGGAACCAGAAGGCGACACCATGGTATTTCGGCGCGTGGTCGCCGCCGAAGCCGAAGCGGTCGATCCGCTTGCGCAGTGACTGGATGCCGTCTTCCTTGCCGCCGGCAATCACGATCAGGCCACCTTCGTGAACGCGCCTCAGGGCTTCGGAGATGCGGTTTTCGTTTTCACCTTTGTGCTTGCCGCAAAGGACCAACGCGCCGTCATACCCCTCGCCTTCGATCGTCGGCGTCACTTTTGCACGCTGGGCTTCGAGTGCGCGGTAGAGCGGTCGCAACGGCTGCACGGCGTCGATCTCGGCCGAAAAGCCCTCCGGGAGCCGCTGCCCGGCCTCGGCACCGAGAAAGAGATACCGCTGGCCTTCAGCAGGCAGATCGAGAATCCCGGCGGAGAAGGGATGGAACAGGGTCTTGAGGGCGTCGCGGCTCATCGGGAGGGCTTTCGGAGTGTGTGCGGGCTGTGCGCTATCATAGAAAAGGGGCGCGGAACGTTCCGCTCCGCGCCCCCGATAACAATCGAAAAGATCTTACTCGGCAGCTTCGCCGCCGTCGCTCTTCTTTTCGGCGGCGATTTCCTTGCCGGTCGACTGGTCAACGACCTTCATGGAGAGGCGAACCTTGCCGCGTTCGTCGAAGCCCATCAGCTTGACCCAGACCTTGTCGCCTTCCTTGACGACGTCGGAGGTCTTCGCAACGCGCTCGGAAGCGAGCTGCGAGATGTGGACGAGGCCGTCGCGCGGGCCGAAGAAGTTGACGAAGGCGCCGAAGTCGGCGGTCTTGACAACCGTGCCCTCGTAGACCTGACCCACTTCCGGCTCGGCGACGATCGAGTGGATCCACTTGCGGGCTGCCTCGATCTCCTTGGCCGAGGAGGAAGCGATCTTGATGGTGCCGTCGTCTTCGATGTTGACCTTGGCGCCGGTCTTCTCGACGATCTCGCGGATGACCTTGCCGCCCGAGCCGATGACTTCGCGGATCTTGTCGACCGGGATGTTCATCACTTCGATGCGCGGCGCAAACTCGCCGAGTTCAGAGCGGCCTTCGGTGATGGCGTTGGCCATCTCGCCGAGGATGTGCTTGCGGCCACCCTGCGCCTGCTCAAGCGCGACCTTCATGATCTCCTCGGTGATGCCAGCGATCTTGATGTCCATCTGCAGCGAGGTGATGCCGTCGGCGGTGCCGGCGACCTTGAAATCCATGTCGCCGAGGTGGTCTTCGTCGCCGAGGATGTCGGAGAGAACCGCATAGCGGTCACCCTCGAGGATCAGGCCCATGGCGATGCCGGCGACCGGCTTTGCCAGCGGAACACCTGCGTCCATCAGCGCCAGCGAGGTGCCGCAGACGGTTGCCATCGAGGACGAGCCGTTGGACTCGGTGATCTCGGAAACGACGCGCAGCGTGTAGGGGAACTGATCGGCCGACGGCAGCATCGGACGGATGGCACGCCATGCGAGCTTGCCATGACCGATTTCGCGGCGCCCCGGGGAACCCATGCGGCCCGTTTCGCCGACCGAGTAGGGCGGGAAGTTGTAGTGCAGCAGGAAGCGTTCCTTGTACATGCCCGTCAGGCTGTCAACGTACTGCTCGTCCTCGCCGGTGCCAAGCGTGGCGACGACGATCGCCTGGGTCTCGCCGCGGGTGAAAAGCGCCGAACCATGGGTACGCGGCAGGATGCCGACTTCGGAGACGATCGCACGAACCGTCGACAGATCGCGGCCGTCGATGCGGCTCTTGGTGTCGAGGATGTTCCAGCGGACGATCTTGGCCTGCAGGTGCTTGAAGACGGCGCCGATGACTTCGGCGGAGTACTTCGGCTCGACGCCTTCGGGGAAGAAGTGCGCCTTGACCTTGGCTTTGACGGCATCGACAGCAGCGTAGCGGTCGGCCTTCTGGGTGATCTTGTAGGCAGCGCGCAACTCGGCTTCAGCGAGGCCCAGCATTTCGGCTTCGAGTTCCGAATGATCTTCCGGCTCGAATTCGCGCGGCTCCTTGGCAGCCACTTCAGCGAGCTTGATGATTGCGTCGATGACCGGCTGGAAGCCCTTGTGGCCGAACATGACGGCGCCGAGCATGACTTCTTCGTTCAGTTCCTTGGCTTCGGATTCCACCATCAGAACTGCGTCCTGGGTGCCGGCGACGACGAGGTCGAGGACCGATTCGTCCATCTCGTCGAGATGCGGGTTCAGAACGTATTCGCCGTTGATGTAGCCGACGCGCGCGCCACCGACCGGGCCCATGAACGGAATGCCGGAGAGCGTCAGGGCTGCCGAGGCGGCGACCATCGAGAGAACGTCCGGATTGTTCTCGAGGTCATGCTGGACAACGGTAACGACGACCTGGGTGTCGTTCTTGTAGCCTTCCGGGAAGAGTGGGCGGATCGGGCGGTCGATCAGGCGGGAGACGAGTGTCTCGTTCTCGCTCGGACGGCCTTCGCGCTTGAAGTAGCCGCCGGGGATCTTGCCGGCCGCGTAGGTCTTTTCCTGGTAGTTGACGGTGAGCGGGAAGAAGTCCTGGCCGGGCTTCGGCGCCTTGGCCGAAACAACGGTGGCGAGAACGACGGTCTCACCGTAGGTGGCCAGAACGGCACCGTCGGCCTGACGGGCGATCTTGCCGGTTTCAAGCTTGAGCGGACGGCCCGCCCATTCGATTTCAACCGTATGGGTATCGAACATGTCTTGTCCTTACGTGGTTGCGGAGATACGCACCGCCGCCTTGCCGGCGCAGGTGGCTCTATCCGCATTCATGACACATCATGGGCAAGACAACGGGAGGCTTCGCTTTGGCACCGTGTACGCCGCCCCGCTCTGGCGCTTCGCGCGCTACCGGAGACAGGCGAGCGCCTGAAGCATCCTGCAATCCTGCCCCATGACAGGTCATCGGTTGGTTCCGCAGGACCGGCCCATCCGGCCTGCTGGAATATCTCGGTTCCGGGTCTCGGAACATTTTGCGGAAAGTCTTCCGCAAAAAAGCGCTGGCGGGCGTCCCATACGGAACGCCCGCCAGAAGTGATTAGCGGCGGATGCCCAGGGCAGCAATCAGCTTGCTGTAGCGGGCTTCGTCCTTCTTCTTGAGGTAGTCAAGAAGCGAGCGGCGGCTGGAAACCAGCGTCAGAAGGCCACGACGGGAGTGGTTGTCCTTCTTGTGGTCCTTGAAGTGACCGGTCAGGTTGTTGATGCGCTCGGTGAGGATCGCAACCTGAACTTCCGGAGAACCGGTGTCGCCTTCGGCGGTTGCATATTCCTTGATCAGCGCAGCCTTGCGCTCGGCAGTGATCGACATCGTATATCCTTTCTGAAAACGGAGGACTTGGGACGCCGGTCGCCGGGATGTCGTCCAGCGACGGCCATGAAGGCATGGCGGAATACAGTCCCGCATGCTGGCGCTGCCTATAAACCATTCAATGCCGAAATGGAAGAGCCGTCGAAAAGCCGGGTCGACACGGTGCCGGCGATTGCGTTCAGGGGGGCGAGCTGGCATCGCCGGATCCCTGATCCCCCTCGCCTTTCAGCTGCGAAAGCGGGATCCAGACGAGCCATTCAATTCCGTCCGGCCTCATGTGGCGCTCAAGCTCCGCCTGCAGCGCCATGCCGAGCATCCGCTCCAGAACGACACTGCCGAAGCCCTTTCGCTGCGTGGCGATCTGTTCCTGGTCGATATCTGCGCCGCGCTCGCGCCAGACGAAAGCCAGCCGCCCGTCCTCGATCGTCCAGGAGCAGTCGACAATGCCGCGCTCGTTCGCCAGCGCGCCATACTTGGAGGCATTGGTCGCCAGTTCGTGCAGGGCCATGCCAAGCGTCTGGGCGGCCTGACTGTCGACGCGCACCGATGGCCCGCCTATGCGCACCCGTGCACCGTTGTCCGGGATGAAGGGCTTCAGCTGGTTTCTGGCGAGCTCGGCCAGTTCCACCCCCTGGGCCGCATGGGCGATCATCAGATCTGTCGAACGCGCGAGACCCGCCACGCGCTTGCGGAAGGTTTCGGCAAAAACCGCCGCGGAATCGACCGTGTTGGCGGACTGGTTCAGCATGGCCTGAATAACCGTCAACTGGTTCTTCGAGCGATGCGCAACCTCCCGCATCAGAAAGCGGACTTCGTTTTCCGCTCTCGCCCGGGCATCGGCAGCCTCCGACAGCGCTTTGGAGACAGTGTCGAGTTCCGAGATCACGTGCCGGCGCGGCGGAACGTCCTTTCCAAGCCCCAATTGCGTCGCGTCGCGGGCGAGTTGCCTGACGTCGCGGGAAACGGCACGGGCAATCAGGATTGCGGCGGTGGCGGCCAGTCCCGCGAATGCGGCGCCGCCAAAGACCAGCCAGAGAAACGAGGACTTGGCCGGGGCCTGAACGTCCGAGGCCTTCGCCCAGGCGACGATCTTCCAGCCGGTGAGCGCAGAGAAATCGGTCACGACCTGATAGTCCGTATTGTCGTGGCGCGCATCGCCAATCCCTATCCTGAGGGCCGGCACGACCTGCAGGAAGAACGGCTTGCCGACAGTGGCTGCCGGATCCGTCGAAACGATGACGGTGCCGGCATCGTCGAGCACTGCGGCGCTCCATCCGGGCGAAAGCATGTCGCGATGCACGGTTCCGAGGAAGTCCTCGGCGTTCTGCGTCAGCGTCAGGAGAATCTGCTCCCCGGATGCCAGCGTCACCGGCATGTGCACGTTGAAGACCCATTTCTGCGCGGTCTGCCCGTAGAAGAGCCGCGACACGGTGGGCTTGCCGGTTTCAAAGGCCCGTTTTGCCGTGTCCTTGTCAGAGGTCGGACCAAGGTCGGTGCCGTAGGGCACACGGGTATTCAGCCGCTGATCGAAATTACTGTCGATCACGAGCAAGTAGTCGTTGGTCCCCGACAGCGCCTTTTCGGCCTGTTCCTGCAGGCCGCGAAAATCGCCGCGCAACAGCTGCTCGGAGGTCGCCAGCACCGCAAGCGTCGACAGCATCGACGTTATTTCACGCTCGATGACACGCCCCACGGCGCCCGTCGAGGTTCGCAGCAGCGATTCCTGCGCACGCTCCTGCGCCTCGTTGGCGCGGTTGAGAAGCACGGCGGAGAATATGAACGGTGGAACGATCGCCAGCAGGATAAGCGATACAAGGTAGAAGGCGATGGGATGCCGGAAGCGGGTGCGCCAGCCGAAGACACCCTTTTCGGACGATTGCTGCGGCTTCTTCTTCTCAGAGATCAACCGATGGCCCCTCTGCTGCCATGAGCGCCAAACGGCCGGCCTGCGCCACGGCCGACGCCGCCGAATGGCGACATCGGTCTATTGAGCCTTTCACAGCCTGCGAAATCAAGACGCCAATGGCGCTTTGGCCCGAATCGGCAAGCAACCACCGCCGACGTGAGCCGTCGACAGCCCGGATTTCCTTAGCCGGCGAACACACGCTTGGGACGGAACTCCCCCCCGCCGATCTCGCCGATCGCCACCAGCTTGCCGCGCGCCGTGGCGTAAGCCTCGTCGGCGGACACCGGCGCATCGCGACCGCGCAGGATGATGGGGTTGCCCATGCGCAGCCGATGGGCCTGGTCGTCGTTGATAACGATCTGCGGCAGGCTGGAGAGCGCCTCACCGGTATCGATCAGATAGGCGTCCAGTGCGGCGAGCCGCTCGGCCTCGTCCTCGATCTCTTCCAGCGCCGTCAGCGCCGACAGCGGCACCATCGTGTCCTCGCCGAAGGGAGCCACATAGGTGCGCCGCAGCTCGGAAATGTGCCCGAAACAGCCGAGGTCGCGGCCGAAGTCGCGGGCGAGCGCCCGCACATAGGTGCCCTTGCCGCACTCCACCTCGAACCGTGCGGTGTTCGCATCCGGGCAGCCCAGAAGGGTCAGGCGGTGGATCTCGACCTCGCGCGAGGGAATTTCAACCGTCTCGCCATCGCGTGCGATGTCGTAGGCGCGCTCGCCGTCAATCTTGATCGCCGAGAACTGCGGCGGCACCTGCTGGATGACGCCGGTGTAGCCGGGCAGCAGGGCCTTGATGGCCTCGGGCACGGGACGGATCTCCGACGACCGCGTCACGTCGCCTTCGAGATCGTCGGTAGCCCGCTCTTCGCCCCAGGTGACAGTGAACTCGTAGATCTTGCGTCCGTCCATGACGTAGGGAACGGTCTTCGTCGCATCGCCAAGCGCGATCGGCAGCATGCCGGAGGCGAGCGGATCGAGCGTGCCGGCATGCCCGGCCTTCTGCGCCTTGAACAGCCACTTGATCTTGGAGACGGCCTCGGTGGAGCCGAAGTCGAACGGCTTGTCGAGAATCAGCCAGCCCGAAATCGGGCGGCCTTTCGGTTTGCGGGGTCTGGACATCGTTTCTTCTATTTATTCTTCGCCGGTTTCGTCGAGGTCGCGTGCAACCTCGGGGGAGCGCAAAAGCTCATCGATCTTCTTGTAGTTGTCGAAGCTCGTGTCATCGCGGAAGCGCACGTCGGGCATGTACTTCATCTGCCTGAGCTGCGGGCCGAGCCGGCCGCGGATGAACTTGGCGTTGCGGTTCAGCGCATCGATGACGGCTGCGTGGTCGGGAACGCCGAGCGGCGTCACATAAGCCGTCGCATGCTTCAGATCGGGTGACATGCGCACTTCCGAAATGGAAATGACGGTCTTCTCGATCAACGGATCGCGCACTTCGCCGCGCTGCAGTACCTGGGTGATCGCAGCGCGAACCTGTTCGCCGACGCGCAGCATTCGCTGCGAGGGCGCGGAGGACGTTGCTCTGGTCATTGTCGTTACCTTCAAAAAAATGCGAGCGCCGAAACCCTCCGGCGCCCGCATGACAACTGCCTGATCGAGCCGTTACAGCGTGCGCGTAACATGCTCCACGCGGAAGCACTCGATCGTGTCGCCTGCGCGGATGTCCTCGTAGTTCTCGAAAGCCATGCCGCATTCCTGGCCGGACTGGACTTCGGAGACTTCGTCCTTGAAGCGCTTGAGCGTCTTGAGCTTGCCTTCGTGGATGACGACGTTGTCGCGAACCAGGCGGACGCCCGCCCCACGCTCGACCTTGCCTTCCGTGACGCGGCAACCCGCAACCTTGCCGACCTTGGTGATGTTGAACACCTCCAGGATCTCGGCATTGCCGAGGAAGGTCTCGCGCCGTTCCGGCGACAGCAGGCCCGACATAGCCGCCTTCACGTCATCCACCAGATCGTAGATGATGTTGTAGTAGCGGATTTCGATACCCTGGCGCTCGGCGAGGCTGCGGGCCTGCGAATTGGCACGGACGTTGAAGCCGATGATCGCGGCATTCGAGGCTTCCGCCAACGAGATGTCGGACTCGGTGATGCCGCCTGCCCCAGAATGGACGATGCGGGCACGGACTTCGTCCGTTCCGAGCTTTTCCAGCGCACCGGCGATCGCTTCAATCGAACCCTGCACGTCGCCCTTGATGACCAGCGGGAACTCCTTCATGCCGGAGGTCTGGAGCTGGGTCATCATCTGCTCGAGCGAGCCGCGCGAGCCGGACTGGCGGGCCACCTGCTTCTCGCGGGCGAGGCGCTGGCGGTACTCGGAGATCTCGCGGGCGCGGCTTTCGTTCTCGACGACGGCGAACTTGTCGCCCGCAGCCGGCGTGCCCGAAAGACCGAGAACCTCGACCGGCAGGGACGGGCCTGCGGACTTAACATGCTCGCCCTTGTCGGTAACAAGCGCGCGCACGCGGCCCCACTGGTCGCCGGCGACGATGATCTGGCCGGGCGTCAGCGTGCCCTTCTGGACGAGGACGGTGGCAACCGCACCGCGACCACGGTCGAGTTCGGCCTCGACGACGACGCCTTCGGCGGTCCGGTTCGGATTGGCCTTGAGATCGAGGATTTCCGACTGCAGCAGGATCGCCTCGAGCAGCTTGTCGAGGTTGGTGCCGTTCTTCGCCGATACCTCGACGTCGAGCACCTCGCCGCCCATGGATTCGACGAACACCTCGTGCTGGAGGAGCTGCGTGCGAACGCGCTGGGCGTCGGCGGTCGGCTTGTCGATCTTGTTGATCGCCACGATGATCGGAACGCCCGCAGCCTTGGCATGGTTGATGGACTCGATCGTCTGCGGCATGACGCTGTCGTCGGCCGCGACCACGAGGATCGCGATGTCGGTCGCCTGCGCACCGCGGGCACGCATCGCCGTAAACGCGGCGTGACCGGGCGTGTCGATGAAGGTGATCTTGTTGCCGTCGTGTTCGACCTGGTAGGCGCCGATGTGCTGGGTGATGCCACCGGCTTCGCCGGCGACGACGTTGGCATGGCGGATCGCGTCGAGCAGCGAGGTCTTGCCGTGGTCGACGTGGCCCATGATCGTGACGATCGGCGGACGCGGCTGCAGCTCGGCCTCTTCGTCGGCAACGTTGAAGATGCCTTCTTCGACATCGGATTCCGACACACGCTTGACGGTGTGGCCGAATTCGCCGGCGATGAGTTCAGCCAGATCGGCGTCGATCAGATCGCCCGGCTTCATCATCTGGCCTTCCTTCATCAGGAACTTGATGACGTCCACGGCGCGCTCGGACATGCGCTGCGACAGCTCCTGAATGGTGATGGTCTCGGGCAACACGACTTCGCGCGAAATCTTTTCACGCGTTTCCTGCATCATGGAGCGCTTGAACTTCTCCTGACGGCGGCGCATCGCAGCCATCGAGCGACCGCGCGTCGAGCCGTCTTCGTCGGATGAAGCAGTCGTCAGCGTCAGCTTGCCCTGGCGGCGGCCTTCGTCGCCCTTCGGACGAGCCGGAACCTTTGCCGGCTCGGGACGCGTGACCTTGCCGCGCACGGGCGCGCCGGCACCGCGGGGGCCGCGGCTGTCATCCTGCTCCGTCTCACGGCGTCCGCGGACTGCGCCTGCCGGCGCGGGAGCCGACGGTGCGGCGGGCCGGGCAACGGCCGGACGGGGTGCAGCAGCGGGCGCTGATTCCTGCCGTGCGACCGCAGCAGCCACAGGCTCGGCCTCGGGTTCGCCGCGCGCTTCGGCCGCGGCCTTGCGCTCGGCTTCTTCCTTTTCGCGCTGAATTCGGGCCTCTTCCTCGGCCTTGCGGCGGGCCTCTTCCTCGACCTTGCGGCGGGCTTCCTCCTCGGCACGACGACGGGCGTCCTCGGCCTCGCGCACCTGCGCATCGGCGAGCGCCCTGCGGCGAGCCTCAATCTCATCCGGAGAAAGCTGGTTCAGCACGACGCCTACACGCGGCCGCTGCGGCTCCTGGCGCGGCGGGGGCGCCGAAACCGGCTGCTGGCGCACGGGCGACTGCTCGGCAACGCGCGGAGCAGACGTCACCGGCTGGATCGGCGGACGTTCGTCCTCCGGCCGCGACGGACGGCGCTTGCGGGTCTCGACCACGACGGCCTTCGTGCGGCCACGGCCCATGTCCTGACGCACTGTACCCTGCTGAACCCCCGAGGGTTTCAGGGTCAGCGTCTTCTTGCCCGCTACGCTGATCGTCTTGTCGTCTTTGTTGTCGGTCATTCCGTATCCGTTCCGTTGGATCAGAGCCGGATGCGCAACACCAGACCCTGTCGTTCAATTCCTGTCGCCCGACGCGCTTGATGCCGGTTTCGGCCGGTCACCCGCGTCATCGCTTTGGCTGGCGAGCGTCGCCCTGCGCCCGACCCGAGCCATCGCCACGGTACATTTCGAGCATGATTGCGCGCTTCACTACACCCTCACCCGCCTGCCCTGCAAGCGCGCAAGCATGGATAAAAGCATTCTGGCCCAAAAGCCCTTCCATTTCGCCCTGCGAAAGCAGGCGGTAGGAAGGAATTTCGCTTTCCTCGTCAGCGGCGAACATGTATGCCCTCCGCGCCTGATCTATCTTCCTGACGCCGTCGGCAGCCGCATCGGTGGCGTGGAACACCGCCAGCGCCGCCCCGCTGCGCACCGCCTTGTCGACATTGGCGCCGCCGGTGACGAACTGACCGGCCTTGCGGGCAAGGTTCATCATCCCCGCCAGCTGCCCCATCAAAAGCCGGTCGACCTCGGCAGCGAGGTCCGCCGAAGCCTTCACCTCGGCCTTCAGCGCGCGTGCGAACAGCTTCTTCGCCACCGCCTTCTCGACCAGCGAACGCTCGGCCTTCACCCAGCAGCCGCGTCCCGGCAGCTGCCGCTTCAGATCAGCGACGACACTGCCGTCGGGACCGGCGACGAAGCGGATCAGCGCATCGGGATCGCCGCTCTCGCGGGTCACGATGCACATGCGGCCGTTTTCGCCGTCGTCCTTCTTTCTGCTCTCGGGCAACGGCTTCTCCGGCTGCTGCGTTCCAGTCTCATTTCCGCCTCTCGCAGAGCCGGAAACGCTCCATCATCTTCGTCCCTGCGATACCGGGAGCGGCGATCAAACGCCGCTGCCGGAACCGCTATTGAGAGGGATGCCGCTCAGGCGTCCTGCTCCGCACCTTCGACAACTTCGACCGGGGCGTCCTCGGCGGCGAGATCGGCCTCGGTGATCCAGCCGGCGGCCAGGCGAGCCTGAACGATCATCGCCTCGGCTTCGGCGCGCGAAACGTCAAACTTCGAGAACAGACCCTCGAACTTCTTCGTCTCGCCGTCCTTGCGCTCCGACCAGCCTACGAGATCGTCCGCGGCGCAACCGGCGAAGTCCTCGACGGTCTTGATCCCGTCCTCGCCGAGCGCGACCAGCATCTGCGATGTCAGGCCGTCGATCTGGCGCAGTTCGTCGGCAACGCCGAGTTCCTTGCGCTTGGCGTCCAGTTCCGCCTCGAGGCGGTCGAGATATTCGCGGGCGCGGGTCTGGATCTCGGTCGCCGTGTCCTCGTCGAAGCCATCGATCGAGGCGATTTCGTCGAGATCGACGTAAGCCAGTTCCTCGACGGCGGCAAAGCCTTCGGATGCGAGCACCTGGCCGACCATCTCGTCGACATCGAGTGCATCCATGAAGAGATTGGTCCGCTCGTTGAATTCCTTCTGGCGACGTTCGCTTTCTTCCTGCTCGGTGAGAATGTCGATGTCCCAGCCGGTCAGCTGCGAGGCGAGACGCACGTTCTGGCCGCGGCGACCGATCGCAAGCGACAGCTGCTCATCCGGAACGACCACTTCGATGCGCTCGGCGTCCTCGTCGAGAACGACCTTGGCGACTTCGGCCGGCTGAAGGGCGTTGACGATGAAGGAAGCGGGGTCCTGCGACCACGGAATGATATCGATCTTCTCGCCCTGCAGCTCGCCGACGACGGCCTGGACGCGCGAACCGCGCATACCGACGCAGGCGCCGACCGGATCGATGGAGCTGTCGTTGGAGATGACGGCGATCTTGGCGCGCGAACCCGGGTCACGCGCAACCGACTTGATCTGGATGATGCCGTCGTAGATTTCCGGAACTTCCATAGTGAACAGCTTCACCATGAACTGCGGATGGGTGCGCGACAGGAAAATCTGCGGGCCGCGCTGCTCGCGACGGACGTCGTAAACGAAGGCCCGAACGCGATCGCCGTAGCGCATGTTCTCGCGCGGGATCATCTCGTCGCGGCGGATGATGCCTTCGCCACGGCCGAGATCGACGATGACGTTGCCGTACTCGACGCGCTTGACCGTGCCGTTGACGATCTCGCCGACGCGATCCTTGTATTCGTCGAACTGACGGTCACGCTCGGCCTCGCGCACCTTCTGCACGATCACCTGCTTGGCCGACTGGGCGGCGATACGGCCGAAATCCATCGGCGGCAGCGGGTCGGCGATGAAATCGCCGAGCTTGGCGTCCGGGTTGCGGTCGCGCGCCAGTTCCAGAGGGATCTGGGTGGAGTAGTCCTCGGCGTGCTCGACGACCTCCAGCAGGCGCTGCAGGCGGATCTCGCCGGTCTTGGAATTGATGTCGGCGCGGATGTTCGATTCCGAGCCATACCGCGAACGGGCGGCCTTCTGGATGGCGTCGGCCATCGCAGCCAGAACGATTTCGCGATCGATGACCTTTTCGCGGGCCACGGCATCCGCGATCTGCAGAAGTTCGAGCCGGTTAGCACTGACTGCCATTGTCTCAAGTCTCCGTTGTCACGCCGGACGCTTCCGCCGGCCATGGGGAGCGGCGCGCCGCTCCGGTTCCGTCCTGTTCACCGCAACTGCCCGGGTCCTGCCCTTTGGTCGCGGCGCACTCGTTGTTCACTCTTCGTCTTCGCCGTTCTGGTTCGCCGCTTCCGCCTTGGCGGCCTTGTCGGCGCGCAGGGCATCACGGATCAGATCGTCGGTCAGGATCAGCTTCGCCTCGGCCAGCGCCGAGAACGGGATCACCACGGTCGGTTCCTCGCCGTAGGCCGGCTGATCGCGCTCGACTTTGAAACCGTCCGCATCGCTGGATACGATCTTGCCGCGAAAACGCTTGCGACCATCGACGAGGATCGACGTCTCGCACTTGACGAGATGACCCTGCCAACGCGCGAAATCCGACTTGCGGACCATCGGGCGATCGATACCCGGCGACGAAACCTCGAGATGATACGCCTTGTCGACCGGATCCTCAACGTCGAGGACCGGCGAGACGGCCATCGAGACGGCCTCGCAATCCTCAACCGTCATCGTGCCGTCGTTGCGCTCGCACATGATCTGCATCGTCAGGCCGTTCTGCGCCGACATGCGCACGCGCACCAAGCGATAGCCCAACTGTTCGAGCGTAGGCTCGATGATGTCGGCAACGCGCCGGTCGAGACCCGTCTCAACGATCAGCCGCGGTTCGTTCTGAATTTCAGTCATAATCGCTTTCTCCACCCGGGCAAGGCGCCGGCGGCAATCGAAGCCGCGCGGCCCGACGGGGCGTCGTCCAGTGTGCGCCTGACCGGGGCAATAAAAAAGAGCGGGTCCTCGCGGGGCCCACTCTTCATCAAACCGATCAAGAATTTGAGCCTGATATATACGCGATCGGACCGGATTGCAAGGTCGGGCGGCGGGAAGCCCGCCGAGCTGTCAAAATTGCAGGGTTCGCACATGGTTCATCTTGCCGCAGGCGCCGTCCTGGCTATCCTGTCGCGCAACGACGAACAAGAACAGTGAGAATGAGCAGTGCCCGACCGCAAATCCCCGCTTGCGCCCTTCAGGCACAAAACTTTCCGGCTCATCTGGGCGGCGAGCCTGGTCTCCAACTTCGGCGGCTTGGTGCAGTCGGTCGGGGCCGCCTGGATGATGGCGTCCATCTCCAGCTCGGCCAACATGGTGGCGCTGGTGCAGGCCTCGACCTCGCTGCCGATCATGCTGTTTTCGCTGATTTCCGGGGCCCTTGCCGACAGTTTCGACCGTCGCCGCATCATGCTGACGGCGCAGTTCTTCATGCTTGTCGTGTCGCTGACGCTGACGCTCTGTGCCTGGTGGGGACTGATCACGCCGTGGCTTTTGCTGTTCTTCACCTTCCTGATCGGCTGCGGGACGGCCCTCAACAACCCGGCATGGCAGGCCTCCGTCGGCGATATGGTACCGCGCGAGGATCTTCCGGCCGCCGTGGCGCTGAACTCGATGGGCTTCAACATCACCCGAAGCGTCGGCCCGGCCGTCGGCGGCGCAATCGTGGCGGCAGCCGGTGCGGCAGCGGCCTTTGCCGCCAATGCCTGCAGCTATTTCGCCCTCATCTTCGCGCTGTTGCGCTGGAAGCCGGTGGTGCCGGAAAATCCGCTTCCGCGAGAGACGTTCGGCCGGGCGATCTCCGCCGGACTGCGCTACGTGTCCATGTCGCCCAACATCGGCAAGGTGCTGTTGCGCGGCTTCGCCTTCGGCCTTTCGAGCAGCGCCATCCTGGCGCTGCTGCCGCTGGTCGCCCGCGATCTGGTCGCCGGCGGACCTCTGACATACGGCATCCTGCTCGGCTGCTTCGGCGTCGGCGCGATCGGCGGAGCGCTGACCAGCGCCTGGGCGCGCGAGCGCTTTACCAGCGAAGCGATCGTACGCTTCGCCTTCGCAGGCTTTGCGGCAAGCGCGACGATCACGGCCACCAGCAGCTACGCCGTGATCACGGGACCCGCACTGTTTATCGCAGGCTCCTGCTGGGTGCTGGCGCTGTCGCTCTTCAACACGACCGTGCAGCTTTCGACGCCACGCTGGGTCGTCGCCCGCGCGCTGTCGCTGTACCAGACCACCACCTTCGGCGGCATCGCGGCTGGCAGCTGGCTCTGGGGTGCGGTGGCAGACGGACAGGGTGCCACTAACGCGCTCCTCTGGGCGGCCGCCGCCATGCTCGTCGGCGGCGCGCTCGGGCTGCGCTATGGTCTGCCGCAGTTCGAATCGCTCAACCTCGATCCGCTCAACCGCTTCAGCGAGCCGGATCTGCCGCTCGACCTGAAGCCCCGCAGCGGTCCCATCGTCGTCCTCATCGACTACGAGATCGCGGAAGAGGACATCCAGGCCTTCCTGACGGCCATGACGGAACGGCGGCGCATTCGCATCCGGGATGGCGCGGGGCAATGGACGCTGATGCGCGATCTCGAAAATCCGACCGTCTGGACCGAGACGTACCACGTGCCGACATGGATCGAATATGTCCGCCACAACCAGCGGCGCACGCAGGCCGATGCCGAGAACGGCGATCTTCTTCGCGCGCTGCATCGGGGCGACGAGCCGCCGCGGGTCCACCGGATGATCGAACGGCAGACGATCCTGCCGACCGAATACGAGCGTTACAAGCAGGTGGAGATGCACCACTGACAGTAGAGCTGCCGGATCCGACGCACCATTCCTCGCTCCAAAGCGGCTTTCAGCTTAGTCTTCAGACTGCACGGCGCGAGAACAGGAAGCCGGACGGTTCAGCGCAGCTTCGTCTTCAGGGACGCGTCGGGATAGCAGGTCGGCTGTAGCCCGGCTTTTGCCTGCCAGGCACCGAGAGAGCGTCGGGTCTTGTAGCCGGGCAATCCGTCAACCTTGCCGACGTCGTAGCCCTTGGCGACCAGTGCCTTCTGCATCGAAAGCACGTCCGAGCGCAGCATCTTGCCCACATCGCCCCACGCGCCAGTGAACGATCCGCTGCCATAGGCGATCCGATCGGCGAGATTGCCGATGTAGAGCGCATAGAGGTCGGAATTGTTGTACTCCTTGATCACGTAGAAGTTGGGCGTGACGATGAATTCCGGGCCGTGGGTGCCAGCCGGGACCAGCATCATGCCGGAGGCGCCGGCCTCACTGCGGGCGAACGGCTTGCCGGACACCCGCTCGATGCCGGCGGCCGACCACTGGCTGATCGGCTTTGCCAGGTCCGGCCCTTCCTGGGCGCAGGAAACGCCATCGGGGATGCGTACCTCAAATCCCCAGCTGCGGCCCTGCTCCCAACCCTTCTGGCGCAGGTAGTTGGCGATGGAGGCAAGGCTGTCCGGCACGGAATTCCAGATGTCGCGCACACCGTCGCCGTCGAAGTCGACGGCATATTTCAGGTAGCTCGTCGGCATGAACTGCGGCTGCCCCATGGCGCCGGCCCACGACCCCTTCAGCTGGGCCGGGGTACGGTCGCCACCGTCGACGATATGGAGCGCGGCGATCAGTTCGCGACGGAACATGTCCTTGCGGGTCGACATGAAGGCCTTGGTTGCCAGCACCTCGATCGCCGGATGGGGAATGTCGGCGCGGCCGAAGCCCGATTCGCGTCCCCACACGGCGAGGACGATCTCGCCGGGGACGCCATAGGCCTGCTCCACCTTGCGCAAGGTCGCCGCATGGGTCTTGGCCAGCGTTCTTCCGCTGGCGGCAAGCCCCTGCAGTCGCTTCTCGGAGAAATAGGCGCCGGGTGAGGAAAACTCGGCCTGACTCTGCTTCTGATCCCTCTTCGGCCTGGATCCGGGCGGCACGAGATCGGGCAGGTCCCAGTTCAGGCTGATGCCCTGGAACGCCGCCGCGAATGCCTTCTGCGACACGCCGGCCTGGCTGGCCTCCGGCCAGAGGTCCTTCTGGAGCCAGGCCTGGAACTGGCGCTCGACGTCGGTCCGGCTCTGGGCGAAGGTCGGCAAAGGAAGTGCGGCCACGAGCAGCGCCAGCACGGCGGCGCGCGCCTTCCCTGTCCGCGATCCCGCCGCCGGCGCCTTGGCCCTCGGGTGAGGCGGGTGGCCTGCAGGCCTGATGTGGTCGCGTGTTCGCATCGCCGCTCCTTAGGTCAAATCGTCGTACGCGCCCTGAGCGCTGCCGTCAGGGTACCTTCGTCGAGATAGTCCAGCTCGCCGCCGACAGGCACGCCATGGGCAAGGCGGGTGATCTTGATGTCCAGCCCCTGCAACTGGTCGGTGATGTAGTGCGCGGTGGTCTGGCCCTCTACGGTGGCGTTGACGGCGATGATCAGCTCACGGACGCCGCCTTCCGACACGCGGTTGATGAGGCCGCGGATATTGAGATCATCGGGGCCGACGCCATCCAGCGGAGAAAGCGTGCCGCCAAGCACATGATAGGCGGCGTTCATCGCGCCGGCGCGCTCAAGCGCCCAGAGATCGGAGACGTCCTCGACGACGATGATGACCGAGCGGTCGCGCCGCTCGTCGGTGCAGACCGTGCAGGGATCGACGGTGTCGACATTGCCGCAGCAGGTACAGATCCGCACCTTGCGATGTGCCTCGCCCATGGCGTCGGCCAGCGGCCCGAGCAGCTGATCCTTCTTCTTGACCAGATGCAGCGCGGCGCGGCGGGCGGAACGCGGTCCGAGCCCCGGCACCTTGGCCAGGAGCTGGATGAGTTTTTCGATTTCGGGTCCGGTGACTCGTTTTGCCATGGCCGGTTTCTATCCCATATCCTCAAGAAACGGAATCCATGCCGCACACAGGGAACAATCGATGAAGATCCTTGCCGTATGCACCGGCGTCGCCCGCCCGGTCCCCGGAAAGAGCTACAAGTCCGGCATTTTCAAGGCGCCGTCCGACGCGCCGATCATGGTCGACCGGGAAGGATTGATCGGGGATGCGATCTGCAACCGCCGGCATCACGGCGGTCCGGAACAGGCGATCTACGGCCTCGGATCGATCGACCTGGACTGGTGGTCTGACGAACTCGGCCGCACCATCCACCCCGGCACGTTCGGCGAGAATGTTGTCATCGAGGCCATCGACAGTCGCAGCATCTGCGTCGGCGACCGGTTCGAGACGGAAAGCGCGCTCCTGGAGGTGACTTCGACGCGCGTTCCCTGCGCTACGCTCGCCGTGCGCATGGGCGATCCCGGCTTCGCCAGGCGCTTCATGAATGCAGCCCGACCGGGATTTTATTGCCGCGTACTGCGTGACGGCATCATCCAGGCCGGGGACGAAGCGACATATGCACCGTTCCAAGGCCCGGCCGTCACCATGCCGGAACTGTTGCGAACTTACGGCAGGAACCTGTCCGACGCCGATCGCGCACGCTATCTGGCAACGCCCATCAGCGACAAGCTGCGCGCCGCGCTGACCGGCTGACCAGCGGGCGCGATCAACGTTGCCACGCCTGCGTGACAACGGCGCCTCCGGCTGGCGAGTGGCTGGCGAAACGTGACGCCCCGCCTTTCGGTAGGGATCAGAACGGCAGCTTGAAGCCCGGCGGGATCGGCAGGCCGGCGGTCAGCGCCTTGGTCTTTTCAGCGGCCAGCGCCTCGGCCTTGTCCTTGGCGTCCTTGTGAGCGGCCACGATAAGGTCTTCCAGGATCTCGACATCGTCTTCCTTGAAGAGCGAAGGATCGATCTTCAGCCCGTGCAGGTTGCCCTTGCCGTCCAGCGTGACGGTGACGAGACCACCGCCGGACGTGCCGTCGACGGAGAGCGCAGCGATTTCCTCCTGCATCTTCTCCATCTTGGCCTGCATTTCCTTGACCTTGCCCATCATGCCCATGATGTCGCGCATCGGCCGCTCCTTCCGTTCTTCTCGCTGAATTGCATCAAAACTCGATGTCGTCGCCGGGCAGGATATCGCCCTCGGCAGATTCTGCCACTGCGGCGACCTCGACCGTCTCGTTCTCGACCTCCGGCGGCTTGATCCGCACGTCGGTGATCTTCGCGCCCGGAAAACGCTGCAGAATGGCTGCCACGTCCGGGTCCTGACGCGCGTCGGCGACACGCGCCTCCTGCGCCTTGGCTTCGGCTTCGGCCAGCGTCAGGCCGCCGGCCTCGCGCGAAACGATGACCATCCAGCGGATGCCCGTCCATTCCTCCAGGCGGCGCTGCAGGTCGCCCACAAGCGACTTCGGCGCATCGTCCGCAAGGCCGATCTCGGCGCGTCCCGGCTCGAACTTCACCGGCCGGACGAAATTGCGAAGCAGCGCCCGAAGGCGGATGTCGCGGTTCTTCGTGCAGAGCTCGGAAATATCCTCAAGCGAGGCGACCGGCACCTTCGGCACCGGTGCGGCCTCAGCCGGTTGCGGAGAGGGCTGGATCGTCGCCTGCGGCTGCTGGTCGCCAGCCGGCACCGCCCGCAGCATGGTCGCACCGCCACCCGAGCGCATGCTCGGCTGCTCGGCACTGCGCGAGACTGCGGAAACGGACGTGGGCGCGGGCGCGGCGCCGGAATAGGCCGGCCCGGACGACGGGCGCTGGCCATTTCCGTTGCCGCCGCCGTTGGCCAGCTCAGCAAGGCGCCGCGCGGCGTCTTCCGGCGAAGGAAGGTGGGCCGCATGCGCCAGCCGGATCAGCACCATTTCCGCCGCCCCGGCGGGGCGGCTGGAGGATTCCGTCTCCGGTATCCCCTTCAGCAGCATCTGCCAGATGCGCGACAGCGCGGTCACTGCCACGCTCTGCGCCAGCTCGGCGCCGCGCACGCGCTCGATTTCGCTCAGCGACTGATCGCCTGCCGCATCGGGCACATATTTCATTCGCGTCACGAGATGGGTGAAATCGGCAAGGTCCGTCAGCACGACCGGCGGGCTGGCGCCGGCCTCGTACTGCGCCTGGAACTCGGCCAGCGCGGCCGCGACGTCGCCGCGGATGACGTGCGTGAAGAGATCGACGATACGGGCGCGGTCGGCAAGGCCCAGCATGGACCGCACGGCAGCCGCCTCGACGACCCCGCCGCCATGGGCGATCGCCTGGTCGAGCAGCGACAGGCCGTCACGCGCGGAGCCTTCGGCGGCGCGCGCGATCATGGCGAGCGCGTCGGGCTCGGCCTGCACGCCTTCCTTTCCGAGGATGGTGCCGAAAAGCCCGACGAGATCGGTGGCGGCGATGCGGCGCAGGTCGAAACGCTGGCAGCGCGATAGCACCGTAATCGGCACCTTACGGATTTCCGTCGTGGCGAAGATGAACTTCACATGCTCCGGCGGCTCCTCGAGCGTCTTCAGCAGGCCGTTGAAGGCCTGCGTCGAAAGCATGTGCACTTCGTCGATGATGTAGACCTTGTAGCGCGCCGAGACCGGGCGGTAGCGCACCTGCTCGATGATCTCGCGAATGTCGTCGATGCCGGTGTGCGAGGCGGCATCCATCTCGATCACATCGACATGCCGGCCTTCCATGATCGCCTGGCAATGCTCGCCCGGCACCCTCAGGTCGATGGTGGGGCGGTCGATCTCGGCGGTCTTGTAGTTCAGCGCGCGGGCCAGGATGCGGGCGGTCGTCGTCTTGCCGACACCGCGAACGCCTGTCAGCATATAGGCCTGCGCGATGCGGCCGGTTTCAAAGGCGTTGGTCAGTGTGCGGACCATCGGCTCCTGACCGACCATCAGGTCCGTGAAATCCTTGGGGCGGTACTTGCGCGCCAGAACCCGGTATGCGGCGGGTTTCTCACCTGACGGAAGTGGAGTGTCGTCGCTCATCGCCCCTGCCGCATCGCTTGAAAATGGCGTCCCGACAGGACAGGACGTTGGGTGGGAGGCTGGCACGATGACCCGTGCCGGGGCTCGTTAGGGCTGCTTCCTTCCGGACCTGACCCGGTTGGCGAGTGGCTCGTCCACCACCAACCTCCCGACCTCCATATCGGCAATCTTGGGCCAGAATGCAAGCCGGCACGCCAAAAAACTATTGGTGCGGGGGCGAAGGCGTGGCATGACTCAACGGGGCACGGAGCAAAGACGGGAGCGACGGATTTGAACGCATTCGAGGTGGACGAGCGGCTTGGTCGAGACAGCGAGCTTCTGACACAGATCGGGCTTTGCGAACTGCGCCTGATGAAGGACGCACGCTGGCCCTGGCTCGTGCTCGTGCCCCAGCGCGCCGACGCCTGCGAGATCTTCGACCTCACGCCGCTCGACCAGACGATGCTGACCTTTGAGATCAACCTGGTGGCGGATGCCCTGAAGCGGGCGACCGGCGCCACCAAGATCAATGTCGGCGCGCTGGGTAACATCGTCCGTCAGCTACACGTCCATGTGATTGCGCGCAGCGAGGGCGACCCGAACTGGCCCGGCCCGGTCTGGGGCTTCGGCGCGGCCGAAACCTGGGCGGACGAGAGGAAGGCCATCTTCACCAAGACACTGCTGGAACATCTGAACTCATGAAATCCTCGATTTTCGACCTGCACCTGCCGCACGCCGAACCCAGCACCATGGTCGCCTTCGCCGAGAACAGCCTCGACCGGCGTTCGGAGTACCGCGCTGAAGACTGTGTGGCGCGCGCGCTCGACACCGAAGGCGTGCACGCATTTGTGCTGGCCGCCGGCAAGCTCGTCGTCAAGCATGACGAGAAGATCATCGATCCGCTCTTTGCACCCTACGAACTGGCGGGGCTCGATCCGATCGTCGACGAAGCCATCCTGCTGGGCTATCTGAAGAACGGCGAGCCCCGGCTCGCCATTCCCGTCCGCGCCGATCCCGACACGCTGCACGAGCCGCTCAGGGCCTCCGACGGCCGCACGCTTTACCGCCAGCAGATGCTGGACGACGACCTGCTCGGACAATTCGCCCAGGCTTCCGCGCTTCTGACGTGGAACGGCAACAGCCGCTTCTGCGGCAGATGCGGTTCTCCGACCCGCATGGAGATCGGCGGCTACCGGCGGGTGTGCAACGCCTGCGGGCACCAGACTTTCCCGCGCACGGATCCGGTCGTCATCATGCTGGCGATCGATGCCGAGCGTGATCGCTGCCTGCTCGGCCGCTCGCCGCATTTTCCTGAAGGGATGTATTCGTGCCTTGCCGGCTTCGTCGAGCCGGGCGAAACGATCGAGCATGCCGTTCGGCGCGAGACGCTGGAGGAATCAGGCATCCGCCTCGGACGGGTGCGCTACCACGCCTCCCAGCCCTGGCCCATGCCGCACTCGCTGATGATCGGCTGCTACGGCGAAGCGAAATCCTTCGACATTCATCGCGACGAACAAGAACTGGAAGATTGCCGCTGGTTCACGCGGGAGGAGACTGCGGCAATGCTGGCGCGGACGGCGAGCACCGATCCCGTGACCGGGGCGACCACCTCGCCGCCGAAGGGCGCGATCGCACACCTGCTGATGCGCGACTGGCTGGACTGGCCCACCTGAGCGGACCCACCTGCACAGTCCCGCCTGAAGTGGCCCGCCTGAAGTGGCCAACCTGAACGACCTTCGCCTGAGCCGGCTCGCCTGAACGAGCCGGGGGCGCCTCACATGCTGAGGCGCATCGGGTGGGCGCGGTAGCTGCCGAGGATGCGAACCTTCTCGGAGAAGAACCGCAGCTCCTCCAGCGCGCGCCGCAGGTTGGCGTCGTCCGGGTGCCCCTCGATATCGGCATAGAACTGCGTGGCAAAGAACTTGCCGCCGATCTGGTAGCTTTCCAGCTTCGTCATGTTGATGCCGTTCGTCGCAAAGCCGCCCAGCGCCTTGTAGAGCGCGGCGGGGATGTTACGCACATTGAAGACGAAAGTCGTGACGATCACCTCGTCTGGCTTGGCACGCGCCGGCACGTCGGCTTCGCGCGCAAGCACGACGAAGCGGGTGACGTTGCTTTCGGAATCCTCGACGTTCTCCGCGATGATTTCCAGGCCGTAGAGATCGGCAGCCAGCCGCGGCGCGAGCGCCGCCATGCTGCGGTCTCCCTTCTCGGCGACGAGCTTTGCCGCACCCGCCGTATCGCCTGCGATCACAGGCTTCCAGCCGTTCATGCGCACGATCCGCCGGCACTGGCCGAGCGCGTGGATGTGGCTGTGCACCGTGCGGACCTCGTCCTTCGTCACGCCCGGCAGCACCATCAGCTGGAAGCGGATCGGCATGAAGTATTCGCCGACGATGTGCAGTCGCGATTCCGGCAGCAGATGATGGATGTCGGCGACCCGCCCCGCGAGCGTGTTCTCGATCGGAATCATGGCGAGATCGGCATCGCCGTTCTCGACCGCAAGGAAGGCTTCCTCGAAGGTCTGGCAGGGCAGCGGCTCCATCTGCGGGAACATGTCCCGGCAGGCCATGTCGGAGTTCGCGCCGAACTCGCCCTGGAAGGCGATCCTGTTGTTCTTCTGTATCATGGGACGGTCCATCAGAGGGGCGCGGCCGCAAGCAGCCTGCGGGCCTTTTCGAGATCGGCGGGAGTATCGACACCGAGCGGAACGGTGTCAACGATCTCGGCGTCGATGCGAAGGCCAACCTCGAGCGCCCGTAACTGCTCCAGGGACTCGCGTTTTTCGAGGGTCGAGGGCGGCAGAGAGACGAACATCTCCAGCGCCTTGCGCCGATAGGCATAGAGGCCGATATGGTGATAGAGCGGCCCGTTGCCGTACGGGGCGGTTGCGCGGGTGAAATAAAGCGCGCGCAACCGGTTCTCACCGATCGGCGAGCCCACGACCTTGACCACGTTCGGATTCGTCTTCTCCTCCACATCGATGATCTCGGTCGTCAGCGTCGCAATGTCCGTTGCCGGATCGGCAAGCGGGTTCAGCGCGGCGCGGATCGTTGCCGGATCGATGGTCGGGAGATCTCCCTGCACGTTGATAATCACCCTTGCCCGGCCGTCCGGGTCGCACTTCAGCAGCGCTTCGTGGATCCGGTCGGAGCCGGACTGGTGCTCCACCCTGGTCATCACCACCTCGAAGCCTGCCGCTGCCACCGCGTCGAAGGTCTCCTGGTGATCGACGGCTACGACCACGCGACCGGCCCCGGATTCAGCGGCGCGCCTTGCCACCTGCACGATCATCGGCGCTCCACAAATGTCGGCCAGCGGCTTGCCCGGAAGGCGGGTGGAGGCCATGCGGGCCGGGATCAGGACAAGCGTCTCGTCGAAACTCGGGGAATTCATTCGTAGCCCTTCAGAAATCGCGCATAAAAGTGTCAAAACGTCTCAGTGCCGGGCGCACAATGACTGTTGCAACGAAGCAGCAAAAGACATAGGTTCCGCGCAAATTCAAGACTATCGGCATAATAGTGCCGTTTCGTGGGAGCTGAGGATGAACCCTTATATCAATATGGGCGTGGGCGCCCTGCTTGGCACTATTTTCGTGCTGATGTCGGTGTCGATCGCCTCGGAGGGCATCTTCCATTCGGCTGCCCCCGAGAAGGAAGGGTTCACGATCGTCGCAGCGGAAGGGACAACCGAGGGCGGCGCGGAGGGTGGTGCCGAGGCGGCAGCGACCCCGATCGCGACGCTGCTGGCATCGGCCGACGCTTCGGCCGGCGAAGCGGTTTTCAAGAAGTGTCAGGCCTGTCATAGCGGAGAGAAGGGCGGACCGAACAAGGTCGGCCCCGATCTCTGGGACATCGTGAACCGCCCGATCGCCGCGCATGAAGGATTCAGCTACTCCGCGGCAATGAAGACCTTCGCCGAGGGCGGCAAGCAGGTCTGGGACTACGAACACCTCAACCACTTCCTGGCGGCTCCCAAGAAGTACATTGCCGGGACGGCGATGGGCTTTGCCGGCCTGAAGAAGGACGACGAGCGCGCCAATCTGATCGCCTACCTGCGTTCGCTTTCCGACAATCCGGCCCCGCTGCCAAGCCCGTCTGCAGAAGGCGCTGCGGCTGAACCCGCCGCCGAAAGCCCGGCACCAGCAGAAGGTGCGGCAACGGCAGACGGTGCGGCACCGGCGGAAGGCGCGGCACCCGCAGCGGAGACCGCCCCCGCAGCGGAGACTGCACCGGCGGCGCAGTGATCCTGCCTGACACTCGATTTCAAAACCCGGCCAATGGCCGGGTTTTTCGTTTGAGGCCTCTGCCGCAGGGCGGCGGATATCCGCGCTTGCCGGAGCGGCAAAGCCGCCCGGTCAGCCTTGGGCGCCCTGCGCGCCGCGCGGAGAAAGCATTGCCGCGGCCAGATCACGCCCCCAGGAGCCACGCCCAGAACGAGACGCTGACGACGCCCGCCATGGTCGATATTGTGATCGTCGACGACGCCAGCGCATGCCCGACATTGAAGTGGTTGGCCAGCAGCCAGGCATTGACGCCCGTCGGAACGGCCGACGTCAGCACGATCGCAGTCGTCCAGTCCTGGTCCAGACCGACGAGGCGGCAGGCAAAGAAGACGCAGGCGGGCAGCAGGAAGAGCTTGAAGGCCGACATGACGATGGCCGGGGCTACATTGCCGCGAAGGCCGTATTTCACCAGCGCCATACCGATCGAGACAAGGGCTGCCGGTGCCGCGACCGAGGCAAGCTGATCCACGACGATCTTTGCGGGGCCTTCAAGCGGGACGTCGAAGAGATGAAACAATGCGCCGCAAACAAGGCCGATGACCAGCGGATTGCGCACCAGGCTGCGGCTGAGCCCGAGCACGAGGCTGGCGGCGCTCTGCGCAGGTCGCGTCCCCTCCTTGCGCTCCGCCAGCTCCATCAGTACCGAGCCGGCGATCATCATCACCGGCAGATGTACCGACAGGAGAACGGAGATCGCCACCAGCCCGTCTTCGCCCACGATGCGAGAAACCAGCGGCAGCCCGATGAAGACGGTGTTGGCAAAGGCGGCCGACACACCGGCCAGCACGCCGTAACGGCGATCGCGCAGGAAGACGAGCGTTGCCACCAGATGGGCGATCGCCCAGGTCACGGCGACCCCGCTGAAATAGGCCACCCAGATGCGCCAGGGCGAGTCGCCTTCGAACGTCGCCTCCGCGATCGTCCTGAACAGCAGCACCGGGACGGCAACCCGAAAGACGAACTCCCCGAGCGCCTCGCCGACGGCGGGCTTGAGATACCCCGCCTTCACGAGCATCCAGCCGAGCAGAATGAGCGCAAAGAGGGGGATGACGTTCGTTGCAGTATCGGTCATGGAATGGGCGCACGCGACGGGAGAAACGGAGCGGAGCGCGCGCGAGTGCGCAGCACCTTCATCTGCAATCGGTAGCGGAAGCGGATGGCGCGGTCCACTCCCGCGCGAAATGAAAAAAGCGGGGACTTGCCCCGCTTCCTCATTCCCGCCTGTGGCGGGAAGCGATCCGTCTGCTGCCAGTACATCCGTGGTCAGCAAGAACGAACCGAAACTCTTCGGCGCATGGTGTCGAGCGCCTCAGGCACACCTTCTAAGAGCTCACGGTAACAGCCGTGTGACAGAAGACGGTGCAGCTCCGATTGCCTCAGCATCGGCGGCTTTGGTTAACAAATGGTTAAGGACCGGAAAAGATCCGCAGACAAGGCGCAGCGCGGAATGATTTGCCTTTTTGGGGAACCCGACACAGGTATCTCTAGTTCATCCAAGACAAGGTACTGCACCCAGGAGAACTGCAATGGCAGATGAAAAGCAGCCAGGCCGCCGCGCGCCGCTCGGCGTCGTCGAACCTTCCACGAAGTCGGACAAAACCGTCGAAGATACCCTCGGCGCATACGGTGCCGACGCCAATGCGGAAGCGGCGAAGGCGGCAATCACGGAACAGCTGGAAATTCTGAAGGCCGAGGTGGCGCAGCTGCGCGATACCCTCGGCGTGATTGCCGAGAACACCGGGCAATATGCGGTTTCCCGCGTCAATTCGGTTCGGGAGGAAGTGCGCGTCGCGGTTGCCGCCAACCCACTCGGGGCGCTCTTCGGCGCGGCACTCGTCGGCTATCTTTTCGGCTTGCGCCGACGCTGACGCCTGCCGGCCGCAATATGCGGCCGGCAGCAGCCGGGCGACCATTCTTCATCGAAGCCGGCCGTCAGTCGCCTCAACGCCAGTAGCGGCTGCTGCGCGAGGGGTGTTCGCTGGCCAATGCCAGCAGATATCCGACGGCGACACCGGCAAGGCCGGCGACAAGGACGAGCGTGGAGACCGCGGCGGGGTGTTCCCGGGCTGTATCCGCAACAGCCGCGCCCTCCGAACGCACATACCCTGCGCCGTGACGGGCGGCAGCACGCATGGACTTTCCGGCTCGACCGGCGCGGTCGCGCGCTTCATCCACCACTTCGCTCGCCTGGGCAGACATTTCCTTTCGCAGCCTGTCGATTTCCTCGCGAAGGCTCGCAAGCTGCGTCTGGGCGTCCAACTCTGCCATGGTGATCTCCCTTTCCTTGTTGAAACCGATCGGAAGGCAAGCAGTGCCTCGCCAGACAAAACAGACCGCGGATTGCCGGCCTCCGATCCCTATTCGGCGGCAAGCCCTCTTGCCACACATGCCGAACAACGGGCGGAAACGGCGGAAGTTCCTGCAACCGCCAAATGTGTTCAGCGTTCGCATGCGATGGAAATGAACCGGTCACCAGACAAGAAGAGCCCGGCGCTGTGCGGGCGCCGGGAGGCACAGGTTGGGGCATTTTCTGAGGTGACGCCGGCGCCACGCAGAAAAGCTTAGGTGCAATCATTGTTTGCGCCAAGCGGAATTCCACAATCTAGCTCGAATTATCGAGCAGCTAGATCGTTCGATAGCCCGCAGCGCGCGCAATGCGGCTGCCGTTCAATCATAGCCCGGGCATTTCGTTTCAGGCGTTGTTCCGTATTACTCGACGACGGCTACCTGATCGGCCTGGCCGGACACGGTGTAGTGGTCGACCATCTCGGGAACCAAAGCCAGTCCGAACATGACGGCTACGAACGTGACAAAAACCGTCACGGACAGGGTGGTGCGAATCATGGCGGCCCTCCTTTCAGCACACAGACTATCCCAATGCGCTGCTCCGCACCGGCCTTTTCTGAACGCCAGATGAACAAAAAAGTTTGAACGGGAAAAGTAACGAAAAGTATACGCCTGACATGGAGAGCCTTTGCAGGCCCTTCCGATAGCCGCGCGGCGCGCGCCGCTTTGACATCCAGGACGAAGCGGGCGTACTTACCGCAGCAGCTCAGCCAGCGATTCCGGAATAGAACATGCCCTCCAAAAAACCGCGAAAACGCCGCTCGTCCGGAATCCGCAAGCCGTCGTCGGCACGGCAGCGCATGTGGCCCTGGTACGCACTGGGTGTGGCGATCATCGTCGCGATCGTTGCACGCGAGAATCTGGACGGCCTGACGAGCCTGCTTCGGCCAGGCAATACGATTCGCCTCACCGAACAGCCGGCCACACGGCCCAAGCCGGCCGAGCCGCCGCACCGCGTGCCGCCAAAGCTGGCCGAACCGACTGAAAAGCGCCCGCCTATGCCCGCAGCCGCCGCGGCACCAACCCCCGACACGAGGCCGCTGTTGCCGCCGCAGCCGATTCCCGCGCCGCCCAGCCAGGCCGCAGGCGGGACGGCCTTCTTCTATTGCGGGATAAAGCAGGACAACTGCGTCATCGACGGGGGCAATTTCGTCTATCGAGGCGCGAAGATCCGGCTGGCGGACATCTATGTGCCGGCGACGAAGGAAGCCAAATGCGACCGCGAACGCAATCTGGGCGGCGACGCGAAGGAGGCGCTTCGCCTGCTGCTCAATGCCGGCGCTTTCGAACTTGCGGCATGGAAGCCGATCGACGAGGACCAGTACGGCCGCAAGCTGCGGATCGTCGTTCGCAACGGAAAGTCGATCGGCGACGTGCTCGTGGCCCGTGGCTATGCCCGCCCCTGGACCGGCCAGCGCGAATCATGGTGTCCGTGAGGACCTGGAACAGCTGCGGCGCGCACATGGCAGAGGCATTCGGCGTCGGCACGATCGGCTGCGCCGGCTTCTGCTTCTTCATCTGCTCGATCCGCTGACGACGATCCTCTTGACCCTGCTCGGCTGGCGCATCATCAGCACGCAACGATAGCAATCAGGCATCGTGCTGTGATCGCAGGCGGTCTTCTTGCTGACGAGTGCGCGAATTCAAGGTGTTCGGGTCGGACATTTGGGAATATGGCGGACAGAGAGGGATTCGAACCCTCGATAGAGTTTCCCCTATACACGCGTTCCAGGCGTGCGCCTTCAACCACTCGGCCACCTGTCCATCCGCTGACGGCCGGTGGTCAATCCGGCGCGGACCGCCAGGCTGTTTCAAGTTGGCGGGACGGCGCGATATATACCGATGATGGCGGCGGGATCAACCGCTTTCTGACAGAAATTTGACGCGCGCCTTCAGAAGCAATCGGGCGGCCGATTGCAACGGGACACAGCGCCCCTTATCTATGTGCAGAAGCATGGAACCGGCCGGCCCTCCCCCGCCTCTCCCGGAGTGACAACCACGATGATACGCTTCGTTTTCAGGATGCTAAGCCTCGGCGTGCTGGTGCTGGCGATCATGGCCGCGACGCTGGACGCCATCCAGTCGGTTGCAGCCTCCGCTCCCATCCTGACGCCGCTTGCAGTTGCCTGGAGTGCCGCCAGCCCCGAATCGATCGCGTTCCTCGCCGACACGCTGATGAACCGGGTGCATCCCTTGCTCTGGGACCCGGCGGCGTTGTGGGTGCTGTCGCAGCCGGCTGCGATCGTGCTGCTGGTCGTAGCGCTGCTCCTGTGGATGATCGGCTACAAGCGCCGACCCTTCGCCGGCCGCTTCACCGCCTGAAAAAGAGACGTTCCGAGGCGAGATGCCGGGGTTTTGTCTTTCTCGCTTATGAAAACGCCCGGCCCTCCGGGCCTGAAAGGAGTATCCCGCGTGTTCCTGATCGACATGTTCAACAAGAAGACGACAATGCCGACGCCTGAGGGCGCCCTGCCCGGCCGGCCGGAGCCCATTCCGACGGCCGAGACGCACTTCGTCAACGGCAACCCGTTGAAGGAGCCTTATCCCGACAATACCCGGAGCATCCTGCTGGGCCTCGGCTGCTTCTGGGGCGCAGAACGGCTCTACTGGCAGATTCCCGGCGTCTACGTCACGGCAGTCGGGTATTCCGGCGGCTTCACCCCGAATCCGACCTACCAGGAGACGACGACCGGGCTGACCGGTCATACGGAAGTCGTCCGCGTCGTATACGATCCCAAGACCGTTTCCCTAGAGGCGCTTCTGAAGGTTTTCTTCGAGCAGCACGATCCGACCCAGGGCATGCGGCAGGGCAACGACATCGGCACGACGTATCGCTCGGCGATCTACACCAACGAAGACGAACAGTTGCAAACCGCGCTCAAGGTGCGCGACCGGATTGCGCGGCACCGGCGTCTCCTGCGCCATCGGATGACGGAACGAGACACCTTCGGAGAGAAGCGAATTGCGGGCCTGACAGGCCCGCAACGTTTTTTTACCACTTGAAAAAATTGTCGTGAAATTTTGCTGGCGGCGTGCAAGGATCGCCGCGTCCGATCCTAGGGAACAGGGTCGGCACTCCGCAGACAGTCACTTTACGGGACGTGCGGGAGGACCCAAAAAAATCAATAGCAACAGGGCTGCACGATGAAAAAAACCTTGATCACTTTCCTTGCCACGGCGGCCATGTCGGCGACGGCTCTTGCGGCCGACATCAAGCCGGCGATCATCTACGATCTCGGCGGCAAGTTCGACAAATCCTTCAACGAAGCCGCCTTCAACGGCGCCGAGAAATTCAAGGCAGAGACCGGCATCGATTACCGCGACTTCGAGATCGCCAACGACGCCCAGCGCGAGCAGGCGCTCCGCCGCTTCGCCGGCGACGGCAACAACCCGATCGTGATGGCCGGCTTCTCCTGGGCCGCCACGCTGGAAAAGGTCGCGGCCGAGTATCCGGACACGAAGTTCGCCATCATCGACATGGTCGTCGACAAGCCGAACGTGCGCTCCGTCGTCTTCAAGGAAGAGGAAGGCTCGTGGCTGGCCGGCATCATGGCCGCCATGGCGTCGAAGTCCAAGACCGTCTCCTTCGTCGGCGGCATGGACATTCCGCTGATCCACAAGTTCGCCTGCGGCTATATCGGCGGCGCGAAGTCGACCGGCTCCGACGTCAACGTTCTGGAAGCCTATACCGGCACCACGCCTGACGCCTGGAACGACCCGGTCAAGGGCGGCGAAATCGCCAAGTCGCAGTTCGACCAGGGCTCGGACGTCGTCTACCATGCCGCAGGCGGCACGGGCGTCGGCATCCTGCAGGCAGCCGCGGATGCGGGCAAGCTCGGCATCGGCGTCGATTCCAACCAGAACATGCTGCATCCGGGCAAGGTGCTGACCTCGATGCTCAAGCGCGTCGACGTCGCCGTCTACGATGCCTTCAAGTCGGCCAACGACGGCAAGTTTACGCCCGGCGTCAACGTGCTTGGCCTGAAGGAAGATGGCGTGGGCGTCGCGATGGACGACAACAACGCCGCGCTGATCACGCCCGAGATGAAGGCCGCGGTCGACAAGGCGACGGCCGACATCATCGCCGGTACGGTAACCGTCCACGACTACATGTCGGACGAATCCTGCCCCTACTGATTGCCGCTGAAATGAAAAGCCCGCCGGCGTCGTCAGTCGACGCCGGCGGGCTTTTCTTGCGATTTTGCGGCATCAATAGTGCGGCGGGCGGGTGATCGCCGGAGCCTCGAGCGAATTCTCCTCCAGCATGAGGAAGCGCTCGGTCAGCTTGTCCAGCTTGGCTCGCATCTGCTCGACGACCTTCCACTGCTCCGTCAACTGGTCGGAAAGTTCCTCGATCGTGCGGTCCTGATGGGCGATACGCTCTTCGAGAGCGGCAATGCGGCCGATGCTGTCGGCGGCGGGGTTCTGGGGATTGGTCATCGTTCAGGCAGCCTTCCGCTTCTGTGCATTCGATCTGGAGCCGTTCATCGTCACAGGGGACGCCCTAGCGAATGACGGCGCCGGCCGCAATGATGCTGGACAAGCGCGGCGGAAGAAACAAGACTGAAGCGCGGGCGACACGTCCAATGGCGCGGCGAAATCGCCAAAGCCGGGCCGGTCGCTTCCGACAGGCAGACGGCCTCGGCACACAAGAACAACGGATCGTCATGGGTGAATTGGCAATCGAACTGAAAGGCATCGACAAGAGTTTCGGCCTCGTCCATGCCAACAAGGACATCAACCTGAAGGTCCGGAAGGGGACCATCCACGGCATCATCGGCGAGAACGGCGCCGGCAAGTCGACGCTTATGTCGATCCTTTACGGCTTCTATCAGGCCGACCGTGGCGAGATCCTGGTCGACGGCCGCGCCATCGACATCCGCGACCCGAACACGGCGATCACGGCCGGCATCGGCATGGTCCACCAGCACTTCATGCTGGTCGAGAACTTCACCGTGCTGGAAAACGTGATGCTGGGGGCCGAGGAGAGCTGGATCCTGAACGCGGGCATTTCCAAGGCCAGGGCCGAACTGAAGCGGCTGGAGAGGGAATATGCGCTCGACGTCAACCCGGACGCCGTCATCGAGGAACTGCCGGTAGGCTTGCAGCAGCGCGTGGAAATCCTCAAAGCCCTCTACCGCAAGGCCGATATTCTGATCCTCGACGAACCGACCGGCGTTCTGACTCCCGCCGAGGCGGACCATTTGTTCCGGATTCTCGAGCAGCTGAAGGCCCAGGGAAAGACGATCATCCTCATCACCCACAAGCTGCGGGAGATCATGGCGATTACCGACGAAGTGTCCGTCATGCGCCGCGGCGAGATGGTGGCGACGCGCGAGACCGCGAAGACCTCCGTCGAGGAACTGGCCGAGCTGATGGTCGGTCGCCGGGTGCTGCTGCGCGTCGAAAAAGGTGAGGCGCATCCGGGCGACGTCAAGCTTTCGGTGAAGAACCTGACCGTGCGCGACAGTCGCGGCGTGACCATGGTCGACGACGTCTCCTTCGAGCTGCGCGCCGGCGAGATCGTCGGCATTGCGGGTGTCGCCGGCAATGGCCAGTCGGAGCTGCTGGAGGCGATATCGGGCATTCGCCGTGCGGTTTCCGGCAATGTGCATTTGGGTGGCGAGGCAATAGACGTCACCGGCCATGCCGACCCGGCCGAGCTGCGACGGCGCGGGCTCGCCCATGTCCCCGAAGATCGCCATCATGTCGGGCTGGTGCTGAAGTTCGAGGAAAGCGAGAACGCCATTCTCGGCTATCACGATGATCCGAAATACCGCAAAGGCTTCGTGCTCGACATCGACGCCATCCGCGCCGACGCGGAAGCCAACATCCAGAAATACGACATCCGCCCGCCGAACGCTCGGCTGAAGACCGCGAACTTCTCCGGCGGCAACCAGCAGAAGATCGTGCTGGCGCGTGAGATGGAACGCGATCCGGACGTGCTTATCATCGGTCAGCCGACCCGCGGCGTCGACGTCGGCGCGATCGAGTTCATCCACAAGCGGATCATCGAGATGCGCGACCAGGGCAAGGCCGTGCTGCTCGTCTCGGTCGAGCTCGACGAAATCAGGGCATTGTCCGATCGTATCCTCGTCATGTTTGCCGGCCGCGTCGTCGGCGAACGCAAGCCCGATGCCTCCGAAGGCGATCTCGGCCTCTTGATGGCCGGCGTCGAAGGCCCGAAGGAGGCCGCCGAATGAGCACCCCTTACGCGAAACTGCCGGGCTGGGTCGAATACGGCCTCATCCCACTCGTCAATCTCGTCGTCGCCTTCGCCGTCGCGGGCCTTGTCGTGCTGCTGGTCGGAGAAAGTCCGCTGGAAGCGGCCTACCACATGGTCAACGGCGCCTTCGGGCGGGGCGAATATATCGGCTTCACGCTCTACTACGCCACCACCTTCATCTTCACGGGACTTGCCGTCGCCGTCGCCTTCCATGCGGGGCTGTTCAACATCGGCGGCGAGGGACAGGCCTATGTCGCCGGCATCGGCGTCGCGCTCGCCTGCCTCTGGCTCGACCGCTTCATGCCATGGTACGTGGTCTTTCCGGTGGCGATCCTCGGCGCCTCCCTGTTCGGTGCGGCCTGGGCGTTCCTGCCCGGCTGGTTCCAGGCCAAGCGCGGCAGCCACATCGTCATCACCACGATCATGTTCAACTTCATCGCCGCGAGCCTGATGAACTACATGCTCAACCGGGTGCTGAAGCCGCTCGGTTCCATGTCGTTGGAAACACGCACGTTCGAAGCCGGCGGCCAGCTGCCGAGGCTCGACTGGCTGATGTCGATCTTCGGACTGAGCGTCGGCACGGCGCCCTTCAACGTCACCTTCCTTCTGGCTCTGGCTGCAAGCTTCGGTGTCTGGGTTCTGATCTGGCGCACGAAGCTTGGCTACGAGATGCGCACGATGGGCCACAGCCCTTCGGCCGCGCGCTACGCCGGCATCAAGGAGGCGCGGATCATCGTCATCACCATGATGATATCCGGCGCGCTCGCCGGCATGATGGCGCTGAACCCGATCATGGGCGAGACCTACCGCATGCAGCTCGACTTCGTGCAGGGCGCCGGCTTTGTCGGCATCGCGGTAGCGCTGATGGGCCGCTCGCACCCGGCCGGAATCATCCCGGCTGCCATCCTGTTCGGCGTCCTCTACCAGGGCGGCGCCGAGATCGCTTTCGAGATGCCTTCGATCTCGCGCGACATGATCGTCATCATCCAGGGCCTGGTGATCCTGTTCGCGGGCGCGCTGGAGCACATGTTCCGCCCCGCCATCACCCGTGCCGTGCTCGCGTTTTCCGGGCGCGGCCGCACGCAAGCAGCCGTCAAGGGGGCCTGATCGATGGATTATTTTCAGCTCTTCCTTGAACTCGCGCAGTCGACCGTGCGGCTTTCGACGCCGCTGATCCTGGCCGCACTTGCCGGTCTTTTCACCGAGCGTGCCGGCGTCTTCGACATCGGCCTCGAAGGCAAGATGCTCGGCGGCGCCTTTGCTGCCGGCTGCGTCGCCTTCGTCGCGCAGTCGGCGATGGCCGGACTGCTGGCCGCCGTCGTCGTGTCGGTGCTCCTGTCGCTGGTGCACGGCTTTGCCTCGATCACCCAGCGCGGCAACCAGATCGTCTCGGGTGTCGCCATCAACTTCATCGTTGCCGGCTCCACCGTCATTCTCGGCGAAGCCTGGTTCCGGCAGGGCGGCCGCACGCCGGCGCTTGCCGAAGGCGCGCGCTTCCAGGTGATCCAGTTGCCGTTTGCCGAGGAACTGCGCGGCGTGCCGCTGCTCGGGCCGATCTATGCCGATCTCATCTCCGGCCACCAGGCGCTGACCTACCTCGCCTTCCTGATGGTGCCGGCCAGTTGGTGGATCCTCTATCGCACCCGCTTCGGGCTGCGGCTCAGGGCCGTGGGCGAAAACCCCGGCGCGGTCGACACGGCCGGTATTTCGGTGATCTGGATGCGCTACCGCGCCGTCATCTGCTGCGGCATCCTGTGCGGCATCGCCGGCGCCTACCTGTCGCTCGCCGCCAATGCCGGCTGGACCAAGGGCATGACCGCAGGCAAGGGCTATATCGCGCTTGCGGCGCTGATCTTCGCCAAATGGAAACCGGTGCCCGTGATGTTCGCCTGCCTGCTGTTCGGCTTCCTCGACGCGTTCGCGATCCGCTATCAGAGCACGCCGCTGCCGCTGATCGGCAAGGTGCCGGTACAACTGATGCAGGCGCTGCCCTATATCCTCACCGTCATTCTGCTGGCCGGCTTCATCGGCAAGGCCATTCCGCCCAGGGCCGGCGGCGTACCCTATGTGAAGGAGCGGTAATCCATGTCCCACGATCTGTTCGAAGCGGCGCGCGCCGCGATGGGGTTTGCCTATGCGCCCTATTCGAAGTTTCCGGTGGGGGCTGCGATCCGTGCCGATGACGGCAAGGTCTATGCCGGCGCCAACATCGAGAATATCTCGTTCCCGCAGGGGTGGTGCGCCGAACCGACGGCGATCGGCGCCATGATCATGGGCGGCGCGAAAAAGATCGTCGAAATCGCCGTCATCGCCGAAAAGCTGCCGCTCTGCCCGCCCTGCGGCGGCTGCCGGCAGAAGATCGCCGAGTTTGCCTCGCCTTCGACGCGCATCTATCTCTGCGACGAGACCGGGGTGAAGGAGACCATGACGATGAGCGAACTGCTGCCGCACAGCTTCAAGACGGAGGTCATCGGATGAGGGCCGCACTCGACCACCTCGTGCCGCGCCTTGGCGGACTGGCGCCGCGCTACGGCGTCGTGCTCGGCTCCGGCCTGGGCTCGCTGGTGGATGCCGTCGAAGGCGGCGTCCGCATCCCCTATTCCGAGCTGCCGAGCTTTCCCGCAAGCTCCGTTTCCGGCCATGCCGGCGAGATGGTGATCGGCCTTTTGCGCGGCGTTCCGGTCATCATGCTGTCGGGGCGGGTGCACTACTACGAAAAGGGCGATGCGAACGCGATGCGCGGACCGATCGAGGTCTTGAAGGGTCTCGGCGTCACCTCGCTGATCCTGACCAATTCCTCGGGCTCGCTGCGCGAAGACATGCCGCCCGGCTCTGTGATGCGCATTTCGGACCACATCAATTTTTCCGGGACCCATCCGCTGATCGGCGTCGAGAGCGACGACCGCTTCGTCGGTATGACCAACGCCTATGACGCCGGACTGGCGGAGCAGATGGAAGCGGCAGCGCAGAAGACGGGGACGCCGCTGCATCAGGGCGTCTACATGTGGTTTTCCGGCCCGAGCTTCGAGACGCCGGCGGAAATCCGGATGGCGCGCGTGCTGGGCGCCGACGCCGTCGGCATGTCGACCGTGCCGGAGGTGCTGATCGCGCGTTTCCTCGGCCTCAAGGTGGCTGCGGCATCCGTCATCACCAACTACGGCGCCGGCATGACCGGGGCCGAACTCAGCCACCATGAAACAAAGGACATGGCCCCGGTGGGCGGTGCGCGGCTCGCCGCCATCCTCGCCGAAATGATCGCGGCCGGAGACAATGCCAATGCATGAAGCCACACCCCGCCTCGTCGCCGCAAGGGCGCTTTCGCTGCTCGACCTGACGGATCTTACCGACGACTGCGACGGGACCGCGATCGAGACGCTGTGCCGGCAGGCCAGCACCCCGTTTGGCCCGACGGCCGCGATCTGCATCTGGCCGCGTTTCGTCGCGCAGGCGCGCGCGCTGCTCGGCGCCGACAGCGCTATCCGGATTGCAACCGTGGTCAACTTCCCATCCGGCGACCTTCCGGTCGATGCGGTCGTTGCCGAGACGCGGCAGGCGATCGCCAACGGCGCCGACGAAATCGATCTCGTCATTCCCTACAGGGCGCTGATGGCCGGGGACGAGAATGCCGTGCGGCAGATGATCCGCGCCGTCAGGGACGCCTGCCCGCCGTCGGTGACGCTGAAGACGATCCTTGAGACCGGCGAACTGAAGGATCGCGATCTGATCCGCAACGCCTCGCATCTGGCGATCTCGTCGGGCACCGACTTCATCAAGACCTCGACCGGCAAGGTGGCGGTGAACGCGACGCTGGAAGCCGCAGACATCATGCTGAACGCAATCCGCGAGAGCGGCCGCAACGTTGGCTTCAAGCCTGCCGGCGGCGTGCGGACCGTCGGCGAGGCGGCACTCTATCTCAACCTCGCCGCCACGATCCACGGTCCCGACTGGGCGATGCCGTCCACCTTCCGTTTCGGCGCCTCCGGACTCCTCGGTGACATCATTGCGGTCCTCGAGGGCCGTGAGTCCGGCACCCAGAACGCAGCCTACTGACGATGCTGCCGCAGGAGATCATACGGCGCAAACGCGACGGCGAGGTCCTGACGGCGGGTGAAATCGGCGCCTTCATCGCTGCGCTGACCGATGGCGCGGCGAGCGAGGGCCAGATCGCCGCCTTTGCCATGGCCATCTGGTTCCGCGGCATGGATGCACGCGAAACCGTCGCGCTGACCGAGGCCATGCGCGATTCCGGCGACGTGCTCGATTGGCGCGAGATCGATCGGCCGGTGGCGGACAAGCATTCGACCGGCGGGGTCGGCGATAACGTCTCGCTGATGCTGGCACCGATCGCCGCCGCCTGCGGGCTGGCCGTGCCGATGATATCCGGCCGCGGGCTCGGCCATACCGGCGGCACGCTCGACAAGCTGGAATCGATCCCCGGCTATGCGATCGATCCCGCGCCCAGTCTTTTTCGCAAGACAGTGAGGGAGGCGGGTTGCGCGATCGTCGGCCAGAGTGCTGCGCTGGCGCCGGCCGACCGGCGGCTCTACGCGATACGCGACGTCACCGCGACGGTGGATTCCGTACCGCTGATCACCGCCTCGATCCTGTCGAAGAAGCTTGCAGCCGGCCTGCAGTCGCTCGTCCTCGACGTCAAGCTCGGCAACGGAGCCTTCATGACAAGCCGGGCCGATGCGGAACGGCTGGCGCACGCGCTCGTGGAGGTCGCCAACGGGGCCGGACTGCCGACGACCGCACTGATCACCGATATGAACCAGCCGCTTGCCGACGCAGTCGGCAACGTGGTCGAGGTCGAAAACTGCATCGACGTCCTGAAGGGGGCGAAGAAAGGCACACGGCTGGAACGCGTCGTACTCTCGCTGGCGGCCGAAATGCTGGTCAGCGCAGGTGTCGAAGCAGATGCGGCGGCCGCACATGGGCGCGCCCAGCGGGCGCTTGCGGACGGAAGTGCGGCCGAGGCTTTCTCGAAGATGATATTCCTGCTCGGCGGGCCTGCAAAGCTGATGGACGAGCCGTCACGCTGGCTTGCGAGAGCGCCGGTCATCCTGCCGGTCACGGCCGACACAGGGGGCTACGTGGCATCCTGCGATACGCGCGGCATCGGCCTGGCGGTGATCGAACTCGGCGGCGGCCGGACCAGACCGGATGAGGTGATCGACCACCGCGTCGGCTTCGACCGGTTGCTTCCGCTTGGTTCGCGCGTGGAGAAGGGCGACGAGCTCGGGCGCGTGCACGCGCGCTCGCAAGAAGAGGCCGAGGCCTTCGCTGCACGCCTGCGCGCCCTCTACACGATCGAGGACGCAGCCCCCCTGCCCGACTATCCGATCGTCAGCCGGATCAGCGGATGAGCCGCATGCTGCTGCCGTCCACCTGATAGGATGCGAGCCCCTTCAGGAAGGTCATTCCGACGAGCATGCCGTCCAGCGCCTTGTCGTCCAGCACCATCGCGCCGACGTTGGAAACCGTAATGGAGCCGATGGAGACACTGTCCAGCCGCACATAGGCAGCCCGCGCCCGGCCGTTGGCGGTGTCAACGGCATAGCGGAATTCGAGCTTGTTGCGGGAAAAACCTAGTCGCTCGGCGGTCGAAAGATTGATCGCGACCATGCTGGCGCCGGTGTCGACCATGCCTTCAACCTTGCGGCCGTTGATGGTGAAGAGCCCGGAGAAATGCCCCCTGTCGTCTGCCTCGAGCGTCACGCCACGGCTACCGGTGTAGCGTGCGGTCGAGGCCGGTTGTGCCGGCGCTGCTGCTGTTTCGGGTTCGGGCGCCTTGTCCGGTGCCTCGCCTGGAGCGAGGTATGTGCCGGCCAAGCCGGGCACATAGACGGCTGCGACCGCAACGGCCGCGACCACAAACAGACTGCGAGCGAACATGGCATCTCCTTCGGGAATCATCCCCGACCCGGGCGAGCTCAAGACTCGAAGCTCCCCGGGCGGATGCCGGCAGTAGACCATGCGCGGGTTGACGGACCACAAAGAACCGGCGCGGGCGTCCTATTTCGCCACAATCAATGAAAGACGTGGCTAACGGACCGTTAAGACGCTCATTTGGTGCCGTACATGCGATCGCCGGCGTCGCCGAGGCCCGGCATGATGTAGCCCTTTTCATTCAGGTGGCTGTCGACGGAGGCGGTATAGACCGGGACGTCGGGATGGGCGGCGCGGAAATTGCGGATGCCTTCGGGTGCGGCGAGCAGGCAAAGGAAACGGAGATTGGTGGCGCCGCGCTCCTTGAGCTTCTCGATTGCGGCGATGGCGGAGTTTCCGGTCGCCAGCATGGGATCGACGACGATGACCAGACGTTCGTTCAGAAGGTCCGGCGCCTTGAAGAAGTACTCGACGGCCTCGAGCGTCTCGTGGTCACGGTAGACGCCGATATGCGAGACGCGCGCGGAGGGTACGAGTTCCAGCATGCCCTCCAGCAGGCCGTTGCCGGCGCGCAGGATCGAGGCGAAGACGAGCTTCTTGCCTTCGAGGACCGGCGCATCGATCGTCTGCAGCGGCGTTTCGATGCGCTCGGTGGTCAGTTCGAGATCACGCGTGACCTCGTAGCAAAGCAGCGTCGAGATCTCGCGCAGCAGCCGGCGGAAGCTGCCGGTGGAAGTGTCCTTCTTGCGCATGATGGTCAGCTTGTGCTGCACGAGCGGGTGATCGATGACTGTGACGCCGTCCATGGCCAAACCTTCCGTCATGTTGGTTGATCCCTTCTTTTTTCACATTCGCTCCATGTCCTGCAAGAGAATGCAGGCGGTGGCGCCGCGTCATCCCCGGTTCGCGCCGCGGCAAGCACGATCAGAGCCGCGCGAGCAGGCGCGCTCTCGTCTCCTCATCCACGAAGGCAGCCTCGATCGCCGTCCTCGTCATCGTATCCAGTTCCTCGTCGGAAAAGCCCATGATGCGCGAGGCGATCTCGTATTCGCGCTCAAGCGAGGTCTTGAAGAAGGGCGGATCGTCGGAATTCAGCGTGACCTTCACGCCGGCCGCCTGCAGGCGGCGGAGCGGATGGGCGGGGAAGTCGGGAAAGACGCCCAGCGCGACATTCGAACCGGGGCAGACTTCGAGCACGACGCCTTCGTCGGCCAGCCGCGCCAGGAGACCGGGATCCTCGACGGCGCGCACGCCATGGCCGATGCGGGTGGGGCGGATAAGGTCGAGCGCGTCGCGCACGCTGGACGCACCGCTCAATTCGCCGGCGTGTATGGTGATCCCAAGGCCGGCGTCGCGGGCGATATCGAAGGCGCGGGCGAAATCGGCAACAGCCCCCATGCGCTCCTCGCCAGCCATGTTGAAGCCGGTCATCAGCGGATTTCGGGCGGCCGCGGCGTAGCGCGCCGCCCATTCGACCCGTTCCGGGCCGCAATGCCTCAGTCCGACGACGACCATGCGACACTCGATGCCGCTACGCGCCCGTACCGCCTCGATGCCCCGACCGATGCCGGCAACATAGGCATCTGCGCCAACGCCCACAGCCTCTGCATGGTCGGGCGAGATGAAGAGTTCGCTGTAGATCGCGCCGGCGGCTGCCAGGTCGTCGAGGTAGGTTTCGGTCAGAAGCGCGTAATCGTCCTCGCTGCGAAACAGCCCGGACACGGCATCGTAGGCTCCGAGGAAGCTGGTGAAGTCGTGCCAGACGTAGGCGCCATCCTTCATGAAGGCGTCCGTGGCGACGCCGTATCTGCGCGCCTGCGCCAGGGCCAGCGCCGGGGGAACGGCGCCTTCGAGATGGCAGTGAAGTTCCGCCTTTCTCAGCAGCCGCGTCACAGGAAGCTGCGCCCATGAGGCCCCGGCGGGATGCCGAGATGCTTTGCGATCGTCTCGCCGATGTCGGCGAAGGTCGGACGGATGTCGAGAAGGCGGGAGCGGATGCCCGGCCCGAAGCTCATGATGGGCACGCGCTCGCGGGTATGATCGGTGCCGCGCCAGGTGGGGTCGCAACCGTGGTCGGCGGTGAGGATCACCAGATCCCCCGCATGAAGCTTGCGGTCCACCTCCGGCAGGCGCCGGTCGAAGGCCTCAAGTGCCGCCGCATAGCCGGCAACGTCACGGCGATGGCCGTAGAGCATGTCGAAATCGACGAAATTGGCGAACACCAGATCGCCGGCCTCCGCCTCGTCCATGGCCTTGAGCGTGGCGTCGAACAGCGCCATGTTGCCGTTGGCCTTGGTCAGCCGGCCGATGCCCTGGTGGGCGAAGATGTCGCCGATCTTGCCCACCGCATGCACCGTGCGCCCTGCCTCGCTGAGGCGGTCGAGCAGGGTCGGCTCCGGCGGAGGAACGGAATAGTCGCGCCTGTTGCCGGTTCGGTCGAACGTCGCCGGCGTCTCGCCGACGAAGGGACGGGCAATGACACGACCGACCTTTCCGCCGGGCCACTCGTCAAGGATGATACGGACGGTCTGGCAGAAGGCGAGCAGCCGGTCGAGGCCGAAATGGCCTTCGTGCGCGGCGACCTGGAAGACGGAATCGGAGGAGGTGTAGCAGATCGGCTTGCCGGTGCGGATATGCTCTTCGCCGAGACGGGCGATGATGTCGGTGCCGGACGCATGGCAGTTGCCGAGGATGCCAGGCACCCTTCCGAGCTCGCAGATCGTGGAGACGAGATCGGCGGAAAAGGCTTCACCTTCGGCCGGGAAGTACCCCCAATCGAACATCACCGGCGTGCCGGCGATCTCCCAGTGGCCCGACGGCGTGTCCTTGCCGCGCGAGACTTCGCTCGCCGCGCCATGCTGGCCGAAGACGCGGGCAGGCACTTCCATTCCGTCGGGGAATCGCCCGGAGGAAGCTTTGGCCGCATGCAGCAGACCGAGTGCGGACATGTTGGGGAGCTTCAGCGGCCCGTGACGCAGCCCGGCGCGGTCGGCGGCGCCGGCAGCGCAGAATTCGGCGATGTGGCCAAGCGTATCGGCGCCGTCATCGCCGAAGTCGGCCGCATCCGGTCCGGCGCCGATACCGAAGGAATCCAGCACGAATAGAAAGGCTCTCGCCATCTTTCACCTATCGACATCGGGTTTGGCAGCGGGCGCAAAGCCTCCGGACGCACTCCGGAAGGTTATATGCGCCGCGGCTCAAAAACGCTTATCTAGGGTCGGAATGGCATGGAAGAGGGGACCGGCTCAAGAAAAATCGGCGTCAGCCACAGGTCGTGCACGTGATGGTGCTGTCCAATCGCGCTCGGCTGTAGCTCGTCCGATGAAGATTGATAGACTTGATCGTCTCGGCGGTCGCACCGGGTATGGCCACCAGCACCTTGTAGGGCATCGTCAGTTCGGTCCTGACGATGAAGGATTTGACCTTCGTCATTTCCGAGGGCAGCTCCACGGTCGTGCCCTTGACGTAGGGCACGCCCTTGGCCTCGTTGCGCGACCAGGCAATCGTGGCATTCCCGTTGTCGTCGATCTGGATGCCGGTGATTTTCAAGGTGTAGTTGTTGGCGTTGTACGGTGCCAGAAGGTTCGACGCTATCGACGGCATCTCGTCGAGATACGTGGGTGAAACTTCCTTAGCCTGGGCAACGACGTCGGCAATCGTGGCGGCGGAACGCCCGACCTTGGAGGTGAAGGACCAGGCGACGGAGATTTCGTAGGCTCCAATGTAACCAACGAGCAACAGCGGCATCACGATGGCAAACTCGACAGCACCCGCTCCGTCGCGTGCGCGTATCAGTCTGCGGAAAGCGGCCCTCAAGCTTCGACCTGAACTCGGTGTTCTCGTGCTCTTCGTCATCAATATGCCTCGTTCTGAATGACCGCCGTTGCGACGAGGAGATAGTCGCTCAACGAACCGTCGGGCGCCTGCAGGTTCGCCAGGTAGGGCCGCATGAAATCGAGGATAACCGGCCAGCGATAATAGGCGCGCACGATGTTGATCGCGGATTTTCCGCCCGGCGAAAATTTCAACTTCGTGGGGTCGAGCGGGCCGGTCTTAGGATCTCCGGTTCGAGGGACCGTGTTGGCCGGCAAATCCGCGAAGCTCGGAGCGCTGCGCACGTCGAGGAACAGCCGGGAGGGAATGTCGATTTCCTGCAGCGAGCAGGTCATCATGATATTGAGTTCCTCGCAGAACTTGGCGCGGAATGCCGCTTCATCCTTCACGTCGGTCGGCTGGCCGGTATTGAAGGTAATTTCGCCCATTCTGATCTTGCGGGCGATCGTGTCGTTGGCGTTGACCAGGACTTGCTCGGCGGCGAAGGAAGCAACCGTTTCCATGGTTGCAAAGACGACCACAAAGAACATCGGGGCAAGGATTGCGAATTGCAGAGCGGATCCGCCCGAGCGCTCCCGCAGAAGAGCCCTCAGCCTGCCCCTTGCTCTTTCACCAAATCCGCCCGATTTCCTCAGCATGGCCGCCATCCCATCCAAATTCGCGCCGGACAATCGACGCACAGACCCGTGCCCAAGCTCCATCAGGACGTCACGACGACTGTCCACGACGGTTATCAACGAGCCTAAGAGATAGAACGTTTATTTTTCGTGAGCGGAGAAAGACGTATTTTAGTCACTTCTCACTTTCGCGCAGGTCGTGACGGTGAAAAATGCGTCAGGGACCGCTGGCGGCCGCATTCTTAGCGCGATCGGCGTGCTGCTCGCAGATCGGCGTGCAGGAGAGTACGGAACGCTCGGTCTGGCGGAAGACGCGAACCGTGTTGCCCTCGTCGATGGAGACGAGGATGCGCTCGTCCACGATCGCGTTGCCGTCCACATCCAGCAGGACGAGGTTGGTCGTTCCGAAATTGCGGCCGGTGAGCACGATGGTCTTGGCGTCCGCGACCGTCGCATCGGCGACTTCGGCATTTCCGACGATGACCTTGCTGACCGGACGGTCGAGCTTAAGCACGCGCGCGTGATCCATATAGACCCGCATCATCTCGCCATCCTCGGCGCGGGCGACGCCCACCGCCATACAAGAGGGAAGCAGGAGAGCGCCAACGGCGAGGCGGATGCCCCTGGAAGTCGCAAGTGTGCCAGCGGTTCTCATCTACAATGTCCCGAACTGAGGTCGCCTAGAAGATGGACTCGAATGGTGAATGAATACTTAAGCGCCCGGCGCTTTCTTCCTGCCCGCACGGAGCGTTGCGGGACTGCCCTCTCGGCAAGGATATCGCAACAGCGGGAAAAAGGAGCCGCTCTCAGTATAGCCGGTATGCACGCGAGCGACAGCGCGCCTTTTAGCGGCGATGTTGCTCCTTTGTTTACCACGATATTCGGGAAGCCATGTTAACGCGATGGTAACCCACTTCCTTAAGCAGCCAGCAATCCGGCCCGTGTAGGTTGCAGTCATCCGAACAACGGCAAACAGTTGTCGGACGTGCTGAACCAAAACCCTGGAGTTAGGAGAAATTCCCATGACCAAGATCTTCGCTCGCTTCCTGAAGGACGAATCCGGCGCGACCGCCATCGAATATGGCCTGATCGCTGCCCTCATCTCCGTTGCCCTGATCGGCGGCGCTGGCCTCCTCGGCGGCGAACTGAACGAGACGTTCAACAACCTGTCGACCACCCTCGGGGAAAACAACACGGCCCCCTGATTTCGATGGATGCCAGGCGGTTCGCCGCATGGACAGCATGATGTTGAGGACCGCGCCCAAAGGCCGGTCCTCTCTTCATTTCAGCCGCCTTGCCGGCAGCCTGCCGTCATGATTGGCAGCTGGTCGCGAATTCTTAATTGTCGCAAGGCCATACTGGGCAAGTCATACTGGGCGCGTGAGGAAGAGCTTGTGACCGAAGCAGCTATCTTTGTCGTATTTCCGATTTGCCTGGCGATTGCAGCGTTGTCCGACCTGCTCACGATGACGATACCCAATCGCGTCTCTGCGATACTTCTCGCTTCCTTCATTCTTGTTGCACCGCTGGCGGGACTGACGCTGACACAGATCGGTCTCCACCTTCTTGCCGGCCTTCTGGTCTTCGGCGTCTGCTTCATGCTCTTCGCTGCGAACGTCATGGGCGGGGGTGACGCGAAGCTTTTGACCGCGAGTTCCGTCTGGTTCGGAATGAGTGCCTCGCTCGTGTCCTACCTGCTCTACGTGTCGGTTTTCGGCGGCCTTCTCACCCTTGTGCTGCTCTCGATGCGCGCCCGTTCCAACACGATCCTCGCATCAGGCCTGCCGGTTCCCGGTCACCTGCTGACGCATAAGAAGGTGCCCTATGGCATCGCGATCGGCATTGCAGCCTTTGTCGCCTATCCGGCATCGCCCCTGATGCAGGCTGCCCTCGCCACGTTCCACTGAAACTGCCGGCCGCGACGGCTTGATGGTCAGGGCAATCCTCGACACGCCAGACGGAGAATTCTGGTCCGGCGTGAGCATCTGCAATTCCAGATTGAGCATAAAGGCCGGCAACGTATCATAGTGTGCGTCGCACAACACTTCGTTAACCACATCCTTAAGCAACTCATTAACCATAATTATACCATTTGGTGCGCAATGTGACGATGCAATCTTGCACGTCCAGGGGCGAACCATGAAACCGGCGCGAATCATTATTCTGGCAGTGGCCGTCTTGTCGGCCGGTGTTGCAGGCTATCTCGCGCTGCAGCTCGCCCGCGGCAACAAGATATCCGTCGCAAGTAAGCCGGTGGTCGAACGCGAACCGAGCATCAACGTGCTCGTCGCCAAGCAAAGCCTTCCGATCGGCGCGCGGCTCAACGCCGATTCGATCGGCTGGAGCGAGTGGCCCAAGGGCAACGTCGTCGAGGGCTTCATTACCGAGCAGGGCCGGCCCGATGCGCTGGAAAAGCTCGCAGGTGCGGTCGTGCGCATGCCGATCTTCAACGGAGAGCCGATCCGGCAGGAAAAGATCGCCGATTCCAGCAGCAAGATCATGTCCTCGCTGCTCCCCGCCGGAAAGCGGGCGGTTTCCACCGAGATCTCGGTTGCCACCGGTGCCGGCGGCTTCATCTTGCCGAACGACCGCGTCGACGTGATCATGGTGCGTGAAGGCGACGACGACGCCAAGATCACGGAAACCATTCTAAACAATGTCCGCGTGCTGGCGATCGACCAGCAGATCCAGGAAAAGGACGACGGCTCGAAGACCGTCGTCGGCACCACCGCCACACTGGAACTGACCCCCGACCAGGCAAAGGTGATCACGGTTGCCCAGCAGATGGCCGAACGGCTGCAGCTGGCGCTTCGCAGCGTGGCCGATGCCCAGGAGGAAGACACGCAGGCGGCGGAACATCTGCTGAGCGGCGGCGACGGCGCTCCGACCATCCAGGTCATCAAATCCGGCGAGATCGTCAGGGCCAATTCGCCCGCGGCCAACCAGTGAAGCAGGAGCGCAAGGTGCGTGAAATCGGGAAGAAATTTCGGGCTTCGGTTGCCGGCGGGCTGAGCTTCTGCCTCGCCTTTTCGGGTATGCCCGCAGCGATGATCGACGGAGCGGCAGGCAGGGCGGAGGCGGCTTCCGCCTCGATCGTTCGCATCGCCAATGCCGGACCGGGGGCGCGCAAGTCGCTGAAGCTCGGTCTCAACAAGGCCATCGTCGTCGATCTTCCGACCGATGCGCACGACATCCTGGTGGCCGACCCCATGAAGGCCGATGCGGTGACGCGGACCTCGCGCCGCATCTACATCTTCGGCAAGGAGATCGGACAGACGAACGTCTTCATCTTCGGGCCGAATGGCGAAGAAATCGTCAGCCTGGACCTCGCCGTCGAGCGTGACATCTCCGGGCTCGAAGCCCATCTTCGCCGGTTCATCCCGGATTCCGACATTTCCGTCGAGATCATCTCCGACAACATCGTGCTGACAGGCACCGTGCGGACCCCGCAGGACGCGCTGCAGGCAGCACGCCTGGCCGATGTCTTCCTCACGGGCGGTGAAGCGACAACGCGAACCGTGACGGCCCAGGGCAACAACGGCGACGCCGCCATCTTCGGCGAAGATCGGCAGAAGTCGCAGGTCGTCAACATGCTCAAGATCGACGGCGAGGACCAGGTCACGCTGAAGATCACCGTGGCCGAAGTGAGCCGCCAGGTGCTGAAGCAGCTCGGTTTCAACGGCTCGGTGACCGGCAGCGACGGCGGCATCTCCTTCCGCAACCCCACCAATCTCGGCGGCGCCATCGACTGGGCGACCAGCGGCGGGCTCACCGGAACGATCGGCGGAACCGCAATCGCAAGCTATATCAGCGCGATGGAGCAGGCCGGCGTGATGCGCACGCTCGCCGAACCGAGCCTCACGGCCATTTCCGGCGAACAGGCAAAGTTCTATGTCGGCGGCGACTTCAAGGTCCTCAGCGAGCAGAGCATCAAGGCAAACGAGGACACCGGCGCGCCCGAAGTCGCCCGCACCTATGACACGGTCGACTATGGCATCCGCCTGAATTTCAGGCCGGTCGTGCTTTCCGCCGGGCGCATCAGCCTCAAGGTGGAGACCGAAGTTTCCGAGCCGACCCTGGAAGGATCGGCATCGCTGATCGGCCAGAAGGCCATTCCGGGCGCCACCGCGCTCGGCATTCGCCGCAGGCAGGCATCGACCAGCGTCGAGCTGCCCTCGGGCGGTTCGATCGTCATCGCAGGTCTTGTCCGCGACGATATCCGCCAGGCCATGTCCGGCTACCCGGGTCTTTCGAAAATCCCGATCTTCGGCACCCTGTTCCGATCCAGGGATTTCGTCCGCAACGAGACGGAAATGGTGATCATCGCGACGCCCTATCTGGTTCGCCCTGTCGCCAGAACCGCCCTGAACAAGCCGGACGACAACTTCAACCCGACGAACGACGCCGCAGGCTTCTTCCTCGGTCGCGTCAACCAGATCTACGGCCGCAAGGAAGCAGGTGTGCCCGCCGGCACATATAGTGGCTCCGTCGGCTTCATCTACAAGTGAGCGGGGGCAGGAAAATGACCGAACCCACCCGCATCCACGCCCCTGTCGAAAGGCAACGCCTCATGCCGATCTCCCGCCTCGTGACGGCCTCGCTCCTCCTCTCGGCGGCCATGCTGGCCGGCTGCGCGTCCAAGGACGCGACGGCGACGGGATCGATCCCTGACGACTACCGCACGCGCCATCCGATCGTGCTGACCGAAGCCGAGCATACTCTGGACGTGCCTGTCGCTTCCGGGGACCGTTCGCTGACGCTGCCCATGCGCGATAACATTCGCGGCTTTGCGCAGGACTATGAGGCGACATCGAAGGGAACGGTGCAGATCATGGTGCCGCAGGGGTCGCACAATGCCGGCGCCGCAGCAGCGCTTCGCAAGGATATCCGCGCCACGCTCGTGAAGGAAGGCATTCCCAGCAAGCGCATCATCGAAACGTCCTACAGCGCGACGGGACAGGGGGATGCCGCACCGATCCGGCTGGCCTTCGTCTCCACCACCGCGAAGACGAACGCCTGCGGCCAGTGGCCGGAGGACCTGACGCTGAACACGATGGAAAACAGGCAGTATTACAATTTCGGCTGCGCGAGCCAGGCAAACCTTGCCGCCCAGATCGCAAATCCCATGGATCTCGTCGGCCCGCGCGGCATGACGTCCATCGATGCGGAACGCCGCGGCACGGTGATCCAGGACTATCGCGACTACGGAATGAGCGAGTGACGGTGAGCGAACAGTGACGGGGCTTTGAAGATGACGAGCATCCAGTACAGCATCGACGCGGCACACGCCGCGGCGGCCGGCCCTGACGAAGGCCCGGGCGCCGGCGAGCTCGACAACGTGCGCCCGCTGCCGCGCATATCGATCCATGCCTTTTGCGAAAGCGAAGGCATGTTCCAGGCGATGGAGCGCTGCGCCAGCGACCGGCGGATGTCGAAGGTGAGCTTCCGCATCAACAACGGCAGCATCCAGGCGGCGGTCAACATGTTCTCCGCCGCCCCCACGCCGAACCTCATCATACTGGAGACCTCGGCCCCTCCATCCGCACTGATGGGCGAACTGGCTCCGCTTGCGGAGGTTTGCGATCCCAGCACCAAGGTCATCGTCGTCGGCCACCACAACGACATCACGCTCTACCGCGAGCTGATCCGCAACGGCATTTCGGAATATCTCGTCGCCCCCGTGTCGATGGCCGACGTGCTGAACGCGGTCGCAGCCATCTTCGTCGATCCGGAGGCCGAACCGCTCGGCCGCACGATCGCCTTCATCGGCGCCAAGGGTGGCGTGGGCTCGTCCACCATCGCGCACAATTGCGCCTGGGACATCTCCAACCTGTTTTCGACGGAAGTGGTGCTGGCCGACCTTGACCTGCCCTACGGCACGGCCAACATCAACTTCGACCAGGATCCCCCCCAGGGCATGGCGGAAGCCGTCTATACGCCGGAAAGGCTGGACGAGGTGTTTCTCGACCGCCTGCTCGCCAAGTGCTCCGATCACCTTTCGCTGCTCGCCGCGCCGTCGATGCTCGACCGCGCCTACGATCTGGAGCGCGGATCGTTCCAGCCGATGATGGAGGTGCTGCAGAGAAGCGCGCCGGTGAACGTGCTTGACGTTCCGCATGCCTGGTCGGAATGGACGCGCACGCTTCTGTCGGAGGTGGACGAAGTGATCGTGACGGCCGTGCCCGATCTCGCAAACCTGCGCAATGCGAAGAACATGTTCGATGCCTTGAAGAAGCTGCGGCCCAACGACCGGCCGCCGCATCTGATCCTCAATCAGGTCGGTATGCCGAAGCGGCCGGAGATCGCGCCCAACGACTTCTGCGAAGCCATCGAGACGCAGCCGATCGCGATCATTCCGTTCGATGCCCAGCTGTTCGGCGCGGCAGCCAACAGCGGACGGATGATCGCGGAAATGGACAAGAAATCGCCGGCGGCCGAGACCTTTTCGCAGATCGCCCATGTGGTGACGGGGCGAGCCACCGTGAAGAAGCCCAAGAAGGGCGGGCTTGGCAAGATGCTGGGGATGCTCGGCCGGAAGTGAACGGGCCAGAGCCTTGACGAGAACTGGATGACACGGAATGTTCGGTAGACGCGGAAACGAAGGCAGTGGAAAGGGCGGCGGTTTTGCCGGCCATGCGCCGCAGGCCGCCTCGATGCCTGCACCGGCAGCCCTGGCGCCGCAACCTGTGGCCGAACCCGTTCGCGAGACGGTGGCCGTCGCGCCGGCGCATCAGCCCTCGCCGATCGCCCGCAAACGCTTGCCGCGGACAGAAGACTACTACGACACCAAGTCGCAGGTCTTCTCCGCCCTGATCGACACGATCGACCTGTCGCAGCTCGCCAAACTCGACGCCGAGAGCGCGCGCGAGGAAATCCGCGACATCGTCAACGACATCATCACCATCAAGAACTTCGCGATGTCGATCTCGGAGCAGGAAGAGCTGCTCGACGACATCTGCAACGACGTTCTGGGTTATGGCCCGCTGGAGCCGCTGCTCGCACGCGACGACATCGCCGACATCATGGTCAACGGCGCGGGCAAGACCTATATCGAAGTGAGCGGCAAGGTGCAGGAATCGGAGATCCGGTTCCGCGACAACGCGCAGTTGCTGTCGATCTGCCAGCGCATCGTCAGCCAGGTCGGCCGCCGGGTCGACGAATCGAGCCCGATCTGCGACGCCCGCCTTCCCGACGGCTCGCGCGTCAACGTCATCGCCTCGCCGCTTGCCATCGACGGCACGGCGTTGACGATCCGAAAGTTCAAGAAGGACAAGCTGACGCTCGATCAGCTGGTGAAGTTCGGCTCGATCACGCCGGAGGGCTCCACCCTCCTGCAGATCATCGGCCGTGTCCGCTGCAACCTCGTGATCTCCGGCGGCACCGGCTCGGGCAAGACGACGCTTCTCAACTGCATGACGCGCTACATCGATGCCGACGAGCGCGTCATCACCTGCGAAGATTCGGCCGAACTCCAGCTGCAGCAGCCACATGTGGTGCGCCTCGAAACCCGCCCGCCGAACATCGAGGGCGAGGGCGAGATCACCATGCGCGATCTCATCAAGAACTGCCTGCGCATGCGACCCGAACGGATCATCGTCGGTGAAGTGCGTGGCCCGGAGGTATTCGACCTGCTGCAGGCGATGAACACCGGTCACGACGGCTCGATGGGAACGATCCACGCCAACTCGCCGCGCGAATGCCTGAGCCGCATGGAATCGATGATCGCCATGGGTGGCTACACGCTTCCGGCAAAGACGGTGCGAGAAATCATCGCCGGCTCGGTGGACGTCGTCATCCAGGCCACGCGCCTGCGCGACGGCACGCGCCGCATCACCCACATCACCGAGGTCGTGGGCATGGAAGGCGACGTGATCGTCACGCAGGACCTGATGCGCTTCGAGATCGAAGGCGAAGATGCCAACGGCCGTATTATCGGCCGCCATGTCGGCACAGGCATCGGCAAACCGCACTTCTGGGATCGCGCCCGCTATTTCAACGAGGAGCGGCGCCTGGCGGCTACGCTCGACCAGATGCAGAAACCTGACTAGCCGAGGGGCAGATGTTCGGACTTGATCCCACCATCCTCGCGATCGTCGCCCTGGCGGCCCTGGCCGCCGGCGCGCTCGGCTATGGCCTGCTGTTCTCGCGAATCGAGACGGAAAAGAAGGCCGAGAGCCGGGTCAACCGGGTCAAGTCAGCCGAAACCGACCAGAACAAGGTCCGGGCGGCCCGCGAGCGCATGCAGGAAATGTCCAAGCGCCGCAAGTCGGTGCAGGACTCGCTCAAAGACCTGGAGAAGAAGCAGCAGGAGCGCCACAAGAAGGCAGCGCCGACGCTGAAGGCAAAGCTGTCGCAGGCGGGCCTCGGCCTGACGCCGACGCAATTCATTCTGATCGGCCTGGCCTTCGGCTTGTTCATGGCGTTCGCCTCGCTCGTGGCCGGCGCGCCGCCGGTCATCTCCGCAGGCCTGTTCGTCATCACGGGCCTGGGTGTGCCGCGCTGGGTCCTCAACTTCATCGTCAAGCGGCGCATGAACAAGTTCCTCGAAGAGTTTCCCAACTCCCTGGACGTGATGGTGCGCTCGATCAAGTCGGGCCTGCCGCTGACGGACGCTCTCCGACTTATTGCCGCCGAAGGACAGGATCCGGTGAAATCCGAGTTCCGTCGCGTCGTCGAATCCCAGCAGATGGGCCTCAGCATCCCCGAGGCCTGCGCACGCATGTTCACCCACATCCCGCTTCAGGAAGTCAACTTCTTCTCGATCGTCATCGCGATCCAGAGCCAGGCCGGCGGCAACCTGTCGGAGGCGCTCAGCAACCTGTCCCGCGTCCTGCGCGAGAGGCGGAAGATGAGGGCCAAGGTCTCTGCCATGTCGATGGAAGCAAAGGCGTCTGCGGCGATCATCGGTGCCCTGCCCCTGATCGTCATGCTGCTCGTCTACCTGACGACGCCCGAATACATGATGATCCTCTTCACCGATTCGCGCGGCCACCTCATCCTCGGATGCTCCGCCGTCTGGATGTCGATCGGCATTCTCATGATGCGCAACATGATCAACTTCGACATCTGAGGGGAAACGATGAAGGAACTCGCAGCGACCCTCACCAATCCTGACCTGCTCTTGCCGGTCTTCGTCGCGCTCGCGGTGCTTGCCACGTTCTATTCGCTCGCAGCACCCTATTTCGAGCGCGGCGACCTCGACAAACGAATGAAATCCGTGGCGCTGGAACGGGACCAAATCCGCGCAAGGGAACGGGCACGGCTGAACTCCGAAGGCAGCCAGGGCAAGGGTTCGCTGCGCGCTCAACAGAACGGCTCGGTGCGGCAGGTCGTCGAGAAGCTGAACCTGCGGCAAGCGCTGGTGGACACCGGCACCGTCAACCGCCTGCGCCAGGCCGGCTACCGCTCGCAAAACGCGCTCAACATCTTCCTGTTCGCCCGTTTCGTCCTGCCGTTCATCTTCTTCGCGGTCGGCGCCTTCTATATCTTCTATCTCGGCTATCTCGGCGACAAGCCGATGAGCGTCCGGATCTTCGCCTCGATAGGCGCCGCCTATCTCGGCTTCTACGCGCCCAACATCTACATCTCGAACCGAATAAGCAAGCGTCAGCTCTCGATCAAGCGGGCATGGCCGGACGCGCTCGACCTGCTGCTCATCTGCGTCGAATCGGGTGTCTCGATGGAGGTGGCGTTGCGGCGCGTGGCGGACGAAATCGCCATGGCTTCGCCGGAACTGGCCGAAGAACTGGTGCTGACGACGGCCGAACTCTCCTTCCTGCAGGACCGTCGCGTCGCCTATGAAAATCTCGGCACGCGTACGGGCCTCGACATCGTCAAGGCCGTCATGCAGGCGCTCATCCAGGCCGAACGCTACGGGACGCCGATCGCGCAGGCGCTGCGCGTGCTCGCGCAGGAAAGCCGTGACACGCGCATGAACGAGGCCGAGAAAAAGGCAGCCGCGCTGCCGCCCAAGCTGACGGTGCCGATGATCGTTTTCTTCCTGCCGGTGCTGATCGCAGTCATTCTCGGCCCTGCCGGCATTCAGGTCGCCGACAACTTCTGACCGCTGGTCAAGCAAGCGTAGTGCCCCGCGACCGATACGGTCCGGGGCGCGCCATCACTCTGGTATGCGCTGCGTTCGGCCGAGCCCTACAGCAAGCTCCGGCACAGCGGCGCCGCGCCCCCAGTGGAGGACGGGCGAACGTCAATATCGCGTGCGGCTGCAAACTCGATTCAGTTGGTGTTGTTGTCGTCGTTCTTGGCGAGTTGCTTCCACGAGTTCTGCTGGGAAAGCATGCTGCGAAGGTAGGCGACGTTTGCCTCGGCCTGTTCGGCGCTCAGTTCCTGGCGCGCGATCTGTTCCGCCTCGGCGAAGCGCCCCTGCAGACCGATGGCAAGCGCGAGGTTCTGCCGGACGCTGGAATCGGCCCCTGGCTGCTGCGTGGCCGAACGCAGATAGGTTTCCGCCGTGCGAAGGTCGCGGGCGAGAAGATAGGACATGCCGAGATTGGACATGACCGACGGCTCGTTGGGCTTCAGGTCGAGCGCTTCGCGGTAGCGCCCGCGCGCCTCTTCGGAGCGGCCCAGCTGGTCGAGGATTGCCCCTTCGGCCGACTTCAGCCGCCAATCCGGCCGATCAGGCGTCTGGGCGCGCTGGATCGTGCCGAGCGCCTGCTGGAGCTGACCCGCCGCCGCCTGCGACTTTCCGTAGGCTGCCAGAACTTCGCGGTCGGACGAATGGAAGATCGCCACTTGCTGCATGACGGCGAGCGCCTGATCGTTCCTGCCGGTCATGCGAAGGAGGTTCGCGTAGTTCAGGCCGGCCTGACGGTCTTTCGGATTCTTCTCATAGGCCTTTCCGACACTCTCGGCCGCCCGGCTCAATTCGCTGGCATTCATCTCCGTAATCGGCTTCGACATTTTCGGAATAGAGCCGGTCGTCATCTTGCTTGTGCCGGCCGAGCAACCCGCAAGGGTGGCCGTGACCAGGGCGGTGGCCGTCAAAAGGACGAATTTTCGGCAAGACGTTTTTGCGTTGACGAAGCAAAGCATGAAAGATCCCCAGAGCGTCTCCTGCAGCGCGAAGTGAAAGAATCACGCCGCAATCCTCACTCCAGCAATATTCTGTTAACCCTAACAGAATGTTAATCCGCCGATTCCCGGACCTCCTGCAAAGGCTCTCCCCATGGCCCCGTACCAGTTCATCGAACGCCCCTCCCCCTTCAGCACACGCGGCGGCAAGACGCTTCCGATCTTCGCGATCACCCCTGCCCATATAGAGACCGGTACGATCGACCCGATCGCCCTGGATTGGGCGAGGAAGGCAGGCTTCAGGGCCGAATCCGGTTCGCTCCTCCTCATTCCTACCGAGGACGGCCATCTGGGCGGCGCGCTGTTCGGTCTCGGCAAGACGCCCTCCGAGGCGCCCTTCCTGACGGGCAAGCTGGCGCGTGCGCTTCCAGCCGGTGACTGGCACATCGAGACCGCGCCGTTGACAGCGAACCGGCTTTCCCTCGGCTATGGGCTCGGCAGCTACCGATTCGAGCGCTATCGCGGCGCCACCAAGGACGCACCGACGCTGCTGATCCCCGCCGATGCGGATGCGGCCGACATCAGGCGCCAGCTTGCCGGGGTTTTCCTGGCACGCGACCTCATCAACACGCCGACCAACGACATGGGGCCGGAAGCGCTGGAAGACGTCTTCCGGGCGCTCGGCGAGCACTACAAGGCCAAGGTCTCGGTGATAAAGGGCGACGATCTGCTCAAGGAGAATTTCCCGCTGATCCACACCGTCGGCAGGGCCTCGGCCGAAGCCCCGCGGCTGCTTGAGATGCGCTGGGGCAAGAAGGGCCATCGCAAGGTCACGCTGGTCGGCAAGGGCGTCTGTTTCGATACGGGCGGGCTCGACATCAAGCCGGCATCGTCGATGCTGCTGATGAAGAAGGACCTGGGTGGGGCGGCGAACGTCTTGGGCCTGGCGCTGATGATCATGGACGCCAAGCTGAAGATCGACCTGCGCATTCTAGTTCCCGCTGTTGAAAACTCGATCTCGGCTAATGCCTTCCGGCCTGGCGACATCTATCGCAGCCGAAAGGGGCTGACCGTGCAGATCGACAACACCGACGCCGAGGGCCGGCTGATCCTTGCCGATGCGCTCGCGCTCGCCGACGAGGACGAACCGGACCTTCTGATCGACATGGCAACGCTGACGGGAGCCGCCCGCGTGGCGCTCGGTCCAGATCTTCCGCCCTTCTTCACCGATGACGGAGATCTGGCCGCGGACCTCGCAGAGGCCAGCGTCTTCGTGGACGATCCGTTGTGGCGCATGCCGCTCTACATGGGCTACGACAAGGACGTATCCGCCCGGATCGCAGACCTGACGAACGCGCCGGCGGGCGGCATGGCGGGCGCCATCACCGCGGCCCTGTTCCTCAAGCGGTTCGTCACTCGCACCAGGAGCTGGGCGCATTTCGACATCTACGGCTGGGCGCCGACCGAACGGCCGCATTCGCCGGTCGGCGGGGAAGCGCAGGCTATTCGCGCGCTCTACCACCATCTGCGAATGACAGCCGGCTAAGCAAATCTGCTTCGGCGCGGGAGGCGCGCAGCCCCGATCGCGGGGCTGCGCGTGCTTTGCAAATCTTCACCGATACGGTAGCGTAACGAAGCTGACGTCACTGGATCGGGAAACACATTGCCACTGGAACTCTCCGCCTCACAGGCGCTCGGCCTCTGGCATGCAGTCTCTTCCGGCCAGGTCAAGCTCGACGGACGAGACCTGACCCTGAGGCAGATGGCGATCTTGCTGGAGATCTATCTCGTGCCGCCACCGCACACCGTTCGCGGGCTGGCAGCCAAGCTCAGCGTCACCAAGCCCGTGATCACGCGCGCGCTGGACACGATGGGCGCCATGGGGTTGGTGACGCGCCAACGCGACGAACGCGACCGCCGCAACGTCGTCATCCAGCGCACCGTGGACGGGGCGCTCTATCTTGAGCAATTGTGCGACCTGATCATCGACCAGGGCCGTGCGCTGAAGCCATGAGGCCATGATGAACACCCTTCCAGACAGGCGCCTGAACGCCTATCGCAGCGACCTCGCGGAGGAAGCGTTGCGCGGAACTGTCGAGGCGCCGCGCTACGTGGCCGGCATCGCGGCGACCGTTTCGGCGCCTGTCGTCGCCTTGCGGCCACGGCCGGACGTGACGGCGGGCATCGATTCCGAGCTTCTGTTCGGCGAAACGCTACGGGTGCTGGACCGCGCCGGCGGCTGGGCATGGGTGAAGGCCGATTTTGACGGCTACGTCGGCTACGTCCCCGAGACGGCCATTTCGGAAGCCGGGGCGCCCGCCACCCACGTCGTCGCCGCTCCCCGGACGTTCGCCTATACCGGTGCGGACCTGCGCACACCTGCGGCATTTGCTCTGTCTGCCGGCAGCCGGCTGACGGCGATCGGCGAGACCGAGACGCGCGGCACACGCTATCTGACGCTAGCAGACGGCCAGTCGGTCGTCGCTTCCCATTGCGCGCCGGCCGGCCAGCCGATCGCCGACGACTACGTATCGATCGCCCTGCGCTTCTTGGAAACGCCCTATCTCTGGGGCGGGCGCAGCGGTTTCGGCATCGATTGCTCGGCGCTCGTGCAGCTTTCCATGATGATGGCCGGGCGGCAGGCGCCGCGTGATTCAGACATGCAGGCGAGCGGTCTCGGCGCGACGATCGACCGGGCGGAACTTCGGCGCGGCGACCTCGTGTTCTGGAAGGGGCACGTCGCGATCATGGAAGACGCAGAGACGATCGTCCACGCGAACGGCAATACGATGAGCGTGGCGCGCGAGCGGCTGGACAGTGCCATCGAGCGGATCGGCTGGCTCTATCAGCAGCCGACCGGCTATCGCCGGCCATGACCCACGCGCGCAGACCCGGCGAGCGAACGGATCAATAGCCGCTCGACCGGTCGACGAGATGCTGAAGCGGCTCGCCGTTCTCATGGCGAGCGATCTGCTGCTCGACATGGGCAAAGAGCGCCCTCACATCGGAAGCTGCGGCCGCATGCGGGGTGACGAATACCTTGGCATGGTTCCATAGCCGGCTTTGAAGCGGCAGGGGTTCGGTCTCGAAGACGTCGAGCGAGGCCCCCGCAAGCGTGCCGCCGTCGAGCGCGGCGAGGATATCTGCCTCCACCTGGCTGCCGCCCCGGCCGGCATTCACGAAGAACGGTCCGCCGAGCGGCCCGTTCCGGCGCAGCTTCGAAAAGAGCGCGCCATTGAAGATACCACGGGTGTCTTCGGTCAACGGCAGCAGGCCGACGAGAATATCGGTGCGGGCGAGAAACGTGTCCCGTCCGGCAGCATCGAATGTTTCCACACCATCGGCGACCTTCTTCCGGCGCGACCAACCAATGACGTCGAAGCCTATCGTCTTGAGCTTGTGGGCCGCATCCACGCCAAGCACCCCCATTCCCATGATGCCGACCGTCACGTCGGCCGCCGCGGGTTGGTCGAGTTCGTGCCAGACGCGCTTCTCGCTCTGCGCCTGATAGGTCTTGAACTGCCGAAGGTGCAGCAGGCACTGCAGGACCACCCATTCGCTCATGCGGTTCGTCAGGCTCGGGTCGACAAAGCGAACGAGGGGGATGTCCGGCAGGCCGGGAATCGTCAGCACGTGGTCCACGCCGGCACCGCCCGAAAAGATCGCCTTCAGGCCGCGCGCCCTCGAGAAAAGGTCGGGCGAGGGCTTCCAGACCACCGCATAGCCGGCCTCGGAAAGGTCGCGTGTCCTGTTGGCTGGCAATGCAAGGTCGATCACCTCACGGCCGGCGAAGGCACTCTTCAGTGCCGAAGCGACCTGCTCGCGGTCGAATTTCAGGTCGATGATGACGGGGTTTTTCTTTGACACGGCGAACCTGCGCGATACGGGGAAGGGAATTACTGGTGGACCACGTCCGACTTTACCGCGGCCAGATCGAACGCGGCAGCCATCAGCGCCCGGGTATAGGGCATTTCCGGCGCCTCGATGATCCGCGACGCCAGCCCCTGCTCCACCACCTTGCCGGCGCGCATGACGATGATCTCGTTGGCGAGCGCGCGAACGACCTTGAGATCGTGACTGATGAAAAGGTAGGCGAGATTGTGTTTGGCCTGAAGGTCGCGCAGCAGGTCGACGACCTGGGCCTGCACGCTCATGTCGAGCGCCGAGGTCGGCTCGTCCAGCATCACGAACTGCGGCTTCAGCACCATGGCGCGGGCGATCGCAATGCGCTGGCGCTGGCCGCCGGAAAACTCGTGCGGGTAGCGCCAGCGGGTGCTGGCGTCGAGGCCGGTCTCTTCCAGGGCGGCGGCGACCCGGCGGTCGCGCTCGTCGGCGGAAAGGTTCGGCTCATGGATCTGCAGCCCCTCGGCGACGATGTCGGCCACCGACATGCGTGGCGAAAGCGATCCGAAGGGATCCTGGAAGACGATCTGCATCCGGTTGCGGAGCGGTCGCATTTCCTGGAACGAATATGTAGCAATATCCTTGCCGACAAAGGCGATCCTGCCCGAAGACGGGATGAGGCGCGTCAGGGCCAGGCCGAGCGTCGTCTTGCCCGAGCCGGATTCGCCGACGACGCCGAGCGTGTGTCCGGCGCGCAGCCTCAGATCGATGCCGTCGACGGCCTTTACGTGATCGACCACCTTGCGCATGAAACCGGCCTTGATCGGGAACCAGACCTTGATGTCTTCGGCCTCCATGACGACCGGTTTGGCGTCGTCGGCCGGCAGCGGCATGCCGCGCGGTTCGGACGAGAGCAGGTGCCTGGTGTAGTCGTGCTGCGGATGGGTGAAGATCGTCTCCACCGGCCCACTTTCCACGATCTTGCCCTTGGTCATGACGCAGACCCGATCGGCGAACTTGCGGACGATACCGAGGTCATGGGTGATGAAGAGCATGGACATGCCGTGCTCCTCCTTCAGCTTCTTCAGGAGCTCGAGGATCTGCGCCTGCACGGTGACGTCGAGTGCCGTCGTCGGCTCGTCGGCGATCAGGAGCTCTGGGCGGTTGGCCAGAGCCATCGCGATCATCACACGCTGGCGCTGTCCCCCGGAAAGTTCGTGAGGATAGGCGGAAAGCCGCTTCTCCGGCTCGCGTATGCCGACCTGGTTCAGGAGCTCCAGGGTGCGCACCCTGGCTGGAGCGCCCTTCAGCCCCTGGTGCAGCTCGAGGATCTCGCCGATCTGCCGCTCGATTGTGTGCAGCGGATTGAGCGAGGTCATCGGCTCCTGGAAGATCATGGTGATGTCGTTGCCGCGCACCTGCCGCAGCTTCTCGTCAGCCGCCTTCAAAAGGTCTTGCCCCTTGAACATCACCGCACCCGAGGGGTGGCTGGCGGAGGGATATGGCAAAAGCCTGAGGACGGAATTCGCCGTCACCGACTTGCCGGAACCGGATTCACCGACGAGCGCCACGACCTCGCCGCGACCGATCTCGAAGGAAACCTGGTCGACGGCAAGCGACGTCTTGCCGCCCTGATGGAAGGCGACCGAGAGGTCTTCCACGCTTAGGATCGGCTCGCTCTTCTTTTCGTTCATGGCCGGGCTCAACGGAAGGTCTTTCTCGGGTCGAAGGCGTCGCGCGTGGCTTCGCCGACGAAGATCAAAAGCGACAGCATCAGCGACATGACGATGAACGCGGTCAGGCCCAGCCATGGCGCTTGCAGGTTCTGCTTGCCCTGGGCGATCAGTTCGCCCAGCGAGGGCGAACCCGGCGGCATGCCGAAGCCCAGGAAGTCAAGCGAGGTCAGCGTGGTGATGGAGCCCGACAGGATGAAGGGCAGGAAGGTCAGCGTCGCCACCATCGCGTTCGGCAGCAGATGGCGGACCATGATCGTGCCGTTGCCGACGCCGAGCGCGCGGGCGGCCCGCACGTATTCGAAGTTTCGCGCCCGCAGGAACTCGGCGCGTACGACGCCCACGAAGCCGACCCAGGAAAACAAGAGCATGATCGACAGGAGGATCCAGAAGCCGGGCGGCAGGATCGCCGAGATGATCAAGAGGATGTAGAGCACCGGCATCGACGACCAGATCTCGATGAAACGCTGCATGAGAAGATCGGTCCAGCCGCCGAAATAGCCCTGCACGGCCCCGGCCGACACGCCGACGATGGCGGACGCGATCGTCAGCGCCAGCCCGAACAGGACAGAGATACGGAAGCCGTAGATGGCGCGGGCAAGCACGTCGCGCGCCTGATCGTCGGTGCCGAGCCAGTTCAAGTTGCCGAGCATGCAGCCCCGATCGGCCGCCCCATCCGGGTAGCCGGAGCATCGCTCCTCCGCGCTCATCAGCCAGAACGGCTTCGTCGGCGCGGAGTGGGGGATGTTGGAATTGACGGTGCGATAGGAATAGCGGATCGGGGGCCAGACCATCCAGCCGTTCGCCTCGATCTCGTCGCGAATGAAATCCGACTTGTAGTCGGTCTCGGCAAGGAAGCCGCCGAACTTTTCCTCGGGGTAGTTCGCCAGCACAGGAAACAGGATCTCGCCCTTGTAGGAAGCGATGATTGGCCGGTCGTTGGCGATGAACTCGGCGCAAAGGCTGACGATAAACAAGGCGAGGAAGATCCAGAGCGACCAGTAGCCGCGCCGGTTGGCCTTGAAGTTCTCCCAGCGCCGCTGGTTGGTGGGGGAGAGAAGGCCCTTCGGCGGAGACCCTTCAGGAAGGGCGCGGGCGACGGGAAGAACAGCCATCAAACCTCCCTCCGCTCGAAGTCGATGCGAGGATCGACCCAGGTATAGATAAGGTCGGAAATCAGACTGACGACCAGCCCCATCAACGAGAAGATGAAGAGCGTCGCGAAGACGATCGGATAGTCGCGGCGAACCACAGCTTCGTAACCGAGGCGGCCGAGGCCGTCGAGCGAGAAGATGTATTCAATCAGCAGCGAGCCGGTGAAGAAGGCCGAGATGAAGGCGCCGGGAAAACCGGCAATGATGATCAGCATCGCATTGCGGAAGACGTGGCCGTAGAGCACCTGGCGTTCGGTCAACCCCTTGGCGCGGGCGGTGACGACGTACTGCTTCTTGATCTCGTCGATGAAGGAATTCTTCGTCAGGAGCGTCGTTGTGGCGAAAGCCGACAAAAGCAGCGTGATCAGCGGCAGCGTCATGTGCCACATGTAGTCGAGCGGCTTCTGCCACCAGGGCAACTGCCAGAAATTGTCGGAGACGATGCCGCGCAAGGGGAACCAGTCAAAGAAGGATCCGCCGGCGAACAAAACGATCAGCAGGATGCCGAACAGGAAGCTGGGTACGGCGTAGCCGACGATGATGACGCCGGACGTCCAGACGTCGAAGGGCGAGCCGTCGGACACCGCCTTCTTGATGCCGAGCGGGATCGAGATCGCGTAGGACAGGATCAGGATCCAGACGCCGAGCGAGATCGACACTGGCATCTTCTCGATGATCAGGTCGACGACGGAGGTGTTGCGGAAGAAGCTCTCGCCGAAGTCGAAGCGGAGATAGTTGCCCATCATCGTCAGGAAGCGTTCGAGCGGCGGCTTGTCGAAGCCGAACTGCTTTTCCAGCTTGGCGATGAATTCGGGATCGAGCCCGCGGGCGCCGCGATAGCCCGACGAGGCGTCCTGGGAGAAGTCCTGCAGCATGTCGCCACCGCCGGACAGGCGGTCGCCACCGCCCTGGCTGGTCAGGTCGGAAATCACCTGCTCGACCGGGCCGCCCGGCGCAAACTGCACGACGATGAAGGAGATCGCCATGATGCCGACGATCGTCGGGATCATCAGCAGCAGGCGTCTGAGGATGTAGGCGCCCATCAGCCGGGCCTCCGCGTGATCGCGGCAGCCATGCCGCCACCTGTCGCCCTGTCAGCTCTCAATCCGCGAAATCCCCGATAAACCTTGGCCGCCGTGGCGGTGATTCGTACTGGCTGCCATTTGGAGCGCCGGCGCGGTCCAATGCAAGCACTCACTCCGGCTTGACCTCGGTCGACCACCAGGCGTCGGGGAAGCCGATGCCGTAGGCCGGCAGCTCCGCCGGTCGGGCAATGCGGTTCCAGTAGGCGATCGGCGCGGCCATGCGGTAGTACATCGGCACGACATAGTGATGCGCGAGCAAGACGCGGTCGAGGGCCCTCGTCGCCCCAACCAGCTCTTCGCGGTCCTTGGCAAAGATGATCCGGTTTATCAAAGCGTCGATAGCCGGATCGGAAATGCCGGCATAGTTCTTGGACCCCTGGCGGTCGACCGAGGAAGAACCCCAATAGTCGCTCTGCTCGTTGCCCGGATGCAGGGTCTGGCCCCAGACGACCCAGGTCATATCGTAGTCGAAGGCGCGCGTGCGATTGGTATACTGCGATGAATCGACGGTGCGCACCCGGGCGTCGATGCCGATGCGCTTGAGATTGTTGGCGTATGGAAGGGCAACGCGCTCCAGCGTGGGGCTCGACAGCAGGATCTCGAAGGATAGCGGCTCGCCGGTATCCTCCTTGACCATGCGATTGCCCTTCAGCACGTAGCCTGCATCCTTGAGCAGCGCGACGGCCTTGCGCAGGTTCTCGCGCTGCTTGCCGGGGTCGCCGCCGACCGGATTTTCGAACGGCGTGGTGAAAACGCTCGGCGGCACCTGATCCTTCAGCTCGTTGAGGATTTCCAGCTCCTTGCCTTCCGGCAGGCCGGAGGAGGCAAGCTCCGTTCCGAAGAAGAAGCTGTTGACCCGTTTGTACTGCTCGTAGAACACCGTCTTGTTCAGTTCCTCGAAATCGAAGGCATAGCTCAGGGCCTCTCGAACCCGCTCGTCCTGGAACATCGGCTTGCGCATGTTCGGCACCATGGCCTGCATGATGCCGGTGGCGCGATACGGGTTGGCGATCTCCTCGCGCGTCACCCGCCCGTCTTTTACGGCAGGGAAGTCATAGCTCGTAGCCCAGCGGCTTGCCTGGTTTTCGAACCAGTAATCGACATTGCCGGCGCGAAACGCCTCGAATTCGACATTGCGATCGCCGAAATAGGAATACTCGATGCGCCCGAAATTGTTCTCCCCGACGTTGACGTTCAGGTCCTTGCCCCAATAATCGTCGCGCAGTTCGTAGCGGATCGTCGAGCCCGGCGAGAACGTGGCGATCTTGTAGGGGCCGGATCCCATGACCGGTTCGAGCGTCGTTCGCGAGATGTCGCGCTCCTTGCCCGAGGCATCCTTGCCCTCCCACCAGTGCTTCGGCACGATCGGGAACTGGCCGAGAATCTGCGGCAGCTCGCGGTTGTTCTTCTCGTCGAACTGGAAGGTGACGTCGCGGTCACCGGTCTTTTCGACGGAGACGACGTGCTTGTAGTAGTTGGTGTAGAGCGGATTGTGCTCGATCACTTTTTCGAACGAAAAGATCACGTCTTCCGGCGTCACCGGCTGGCCGTCCGCCCATTTCGCTTCCGGACGGAGCCGAAAGGTGGCGGACGAGATATCGTCCGGATAGGAGACGCCCTCGGCCAGAAGGCCGTAAGAGGTGGTGACCTCGTCCTCGGAAGACTTCATCAGCGTATCGAAGACGAGGTTGAGGCCGGCTGCGGCCTCACCCTTGGCAAGCAGCGGATTGAAGGAATCAAATGCGCCGGCGCTGGAAAGCCGAAGCGTGCCGCCCTTTGGCGCCTTGGGGTTGACGTAGCTGTAGTGGGCAAATCCGGCCGGATACTTGAGCTCGCCGACGGTGGAGATCCCGTGCCGCCATTCCGGCGCCTTCTCCTGCGCCCCCGCCCCTGCGGCAAGCGACGATACCGCCGCCGCAAGCACGAACGCACTGAGAATTCCGGATTTGCCTATCTTCATACCAAGCCCCTTGTTATCGACTGCCGCAACCGTCTGCCGGAAAGATTAGACAAAATCCGGGCAAATGACAGGAGCCGCCATGAAAGCGGCGATTTTTTGCAGCCCCCTTGCCATCGCAGATTTCATCCCCGCCGGGCGCGCGCCGTGCTACTTCGTGCCCGTACGACAGTCAAAATCGATTCTGGACGACGAAATGCTTCCCACGTTCAAGCCACTCCTGACCCGCCTTGGAACCGCGGCAGCGCTTTTGGCGGCCATCGCCTCCCCGCTGCATGCCGAAGACAGACCGGCGCGGGAGCTTTTCGGCGGCAAGGCCCTGCCATCGGTGATGCAGCCGCAGGCCTACGGCTTCTATTCCAAGGGCTGCCTTGCCGGCGGCGTGGCCATCCCGACGGACGGGCCGACATGGCAGGCGATGCGGCTTTCGCGCAACCGCCGCTGGGGACACCCGGCGATGATCGAGCTGATCGAGCAGTTCTCGAAGGACGCGCGCACCAAGGTCGGCTGGAACGGGTTGCTTCTCGGCGACATCGCCCAGCCACGCGGCGGGCCGATGATGAACGGCCACGCCTCGCACCAGATCGGCCTCGACGCCGACATCTGGCTGACGCCGATGCCGGACCGGACGCTGACCTACCAGGAGCGCGAAAGCATCCAGGCAACCTCAATGCTGCAGCCGAAGCGGTTCCTGACGATCAATCCGAGCGCCTGGAGCGAGCGGCAGGCGCGCCTGATCATGCTTGCTGCGAGCTATCCGCAGGTGGAGCGCATTTTCGTCAATCCGGCCATCAAGAAGAAGCTCTGCGACACCTGGACCGGCGACCGCACCGATCTCGGCAAGGTTCGCCCGATCTACGGGCACGACTACCATTTCCACATCCGCATCAAGTGCCCGCCCGGCTCGGCGAACTGCAAGGGGCAGGCGGCCGTGCCGACAGGCGACGGCTGCGACAAGTCGCTCGCCTGGTGGTTCACCGACGAACCCTGGGCAAAGCCTTCGCCGAAAAAGGACCAAAAGCCGGCAAAGCCGCCGCGCCTTGCCACGCTTTCCGATCTTCCGAAGGCCTGCGCGGCGGTTCTGGCGGGCCCTGCCCCCGCATCGGAGCAGGAGGTCACATATGGCGGCGGCAGCTCTCTTGCCTATTCCACCCAGGAGCCGGAGACCGCCGATGGCAGCATCGCCGCCGTAATTGCCGCCGATGGCGCGCAGCCTTCCTTCGCCGTTCCCGTGCCGTTGCCGCGACCGTCGCTGCAGTAGGAGCCGCTGCAGATCGACCGGGGCCGCGACGCTCCGCTGGAGGCGGCTTTTCACGGCGACCATGGTCCTGTATAGAGCCATCAAATCGATTTAGTTTCGGGGCCACCCATGTCGCTTCCAAAGACCATCGCTCTTATCGCGCACGACGAGAAGAAGGACGAGATGGCGGATTTCGCCCGGCGCAACGAGGCTGCGCTACGGCAAAGCCGGATCTTCGCGACCGGAACGACCGGTGGGCGCGTGCTGGAAGCCTGCCCGGAACTCGACGTCACGCGCCTGAAGAGCGGGCCGCTCGGCGGCGACCAGCAGATTGGCGCGCTGATCGCCACTGGCGAGGTGGACATGCTGATTTTCTTCGTCGATCCGCTGACGGCCATGCCGCACGACGTCGACGTGAAGGCGCTGATGCGGCTTGCGATCGTCTACGACATCCCCATGGCATTGAACCTTGCTACGGCGGAACGGCTGGTTGCGGCCAACTGACAACGGTGGCAAAAGCTTTCGGATCGAAAACGGATTGCGGCAAAAGCGCCCGCAGGAAGAAACAGGTTTCATGGCAAAGTCGAACGATGGCGAGCTCGCCTTTCCCTTTCCCATCCTGATCGGAGACATCGGCGGCACCAACGCCAGGTTCGCGCTTCTGCTCGACGCCTTCGCCGCGCCGAAGGAGTATCCGATCATCCAGACGGCGCAATTCGAAAACATCGACGATGCGCTGCAGAACTGCATCCTCGACAAGACCTCGGTCCAGCCGCGCTCGGCGATCCTGGCACTGGCCGGACCGATCGAGGGCGACGAGGTGCCGCTGACCAATTGCGATTGGGTCGTGCGTCCGCGCGAGATGATCGCGAAGCTCGGGTTCGAGGAAGTGCTGCTCGTCAACGACTTCGAGGCACAGGCGTTGGCCGTCGCCTCGCTTTCCGACGGCGACCGGGAGAAGATCGGCGGCGGGGACGAACATCCCGTTGCCTCGCGCGCGGTGCTCGGCCCTGGCACCGGGCTCGGGGTTGCCGGCCTCGTCCACGCCATGCACGCCTGGATACCGGTTCCGGGCGAAGGCGGACATATCGACATGGGACCGCGCACCGAGCGCGATTACCAGATCTGGCCCTTCCTGGAACCGATAGAGGGCCGTATCTCCGCCGAACAACTGCTCTGCGGCCGCGGCATCATGAACATCTACCGCGCCATCAGCGCTGCGGACGCGCGGGAGGCGACGCTCGACGTTCCCGCAGCCGTGACCTCGGCCGCGCTCACGGGTAGCGATGCGGCCGCCGTGGAGACGGTCTCGCTATTTTCCACCTATCTCGGCCGCGTCGCCGGCGACATCGCCATGATCTTCATGGCCAAGGGCGGGGTCTATCTGGCCGGCGGCATCTCGCAGAAGATCCTGCCGGCGTTGCGCGGGCCGGAGTTCCGCGCCGCCTTCGAGGACAAGGCCCCGCACGGCGAGCTGCTGCGGCAAATTCCGACCTACGTCGTCACCCATCCAATGGCGGCCCTTGCCGGACTTGCCGCCTTCGCGCGCATGCCGGATCGCTTCGGCGTCACCAGCGAAGGGCGCCACTGGCAAAGGTAGGCGGCCGCTTTGCGCAACGGCAGACTCGCCAAATTGCCTGCGAGGCACTATAGAGCGGCGCAACAGATGCCCGCTCCGGAGCGGGCATCCTACGCAGCTGCAGGAAAGATGGGTTATTGAGCGAAAAGAGCCGTACCGATCGTCACGTCAGTGCCGAAACGATCACCGGCGTTCTGAAGCGCGTCATTGCGGAGAACGGCCGCAACCACATTCGCGGCTATGCTTTCGCGATCTTCTGCCTCGTCGTCGTCGCGGGCTCCACCGCCTTCACCGCCTGGATCATGGAAGCGGTGGTCAACGAAGCGTTTGCCAACCGGAGGGCCGACCTAGTCGCCTGGATCTGCGGGGCGATCCTGATCGCCTTCATCCTGCGCGGCTTCGCCACCTACGGCCAGGCCGTCACCCTGTCGAAAATCGGCAACAACATCGTCGCAAACTATCAGCGGCGGCTCTATTCGCACCTGATGTCGCTGAGCGTCGGCTTCTTCAGCGAGGCACGCTCGGCGCGTCTGGCAGCACAGATCAACCAGAACATCAACGGCATCCGCGACGTCCTCAACATGACCGTGACGTCGATCGCACGCGATTTCCTGACGCTGATAGCGCTGATCGGCGTGATGATCTCTAAGGACCCGCTGCTGACGGCGATCGTCTTCCTCGTCGCCCCGCCGCTTCTGCTCGGCCTTCGCTACGTGTCCAAGCGGCTCAAGTCCGCAACCCGCGAATCCGTCGTCATCAACAGCCACGTGCTCGGCGCGATCCAGGAGACGATCCAGGGCATCAGCATCGTCAAGGCCTTCACGATGGAGGATCAGCTCCGCTCCAAAGTGGAAACGATTATCGACCAGGCGGAGAAGCGCTCAAACCGGATCGCGCGGCTGTCCGAGCGGACGGCGCCGATGACCGAAACGTTCGCGGGCGTGGCGATCGCGAGCGTGCTCGGCTATTCCGCCTATCAGGCGATCTATGGCGGGGTTCTGCCAGGCGCCTTCTTCGCCTTCATCGCCGCGCTTCTGATGGCTTATGATCCGGCCCGGCGCCTGGCGCGGCTGCAGGTGCAGATGGAGCGCGCCGTGGTCAATGCGCGGATGATCTACGAGATTCTCGACATCGAGCCGCACCAGCGCGACAAGCCAGACGCCAAGCCGCTCGCTGTCACCCAGGCCACGATCGAATTCCGCGACGTGTCGTTCTCCTATGCCAATGGCGGCAAGAGCATCCTCAACGGTGTGAGCTTCATTGCCGAGGGCGGCAGGACGACCGCGCTCGTCGGACCGTCGGGGGCGGGAAAGTCGACCGTCATCAGCCTCATTCCGCGCTTCTACGATCCGGCTTCGGGACAGATCCTGATCGACGGACAGGACATTGCCAACGTCACCAAGCAATCGCTGCGCAACAACCTCGCCTATGTCTCCCAGCAACCCTATCTGTTCGAGGGGACGATCCGGGACAACATCCGTTACGGCCGCCCGGAGGCGAGCGATGCAGAGGTCGAGGAAGCCGCCAGGCTCGCCTACGCGCATGACTTCATCCTCGATCAGCCACAGGGATACGAGACGCCGGTCGGCGAAAACGGCGTGACGCTCTCCGGCGGCCAGCGCCAGCGGCTGTCGATCGCCCGCGCGCTGGTGCGCAACGCGCCGATCCTGCTGCTCGACGAGGCGACCTCGGCACTCGACACCGAATCCGAACAGGCCGTGCAGAAGGCGCTGGAGCACGCCATGAGCGGCCGGACGGTGGTGGTGATCGCCCATCGCCTGTCGACCGTCGTCAACGCCGACAAGATCATCGTCATGCAGAGCGGGACGGTCGCCGAAGAGGGCACCCATGACATCCTTGCAGGGCGGATCGACGGTCTCTACGCTCGCCTGCACAACCTGCAGGCACCGGGCGTCCCAATGCAGGAAAACGAGAAGGAAGCGGGAGAATGACGGCAGCGGACATGAAGCTTGTCGTGGTCGGAGCGAGCGGCCGCATGGGCCAGGCGCTGATCAGAACCGTCCATGCGATGGATGGCGCAAAGCTGCATGCAGCCGTCGTCCGCCCCGGTTCTCCCTTTGTCGGCAAGGACGCAGGCGAACTGGCGGGCCTGGGGCCGATCGGCATCCCCGTGACGGACCAGCCGCTCGAGGCCTTCGTCGAGGCCGAAGGCGTGCTCGACTTCACAAAGCCCGACATCACCGTCGAGTTCGCTGGGCTCGCCGCACAGGCGCGGATCGTCCACGTCATCGGAACGACCGGTTGCTCCGCGGAGGACGAGGACAGAATTGGGGCTGCCGCCCGCCATGCCCGTGTCGTCAAGTCCGGCAACATGAGCCTCGGCGTCAATCTTCTCTCGGTGATGACGCGGCAGGCGGCGAAGGCGCTGGACGCGACCGACTGGGACATCGAGATCGTGGAAATGCATCATCGCCACAAGGTCGATGCGCCTTCCGGCACTGCACTCCTGCTCGGCGAGGCCGCCGCTCAGGGCCGCGGCATCCCGCTTGCCGAAAACGCCGTCCGGGTCCGCGACGGACACACCGGGGCCCGTGTTTCCGGCACGATCGGCTTCGCCACCCTGCGCGGCGGCTCGGTGATCGGCGAGCACTCGGTGCTGCTGGCCGGCGAGGGCGAGACCGTCACCCTTTCCCATAGTGCGATCGACCGTTCGATCTTCGCGCGCGGTGCCGTCAAGGCTGCCTTGTGGGCGCGCGACAAGAAACCCGGACGCTATTCAATGCTCGACGTGCTCGGGCTGAACTGACCCCAATCCCAACGCGAGGAGCGAAGACCACATGAGCGGAACCCTTGTCCTTGTTCGCCACGGCCAGAGCGAATGGAACCTGAAGAACCTGTTCACCGGCTGGAAGGATCCGGACCTGACGCCGCTTGGCGTCGAGGAAGCCAATGCCGGAGGCAAGGCGCTGGCCGATACCGGCATCAAGTTCGACATCGCCTTTACATCCGATCTTTCCCGCGCGCAGAAGACCTGCCAGATCGTGCTCGACAATGTCGGCCAGCCAGACCTGGAGACAATCCGCAACCAGGCGCTGAACGAGCGCGACTACGGCGACCTCTCCGGCCTCAACAAGGACGACGCCCGCGCCAAGTGGGGCGAGGAGCAGGTGCACATCTGGCGCCGCTCCTACGATGTTCCGCCGCCGGGCGGCGAAAGCCTGCGCGACACCGGCGCCCGCGTCTGGCCCTATTACCTGACCGACATCCTGCCGCGTGTGCTTGCAGGGCAGACGGTGCTGGTCGCCGCCCACGGCAACTCGCTGCGTGCGCTCGTGATGGTGCTCGACCGGCTGACGAAGGAGCAGGTGCTGGACCTCAACCTCGCAACCGGCGTGCCGATGGTCTATCGGTTGAACGCGGATTCGACCGTCGCCTCCAAGGAAGTGCTCGGCGACATGTCCGGCGCGCACTGAGCGCAACGACGAAGATCAGACGAAAGGGCCGCTTGCGCGGCCCTTTTTGTATCACGCCTTGCCCGCTTCCCAGCCGAGCATGGCACGCTTGCGGGTGAGGCCCCAGTGATATCCGGTCAGCGCACCGCTCTTGCCGAGCGCGCGATGGCAGGGCACGACGAAGGAGATCGGGTTGCGCCCCACCGCGGCGCCGACCGCCCGCGAGGCGGTGGGCTGGCCGAGTTCTCCGGCGATATCCGAATAGGTCACGGCCTTGCCCATCGGAATGCGCAACAGCGCCTGCCAGACGCGGACCTGGAAGTCGGACCCGATAAGCACGATGCGCAACGGCTCCTCCGGACGCCAACGCCCGGGATCGAAAATCCGCGCGGCATAGGGGGCGGTTGCTTCCTGGTCGCGGACATAGGTCGCGTTGGGCCAACGGCAGGTCATGTCGTCGAGACAGGCCTGCTCGTTGCCGTCGTCTGCGAATGCCAGGCCGGCAAGCCCGCGCTCGGTGGCCATCACCAGGGCTTGGCCGAAGGGCGAAGGATGGAAGCCATAGCGGATCGTCAGACCGGCGCCGCGCGCCTTCCATTCGCCCGGCGACATGGCTTCGTGGGTGACGAAGAGATCATGCAGGCGGCCGGGACCGGACAGGCCTATCTCGATGCTCGTTTCCAGAAGCGGCATCGATTCCTGGCGAAGGAGGCGCTTGGCGTGGTCCAAGGTCACCGCCTGCAGAAACGCCTTCGGAGAAAGGCCGGCCCAGCGGGTAAACGTCTTCTGCAACTGCGTCGGCGGCTGCTTCAGCCGGGCCGCGATATCCTCGAGCGACGGCTGGTCGCGATAGTCCTCGGTGATCAGCTCGATCACCTGCCGGACAGTTTCGTAGTCCGCCCCTTGCGGGGTGATGTCGGACTTCAGTGTGGCGGTCATGTTCATCGTTCGTCTCCTGTGGCAGCAGGAAAACACGCCGCCAGCCACAGCGCCACCCGAAACTTGCCCCGCAAGAACCCGCCTCGGTCGTCAGAGCCCGCGCTTCACGCGGGCCAGCGCGCCGGCAAAGGTTGAAGCAAAGCGTTCGCGGTCGTCGAGATGGAGAAAGGACCCGACGTCGGTGCGCCTGCCCTGACCGCTGACCGACATGTCCGTAATTCCGATCTCCTCCTTGCGGGAAACCTGGAAGCGCGCCCAGAAAGGATTGAACTCATGCGCGGTCTCGCAGCCGGACGGGGCGCGCTTGCGGATCGAGATGCTGGTACGCGAGACTTCGACCAGTTCGCATGCCCGGGCAGCGCGATTGTTGAGCCAGAACGCACCGAACAGGATCAGAAAGTCCACGCCGAAGAACATCACGATCGGCCAGGCGCCGGAGATCAGGAAGATGGCCATATGCGCCACGGTCAGCATTCCCGCGACGAGAAAGAAGACGAAATGGCCGCGCTGGCCCAGCGAACGATGCGGCCTGAGTTCGGCGAAGAACACGGGCCGATCATTCAGGGGCCGGTCATCCAGGCTGATATCGTCGTTGCCATCGCTCATGACCACTGACTATAGAGGCAGCATGAAGAAGGCGAAACCGAAATCGATCGTCGCTGCGCCAGCGTCGCGCTCAGCTCCGAAGCGCGTCAGCAGGAGGCCGAGGACGGCGTACTCGCGCGAAGAGGTGCGCGAGATCTTCCGGCGCTTCTCCATCCAAAGGCCGGAGCCCAAGGGCGAACTGGAGCACGTCAACCCGTTCACGCTCGTCGTTGCCGTCGCCCTTTCGGCGCAGGCGACCGATGCCGGCGTCAACAAGGCGACGCGGGCGCTCTTCAAGGTTGCCGATACGCCGGAAAAGATGCTCGCGGTCGGCGAGGACAAGGTGCGCGACTACATCAAGACGATCGGGCTCTATCGCAACAAGGCCAAAAACGTGATCGCGCTGAGCCGGAAGCTCGTCGAAGAATTCGGCGGCGAGGTACCGCGCACGCGCGAGGAACTGGTGACGCTGCCGGGCGTCGGCCGCAAGACGGCGAACGTGGTGCTGTCCATGGCGTTCGGCCAGGCGACGATGGCGGTCGATACCCACATCTTCCGCATCGCCAACCGGATCTGTCTGGCACCGGGCAAGACCCCGGACGAAGTCGAAGATCATCTGATGAAGATCGTGCCGGGCGAATATCTCTACCACGCCCACCACTGGCTGATCCTGCACGGCCGCTATGTCTGCAAGGCGCGAAAGCCTGAATGCGAACGTTGCGTCATCGCCGACATCTGCAAGTCTGCAGAGAAGACCTGCGACATTCCCGCACCTCTCGTGGAACTGCCGCCGCAGGCGATCGTCGCGGCGCAGTAGAGCAGCCTGTCCCGATCGATCAGGCCGAAAGCCCGTCCAGCACTTCCGCGATCGCCGCCTCGAAGTGGGAGCGCTTGCCGCCGGCGGCAATCTCGAGCGCCGCGCGGTCGAACGCCGACGATAGCAATGCCGTCAGTTGCTCCACGAGAGGGATCCGGCCCTCCTGGTGCTGCAGCAGCGCCGTCAGGCCGATGCGCAACGCCCCTTCCGCATTGTCGCGGTCGAGGGCGGCGACGGCCGCCGCGCCGAGTACGGCCGGCGCTTCCAGCAGCAAGAGGCGCGTGCGCCCCTCGACCGACATCGCGTCGAAATATCCGCGCGCACCGGCAAGAAGGGCTGCGCGCGCGTCGCCGGCCGTCGCAGACGACGCCTCGATCTCCGCCGCAACCCTGGCAGCCTCCCGTTCGACGACAGCGAGGAACAACGCCTTCTTGTCCTCGAAATGATGATAGAGCGCGCCCCGGGTGACACCGGCTGCGGCGACGATGTCGGGCGTGGCCGTCTCGGCATATCCCTTTTCCACGAAAAGCCTGCGCGCGGCATCGATGAGCGCGGCGCGCGTCGCCTCCGTCCGGTCCCTGTTGCTGCGGCTCACAGCCCCTCCTTTACATACAGTCTGCATGTATGTTAAATAAAGACATACAGATTGTACGTTACCCATCAAGAAGGGGAAAGTGATGAAATGCACGAGCTACTATCCCGTCATCATGACCGACGACGTGCCCGGAACCGCGGCATTCTACCGCGAGCATTTCCGTTTCACGCCCCTCTTCTCAAGCGACTGGTACGTTCACCTGCAATCGATCGAGGACGAGCATGTGACGCTTGCGGTCCTGGACGGCCAGCACGAGACGATCCCGCTGTCCGGACGGGGTAAGGCCTCGGGCATCCTTCTCAATTTTGAAGTCGATGACGTGGATGCGGTATACGTTGCCTGCCGCGCCGCCGGCCTCCCGATCCTGAAGGACATCTGTGACGAAGCCTTCGGCCAGCGGCACTTCATCACCGCCGATCCGAATGGCGTGCTGATCGACGTCATCAAGCCGATCCCGCCCAGCGCGGCGTTCGCGGGCCACTACGATCCGGCGGCATTGCCGAAGTAGCGTCAGCCGCGAAAGCCAGGATCTTCGCGCGAAAGCAGCTTGTGCAGATGAACCATGAGGCCGGCGGCGAAGAGCGGCGTCAGCAGGTTGACGATCGGCACGGCGAGAAATGCCGCGACGACGAGGCCGGCCAGAAAGACCGTGGAGGCGTGCTTGGCGCGGAACAGGCGCGCCTCTTCCGGCGAGCGGAAGCGCATGGCGGCGAATTCGAAGAACTCGCGCCCAAGCAGGTAGCCGTTGACCAGGAAGAACGCGATCAGGTTGATGCCGGGAATGAAAAGCAGGAGCAGGGCGACGAGGTTGCCGGCCAGCACCACACCCAGAAACTTCAACGATCCGGCGATCGCCGCACCGAGCGGCAAGGCCCGGCCGGGCCGGTCGGCGGGATAGTCGCGCCTTTCCACGACCTCGGCCACGTCGTCGAGGAAGAAGCCGGCAATGACGGCGGTGACCGGAGCCAGCAGAAGCGCCATCGACAGCGCAAGGCCGATGCTCGCCACGATGCCAAAGACGAATGTCAGCCATACCCCCCAGTCAGGCATGGCCGGCATGTAGCCGGCAAACCACGGCAGCACCCAGGCGATGAAGCTCTCGCGCAGGGAGAACCACAGCACCGCAAGGACGAAGATCGTCAGTCCGAGAACCTTCCAGAAAACACGCCGCGTTTCCGGTGCCAGAAGATTGGCCAGCGCCAGCCGCGCCGCGTCGAGGATCATGCTGCTACTCCCTTTTTGCTGAAGCGATGTAGGGTGTGGGCGACCGTCCCGCAAGGCAGGGTTTGGCAACCCTCATTAAGGCCCCATTAAACGCCCGACACTAGACTCCCGGCGCGAAAGTACTGGGATCACAATAAATACTTTGGGAACTTTAACATGCGTGCCGTCCGGATCAGCAGACTGCTTCCAACCCTTTTCGTCCTGATGGTGCTTCTGGGAGCGCTGCAAGGCGCCGTCGCGTTCCGCTCGCTGTCCACGATCACGGGCCAGTTCGAGCGGATCGGCATGGAGCGCATGCCCCAGATGAGCGAAATCCTGCAAATCAGCAACGCCTTCTCGGAATTGAGCGGGACCTATTCGGCCCATCTCCTTTCGATGGATCCGGACGAACTCACCGCAATCGAGGCGCAGATCACGGAGCGCGCCGATGCACTCGGCAAGCGGATCGACGCTTATGCGGCGAGCATCTCCGACGCCGCGGAAGCCACGGCAACCGTCGCCACCATCAAGGCAAGCCTGGCCGCCTACCTGGCCGAATCCGAGAAACTGAAGCAGTTCTCCGCCATTGCCGCCAAGGGGCCGGCGCTTGAGATATTCCACGGTCCGATGCAGCAGCAGGCCGACAGCATCGAGACCGCGCTGAAGAGCCTGATCGCCGCCAACCAGACCTCGACGGCCGCGGCGATCGATGCAGCCCAGGCGGAGCAGGATTCCGCCTATCGTCTGACCATTGCATCCCTCCTGCTTTCGGTCGGCCTCGCGATCGCCGCCATCTTCGTCGTGCAGCGCCGGGTCGTTCGCCCGCTCGGAGGCATTTCTGCCGCGATGAACAGAGTTGCCGACGGCAATATCGGGCAGGAAATTCCCTACGCGGAGCGGCGCGACGAGATCGGCGAGATGGCGGCGGCCGTCGCCGTCTTCCGCGACAATGCGGCGGAGCGGATGCGGCTCGAGCGGCAGGCCACGTCCGACCGCGCGATCGCCGAGGGCGAGCGCATGGCGCGCGACGCGGAACGCAACCGCGAGAGCGGCAAGGTGCAGGCCGCCGTTGCCACGCTCGGCGCGGCCCTTGGCCGTCTTGCAGCCGGCGACATGACGTCTTCGATCGAAACGCCCTTCGAAGGTGACCTCGACCGGCTGCGCCAGGACTTCAATACGTCGGTGTCGCACCTGCGCGAGGCGCTGTGCGAGGTCGGCGACAATGCCAGGGCGATCGACGCCAGCGCCCGGGAGATCCGCGCAGCTGCCGATTCGCTGGCGCGGCGGACGGAAAACCAGGCGGCCTCGGTGGAGGAGACGGCGGCGGCCCTGGAACAGATCACCACCACGGTGAAGGATTCGACGCGGCGCGCCGAGGAAGCCGGGGCGCTCGTGGCCCGTACGCGCCAGGGCGCGGAACGGTCGGGCGAGATCGTCCACCGTGCGATCGCCGCCATGCAGCAGATCGAGCGCTCCTCCGGCGAGATTGGCAACATCATCGGCGTGATCGACGACATCGCCTTCCAGACCAACCTGCTGGCCCTGAACGCCGGCGTCGAGGCCGCACGCGCCGGCGAAGCCGGCAAGGGCTTTGCCGTCGTGGCGCAGGAAGTGCGCGAACTCGCCCAGCGCTCGGCCAAAGCCGCCCGCGAGATCAAGGCCCTTGTCGGCGCCTCCGGCGAACATGTGGGCAGCGGCGTGGCGCTTGTCGCCGAGACCGGTACGGCGCTGCAGGCGATCGTGACCCAGGTTCAGGAGATCAACGGCCATGTGCAGGCAATCGTGCAGGCCGCCCGCGAACAGGCGCTGGGCCTGTCGGAGATCAATACGGCCGTAGGCAACATGGATCAGGGAACGCAGCAGAACGCCGCCATGGTGGAAGAGACAACCGCCGCCAGCCACGGCCTTGCCAACGACGTTCAGGCGCTCAATGGCCTGATCGGCCGTTTCAACGTCGGCAACGCCATCAGCCAGCCTTCCCGTTCGCCGGGCCTGCAGGCCGCCGGATCGGAGGGGACACCGGCGCCGCGATCGGCAACGACGCAACGCGAGCCGGACGCATCGTACACCTCCGCGCCACCTGCCGCGCCGTCCGGCACGGTTACCAGGCTTCCGCGCAAATCCGCTGGCCAGTGGAACGTCAAGGCAGCCAGCGAGACGTCGAAAGCCGTCGCCTCGCCGGCGCACCTCCTGAAACAGAAACTGATGGGCGCTCTCGGCGCCAAGTCGCAGAGCAAGGACGGCGACTGGGAGGAATTCTGATCCCGTGGCCGCTGGCCTGAGCCAGTGCCGTTGGAAGGTCGGAAAGATCGTTCCGGACGAACGCCTCTCGCCGCCCCTCAGCCCTTCTCGTTGGCGACGGAACTTTCGGCCGGCGGCGGATAGATATGCTCGCCGCCGCGATAGTCGCGGATGCGGAAGCAACCGTCGTCGCCTTCGCGAACCGCTGGCGAGAGCACCGGAACCTTGCCGTAGCCGCCCGGTATATCGAGGATGTAGGTCGGCTGGCACAGGCCGGATATGCGGCCGCGCATCTGCTCGACCAGCGCCCGGCCCTCGTCGAGACCGAGGCGGAAATGGCTCGTGCCGGGCGCCAGATCCGGGTGATGAAGGTAGTAGGGCCGAATCCGGTTCTCGACAAAAGCGCGCATCAACGCCGTCAGGACATCGGCATCGTCGTTGACGCCCTTCAAAAGGACAGTCTGGCTGATCATGGCGATGCCGGCATCGATCAGGCGGGCGCAGGCAGCACGCGCATCCGCCGTCAGTTCGCGCGGATGGTTGGCATGCAGGGCCACGTAGGTGGTCTTTCCCGACGCCTTCAACGCGTCGACGAGACCCGCATCCACCTTGTCTGGATCGACGACGGGCACGCGCGTATGGAAGCGCACGACCCTGACGTGGCCGATCGCCGCCAGCCGCTGCGTGATCTCCCGCAGCCTGCGGGGCGAGAGCACAAGCGGATCGCCGCCGGTGAGGATCACCTCCCAGATCTCCGGACGTCCGGCAATATAATCGATCGCCCGATCCAGTTCCTCCGTCGTCAGCGTTCCGAGGCCGGCAGGGCCGACCATCTCGCGTCGGAAACAGAACCGGCAGTAGACCGGGCAAACATGCACCGCCTTCAGCAGCACCCGGTCCGGATAGCGATGGACGATGCCCGGCACGGGACTGTGCGCCAGGTCACCGATCGGGTCGGACTGTTCCCCGGGCAGTGCCTCAAGCTCCGCGACATCCGGTATGAACTGGCGCGCGATCGGATCGGACGGATCGTTCGGATCGATCAGCGCTGCCATGGCGGGCGTTACGGCCACCGCATAGCGCTCGCCGACGCGGGCGAGATCTTCGGCCCTGGCATCCGGCGGCAGAAGCAGTGCGTCGTCCAGTTCCGCAACGGAGCGCAATGTCCTCGCGCCAATCGACGCGACGGACCCGGCCGGGATCATTCGCGCGGCCCCGCTCACAACGCGGTCTCCGAAACCGGCGCCCAGATCACCTGGTCGATGCGCGAAGCGCCCGTCACGAGCATCACCAGACGGTCGAAGCCGAGCGCGATGCCGCTCGCCTCCGGCATGTTTGCGAGTGCTGCGAGAAAATCCTCGTCCAGCGGATAGCGCTCGCCGTAGACGCGCTGCTTCTCCGCCATCTCCAGACCGAAACGGCGGCGCTGTTCGGCTGCATCCGTAAGCTCGCCGAAGGCATTGGCGAGTTCGACGCCGCAGGCATAGAGCTCGAAGCGTTCGGCAACCCGCGGATCGCGCGGCGAAGGCCGCGCCAGCGCGGCCTCGGCAACCGGATACTCGCAGAGGACCGTGGCGCGATCGAACCCCAGTTTCGGCTCGACGCGCTCGACCAAGACGCGGCTGAAGAGATCTGCCCAGGTATCGTCTTCGGCAACGCGCATGCCGCTTTCGGCCATCGCCTGAGCCAGTCCCTGGCGGTCCGTCGCCCCGTCCGAGGCGATCGTCGCCAAAAGGTCGATGCCGGCATGGCGCTCGAAGGCGTCCGCAACCGTCAGACGTTCGGGCACGGCAAACGGATCGCATGTACGGCCGCGATGGGCGAGCCGGTCGGCCCCCGCCGTTCGGGCCGCCAGCGCCAGGATATCGGCACAGTCGTCCATCAGCGCCTCATAGCTCTCCCCGGCCCGGTACCATTCCAGCATGGTGAATTCCGGATGGTGGAGGGGGCCGCGCTCGCGGTTGCGATAGACGTGGGCGAAGCAGGCGATGCGCTTCTCACCCGCAGAGAGCAGCTTCTTGCAGGCGAACTCCGGCGAGGTGTGCAGATAAAGCTGCGTCGCCGCGCCCGAATGGCCGATCGCCTCCGTGCGAAAGGCATGCAGATGCGCCTCGTTTCCCGGCGATACCTGCAACGTCGCCGTATCGACCTCGATGAAGTCGCGCTCTGCGAAGAAGCCTCGCAACGCCGCCTGGACACGGTTGCGCGCGAGCAGGAACGGACGGCGGTCGGCATGGACGTCGGGCGTCCACCAGGGGGATGGGGCGGAGGTCTTCACGGTCATGGCAAGTTTCTATCAGATTCCGGCGGACGCGCTGGCCTTTTACCGGAATTTAGGGTAGTTGCGGCCCGATCCCGCTTTCTGCGGTCCGGGGATGACACTTGCTGCGTCCTCTACGACGCGGCCGCTCCAGATACAAGGAAGTCTTATGGCAAAGATCATCGCTTCTTCCGTCCGCAAGGGCAACGTGCTCGACGTCGACGGCAAACTCTACGTGGTTCTGACGGCACAGAACTTCCACCCGGGCAAGGGCACGCCGGTCACACAGGTCGACATGCGCCGCATCTCCGACGGCGTGAAGGTATCGGAGCGCTACCGCACGACCGAACAGGTCGAGCGCGCCCATGTCGAAGACCGCGAGCACACCTTCCTTTACGAAGACGGCGACGGGTTTCACTTCATGAACCCGGAGAGCTACGACCAGCTGACGATGTCGGCGGACGACGTCGGCGATGCCAAGGCCTACCTGCAGGAGGGCATGGCCGTGATCCTGTCGACGCATGAGGGCGTGGCGATCGCGCTCGACCTGCCGCGTCACGTCACGCTGGAGATCACCGAGACCGAGCCGGTCGTGAAGGGCCAGACGGCATCCTCCTCCTACAAGCCCGCCATGCTGTCCAACGGCGTGCGCACGCTCGTTCCGCCGCACATCCAGGCTGGCACCCGCGTCGTGATCGCCACCGAGGACGGCTCCTACGTCGAGCGCGCCAAGGACTGACGATATTTCGCCGCCCGACGGGCAACCTTCGGGCGGCACCCCTTACAATCCGTCGAAAATCCGCTAAGACCGGTAACCGGCTCTTACCTTTCGAGACGGATAAACCGCATGACCCAATTCGACGTGCTGACGGTCGGCAACGCGATCGTCGACATCATCGCCCGCTGCGACGAAACTTTCCTCACCGACAACGACATCATCAAGGGCGCGATGAACCTCATCGACGCCGAGCGCGCTGAGCTGCTCTATTCGCGGATGGGACCGGCGGTGGAGGCCTCGGGCGGCAGCGCCGGCAACACCGCCGCCGGCATTGCCAGCTTCGGCGGGCGCGCGGCCTATTTCGGCAAGGTGGCCAGGGACCAGTTGGGCGACATCTTCACCCACGACATTCGCGCTCAGGGCGTCCACTTCGCGACCAACCCGCTCGACCGCATTCCACCGACCGCGCGATCGATGATCTTCGTGACGGAGGACGGCGAACGCTCGATGAACACCTATCTCGGTGCCTGCGTCGAGCTTGGCCCGGAGGACGTCGAGGAAGAGGTAGTGGCTGCGGCCAAGGTGACCTATTTCGAGGGCTATCTCTGGGATCCTCCGCGCGCCAAGGAAGCCATTCTCGCCTGCGCCCGCATCGCCCACGCCAACGGGCGGGAGATGTCGATGACGCTGTCCGACAGCTTCTGCGTCCATCGCTACCGGGACGAATTCCTGGATCTGATGCGCTCGGGAACGGTCGACATCGTGTTCGCCAACAAGGCCGAGGTCCTGGCACTCTACGAGACGGAGAACTTCGAGTATGCGCTGTCGATGATCGAAAAGGACTGCCGGCTGGCGATCGTCACGATGAGCGAGGAGGGTTCGATCATCATGAAGGACGGCGAGCGCGTGCGGGTGCACGCCACCGCGATCGAGTCGGTGGTGGATACGACCGGGGCGGGCGATCTCTACGCTGCGGGATTTCTGCACGGCTATACGCAGGGCCGCTCGCTGCAAGACTGCGGCAGGCTCGGCAGCCTTGCCGCCGGCATCGTGATCGAGCAGATCGGGCCGCGGCCGATGGTTTCCCTTGCCGAGGCCGCAACAGCGGCCGGGCTCGCCTGAGCCCCCGCCGGCGAGGTCGCTACTTGAAGGCTTCGCCGGGATAGGCGCCCCAGATTTCGGCCTGCGAAACCCAGCCGCCGGCACCCTCCACTTCGGCCCTGCACCAGTCGCCATTGCATTCGCCGACCTTGATCACGACGCCGGGCTCGAGCTTTGCGATGATGGCGCTCGACGACTGGGGCTCCCGGCGCATGTTGACGAAGACGTCGGCGCCCTTGCCGCGCATCCAGGGTGCCGTGACCGCCGTCCGCTCTCCGGACAGAAGCGCCTGGTTGACCCAGCCTTCGGTACCGTCCGCGTCGCGGATGCGCCGCCAGTTGTCGTACTCCTGGATGATCTCGACCGGGACACCCGATTTCATGTAGCGCCAGGCGACCGCGTAATCGACGCTCGGCCCCACGCGCAGGTTCACGCTCTTGGCCTTGAGGCTGACGAAACGCGGCAGGGGCAGCCCGCTCGGACCTTTTGCAGCCTGGGCGAAGGCGTTGGAAACTGCCTGCGATCCCAGCGCCATCAGGGCGACCAACACAACGGTGCAGATGCGAGAATGTAAGTGACGCATGACGTGATCCACTTCCAGCCAGACAAGGCATCCGGTGACCGGACCCCGGCCGGAGCACGCAATTCGCGCGACCGGTCTTCAGAGCGGATTGTCTTCGCGACGGGGTCTGGTAGAAAATGCCCTTGATGAAGCAAGTCTTGCCTATCTTGGTTAAGGACCCGTCAACAGGACGCCGAACGGACCATGACGAACAAGAAAAAGCCGAAGGTCTACCTCACCCGTCGCCTGCCCGACGTGGTCGAAACGCGTATGCGCGAGCTGTTCGATGCCGAGCTCAATATCGAGGACACGCCGCGCACGCAGCCGGAGCTGGTGGCGGCGGTGAAGAGCAATGACGTGCTGGTGCCGACGGTCACGGACCGAATCGACGCGGCGCTGATCGAGCAGGCGGGGCCGCAGCTCAAGCTTATCGCCAGCTTCTCCAACGGTGTGGACCATATCGACGTGGACGCGGCGGCGCGGCGCGGCATCACCGTCACCAACACGCCGAACGTTTTGACCGAGGACACCGCCGACATGACGATGGCGCTGATCCTGTCGGTGCCGAGAAGGCTTGCCGAGGGCGCGCACCTTCTGACCGACCGCAAGGGCGAGTGGGCCGGATGGTCGCCCACCTGGATGCTCGGGCACCGGATCTGGGGCAAGCGCCTCGGGATTGTCGGCATGGGCCGTATCGGCACCGCCGTCGCCCGCCGCGCCAAGGCCTTCGGCCTGTCGATCCACTATCACAACCGCCACCGCGTAAGCACGGCGACGGAAGAGGCACTCGAGGCGACCTACTGGGACAGCCTGGACCAGATGCTGGCGCGCGTCGATATCGTCTCTGTCAACTGCCCCTCGACGCCTGCGACGTACCACTTGCTCTCCGCCCGGCGGCTGGCGCTGATGCAGCCGTCGAGCTACATCGTCAACACCGCACGCGGGGGGATCATCGACGAGGTGGCACTGATAAAATCGCTCCGCGAGGGAAAGATCGCCGGCGCCGGCCTCGACGTTTTCGAACACGAACCCGCCGTCAACCCGAAGCTGGTCAAGCTTGCGACCGAAGGCAAGGTGGTGCTGCTGCCCCATATGGGGTCTGCGACGCTGGAAGGGCGGATCGAGATGGGCGAGAAGGTCGTCATCAACATCCGCACCTTCTTCGACGGCCACCGACCGCCGGACCGGGTCCTGCCCGGGCGCACCTGACGGGCGCCGGCCAGACGGAGTCAAAGGTTCAGAGGTGCTTCGTCATCTCGATGGACGTCGTCCGGTCGAAGCCCAAATGACGGTTCTCGGCCGTCTTCTCGAAGCCCATGGCGTGAAAACGCGCGTGGTTTTCCGTGAGTTCGATGCGCGTCTCCAGCCGCATCGCCGGAAGCGACAGTCTGCGGGCCTCGGCCTCCGCCGCCATCAACAGCGCGCGGCCAATGCCGTCCCCCTGCCGGTCCGGCACCACCGCAAGCTTGCCGATGTAGAGGCGCTGCGGCTCCGGACGGCAGAAGATGCAGCCCACAAGCCTCTGGTCGTCGACCGCCAGAAAGACGATTTCGGACAGGGCCTTTTCCTTCAGGGTGGCCGGCGTCAGCCGCTGGGCTGAGGACGGTGGATCGATGCGGGCGTCCATGTAGGCAAAGGCGGCGCGTATCATCGCCAGCAGTTCGTCGTAGCGGCCGAATGACGGCTCCAGGCGCCGAACCTGCATCACCGGCCCTCCTTGCGGCGGCGGTAGCGCATCACATCGAAGCGTGCCGCAAGCCCGTCGTACAACAGTAGCCGTCCGACGAGAGGCTCGCCGGCGCTGGTGATGAGCTTGATCGTCTCCATCGCCATCAGCGTGCCGATCACGCCGGTCAGCGCGCCTACGATGCCGACCTCGGCGCAGGAAGGAACGACGCCGGGTGGGGGCGCTTCGGGAAAGAGGTCGCGGTAACCGGGGTTCCTTCGCCCGTCGTCATCCGCCTCCCACGGCTTCAGCACCGTCAGCGAGCCATCGAAGCGGCCGACCGCGCCGGTGACGAGCGGCACCCGTGCTGCCTCCGCCGCGTCGGCGGCGGCATAGCGCGTCTCGAAATTGTCCGACCCGTCGACCAGAAGATCGACGCCTGCCAGAAGCTGCGGCGCGGTATCGGGCGTAAACCGACGCTCGAAGGTCGTGACCCGCACATGCGGATTGATCGCGGCGATGGCTGCCGCAGCACTTTCGATCTTCCGCCGTCCGACCGCTCCGGTCGCGTGGATCACCTGCCGCTGCAGGTTCGACAGCGAGACGGTATCGTCGTCGACGATGCCGATATGGCCGACGCCTGCCGCTGCCAGATACTGAAGGACGGGGGCACCGAGACCGCCCGCGCCAATAACCAGAACGGACGCGTTCTTCAACCGTTGCTGCCCTGCCCCTCCGATCTCCGAGAGAACGATGTGGCGCCGGTAACGCTCGATCTCGTCTGGCGCCAGTGCATCCCTACCCGCTATCTTGTCGAGCCTGGTTTTGTCGCCGGTCACCTGCCGTCTCCGAAGTTGGGTTTCATCCCTCGATCCTGCCGTTTTCGACGGTCAGCAGGCGCGCCCGCTCGCCGAGCGCCGCAAACATCGCACGATCGGTTCCCGTCATGAAGGCCTGCCCGCCGAGCGCGTCGATCCGATCGAACAGGGCCGCACGCCGCCCCTCGTCGAGATGGGCGGTGATCTCGTCCAGCAGCAGTATCGGCGCATGTCCGGTCATGCCTGCGACGAGACCCGCATGGGCGAGGATCATGCCGACCAGCAGCGCCTTCTGCTCACCGGTGGAGCAACGGGCCGCGTCCATGCTCTTTTCCCGATGGCGAATGAGGAGATCGACGCGGTGCGGGCCGTCCAGCGTTCGGCCGGCGGCGGCATCGCGAAAGCGTCCGTCGCGCAGGAGGGCAGCATATTCCTCCTCGATCTCGTAGGCGGGACGATCGAGCCGGTCGTCGAGGAATCCGCTCAACGTCATGGAAGAAGACGGGAACGGCCCTTCGTCGCGGGAAGCCTCGACGATATCGGCGAGCAGGCCGACCAGCTCCCGGCGCGCCAGCGCCATGGCGACTCCGAGCTCGGCCATCTGCGTTTCCAGCGCGTCCAGCCAGCGTGCATCGGGGCGAGGTTCCGACAGCAGGCGGTTGCGGCCGCGCATCGCCTTTTCGAAATCGGCGGCCCTTCGTCCGTGTTCGGGGTCGAGCGACAGCACGAGCCGATCGAGGAAGCGGCGGCGATCCGAGGACGAGCCGGTGAAAAGGCCGTCCATGGAGGGCGTCAGCCAGACGACGCGCAGATGGTCCAGGAGCTCGTCCACCGAACGTGCCGTCGTCCCGTTCAGCCTGAGGCGACGTGATTGCCCGTCCTCGCCGGTATCCGTGCCCGTGCCGATCTCGACCTCGCCCTGCATTCCATCGATTGCGGCGAAGACGCTGAAGCCGCCGGCAGCACCCTCGCGGGCGACGTCGGCATAGGCCGCCCGACGCAGCCCGCGTCCGGGGGAAAGAAACGAGACGGCCTCCATGAGGTTCGTCTTTCCCGCACCGTTTGCGCCGGTGAGTACGACATGGCGATCATCGAGCCCGAGCGCGACTGACGCATAGTTGCGAAAATCGTGAAGCTTGAGGCTGTAAATGGTGACCTTGTGGGGCATCGGGCATCCGGCTCTTTCGCCAGAGAGCTATGCCGAAGCGTCCACCGACGCAAGGCCATCGGGGTACCTTCTCCAAAATCCGATACATTGCCGCTGCGACGTTCATTCAGCCTTAACGCCTCGTCCGGATAATGTCGCGGCCATATCCGCGACCTGCCGGTAGCGGCCTCCGTCCTCAAGGTCGATATGACGCCGAACGAACGATCATTCCGCCTCTCCCTCGTGGTGGCCACGCTTGGCCGCACCAATGAACTGTCGCGTCTGTTTCGGTCGCTGGCGGCGCAGAGCGGACGTGATTTCGAGGTGATCGTGGTCGATCAGAACGAGGATGACCGTCTGCTGGACGTGATCGTGCCGTTCTCTCGGACGCTCGAGATCGTCCACCTGAAGACCGCAAAGAAGGGCGTCTGCCGTGCCCGAAACCTCGGCGCGGCCCAGGCGCGCGGCGAATGGTTGATGTTTCCGGACGACGACTGCTGGTATCCGGCCGACCTGCTGGAACGGTATTTCCGCCTGACGGACCGGATGCCCGCCGACTTCTATTGCGGCCGGGCTACCAATGCCGCCGGTGCCACCATCATGGGCCAGTTCGACACCGAAGCGACCACAATCGACCGCAGCAACGTCTGGACGACACTGATCGAGTGGATGCTCCTCGTGCGGCGAAGCGCTTTTGCCGCGGCCGGCGGGTTCGATGAGAAGATCGGCCCCGGCTCGGGCACGCCATGGGGGGCATACGAGATCCAGGACCTGGCCCTGACGCTCATCGAACGCGGCGAGAGGGGGTACTACGATCCCTCCCTTTTCGGCCACCACCCGGAGGATGGCTGCGACCAGACCGTGCCCGAGAACATCGCCAAGATCCGCCGCTACAGCGCCGGCCTTGGCTATGTGATGCGCAAGCATCGCTTCGGTGCCGCCGGTTTTCTGCCGCGCCTCCTGCGACCGATCGCCGGAATGGCGATCTATGCGCTAACGCTCAGGCCAGACATGGCGCGCCGCTCGCAGCAAATCCTGATCGGCCGCTGGGACGGCTGGCGGACGGCGGCCGGCGTCGTGCGGCCGGCGCAGGATATTTTAACGTATGAGCGCTAGTTTTCCCCCCCGGAGCCGGCGGGGCTGTCAGGGCAGGTAGCAAGGCGCGATGAGCAAGGGCATCATGTCGAATTCGATCACGAACGCGGCGGCGGGAATGCTGCTGCTCGTGACCGGCTTTGCCTGCTCGATCGCCATCGCCCGCCTGCTAGGGCCCGAGGCGAACGGTACCGTCGCCTTTGCGCTCTGGGTCGCCACGACCGGCGCGCTCGTCGCCGAACTGGGAACCGGTGTGCTCTTGATGCGCTGCCTTCCGCAGCTGAAGGCGCGTGGCCTTGGCACCCAGGACCGGCGCGGTTTCGCCGCCTATATCGCCTTGCCAGTCCTTGTCTCCACCGTCCTGCTCGTGATCCTCTATGCGTCCGTTTCGTGGGAAGCCGAGCGCGAAGCGGTGATCGGCACACCGGAAAGCATCGTCATCCTTACAGGCGCGCTTCTCTTCGTGCAGTCGATCGGGGCGCTGACCAAGAACTATCTGCTCGGCGAGCAGCGGGTTTCCGCCTTCTTCCGCATCACGGTTGTTTCGTCGATCCTGCAACTCGTTCTCGTCATCGCTGGCGCCGTCGGCTGGGGCGTGGAAGGCGCGTTGCTTGGCTATATCGCCGGTCAGGCCGCACCCTTTGCCTTTGCGCTCGGGATTGTGCTGGCGCCGCGCAACAGCGCCGGCTTTGCCCCGAAGGCGCTGATATCGTCGTCGGCCGTCCTGTTCTTCGAATTCGTCCTGAGCGCGGTGTTCCTGAACCGGCCCGAGCTCTTCTTTCTCCAGCAGTTTCGGAGCCTGGAGGACGTTGGCTTCTACGCCGTGGCGCTGTCGCTTGCCAATCTGGCGCTGCAACTGCCGGTGCAACTGACGGGCAGCCTGCTGCCGTTCTATGTCCATAGCCGTGAAGGCTCCGACGGCGTCCTGCCGGCCGGCATCTTCGCCGCCGTCACGCGCAGCTTCGCCTACATCACCTTTCCGCTCTGCTTCGGCCTTGCCGCCATCGCCGAACCGCTCGTCGTGACGATCTACGGGGAGAGTTTCAGGCCGAGCGGTCTCATTGTCGCGATCCTCGCCGCCGGCTCGCCGGCCTTCGTCTTCAGCCAGCTGACGACGCAGTACCTCTACTCCATGGATCGCATCGGCATCAGGCTGGTGACGACGGGCATCGGCGCTCTGGCCATGCTCATCGGCTGCATCGCCGTCATTCCGCAGTTCGGGGGCGCAGGTGGTGCGCTGGTGCGCGGCGGCGTCTTCCTGCTGATCTGCGTCCTCCTCCTTCGCAGCATGAAGAGCGCCGACATGTCGCCCAGGCTTGCGCTGACGGTCGGCAAGGTGGCGGCAGCTGCGGCAGTCTGCGCTCTCGCGGCCTTCGCCGTGACCGACATCGTCCGCGGTTTTGCAGGGCTGGCGGCGGGTGTTCTCGCCGGCGCGCTGGGATATGCCGCAGCCCTGCGCCTCCTGCGCGCGGTCGATCCGGCGGATGCACATGTTCTCGACATGGTGCTCTCGCGATCGTCCGCCCGCCTTGCCCCGCTTCGACGCGGCTTGTCCTTCGTCGCCGGGGCGAAGGCGAATGCTCCCGCGGAGTGACTTGCCAGATGCTTTACGTCACGAAAGAGGAAACCGCCGACAGCTTCGATACACTATCCTGGGAGCCGGGTTCGGCTTCGATGCCCGTATCCTTCAGCAGGACGGTCGGGCACTACACACCCGCAATGGCGGGGACGGCGCCGTCGGATTGCGCGGTGCTCTTCCTCAGCCCCTGGGGTTTCGAGGAAATGTGCACGCGCAAGCTCTGGCGCGATCTCGCCGAGCGCTTTGCCGCGTCAGGGGTTTCCAGCCTGCGTTTCGACTACCCCGGCACCGGCGACGCGCCCGACGACATGGAATTTCCCGGTGGTCTTCCGGTATGGGAGGCGGCGATCGAGGCGGCCGCGGCCGAGCTTCGCCGGCTTTCCGGCGCTTCCCGACTGATCCTCGTCGGGCATGGACTTGGTGCGACCTTTGCCGCCCTGAATGCCGGCAGTCTCGGTCCCGTCGAAGGTGCCGTCCTGATGGCACCCGTCATCAGCGGCCGTTTCTACCTGCGCGAACTCGCCGCCTGGTCGAAAATGGTCGATGACGGCCTCGGACTGAGCGACGAACAGCGCATTGCCGCAAAAGTGTCGATCGCCGGGCTGGTCATGCCGGGGGAGATCGCAGCCGCCGTCCGGGGTCTCAGCATTCAGGCCATCGAGGCGATCCCGGCCCGGTCCGTGCTCGTCGTTCATCGTGCCGCGCGGGACAACGAAGCTGCGTTCGCCGATCGGCTGGAGAGCCTCGGTGCGACCGTGACCCGCCGCGACTATGACGGCTACGACGATCTCGTGTCGAATCCCACCATCGCAAGGCAGCCGGAGGCGGTGGCGACCGCCGTTGCCGCCTGGGTCGCCTCGCTGGCCGCGGACACAGGCACCGCCGTCCATCCTGCAATGCCCCCCGCTCCGACAATCGTGGAGGGCGACGAATTCTGCGAGGAGCCGATCCGCTTCGGGCCCCGGCACCGGCTGTTCGGGACGCTCTGCCTGCCGAAGGGTGAGCGGCGTGGCGCCGCGGTCGTGCTTCTCGGTACGGCCTACGACCGGCAGGCTGGCTGGGCGCGCTCCACCGTGGAAACCGCGCGGTACCTGGCCTCAAACGGCGTCGTGTCCCTGCGCTTCGACGCGGCCAATGTCGGCGACAGTCCGCCGGTTGCCGACGCTCCGGGGCAGGTGCTCTTTTCCGCCGGCCAGCAGGACGACGTGCGTGCGGCCTTCGACCTTCTTGGCGGACGCGGGCTCGGGCCTGCCGTGCTCGCCGGGCGCTGTAGCGGGGCCTATCTCGCCTTCCGCAGCGCACTGGAGGAAGAGCGTTGCCTCGGCGTCGTTGCCGTCAATCCGTTCACTTTCGTGTGGGACGAGGACGAGAACGTCGAGGAGGCGCTGCGCTACAACCCGCGTTCCCTTGGCGATTACCGCAAGCGGGCCCTGCGTGCGGACACGTTCAGGCGGCTGGCCTCCGGCGAGATCGACATCCGGCGGGCGGCTGGCAACATATGCCGCCAGCTTGGCAGCCGCGTCGCACGCTCGGCACCTAGCATCTTCTGGCGGCTGTCGAAATTCGGCCGGCTGAGGCATGCGGTGCATGCGTCTTTTGGCAGACTTTCGGAGCGGCACGTTCCGATGCGGCTGATCTACAGCGAAACCGACGTCGGACTGGAACGCTACCACGCCTATTTCGGCGCGGACGGGACGGGCATCAAGGCCTATCCGGGCGTCACCGTCGAGATCGTGCAGGGCGCAGACCACAACATGTCTCCACCGGACGCGAAAACCTTTCTGCGGCGGCATATCCTCGAAATGGCGCTCGCGGCGGCGAAATAGCGCCGGCGAAGCCTTCCAGCCTCAGTTTCTGGCGGCGTCCTTGAAACTAGAACGACAAAGTGCCGGGCAGATTCAGTGCACCGACCTCGCCCGTCGGGCGCTCCAGCCCGCCGGTCCCGGTCAGGCAAATTGCGCGTGGCGTGCCCGGCGCGAGATGGAACCAGTTATCGGACGGCAAAAATCCTGGGCAATCGATATGCACGGACTGGAGGAGCCGGTCCGACGAAATCTGCAACAGCCAGCGTCCGTCGATCTCCTCGAGCACGACTGTCGCCGTTGCCGGATGCAGCGCGCTGGCACGTCCTTGCGGGAAATGGAAAGCCTCTGCGACAGGGGACGCCGTTTCGCGATCGCGCAGGACAGCGACCGTGACGTCATGCGCGGGCGGACCGAAGCGGAAGGCATAGGTCGTGTCGAAGAAGGCGCCGAACAGATCGGTCGCGGCCATCGTCGTAGCCTTGCGTGGATCCAGCGAAAGCTCGCAGCGCCCGGATACCACCGGCTGGCGGCCGTCGCGCAGGCAGGCGATCTCCAGAACGAACCGGCGCTCCGCGTCGGTGTCATTCAGGACATGCAGGTCCAGCCCGTTCGTCCCCTCATCGGACAGCAGAAGCTGCACCGGCCGGAACGCGCGCCGAAGTGCATGCCACGCCGGCTTGGGCAGGCCGGTGGCGTCGATCACGCCCCAGCCGGCGCCCGGCAGCAGATCCTGCAGGGTCCAGACCAGCGCGCCCTTGCAGGTCGATTGCGGGCGACGCCACTCGGCAAATGTCGCCTCCATCACCTCGCCGCTGACCGCCCGCGAGAGATCGAGATAACGAGCCGGATTCTCACGACGCAGGCGCGCGGGATCGCAGTCATAGAGCAGGCCGAGATAATGGTCCCGCACGTCCTCGAAATCCCAGGAAGCACCGCGGTCGCGAGGGACGCGCGCCTTCCAGCGTGGATCGTGGACCGAGGGAACGGGCAGATGCGCATCCAGCGTGGCCTGCTCCGGCACATGGGCGAAGGCGAGCGATTCGGCGGCGAAGCGCACACCGGCCCGGCGCGCATCCTCCAGCGGCCGGGAATAGGCTCCGACGCCATAGTAGTGGGTAACCCCGGCATCGGGCGAGAACGGCATGGCGCCGCCAAAGGGGGAATTGGCAACGTAGGGCACGTCCGGACGCAACGCTTGCGCCACTTCCGGCAGAAGATTGTCGGTCAGCGCACCGCTCCAGCTGGCCTTCGGAAGGCCCAGCATCGCCGCCTGCTGGAACATCTCGCTTCCGCCGCAGAGAACAGCCAGCGACGGCGAAGCGGACAGCCGGCTCAGCAGTTGCTTCGCCTCCTCGCGCAGGAGATCGCAGAACTCCGGATCGGCAGCGGGGTAGTCGAAGTTCGCCAGCATGAAATCCTGCCAGACGAGAATGCCGAGCTCATCGCAAAGGTCGAAGAACGCCTTCGCCTCATAGGTCATCGTGCCGCCGATGCGCAGCATGTTCATGCCCGCTTCTCTCGCCAGGCGAAGCAACGGTGCGTATCGTTCCCGGTCGCCCGGCAGATCGACGATGTCGGCCGTCGTCCACACCGCGCCGCGGCAGAAGACGGGAACGCCGTTCACCTGCAGAGAGAAGCCCGAGCCTTCCGGGCCGCGATCGACATGAAGTCGGCGAAAGCCCGTGCGCCCGATCACCTGCCGGTCTCCTGCGACACGGACTTCGACCGCATGCAGGACGGGCTTTCCATGCGTGTGCGGCCACCAGGGCTCGACGTCCGCCATGGCCAAGTCACCCGACCAGCGGCCATCCGGCATCCGCTCCATCGTCGCGCGAAAACCGGCACAGCAGAGTTCCGGGGGGACAGAGCGATCGCCCGCCCGCAACGAGACGTGAAGATGTCCGTTTCCCTCATCATCTAGAGCGGCACGGATCTGCACATCCTCGAACTTGGCTTCCTGCGGTCGCCTTAGCCGCACCGGCCGGTACGGGCCTACAGCCTGTACCGACGGGCACCAGCCCGGCATGTGACCGAGCAGCGTGGTCCGCACGAGGCGCAGGCCCTGCGGCACGATCATCTGCGGGCGCCAGCGGGCGCGCGGGCCGCGTCGTTCGAGATGCGGCGCCAGGGCGCGGAAGCAGATGGCAAGACGATCATCGCCGCTCACGGTCACGGCGATCTCGTGGGCGACGAACATGGACCGCGTAGAGAGCGTCCTCTCGCCGTTCCAGTAGACCTCCGCGATGGTCGCCAGGCCATCGAGGGCAAGGACGGCCGGGCCCGGTGCGCCGCCTGCAATGTCGAGGAAATACCAGGCGTCCCGGTCGATCAAGGGCTCAGGGTCCGTCCGATCGAACAACCCGGCCCGCTCCAGCGCGCCAGCAACGGTTCCGGGAACAGGGGCGTCAAAAGCGGCCGTCTCTGCGGTACGCATTGAGGGGGCAGACCACGCGCCAGGCGGCGTCAGGCATAGGCGCCAGCCGCTGTCGAGCTTCGTGCCGTGCTCGCGTCTATGATCGCCCATCCTGCCGCTCCGGTTAACCGATGTGCCGGGAGAGCACCTGCATCAGCTCCTCCCAGGCTTCGACGGCCGGGTCCAGTGCAGTTGCGAGCGGCTCGAACCGCTTGCGCGTCACGGCGCGGGCAAGCTGGAACTGAACTGACTTCGCAACTTCGGAAATCCGGCGAGCGGCGTCCGATGCCGGCGCCAGCGAACCGTCTGCTGCGAGCCAGTCGAGATGGCTTGCCGCAAGTTCGAAGTTGGCGCCGACCTGGCGTAGCGTGTTGAAGGCGTATTTGTGGAAGAAGCCGAACGGGCGCTCGGCCACCGCTTGCACCTGTCCCGGGAAAACGCCGGCAAAGGCGGCGATCGGATTTTCTCGGGGCCGGCGCGCGAAATGAAAGCGCAAAAGGCGATGGGCAGCCGCAAGCAGGTCCGCTTCGGATGGATAGGACGAAGGAAACTTGGCAAATTCGGTATAGGGCAGGAACGGCAGCGCATCGGCGGATGCGTTCATCTGGAAAAGCCCGTCGAAATCCTCGCCCTCCAGACGGAAGAAACCGGCGTTGTGGAAATAGTCCAGTACCCGGCCTTCAAGGTCGAGCCGGTTGATTGCAACTGTCGTTTTGCCATGCTCCTGCCGGTAGCCGACACCGCGCGTATCGGGCATGTAAAAGCTATCCATCTCGACGAGGCAGAGCCGGCCGCGGCCGATCTGCTCGGCGACATGCCGCTCCACCCGGTCATAGACCGCAAGCTCCGTACAGCGAATGCCGTACAGCGCCTCGAGATCTTCCAGAGGGACCTTGAAGAAGGTGAACTGGTCGCCCTCGAAATCCTGCGTCAGGGTGAAGCCGAGCATGGCTTCGGGCGAGAGCCCCAGCGCGTGGAGGACTTCGATCCAGAGATCGACATAGCAGTTGGTTTCCGGCCACATGCGCTCCTGGTCGTGAAGCGCGTGCGGCCGGTGGTTGGCGGGATCCAGGCCCGGAAAGACGCTCGGTGCCTGCAAGGTCAGCCCCAGAGGGTCTTGCGGACGTTTTCCGGCCAGTCGGCGACGTCGAGGCCGTGGGTGTGGAACAACGCCAGCGCGATGCGCTCCAGGCCGAAGCCGACGCAGGCGGTGTGCGCCACGCTGCCGTCCTCCATCATCAGCCCCCATTTCGAGCCGAACGCGTCCTGATGGTAGTTAAAGCTCATGCAGGCGGTGGGCTTGGCGACCGAGGTGATCGGGATCAGGAGCTCGAACTTCAGGTTCTGGTCGCGCTGGTTGTTGGCCAGCATCCTGCCGGCCCGCCCGAAGAAGGGATCGTTGGCGACATCGATGGTCACCTCGAGGCCGACGTCCTTCATCATCTGCACACCGCGGTCCATCCAGGACTGGCGGAAATCGGTGACGTGCGTCTCCGTCCCCATGCAGACATATTCGCGCATGCGGAACAGCTGCTGGCGCGCCGGATCCTGCGATGGCTCATGCCGGAAGCAGTAGGATTGGAGATCGTAGAGCGCGCCCTTCGCCGGAATGAGTCCACGCCGTGCGATCGTCGGATAAAGCGGATAGCAGGCGGCGGGCGTCAGGACGATATCGGTCGCCTTCTGGTCCTTCGTCCAGTCCTCCTCGCCGACCTCCATGCACTGCAGCAGGCTCATGTGGTCGAGTTCGTTGCCGCAGAAGGAATGCACGGTGCCCGCCAGCTGCGGGAAGCTCTTCATGTAGCCGCTCTTTTCGAAGAAGGCGCGGTTCATGCCCGGCGGAAAGCGCATGGCCTCGGCGCCATCAGCGCCGCCAAAGCGATCGATCAGGCGCTCGAAGGCTGTGATCACGTCCTCGAACTGGCCGCTGCGGCCGTAGAGGCCCTCAACGCCGGTTTCGATCAGAAGGCCGGCATCGAAAAGCCGGTCGAGAAACGAGGTCTGCATATCCATCGTGCTTCACCCCACGAGACTGGTGTCCTGCTTATGGACAAGCAGGAGATTGGACGTATTGCCGAGAATGCGATCGTTGGAGATCATCAGCTGGGCCGAATGCGCGTCGCGCAAATGGCGCCCGAGGCTGAAGGGGGTACCGTTCTTGTAGCCCATGATCCCGCAGATCAGCATGGCGTGATTGATGATCGTCAGGATCGTTTCCGACGAGCCGATCTTGAGATTGTTCATGGCGACGGCAAAACCCATCGACGAGAGCCGGTCAGGATCTGCCTTTGCCGCCTCGAATTCCCGCAGGCCCTCGACGACATTCGATTTCAACATCTGCAACAGGCTTGAGGCTTCGGCGAGCCGCAGCGCGCCCGGCGGCGTCTGACCGGGGCTCCTGCGCGCCGCAGCGCGCACGAAAGCCTGCGCGCGGGCCACGGCGTTGACGGCGATCCCGTACCAGACCGCGCTCCACAGCAGGTGCGAGGTCGCCAGCATCGACTGCGCCGCGATCTCCGCAAACGGCTTGGGCAGGATCTGGGTTGCCGGCGCCTCGCCCTTGAAGAGATAGCCGTCAGAGCAGGTGCCACGCATGCCGAGCGTGTCCCAGACATGGGTGCGCTCGAGCGTGTACTGGTCCCTGGTGAATACCGTCATCACCTGGTCGGTGGAAGCGGCATCCGGATGGCTGCGCGAGGTGATCAGGATTGCATCGGCGTAGGCACCGTAGGAGATGACGGTCGCGTCCTTCTCCAGCCGGCAGCGGTCGCCCTCGACCGCGATGGCGCAGATGCTGTTGCGGAGGTTGCCGCCGATCCCACCCTCGGTTGTGGCCGATGCCAGCAGCAGCTGCTCGTCGGAGATGCGACGCATGAACGCGCGATGCCAGTCCGCGTCCTCGCCATGCGAGACGAGGCTCGAAGCCTTGATCTGGTGCATGGCGAAGACCATGGCCGACGCCGCACAGGCCTGGCCGATGAGCGAGCAGAGCTCGGCGATATCGGAAATCGACGCGCCTTCGCCGCCGAGACCTGGCGAAATCTGGATCGACAGCAGGCGTTCCGCCCGCATCGCATCGACCGCCTCCTTCGGAAAGCGGCCCTTTGCATCGACATCATCGGCGTGCGCCTCGGCCACGGCGGCCACGCGCGCGGCTCGCTCCGCCAGACCTGCGCCGGTCGACATGTTCATTCGGCGGCCTCCGCGCTGCCCGTGAGACCTTCGACGGTTTTCGCGATGGCGTCGATGCTCTGGAACGACTTGCGGTTGAGAAGGCTGTCAGGGAACTCGAGGTCGAACGCTTCCTCGATCGCCAGCATGATCTGCACGGACGCGAAGGACGACATGCCCGCAGCATAGAGATCGGCATTGTCGGCAACCTGGTCCACTGCGACCGGCAAACCGCCATGCTTGGCGAGCAGTTCACGGATTTTCTGTTTCATGACATTTTCTCCCGCGTGTTCTTTGCGGCCGGCGCACGATGCCGCGCACCTTGCCAGTTCAACCAGAGGCATACACGAGGGAGAGATAAGATGGCCTGAAAGGACATGGATAAATTTCCATGAAAACGCCGCGATGGTCGATCCGCGACATGGCGCAGCTTCCGTCTCCGGCCGCTCCGCCCCGAAAAGCATCGTATTTCCAATATGATTCATTTTGCGCGCGGCGATGAGCATGGTGCCTTTGCCGCAAACGGTTGATCACTTGTTAACCATAATCTGAGAGGTTGAGGACGATCCTGCGGGCGATATCGGCCGCCGGACACGCGTGCAATCGTTGGAATAGGCGTTGCCCGTCCCATACGGGCCTTGGTCATTTGATGGACATCGACATTTTTCAGTTGCCGGGCATCGTGAGGAAGAGGATCCACTACGTCATCCTCGCCGCACTGGCATGCGTCATGTTCGGAATGGTGTTCGTCTTCACCCAGAAACCGTTCTTCCGCTCCACGGCCGAACTCTTCGTCGATACGGGGCGGGGACCGGTGGTCGGCACCGACACCGGCGGCGGCACGAACACGCAGCAGGTAATCGGCAGCCAGGTCTACCTGATCCAGTCGCGCGACGTGCTGCGCGAAGTGGTCAGGAAGCTGGACCTGACGAAAGACCCCTATTTCAATCGCGTCGGTCTTGCATCGAGACTGCTCGGGCAAACGACGGCGGAAGCTGCGACCGTCGACGGCGTGATCAACTCGCTGCTCGAAAATCTCAGCGTCGAGCGCAATGGCGACAGCTATGTGTTCACCGTCACCGTCAAGCACGGCAACAGCGAGATGGCCGCCAAGATCGCCAACGCGATCTCCGAGAGCTACATCGCGATAGCCGACAAGGCACGCCTCGACGTGAACCTGCGCACGACCCGCACCATCGCCGAGCAGGCGGAGGAATTGCGCCAGCGCGTCCTCGACGCACAGGAGGCGGTGGAGAACTTCCGGTCCGAGAACGGAATGATCAGCATAGGCGACCAGGGGCTGATCACCGACCAGCAGCTCGTCGGGCTGAACCAGCAGTTGCTCGCCGCCCGCCAGCAGGTCGAACAGCAGAGGACGGCGTACGAACAGGCGCGGCAGCTCAACGTGTCGAACGTCGAAGCCGGTGCCATTCCCGAGACGCTCAATTCCGGCGCGCTGTCCGGCCTTCGCAGTCGCTACTCCCAGGCGCTCGACCGCCAGGCCGAACTTTCCGCCAACCTCGGCAACGACCATCCGCAGATGCGCGCCATCCGCTCGCAGATCGCCAGCATCCGTAATGCGATCGAAATCGAGCTGCAGCGCGTCCGTGAACTATCGGCGAATACCTACGAGCGTGCCAAGGCCAACCTCGCCTCCCTCGAAACGCGTTTCGACGATCAGGCGGCCTCGACAAAGGACAACGGCAGGCTCCGGTTCCAACTCGTGCAGCTCGTCAGCGAGGCCCAGGCCATCGACGCCGTCTACAAGGCCTTCCTGACGCGGTCGGAGGAGCTCAGCAGGCAGCAGGATCTAGGCAGCGGCAACTCTCGCATCATTTCCGAGGCGGTGCCGTCGGACAAGCCCGTCCAGGCGCCGAAACTCCTGGTGCTGATCGCGGCCGTCCTGTTCGGCTCAGCCGCCGGGGCAGCACTCGCCGTCGCCCGTGAACTCTTTGGCGGCGCCAAGCGGCTCGAGCGACGGCTCGTGACCAAGACCGGCACCCCAATCCTTTCGACGGTCGCTCCCGCCGGACCGCCGCATCCCGGACGGATCGATCAGCTCGTGCAGCGCCTGCCCTTTGCCAGGCCCGCCGCACCTGCAGCGCTTGCGCGCGATACCGGCATTCATCGCCTTTCGCAGCTGCTGCAGGCCGAATTCGCAACCACCCGGCCGGTCACGGTGGCCTTTCTTGCACCTGCAGGCGGCGCCAGCAACGGCCTTGCCGGAGACGTCGCGCGCGACCTTCATGCCGCCGGCGAAGTGGTTCTTCTCGCCAACGGCGCGCTTCGCTCGGGCCTCGGCTCGGCAAGCCGGCAGTCCTGGTCTGTGAAAGTCAGGACCGATGGCGTAAGGCCCAGCGGCCAGGAACTGGAGAACATCCTGCAGGTGGAGCGCATAGGCTCCGGCGGATTGCGACGTCTCGCAGCCCTGTCGTCGTCGCGCATCAGCACAGCGCCGCAAGTCGAGGCCATCGACTTCACGATCGTCGACTGCTGCGGAACCCAGGCGGAAGCCGTCATTCCGACCGTACTCAAGCAGGCAGACGGGATCGTCATCGTTGCGTCGCCGGAAACCGCAGACAACGACGCGCTGGACGCGCTGATGGCCGAGATCGGTCCCTGGCGCGACAAGCTGCTCGGCTGCGTGCTTCTCGCCGGCGGCGGCCGGTAGCGGGGCTTGCCGATGTCGCACACCGGATCGCTTGGCTACGGTTCCCGCTACCCGACGCGCAGCCGGCGCGGCGCGGCAATCCCTGTAGGCGATACCGACGCCCCGGATATTCTACGGAAGGTGGCGACTGCAACCGTTCTTGGCGGGCTGGTGTTCAACGCCATCCTCTGCTTCGTCAACACCCGCATCATGGGAACGGCCGACCGCCACGTCATCATGGCCGAGCTTGCGATCGTGGGCTGCACCGTTCTCGCGGCGATGACCCGCAAGTCGGCATTTTACGTCATCTTCGGGCTGTTCGTCAGCTACATGGTGTTTCTGTTCATGCTGCGCGGCGGTCAGGTCAATCCGAAGGCCGTGCGCGACATTCTCATTCCGCTCGCCTTCTATTTCCTGGCGACGCGGATTGCGGATGTGAAGCTGGCAGACAGGCTCGTGCTGGCGAGCGGCCTGATCGTCGTCGGCTTCGGACTGTTCGAGTATCTGTTCCTGCCGACGTTCCTCGAATACTTCAACGTGATCGGCTACTATCTGGCGCGCGGCACCGTGACGCTGGATCAGGTCTTCGGGCAGACAAAGGGCCTGTTCATCTCCGGGCAGCGGCCGGAGGCACGCACCATCCTGCCCTTCCTCGGGCAGCATCGCGTCTCCTCCGTCTTCCTCGAGCCGGTCTCGATGGGCAACTTCGGCGCCATCATCTACGCCTGGGCTCTTTTTCGCGGCCGGGAATTCAGGCTGCGCTGGGTCGTGTTCCTGCTCGCCTTCACCGTCGTCGCGCTCGCCGACGCCCGCTTCGGCCTGTACACCTGCATCCTCATCACCCTACTCTATCCATTTTACTCTTTCATTCCGCGCCTCGTCTGGGTGGTCATGCCGTTCTTCCTGCTCGCAGTTCTGGCGATCTATGGCATCACGTCGGTTTCGGGGGGCGGGCCGAACGACGTTGCTGGCCGATTTGCGGTCACTGCGCACATCCTCACGCAGCTCGATCTCGGCGTCGTGCTGGGCTGGGAGACGACCAACGCCTTTACGGCCGATTCCGGCATCAGCTACTCGCTGACGGCGTTTGGCATCTTCGGTTTCGTCGCGCTGTGGAGCCTGTTCGTCTATGCCCCGATGGCGGATGCGCGTGGATGGCGTTTCCACTCGATGATGATCATCTATCTGCTGCTTCTGATGCTGATCAGCGACAGCTTCTATTCGATCAAGACCGGAGCGCTGATGTGGTTTCTCGTCGGCACCGCCAGCGCCTACCGCCGGGCCGATGGGCCGCGATCAGGACAATCACGCGCGGCCACGCCCCTGTCCGCATAGCAGACAGGATCACGCAGAACTTTCACAAAGGCCTGATCGTTAGCGGGATTCACCCAAGGCAGGACATGCGTCCTTGGGCGCGGGGATGCTGCCGCCGTACTCCAGTGCCCGCAGCTGCAGGCGATCGCCTTCCTTGGTGGGCTGGATGTTGAGCGCCTCGTTCTCGGGCCACCAGTCGCCGGCCGCCCAGTAGGTCCAGCCGGTCCAGACATCGGGCGAGCCGTCGACAACGGCGGTCATCCGGGAAAGGGCGGTGAGGCACTCGGTCTTCGCAGGCGCGCCAAACTCGCCGAGGAAGCCCCGCTTGCCGTTTTCGCGCAGCCATGCGGTGAAGCGCTCCAGAGCCGAAACCGCCGCATCGGCAGCCTCGCAGGTCTCGTGCGTGCCGGAGAAGTCATTGTCGAGGTATTGGTGAACCTCGTAGGCGAAGTTCCTTTCCGGATCCTCGATACCCAGCATGACGGTCGCATTCGATCCGCCGGGATTGTCGCGCTCCCAGCTGTGCGCACCCGTCCAGATGGTTCCCGGAACGTAGACGAGATTCGTGGCGCCAGCCGAACGGATGGCGGCGATCGCGGCATTCGCGGCCGTCAGCCAATCTGTAGCAGCGATGTCGTGCGGTTCGTTCATCAGGCCGAACTGCACCGCGGGATCGTTCTTGAACTCCGTGGCCAGCCGGTGCCAGAAATCGGCGAAGGCCGCTATCGGCACGTCGGCGGAACCGATCTGCTGGCCCTGATAGTACGCATAGTTGTGCGGATCGAGAACGACGGTGAAGCCGGCCGCCTTCAACCGCTTGACCGCATCGTGAAGCCGTCTGCGTTCACCCATCGCAAACGCCCTGCCGAGCTTCGGCTGAAGCCGCTCCCAGCGGAACGGCAGGCGGGCGCCGTTAAATCCTTTGCCGGCAAAATAGCGGATCGTCTCGTCGCTCGGGTAGATGTAGTCCTTGCCGTAGACGCCGGGAGGATCGCCGAACTCGGCACCGGCGAAGTTCACCCCCCGCAGGCAGGCGGCGGAGACTTCGAGCGGCAGGAGAATGGCCATCAGCAGAGCTCCAACAACACGGGCCGCCATCGGTTTGCCGGGCCGGGTCGCAAGCAAGCCTTTACGCTCAGGTCGGCACTCAGCCATCGGCCGCAACCCCATTGCCTTCAACGCCCTTCGCCGGCGCGACCCGTGCGGCCGGCGCGACAGTTCCGAGTATTTCGGTATAGATCTCGGCATAACGCCCGGCAACCTTGTCCCAGGAATAGCCATTTGCCGCCCGCATCGCTCCGGTCCGGTAGCCGGCGACGTCGCGCGCCAGCCCCAGGAAGGCGGCGTGGATGGTGCCTGCGGCCTCTTCCGCGTCCTGAAAATCGCAAAGCCGCACTTCGGGATGGCTTCCGGCGAGATCAGTATAGGCCTGATTGGGATGGAGCAGCGGCATCAGACCGGCGCTCATCGCCTCCACGGCCACGAGCCCGAAGCCCTCATATTCGGAAGCCGACGCGAAGAGCGAGCAGCCGGACAGCGTATTCCTGATTCCTTCATTCGAGAGCCCGATAAGCACTTCGACATAGTTGTCGAGGTTGCGCTCGGCGATCATCGCCCTCAGTTCCGTCTCGCTGACCTCGCCGGGCACGCCGACGATGAAGAGACGCCAGTCAGGCTCGTGGACGATCAACTGCGACAGGGCATCCAGAAGACGGTCCAGGCGCTTGTTGGACGAAAAGCGTCCGATGGTGACGATCCTGCGCAGCGGCTCCGTCGCACCGGCATCATGGAATTTGGCGACATCGGCGCCGTTGCCAATCTCGACCGTGCGGCGCCCGGCGATCTTGCGGAACAGGCGCGTATCCTGCGCGCTGCAACCGATCACCCTTCGATAGGCAAGTGCCGACAGACGAGTCGCAACATTGAACCAGATGCGCTTGATCGCCGCATATCTCGACGTATGAAAGAAGCCGCCATGCGTGGTCGCCACGAGCGGCTTGCCGTGCAGGACCTTGCCCCATGCCAGCGCGTCGAAGAAGAAGTCGATCGCGTGGACATGGACGAGATCCGCGTCCTTGAGGTGGCGAAAGACCTCCGGGGCGATGGGGTAACGGGTGCTGCCGCGAAAGGGAATGCGAACGACCTCGATACCGTCGATCGTTTCCCTTGCGGGCAGCTTGCGGTCCAGGGCGGTGAAGACGCGGTCGAGCGTCACGACGCGGACCCGATAGCCACGGCTTTGCAACTGACGCGACAGGTTGACGACGACATCCTCCAGCCCGCCGCGGCTCGGCGCGTACTGGCGCACGACCTGCACCACCAGCGGCGCGCGCCGCTCGAAATCTGCAGAAAGACTACCTTGCCGCGCCGCGTCCATCCCGTCACCCGCACGTTTCAGGCGCCGCGCGCCCCACAAGCCACCTGCAGAAGCGCATCAAGCGATTAAGGCGGCGTTAAGGCGCAAACATTGTTGTGCCGTACTGACGTCGAACGTCGGCACGTGGTAAATGGACCCGCAACAGTTGTACCCTCGATATTGGCCGCGACCGCTCAATGCGCCTCGTCCCAGTTCAGTGCGGCGCGTGCGTCGACCTTCAGCGGCACCTTCATCGATACTGCCGGCATCGAAGCGTTTTCCATCACGCCGACGATGACCGGGATCGCACGCTCGACGTCCCCATCCTCCACCTCGAAGATGAGCTCGTCATGTACCTGCAACAGCATGCGGACGGCGGAAAGCCCGCTCTCGGCGAGTGCGGGCTCCATCTTGACCATCGCCCGGCGGATGATGTCCGCAGCCGAACCCTGTATCGGAGCATTGATGGCGGCCCGTTCGTTGAAGGCCCGCACGGAAGGGTTGGACGACTTGATCTCGGGATAGTGCGCCCGGCGGCCGAAGATCGTTTCGACATAGCCGTTGCCACGGGCGAAGGCCTTGGTGGAATCCATATAGTCCCTGATGCCGGGAAAGCGCTCGAAGTAGCGCTTGATGTAGTCGCCCGCTTCCGACCGCTCGATCGACAGCTGATTGGCGAGCCCGAAGGCCGAGATGCCGTAGATGATGCCGAAATTGATCGCCTTGGCGCGGCGGCGCACTTCGGCGGGCATGTCCTTCACCGGTACGCCGAACATCTCGGATGCCGTCATGGCGTGAATGTCGACGCCGTCCGCGAAGGCCTGCTTCAACTGCGGAATGTCGGCAACATGCGCAAGCACCCGCAGTTCGATCTGGCTGTAGTCGGCCGATACCAGCTTGTGGCCGGGGGAGGCGATGAAGGCGGTGCGGATCTTGCGTCCTTCGGCCGTTCGCACGGGGATGTTCTGCAAGTTCGGATCTGACGATGACAGACGACCGGTGGTGGTCGCTGCGAGCGCGTATGAGGTGTGCACACGCCGGGTGTCGGGATGGACGAAGCCTGGCAGCGCATCGGTATAGGTCGACTTAAGCTTGGTCAGCTGACGCCAGTCGACGATCTTGCGCGGCAAGGGAATGCCTTGGGCCGCCAGGTCTTCCAGCACCTGTGCGGAGGTCGACCATTGCCCCGTCTTCGTCTTCGAACCGCCGGGCAGGCCCATCTTTCCGAACAGGATGTCGCCCAGCTGCTTGGGCGAGCCGATCGTGAAACGCTCGCCTGCAAGTTCGTAGATCTCGTCCTCCAGCGCGGCTGCACCCTGGGCGAGGTCACCGGAGAGGCGGGCGAGGATCTGTCGATCAATGGTGATGCCACGCTCTTCCATGTGCGCGAGCACCGGCACGAGCGGCCGCTCCAGGCGCTCGTAGACCGCCGTCATCCGTTCAGCCGGCAGCCGCGGCTTCAACACGTGCCACAGACGAAGCGTGACGTCGGCGTCCTCCGCCGCGTAGGCCGTCGCCCGGTCGATATCGACCATGTCGAAGGTCTGGGCGCCCTTGCCGCTGCCAGCGACATCCTTGTAGGCGATCGGCTTGTGGCCGAGCCAGCGCTCCGACAGCGCATCCATGCCATGCGTTCCCGCCCCCGCATCGAGCGCGTAGGACATCAGCATGGTGTCGTCGAAGCTCTGGACGGTGATGCCGTGGCGCTTCATGACGAGATAGTCGTATTTCAGGTTCTGCGCGACCTTGAGGATTGCGGGATCCTCAAGCAGGTCCTTCAGCCGCACAAGTGCGTCGCGCATCGGTATCTGCCCGTCCACGAGCCCGCCGCCAAGAAGATCGCCGGCGCCGGCCTTGTGCAGCAGCGGAACGTAGGCGGCCCGGATGGCGATACCGGTGGGATCCGTCGCATTGTCGGCGATTGCCAGCGAGAAGCCGCAAAGCTCGGCCTGCATGGCATCCAGCGATGTCGTCTCCGTGTCGAAGGCGACGAGGCCGGTTTCGCGCGCGTCCGCGATCCAGCGGTCGAGCGTCGCGAGGTCGCGGATCGTCACATAGGAAGAATGATCGATCGGCTTGCCGGAAAAAAGCGCGGCCCTCGATTTCGCGAGTGTGGCGGGTTCATGTCCGTTGGCCGAAGCACTCGGCAGGAGGGTCTCAGCCGCCTCGGCAGCACTCTCCGCGAGCGAACCGGACATGGGGCTGGCGCCGCCGGCCTCACCCTTGTCGAGGTCGGGACCGTGGGCCTCCGCCCCCCAATCGACAGGCACGACGGCTGCATCGATCGCCGAAGCATCGCAATCGCACGCCTCGGCTACCCGCCGCGTCAACGTGGTGAACTCCATCGCCTTGAGGAAGGCAATCAGCTTCGGCCCGTCCTGCGCTTCGAGCACGAGATCATCGAGCGGCACATCGAGCGGCGTGTCCGTCTTCAGGGTCACGAGTTCGCGCGACAACAGCGCCTGGGCGCGGTTCGCGATGATATTCTCGCGCCGCTTCTGCTGCTTGATTTCCTCCGCGCGCGCCAGCAGCGTGTCGAGATCGCCGTATTCCTCCAGGAGCTGGGCCGCCGTCTTTGGACCGATACCGGGGATGCCCGGGACGTTGTCGGTCGAATCGCCGGTCATCGCCTGCAGGTCGATCATCTTGTCCGGCGTCACCCCCCATTTCTCGATCACTTCGGGTATCGCGATCTGCTTGTCCTTCATGCTGTCGTACATCGACACTTTCGACGTTACGAGCTGCATCAGATCCTTGTCCGAGGAGACGATCGTGACGTCGGCGCCGGCTGCCTCGGCGAGCCGCGCATAGGTGGCGATCAGGTCGTCGGCCTCGTAGCCCTCCTTCTCGATGCAGGGAAGGTTGAAGGCACGCGTTGCGTGGCGGATCAGGCCGAACTGCGGGATCAGGTCTTCCGGCGGGGCGGTGCGGTTCGCCTTGTATTGATCGTAGAGCGCGTTGCGGAAGGTCTTCGAGGAATAGTCGAAGATGACGGCGAAATGGGTGGGCGTGACGCCGACATCGGTGTTGCGCGCATCCTTGAGCAGCTTCCACAACATGTTGCAGAAGCCCGACACGGCGTTGACCGGCAGACCGTCCGATTTCCGGTTCAGCGGCGGGATCGCATGAAAGGCCCGAAAGATGAATCCGGAGCCGTCGACGAGGAAGAGATGATCACCATTTTTCATGGGCGAATGGATAGCGCGCGCCGCTTCCCGCGTCCATCGTCCATTGCAGTTGGGCAGGGCCAGCCAAACCGCTTTGAGACTCACACAAACGTTACCGATTTGTAATTTTCGCCGGCGTGCAAGTCCCTTGAAAAGCCACAATCCGGGGACCAAATGATACTCATCGGCACCTGATAAAGCCGTGGTCTGGCATCCCGGCCTGTCCCCCGCCGCGCCAGACCAGAGGACAAAGGCCTTATCCCCCTCTCCGGGCCTTTGTCCACAATTTGCAGAAGCCGCTGCAGGCGTTACCTCCCGCCTGCAGCGGCTTTTGTCATTCCGGAGCAGGTGGCGATTTCGCTCCCAACCGACAAGTGCCCCCGATTGCCCGGAATCGAAATCCGGCATAGCCTTCTCGAATGGTGTTCGACCGGAGGGAATCGGCCGCTTATCTTGCCGGGTTGCTGGCAAAGGAGGCCGCGCGTGCGTTGCAGGCCCGCGCCAGGCAGTCCGGTTTTGCGCCGGGGCAGCTGCCGGTGCTTCTGGAACTGTGGGCCGGCGACGGCCTGACCCAGCGGCAACTGCTGGATCGCCTCGACATTGAGCAGGCTACGATGGCCAATACCCTCGCACGCATGGAGCGCGACGGGCTGATCACGCGATCGCCGCATCCAAACGACAAGCGCGCGCAGCTGATCCATCTGAGCGAACGTGGGCAGGCGATGCGCGCTGAGGCCCTGGCCGCCGCGGAAGACGCCGAGAGTGAGCTGTTTCGCGGGTTCCGCAGGTTCGAGAGGGAACTGCTTCTGGAGTACATGCGCATGATGATCGCCAATATCGCGCGCTGAGCGCGTTCTTGAGAACGCACGGCCTTTCTTGGAACGGTCACAATCGCTAATGTCCGGTCGAAAAGAAGGATTCGACCATGACCAACCTGCTTCCCGTCCTCGATCATGCAGCAGCGAGCGTTCCGGCCGCCCTTGAGCGCCTGTTCGACCTCGTCCGCATCAAGTCCATCTCCACCGATCCCGCCTATAAGGCAGAGGTACAGCGCGGGGCCGAATGGCTGGTGAACGAACTGCGCTCGCTGGGGTTCGATGCCACGGTTCGCGACACCGCCGGCCACCCGATGGTGGTCGCCCATCATGACGGCGCCACGGCGGATGCGCCGCATGTCCTCTTCTATGGGCACTACGACGTTCAGCCCGTCGATCCGCTGGAACTTTGGGAACACGATCCCTTCGATCCGGCAGTGCGCGACATCGCCGGTGGCCGCCGGATCATCACGGGCCGCGGCACGTCCGACGACAAGGGCCAGCTGATGACCTTCGTCGAAGCCTGCCGCGCCTACAAGGAGACGATCGGCGCCCTGCCCTGCAAGGTGACCATCCTGTTCGAGGGAGAGGAAGAGTCCGGTTCGCCTTCGCTTAAACCCTTCCTGGAAGCCAACGCTGCCGAGCTGAAAGCGGATTTCGCCCTCGTTTGCGATACCAACATGTGGGATGCGGAGACGCCTGCGATCTCGGCGGGCCTGCGCGGGCTCGTCGGCGAGGAGATCGTCGTCAAGGCGGCCGACCGCGACCTTCACTCCGGATACTTCGGGGGGGCGGCGGCCAATCCGATCCATATCCTCGCCGAGATCCTGGCAGGCCTCCATGACGCGGACGGACGCGTAACGCTCGAAGGGTTTTATGACGGCGTCGAGGAGACGCCTGAAAACATCAAGGCCTCCTGGGACAAGCTCGGGCAGACGGCGGACAAGTTCCTGGGCGAAATCGGCCTCTCGGTTCCCGCCGGCGAGAAGAACCGTTCCGTGCTCGAGCTGACCTGGGCGCGGCCGACGGCAGAGGTCAACGGCATCCTCGGCGGCTATACCGGCGACGGCTTCAAGACGGTGATCGCTGCCCAGGCGTCGGCGAAGGTTTCGTTCCGGCTCGTCGGCAAGCAGGATCCGGCAAAGATCCGCGATGCGTTCCGCGCCTATGTGCGATCGAAGATCCCGGCGGACTGCTCCGTCAGCTTCCACGCCCATGGCGGCTCTCCGGCAATCCAGCTGCCCTATGATTCGCCGCTTCTGAACAAGGCGAAGGATGCCCTTTCGCAGGAGTGGCCCAAGCCTGCCGTGATGATCGGCATGGGCGGGTCCATCCCGATCGTCGGCGATTTCCAGCGGATGCTCGGCATGGAATCGCTTCTCGTCGGCTTCGGACTGTCGGACGACCGGATCCATTCGCCGAACGAGAAGTATGAACTGCGGTCCTTCGAAAAGGGCATCCGTTCGTGGGTGCGCATTCTCGCCGCACTCGGCGCCCGCTGAGCGCTGCCGTCGATAGCCCGGGAGCGATCACGATTGCGTATCCCGGGCGCATGCGGCATTGCGAATCATTGTCCTGCCTATTCCATGTGTTTAACCTGCTCCGATAGTTCCGAAAGCGAGGGCAGGTCCGCACGGCCAGCGTTGCGGAGGAAAAGAGGCCAAGGGGAAGCACGGCATGACTGACAATCGCGCACATCGTCCGCAATCGGAGCAGTCCTGGAAGGACGGTAGCCGCTGCGGACGGGCGCCGGGCGCATGAAGCTCAATAAGTTTTTCTGGCCGCTCATCGGCGCAGCCGCAATCGTATTTTCGCTCTGGATCCTCTACCACGACCTCAGGGGCCTTTCGTTCCACGAATTCCGGGAAAGCCTGCTGGCCATTCCGCCTTCCGGCTGGATACTGGCAGCGCTTGCGACGATTGCCGCCTATGCCGCGCTCGCTGCCTACGACCACCTGGCGCTGGAGCACCTGGGCCGTCGCATATCGCTCTGGTTCATTACCGTCGCCTCTTTCACGGCTTATGCGCTGGCCCACAATATCGGCGCCTCGGTCTTTTCCGGCGCTGTCGTGCGCTACCGCGCCTATTCCTCCAAGGGGCTTTCGGCAAGCGAGGTGGGCGTACTCGTCGCCTTCTGTTCCTTCACCTTCGCGCTCGGAACCGCTGTCCTCATGGGCCTCGTGCTGATCATCGAGCCGGAAATCATCGAGCGGGTATCGGAGGTACTTCCGGTCGAGGCGGCGTTCTCGACAGGCGTCCTGATCCTGGCGCTCGTTTCGCTCTATGTCATCGGCAGCCTGGTCGGATTCCGTCCGATCCGGACCCGCTGGCTTAAACTCGAATACCCGCGCCCCTCGATCGCTTTTCGGCAACTGCTGATCGCGCCGGTGGAGCTACTCGCGGCCGCAGCCATCATCTATTTCGTGCTGCCGGAAGCCGGCAATCCCGGCTATCTCGTGGTGCTGGGCATCTTCCTCGCCTCGTTCTCGGCCGCTCTCCTGTCGCATGCGCCGGGCGGAATCGGCGTACTCGAACTGATCTTCATCGCCGGCCTGCCCGAGCTCAGCCCGGTGGACGTGCTCGCCGCGCTCGCGGTGTTCCGCATCCTCTACCTGATCATTCCGTTCGTGCTGGGTCTGGCTGCCGTCTTGGCGTTCGAACACGCGCGCTACACCCAGTCAAAGCGCGAGGAGAAGACAAATACAGGCGGCTGATCCGGTTCATCCTGCATTCAGCCGAATAGCCGCATGATGGCGACCGTCTTAGAATCCAGATTGGCTTTCGGGAGTAAGAAGATGAAGAAGATCGTCACGGGCCTGATGGTTGCCGCGCTTTCCGCGGCCACGCTTGCCACCGGCCTGCTGCCAGCCGAAGCCGCCTCGATGCCCCGCACCGGCGTCACGGTCCCGACCGATGTCGAGGCCGTCGACTACTACGTCCGACGCGGCTATCGCGACGGCGGCCGGTATTATCGCGGCGGCAACCGCTACTATGGTGGTGGCGGGTATTATCGCGGTTACCGCGGCTATCCCTACTATCGCGATGGCTATCGCCGCTATGACGACGGCTACTGGTATCCGCTCGCGGCCTTCGGCGCCGGCGCGATCATCGGCGGTGCGATCGCAAGCCAGCCACGCTACGTCGAGGAGGGCGGCATCAATCCCCGTCACTTCGAATGGTGTTCGGCGCGCTATCGCTCCTACCGGGCTTACGACAACACGTTCCAACCCTATGGCGGCCCGCGCCAGCAGTGCCTGTCGCCCTACTATTGAAATGACAAAGGGCGGCGCCAAGGCCGCCCTTCCCTTTTTTCGCCGGTGAAGGCATCACTGCGCCTTGCCTGCTATTCCGCGATTTTCTGCTGTGCAGAAGCGTCGCCCTTCTTCAGGAGCACGACTTCATCGGATGCGGGCCTCGATTGCTGCGAGATGCTTGCCGTCGTCGTGGTCTTGTCGACATCGGCAGAGGCACTTGTGTTTTTGTGATAGGCGCAGTCGGCGAAAGCCATGGGAGCGGACAGGCCGAGCGCGCAAGCGATTACGAGGATGCGTTTCATGATCGTCTCCTTGTTCGTTGCGGCGGCAGAATAGCGGCGGCTTCCGGAAAGTGGAAATCACAAAGTCGCGCGGCCGAAGACTGTCTGCCCCGGCGCGAACGGCCGGCAACGCGTTTCACCTATGTGGCCAGACGGCTATGTCTCCGTTAAACCGTCCTTAACCACCCCTTAAATCGCCGCAATTACAGTTCAACCGACCACCGTGTGTTTGCGGGCGCAGCGCGTCCGCAAAATCAAGACCTTAGGGCACTCGCGGCGATTTTCGCCGCGCACGGCCGAAGCAGGAAAGGCGCATTTCCCCCAGCATGGCAGGCCGGCGCAACTCAGGACGGATCGAGCCCTCATTCGAGGTTGAAGACGATCATGAAGACGACGATCTGCGTATCGACGAGGATGATCGCGTGACCAGAACTTCCAAGCGCAAGGCGAAGGCGAGCGCGCGCAAGCCCGCAGCAGCGCCGCGCGGAAAGAGCCCTGCCCGGCGTCGCACGCGCAGCGGCGGGGGCATCTTCGCGCCCATTCGCTTCCTTGCCTACTGGTGCATCGTGCTCGGCATATGGGGCGGCATGGGTATCGGCGCGCTGGTCCTCTACTACGGCGCGCAGATGCCGAGCGCGACGACCTGGTCGATCCCCGCAAGGCCGCCGAACGTGAAGATCGCGTCAACGGACGGAACGGTGATTGCCAATCGCGGCACGACGGGCGGGGAAGCGGTGCCGCTGGAACAGATGTCGCCGTATATCCCGCAGGCCGTCCTCGCCATCGAAGACCGCCGCTTCTACTCGCATTTCGGCATCGATCCGTTCGGCCTCGCCCGCGCGATGGTCACGAACCTGACGACCGGGCGCATGGTGCAGGGCGGCTCGACGCTGACGCAGCAGCTCGCCAAGAACCTGTTTCTTTCGCCCGAGCGGACGATGGAAAGAAAGGTCCAGGAGGTGTTGCTCGCCTTCTGGCTGGAGCACAAGTACACAAAGGACGAAATCCTGGCGATGTACCTCAACCGCGTGTTCTTCGGCTCCAATGCCTATGGTGTGGAGGCGGCCTCGCGGCGCTATTTCGGCAAGTCCGCCCGCGACGTCAATCTCGGTGAAGCGGCGCTGCTTGCAGGTCTCCTGAAGGCGCCTTCACGCCTCTCGCCGGCGCGCGATCCGGAAGCGGCCGAGGAGCGGGCGCAGGTCGTTCTCGGCGCGATGCGCGATGCCGGCTTCGTCACGGATGGCGAGATCACGACCGCGATGTCGCAGCCGCCGACGCGGGCGAAGAGCTACTGGTCGGGCGCCGAGCACTATGCCGCCGATCTCGTGATGGACCAGGTGCCGAAGCTCGTCGGTGACATTACCGAGGATCTCGTTGTCGAAACGACGATCGACCTCGACCTGGAGAAGAAGGCCGACGAGGCCATTACCGCGGTCATCGACGCTGAGGGCGAGAAGCTCGGCGCCTCGCAGGCGGCACTCGTCTCGATCGACGGCACCGGCGCCATCCGCGCCCTCGTCGGCGGCCGCGACTACGCGACAAGCCAGTTCGACCGCGCCTCAAAGGCGAAACGCCAGCCGGGTTCGGCCTTCAAGCCGTTCGTCTATGCCGCCGCGCTGGAAATGGGGCGCTCGCCGCAATCGGTGCGCAACGACGCGCCGGTGCGGATCGGCAAGTGGACGCCGGAGAACTACGACCAGAAGTACCGCGGCGAGGTGACGCTCGCCGATGCTCTGGCCAATTCGCTCAATACCATCGCCGCCCAGCTTGTCATGGAGGTCGGCCCCAACCAGGTGATCAAGCTGGCCCATCGGCTCGGGATCGAATCTGAGATGCAGTCGAATGCCTCGATCGCGCTCGGCACCTCCGAGGTTTCGCTGGTCGAACTCACCTCCGCATACGCTCCCTTCATGAACGGCGGCTACAAGGCCACGCCACATATCATCCGCCGCATTTCAACGGCTGCCGGCAAAGTGCTCTACGAGAACACCTACGACAACCCACCGCGGGTGCTGCAGCCGGAAATCGTCGCCATGATGAACGGCATGATGGTCGGCGTGATAACCCACGGCACAGGCAAGAACGCCAATATTCCGGGATGGCAGGCCGCCGGCAAGTCGGGCACGACCCAGTCGTTCCGCGACGCGCTGTTCGTCGGCTACACCAGCAACCTCACGACCGGCGTCTGGTTCGGCAACGACGACGGCAAGTCGATGAAGAAGGTGACCGGCGGCGGGCTGCCGGCCAAGGCCTGGAGCCGCTACATGACCGCCGCCCATGAGGGACTTTCGCCCTCGCCACTGTTCGGCCTCGGCGGCGGCGACCTCCCCGTCGCGGCAGTTGGCCCGGGCACCGACCCGGCAGGGCAGGATTCCTGGGCCGAAATGGTGGCACGTGCGCTTGGCACGAGCAGCACGCAGACCAGCCCCGACGCGGTGCCGGCTGCGATACCGGATCGCCAGATCGACGATGTGGGGTTGCCCGTGCCGCCTGCCGATGTCGGCCAGCAACAACAGCCGCAGACCCGACGCTCCACGCTCCTCGACGTGCTGATGGGCGGCTGATCGTTCGCAGCCGGGCCCCGAAAGGGAGGCGAATTTTCGACGTCCCTCCCGACACTTTCGGGCGTTAATTTTGCACCCGCCGCGCGTGCGAAACCGCGTTCTGATTTGGCTCTATATGCTGCATGTCGGGCCGCGTCACGATGCGGCTCTTGACGGCGAAGGGCGGGCCTCCCACATTCGTTTGATGGCGGAGATTCCTGCGGCCGCGTCGGTTCGAAATGCCAGCCATCAGGGAAGATTGATGCCTTGCAGTCACCTAGACTGATCCTTATATAGCCGGAAACCGCGGCTTCCGTCGCGTATTCGTGCAATACCATCCCACTAGGGACTGCCGAACGAATGCCAGAATTGGGTTCCGGCAGTTCGCTTCAAGGAGAGAATGACATGGCAAAAGTTATCGGTATCGACCTCGGAACGACCAATTCCTGCGTCGCCGTCATGGATGGCAAGGACGCGAAAGTCATTGAGAACGCCGAAGGCGCGCGCACCACGCCGTCGATGGTCGCGTTTTCGGACGACGGCGAACGCCTTGTCGGCCAGCCGGCCAAGCGCCAGGCGGTGACCAACCCGGAAAACACGCTCTTCGCCATCAAGCGCCTGATCGGCCGGACCTTCGATGATCCGACCACCCAGAAGGACAAGGGCATGGTGCCCTACAAGATCGTCAAGGCGCCGAACGGCGACGCCTGGGTCGAGGCACACGGCGAGACCTATTCCCCCTCGCAGATCTCCGCGATGATCCTTCAGAAGATGAAGGAAACCGCCGAGTCCTATCTCGGCGAGAAGGTCACGCAGGCCGTCATCACCGTTCCCGCCTATTTCAACGACGCCCAGCGCCAGGCGACCAAGGACGCCGGCAAGATCGCCGGCCTCGAAGTGCTGCGCATCATCAACGAGCCGACGGCTGCGGCCCTCGCTTACGGCCTTGACAAGAAGGACGGCAAGACGATCGCCGTCTACGACCTTGGCGGCGGCACCTTCGATATCTCCGTCCTCGAGATCGGCGACGGCGTGTTCGAGGTGAAGTCCACCAACGGCGACACCTTCCTCGGCGGCGAAGACTTCGACATGCGTCTCGTCGAGTATCTCTCGGCCGAGTTTAAGAAGGACCAGGGCATCGACCTGAAGAACGACAAGCTGGCCCTGCAGCGCCTGAAGGAAGCAGCCGAAAAGGCGAAGATCGAGCTGTCGTCCTCGCAGCAGACCGAAATCAACCTGCCGTTCATCACCGCCGACGCTTCCGGCCCGAAGCACCTGACGATGAAGCTGACGCGCGCCAAGTTCGAGGCCCTCGTCGACGACCTGATCCAGAAGACCGTCGCGCCCTGCAAGGCCGCGCTGAAGGATGCCGGCGTTTCGGCTGCCGAAATTGACGAAGTCGTTCTCGTCGGCGGCATGAGCCGCATGCCCAAGGTCCAGGAAGTGGTCAAGCAGCTGTTCGGCAAGGAGCCACACAAGGGCGTGAACCCGGATGAAGTGGTCGCCATGGGTGCCGCCATCCAGGCCGGCGTTCTGCAGGGCGACGTCAAGGACGTTCTGCTTCTCGACGTGACCCCGCTGTCACTGGGCATCGAGACGCTGGGTGGCGTCTTCACCCGTCTGATCGAGCGTAACACGACGATCCCGACGAAGAAGAGCCAGACCTTCTCGACCGCCGAGGACAACCAGTCGGCCGTGACGATCCGCGTCAGCCAGGGCGAGCGCGAGATGGCCGCCGACAACAAGCTGCTCGGCCAGTTCGACCTCGTCGGCATTCCGCCGGCACCGCGCGGCGTGCCGCAGATCGAAGTCACCTTCGATATCGACGCCAACGGCATCGTCCAGGTCTCGGCCAAGGACAAGGGCACCGGCAAGGAGCACCAGATCCGCATCCAGGCTTCGGGCGGCCTGTCCGACGCCGACATCGAGAAGATGGTCAAGGACGCCGAGGCCAATGCCGAGACCGACAAGAAGCGTCGCGAGTCCGTCGAAGCCAAGAACCAGGCCGAAAGCCTGATACATTCGAGCGAGAAGTCGCTCAAGGAATACGGCGACAAGGTCTCTGCCGATGACCGCAAGGCCATCGAGGACGCGATCGCCGCGCTGAAGACCTCCGTCGAGGCTTCCGAGCCCGACGCAGAGGACATCAAGGCAAAGACCAATACGCTCATGGAAGTTTCCATGAAGCTTGGCCAGGCGATCTACGAAGCCCAGCAGGCCGAACAGGCCGGCTCTTCTTCCTCAGCCGAAGGCGGCGACAATGTCGTCGACGCGGACTACGAGGAAGTGAAGGACGACGACGACCGCAAGCGGTCTGCATCGTAAATGAACCCGCCGGTCGCGCCTGCCGCGACCGGCCTTCCTCCGAAGAAGGGCGGACCAAAGACGAAGGGCAAATCCATGATGCTTGGCGTTCACTGCGGTGACGAAATCATGGTTCCATATGCTCGAAGCGTCCCGCCACCTTGCTTTTTGGCCGTGAAGCCGGATAGATCGACTGACGGCTGGCATTTCCTCCTTCAACGAACAATGATCCCGTACACGAAGCGGGCGTGGCAGTGATATGGCTAAAACTGACTTCTACGAGACGCTGGGCGTGTCCCGAACCGCCGATGAAAAGGAGCTCAAGAGCGCCTTTCGCAAGATGGCGATGAAGTATCACCCGGACAAGAATCCGGGAGACACCGCCGCTGAGGTCCGGTTCAAGGAAGTCAACGAGGCCTATGAGATCCTGAAGGATCCGCAGAAGCGTGCCGCCTACGACCGCTACGGCCACGCGGCCTTCGAGCAGGGCGGCATGGGCGGCGGCGGCTTTGGCGGCGGCGGGTTCGGCGCGGGCGGCTTCTCCGACATCTTCGAAGATATCTTCGGCGAAATGATGGGCGGTGGTCGCCAGCGGCGCTCCTCCGGCGGCCGCGAGCGCGGGGCGGACCTGCGCTACAACATGGAGATCTCCCTCGAGGAGTCCTTCACCGGCAAGACGGCGCAGATCCGCGTTCCGACCTCGATCACCTGCGACGTCTGCACGGGGACCGGCGCCAAGCCAGGCACCAAGCCGCAGACCTGCGGCACCTGCCAGGGTGCTGGCCGCGTGCGCGCGGCGCAAGGCTTCTTCTCGATCGAGCGCACCTGTCCGACCTGCCAGGGCCGCGGCACGATCATTCCCGATCCCTGCACCAAGTGCCACGGCCACGGCCGTGTCACCGAGGAGCGCTCGCTCTCCGTCAACATCCCGCAGGGGATCGAGGACGGTACCCGTATCCGGCTGGCCGGTGAGGGCGAGGCGGGCATGCGCGGGGTACCGGCGGGCGATCTCTACATCTTCCTCTCGGTCAAGCCGCACGAGATCTTCCAGCGTGACGGCGCCGATCTCCACTGCAGCGTGCCGATCTCGATGACGACGGCTGCCCTTGGCGGCACCTTCGACGTCTCCACGCTGGACGGTACGAAGTCACGCGTGACGGTGCCGGAAGGCACGCAGAACGGTCGCCAGTTCCGCCTGAAGGGCAAGGGGATGCCGGTGCTCCGCTCCAGCCAGGTGGGCGATCTCTACATCCAGATCATGATCGAAACGCCGCAGAAGCTGACGAAGCGCCAGCGTGAACTGCTGAAGGAGTTCGAGGAGATCTCCTCGAAGGACAACAACCCGGAATCGACGGGCTTCTTCGCCCGGATGAAGGAATTCTTCGAAGGCTGACCACCGCTATTTTCCGACACGTTTCCAATGCCCGGCACCGCCGGGCATTTTCCTTTGGCATCACCGATGGCCAGGATTACCCGATCCTGCCGAGGATAAAATCGGCGCGGCTCTCGACGGAGGTCTTCGGCAGTTCCAGTGGCTGATAGTCCAGCCTGCGGAACGTCGCGATGGAAGCATCGTACTGGGCGACGGCCTCCTCATAGGAATGGCGCCGCTCCCTGTCGGCCAGGAAGATCTGCGGCCAGGGAGGGGTTACGAAAACCGTACGGCGATAGCGCAGAACTCTTGCAGCCCTTTCGAGGTGGGCGGGCACGTCGCGGCCCAGATACTCGAAGAAGGCGACGGCATCGACGATACCGCGGTCGAAGAAGACAGGCCCGGAGCTTTCAGTCGCGGCCGTCATCTGCTGCATGGCGCGGGACACGCAGAGCTCGGCGAAGAGCGCCTGATCGCGCCAGGGGAGCGCCGGGCCGTCGATCAACAGATGCTCCCGCACCACCTGGCGGCCCGGCTCCTCGAAAGCGGCAAAACCACGGTTTCGCAGGGCGGATAGCAGCACCGACTTTCCTCCGCCGGAGCAGCCGGACAAGAGAACGAAGCGGTCTGAGCAATACGCCAGACGGTCCAGCGGAAGGGTTTCTTCAAGCATGATGCCTCCATGAATGAACGAACGCCGCCGCGCATCCGCACAGGCGGTCGATTATTCCTCAATGTTCGGGAAAGGCGGGCGTGATGCGCCGCGGCTCTTTTCTGTCACCGCCAGACCGTGATCGTCAAGGGCATCAATGGTCCAGCGCGGCTGCGGCAAGGGCTGCGACGGCAAGATCGAGGTCGGCCGGCATTGCATCGTCCAGATACCAGACAGCCGAAAGCCCCGCCCAGGCGACAATCCATTGCAGCAACCGGTGGGCGTCGAGGTCGGCCTCGGCGCAGACGATCCCGAGACGGGCTGTGAACCGTTCCGGCAGCGTCGCGACCGGAACTTGCGGATCGGCAAGGTCGGGATTGCAGAAGATGTTGGCATAATCGAAGGCGCGCTCGCCAAGCAGCCCCTTGGGATCGATCGCCAGCCAGCCACGCTCACCGAAATCGAGGAAGTTGTCGTGATGAACGTCGCCGTGCAGGACCACGATGTCCCGCTGATCTGCCAGGAGTTCCCGCGCAGTGGCCGCGCACCGGTGCAGGATGCCGCCGTATCTGGCGGCACCGGGCTTGAGCGCCTCGAACCATCTCTCCAAAGGGACAAGCTCCGGCAACCTCCTTGGCCGGGGCCGGTGCAGGCGCTCGACCGCAGCACAGAGGATATGCGTGGCCTGGTCGTCCTGACTGCTGCGGGCGAGCGCGGCAAGCGAGCGTGCGCCGCAGGCGCGCTCCAGCAGGATCGCGTCCCCTTCCGCTGCATAGACCGACGCCGCCCCTTCGCCGTTCCACCAGGCCATCAGCCTGCCGCCGGTAGCCTCCTCCGGCACCGTCGCCACCTTCAGCATCGCCGGGCGACCGTACCATTGCACGGGGAGCAGATGACTGCTTGGCGTCGTGACGGCCAAGCCGTCCGGCACAAGCTTCCATTTCCTAACGAACGGATCGAGGAGGGGATCGGACGTGACGTGAACCTCAGGAGGTGGCCGCGTGCGCCAAGGTCAATACGCCGCTCGCATCGACGCTGAGGCGCAACTGGCGATAGCTTGCGATCGACGGGTGGCCTGTCACCGGTTCCTCCGCATGGGTCGCAGTAACGACGACGACGCCAGCGCCGGCGCGCTCCCCGGCCTTCACGCCGGCCTCCACGTCCTCGAACACCAGGCAACGCGCGGGATCGACACCGAGCCGTGAAGCGGCGAGGAGATAGCCTTCGGGCGAGGGCTTGCCGGTCTTGACGTCTTCCGCCGTCACGATCGTCTGCGGAAGTGCGATGCCGGCAGCCGCCAGCCGGCGGCGCGCCAGCGCGATCGGCGCCGAGGTGACGATCGCCCAGCGATCGGCCGGCAAGGCCCCCAGGAAAGCGATGGCGCCGTCGATCGCCACCACACCCTCGACATCCTCGATCTCGCCGCGCTCGACCTCCAGCGCCTCCAGGCGCGGATCGATACCCGGAAGGTTCAGCGCCGCGATCGTATCGATGCCCCGCCTTCCGTGCATCGTCGGCAGGAAGGCCTCGACGTCGAGCCCGTGCTTGCGCGCCCATTTGCCCCATACGCGCTCGGTGGCCGCGATCGAATTGATCAAGGTGCCATCCATGTCGAACAGGAAGGCGTCGAAGGTTCGGCCAAAGGTCGGGAAAGTCTGTGTGTCCACGTCTCGTCCATCCACCATTCAGGATTGCATGCGCCGTGACGGCGCGGTCAGGACGGGATACCGCCCGCCGGCGACAGAAGCAACGCCGTCGCGTTCACGATCAATAACGTCCGTTTTGTGGACGGTCCATTCAATCCCGGGATACTGGCGAAGTCCGGAAATGGCAATTATGTTTCTCTGCAAGTCGGCGCCTGAAAGGACATAGGGGCGCCAGTCGGCCGGGATGCGGCCAAGGGGTGTTGCGATGCTCTTTCGATCCGTTCTTTTGCTCACCGTCTCCGCAGCGCTTGTCGGCACCGCGTTTGCCGCATCTCGCGACCGGCGCGACGACCCATCCTACGACCTGCCGGTTGTCGTGCACGGGAAGACCAGCATGCGCCAGGCCATGGGAGCCAATACCACCTTCAGCTTCAAGATGTTCCAGCGGGATGGACAACAGAAGCCCGAGCCCTATTCCTATCCCGAGCCCGACAGCGACCGGTAAGCCAGCCGACCCGCCCTGTCAGGGGCGCGTCAGCCGACACTGGCCTCAGATGTTGAAGGCCGCACCGATCAGGGATTTGGTGTAGGCGTTGGCGGGCGCCTCGAAGATCGAGTCGGTCTCCCCCTCCTCGACGATGCGGCCATCCTTCATCACCACGACATAGTCCGACATCGCCTTCACCACCGAGAGATCGTGACTGATGAACACGTAGGAGAGCTGGTGGCTCCGTTGCAGACTGCGCAGAAGCTCGATCACCTGCCCCTGGACCGATCGGTCGAGCGCCGAAGTCGGCTCGTCGAGAATGACGACCTTCGGCTTGAGGATCATGGCGCGGGCAATGGCGATGCGCTGACGCTGGCCGCCCGAGAATTCGTGCGGGTAGCGGTTGCGCGCGTCGGGATCAAGGCCCACCTCGCTCAACGCCGCGATCGCACGCCGATCGCGCTCGGCCTTGCCGAGTTCCGGCTCGTGCACGAGCAGGCCCTCGGTGATGATCTCGCCAACCGTCTGGCGTGGTGAAAGGGATCCATACGGATCCTGGAAGACGAGCTGCATCGCCTTGCGCAACGGGCGCATGCGCGAACGGTCGAAGCCGGAAATGTCGGTCGAGCCAAACCGGTATCGTCCCTCGGAATGGACGAGCCGCAGCAATGCACGGCCCAGCGTCGATTTGCCCGATCCCGATTCGCCGACGATGCCAATGGTCTGCCCCTCCCGCAGCCTCACCGTCACGCGGTCCACCGCGCGGAACGTCGAAGCGCCGCCCGAAAACAGGCCGCCGCCGATCCGGTAATCCACGACGACGTCGCGTCCCTCCAGTATGATCGGTGCGGCATCGGACGGCGGCGCCTTTCGGCCATGGGGTTCGGCGGCAAGCAGCATCTTCGTGTAGTCGGACGTCGGCCGATCGAAGATGTCGGCGGTCGCCCCCTGCTCCACTACCTCGCCGCGCCGCATCACGGCGACCCGCTCGGCAAAATGCCGCACGATGCCGAGATCGTGGGTAATCAGCACGATCGCCATGCCGAAGCGCTCCTGTAGCGAGCGCAGAAGCTTGAGGATCTGCGCCTGGATGGTGACATCGAGTGCGGTTGTCGGTTCGTCAGCGATCAGGATGTCCGGGTCGTTGGCGAGCGCCATCGCGATCATGACGCGCTGGCGCTGCCCGCCGGAGAGCTCGTGCGGATAGCTGTCGATGCGCCTGGCCGGTTCGGGAATGCCCACGAGCTCCAGAAGCTCCAGTACCCGCTTGCGCGCCTCCTTGTAGCTGCCGCCGCGGTGGTGGACGATCGGCTCTGCGATCTGGCGCCCAATTGGATAAAGCGGATCGAGCGAGGTCATCGGCTCCTGGAAGATCATCGTGACCTTGGCGCCGCGGACCTTGTTCAGCTCGGCCGGCGGCACGCCGATCAGTTCCTTGCCGCGGTACATGGCGGAGCCCGTGACCGCGCCGTTGCGGGCGAGCAGGCCCATGATGCCCATCATGGTCTGGCTCTTGCCGGAGCCGGACTCGCCGACCACGGCCAGCGTCTCGCCTGCCCTGACGTCGAGGTCGATGCCCTTGACGGCATTGACCGTCCCGTCGGGCGTGGTGAAATTCACCTTCAACTCGCGGATGGCGAGGATCGTTTCGTTCGTCTCTGCCATCTCAGCGGTCCTTCGGGTCGAACGCGTCGCGCAGGCCGTCACCGACGAAGTTCAGCGAGAACAGCGTGGCGACGAAGAAGATCGACGGGAAAATCAAAAGCCACGGCGCGGACTGGATGTTGTTCGCCCCTTCGGAGATCAGCGCGCCCCAGCTCGTCAGCGGCGCCTGGACGCCAAGGCCGAGGAAGGACAGGAAGCTCTCCAGCAGGATCACCTTCGGCACGACGACGGTGACGAAGACGATGACCGGGCCAATCGTGTTGGGGATGATGTGCCGGCGAATGATCTGCCAGTCGGTGAGCCCCAGCGCCTGCGCGGCGCCGACGAACTCGCGCCGCTTGAGCGCCAGCGTCTGGCCGCGCACGATGCGCGCCATGTCCAGCCACTCCACCGCGCCGATCACCAGAAAGATCAGCACGAAGCTGCGGCCGAAGAAGACCACGAGAACGACGACGAGGAAGACGAAGGGCAGCGAATAGAGGATCTCGACGAAGCGCATCATGACATTGTCGACCCGCCCGCCGATATAGCCCGAGGTCGCGCCGTAGAGCACGCCGATGCCGAGCGAGACGAGGCTTGCGAGCAGGCCCACGGCAATCGAGATCTGTCCGCCGAGCATGACGCGCGCGAGAAGGTCGCGCCCGTTGGAATCGGTGCCGAATGGAAAGTACTCGCGGTTCACCTGTCCGCTCAGTTTCAGCACACGGCCGTCATTCTCGGTCGCTTCGACCTTGGTATCGCGGAACTCGTTGGCCCTGTCGAAGTAGCGCGTCGCGCGCGGATCGATCGGCTCGTCTGAGCTGATGGTGGCGGTAAACGCCTGCCCTTCCACCCTGAAGGCCTCGAGCTTAACGCGCGCGCGGGCGGCAACCCCGTCCATGACCTCCTGCAGCGTCGACACGTCGGGACGCGGCTGCAGGCTGGGCGGGATCGTCACGTAGGACGGAAAGACCTGGTCATAGGTATGCGGAACGAAGAGCGGGCCAAGGAACGAGAAGAGCGCGATCAGCAACAGCGTCACGCAGCCTGCCATCGCCGCCCTGTTACGGCGGAAACGGATAAGTGCGAGCTGGAACAGACTGCGGCTGACCGTCTTTGGCGGCTCGTTCAGCGGGTTTGCGGCAATGTCAGTCATGGCGGACCCTCGGGTCGAGAAGGCCGTAGAGGATGTCGACCAATAGATTGAAGACGATGACGAAGATGGCGATCAGGATCACCGTGCCCATGACCAGCGTATAGTCGCGGTTGATCGCGCCGAGGACGAAATAGCGGCCAACGCCGGGGATCGTGAAAATCGTCTCGACCACGGCCGACCCCGTCAGCAGCGCTGCGGCGCAGGGTGCGAGGTATGACACGACCGGCAGCATCGCGCCGCGCATGGCATGCGTGACGACGACGACGCGCGATGGCAGGCCATAGGCCCTCACCGTGCGGATATGATCGGCATGCAGCGCCTCGATCATCGAGCCGCGCGTGAGGCGGGCGAAAACGGCCAACTGCGGCAGCGCGAGAGCGATCATTGGAAGGATCAGGAAACGCAATGATCCATCCCCCCACCCCCCGGCCGGCAGCCACGAAAGGACGATTGCAAAGATCAGCGTCAGCACCGGGCCGACGACGAAGTTCGGCACGGTGGTGCCCACGGTCGCAAGCGACATGATGCCGAAGTCGAGCGCGCTGTTCTGGCGCAGCGCGGCAACCGTGCCCATCGCGACGCCGCCGATCAGGGCCAGTAGCAGCGCGTAGAAGCCGAGCTCCATCGAATAAGGCAGGCCCTTGCCGATCAGTTCGGCGACCGAGTTGTCCTTGTAAACGTAGCTGGGGCCGAAATCGCCCGTCACGGCGTTGCTGACATAGGTCGCGTACTGTCGCCACAGCGGCTGATCCAGCTGGTAGGTGCGGACCAGGTTTTCCATCGTTGCCGGTGGCAGCGGTCGTTCCAGATTGAAGGGACCGCCGGGGGCAAACCGCATCAGGAAAAAGGAAATCGTGACGACGATGAACAAGGTCGGCACGGCGCTCGCCAGGCGGCGCAAAACGAAGGCTATCATGCCCGTTCTCCTGTGAAGCGGCGCACGGACCCGGTCCACGCGCCGCCTCGTATCGAAAAGTTACTCGGAAACGTTGAGGAACCGGCTCAGATGCTGGTTGGCGGCATTGTCATGCCAACCCTGCACGCGCCCGGAAACGAGCCAGAGATCGGCCTGGGTGAGGAGCGGCGCAACCGGCTGTTCCTTCATCAGCAGCGTCTCTGCCTCGTGGAGAAGCTTGGAGCGGGCTGCCGGATCGGTTTCCTCATAGGACTTCTTCATCAGGCCGTCGAACTCGGGGTTCTGGAAATGGCCGTAGTTGAAGGTCTTGTTGGAGCCGAGGCTCAGCGCCAGGAAGTTTTCCGCATCGGCATAGTCGGCGACCCAGCCGGCGCGGGCGACGTTGAACTTGCCGCCTTCCTGCAGGTAGGCGTAGTGCGAGGACACATCGAGGTTCACCAGCGAGACTTTTGCGCCGAAGGTGTTCTTCCACATGTCGGCGATGGCGGTGGCCACGCGCTCATGGTTCGGGTTGGTGTGGTAGCGGATCTCGATGTCGAGCGGCTTGCCGCCCTCGCCGTAGCCCGCCTCCTTCATCAGGGCGATCGCCTTGTCCTCACGGTCAAGCTGCGACAACCCCGAAAAATCCGCCTTCGCCGGTTCGCCGTAGGTCTCGATGCCGGGCGGGACCATGGAGTAGGCCGGGATCTGCGAGCCGGAGTAGATCTCCTTGGCAAGGAAGTCGCGGTCCACGGCCATGGACAGCGCCTGGCGTACGCGCACGTCGCTATAAGGCTCCTGGCGGGTGTCGAAGGCGTAGTAGTAGGTCGCAAGCGTCGGGGAAACGTGGACCTGGTCGCCATAGGCGCCCCGCAGACGATCGATCTGGTCGGCGGAGAAGTTGTAGACGAGATCCATCTCCTTCGCTTCGAAGCGGCGAACGGAGGCCGCCTGGTCGTCGATCGGATAGAAGATCACCTTGTCGAGCTTGACGTTGGCGGCGTCCCAGTAGTTCGAATTCTTCTCGACGACGAGGTTGTCGTTCGGCACGTGGCTGACGAGCTTGAAGGCGCCGTTCGAGACCATGATACCGGGCTTGACGAAATCGGCGCCGTTCTTCTCGACGCTGGCCTTCGACACCGGCAGCGCCGTCTGGTGGGCCAGCAGCTCGAGGAAGAAGGGGGTCGGGCGCTCGAGCGTGATTTCAAGCGTCTTCTCGTCGATCGCCTTCACGCCGAGGTCCGCCGGCTGGGCCTCGCCCTTGTTCACCTTCTCCGCGTTCTTGATCGGATAGAGAATGTTGGCGTAGCCGGCAGCCGTCTTCGGGTCCTCGACACGACGGAACGAGAAGGCGAAATCCTCTGCCGTCACCGGCGATCCGTCGGACCACTTGGCATCGCCGCGCAGCTTGAACGTGTAGGTCAGGCCGTCGTCGGAGAGATCCCAGGTCTCGGCGGCGCCGGGAACGATCTTGCCGGTGGCGTCGTAGATGGTCAGGCCTTCATAGAGATCCTTGAGGATGAATTCCTCGATGTTTATCGAGGTGTGGGCCTGGTCGAGCGTCTGCGGCTCACCGGCGTTGCCGCGATGGAGCACTGCCTCGGCCAGCGCCGGGCTGCTTGCGACAAGCACTGCACCGAGCAACAGAGCTGCGCGCAGGTTGAAGCGACGATATGCCATTTTTCTTTCCTTCCCCGTATTGTTCTGGCTGAATGGCCGGAGTGAATGCCAGAAAAAGCGGGAACGCAAGGAATTTTGCAGCGGCCCGCCCTCAAGGCCTCGACCGGGGAATACCGCGGTAAACGTCAAGATTGCAGCGGGCACTGCCCTGTCTCGAAATGCGCCGGATCGCGCGCAAGACTCCTTCGATCATGCCCCAAAGCTGTCCCTCGCGGCGCCTTGCGCAATCTTTCGCAAGCAGCGCTTCCCTTTACGTAATATGTGCAAACGAGATTGCAGCGCCCATTTCCCTTTGCTGCGCCGTCGCAATTGTCGACCATAGGGCTCGCATCAGGGCGTGGCATTTTCCGGTCAGGACAAGGGCCCGTAAACTCAACCTGTGGGTGTACTCACGAAGAGATTCCGGCATCCGGAGGAGATGTGGATAGCGGGGAGGTTTTCCCCTCGACGCCTCCAGATGCAGGCATTTCTCATGTCACAAGACGACCTCGCTGCGAAGTGAGCCGGCAAACGGGGAGGTCGACGGTCATGCCTTGCCCGGTCAAGGCTTCGCGGCTAACGTCGCCGCAACGAATTGGGGAGCCATTGGATGCGCGTCGTATTTTCAGAAGACCACAAGCTTAGAAACGCCAAGACCGAGCTCTACGGCGGCGAACTGGTGCCCCCCTTCGAGGCGCCGTTCCGGGCCGAATGGATCCTGGCGGCGGTCAAGGAGGCGGGTTACACCGATGTCGTGGCGCCGGTGCGGCATGGGCTGGAAACCGCGCTCAAAGTGCACGATGCCGGCTATCTCGCCTTCCTTGAAACCGCCTGGGACCGCTGGCAGGCGGCCGGACACCGGGGCGAGGCGATCGCGACGTCGTTCCCCGTCCGCCGCACGTCCCCGCGTATTCCCACCGACATCGACGGCCAGCTCGGCTATTACTGCAACGCCGCCGAGACGGCGATTTCGCCCGGCACGTGGGAAGCGGCCCTTTCCTCTATGTCGTCGGCGATCGACGGTGCCGACCTGATTGCGGACGGCCACAAGGCTGCGTTCTCGCTTTGCCGCCCACCGGGCCATCACGCCGGCATCGACATGTTCGGCGGCTATTGCTTCATCAACAACGCCGCCGTCGCCGCCCAGCGCCTGCTCGACAAGGGCGCGACCAAGGTCGCGGTGCTGGACGTCGATTTCCACCACGGCAACGGTACGCAGGACATCTTCTACGAGCGCGGCGACGTCTTCTTCGCCTCGCTACATGGCGACCCGGCCGAGGCGTTCCCGCATTTTCTCGGCTACGAGGAAGAAACCGGCAAGGGTGACGGCGCCGGTACCACGCGCAACTTTCCCATGGGCCGCGGCACGCCCTATTCCGTCTGGGGCGCGGCACTGGAGGCGTCGCTGAAGCAGATCGCAGACTTCGGCACCGAAGCGATCGTCGTCTCCCTCGGCGTCGACACGTTCGAGAAAGACCCGATCTCCTTCTTCAAGCTGACCTCGCCGGACTATATCAGCATGGGGCGGACGATCGCCGCCAGCGGGGTGCCGGTTCTGGTGGTGATGGAGGGCGGCTATGGCGTTCCGGAAATTGGACTCAACGTCGCCAACGTGCTGAAGGGCATTTCCGGCTAAACGCCGACTTTTTCAGCGGGACAGCTTCCCACGATGCAATCCGCTGGGGAAAGCCCGTGGGCTTTCATGTTGCTGCCGCAATCGATAGTTTGAAGCAGAATCACGAAGAACGCTCGGAATCAGGCTCTTTCATGTACAAAAAGATCGCAATCATCTCCCTCTCCGCCATCTATCTTTCCGCATGCACCACCACCGATCCGTATACGGGTGAACAGAAGGTGTCGAACACCGCAGGCGGCGCGCTGATTGGCGCCGGCCTCGGTGCTGCGACCGGCCTGCTTGTCGGCAACAACCCCGTGCAGCGACGCAATGCGGCCCTGATCGGCGCCGGCGTCGGCGCGCTGGCCGGCGGCGCGATCGGCAACTACATGGACAACCAGGAAGCAGAGCTGCGTGCGCAGCTGCAGGGAACGGGCGTGTCCGTCACCCGCGCCGGCGACCGGATCATCCTGAACATGCCGTCGAACATCACCTTTGCGACGGACCAGGACCAGATCGTGCCGGCCTTCTATCCGACGCTCGATTCCGTAGCGATCGTGCTTCGCAAGTTCAACAGGTCGCTGATCGACGTCGACGGACACACCGATTCCACCGGCTCGGCCGCGCACAACCAGGCGCTCTCGGAACGCCGCGCCTATTCGGTCGCCAATTATCTCGGCTCGCGCGGTGTCGACCAGCGCCGCATGTCAGCGATAGGCTACGGCCAGGACCGGCCGATCGCCTCCAATGCAACAGAGGCCGGCCGCGCCCAGAACCGCCGCGTCGAGATTTCGATCTCCCCGCTTCGTCAGGGCTGACGACCGCTCGCATCTGGTTCCACACGTCTTCGACGCGCACCTCATGGTGCGCGTCGTCGTTTCCGGAACTGCCGGCAAGCATCAATTCTGCTGAAGCAAAGCCTCACCGCAATCAATTTGTCGGAACGTGATCCATCCGCTACCACGGTAGGCCGGAGGGACCGCCATGGCCGACCAGCAAGTCCACAATGCGTTCGACAGTGCCGCGCCCGGATCACCCGGGGAGCGGACGGCGCTCTTGTCGGGCGTGACGCTGTGCCTGTTTTCCATGTCGAGCGTGCAGGTGGGCGCTGCGCTTTCCGCCGGCGTGATCGCGCAGCACGGCCCCTTCGCGACGAGCTTCGTCCGCCTGCTGTTCGCATCGCTGATCCTGCTGGCCCTCCTGCGCCCGCAAATCCACTCCTATAGCCGGGAGCAATGGAAAAGCGCGGTTGCGCTTGGCGTGACCATGGCGGTGATGACCGTCTGCTTCTATGCCGCGATTGCCCGCATCCCGCTCGGCTTGACGGTCGCGGTCGAGTTTCTCGGGCCGCTCGCCGTCGCCACCTTCGGTCTCGGCGGATGGCGGCTGATATGGCCGCTGGCAGCATTCGTCGGCGTTGGCCTACTGTGTCACAACGGCGAGAGCTGGTCGGCCGATCCGCTCGGGCTTCTGCTCGCGGCTGGCGCCGGCGCCGGCTGGGGCGGCTACATTCTCCTCATGAAGAAGTCGGGTAAGCTCTTTCCCGGGCTGGAGGGGCTTGCGATCTCGCTTCTTGTCTCTGCGATGGTTTGCCTCCCGGCAGGAATGCAGGAACTGCCGCGGATGTTCTCGGCGGAAATGCTGCTGACGATGCTGGGGCTTGCCGTTCTCGTACCGCTGCTGCCCTATGCACTGGAAATGATCGCACTCCGGCGCATGCCGACTGCTGCTTTCGGCATCCTGATGAGCCTCGAGCCGGCGATCGGCGCGCTGGCCGGCTTCACGATCCTCGGCCAGCCGATGACGCCGCTGCAGATGCTGGGCACCGGACTGGTGGTCGCCGCAAGCGTTGGCGTCACCTCGAACGCCAGGAGGGAGACCGCTGGTGCCTGACGCCCGAAAATGCGTCGTGGTGTTGCGATAAGGGTCAGGCGGACCGCAGGGCCGGATCGTCGTCTGCGGGGTTGTAGAAGAGCGACAGCACCAGGCTGCGGGCGATCCGACCCGCTGTCGCCATGAACCAGGCTTTTGCCTCGGGCGTCGGTGCGATGTCGTCCAGGGTCGCCGAGAACAGGCCGAGCCAGACCTGGAAGAGCGGCGCGTCGAGATTTGCGATCCCCTGATGCGCCATGACAGGCTTGCCGCCATAACCGCCGTCCTTGAAGGCAACGGCGGACCAGAACCGCTTCATCTTCTCCATATGCTCAGGCCAGCGTCCGGCCAGGCGCGCCTCGAACACCGGGCCGAGCTGCGGGTGGGCGCGCACGCGGCCGTAGAACGTATCCACCAGCAGAGGAATGAAAGGGGCGGTGATGCCGATGGCGGCCATGTCGCGCCGGGCCCGGGCGCGCAGCTCTTCGAAATGGGACCGCGGGGTTTCTACGTCTTCGTCCATAGGGCGGATTTAGGCGTTTGCGGACCGTTCGGCAATGACGCGGTTGGTCGCAGCCCTGCCTGGGCGCGCTGGCTGCCCCATACGCTGACGAGGACCACGGCGATGCCGGCGACCTGCAACGGGGTGAGGCTCTGGCCCAGCAGCCCCCAGCCGAGCAGCACGGCCGTCATCGGGCTGAGGAAGCCAAGGGAGGCGACGGCCGGCGGTCCGAGCCGGGAAAGGCCGCGGAACCAGAGAATGTAGGTCAAGGCCGCGCCGACGAGGCCGAGATAGGCGAAGCCGAGAATGTTGAGATAGGTCGGCGGCGGCAGTGCCGGTTCGAGCATCAACGCGGCCGGCACCAGCAGCAGGCCGCCCGCCGCAAGCTGCCACGCCGTGAAGGTCAATGGAGAGACCGGCGGCTGCCAATAGCGGGAGAGCACCGTGCCAGCCGCCATGGAGACGGCGCCGGCAAGGCCCGCGGCGACACCCACCGGGTCGAGGTCTGCGGCCGGCGTCAGCACAAGCAGCGCCACGCCGGCGATGCCCGTGAGACCGGCGAGGAGGGACAGCGGCCGTATGGGCGAGCCTAGCACCATCCGCGACAGGGCGATCACGATCAGCGGCTGGATTGCGCCGACCGTCGCCGCCACCCCGCCCGGCAGGCGATAGGCCGACACGAACAGCATGGCCCAGAAGAAGGAGAAGTTGAGCGCGCCGAGAATGAAGGCGCGCGCCAACCATACGCCCTTCGGCAGCTCCCGGACGATGAGCAGCAGCAGCAGCCCCGCCGGCAGGGCCCTGAGCAGCGATACGGTGAGCGGATAGCCTGCCGGCAGCAGCTCCGTCGTGACGATGTAGGTGCTGCCCCATATGGCGGGCGCAATCGCGGTCAGCAAAATGTCGCGTAGGTGGTTCATCGGTTCGAATCCATTTATCTTGACGTCAAGATATATCGGTTTATCTTGACGTCAAGAGAAATTCCGCGATAGTCGGCGCATGGATCATGTCGACCGCATCATCGCACAGTGGAACCGGGAGCGGCCGGACCTCGACGTCGGGCCGATGGCCCTGCTCGGCAGGCTGAACCGCGTACGCCAGCATCTCGGCCGCGAGATCGAGCAGGTGCTCGCCGAGCATGGCCTGTCCGTTGCGGGCTTCGACGTGCTGGCAACCCTGCGCCGATCGGGCGCGCCGTTCCGGCTCTCGCCGGGAGACCTTCTGGCGACGACCATGGTCACATCGGGCACGATGACCAACCGGATCGATCAGCTGGAGAAGGAAGGGCTGGTGGAGCGGATCAAAAATCCTGACGACGGCCGCAGCGTGCTGATCGCCCTGACACCGGAAGGACGCGAGCGCGTGGACCGCGCCGTGGAAGCCCATGTCGCCAACCAGCATCGGCTGGTCGATGGCCTTGACGCCCGGCAACGAGAGGAACTGGACGCGGCCTTGCGCGCGCTTCTGGCAGCCTTCGAATGAAGGCATGCCTCCGCCATTACGCTCTAGAAGAGCGATCCCTGCTTTGGCGGCGCCGAACCTGAATCTTCGGACTTGGCAGGCTTGCGTTTTGGCGGCTGCGGGGGCGGTGCCGGGGACGCAACCTCCGACGCCGTTGCCCCTGCGACGGCATCGACCTTGCCATCGGCGAATTCGATGGAGAGAACAGCCCCTGCGGAGACGGCGGCGGCCTGCTTGACCGCATGTCCGGCCTCGTCCCGCACCAGCGCATAGCCGCGGCTGAGAACGTTGCGATAGGAAAGGGACTGCAAGATCCTGTCCTGCGCGCCCAGCAGCGCCTTGCGCCGCGAGAGGTCCCCGGCCAGCGCCGTATCGGCGCGCAGAGCCAGCCCCTTCAGCCGGTCGCGCGAACGCTCTGTCCGTGCGAGGATGCGCGAAGGCGTCGTGCGCAGCGCCGCATCGAGCGCCGTTATCCGCGCCCGCCCCTGGTCGAGCCGTCTTTCGACGACGCGTTCGGCGCGCCGCAATGCTTCGACGACGCGCTGGCGTCGCTCGACGAGCCGGCCGGAAAGAAGCTCCGGGCGCAGATGCGCCGAAACCCGCTCGAAGGTGCGCCTCTTGTTCAGCGTGTTCATGTGCAAGCCGCGCCCGAGACCGGCGGAAGCCTCATCGAAGCGGCGGCGTGGCAGCGCCAGAAGCTGGTCCAGCGAAGGAAGAGTGCGGGCAAGCGCCCGCAGGCCCTGGCGGCGGCCATCCATCTGGCGCACCGCCGCCCCGCGCAGCCGGGCGGCAAGGGCCGCGACGGCCGCCTCGAGGTCGGCCTTTACCGGTACGGCCATTTCCGCCGCCCCCGTCGGCGTCGGCGCGCGCCGGTCGGCGGCATGATCGATCAGCGTCCAGTCGGTCTCGTGGCCGACGGCCGATATCAGCGGTATTTCGGAGGCCGCGGCGGCCCGGACGACGATCTCGTCGTTGAAGCTCCAGAGATCCTCAAGGCTGCCGCCGCCACGCGCCACGATCAGGACATCGGGCCGCGGGATCGCCCCGCCCGGCACAAGCGCGTTGAAGCCGCGAATGGCAGCTGCCACCTCCTCGCCCGAGCCTTCGCCCTGCACCTTCACCGGCCAGACCAGGACGTGGACCGGAAAGCGATCCGCGATCCGGTGCAGGATATCGCGAATGACCGCGCCGGTCGGCGAGGTGACGACGCCGATCACAGGCGGCAGGAACGGAAGCGGCCGCTTGCGGCCCGCGTCGAACAGCCCCTCCGCCGCCAGCTTGCGCCGCCGCTCCTCCAGGAGAGCCATCAGCGCGCCGGCCCCGGCCGGCTCCAGCGTCTCGATCACGATCTGGTACTTCGACGATCCCGGGAAAGTGGTGACCTTGCCGGTGGCAATGACCTCCATGCCCTCCTCGGGGCGGAAGCGGAGGCGCGAGAAGCTGCCTTTCCAGATAACCGCGTCGATGCGGGCCCGGTCGTCCTTCAGGCTGAAATAGGCATGACCGGACGAATGCGGCCCGCGATAGCCGGAAATCTCGCCGCGCACCCTAATCTGGTCGAAGGCCTGCTCGACCGTACGCTTGATCGAGCCGGAAAGCTCCGAAACGGAATATTCCGCGAGGTTGGTGGGCGAATCATTATCCGGAAACATGCTCATGCCCTATTTTGACCGGCGGTGGCGCGGCTGACCAGTAGGCCGGGGACGCCGTCCCCGGAAAGACATGCCGATGACGGCGCAGCGTCGCCACCGCTAGGCTATGCTCCTGTTCGAAGGCCCGCTTTCGAAGTGCCTGCGCGTCTGTTCGTCCGCCGGAAAGAAGGATTCGATCAGGACGCCTTGCACCAGGGCGTCCTGTGCCGAGCCGAACGATGTCAGCGTGGTGATGAAGGAGAGCCGTGTCTTTCCCATGCCGATCTCGACCGGAAGAACGGGCAGCCGCTCGCTTTGCGGGAAGGCTTCCAGTGCTGCGCGCACGTCCCCATCCGCCGCCAGCCGCTCGATCCGCCGCGCAAGCGCGCTGCGCGGCCCCTGCAGCCAGGCGTCGGCCCGGATGCGATGGAAAAGGTCGGCGGCCGTCTGTTCCCAGTTGAGGATGATGGAACGCAGGGGCGACGGGCCGAGATAGGCATCGAGGAAATTGTCGCCGGGCCGTAATGCGAGGCCTGCCATTGCAGCCAGCCCCTCAAGCGCGCCGTTCGCGGCAAGCACGTTGTAATCGTGGTCGAAAACGACGCCGGGATAGGGATCGTGGCGCGCAAGAATCAGGCTGATCGCCTCCTTGACCGCACTTGGCATCGCATCCAGGGCCGTTGCCGGCCGGGTTTCCAGTCGGGGCCGAAAACCGGCCGTCGAAAAGAGAATGCCCTGGTCGCGCGCGGGGATTGCCAGTACATCCGACAGGCGCAGGATCATCCCCTCAGACGGCCGAGACCGGCCCGTCTCGAGGAAGGAAAGATGGCGCGTCGAGATGCCGGCTTCGGCGGCAAGCTGCATCTGGCTCAGGCGCCTGTGGGTGCGCCATTCCTTTAACCGTTCACCGAACTCCATCGACACCTCCCTGCGTCGCAAGCAGGAGACGACGGATCGGGGCGAAAATCCATTACCTCCAAGGTAATTGTTTCTGATCGGCAGCTTCTGGAGGATCGGGCCATCAGCAACGAAAGGACGATCCCCATGTTTGCAAACCTCAACCGCAACCTCCTTAAGGCCGTCATGCTCGCCGACGGCGCCTTTTCGCTCGTGGCCGGCGCCGGGCTGGTAGCCCTTGCCGGGCCGATCGCCGGCTTGCTCGGGGCTTCCGTCGATCCCGCAATCGTCGGCTCGGTCGGCCTGTTCCTCCTCGGATGGGGCGTGTTCCATCTCGCCGCGGGGCGACCGGCGCAACCGCGCGCGGCCGCCATCGGCATCGCCATTGCCGGCGACGGGCTCTGGGTGCTCGCGAGCGCCGCCATCCTCCTTATGGCCCGGGAGCAGCTTTCGACGCTCGGCATGGCGGCGATCGCGCTCGTGGCACTGGCCGTACTCGATATCATGCTCCTGAAGCTTGTTGGCTGGCGCCGGCAGACAGGGGCGTGATGCGACAAGGCCGATTGCTCGGCCGGGACTCTCAGGGAGACGGACGAGCGTGTCAGACCGTCTCCCAGCCATCCTTGTCGCTGGCGCGATAGATGGCGTCGATCAGCTTCTGGTTCCTGACGGAGCTTTCGAGCGGGACCACTTCCTCTACCGCTCCGGCGGCCGCGCGGGAGAAGGCCTCCGCCTCCAGCTTGTACTGGCGCGAATCCTGAAAACGGAACAGCTGCGACAGGGCGTGGTTCTGGTTGGTCAGCTCGAGCTCCTCAGCGCCGTAGCGATCGGCGTTGAAGGGCGATTTCACCTCGATGAAGCCCTTGTCGCCATGGAACACCATCACCTGACGGGCCGCCAGCTGGGTGGAGACATAGAAGCTCAATTCGAAATCGCCGAAATCCGCACGCACGCTCGAATAGATGTCGGTGCCGAACTCCGGATCGCGCTCCGTCGACGCCTGCACCCGGATCGGCTCCTTGCCGGTGGCGAAACGGGTCGTGATCGCGGGATAGACGCCGATATCCGGCAGACCGCCACCGCCGAGTGCCGGAATGTTGCGCATATTGCCGGGATCACGGTTGAAATAGGTGAAGGCGCCCTGGACGTGGCGGAGCTTGCCGATCGCTCCCTCCTGCAAAAGCTCGCGCACCTTGCGCCACACGGGCGCATAGGTGACCATGTACGCCTCGGACACCACCACCTTGTTGCGGTCGCGGGCCGCGATCAGCGCGTCGATCTCCGATGCCTTCAGCGCGATCGGCTTTTCGCAAAGGACATGCTTGCCGGCGTCGGCGGCCTTGATCGTCCATTCAGCATGCTGCGAGGTCGGCAGGGGGATATAGACGGCGTCGATCGTGTCGGATGCCAGCATTTCCTCGTAGGAGCCGAAGGCGTGCGGCACCGAGAAGCGGGCAGCCATCGCGCGGGCCTTCGCGATATCGCGGCTGGCTATTGCCGTAACCACGCAATTCTCTGCGTCCTGAATGGCAGGCACGACCAGTTCGCGGCCGATCTTGGCCGTCGAGAGAATACCGAAACGCAGCATGGGAGCTCCTCCTTGAAACGGGTCGAAGACTAGTCGTGAGGTACGTGCCTAGCAAGGGCGGCGGCCGGCAAAATTTCCACGTGACTGGGTGTACATGTCGTGATCTCGCCCTACTCTACCGATCGCCCGCCTCGATTGTTTCATCAGAGAAATTTGGAGAACTCGCATGCAGAAGCGCTCGCTCGGTCGCACCGGCCTCGACATCGCGCCCCTCGTCTTCGGCGGTAACGTCTTTGGCTGGACCGCTGACGAGAAGACCTCGTTTGCGCTGCTCGACGCCTTCGTCGGCGCCGGATTCAACGCGATTGACACCGCCGACGTCTACTCCCGCTGGGTACCCGGAAACAGCGGCGGCGAATCGGAGACCATCATCGGCAAATGGCTGAAGCAATCCGGCGTGGCGCGCGACAGTGTCGTCCTGATCACCAAGGTCGGTTCCGACATGGGGCAGGGTCATCGCGACCTTTCGAAGACCTGGATCGCGGAAGCGGTCGAGGCGTCGCTGAAAAGGCTGCAGACCGATCACATCGATCTCTATCTCTCGCACTGGCCGGACGAGCGCACACCTTACGAGGAAACGCTGGAAGCCCATGCGGCGCTGGTCAAGGCGGGCAAGGTGCGGGCCTTCGGCGCCTCCAACCTCGATGCCGCACAGTTGCAGGCATCCTTCGATGCAGCCGAGGCCGCCGGCCTGCCGCGCTACGCCGCCCTTCAGCCCGAGTACAATCTCTACGACCGCTCCGGGTTCGAAGGCCAGCTTGCCGAACTCTGCCTGCGCGAGAACATCGGCGTCATCACCTACTTCAGCCTGGCGAGCGGTTTCCTCAGCGGAAAGTATCGCTCGCCCGCCGATACAAAGGCCGCCGCCCGCGGCGAAGGGGTCGCGCACTACCTCGACGACAAGGGCATGCGCATCCTTGCTGCGCTCGACAAGGTCAGCGCAGAGGCAGGCGCAAAGCCTGCGGAGGTCGCGCTGGCATGGCTGATGGCCAAGCCTGCCGTCACCGCGCCGATCGCAAGCGCGACCAGCCTCACGCAGATCGAGAGCCTCATCAATTCGGCCAGCCTCAGGCTGACGCCGGGGCAGATCGCCGCACTCGACGCTGCCGGCGTCTGACCGCATCCGTAGATCGACACGCACTGGCGCATCGTGCCAGTGCGGCTTTGGCGAGCAATCCCGGGGAAAGTCTGCATCATCCCGGAACATCTGCGCCGCCTTGCCGTTGACGTTAGGTCACAACAGCGTGACGTTCTCTCACACTGACGGAAGGACGAGGCAGATGGCCAAGGAAAAGACATTGGATGATCTCTTCTACGACACCCTGAAGGACATCTACTATGCGGAACGGCAGATCCTGAAGGCACTTCCCAAGATGGCGCGCGGCGCGCAGTCGGCCGAACTGAAGGCTGCCTTCGAAAAGCACAGGGAGCAGACGCAGGGCCAGGTCGAGCGCCTGCAGCAGGTGTTCGAGATCATCGGCAAGCGTGCCCAGGGCAAGACCTGCGAAGCGATCGAAGGCATTCTCGCCGAGGGCGAGGAGATCCTGGAGGAATTCAAGGGCACCGCTGCGCTGGATGCCGGCCTGATCTCGGCCGCCCAGGCCGTCGAGCACTACGAGATCTCGCGCTACGGAACGCTGAAGACCTGGGCGCAAACGCTCGGCCACAAGGAGGCGGTCAAGCTTCTCGATGCAACGCTGCAGGAAGAGGGCCAGACCGACAGCGACCTGACGAAGCTCGCCGTGGCGAACTCCAACAAGAAGGCTGTCAAGGCCGCCTGACATATCCCACCCGGCGTCAGGCGCCGGGGCGGGCTGGAATGACGGGAGGGATGGCCCACAGCACAACTTCAGCATCCAACCGATGCCGAAAGGCAGGCGGACGACGGGACGTATCACGGGTCTCTTCCACCGCCTGCATGCGAAGCGGCCGGCGGATAGCCCTGCCCGTCATTTCGGCTCCGGGAAACGGCAGTCCGGTCCCGAAGCCCAGTATCGAGCCTCAGCGGGTCAGGCTCAGGCGCGCAAGACCCCGCCGGTGGTCTTTGCGACATTGGCGACGATCTTGGCGGTCAGGGCCTCGAAATCCTCGTCCGTCAGCGTCTTGTCGGTGGGCTGGATGACGACCTCGATCGCGATCGACTTCTTGCCTTCGCCAACGGACGCTCCCTCGAAGACGTCAAAGACATTGACGGCGGTAACGAGCTTGCGGTCGGCACCCGTTGCTGCGCGCACGATCGCGCCCGCTTCGACGGCTTTGTCCACGACGAAGGCGAAGTCGCGCCGAACCGCCTGGAACGGCGACAGGTCGAGCGCGGGCTTCGTTCGCGTCGCCTTCTTCTTTGGTTCCGGCATCGCGTCGACGAAGATCTCGAAACCGGCGAGCGCGCCTGAAACATCGAGGGCCGCCAGCGTCTTCGGATGGAACTCTCCGAAATAGCCAAGCACGATCTTCGGACCCATCTTGATCGTGCCCGAGCGGCCAGGATGGTACCACGCCGGGCCGCCGGGCTCGATCTGGACATTGGCCATCGGCAGGCCGCAGGCCTCGATGACGGCCAGTGCATCGGCCTTGGCGTCGAAGACGTCGACGGGCTTGCCGCCGCCTTTGGCCGCATTCGACCACAGCCGCCCGGCACCGGCGAGCGACGCCGTGCCGCGACGCACGCCGCCTGCGACGCGCCGCTGGCCTTCCGGCCGGTCGTTCTCATAGGTTCCCGAGACCTCGAAGATCGCAACGTCGCCGTGACCCTTGTCGGCGTTGCGCTGGGCGGCGACCAGAAGACCCGGCAGCAGCGAGGGGCGCATATCCGACATGTCGGCAGCAATAGGGTTCGACAGTGCCAGTTCCGGGGCGCCACCGCCGAAAAGCTCGGCCTGCGCCTTCGGGATGAACGACCAGGTGACAGCCTCCATCATGCCACGGGAGGCGAGCGCGCGCTTTGCCTGCCGCGAACGGATCTGCAGCGTCGTCAGGATCTTGCCATTGACGCTTCCGTGGCTCGGCAGCGGTTCGGCATGGATCTTGTCGACGCCGTGGATGCGCATGACCTCCTCCACGAGATCGGCCTTGCCGTCCACATCCGGGCGCCAGGATGGAACCGTGACGGTCAACCGCTCGCCTGCACCTGTCACGCCGAAGCCGAGCTTCGTCAGGATCTCGCGGCTTTCCTCCGACGAGACCTCGAGCCCTGTCAGGCGCTTCACCTCGGATACCGGCAAATCGATCGACTTCGGCTCGTAGCCCCTGTAGCCGACCACGTCCGCCTTTGCCGCCGTGCCGCCGCAAAGCTGCAGCACGAGCTCGGTCGTCCGCTCCAGGCCGGGGAGCATGTATTCCGGATCGACGCCGCGCTCGAAACGATAGCGCGCATCGGTGATGATGCCGAGCATGCGGCCCGTGCGGGCGATGTTCATCGGGTCCCACAGAGCCGATTCGATAAGCACATCGGTCGTGTTCTCGTCGCAACCCGAATGCTCGCCACCCATGACGCCGCCGATGGACTCGATGCCGTTGTCGTCAGCGATCACGACATTGGCCGGCGACAGCGTGTATTCACGCTGGTCGAGCGCCAGCACGGTTTCGCCCTCCTTCGCCCGGCGGACGATCAGGTTGCCCCTGACCTTCGCCGCGTCGAAGACGTGCATGGGGCGGCCCTGATCGAAGGTCATGTAGTTGGTGATGTCGACCAGCGCATTGATCGGGCGCAGGCCGATCGCCAGCAGCCGCTGCTGCATCCAGCGCGGGCTCGGGCCATTCCTGACGCCGCGCACGAGGCGGAGAGCGAAGCCGGGGCAGAGATGGGTATCCTCGCCGAGTTCCAGCGCCACCTTCACCGGGGTCTCGCCTTCCACGGCAAAGGTCGGTACCTTCGGCGCCTTCAGCGTGCCGAGACCGGAGGCGGCCAGGTCGCGGGCAATGCCGTAGACGCTGGTGCAGTCTGGGCGGTTCGGCGTCAGATTGATCTCGATGACCGGATCGTCGAGGCCCACATAGGAGGCGAAGCTGGTCCCGACCGGCGCATCCGCCGGCAGATCGATGATGCCGTCATGATTGTCCGACATCTCCAGTTCCTTTTCCGAGCACATCATGCCGCGGCTTTCGACGCCGCGGATGTTGCCGACGGAAAGCGTCACGTCGATGCCAGGCACATAGGTGCCGGGAGCGGCGAAGGCGCCGACGAGGCCGGTGCGCGCGTTCGGCGCACCGCAGACGACCTGCACCGGTGCGCCCGAGCCTGTGTCCACCATCAGCACGCGCAGCTTGTCGGCGTTCGGATGTTGTTCGGCGGAGACCACCTTGGCGATGACGAACGGTTTGAACGAGGCCTTGTCGTCGACATCCTCGACCTCGAGCCCGATCGCGGTCAGGCGTTCGCAGATCTGTTCGAGCGAGGCGTCCGTTTCCAGATGCTCTTTCAGCCAGGAGAGTGTGAATTTCATCGTTTCTGATCCTTACGCGCGCGACTTAAGCACTGAGGCCGCCGAACAGGGTCGGCACGTCGAGCGGGCGGAAGCCGTAGTGGTTCATCCAGCGGACGTCGGCGTTGAAGAAGTCGCGCAGGTCCGGCATGCCGTATTTCAGCATGGCGATGCGGTCGAGCCCCATGCCCCAGGCGAAGCCCTGGTATTCGTCCGGATCGAGACCGCCGGCGCGCAGCACGTTCGGATGGACCATGCCGCAGCCGAGGATCTCCATCCAGTCCGTTCCCTCCCCGAACTTGACGATCGGGCCCGAAGAGCGGTCGCACTGGATGTCGACCTCGAAGGAGGGCTCGGTGAAGGGGAAGAACGACGGGCGGAAACGCATCGTCACGCTGTCGACCTCGAAGAAGGCCTTGCAGAACTCCTCCAGCACCCAGCGCATGTTGGCGACGTTCGCGGTCTTGTCGACCACGAGCCCTTCCACCTGATGGAACATCGGCGAATGGGTCGCGTCCGAATCCTGCCGGTAAGTCTTGCCCGGGATGATGATGCGTATCGGCGGCTTCTGCGCCTCCATGGTGCGAACCTGAACGGGCGAGGTGTGCGTGCGCAGCACCTTGCGCTCGCCGTTGCCATCCGGCGGGAAGAAGAAGGTGTCGTGCATCTCGCGGGCCGGGTGACCCTCGGGGAAGTTGAGCGCGGTGAAATTGTAATAGTCCGTCTCGATATCCGGCCCTTCGGCGATCGAGAAGCCCATGTCGGCGAAGATCGCGGTGATCTCGTCGACGATCTGGCTGATCGGATGGATGCGGCCGCGCTCGGCGGGGGAGGAACGCACCGGCAGGCTGACATCGACCGTCTCGGCGACGAGCCGGGCTGCGATCGCAGCGTCCCGCAGCTCGGTCTTTCGGGCGGCAATCGCTTCTGTCAGTTCGTTCTTCAGGGCATTGATCGCCGCGCCGCGGGTCTGGCGCTCTTCCGGCGTCATGGTGCCGAGCGTCTTCAGGAGTTCGGAGACGGAGCCCTTCTTGCCGAGGGCTGCAACGCGCACGGCCTCAATGGCCGCTTCATCGCCGGCGGCTGCAACGTCCGCCAACAGGGTCTGCTTCAAAGTGTCGAGATCGGACATTGCTCAAATCCATTGGCTCAAAGAAAAACCCGCGCCAGCCCTGCCAGCGCGGGTTTCCCAACTTCTATGTACAAAGGCTTGGGAAGCGCTGGCTTAACGAACCGCGCTTTCAAACTCGTTGGTGGTGCCAGCGTCCTTGAGGTACTCGAGCGCCTTCTTGGAAGCTGCGACGAGAGCGCCGAACGCTGCCGGCTCATGGATCGCCATGTCGGAGAGGACCTTGCGGTCGACTTCGATGCCGGCCTTGTTGAGGCCGTCGATGAAGCGGCCGTAGGTCAGGCCGAATTCGCGGACGGCAGCGTTGATGCGCTGGATCCAGAGAGCGCGGAAGTTGCGCTTGTTTACCTTGCGGTCGCGGTAGGCGTACTGCTTGGAACGGTCAACCGCTGCCTTGGCGGCGCGGATGGTGTTCTTGCGACGGCCGTAGAAGCCCTTGGCTGCCTTCAGCGTCTTCTTGTGCTTGGCGTGGGCGGTAACGCCGCGTTTTACACGTGCCATGTCATGATCTCCTTAACGTGTCCAAAATGCCTGAAAGTCTCAGAGACCGTTCGGCAGGTAGTTCTTGATGACCTTCTTGCCATCGGGCTCGGCGAGAACCATGGTTCCACGCGCGTCGCGAATGAACTTGTTGGTACGCTTGATCATGCCGTGACGCTTGCCGGCGGCGGCAGCACGGACCTTGCCGGTAGCGGTGATCTTGAACCGCTTCTTGGCAGACGATTTCGTCTTCATCTTGGGCATTTTGCTACTCCATTCTTCTTGGTTTCGAGACGGCTGACGAGGCACATCTCCAGCGTAAAGAACGGCCACGGCATGCCCTGCCGGACCGTTCGGACGGGGGCTTGTAACCGAAGTGCCCCGAAAGCGCAACCGGATTCCTGAGATCTCGGCGTCTGTGCCAGAATGCAAAAAGCCGCCAGGTCGGCGGCTCATGCACATTTCATGGGTCGTCACCCAAGCCGGCCGGACGGCCGGCCCGTCGGTCACGTCCGGGGTGCAAGCACCATCATCATCTGACGGCCTTCGAGCTTCGGCTCTGCCTCGACCTTGGCGATCGTCTGCGTGTCTTCCTTGACCTGAAGCAGAAGCTTCATGCCAAGTTCCTGGTGGGCCATTTCGCGGCCGCGGAACTTCAACGTCACCTTGACCTTGTCGCCGTCTTCGAAGAACCGGTTCATCGCCTTCATCTTCACGTCGTAATCGTGCGTGTCGATGTTTGGGCGCATCTTGATTTCCTTGATCTCGACGATCTTCTGCTTCTTGCGCGCTTCGGCCGCCTTCTTCTGGTTGGCGTACTTCAGCTTGCCGAGATCGAGAATCTTGCACACCGGCGGATCGGTGTTGGGGGAAATCTCCACGAGATCGAGACCGGCGTCTTCCGCCATGCGAAGGGCCTGATCGGTGGGCACGATGCCGTGGTTTACGCCTTCGGCATCGATGAGCTGAATCCGGGGGATCCGGATTTCACGGTTTGAGCGGGGGCCGTCCTTGACCGGAGCGTCCGCTTTGAAGGGTCTGCGAATGGTCGTATTCTCCTCGAATCGTTTCGGATAGGGATCGCATGTGCTGGGCGATCCTGCCGCCGGCGTTGCGCATACGCGCTGCTTGGCGGCAATGTGTCAATCGCCGAGGCGAAGTCAATAGCATGTCGCGCGGAAAAAATCACCATCTGTGCCGTCCTCGGCGAAATCGTGTAGATCAGGGCTCAAGAGGCGGTCCCGCCGGCATGGAGCGCGGCCGCACGCGGCACTTCAGGAGAAACGCATGAGCGCAGAAGAAACGAGAGAGACCGACGCCACGCTTTTGGTGGGGACGGGCCCCGACAGCAGACAGATCGCCATGCGCCTGCTTGGCGAAAACCCCGGCAACCGGCATGCACATCTCGTCTGGCTCGGCGGCTACCGATCCGACATGACGGGAACCAAGGCAGCCGAACTCGCAGGCCTCGCCGCACAGCTCGGCACCGGCTGCATCCGTTTCGACTATTCCGGCCACGGCGCGTCGGGCGGTGCCTTTGCGGACGGCACGATTTCGCGCTGGCTGGAAGAGGCGCTGGCCGTGATCGACCATGCGCGCCGGCACCTCGGCACCGGACGCATGATCCTTGTCGGCTCGTCGATGGGCGGATGGCTGGCGCTCAGGGTCGCCCAGGAGCTGCGCCGGGCGGGCCGGGTGGAGGACATCGCCGGCATGGTCCTGATCGCGCCCGCGCCCGATTTCACCAGCGAGCTGATCGAGCCCAACCTCACCGAGGCCGAGCGGACCTCGCTTGCCGAGCGCGGCTATTTCGAGGAGCCGACGCCCTACGGTCCCGAGCCGAACGTCTACACGCTGAAGCTGATCGAGGACGGTCGCCGGAACCGGGTGCTCGGCGGTGTGCTCGACACCGGCTGCCCGGTGCACGTGCTGCAGGGCATGGAAGATCCGGACGTGCCCTACACCCATGCGATCCGCCTGATGGAGCACCTGTCCGGCGACGACGCCGTGCTGACGCTCATCCGTGACGGCGACCATCGCCTGTCGCGCCCGGAGGATATCGAGAAGCTCAAAGAGGCGGTTTCCCACATGGTTGATGCTGCATGAATGCCACGCAAGGCGGCGCATTTTAACCATGTTGCCGCATTGCGAATTATCGTGATTGACGACCAGCCCCCTAAAAATTTAACGTTTTGTTAACGATTGAGGGGACACCCAATGGCGCGAATGATTGGTGCTAAGGCATTCTTTGTGGCAATTTCAGCCCTTTTTGTATCATCTTCAGCAACGTTTTCGGCACCCGCTTCCGCCCTTTCGATGCAGACCGGCGCCATCACCTCGCAACCGATCGGTCACTACGAGTTCTGCCAGCAATACCGGTCCGAATGTGCCGCCGGCCAACGCGATCCGGGCCCGGCAAAGGTGACCGAGTTCGGCTGGAACGTCGTTCGCAACATCAACAGCACCATCAACCACGAGCTCACGCCCGTCACCGACAAGGAGCTCTACGGCAAGGACGAGCACTGGGCCTATCCGGACACGGCCGGCGACTGCGAGGACTTCGTGCTTTTGAAGCGCCGCAAGCTGATCGAGCACGGCTTTTCGGCTGCAGACCTGTTGATCACCGTTGTGCGCAAGCCGGATGGCGAGGGTCATGCGGTGCTCACGGTACGTTCCACCGATGGCGACTACATCCTCGACAACCTGGACGGCGACGTGAAGCTGTGGACCGAGACGCCCTATCGCTACCTGAAGCGGCAGGCCTCCTTCCACCCTGGTCGCTGGGTCTCCATCGAGAATGGCGATGCGCTCATGGTGTCGTCGGTCGGCAAGTAGGCACTGCGCCAAGACATTCCGGAGTGCAGTGTACGGCGGCCCCACGGCCGCCGTTTCCGTTTCGGGTCAGGCGTTGCCAATCAGCACACCGCAGGCAAACACCAGCCCGCCGCCCAGCACCACCTGGAAGGCGGCACGCCAGAAAGGCGTCTCCATGAAACGGTTCTGGATGAAGGCGATCGCCCAAAGCTCGACGAAGACGACCGAGGCCGCAATGGTGGTGGCGATCCCGAAATGCGGGATCAGATAGGGCAGCGCATGGCCGAGACCGCCGAGCGCGGTCATGATGCCGGACGCCAGCCCGCGCTTGACCGGCGAACCACGGCCGGAAATCTTGCCGTCGTCATGGGCCGCCTCGGTAAAGCCCATCGATATGCCGGCGCCGACGGATGCGGAGAGGCCAACGAGAAAGGTCTGCCAGGTATCCTGCGTGGCAAACGCCGCGGCGAAGATCGGTGCCAGCGTCGAAACGGACCCGTCCATCAGGCCGGCAAGCCCCGGCTGGACGTAGGTGAGGATGAACTGGCGGCGGGCGACCTGGTCCTCGTCGGCAATGGCTGCCGCGTTCTCCTCGCCCTCGCGCATATGGCGGGCCTTGTCCTCATGGGATTTCTCAGCGATCGCCAGGTCGCCGAGAAGCTTTCGGGTGGGCGCATCGGTCGCCCGCGACGCCGCCTGAAGGTAGAACCGGTGGGCGGCTTCCTCCATCGCTTTGGCCTGCGCACGCGCCGTCTGGACAGGCATGTTGGCGATCAGCCAGTCAGGCTTGCGCTCGGGAAAGTCGCGGACATGCTCGCGCCGGACGAGCGGGATGCGCTCTCCGAACCTGCGGATGTGCATGTCGATCAGCATGCGGCGATGCTCGTTCTCCTCCTGCGCCATTTCGGCAAACATGTGCGCGGTGTGCGGCGAAGTTTCCCGCAGCGCATCGGCATAGGCGAGGTAGATGCGGCTGTCGTCCTCCTCGGACGAGATGGCGAGGGCCAGTATCTCCTGTTCGCTAAGCGATTCCAGAGAGCGCTTGTAGCTGCGGAAAAAACGGGAGAGCATCAGGAAACCTTTTTTAGAATAATTCTAAAAATAGGACCGAACCCATGCCGCGTCAACGGTGCCCGACGCAATGGCAATGCCGCCGGGGCAATGCCGCCGGAGCCGATTTAGCCGAAGACCTGAAAGCTCAGACCAGCCCCTTGGAGGCGCGCCGGCGGGCGGCCGAGAGGCCGCGAAAGATGGGCGAGGCTATGTCCGCCTCGATCATCGCCGAAAGGCCGGCGGCGGTGGTGCCACGGTAGTCGAGGAAGACGTCGACGAGATCCGACGGTGTTGTGTCCGATTCCGCCATCAACACACCCGCTCCCAGGAAAAGCTGACGCACGGCGGCATCTGCCGTCTCCGGATCGAGCCCCGCGCCGATCGCGTGGCGGATCATGGCATCGGCAAAAAGTGCCGGAAATGCAGGTCCAGAGCCGGTCAACGCGGTGAAGTAATCGAGCTGCGCCTCCTCGAGAATTCCATGCGCCTGCCCGGAGGCGGAGAAGAACCGGTAGACGAAATCGGCTTCGCGATCCGTCACGCTGTCGGTGGCGAACCAGGGTGTGAACGACAGCCGGTGCTCGGCGCAGGCATTGGGCATTGCGCGCACAACACGTGTCGCGCGGTAGCTCCGGGCCAGATCCGCCACCGTCACGCCGGCGACGACGGATATGAGCAGCCGATCGCGCAGGTCGACCGCGATCTCGGCCAGATCCTGCGGACGAACGCAGAGCATCACGATGTCCGACGCTGTCGCCAGTTCCTCGTTGTCGGCCGTCACCTCAATATCCGGCCATTCCTCGAAACCCGGCACGCGGCCGGAGCGCGACGAGAGAATCAGCCTGTCCGGCCGCAGCAGACCATCCTGCAGCGCGGGGCGCAGAAGCGCACCCGCGAGCCAACCTCCGCCGCCAATGACACCGATCGTCGTCACGCGATCCTCATGCCCATTCACCGCCGCGCATCACCGGAACGCGGCTGCCGTCAACCCGGACGCCATCGATGTCGATCTTGTCCGAGCCGATCATCCAGTCGATGTGGATCAGGCTCGAATTTCCGCCCTGTGCGGCGATCTGCTCCGGCGAGAGGTTCGCGCCATCCAGGAAGCACTTCGAATAGCACTGGCCGAGCGCGATATGGCAGGCGGCGTTTTCGTCGAAAAGGGTGTTGTAGAACAGCAACCCGCTCGCCGAGATCGGCGAGGAATGCGGAACCAGCGCGACCTCGCCCAGGCGGCGCGCGCCGGCGTCGGTGTCGAGGACCTTGACAAGGACGGCCTCGCCCTTCGACGCGTGCGCCTCCACGATGCGGCCGCCCTCGAAGCGCACGCGGATGTCATCGATGAGGGTCCCTTGATGCGAAAGGGGCTTGGTGCTGGAAACATGCCCTTCGACGCGCAATGCGTGCGGGGTGGTGAAGACTTCTTCGGTCGGGATGTTCGGGTTGCAGGTGATGCCGTTCTTTGCGGTCGAGGCCCCGCCATGCCACTCGTGACCATCGGCAAGACCGATGGTGAGGTCCGTCCCCGGCCCTTTGAAATGAAGGGCCGAAAAGCGCTCGCCGTTCAGCCAGGTGGAACGGCTGCGCAGGTTCGCATTGTGCGCCTTCCAGGCGCCGATCGGATCATCCAGGTCGACGCGCGACGCGGCGAAGATCGCATTGGCGAGCTTCTCGACCGCCACGTCCTCGGGATCGTTCGGAAACACCTGCCGGGCCCAGGACGGGTTGGGATAGGAAACGATGTTCCAGTTGATGTCGAAATTGGCGATCTTCTCCAGTGCCGGCTTGTAGGCAATCGAGTTCGCCCTGTTGGCTCGGGCGACCTTGGCGGGATCCTCGCCGGCAAGCAGCATGGGATTGTCACCGGCGATCGCCAGGCGGGCGGCGCCATCGGCATAGGCCTTTGCCATGCCCTCGTACAGCCAGTCCGTGGCCCGGTCAAAACTGGCGTCCGGGGCGTAGCGATAGCGCGAAAGCGTGGCCTCCTCGTCGGCATAGAACGTGCTGACAAGACCGGCGCCGGCCATATAGGCATGCTTGGTGATGAGGCGGACCAGCGGCAGGGCCGCGATCGGCGCGGTCATCACGAGATCCTGCCCCTTCTGCAGCCGAAGGCCGACATTGACGGCCACATCTGCAAGCTTCTCGAGCTTGGCCGGATCGACGGGGGCGGTGCGAACGGGTGCGTTCATCGCGGTTCCTGCTGTCTTCGATTGCGATCCCCCTTCTTAGGACGGATTCGCAAAAAACAGAAGGTCGGGCGTGCGGATAGCTGCGACTCGCTGCGTCTCTACGAAACAAGCGGCGCGGCCACGGCGTTCAGCGCCTTGCAGATGTCGTGCGGCGACAGCCGAACCTGGAGGCCGCGCTGACCGCCGTTGACATAGACGCTCGCATGCGCCAGCGCCATGGCCTCGATTGCGGTCGGGACCTGCTTGCGCTGGCCCAACGGACTGATGCCGCCGACGTGGTAGCCCGTCAGCCGCTCCGCGTCCGACGGCTTCATCATTCTGGCCGACTTGCCTTTGAAGGTTGCGGCGAGCTTTTTCATGCTGACTTCGCAATCGGACGGCACGATGACACAGACGGGCTTGCCATCGACCTCCGCCATCAGGGTCTTCAGCACACGGTCCGGCGTCTCGCCCAGGGCTTCGGCGGCCTGCATCCCGATCCTCTCGGCGGACGGATCGTACTCATAGGCGTGGGTGGTAAATGCGATGCCGGCCCGGACGAGGGCCTGGGTGGCGCGTGTGGTTTTCGACATGACGGCCGTGGCTGCTTGTTGCGGGAGCGCCTATCGGTGCGACAGCGGACTGCGTTCTGTCAACAGCTGGACTGAGGCTTCGAACGCCGCAAGGTTTCGAACAGGCGATGGATTGACGATAGGCAAGCAACAACCGAGCCGAACTGAGGGCAACCCGCTGCCCGACCTTGCCTTGCCACAAACTATTGGTTACTGCGAGGTTTATCGATCCGCCGGGATCTGGAACAGGTGTCGCCCGCCCTGGACGATCTCCGGCAAGCGGGTGGTCCGTGCTGCAGTTCCGTCGTATCCAATTCCAATACCTGATCTCGACCAACCGGTTTGCGGAAGCGCTTGCACTGTCGCAGTCCGACGGCGAGCGCGCCGGCCGGGCCTGGGCATTTTACCGGCTCGGCTGCTACCGCTCGGCGAGCGCTCTCGTCCGCGAGCCGCGCTCGGGGCGCGAGGCACTGGCGCTCGGCGTTTCGCTGGCTGCCTCCGGGCAGAATGATGCAGGCGTGGAGCTTCTGCGAAAAGCGCGGGCAAATGGCCTCCTGAAAGGGCGCCAGCTCGCCGCCGCAACCGAGGCGATTGCGGCCTACAGCCTTGAGACGGCCGCTGAATTCGTGGACGCCGGCGCACCTGTGAGCAGCGGGCTGCGTATTGCCCTGCTTCTGGCGCAAGGCCGGCGCGACGAAGCGCTGGCCGCCGCGAAGGCCGCCATCGACCGTGGCAATGGCGCACGCGAGCCGGACCTTTTTCTCCTGTTCGCCAATGCAATGCCGCAGGACGGCACGCAACTGGATCTCGCAAACGCCTATCTGTCTTCGCACGGGCTGTCGCCCGTCGCCCTGATCGACCAGGCAAAGCCGATGTCGGCCTCCAACCTTGCCAGCCGCGTTGCCGCCGGCAGCGTCCGCGGCCCGCTCGTCACCGTGACCATGCCGGCCTACAACACCGGCGCCCGCATCGGGCGCTCGATCGAGTCGCTTCTTGCCCAGACCTACCGCGACATCGAGGTCGTCGTCGTCGACGATGCGAGCACGGACGACACCGTCGCCGTGGTCAGGGAGCTGGCCGGGCGAGACCCGCGCGTCCGGCTGATCGTGCGCGACGGCAATGGCGGGCCCTATGCGGCTCGGAACATGGCGCTCGCCAATGCAAGAGGGATGTTCGTCACCTGTCAGGACTCCGACGACTGGGCGCATCCCGAAAAGATCGCCCGTCAGGTGAAGCCGCTTCTGAAGGACAAGGGGCTTTTCTTCACCCTGTCGAACTGGGCGCGGGTCGATGACCACGGCCACTTCTACGCCCGGCAGGTCTACCCCCTCACGCGGCTCAACCCCGCTTCGCCGCTCTTCCGCCGCGAAGAGGCCCTGGCGCAGGCCGGCTACTATGAAGACGTGCGCACGGGTGCGGACAGCGAATATATCGCCAGGCTGAAACTCGTCTTCGGCTGGCGCGGCTGGAAGCGGCTGCGCCAGCCGCTATCCTTCGGCGCGCATCGGCCCGGATCGCTGATGACGGATGCCGGAACCGGGATCGCCCGCGGCGGCGTCAACCTGGAACGGCTGGACTACTGGGAAGAATGGAGCGCGCGCCATATAAGCCGCTTTGCAAAGCGGTAACGCCACCAGTGGAGGCAGGCCAGAGCTGCTGCCGGCCATGCAGGAAGAACGCGCTCAGAAGTCGCGCTGCACGCGCAGGACACCACCCCAGTTTTTGGCCTTAGGGCCGGCCTTCTCGTCCATGTTGTTGACGAAATCGAGTTCGGGGGTGATCGTCAGTCCGGGAACGACGGTGTAGACCACGTTCAGCGCCGCTTCGATGTCATCGCCTTCGTCGAAGTTGATCGAGGCATTGAACTGCGCCTTGTCGGACAGATCATAGGTCGCGCCCAACCACGCCGCCCAGTCGCCTTCCCAGAGCGCATAATTGTTGATCCGGTCACCGTCGGTGCTCCACCCGCCCATCGCAAACAGTGACAACTGGCCGATCTTGCCGTCGATGCGAACTTTGACGGCTCCCTCCTCCATCGAGGCGTCATAGCCCCCTGCGCCACGGATCATGAAGTCGCCTGCGGTGTAACCCGCCGCAACGACCAGATCGGGCATGTAGCTGTCTTCGGCCACGGCGTAGTCGTAGACGCGGTCGTTGTCCTGTTCGCTCGGATCCTCCACGGCCAGGCCGAAGCTGAATCCGGAGCCCGGATCGTAGGTGTAGCGGAGCTGATTGCGGGCAAAGTCGCCGTAGTCGACGTAGTAATAGTCGTTGATGCCGTTGCCGGCATAGCCTGTGAATTCGGTGTAGAGCGTGTCGCTGAGACCGGCGCGGAAGCCGGCCAGCTCGATATAGGCGGCCTTGATGGTTTCGTAGGCATCGGTGTTGTCGTCGCGGTTTATCTCCACCTCAAAATAGGTGTTGAGCTTCCCGAAGTCGGTCTCCGACGCCGTGTCCATCGTGAGCAAGAGCCGCGAGCGCGTGAACCAGGAATCGCCGCCTCCACCGGGATAGGTATCCTGCCCGTTCGGGTCGCCGCCGGCGACCTCGGCCCGGAGGTAACCGCCGATTTTCAGGCAGGTTTCGCTGCCGGGGATGTAGAAGTACCCCTCGCCTTCGGCGTCGCAGAGCCGGACATAGTCCATCGGTTCCGGCTCGGCCGCGACGACGGCGTCGGCCGCATGCGCACCATATGCAGTCGCCGCGACGGTCGCCGCGCCGAGAAGAACGCTAGTGATTTTCATGCATCCCCACTCCGTTGTCGGAGGCAGCAGCCGGCGAATCAGGGCTCGCCACCGATTTCACCGGGGAGAATTGCAGCGCTTTGCGGTCAACGCAATATCGTTTGCTAATTTAGAAACGCGACCGGGATGGCAATGGATATTAACCCGCGGCTCAGATAAATTTGCCGCATGGGATGGAACCAGTCGGCGGCCCCACCCGCGGTTCGGCGGCGCGCCAAGGGGCCTATTCGAACAACGCGTTGCTGTGGCGGGCGGTGCGGAACCTGGCCGCGGCCTCGGTGCGATTGTGGACGCCGAGCTTGCGGATGATGTTGTGCAGGTGGATCTTCACCGTGTGCTCCGACAGGCCGAACGCGGCGGCGATGAGCTTGTTCTGCATGCCGCGCGAGACCATTTCGAGGATTTGCAATTCGCGCGCGGTGAGGTCCGAAACGCCGTTCTCAGGCTTGCGCGGCGGGGGCTGCGCCGCCGCGTTGTAGGCGAGGACGGGACCGACATCGGCCGGGCGCGCATTGACCATCGACCCGGGCGGGAAGTACTCGCCGCCACACAGCATCAAGCGGATGATCGACAGCCAGATGTCGAGACGCATGTCCATCGGCAGGACGCTCCGGAAAAGCGGCGAGTCGACGATGGCCGAGAGGGAGGCGGCCTGCTGCTTCTCATGGGGCTCGATAACCGCGGCGAGCGCATGGGAATGGATGCGGTTGAGGGCCGCGGTGGCAGCCTCCGCCTCCCCCATCAGGCCTACGTCGACAAGCATCAGCGCCACGGGGTGGGAGAAGCTCCGGCACGCGGCAGCGACGCTGCCGACCTGCTCGACCAGTATCCAGGGGAACTCGCGCTCCACCGCATCAACGAGCCGAGGTGAAACACTGCCCGTATCCGACATGATCAGCATCACGCGTTGCGGCTCAGGCCCACCCCTGATTCCGGCCACGCCCAAACCCGCTTCCGCGTAATCGTTCCCGTCCAAAAGCACCATATCCTTCACCCGCGCGACTCGTCGGCCGGCAGCCGTGACGACCGGCCAGACGGACGCATTCGCGCATCACCTCGAAGACCTTAGCGCACGTCCGAAGCGACGGCGACGACACAAATGGGCTGAGTGGAGGGCGCGAAAGGCAGCGCATGTGGACACGCTCGGCGGCAGGCAATCATCCAAACGAACTAGGCGATCGAGCGCTCATCCACCATCTAAGGAACCCGGCGCAGGGGGCGCCCTACCTCACCCGTCCGAGCACCACCCATAGATTGCGCAAGATTATGCTCGGGCACGGGAAGGGCGACGTGGGTAGGTATGGCATATACACTTTCACCAATATTGATGAAGCCGAAGCAACGTCCTTCCCCTTCTCAATATTTCAATAATTTGCACACTGGAAAGCGCCGTCGCTGAGGCAAGCCGGGCGCTGGCGGGCGAGCATATGTCTTACGCCGCCGTTCATGCCCGGGATCTTTCAGGTTGGAGACACACATGCCAGGCACCACCCTGCATCGTCGCCGTTCGATAGGAGCCGGGACCATGGTCTCGGCGCTTCTGCTGGGCATTCTCCTAGCGCCCGTACCCGCGTTCGCCTCCAAGCTCGTGCCGCAGACACGACTGCGGCTGAACGTGGTACAATGGATGCCAACGCGGGGCGTCTACGAGCGGTGGGATGCGCTCGGCGGCGAATTTGTCGTATCCGACGAGGGCACAATCGCCCTGCCGGTTCTCGGCAACGTGCCGGTGGGCGACCTCGACGAGGCGCAGCTCGCCGCCAAGATCGCCGACGAGCTGAAGGCCAGGATCGGGCTTGTCGAAAAGCCGGAAGCCTCCATCGCCATCGTCGACTATCCTCCGATCTACGTCGTGGGCGACGTGACGACCTCCGGCGAATTCCGGTTCCGGCCCGGGCTGACGGTGTTGCAGGCACTCGCGCTGGCGGGCGGCGAGTTCCGTCCCGAGGGCCTCAGCGGCACACGGGATCGCGCCGAATTCGCAGGAGAGCTGCGCGAACTCAACGATTCCATCCTGCGTAGCACCATTCGCGTGGCGCGCCTGGATGCGGAGATGGCTGGGGCCAAGGAGTTCAAGTTCGACATGAAGCCCTATCGCAAAAATCCGCTGGCGGCGGGGATCTACGACCAAGAGAAACAGATATTCGCCGCACGCGCCGCGGTCGTCGAGCGCCAGTCGCGCTCGTTCGCCGAACTGCGCGACCTGATGGCGCAGGAAATCGACGCGCTGGAAAAGAAGATCGACTCGAACGACGAGGATCTCGATTCGGTTCGCAAGGAATTGGCCACCATCAAGCCGATGGTGGACCGCGGCGTCATCCTGCCGACGCGGCAGACGGACCTCGAAAGAACGCTGCGCAGCTACCAGGCTTCGCGGCTCGACATGGTGACCGCGATCATGCGCGCACGACAGAACATAGCGGAGGCAACACGCAACCTCGAAGGTCTTGCCGATAACCGGCAGGCCGACGTCACCGCACAGCTCCAGTCCGAGCGCGGTGCGCTGAAGCAGTTGCAGTTGCGGCGCGACACCAGGCAACGGTTCCTGACGGACACGCTGGGCGTTGATACCGGCGAGGAAAACGGTGCCCAGCCGTCGATCACCACCTACAGCATTTCCCGGCGCGTCGACGGAAAGGTGACGCCGATCGACGCGGAGGAGACCACGACGCTCCTTCCCGGCGACGTCGTTCGTGTCCAGCGGGTTCGCATCAGGGACGCCGAGCAGGCCGCCGACGCGGCTTCAACGGAAGAGGCGAGCCAATGAAGCGGGGGGCACGCATACCCAAATGTCAGGGGCCGCAATGTCAGGGGCCACAACATCACAGGCCGCAGTATCGGGGTCCGCAACGTCAGGGTTTGGAGGGGCACACGCGATGAAGGGCATCATTCTCGCCGGAGGAAGCGGGACGCGCCTCTATCCGCTGACGATCGCCGTGTCGAAACAGATACTTCCGATCTACGACAAGCCGATGATCTACTATCCGCTCAGCGTGTTGATGCTGACCGGCATTCGAGAGATCCTGATCATCTCCACACCGCGCGATCTGCCGTGCTTCCAGGCGCTGCTCGGCAACGGATCGGACTTCGGTCTCGACATCTCATATGCCGAACAACCGCATCCGAACGGCCTTGCGGAAGCATTCATCATCGGGCGGCAGTTCATCGGGGACGACAACGTCGCCATGATCCTCGGCGACAACATCTTCTTCGGAAGCGGCTTGCCGAATGTCTGCCGCCAGGCGGCGGCGCGCAACACGGGCGCATCGGTCTTCGCCTATCACGTGGAGGATCCGGAACGTTACGGCGTCGTCAGCTTCGACAAGGAGACCGGCAAGGCGCTGACGATCGAGGAGAAGCCGCTTTCGCCGAAGTCCAACTGGGCGGTCACGGGGCTCTACTTCTACGACAACGACGTCGTCGACATCGCCCGTTCGATCGAACCGTCGGCCCGCGGCGAGCTTGAAATCACCGCGGTGAACAACATCTACCTGGAGCGCGGCGACCTTAACGTCTGCCAGCTCGGACGCGGCTATGCCTGGCTCGACACCGGCACCTATGACAGCCTGCAGGACGCGTCGTCCTTCGTGCGCACCGTAGAGCGGCGGCAGGGCGTACAGATCGCATGCCCAGAGGAGATCGCGCTTGACATGGGGTGGCTCGGACCGGAGGACGTGCGCCACCGGGCCAGCCTGCTCGGAAAAACCTCCTACGCGGCTTACCTCAATCGCCTGGCCGAGGAATACGCCGCATGACGTTTGAGATCAGGCCGCTCGAACTGGATGGCGTGCTGGAGATCCGGCCGAGGAAGTTCGTCGACGAACGCGGCTTTTTCTCCGAAACATGGAGCGCACGCGGTTTCGCCGATGCCGGCATCGGGCTGGCCTTCGTGCAGGACAACCATTCCTATTCAAGCGCACGCGGCGTCCTACGCGGCTTGCACTACCAATTGCCACCCTTCGCCCAGGACAAGCTCGTGCGGGTGGTGAAGGGCTCGATCTTCGATGTCGCGGTCGATATCCGCAAGGGGTCGCCCACCTTTGCGCGGTGGTGCGGGGCGCGCCTTTCGGCGAAAGAGTGGAACCAGCTGCTCGTGCCGAAGGGGTTCGCGCACGGCTTTCTGACGCTCGAGCCGGAGACGGAGGTAATCTACAAGGTCAGCAGTCCCTACTCGGCCGCGCATGATCGCGGCATCCGGTTCGACGATCCGGACATCGGCATCATCTGGCCGCTCGCCGCCTCCCAGTTCCAGCTTTCGGACAAGGACCGCAACGCGCCGCGGCTGGCGAAGGCCCAGCTCTACGAGGCAATGGAGGAGGCCAGCGCATGAACATTCTCGTCACCGGCGGCGCCGGCTTCATCGGCTCCGCCCTTTGCCGCCATCTCGCAACGAACCCGGACAACCGCGTCGTCAACCTCGACAAGCTGAGCTACGCCGGCAATCTCGCCTCGCTGACTGCGATTGCGGCATTGCCGAACTACCGCTTCGTCAGGGCCGATATTTGCGACGAGTCCGCGGTCGCGCAGCTGCTGCGAAGCGAGAATATCGGCTGCATCATCCACCTGGCCGCGGAAACGCATGTCGACCGGTCGATCGACGGGCCGGCAGCCTTCATCGAGACCAATGTGCTCGGCACGTTCAAACTCTTGCAGGCAGCGCTCAAATACTGGCACGAACTGCCGGAGGCGTCTGCTTCGCGCTTTCGCTTCCATCATGTCTCAACCGATGAAGTCTTCGGCGATCTTGCCTTCGACGACAGCAGCTTCAACGAACAGACGCCGTATGCGCCGTCTTCGCCTTACTCGGCCTCAAAGGCCGCCTCCGACCACCTCGTGCGCGCATGGCATCACACCTTCGGCCTGCCGGTCGTCCTGACCAACTGCTCGAACAACTACGGCGCCTTCCACTTTCCGGAGAAGCTGATCCCGCTGGTGATCCTCAACGCGCTGGAGGAGAAGCCCCTGCCGATCTACGGCACCGGCATGAACGTGCGTGACTGGCTCTACGTCGAGGATCACGCCCGGGCGCTGGCGCTGGTCGCCGCCCGCGGCAGCATCGGCCAGAGCTACAACATCGGCGGCGCCAGCGAACGCACCAACGTCGCGGTCGTGGAGGCAATCTGCGACGCTCTCGACCGCAAGCGACCGCGCTGCAACGGCGCCAGTCATCGCGATCTGATCACGTTCGTTGCTGACCGTCCGGGCCATGACCGACGCTATGCGATGGATACCAGCAAGATCGAGCGCGAACTCGGCTGGCGGCCGGAAGAGACCTTCGAAAGCGGTCTGGAGCGAACCGTGGACTGGTATCTAAACAATGAATGGTGGTGGCGCCCCCTTCGCGACGGCATCTATGGCGGCGACCGCCTGGGCAAGCTGGCAGCGGTGAAATGAGAATTCTCGTGACCGGATCGCGCGGACAGGTCGTGTCCAGCCTCGTGGAACTTTCAGCCGCCCGGCCCGACATCCACCTGATCGCCGTTGGCCGTCCCGCACTCGACCTAACAGACGCCGCCTCGATCCGGCGCGCCATAGCGGCGGCAAATCCCGACGTCGTGGTCTCGGCCGCAGCCTATACCGCGGTCGATCGCGCAGAGGACGATCGGGACACGGCCTACCAGGTCAACGTGATCGGTGCTGCGAACGTCGCGGAGGCGGCGGCAGCGCTGCACGTGCCGGTCATTCACATCTCGACCGACTACGTCTTCTCGGGAAATGCGAAACATCCTTACGGGGAAGACGACGAACCGCAGCCGAGAACAGTGTACGGCTATACGAAGCTGCGGGGCGAACATGCGGTCGCGTGCGCCAATCCGCGGCACTTCATCCTCAGGACCAGTTGGGTTTACAGCCCGTTCGGCGCCAACTTCGTCAAGACGATGCTTCGGCTTGCCTGCGAGCGCGGTACCGTTCAGGTCGTATCGGACCAGTGGGGCAACCCGACCTGTGCGCTCGACCTTGCAGCCGCGATCCTGCAGGTGGCGACGCATCCCGCGCGGGATCATTTCGGCATCTATCACGTCGCCGGCACCGGCGAGACGAACTGGGCAGGCTTTGCCCGTTATGTCTTCGCGGCGAGCCGGGCGGCAGGCGGACCTTTTGCCGAAGTCCTGGACATCAGCTCGGCGGATTTCAGGACAAAGGCCGTGCGGCCCGCAAATTCACGCCTCAGTTGCGACAGGTTCGAGAACGCCTTCGGCTGGCGCGCCCCGCCATGGCAGGCAAGCACCGACACCGTTGTACAGCGCATACTTGAGGCAGATCACAAAAATCTTTCCCAGAGGACAGGCGTCTGATCCGACGCCCGGAGCGGCCAATGGCATCGCAGGAACATCATTCGGACGGCCACAGCTACTTCCACATCCTCAAGACCATGGTCATGATAGGCGGATCGTCGCTGGTCAATGTGCTGTTCTCCATCATTCGCAACAAGACGCTGGCAGTTCTACTCGGCCCCGCCGGCATCGGCCAGATCGGCCTGTACCAATCCATCGTCGACCTTACACAGACGCTCGCCGGCTGCGGCGTGGCCTCGAGCGGCGTGCGCCAGATCGCGGAGGCGACAGGCAGCGGCGACAACGACCGGATCGCCCGCACGGCGACGGTTTTACGTCGGACGTCCATGGTCCTCGGCCTGCTGGGCGCGATCATGCTTGTGGCGCTCGCGCAACCGATCGCGCGTCTGACCTTCAGCGACGATCAACATGTGTACGGCGTCGCGCTGCTGTCGCTCGCGGTCCTGCTGCAACTTGCCGCCGGCGGACAGGTAGCCCTTATACAGGGGTTGCGCGATATCGGCGGCCTGGCGCGCATGCAGATCCTATCCGGGCTCGCGTCGACGACGATCACCATTGTCCTCGTCTACATGTTCGGGCCGAGCGCGATCGCGCCCGCGATCGTTGCCAGTGCTGCGGCACTGTTGTTGATGTGCTGGTGGTTCAGCCGCAAGGTTGCGATCAGTCCCCCGAGGATGACCTTCCGTGAAGTCTGGCAGGAGGTCGTGCCGTTGATGCAGCTCGGCTTCGTTTTCATGCTGGCAGGGCTCATGGGATACGGCGCATCCTATATCGTCAGGCTGTTCGTCCTCTGGGAGGATGGCATCGCCGCGGCTGGTCAGTATCACGCCGCCTGGGTGCTGGGCGGCATCTATGCCGGCTTCATCCTGCAGGCGATGGGTGCGGATTTCTACCCCCGGCTGACGGCCGTCGCCAACGACCACGCTGCGGTCAATCGCCTGGTAAACCAGCAAACGCAGATTAGCCTCCTGCTTGCGGCACCCGGCGTGCTGGCGACCCTCACATTCGCGTCCCTGGCAATGTGGCTGTTCTACACGCCGGAATTCTATCCGGCGGCCAACATATTGCGCTGGATCTGCCTCGGCATGCTTTTGCGGATCATCGCGTGGCCGATGGGCTTCATCATGGTCGCCAAGGGCCGGCGGATGATCTTCCTGGTAGGGGATGCTGCGGCCTTTCTGGTGCATATCGGGCTGGCATGGCTCCTTGTGCCCCACCTCGGCCCGATCGGCTCGGGGATCGCCTACTTCGGCCTCTACGTCTGGCATTGCCTGTTCGTGTACTACATCGCCCGGAAGCTTTCACAGTTCCGCTGGTCGCAGGCCAACCTGAAGCTCGCCATCGTGTTCCTGACGATTTCCGGTTTGGTCTTCTGCGCGACCGTTTACCTGCCGCCATGGGAGGGCATGGCGGTCGGCACGCTGGCGACCCTTCTCAGCGGACTCTATTCGCTGCGCTATCTCGTGGGCCTGATGCCGGCGGAATCGCTGCCCTCACCGATCAGGACATGGGTATCCAAATCCGCGGTATCCAAGTCCGCTTGAGATTTCGCCTTCCGTGACGGCGCCAGGACAGCCCGCCGACGGACGGACATGCCTCCTTGCCCTACCCCTGTGCAGCATCGTGCCGCGTAATCAGGGTCGCAAATGCAATCCGAACCCGTCCTCGGCCTGCACTGCCGAAACCTGCGCGAGACAGCTGACGGACGACAAGAAAGCAGCCCGGGCCGAAAAGCCCGGGCCGCTTTCTTGATGCTTGCTTCGGCCTCGCGCAAGGGAGCATCTACAGGCGCAGACCAACCTTTCGCTTCACGCCAGGAAGACGGCGCCGTTCTCAACCATGGTCGCCAGCCATGCCGGCAACGCCAGCATCCGCACCGCGCCTGCCATGACGACGCGATCGGCAGAAGGCGCCCGGCAGATCGCGCACAGTTGCTGAAGCACGGTGGCGAGTTCCATCTCCGTCATCTGCGCATAAAGCGGGAGGATGATGGAGCGCTCCTGGGCAGCGACACTGCGCGGAAGCCTTCCAACCGTGCGGTGGCTGCCCACCTCGGCATATGCCGGTTCGCGGTGGATCGTCATGATGCCCCTTCGCGTCGAAACACCCTGGTCGAGCAGGGTCTGCATGACCTTCAGCTGGTCGACACCGTCGGAAAGGCGAAGGCAGTAGCTCTGCCAGTTGCTGCGGGCCCAAGACGGTTCGACGGGTGCCTGTACGCTCGGAATTCTGGCGAGCCCGTCCCGGTAGCGCTCCGCGAGGCGGCGGCGGGTCGATACGAGTTCCGGCAACCTGGCCAGTTGAACGCGCCCGATCGCGGCCTGAAGGTCCGTCAGCCGGTAATTGTACCCTAGCTCCGGATAGCTCTCGAAGATGACACGCGTCGAACCATGGCGGACGGTGTCCGGTACGCTCATGCCATGCTGACGCCACAGGCGGAATTTCGCGTCGTAGTCGGGGTTTGACGTCGTCAGCATGCCGCCATCACCCGTGGTCAAGAGCTTGCGAGGATGGAAGGAGAAGCACGCGACGTCGCCATGCGGCTTGCCGATCTTCTCCCAGCGCCCGTCCCAAAGGATCTCGCTGCCGGATGCGCAGGCGGCATCCTCCACCAGCGCGATGCCATGGCGCTTGGCAATCGGAACGATCTTCGCAAGATCGCAGGGCATGCCGAGCTGGTGAACGCACAGGATCGCCTTCGTCCGCGGCGAAATTGCCGCCTCGATGGAGGCCGGATCGATGTTGAAGCCGTCCGCCTCTATGTCGACGAACACCGGTATCGCGCCGCAATAGCGAATGGCGTTTGCGGTTGCGATGAAGGAGTTGCTGACCGTCACGACCTCGTCGCCCGGCTCCACGCCCACGACCTTTAGGGCCAGATGAAGGGCGGTCGTGCAGTTCGAGACGGCGCAGGCATGCCGCGCGCCGACAAAGGTTGCGAATTCATTTTCGAAGGCTGCGACTTCCGGTCCCTGCGTCACCCATCCGGACATCACCACCCGCCGGACAGCCTCGATTTCGAGTTCGTCCATCATCGGCTTTGCTACGGGTATCGGAAACGTCGTCACGCCGCTTCTCCCTCCGCTCTTTCAACCTCGCCGCGCCACCATTCGACCAGCTCTGCGAGCCCTTCCTCAAGTGAAATTTCGGTGCGGAAGCCGAGCATGCGCTCCGCCTTGCTGGTGTCGGCTAGCCGGCGTGACACAGGATTGACCTTGCGGACCGGCTGGAACTGCGGCTCCACGTTGGACCCCATGATGCGAATGAGCAGATGCGCCAGCTCGAGAAGGTTGGTCTCGGTGCCGCTCGCCACATTGAAGACCTCGTCGGTGACGTCGGATTTCGCCGCCAGCATGTTCGCTCGGGCGATGTCGCGCGCATCGACGAAGTCCATCGTCTGCAGCCCGTCACCGAAGATGATCGGCGGCAGGCCGGCCGCGATGCGCTCCATCCATCGGATCATCACCTCCGTATAGACGCCATAGGCGTCCATTCGCGGCCCGTAGACGTTGAAATAGCGCAAAGCTACGTAGCGCAGGCCGTACATGTCTGCAAAACTGCGCAGAAGCGCCTCGTTGAAGACCTTGGCCGCGCCATAGATCGTACGGTTGTTGTAGGGATGATGGTCCTCGGTCGTTGGGAAGCTCTCGGCCAGCCCGAGCACGGATGCCGACGAGGCGGCAACGACCTTCTGGACGCCGGCATTGACCGCGGCCTCCAGGACGTCGAACGTGCCACCCGCCAGAACGTCGAAAGCCAGGCGCGGCTCTTCGGCGCACTGCGTGATCCGGATGGCAGCCTGGTGGAAGACGATGTCGACGCCATCGAGCACTTCGGCCAGCAGCTTTCGATCCCGTATGTCGCCCTCGATGACCGTCAAAGCCGCTGCGGAGGCGGCGGCCTTGAGATTTTCACGTCGTCCGCGCACGAAGTTGTCGAGAACAAGAATCTCGCGAGGCGCCTCAAGTGCAACCAGATCGGCAATGTGCGAACCGATCAGTCCGGCGCCGCCAGTAATGAGTACCCGTTTATCCTTCATGTTTCGCCCCTTGCTTCCAACCTCGACCGCGACAGCCCATCGCGCCTGGCTAATGCGTTGTTGTTTCACCGTGGCCAGTGGCACCTGCTCCGCTGGCCGGTCGTATGCGCCCGGGCAGGCACCGGGATCTGCTTCTGCGACACGCCTCAGCGCTCTATCCGACGTAGGCACTCGCCCGCACCGCCGCGACGACGCTTTCGACCTGCCTGACGGTCATCTCCGGATAGATCGGCAGAGAAAGGCCCTCCCGGGCCGCTGCCTCGGAAACGGGGAAATCACCGGGCCCGTAGCCCAGATCGGCGTGTGCTGCCTGGAGATGCACGGGGATCGGATAATGCTGGCCGAACTGGATACCGTTCGCCTGCAACCGGTCCTGCAGGGCAGCGCGATCGTCGGTGCGCACGGCATAGACGTGGTAGACGTGGCGCCTGCCGGCGATTTCGGATGGGCGACGAATGTCGCGGGAATCCGCCAGCATCGCGGTATAGCGTGCCGCATGGGCGCGACGCATCGCGATCCAGTTCTCCAGATGCCGCAATTTCACCCGAAGGATGGCGCCCTGAATACCGTCCATGCGGTAGTTGAAGCCCTTGAGCACGTGATGATAGCGCTGCTCCTGCCCCCAATCGCGCAGCATGCGTATGCGCGCGGCATGCTCGTCATTGCCTGTCACGACGATCCCGCCCTCGCCGCAGGCGCCAAGATTCTTGCCGGGGTAGAAACTGAAGCAGCCGGACACGCCGAGACTGCCGGCGCGCCGGCCCTTGTATTCCGCGCCGTGCGCCTGGCAGGCATCCTCGATGACCGGCAGGCCGTAACGGGCGGCGACGGCGGCGATCTCGTCCATCTCGGCCATCTGGCCGTAGAGGTGAACCGGCACGATCGCCTTCGTCTTCGGCGTGATCGCAGCCTCAAGCGCGGTCGGGTCCATCGTCAGCGTGACCGGCTCGACGTCCACGAAGACCGGACGCGCGCCGGTGTAGCAGATGGCCGAGGCGGTTGCGACGAAGGTGAACGGAACCGTTATGACCTCGTCTCCGGGCCCCACTCCGGCGGCGAGCAGCGCCAGGTGCAGCGCGCTGGTCCCGGTATTGACGGCGATCGCATGCTTTGCACCGCAATATTCCGCAAACTCGCGCTCGAAGGCCGCCACCTCGTCGCCGAGCACGTATTGAGCCGATGCGAGAACACCGAGGACAGCCGCGTCGATCTCTTCCTTGATCGATGCGTACTGGGCCTTCAGGTCGAGAAAGGGGATCATGCGATCATCCTCGCCTGACCAAGTTCGACGACGCGACCGCGCTGGGCCAGCGACTGCGTCGCCGCCTCGAGGATCCGCACGACGCGAAGGCCGGCATGTCCATCGGCGACCGGCTGTTCGTTGTTCTCGACGCAGGATACGAACTGCCGCAGTTCGCGGTTCAGCGCCTCCGTCATGTCCAGCTGGGGTGCGTACATGTCGCCGGTGCGGTATCCCACCAGCATCTGGTAGACGTCGCCGTTGGTCTGCGGTCCGCCGTTGAGCGTGATGCCCTTGTCGTAGACCTTGATCTTTTCACTGGGCTCGAGATCGTCATAGACGATCATCTTGCTGCTGCCGCCGATCAGCGTGCGGCGAACCTTCACGGGCGCCAGCCAGTTGACATGGATGTGGGCGATCAGCCTGCTCTCGAAGAAGAGGTTCAGATAGGCGATGTTCTCCGGCTCGCCGAGCACGTGGCTCATCCCAGTCGCCACCGCCTGACCGTCGCGCGGCATGCGCAAGTCGGGGCGCAACGCCCCGATCCAGGTCCCGATCTTCTCCGTGGTTCCGGGAGGCGAGGTCGATTCAAGCACGACGATGTCGCCCGGCTTGAGCTTTGGAGCGATCTGCTCGGCCGCGGCCTTGACGTAGGAAAGGTCGGCCGTCCGGTCCTCGTTGAAGGGCGTGGGAACGGCGATGATGAAGGCATCCGCCTCCGGTGTCTCCGTCGTCGCCTTCAGCCGTCCCATAGCAACCGCACCGCTGACGGCGACCGCCAGATCTGGCTCGACGAAGGGAACCTCGCCGCGCGAAATGGCTGCCACGGTTGCCGGATTGATATCGACGCCGATCACATCGATGCCGCGCGTCGCGATCGCGACCGCGGTCGGCAGGCCGATGTAGCCCATACCGATGATGGCCAGCCGGCCCCTGAAGACTTCGTTCATCGACCTAAGCTCCACTCACGCGTTCGGTTGCCGAAGAGCCGGCCTGCGGTACCGGTCCGCTCCGCTCGGCCGCAAACGCCCTTGCCGGATGAAACATCTCGCGGGCGGTCAGTTGAATGAAACTGGTGTTGGTCGCCAGATAGCGCCAGAACAGCCGTCTCGGCTCCTGAAGCAGGCGATAGGCCCACTCCATGCCGGCTCGCTGCCAGGCCACCGGCGCCCGCTTGGTCAACCCCGCCATGACATCGAATGAACCGCCGACCCCGTGCAGGACGGGCACATTGAGAGACGACCCGTAGGTTCCGAGAAAGATTTCCTTTTTAGGCGACGTCATGCCGATGAACAGCATGTCGGCGCCGGAAGCGCGGATCATGTCGGCCACACGCTCCGCCTCGTGCTGCTCGAAATAGCCGTGATGACTACAGGCGATCGTCAGGCCCGGAAACCGCCTGGCGACGACCTCCTCGAGCTTGCGCAGAACGTCGGGCTTCGCTCCCAGCAGCGCCACCGAGCGTCCCTCCTCATGAGCCAGCCTCAGCAGGCGGTCGAAGACATCGATGCCCGCTATTCGCTCCGGCAGGGGGCGCCGAAGGAGCTTGCTGGCCCAGACGATCGACTGGCCGTCGGCCACGAGCAGGTCGCACTCGATCAGGGAATCGCGCAGCAGCGCATCCTGCCGCAGCTTGACCACCTTGGCGGCGTTGAGAACGCCAAGCAGCATGCGGCTGCGGGTCTTAAGCGCCTCGTGGCAGCGCTCGATCACGTCGTCCATGCGCACCGCATCGAGATACATGCCGAACAACAGCTGACGGTGACGGTTCATCTCAGATCTCCTCAGGCTCGCTGGCCGGCTGCTTTGCAAGGGAGGTGACGGCGCCCTCCGCATTCCAGGCGTACAACAGCCAGCCGAGCTCATACGGCCGGCATTCGTAATCGACTTCGCCCGGGGGAAAGATCGTATCGACCAGGGGAAGATGCAGGCCGGGCGAGGCGGCGGTCGTGACGGCGGCAATCGCGCGTGCGGCCTTGCCCGGCTCACGGCGGGCGACCTTTCTCCAGATGACGCCCTTCTCCGGGCACACCAGCGTCGAAACCGTTTCGGGATGGTCGTCCAGCCAGCGCAGGCCGAGGAGGATCGGCTGCCAGTGCGCCGTACCGCCGGCTTCCATCAGGTCCAGCAGGGCCATGGGACCCATCGCATGCTGATGGACGCTGTAGACAGGGTATCCCTCCACGACCGTGCCGTCCCGCGTGTCGTAGTGCCACCACCACTGGCCTGAAGGACCCTGCAGTGCGCAGATGCGCGCAGCGCAGGCATCGGCGGCTTCGAGAGCTCCGGCGTCACCGCGCGCCACCGACAAGCGCGACAGCGCCTGGATCGGATAGACCTGATCGGCATAACAACCAATGTGCGCCCGCAAACGTCCGCTTGCCGTTGCCGGCAGCATATGCGGGAAAAGCCCCGTCTCGGACTGAGCTTCCGTCAAACGCCTAGCAGCCGCATCCAGGAGCTGCGCCGTGCTGCCCAGCCGGGCGGCAGAGAGCGCGGCAATGACGGCCCACGCGCACTCCACCGTCGCCAGCGGCTCGGCCGAGCCGATCCTCGTTGCAAGACGATCGAACAACGCTTCGGCATGAAAATGTCCCGCCTCGGCCGCCGCCCAGGCCGACAATGCGATCGCACCGGCATCCTGAGACGACCTCGCTCGCTCCGCACAGGCACGCGCCAGGTCGGCAGCCGTTCCGTTTCCGAGGATGCGTCTCTGCTCACCCTCCCCGAGATAGGAAAGGCCGAGGGCGACCATGGCAGCATAACGCAGGCTGTCGCCTTCCAGCCGCTCGCTCCAGCCGCGCTCGCCTTTTACGGCGCGCAACGTATGGCCGAAGGTCCAGCCGTCATGCATGCGCGGCAGGCCGTCGCCGGCAAGTGTAATGAACTGGCCTACCCGCGTGCGGGCTGCCGACGAAACCTGGGCCAGCGCCTGCAGCCGAGTGCTATCCTCGGAAGGCCCCCGATTGAAAGACAGCCGTACCGCTCCCGCGTCGCCGCGTCCATTGGTGAAGGGATGTGTCGTGCGTTGAGGTTCGATCGACATGTAACCTTCCATTCTATGGCCACCCGGCTCGAGGAGGCGGCCTCGGGTCAGACGACAACACCGCGCGGACGGGACCCCGCCTGCTTCCACAAAACCATGCTAGAAAATTCGCGCCGATATTCCACCGCACTCAAAGTCTTAGCGATGCAGGCATATTTTGCCGGTGGAGGTTACGGCATTCATCGATCGGATGAACCACCGCACAGGGTGTATGCCTATCCGGCTTAAGCGCGTTTCGGCGCAACCAGGCTTCTACCTCTCTCGGCAGTCTTCCTGTACCGGGCCGATCCTGCGATGCTGCGCGAGCGCGCAATTGCAGCAGAGAGACGCCGAGCGAGGAAAAACATGAGGGAAAAAACGTCCAACGCAGGCGACAGGCCCGCCTCCATTTCGACGTCCAACAACGCCTCCGCAGGAGTAGCGGTCGTCATCGTCACCTACAACAGCGCAGCTGTCCTGGGCGGGCTGCTCGATTCACTCGAGCATGGGCTTGAGGGCACGCGGCACTATGAGATCGTGGTCGTCGACAATGCATCCCACGACCAGTCCGTCACACTTGCCCGGCAGCACCCAATCGGTGCACGTGTGATAGAAACCGGCAGAAATGGCGGCTATTCGGCAGGAATCAACGCTGCAGCAGCAACCGTCGGCGACGATGTCGATATCCTTGTCCTCAATCCGGACATACGCCTGCACAAGGGGTCTGTCGCACGAATGCGCAACCGTTTACTGGATCCGACCATCGGTATCGTCGTCCCGCAAATCCTCAATGAGGATGGCAGTGTCGCCCGTTCGATCCGGCAGGAGCCGTCGCTCATCGGTGCGTGGTCTGAAGCGCTGCTCGGCGGCCGGATATCCGCGGGCATAGGACTTGGCGAGGTCGTCGACGATCCGCTCCTCTACGGCAATGGCGGAACCATCGACTGGGCAACCGGGGCTGCTCTGCTCATCTCCGCCGAAGCCCGTCGGCAGGTCGGAATGTGGGACGAGACGTTCTTCCTCTACAGCGAAGAAGTGGACTACATGGAGCGCGTCCGCCGCACAGGGCTGGCGGTCTATTATGAGCCCACATCGACCGTCCTGCACATTGGCGGCGACTATCAGCGAAACCCATATCTCTCGGCACTTTTGACCTCCAACCGCATCCGCTATTTCCGCCGTCATCACGGCCCAGTTTCGACGTTCCTGTTTCGGCTGGGGGTCGCCCTTGGCGAGGCTTTACGTTCCGGCAAGCGGGCGACGCACCGCGCATCGCTGCGTGCGGCGTTGTCGCCACTTGGCCGCGTCTGATGGCGAGACGTCCGCCGCCTTCTGCGACGAACGCACCTCGATAAGCGGATCGGCTTCGCTCCGTCGAGCTTGCCACTGCGCAGAAACGCAAAAAGCCCCACGAGGGGGCTTTATTGCGATCGGAGGGATCATTGGTTGCGGGGGCAGGATTTGAACCTGCGGCCTTCAGGTTATGAGCCTGACGAGCTACCGGGCTGCTCCACCCCGCGTTATTCCGGTTATGTATTGTATCAAAACGAAAGGGCCGCTGGAAGGCGGCCCGGTTTTTTTCGGCTTGGGCCGATGATGTGATGAGAAGCTGATCTTTTGTTCGCTGAGCGAGCTCAATTTGCCTTTAGCAGACCTGGCAGCGACCTACTCTCCCGCGTCTTAAGACGAAGTACCATTGGCGCTGGGGCGTTTCACGGCCGTGTTCGGAATGGGAACGGGTGCAGCCACCCCGCCAGAACCACCAGGTCGGCTAAGGGCAAATTGATTGAGAAGCTGGTAAGGCGGTGCCTTTTTTTGAACACGTCTTTTCTTCTGGTTGGGCGTCGGAGCGAAGCTCCGCAAGGCCAGATGGCCGTCGCGCCTTTTGGCGCGGCCCGTCCGGAGCGCTTTTCGCGTCAGGACAGAAGAGATGGCTCATCGAATTTCATTCGATGAGCATTTTCAATGAGAACGATCAAGCCAATCGAGCGATTAGTACCGGTAAGCTTCACGCATTGCTGCGCTTCCACACCCGGCCTATCA
>NZ_OBQD01000020.1 GCF_900220975.1 Rhizobium subbaraonis | reverse complement strand
TACGTCTATGGCGACGTCAACGGCGACGGCAAGGCCGACTTCGTCATCCACATCGACAGCCTCGTGAACCTCAAGGAAGGGGACTTCCTGCTGTAACGGCAGCATGCATTGCATCATTCGAAAGCAGGGAGCGGCCGTCAGGGGCGCTCCCTGCAGCCTTTTCATCGGATCGCTTGCCGCCCGGCGGAGCGCTTGCGGCTCGGCGTCGGGCGTTGCCCAAACGGAGCGCGGACGCTTGGGGATCTCAGGTTAATCGGGACGAGTGCACAGCCGACAGCCTCGGAATGATCATATGGTTGTCCCGGTCACGCCCCTCCGATGTGCCATCGCCCTGAGACGATGCAGGTGGACGTCGATGGCTGCCTTTTTCAGGTGAGCTGGGAGGAAGAGATTTCGGACCGCGAGACGACTGACGAAACGTTGCAACGCAGTCGATGAACGGAACCGCTGCATCACCCGCTCCCGCTTCCGCGGCGGAAGGCGCGAGTTTTCGGCGCGGTTGTTCAGCACCTTGTGCGATCGATGCTCTACCGTCGGGGTGATCTGGCGCCGTGCAGCGCCACAAGAGCGGACCTTGTCGGCGACACCGCGCTCCAGCAGCATCTCCTCGACCAGACGCGGGCTCAGCGGAAAGCGCAGTGGCTCGTGACAGTGAGGTGGTCGCAAATCTTTCACCCGCGGTTAACCTGAGATCACCCAACCCACACACTGATAGTGCGCCAGAACCAAATCTCTCTGTCCTCAAGAATCGGCCAGAGTTGGCTGCGATCTCAGCTGCTCCAGAAAACGGGACTGCAGCCCGCTCGGCAGCCAGTTTTCGCGCATGGTGATGCCAATCGTCCGCGTGCCGAGACGATGGCGCACATCCTCGGCAACGGGGATGCATTTGAGCAGGCCCTCTCGTTCTTCGATGGCGATCTGTCGGCGGGAAAGCATGGACAGGCGGTCACTCTCCAGGATCACGGCGCGCGTGAGAACGAGGGAGCTCGTCTCGATGCTGGCACGGGGAGGGGTGGAGCACTTCTCGAACAAGGCGTCGAATGCTGCTCGGATCGGGGTTCCCGGTCGCTGGGCCACCCATTCCTGCCGCGCAAGGTCATCGAGAGACGCCTCAAGATCGCGCGCCAGAAGGGGATGCCCGGGCCGCCCGACGATCGCATAGGGATCGTCGAACAGCGCTTCTGTCCTCAGGCCGGCAAGATCGTTTCCCGAGCGCAGTGCGCCGACGAGGATGTCGCTTGCGCCTATGCGCAGTTGCTGGGAGAGGAGCTCGTAGGACCCGTCGGCGATCTCGACCCGGGCGTTGGGATGGGCCGCCAGCAGCGGGTTGATCGCGCGGGCGAGCAACAGGGTGCGGGCAAGTGGCAGGCTGGCGATCTTGATGCGTCCCTCCATTCGGCCTTCGAGTTCCCGCAATTCATCGACCGCCTGTTCAAGCTCGGTCAGGGCCACGCGCCACCGCATGGCGAGCCTCTGGCCGACCGCGTTCGGCGCCACGCCGCTCGGGCTGCGGACAAGGATCGCCTTTCCGACGTTCGCCTGCAATTCGTGAAGGGTCCGGTGCAGCGCTGCGGGCGAGGCGCCGCCACTGCGGGCGGCCTCCGTTATGGAGCCGCTGCCGGAAAGCGCGATCAGGGCCTCGATCTGGCGAAAGCCGATGCGGGCCAGCGCCTTGGAAAGCAGGGCCGGGTCGCGCTGCAAACTAGCGCCGAGAGCCTGGCCGAGCGCGGCGCTGAGCTGGTCGTCCATGCGGCGCAACCGGGCCAGCAGCACCTCGCCGGCCGCCGTCGGCTGGCTGCCAGCGGCATACCGGTCGAGGAGCCTGGTGCCGAAGTGGGCCTCGATGCCGGCCAACGCCACCGTGACGGAAGGCTGTGACACGTTCAGTTCGGCCGCGGCACGGTTAAGGCTGCCGGTCGCGCAGACTTGCATGAAGAGACGCAGGTGGCGAAGGTTGAGGTTAGTGGCGATCATGCTGTTCCCTAAGACGGATTCGCAAAAAGCTATAACACGGCGCAGCTTTCGTATTAGCACCGTGCCCCCGATCGGTGCCAGTGTCGCCATCGAAAATCGGAGGAGCATGGATATGCAGAACAAGACCGGACTCGTCGTCAGCGCACACTCGGCGGACTTCGTCTGGAGGGCCGGCGGCGCGATCGCGGCGCATGCACGGCAGGGTTACGACGTCACCGTCGTCTGCCTGTCGTTCGGGGAGCGGGGCGAGTCGGCAAAGCTGTGGCGCAAGCCCGGCATGACTCTTGAGGCCGTGAAAGCGGACCGCCGCCGCGAGGCGGAAAATGCGGCCCGGGCGCTCGGCGTCCACGATATCCAGTTCTATGATCTCGGCGACTATCCCATGCAGGTCACACCGGCAGCCTTCGACCGGCTGGTCGATCTCTATCGCGCCCTCCGCCCGGAATTCATGCTGACGCATTCGCGGCAGGATCCTTACAACTTCGACCATCCGATGGCGACCGAGTTCGCCCAGCATGCGCGGGTCATCGCCCAGGCGCATGGCCATAAGCCCGAGACGCCGGTGCTCGGTGCCCCGCCTGTCTATCTGTTCGAGCCGCATCAGCCGGAGCAGTGTAACTGGAAGCCTAATTTCCTTCTGGACATCAGCGAGGTCTGGGAGAAGAAGCTGGCGGCGATCAAGTGCATGGAGGGGCAGGAGCACCTCTGGGAATATTATACCCGGGTGGCCCTCCAGCGCGGCGTCCAGGCCTCTCGCAATTCCGACCACAAGATTGTCTATGGCGAGGCCTATGAAGCGGTGTTCCCGCATGTGACGGGCACGCTCGGCCATGGAGCACTGGCATGAGCGTCGTCTATCGCACGATCGACCGTGCACCGCTCGACACCGTGAACGGCCTTGCGGAATGCGGGGTGGCAACGGTGCATGAAGCCATGGGGCGCGTCGGCCTGATGCAGTCACATATGCGCCCCATCTGGCGCGGCGCGCGGGTTGCGGGCACGGCGGTGACCGTCTCGATCCCGCCGGCGGACAACTGGATGATCCATGTTGCGGTGGAACAGTGCCGCGAGGGCGATATTCTCGTCGTCGCCCCCACCTCGCCGTGCGACGCCGGCTATTTCGGGGAACTGCTCGCGACGTCGCTCAAGGTGCGTGGCGTGCGCGGCCTGGTGATCGAGGCCGGCGTACGCGATGTCGCGGAGCTTGAGGCGATGGGCTTTCCCGTCTGGTCACGTTTCATCTCCGCGCAGGGTACGGTGAAGGCGACACTGGGTTCCGTCAACATTCCGATCGTCTGTGCCGGTGCCGCGATCACGCCCGGCGACGTCATCATCGCCGACGACGACGGGGTGATGGTCGTGCCGAGGGCCAAGGCGGGAACTGCGCTGGAGGCATCGCGGGCAAGGCTCGACAAGGAGCAGCAGACCCGCGCGCGACTTGCCGCCGGCGAACTCGGCCTGGACATCTACAAGATGCGCGAGACGCTTGCGGCAAAGGGGCTGACCTACATCGATTGATTGGAAGCCGGGAAAGGTGGAGGAACCTTTTCCGCACGGGAGGACGAATGACCACGATAGCTTTCATCGGCTTCGGCGAGGCGGCGCAATCCATCGCCGGCGGCCTCAGCGGCCGCAACGCCGCGCGGCTTGCCGCCTACGACCTGCGTTTCAAGGATCCGGCAGCTTCTGCCGCACTGCGCGATATCGCCGCGCAGAGGCGCGTCGAACCGCTAGACGACATTGCCGGTATCGCCTCGGCAGATGTCGTCCTGTCACTCGTCGTCGGTGCGGCGACCAAGGCCGTCGCGGCGTCGGCAGCGCCGTATCTTTCGCAGCAGGCGATCTTCATCGACCTGAACTCCGTCGGTCCCGACACCAAGGCGCTGGCTGCAAAGGAGATCGCGACCGGCAAGGGAAGCTTCGTCGAAGGCGCCGTCATGGCGCGCGTACCGCCGTATGGGGAAAAGGTGCCGATCCTGGTTGCCGGCAAGCGGGCGGGCGAGGTCGCCGAGCGGCTGAATGCGCTTGGAATGAACCTCGAAGCCGTGGGCGATACGCCCGGACAGGCCTCGTCGTTGAAAATGATCCGCTCCGTCATGATCAAGGGTGTGGAAGCCCTCCTGATCGAGGCGTTGTCCTCGGCGGAGCGCGCCGGCGTCACCGAACGCATCCTCGATTCCGTTGGGCAAACCTTTCCCGGGCTCGACTGGCGACAGGTTGCGGACTACTACCTGTCGCGCACCTTCGAACATGGCGCACGGCGGGTGACCGAGATGACCGAGGCGGCCGAAACCATCGAGACGCTCGGGTTGAAGGCATGCATGTCGCGGGCCGCCTGCGAGACGATCGCAGCCGCCCATGCGGCGATGAAGGATCAGGGCCTTGCCGTGACGGACGGTTACCGCGGTTTCGTACCAGTGCTGGCGCGCCGCCTGGCAAAGGATCTCTGAGATGGACGGCATTCTTCAGTCGCTTGGCGTCATCTTCTCCTTTTCGGGCCTGGCGGTCCTCATCATCGGTGCCCTGCTCGGCATCGTCATCGGCGCCCTGCCGGGCCTCGGCCCGTCGATCGGGCTGAGCCTGCTCATCCCCTTCACCTACAATCTCGGCCCCGAGCTCAGCATGCTGATGATGATCTCGCTTTATACGTCGGCCGAATATGGCGGGTCGATCAGCGCGATTCTGCTCTCGACACCCGGCACGGCGGCGGCGGCCGCGACCGCCATCGACGGTTACGCCATGGCGCGCAAGGGCAAGGCGAACGAGGCGATCTCGATCTCGCTGACCGCTTCCACCGTAGGCGGTGTGTTCGGCGGACTGGCCCTGCTGCTGCTGGCCATGCCGCTGGCATCGCTCGCCCTCAAATTCGGCCCGGCGGGCTATTTCGCCGTCGGCATCTTTGGCCTCACCTCGGTCGCTGCCCTGTCCGGCGGCTCGCTGGTGAAGGGCCTTATCTGCGCGGCCTTCGGGCTCGCGCTTGCGACGATCGGGATCGATCCGATCGCGGGCACGCCGCGCTTCACCTTCGGCCTGTTCGAACTCTACGAAGGCGTGCCGTTCCTCGCCGCACTCATCGGTCTCTTCGCCGTGTCGGAAGCGCTTGCCATGATCGAGAGCCGTGTCGTTGCAGCCCCTGTCATCAAGGACAAGGTCGGCCATGTCTTCATGTCAGGCGCGCTGTGGAAGGAGACCTGGCGGTCCATGCTTTCAGGCTCGGTGATCGGCACCCTGCTCGGCATTCTCCCCGGCGTCGGCGGCAACATCGCCTGTTGGGTCGCCCGCGACTATGCGCGGGCTCGCGATCGCCATCCGCAGGAATTTGGCAAGGGGTCGGCCAACGGAATCGCGGCGCCGGAAGCCTCCAACAACGCGACGGTCGGTGGTGCACTCGTTCCGCTGCTCGCACTCGGCGTGCCGGGGTCGCCGACGACCGCCATAATGGTCGGCGCATTGATCATGCATGGCCTGCATCCCGGTCCCCAGCTTTTTACCGAAGCGCCGTCGCTGGTCTATGCGATCCTCTTCGGCACGATCATCGCGTCGCTGGTGCAGTATGCCGCGGGCTCCCTGTTCCTGCCGCTGATGGCGCGGGTGATGCGCCTGCCGGATGCGGTCATCGCCGTCGGCATCATGGCCTTTGCCGTGCTCGGCGCCTTCGCCATCCGAAACCTGATGTTCGACGTCTACCTTATGCTCGGCTTCGGCGTGGTCGGCTATCTGATGAAGAAGCTCCGCTTCCCCGTCGCGCCCATCATCCTTGCCATGGTGCTGGGTTACCTCGTGGAATCCAACTACCGCACGGCGCTGGTTTCCTCGCAGGGCGACTACATGATTTTCATAACCGACCCCGTCAGCCTGCTGTTCCTCGTGCTCAGCCTCGTCAGCCTGCTGACGCCGCTGTGGCGCCGGCTCCAGGCACGCCGCATGCGCCGGCTCGAAGGAACGGCGAACGGCGCGGCGCACTAGACACCGTATCAATGGAGGAGAAGACATGACGATAAACAGAAGAACGTTCGGCACGCGAATGGCCGGGGCGGCCCTGGGACTGGCGCTTGCGCTTTCGAGCGTCGCCCTGCCAAATCCTGCCGCCGCAGCAGGCTTCCCGGAAAAGGCTGTGACGCTGGTGGTCTGGGCGGGTGCTGGAGGAGCGCTCGATACCTATGGCCGCAAGCTGGCCGAGCTTCTGGAAAAGGAGTCCGGCTGGACCGTGAAGGTCGACAACCGGCCGGGCGGCAGCGGCGCGGTCGGTGTTTCCCAGATCATGACGCAGCCAGCGGATGGCTACAATATCCTTGTATTCACCGGAACGCTGACCTTCGGTATCGCCCAGGGGCTGATCCCCTTTGAACTCAAGGACTTCCGCATGCTGCGCGCCATGCAGTCGGAGCCGTCCTCGCTGGCTGTCCTGTCCGACAGTCCGTTCAAGTCGGTGGACGACTTCGTGAAATACATGAAGGAAAATCCGAGCGGGCTGAAGGTCGGCGGTCATGCGCCCGGCGGTTTCCACCAGTACATGCTCTATCAGCTGATGAAATCGGGCGGTTTCGAAAGCGGCTGGATACCGCATGACGCCTCGGGCAAGGTGACGCTCGCCCTGCTCGGCAAGCATATTGACGCCGCGATGATGACGCCGTCGACCGGACTGGCTCAGGTCAAGAGTGGCGATATCCGGCTGCTCGGCATCTCCACCGACAAGCGCAGCGAATTCCTGCCCGACGTGCCGACCTTCAAGGAGCTCGGCTATGACGTCGAGGGTGCGGTCTGGCGTGGCATCGCCGTGAAGGCCGGAACGCCGGATGACGTCGTCGGCACCATCCAGGCCGCGGTGGACAAGGTCACGGCCTCCGAGGACTGGAAGAAATTCCAGACAGAGCAGTTGCAGGACAGTCCCGACTGGAAGGAGGAGGAATTCACCGAACGCGCCGAAAGCGATCTCGCCAGCCAGCTCGAGTTCCTCAAGGCGAACGGATACGCCCAATGACAAACCAGGCTTCGGCTGTTCCGGGTTCCAATCTCTCCCCCGCGCCGGGGGGAGAGGCCACCCGCAAGCACTTCTGGCAGAACCTCGTCGCCGCCTGCATCGCCATCGCCTGGAATGCGGGCTTCCTCTTCATGAGCCTTGGGCTGCCGGCCGGCCATTCACGCGGCGATGTCGGGCCGGGCTCGCTGCCCATGCAGGTGTCCGTCTTCGGGCTCGTCGTTTCGGTTGTCTACCTGGTTCAAGTCCTGCGCGGCATCGACTTCGGCGGGTCGAGCGAGAAGATCGACGTGGCGCGCGTGGCCGGCCTGCTCGGCATTTTCGTCGCCGTGGCACTCAGCGCGAACTGGATCGGGCTGGCGCTTTGCCTCGGCATCGGCACGGGAGTGGCGACGCTGCTTTTCCCAGGCGAAAGGCCCCTGGTGCGGGCGCTCGCGACAGGCGCCGGCTTCTGGCTGATCGCCTGGGGGCTTTTCGGCAAGCTGCTCGAGCTTCCACTTCCCTGACCCGGACCATAGATCGATAGGAGTGACGGATATGACGCCGGATGGCATCCCTTGCATGATGATGAGAGGCGGCACGTCGAAGGGGGCCTATTTCCTTGCCGACGACCTGCCTTCGGACCCGGCAGAACGCGACCGGCTCCTACTGCGCATCATGGGCTCGCCGGACGCCCGCCAGATCGACGGCATCGGCGGCGCGGATCCTCTCACCAGCAAGGTGGCCGTCGTGCGGGCCTCGGCGCGCCCGGGCTTCGATGTCGATTTCCTGTTCCTCCAGGTCTTCGTCGACCAACCGCTCGTCAGCGACGGCCAGAACTGCGGCAACATTCTTGCCGGCGTCGGCGCATTTGCCGTCGAGCGCGGGCTGGTGGAGGCCGGCGAAGGCGAAACCGCCATCCGCATCTACATGGAGAACACGGCGCAATCCGCCGTGGCGCGCATCCGCACGAAAGGCGGCCGACCCGTCTATGCCGGCGAGGCGCACATCGACGGGGTGCCCGGATCGTCGGCGCCCGTCTACCTTGCCTTCACGGATGCCGCCGGTTCGAGTTGCGGTGCCCTGCTGCCGACTGGATCGGCCGCGACGGAGATCGAGGGTGTTACCTGTACGTTGATCGATAACGGTATGCCCGTCGTTGTGATGCGCGCTGCGGATTTCGGCCTGACCGGCTATGAAAGCCGCGAGGAACTGGAGGCGAACGAGGCCGCCAGGGCGCGCATCGAACGCATCCGGCTCGCCGCTGGCCCCCTGATGAACCTTGGCGATGTCGCGAAGAAGTCCGTTCCCAAGATGACGCTCGTCGCCCCGCCGACCGGGGGTGGTGCCATCATGACCCGCAGCTTCATTCCCCACCGCGTGCACGCGTCCATCGGGGTCTTCGGTGCGCTCAGCGTGGCAACGGCCTGCATGTTCCCGGATAGTCCCGTCGCAGCCCTGGCCGCGCTTCCCGACGGCGATGCCAAGACGGTCGCCGTCGAACATCCGACCGGCAACCTGGAAATTCTCCTGCTGCTCGACGCGGATGCGCCGGGTGGCTTGAAAGAGTGCTCGTTCCTGCGCACGGCTCGCAAGCTCTTCGACGGTCGAGTATTTGCGGAGTAGCTTCCGCGGGCGAGCGGTGTATTGAGGGGGGAGGGTTGCAGAGGCGGCGGATGGTTTCGCCATGATCTGCAAGCCTCCACCTTGTTTCGCGGATCTCGTCGCGTCCAAAAGGTTGGCGGTCAACGCGGCGATCTGCCGTTCACCCAGGCCGGTGGCCACTCCATTTCACCTGATCGGCAGTCTTTACGACCGGACTTCGATCGCCGTCACCCCGAACCCGGCCTCTGGAGAGCGGGAGACGATGGTCGCCGGGCCCTGCGCTGTCACTTACCTTCGGGCGCCGCCGGCCATTGAGATGGATCGTGCAGCGGCCGTCACCAGCGCGGAAAACCGCTGTTCGGTTTCCTCTGGCGCGTAGCGACTGCGCGATACCGCAATGTTGATCGCACCGTAGGGTTTTCCGTTCGCGTCGAGCACCGGTGCGGCGACCGAAAGGTCTCCGTGAAAATATTCCTCGAAAGCGGTGGCGTAGCCCCGCAGCGCAGATTTTTTCAGCTTCTCCCGCAGCGCGTCCAACTCCCAAGTGGTGTGGGGGGTATAGGGGTGAAGATGGGACCTTTCCAGGACCCCATAGGCGTCCTTCTCCGGCAGGGACGAGAGGATGGCGATCCCCGGGGCGGTACAATAGGCGGGCAGCCGTGTGCCGGTGATGACGTCGTTGTTCAGCACGTGACGGCTCATGAAGCGCGAGACGAAAACGATGTCCGTATCGTCGAGAACCGTGAGGTTGACCGTTTCCTCCGTCTCCTTGCTGAGATGCAGAAGATAGGGCATGCCACGCTCCACCAGGCTGCTCGCCCGTGTGTAATGATAGCCGAAATCCAGCGACTTCACGGTCAGTTCAAACCGCCTCGTATCGGTGTCCTTGCTGAGATAGCCAAGCTTCGTCAACGTATGGGTGAAGCGCTGCGCAGCACTCATGTCGAGACCGGCCTCGTCGGCAATCTGCGACAGGCTGAGATTGGGTCGCGTGCCGTCGAAGGCCCTCAGCACCCTGAAGGCCTTCTCCACCGATTGCACCAGCAGCGGATCGCGATCCTCGCCCGAAGCCTCGATTCCGTCCGCTGTCGCCTTGTCTGACCTGCGCGCCATCTGTCCCCGCAATCGCTTCCCTCGCCGCACATACCGATAGCAGAACCATCGCATCGCGGAAAAGCTTCTTGACATAAAAAATATATATGAACACACTATTCCATATTAGTTATTGCATTGCAATAGTTACTGCATCGAAACGGAGAGAGAAACATGGATCGCTTCATCCTGACGGAACAGCACGGCGAGGTCGGCGTCATCACCCTGAACCGCCCGGAAATCCTGAATGCCTGGCACAGCGCGATGCGCAAGCAACTGGTCGAGGCGTTCCAGGCTTTCGAGAAGGACGAGGGGATCCGCGCGATCATCCTCACCGGCGCCGGAGACCGTGCCTTCAGTGCCGGCCAGGACCTGAACGAGACCAAGACCTTCGACGCCGAGCGCGGCAAGGAATGGGTCGGCGAGTGGGAGCGTCTCTATGACGCGATGCGCTCGCTGTCGAAGCCGCTGATCGCGGCGCTGAACGGCGTGGCCGCCGGCTCGGCCTTCCAGGTCGCGCTGCTCTGCGACTTCCGCATCGGCCATCCGGGCGTGCGCATGGGCCAGCCCGAAATCAATTCCGGCATCGCCAGCACCACCGGCCCCTGGATCATGCGCGAGATCATCGGTCTCGCCCGCACCATCGACCTGACGCTGAGCGGCCGCCTGATGGAATCGGACGAGTGCCATGCGATCGGCATCATCAACCGCATCGTGCCGCAGGAAAAAGTCATGGAAGAGTCGCTTGCGCTTGCGCGCGAACTCGCGGCAAAGCCGCCGGTCGCCATGCGTCTGGACAAGCAGCGCTTCAAGGAAATGACCGAAGCCGGGTTCCGCGACTGCCTCGAAGCGGGTGTCCGCATCCAGCGGGAGGCGTATGCTTCCGGTGAACCGGCGCGGATGATGGAGCTCTTCCTCGCTGAGCGCGCCGCCAGAAAGGCAAGCTGACAGGTCGGGAAGCCGTCCCGGGAGGCGGCGCAACAATCCACAAACCAGAGGGTAAGAGAATGACCAACGACAAGCGAATGCTGATTGACCGCCGCAACCTGCTGAAAATCGGAGGCGGCCTCGGCGTAGCGCTGGCCGCTCCCACCATCCTGACGAGAACGGCATGGGCCAATGAACAGCTCACCGTGGCAGATCCCGGTGGACCCTACGGCCCCGGCTACCGCAAGGCCTTCTACGATCCCTTCGAAAAGGCGACCGGCATCAAGGTCATCAACGTCGCCCGCGACGCCGAGCCGACCGCCCAGTTCCGCGCGATGGTCGAGACCCAGTCCTACAGCTGGGACGTCTGCACGCTGACGCTTTCGGCGCGCGACATTCTCGAAAAGCGCGACCTTCTGGAGCCGATCAACCTCACTGCTGCCGACGCACCCGGCCTGATGCCGGATTCGCTGACGCCGGTCTGGCTCGGCATCGACGTGTACTCGACCATCATGGCCTATCGCACCGACAAGTTCGATGCAGCCAAGGCGCCGGCGTCGTGGACGGACTTCTGGAATGTCGAGAAGTTTCCCGGCCGCCGTGCGCTCCGCAAGAACCCGATCGATACGCTGGAACAGGCTCTGCTTGCCGATGGCGTGGCCCTCGACCAGCTCTATCCGCTCGACATCGAGCGCGCCTATGCGAGCCTGGAGAAGATCAAGCCGCATGTCGACGTCTGGTGGACCGGCGGCGCCCAGTCGAGCCAGCTTATCCAGAGCGGCGAGGTGGACCTGATCGCACTGTGGAACGCCCGAGCCCAGGCCGTCATCGACGGTGGCGCGCCGGTCAAGATCGTCTGGAACCAGGGTCTTTACTCGATCGAAGGCTGGGGCATTCCCAAGGGCTCGCCACGCGCGGAAATCGCCCGCCAGTTCGTGAAGTTCTGCGCCGATCCGAAGCAGCAGGCGGTCTTCACCGAATTCCTCGCCTACGGCCCGACGAACCTGAAGGCCTACGACAGCATCCCGGCCGAGCGGGCGGCAGCTCTGCCGACGTCCGAGGCGAACCTGAAGCTCATGACCATTGCGCGTGAAGACTGGTGGAGCGCCCATCGTTCGGAAATGACGGAACGGTTCAACGCCTGGATCCTCGGTTAAGGGAGAAAACTCATGCTCGCCAAGCCCGATCAAGCCAATCAGCCAAAGCTCCTCGTCGATGGACTGGCAAAAAGCTACGGCCCTGCCGTTGCGCTCAAGCCCACGCATCTTGCGGTCGAACCGGGCGAGTTCCTGACGCTTCTCGGGCCTTCGGGCTCCGGCAAGACGACCTTGCTGCAGATGGTCAGCGGACTGGTCGCCCCCACGCAGGGGCGGCTGTTCATCGACGGAAGGGACGAGACCCAAACGCCGGTCCACAAGCGCGATATCGGCCTCGTCTTCCAGCACTATGCCCTGTTTCCGCACCTGACGGTGGCCGAGAACATCGGCTTTCCGTTGAAAATGCGGGGCCTCAGCTCCGCCGATATCCAGAAGCAGGTCGCGGGCGCACTGGAGATGGTGCAGCTCGGCCACCTGGCCGGCCGGTTCCCGCGCGAGCTCTCGGGTGGCCAGCAGCAGCGCGTCGCCCTCGCACGTTGTTTCGTCTACAAGCCCGCCATCATCCTGATGGACGAGCCGCTCGGCGCTCTCGACAAGAAACTGCGCGAGCACATGCAGTTCGAAATCAAGGACCTGCACCGCAAGACCGGTGCGACGATCATCTACGTCACGCACGACCAGGAAGAAGCGCTGGCGCTCTCGGATCGCATCTGCCTGATGAACCATGCCCGCGTCGAGCAGATCGGGCCGCCGCACGAAATCTATGCGCGTCCGCGCACCGCGTTTGCCGCGGATTTCATCGGCATCTCCAATATATTCCGGGGTCGCGTCGAGTGCGGTGCCGACGGCGCAACGCATCTCGCCACCGCCAGCGGCCGCCTGCGGATCGACGGCGACAACCTTGCAAATGACGCAGAAATGGCGCTCGTCGTACGGCCGGAGCATATCGAGCTCGGCTCTGCCGGCGAAAACGAAGTTCGCGGAAACGTGGCCGAGATCGTCTATGCCGGATCGGAAACCCGACTCCTCGTCGAGGTCGCCGCGGACGAGCGCGTGACCGTCCGCGTCCTGCCGGGCAAGCCGCTGCCTAAGCTTGGCGAGAACATTACGCTGAGCTGGAAGCCCGAAGCAGCCGTACTGGTGACGCCATGACCACGACCGCTGTTTCGCACGCCGTTTCGCCCGCACCCCGCCGCTTCCGCTTCGGCCCGCTCTGGTTGGCCGCACCGGGCCTTGCCTTCCTCGCCGTGTTTTTCCTCGTTCCCGTGGCGCGGTTGATGGGGCTCAGCCTCGAGGACGCCGATACCGGCGCGCTGACGATGGCGCACTACGCGCGCATCTTCGATACCGACGTCTATTTCCGCGTCCTGCTGATTACCTTCCGCATCGCCGCGCTGACGACGCTTTTCTCGCTTCTTTTCGGTTATCCGCTGGCCTACTGGCTGGCACGCCTGCCGGAGCACAGGCGCGGCACGATGATCCTGCTGGTCATGGTCCCGTTCTGGACCAGCTATCTCGTCAAGAGCTTTGCCTGGGTCATCGTTCTCGGACGCACCGGCGTCATCAACCAGATCGGCATGGGAACGGGCCTTCTGAGCGAGCCGCTTGAGCTGTTGCACAACGAGTTCGGGGTGATGGTCGGCATGGTGCATGCCATGACGCCACTCGCCGTGCTGACCATGCTGCCGGTGATGACGGGTATCGACCGCAGGTTGACGCAGGCCTCCGGTACGCTTGGAGCGACGCCTGCCAAGGGCTTCTGGCTTGTCTATTTCCCGTTGTCGCTGCCCGGTGCCGCGGCGGCAGGATTGCTGACCTTCATCTCCTCGCTCGGGTTTTTCATCGTCCCGGCGCTGCTTGGCGGCCGCCAGCAGACCATGCTGGCCCAGCTCATCATCGTGCAGGTGCAGGAGATCCTGAACTGGGCTTTCGCTGGCGCTCTGGCGGCTTTGATGCTGACAACGGCTCTCGTCACGTGCTGGCTCTATGACCGTGTCTTCGGGCTTTCCAGCCTTTCAGGCGAGCCTTCGGATGGAAAATCCGGGCGCAAGGGCGTGCTGCGGGGGCTCGGACTGGCTGTTCTGGACGCATTGGCCGGCGTCAGCAGCGCCGTCAGCACCGGCGCCAATCGGGTGCTGGGGCAGGCGGTCTCCACGCGCATGCTGGCGTTCTACTGTGCGCTGATGTTCGCCTTCCTGATGCTGCCGACACTCGTTGTGCTGCCAATCGGCTTCACCAGTTCGCAGTTCCTCGAGTTCCCGCCGCCGGGCTATGGCCTTGACTGGTTCCGCACCTATTTCACGTCCGATCTCTGGGTCGCAGCAACGATCCGCTCGTTCGGCGTGGCGTTTGCGACCGCCATCGTCGCGACCGCGATCGGCGGTTTCGCGGCCCTGGCGCTTGCCCGGTCCAACTCGCGCTGGCGCGGCCTCATCTTCGCGCTCTTCCTCGCCCCGATGATCGTGCCGCGCATCGTCATCGCCGTCGGCCTGTTCTACCTGTTCGCCCAGATGGGGCTCGTGGCAACCGACGTCGGCCTGGTTATCGGCCATACCGTCCTGGCGCTGCCGTTTGCCTTCGTTGCCATCGCCGCCGTGCTGAAGAGCTACGACTGGCGCCTCGATCAGGCCGCAGCCACACTGGGTGCGAACAGGGTCCAGGCATTGCGCTTCGTCACGGTCCCGCTGATCAAGAGCGGCCTGACCGCCGCCTTCCTCTTCGCGTTCATCACGTCTTTCGATGAGCTGACGGTCGCGATCTTCGTCAGCGGCGGCGTCAAGACGACCCTGCCCAAGCAGATGTGGGACGACATGATCCTCCAGCTCAATCCGACGCTGGCCGCGGTCTCCGTCGTCGTCTTCATCGTCGTGACGACACTTCTCCTTGCAGCGGAACGACTCCGCCGCTCCTCCCAAGCATAGATAGAGTGCCTCCCATGACTGTATCGATCGAAGGCTTCATCGGAAGCTTCAAGACCAAGGCTGCCCGCGTGCCCGACCAGGTGTTCGCGCAGTTCAACGGCGAGCCGATCACCTTCGGCCTGCTGGATGCGATGTCCGGCAACTTTGCCGCCGAGCTGCGCCGGCGTGGGCTGAAGCCCGGCGACCGCATCGCAGTGATGATGCGCAACTCGCGCTTCTCGCTTGCCGTCCTCTTCGGCCTCGCCAAGGCCGGCGTCGTCTGGGTCCCGGTCAACGCCCAGCTTCGCGGCGAGGGGCTGCGCTACATCCTGGAGCATTGCGAGCCCGGTGCCGTCGTCTGCGACGCCGATCTGACGCAGACCGTCCGGGACTGCGGTGCGGCGATCGATCGGGGCGCGATAATCGTCGCGGGGGATGAAACCTCTTCCGGTGCACTCGAGGCGATCCTCAACATGGATGCGAGTTTCGACGCGCCCGCACCTGCCGCCAACGACCTCTTTGCGATCATGTACACGTCGGGTACCACCGGGCGGCCGAAGGGCGTGCTCGTGACCCACGGCATGATCCGTCTCGCCGGCGAGGCTGTGCGCACGCTTTCGCTCGCAAAGGCCGGCGACGTGTTCTTCGTCTGGGAGCCGCTCTATCACATCGGCGGGGCACAGCTCATCGTCCTGCCGATCATCGACGATATAAAGCTCGCAATGGTCGACCGCTTCTCCGCCAGCCGCTTCTGGGATCAGGTCCGCACCTACGGCGCGACGCACATCCATTATCTCGGCGGCATTCCGCAGATCCTCCTGAAGCAGCCGGAAAGCGAGCTGGACAAGAAGCACCCCGTTCGGATCGCCTGGGGCGGCGGCTGCCCGAAGGAGGTCTGGCCGCTGTTCAGCGAACGCTTCGGCGTCGAGATGCGTGAATGCTACGGCATGACCGAGGCATCGAGCATCACGACCTGCAACGACAACGGCGTCGTCGGCGCGGTCGGCCGGGCGATGCCTTGGTTCACCGTCGAGATCCTCGACGAGAACGGCAAGCCTGTGCCGGTCGGCGAGAAGGGCGAGATCGTCGTCCGCACGTCCCTGGAGGGTGCCTTGTTCAAGGGTTATCTGCGCAATCAGGAAGCCACGGAAAAGGCGCTGCGCAACGGCGCGCTGCACACCGGCGACTCGGGCTCCTTCGACGCGGACGGCAATCTCTGGTTCCACGGTCGCCTGACGGACAGCGTCCGCTGCAAGGGCGAGAACGTGTCCGCGTGGGAAGTGGAGCACGTCGTTGCCTCTTATCCGGCGGTGGAAGACTGCGCCATGATCGGCGTTGCCGCCGAGATCGGCGAGCAGGACATCAAGCTCTTCGTCAAGCCGAAGCTCGGTAGCGCGATCGTGCCCGCTGAGCTTTCCATCTGGCTCGGCGAACGGCTGGCAGCCTACCAGAACCCGCGCTACATCGCGGTGGTCGACGAGTTCGAGCGCACGCCCAGCCAGCGGATCATGAAGCACAAGCTGCCGACCGGGCTGAACAATTGCTGGGACCGGCTGGCCATGTGAGTTGCAGCGCACGCTTGGCCAGCGCGCGGAAAGGTCGGCCAGCGACCATGCTGCCTGCTAGGGAGTAAACACTCCAATAGGCACGCGATATCGTTTCGCAGGCTGAGGCGCAACGCCTCGAACACCACCTGCCGCTGTTGTCGGTGAGCGCGACGCACCTGCGTCGCGTCATCCGCATCGGTCTGGCAGGATGCAACATCCTCGGCCGCCGTCATCTGCTTGCCATGGTATCATATGACGGCGTCGAGACGACAATGACCTCCGTCCGGCTTCGCCGCCGAGGACGGCCGTTCCTGGGCCGCAGGCGCCGCGAGAGCTCGAATGATCCCAAATTTGCAGTGGGCGGTCCTCCCTCCCGCCATGGCGTCCACAGCGCATGTGCCTTGTCGCGACGATGATGGCGTCAGCCTGACATGTCGCCGGGAGGTGGTTTTGGCGACAGACCATTCGTTGGGGCTACCGACGGCGGCTGCAATCGTCGTCGGACGTGCGAGCCGGGCGCATCATTTCCGTGGATGCGACAGCATGACCGCCGCTTCGTCGGTCTCGGGGTTGAAAATGCCAACCTCCGGTCTTGAACGCTCGGATCTGTTAATATACGAGACAATATATGTCAGGTTTTTGAGAGCTTCACCCGTTGGCCCTGGACAAGATCGATCGCCGGATACTCACCATCCTGCAGACGGATGGACGCATCTCCAATTCCGACCTCGCCCAGCGTGTTGGCATACCCGCCACATCGATGAGTGACCGTTTCAAGCGGCTGCAGCGCCAGGGTTTCATCACCGGCTTCGCCGCTCGGCTCGATCCGATCCTGATGGGGCTCGATCTCCTCGTCTTCATCGAGGTGCTGCTCGACAAGACGACGCCGGACGTCTTCGAGAAGTTCGCCCAGGCGGTGCGCAAGGCGCCCGAGGTCATCGAATGCCACATGGTGGCGGGTGGCTTCGACTACCTCGTCAAGACCCGCCTGACGAACATGGTGTCCTACCGGCGCTTCCTCGGCGAGGTGGTTCTGGCCTGGCCCGGCGTGTGCGAGACGCGCACCTACGCCGTCATGGAAGAGATCAAGAACGACAGCCCGCTGCCGATCCTGCTCTGACGCCGACGCTGCTTGCGATGCCGCTGCGACGTGCAACCGGCAGCCGGAATCTTGAGATGCGCCGTCAGGCCTGCGACCTTTTCCGTCACAGGCCTGACGGCGCACCCGGCGCATGCGCGCAGCCCGGTCCGCCTCACTCGGCGTGGACTTCCCCGCCGAGGTAGAGCTTGCGCATGGCCGGATCTTCCAGGAGATCCGATGCCTTCGCCGTCATCGCCACCTGGCCAAGCGAGAGCACGTAGGCGCGGTCGGCAATGCCGAGCGCCTCGAAGGCGTTCTGCTCCACCATGAGGATACACATCCCTTCGCTGTCGCGGATCGCGCCGATCGCATCGAAAACCTCGTGCATCATCAGGGGCGAGAGGCCGGCCGAGGGCTCGTCGAGCAGCAGGATCTCGGGGCCGGCGATCAGCGCGCGGGCGAGCGAGAGGATCTGCCGCTCGCCGCCCGAGAGGGCGGACGCCTTACGGTTCTTCTTGCCGGCCAGCGCAGGGTATTGATCCATCAGCGCGGCGAAGCGCTTTTCCTTCTCCGCCTTTGCGAGCTGGCGGGCACCGAGCAGGATGTTCTCGGCGACCGTCAGCGTGCCGAAGACGTTGTCGGTCTGCGGCACGTAGCCGACCTTGTGATGGCGCACCTTCTCGTGGATGGGCACGGCGGTCACGTCGGTGCCGCCGAAGGTGATGCTGCCGGCGCGCGGGCGCACATAGCCCGCAATCGTCTTCAAGAGGGTCGACTTGCCGCATCCGTTCGGGCCGAGGATGGTGACGATCTCCCGGCGGTCGGCGGAAAGCGAGATTCCGGTGAGGATGTCGGCCCCGTCGCCGTATCCGGCCCTGATGTCCTTTGCTTCAATCACAGGGCCACCTTTCCTTTCTCGACGGCCTTGCCGAGGTAGGCCTCGACGACGCGCGCGTTGTCTTCCAGTTCGCGCGGCGCGCAGTCGGCGATGATCTCGCCGCGGTCCAGCACCACGCAGCGCGAGCAGAGCTCGCGGATGAACAGCATGTCGTGCTCGACGACGAGGATGGCGACGCCCTTGTCACGGTACCGCTTCAGGATCGTTACCATGTCAGAGCGGAGGTTCGGGTGGACGCCCGCGGTCGGCTCGTCCAGGCACAGCAGCTTCGGCTTGCTGCGCAAGGCGGTTGCGACCGACAGGAGCTTCTTTTGCCCGCCGGAAAGCGCGCTTGCCGGCAGGTCCGCGACATGCGTCAGCCGGAACGACTCCAGAAGCTCGTCCAGCTCGTCGTCGAAGCGGAACGGCTTGAGCATCGAGGCGAGGCTTGCGTTGCCGCTCGCGCCTGCCTGGAGCACTTCGCGCACGGTCATGCGGTGCGGCATCGAGGGCAGCTGGAACGTGCGGACAAGCCCATGCCCGGTGATGCGCTGCGCCGAAACGTTGGTGATGTTGTCGCCCTGAAGCCGGATCTCGCCGCCATCCGACGGCAGGAAGCCGGAGATGACGTTGAGGGCCGTGCTCTTGCCAGAGCCGTTGGGCCCGAGCAGGCCGACGATCTCGCCGGCACTGACGCCGAAGCTGATGCGGTCGAGCACCTTGTGGGCGCCGAAGGCCTTTGAGACATCCTTGAGTTCCAGAAGCTTACCGGCCATTGCTGCCTCCTACTTTCTCGGGGAAGAGCCCCTTCGGCCGCCACAGAAGGAAGGCGAGCAGCCCGCCGCCGACGATGATGAGCCGGGCGGCGGCGACGAAGTCGGTCGGCAGGTCCAGCGCGTCCTTGACGAAGGGCACGTAGGCCATGGCGAACTGCATGAGGAAGGCGCCGGCGATGACGCCGCGGTTGTTGGCGATGCCGCCGATGATGACCATCGACCAGATCAGGAAGGTCTCGGGCGAGACGAGCTGGTCCGGCCCGACGAAGGTCAGGTAATGCGCATAGAGGAAGCCGGCGAAGGCGGCGATGGCCGCACTGACGAGCATCACCACACGGCGGATCCGGTCGAGATCGTAGCCGAGCGAGCGGGCCAGCTGCGGCTCCTCGCGCATCAGCTTCATCGACAGGCCGAAGGCGCTTTTCACCAGGCGCTGGCAGAAGAGCCAGACGAGCGCGAGCACGGCGGCATAGAGGGCAAGCCGCGCCACGCCGTCATAGGGCTTCAGGCCGGCAAACAGCAGCGGCAGGCCGGATATGCCCTGCGCGCCGCCGGTCAGCGCTTGCTCGTTGGTGACCGATATGCGGATGATCTCGGCGATCGAGAGCGTCGCGATGCCCCAGTAGTCGCTGGAAAGCTTGCGGCCGAGCCGGGCGTAGAAGAGCCCGAGCAGGGCTGCCATGGCGATGCCGGCGGGCAGGCCGAGAAGCGGATGCCAGCCCATGCCGCTTGCCAGTGCTGCGCCATACGTGCCGCAGCCGAACAGCGCGATCAGGCCGAAGTTGACGAGCCCGGTGAAGCCCGCCTGCAGGTTGAGACTGAGGGCCAGCACGCCGTAGAGGCAGGCGATCGAGGCCACGTGGATGAAGAAGTCAAACACGGCTCACCTCGCTGACGAAAAGACCCCTCGGACGGAAGAGCAGGAAGATTACCAGGATCGCGAAGGAGGCGACCGGGGCGTAGCTCGCCGGAAGGAAATAGAAATCCGCGCCGACGAGGGGGCCGACGTTGGTGTTGGTGACGACGGTCTCGGCTGCGGCAATCACGATGGCGCCGACGACGGCGCCGAGAGCGTTGCCGAGCCCGCCGAGGATGGCGGCGGCAAAGACCGGCAGCAGCATGTTGGTGCCGAGGTCGATGCTGACGCTGCCGCGCATGGCGAGCGTGATGCCGCCCAGCGCCGCCAGCATGCCGGAGAGGAAGACGACGACATTGGTGACGCGGCGGGTATCGATGCCCGTGGCGGCGGCGAGTACGCCGTTGGTGGCGGTCGCCCGCATCTCGCGGCCGAGGCTCGTCCTGAACAGGACCAGCGCGAACAGGCCAAGCGAAATGGCGGTGACGACGAGTGTGGTGATCTGGTGGTCGGTGATCCGCGCGCCGAGGATGCGCATGGCCGGCGTGACCTCCAGCTTGAAGCGGTAGGCGGTCGGCCCGTAGGTCAAGAGGAACACCGCCGACAGGATCATGCTCAGCGCCAGCGAGCCGATCAGGGCGATGGCGGAATCGACCTTCAGCAGCCGCTCGAAGATCAGCACGTTGAAGAGAACGGCGAGCAGGCCCACGAACAGGGCTGCGAGCAGGCCGGCGAGGAGGATGGGGAGGCCGGCGGCATGCAGCGACATGGCGACGAAGGCGCCGACGACCGCATACTGCACGAGCGCGACATTGGGAAACTTGATCAGCGAGTAGACGGCGCTCAGCGCGACGGCAATGAGCGCCAGGTCGACCGACCTGATCAAGGTATCGAAGATGAATTGAAACATGGATAAGTCCGTCTGTTGGCGGCGGGCTTCAAGAGCGCTCGAGGCGCTGCGAAAAAGGGGGCGCCGTTGCCAGCAGCCCCCTCTGTTCGAATTACTCGTAGGCGACGAGCTTTTCGCCCTCGACCTTGAACTTCAGGTAGGGCTGGTGCGTGCGCTGGCCGTCGGCATCGAGCTTGATCTCGCCGGTCGCGCCCTTCACGCCTTCCTTGCCGAGGTCTTCGATGGCCTTCAGGACAGCGGCCTTGTCGGTGCTGCCGGCCTTGTTCAGAGCTGCGGCGGCGAACAGGACCGCGTCATGGGCGTAGCCGCCGTAGGCCGACAGGAACGTCTCGCCATAGGCGGTCTCGTACTCGCTCTTGTAGGAGTCCCCGTCTTCGCCGATGTAGCCGACGTCCATGCCGATCAGGCCCTTCTTGAACTCGGCCGGCGTATCCTTGTTCATCATCGTGATGAGGATCGAGTACCAGGGCTTGCCTTCCTGCATGCCGAGCTCGAAGGCTTCCTGCATGATCAGCGCGCCCTCGGTGCCATAGGCGGTGAAGACGTATGCGTCCGGCTCGGCGGCCTCTACCTGCTGCAGTTCGCGGCGATAGGTGGACTGGCCGATCGTGTACATCACGGTCGTTGCGACCTCGCCGCCCTTGGCGGTGAAGTGCTTCTTGAACTCCTCGGCGACGCCCTGGCCGAAGGCGTTGTTCATCGCCAGCACGGCGACCTTCTTCCAGCCATGGTCGAGGACGTCCTGGGCTGCGAATTCGGTCGAGACGTTGTCGAGGCCGACGACGCTGTAGGACGTGGCGCCGATGTCGCGCACCAGGCCGCTGGTCGAGGCCGGATTGATGTGCGGCATGCCTTCCTGGACGAGGTACTGTCCGAGCGGGATCGTGTTGCCCGAGGAGTACTCGCCGATGACGATCGGCACCTTGTCGACCGACACGAGCTTCTTGGCGGCGTCGATCGCCGTCTGCGGCTTGCCGCCGGAATCCTCGACGATCACCTTCAACTGCTTTCCGAGCACGCCGCCGTTGGCGTTGACCTGCTTGACGGCCAGCTCGATGCCCCGGCTCTGGTCCTTGCCGGTCGTGGCGCTGGCGCCGGACAGCGGAATGACCGCACCGATGGTTATGTCCTCAGCCATGGCCGGCGCGATGCCGACGAGGCCGCCAAAAAGCGCTGCGAACGCCGCTGCGAATGCTGTTGTTTTCATTGTTCACCCTCTCTCCGTTCCGTTGCGGGGACGGGTGAAATCTAGGCTGCCTGCGATCGTAGAAATATACGAATAATCTGACACTTGCTCGGAGGCTGCGTATCCCGGCGGCGCTCCTTTCGTGTTTTCTCCGAGGATGCCGCTGAAATTCCATCGGGTGTCGGATGCGGCGATTCATGTGGCTCAGGTCGGCCCTGGAAGGCGGGCAGTCACCTTCCAGCCATTGCCGGTTCGTGCGAGCCGCCAGCGCTTCGCCGGTATGTCCGTGCCCCGCACCGTCCGGTAGGGTGAAACCGACAGGATGATATCGGGGCCGTCGCCGACTTGGGAGCCGCGCGCGATGCTGCCGTCGCTGAACTCGACCGTCGCGTCTGCCGCCGCATCGCTCCGATCGCCTTCGATGCTGACCCTGCAACCGGGAAAGGCATGGGTGTGGTGGAAGCTGAACTGCATCGAACACCTCCGGATCCATCGCAAGGCACCGACGTGCAGGCCCCGCCAACCGCTGCGTGCGTTCTGCCTTTTCAAATCGCAATCGAGCCTGCTTGACAAGATATACGGTAAAATATACGAACAAATATACGAACGATTGGGAGGCGGCTTGAGACATCGCAAGTCGGTGCCGATCCTTCGATAGAATCCTTCAGCAGAGAGGCGGCGCGAAAATGCCCCGCCCGGAAAGAGGTTACGTATGTACTATTTCGCCTATTGCACCTGGCTGCACGACATCGAAATCGCCCGGTTCATGCCGCAGGCAAAGGCCGTGACCAAGGGCTATGCCGCCAATCACGCGCTACGCTTCCATGCTGCCGGCGACCGTACCGATCGCGGCTGGTGCCACTTCCTCAACACCGCGGAAGCCTATGGCAACAAGGCGTTCGGCGTCGTGTTCGAGCACGATCCGAAGCACTTCGAGGAAGACTATGACGATTTCGAGCGTTGCTGCGTCACGGTCTACGGCGACGATGGCAAGAGCTACGACTGCTGGACCTACCGTCTGATCACCCCCGGTATCGCGATGCGTCCGCCGAACTTCTACTGGGAGCATATTCCGGCCGGTCTGAAGCAGTGGGGCTTCCCACAGGACTACATCGACCAGGTCAATGCGGTCTTCGAGGCTGCCGCGCCTTGCCCGCGCGCCGACCGCCCCAATCCGTCGAACATCCCGGGACGCGGCGCCGACACGCGCTAACCGCGAGCGATCGCCCGGTGATCGAATGTGGAGGGCGGCGGAATCATGTCGCCTTCCCCTGCCGCTCAACCATAATGTCAATGAAAAGGGGAATCAGAAATGAAAGCAGGAAATACAGCCAAGGGCCTTGCCGTCGCGGCACTCGCGATGTTTGTGGCGGGCACGGCGCTCGCCCAGGATGCGGCCTCGCTCGTCCCGTCCGAAATCAGGGATCGGGGGACCCTGAAGGTCGGCTCTCAGCAGACCTTCCCGCCGATCGAGTTCCGCGAGCCGGGCAGCCAGGAGGTTTCCGGCGCCAGCGCCGATCTCCTGCGCGAGATCGCCAAGCGCCTGAAGCTCGAACTCACCTTCGTCCAGGCCGAATACGCAGCCCTGATCCCCGGCATCGAGGCCAAGCGCTTCGACATGGCTTCGGGCGGCATCAGCGATACCGAGGAGCGCGAACAGAAGCTCGATTTCGTCAACTACATGCAGTCCGGCGGTAGCATGATGGTCCGTGCCGAGGACGATGCGAACTACAAGACCATCGCCGACTTCTGCGGCAAGTCGGTCGCCACGCTTCTCGGCAGCCGCGTGATCATGGAGAAGGTGGAAGCTGCCTCGGCCGAATGCGTCGCAGGCGGCAAGGAGGCGATCCGCGCCGAGCAACTGCCGTCCGCCCCCGATGCCCGCATGCAGCTCGACCTGAAGCGCGTCGACGCCTATCTCGGCGACTTCCCGGCGCTCGCCTACATGGGCACCCAGTTCCCCGGCAAGTACGCCATCGTCGGCGGCAACTACATCCTGACCCCCTACATCACCTCATGGGGCTTCGCCAAGGATCAGGCGGCGCTGCGCGATGCCGTGAAGAAGGCAACGGACGAGATGCTTGCCGACGGCAGCTACAAGCAGATCATGGACAAATGGGGTGTTGGTGGCGGCGCACTGGCCGAGATCACCATCAACCTGCCGGCAAGCAAGCGTAACTGAGATACAGCAGGGCAATGGCAATGACCGCCGCAAGTGTTCCATCAATTCCCGACCTTCCCATCATCCACAGGCGCCGGTGGGGCTCCTGGGTGCTGGGTGCCCTTGCCCTGTTCGTCGTCGCGTCGATCGTGATTGCGTCCGTCCGGTCGCGGATCCTCGATCTGTCGGTCGTTGGCGAGTACATCTTCAGCCCGATGATCGTGATGGGCGCCTTCAACGCCCTGGTCCTCGGCACGCTCGCGCTGGTGATCGCCAGCATCATCGGCTTTGTCGTCGCCCTGATGCGGGTCAGCGGCAATCCGATCCTAGTGGCGATCTCGGCGACCTATGTCTATCTTTTCCGCGGCACGCCGATGCTGATCCAGCTCGTGTTCTGGTTCAACGCCGTGCCGATCATGTTCCCCAACATCTACCTGGCGTTGCCCTTCATGGACGCGCCGCTGATCAACGCGCCGACGACCGCCGTGGTCACGCCCTTCCTGGCAGCGCTTGCGGGGCTCAGCCTCGCGGAGGGGGCCTACATGGGCGAGATCATCCGCGGTGGCATCCTGGCCGTGGACAAGGGCCAGCGGGCCGCCGCAACGGCACTCGGCATGACGCAGCTGAAGGTCCTTAGCCAGGTCATCATCCCACAGGCCGGCCGCATCATCATCCCGGCGGCCGGCAACCAGTACATCATGCTGCTGAAATCCTCTTCGCTCGCCTCGGCCATCGGCTATCTTGAGCTGCTGCGGGTTGCGACCGACATCTATTCCTCGAACTTCCGGGTCGTCGAACTGCTGGCCGTCGCCGCCTTCTGGTATCTCGTCATGACCGCGTTCGCGACAGCGATCCAGACCGTCCTCGAAAAGGTTTTCCCGCAAAGATGAGCACCGCGCCTGAACAGTCCCACGCCGTCTCCATGGTCGGCGTCTCCAAGAAATGGGGAGCCGTCTCGGCCTTCACCGATGTCACCTTTGATGTGCCGCAGGGCGAGGTCGTGGCGCTGCTCGGCCCTTCGGGGGCCGGCAAGTCCACCCTCCTGCGCTGCGTCAACCACCTCGAAACCATCTCAGCGGGCCGCATCTACGTTCATGGCGACCTCATTGGCTACAGGCTGGAAAAAGAGGCTCTGTATGAACTGACAGACGCCGACATCAGCCGCCAGCGGCAGAAGATCGGCATGGTCTTCCAGCACTTCAACCTGTTCAAGCATATGACGGCGCTGCAGAACGTGATGAGTGGTCCGGTGCACGTGTTGAAAAGGTCGAAGGCGGAAGCCGCCGAGCTGGCGCTCGACCTGCTCGACAAAGTGGGTTTGAAGGCCAAGGCGGGCGCCTATCCCTCGGAACTTTCCGGCGGCCAGCAGCAACGTGTGGCAATTGCCAGGGCGCTCGCCATGCGGCCGCGTGTGCTTCTGCTCGACGAGCCGACCTCCGCGCTCGACCCGGAGCTGGCGCAGGAAGTGGTCGAGACGATCCGCAGGCTCGCCGAGGAAGGGCAGACCATGCTGATCGCCACCCACGACATGAGCCTCGCCCGGGACGTGGCCGACCGGGTGATCTTCATGGAGGGCGGCGGCCTTGCAGAAGATGCCCCCTCGAAGGACTTCTTCACCGCGCCGAAGAGCGAACGAGCCCGGCAATTTCTGGCGCGATTGTTGCAGGCGCACTAGCCCGCCAGACATCCCGTCGTAAACCCGGCGGCTCGCTCATCGGCGAGCCGGCAGGACCTTGCGCATTCCGAAAGAAGAAACCGACATGACCCAGCTCTTCCAGAACCTCCATCACGTCTGCATCGTCGTCCACGATCTCGAAAAGACCGTCGCCTATTATGAGAGCCTCGGGGTCGGCCCTTGGTTCGACTATCCCAAGAAGGGTGCCTATGTTGAGTTCGACGTACCCAACAAGGCGGCCTCGGACGCCATGCGTTACAAATGCTGCGACATCGATAATGTGCAGATTCAGCTCTGTGATCCGGGGAGCCTTGATTCCCCACAGAAGCATTTCCTCGACGAGCGGGGCGAGGGTGTCTACCACCTCGGCTTCGAGGTAGCCGACCGCGATGCGGCCGAAGCTCAGGGCCGCGCGCTCGGCCTTGGCGTGGTGGCCCGGGGCAAGCGCACGGACGGTTCGGGCTTCTGCTATTTCGACACGCGGGAAAAAGCCGGCATCGTGCTCGAAGTCCGCAAATCCTGAGCGCTTCCATGGCGCGCCTTTTCTCTGCACCGGGAACCGCCCTCGGCCTGTCCGGTGTGGTCCAGGGCCGCGAAAGTGTCTTTCTCTGTCTTGTCGCCATGGTGCTGTTTGCGGCATCGGACGTCATCGCCAAGCATCTGGCGGTGACTTTTCATCCCTTGCAGATTGCCTGGTTTCGTTATCTGGCGGCGTTGATGCTGCTGGGAGTTGTCCGCCTGCGTTTCGGCAGGCCGGCGCGCAGCGCGGCTCCGGCCGCACAATTTGTCCGCGGCGTCGGCATGGCCGGAGCGACAATCATGCTGGTGGCTGCCCTCAACTTGCAGCCAATGGCGGAGGCGACGGCGCTTGTCTTCATCTCCCCCTGCCTCGTCACGCTGCTTTCGGTGCTGATCCTGAAGGAACGCGTGCCCGCCTGGCGGTGGATTGGCGTCTTCGGCGGCCTTCTCGGGGTGCTGGTCATCCTGCGTCCGGGCCTTGCCGGCTACAATCCCGCCGCACTGTTTTCGATCGCCTCTGCCGCCTGCTGGGCGACGGCCCTGGTGATGACGCGCCGGGCGGTGGTTGCCGACAGCCTGGCGACCACGCTCGCCTATTCCTCCCTGACGGGCTTCGTTCTCTTGACGGCGGCGCTGCCCTTCGTCTTCCGGGGATTGTCGGTCATCGACGTGGCGCTGTCGGGCGCGATGGCTGCGTTATGGCTGGCGGCGCATGTCGCCATTGCCTTCGCCTATCGCCGGCCCGAGACGCAGGTCTCGCGTCTGGCGCCGATTTCCTACACGCATCTCCTCTGGGCCACAGCTTTCGGCTACCTCGTGTTCGGAACGATACCGGACGCGGTAACGGTCGCAGGTGCGGCATTGATTATTGCCAGCGGGCTGGTGGCCCGCCGGGGAGAAGGCAGCCGGCGTGACGCCGCGGAAGCAACGGAATATCGCCATGACTGAGGTCTCGCTGATCGCTGCCGCTCCGTCGACCCTTGCCGGCAGTTGCCATGGACTGGTGCCGCGCATGAAGTGGGCCGTCAGGCAGCGCATCGGCGTTATTTGGGAGAGCAGGTGTAACTGGGCTTTGTGACTTCCCAAGCTTGAATGTCGGAAGTCCTTGCCCCATACGAAGAGATATATCGCCTCCGGTGAATCGGAGATACCGGTCACCGAGAAAGGGACAGGCTTCATGGCTTCAAGAAAGACTTCGGCGGGCGAATTCATTGCATCGGACGTTCGCAATCGCCTGCGCAGCATGATTCTCGGCGCAGAGCTGAAGCCCGGGCAGCGTCTGGTCGAAGACGACCTGTGTGAACGCCTGAACGTCGGGCGTACGCCGGTGCGCGAAGCGTTGCTGTTGCTCCAAGGCGAGGGTTTTCTGAGCCGCGAACGAGGGTGGGTCGTCGAAACGATCGATCGGACCCAAGTGCGCGCCATCTTTGAAAGCCGGGCCGCGATCGAGGCGGCCACCGCCAGGCTTGCTGCGCGCCACGCTGATCCGGCCGAGCTCGACCAGCTTGCGCGATTGATCGAGGCTATGGAGCCTGTTGAAACGTTGACTCGTGCAGACCTGAACAGTCTCAACACACAGTTTCACAAGCTGATTGTCACAGCCTCGAAGAACCTGTTTCTTGCCCAGTTCCATGAACGGACGCAGTTCCACTACTGGATGCTCAGGGTGCCGATCCTGTTTTCCGAGGCCGAGGTTAAAGAAACCAATCTCCAGCACCGGCGCATATTTCAAGCGCTCGTCGACCGCAATGAAGACGAAGCGGAGCGGGCGGCGCGCTATCACGTCGAGGCCACGATGGCGATTGTGGAGCCGGCTATCGACTTGTGACGTCACCGCGCCATCCATCGGGATCAAGGCTCACCAGGACCATGCGGTCTCAATGCAGGCGGAGCAGGTTCGCTCGCTTCCAGGCGTAAGTTTATCGGAGTTGGCAGCACGCAAGGAAGGCCACTTCCGGCTGACTCGGCCTTGTCCCTTGCTGCTCCCGAGATAGGTCGATCGGCATGACGTCCTCCTTCCGGGGAAGTCGCCATGGAAGGCCGTCACGTACGTCTCTGGCCGCAATATGAAGCCGGAAAGCGCCAGGGCCTGCGAGGGGCCGCCGTCGAGGCCGCCGGGACTGGAGGGGTGCCGGCCGAAACCGTACACTTGCCTTCCGCTGCCCTATCCCGGACGGCGTCGAGCGGATGCCGAACGCTCAGTCTATGCGTTTGGCGGACGGGATCACCCACGAGCCGTTCAGGATCGTCGGATCGTTCTCGTCGGGCCAATAGAGCCGCATCATCAGGTAGAACTTGCCTTTGGGCGCAGGCAGCCAGTTTGCTTCCTTCTCTGTGCCGGGCGATTTGTTCTGTATCAGAATGTCGACGGAGCCGTCCGGATTGGCCTTCAGGTCCTGGCGTGCGCTAATCGAGTACCGATTGATGGGATTGTCCACGAAGAAATAGTTCTCGTCGTACATGGTGATCGACCAGAAGCCCCTGACGGGGGGAAGCTGTCCCTTCTTGAAAGTGACGACATAATGGTTGGCCCCGTCATAGCTGCGAGCGAAAACGCCATTTCCGTCCTTGCGCGACGTCGGGTACACGGCGTCCTGCGGTCGATTCGCGCCTAGCCCGATGGCGGTGACGAGCGCCCGCTGGAGATAGTTCGTGCCGTAGACACCTGTCTTCGTCGTGAACCCCCAGCCGTTGATGTTCTCAATATCGCTGGACTTGAAATGCAGCATGAGGCGCGCAAAGCCGATCTCCGGGACGCGTTTCTCGAAGGCCGGGACGAACTTGGTCTTGTCGAAGGGCTGGCCGGGGGTGATGCCGATCGTGGCGAACCTTTCGAGGGCCGGTGCGTCGGCTTCAGCCGGCGGATTGCGCAGCATCAGCTCGCTGAGCAGGGTGAAATACTCGACCGCGGTCATGCGGTTGACCTGGTCTCGCACGGCGGTTTTCATGTCGATGGCCGGATCGACCTTTCCTGCAGGCGGCGTATAGTCCTTGCCCCACGTTGATAAGGGCTGCAGCTTGCAGGCATCCTGGATCCTGTGCACCTCCGCATAGTCCTCCGGCGTGCCGGTGCAGTAGATGCGACCAAGAAGCCAGACGATGGCTGTCGGCGACTTGTACTGGGTGATGCCGTCCGGCAGCGAGCCGGACCAATTCGGCCCGGTGATGGCAAAGGTCTGCGCCTTTTCGCCCGTGGTCCGGGTGCCCGGTACCTGGAATACATTGGTCCAGCCATCGAGCATGGGGAAGAGGTAGTAGCGCTCGTCCATGTCCGGGAACGAGAAGACCCAGGGTTCGTCGCCGACATCGACGAAGGCGGTGGTATAGAGCGTGTCCGCATTTGGTGCCGTGACGTCCCGGAAGGACGCATTCGGATATTCCCTGAGCTTGATGAGATGGCCCATCGGGCCGCGCGAGCCCTTTGCCTCGGCGACATTCGTGATGACGCGTCGCGTCATCTCCATCGTCACGAGCGGATAGCCGTAGATATAAGCATCGACGGCCGTCCAGAATTCCTCCGAACCGGTCACAATGTCGGTGAGCGGCCCGTCGAAGGCATTTGCCGGAAATGCGGTTGTCGAGGCGAGGAGGCTGGTGCCGCCGATCATCGCGGCACGGCGTGAAATGTTCATGGCTGATCTCCCTCAAATTAGCTGGTTAGTAGGGCAATGGGGCAGGGTAATAGGGGTGATAGTAGGGATAGGGCGCGGGCGGCAGCGCCCGATAGCCATAGGCCGCACCCGCCGCAGCACCGGCGTAGAACGCCCCGCGATATGCCGTGCGACGGGCTGCGCCGGCAAAGGACAGAGGCGTAAACGGCATGCCGATGATATCGATGAAGACCGAGGCGGGGCCGTCCGCATCGGCGGGAAGCGCCCCTTCGAGAACGGCGACGTCGAACGTTATGCTGTCGGCGTCGGCCTTCGGGGATTTCAGCGTCACGACGACGTCCTTCACGGTCGAGCCGTCCTTGGCAAACACCGATACGGTGGCGTTGGGCGGATCCTTGGCGAAGCTGTCGGAACCCTCGTCCCATTCCTCCAGCAGATGCGAAGTGAGCGCATGGCCGGCGGCCCGGACAGGCCGGTCGGCGAAGATGATCGCGTTGGGGGCGGCTCCCACAAGCGTCAGTTTGTTGCCCTCGAGTTTGGCGCCGGCCGCGTTCATGACGATCAGCGCCGGCTCGACCTGCGGCTTCTGCGTGCCGCCGATCATTTTCTGCGCCGGTGCCTGGATCGCATCCTGTGCAACCGCTGGCCCGGACATCGCCGCGCAAAGAAGCACAGCAAGAGCCGTAAATGTCGATTTCATTCCACGCTCCTCTTTGATTTTCAAAAAATTTGGGACTGTCACGGCTGTCCCCGGTTGCCGCGTTCGATCGGCACGATTTTGATGCGCCGAAGTTCGGCGCCAATCTCCGCCAGCGCGCCGCGAATAAACGAAAGCCACTCTAGCCGTCTCTCCGCTCGCGCGGCCTCTGCAAGGCGGTCGACTGCCGCAAGCGCCTCCTCGGCTGCCGCAAGTTCGTCACACAGGTCTCTGAAGCCCTCGTTTTCGCATGCGAGCGCCTCGATCCGTCTGGCACTGTCCGGAAAATGCCGGATGGCCGCATGCACTCCGTCTGCCGTCACTCTTGTCATGACGAACTCCGACCTCGCTGTCGTCACGGCTGGTTTATAAGATGACAGAGCGCAACTTCTGCGTAACATTACGCATAGTTTGGGGTAACAATCGCCATGCGTCATTGGTTGGGAAGCGTACGGAGCATCCGGAGGCCACGCGGAACGACCGAGGGGCCAGATGGGTTTGTGACCGACGTTCCCCCGGGGGGATCGACGGCAGAAGCTGGCCCCGTCAGCGTTCGAAACGCGCTGGCGCGCATCTTGCAGAGCCCGGACTTCGACGCCACGCCGCGATCGCGCCGCTTTCTCACCTACATCGTCGAAGAGACCCTGGGCGGCCGCGCCGAGCGTATCAAGGCCTTCTCCATTGCTACGGATGTATTCGGGCGGGGTGCTGATTTCGACGCCCACTCCGATCCGATCGTCCGCCTTGAGGCCGGCCGACTGCGGCGCGCACTGGAACAGTACTATCAGCGCGCGGGATCTGAGGATCCTGTCGTCATCTCGATCCCGAAGGGCGCCTATGTCCCCGTATTTCAGCCACGCGTCGTCCTGCCTGCCAATCAGCCGGGTGCCGCGGCCGAGCGGCGACCTCTTGCTGTCGGTGCTGCCGCGGTTCTTGGTCTGCTAGCCGTCGCAGCCTGGTTCGTTGGTGCTTCGCCCTGGCGGGGCGATCCTGCCGCGCCTGCCGTGCCGCGCCTGCTTGTTCGGCCCTTCGAAGACCTCACTCAGTCCGGCAGCTCGGCCAACTTCGCGAAGGGCCTTACGCACGAGATCATTGGGCAGGTCGCGAAGTTCAAAGACATAGTCACCGTTGAGGATAGGGATGCCGACGCCAACGCCGCGCAAAGCGCACGCTACGAACTGTCGGGTAGCGTCAGCCTGGCGGAGGACAAGGTCCGTTTGCAGGCGCGCATTTTAAGCACGGAGGATGCCAGCGTCTTGTGGGCGCAGACATACGAGGCCGATTTCGAACCCTCACAGGTGATCGCGATAGAGAAAGCCATCGCAAGTCAGGTGGCCACAGCGCTTGGACAGCCATACGGCGTCATCTTCCGGGCGGATTCGGAACGGAGCGTGCCTCAGGCGCCCGACGACTGGGCGGCCTATTCGTGTACGCTGTCCTACTACGCCTACCGCGCCAATATCGACGCCAAGACCCATCCTGTTGTCCGCCAATGTCTCGAGGATGCCGTTGAGCGGTTTCCCAACTACGCGACGGCCTGGGCACTCCTCTCGCAGACCTATATCGACGAGATCCGCTTCGGGTACCCGATTGATCCGACGATGTCGCCTGCATCGCTCGACCGGGCGCTGGCCGCCGCGCGTCGTGCGATGGAACTGGATCCACAAAATGTCCGCGCCCTCGAAGCCGAGATGTTCGCGCTCTACTTCAGCGGACAGATCGATGCGAGCCTCGCGCTGGGCAAGCAGGCGCTGGCTACCAACCCGAACGACACTGAACTGATGGGGGAGTATGGCTCCAGGCTCGCCGTGTCGGGACGCTGGGAGGAGGGGTGCAACCTGATCGCTGAGGCGCGCGAACGCAACCCTGGGCCGCTTGGCTATTATGAGGCCATCCTGTCGGTCTGCGCGTATTTCCGCGGAGACTACAAGACGGCCATCATGTGGATCGGGAAGTCGGGTGCGATCGAAAATCCCGCCTATCACCTGATCGCGGCGGCCGTCCTCGCGGAAGCCGGCCGCGCAGAGGAAGCAGCGGCCGAGCGGGATTGGCTGATGGCCCATGCGCGTGGCTTCGTCGAGGACATATGGGCCTGGACGGCGCTTCGCTATGCAAGAGCCGAGGACCGAGAGCGTTTTGTCGGGTCCTTGCGCAAGTCAGGTCTTCCGATACCGCCCCGGCCGGCCGTATCAGACCGATAAACGTCGCTGGGTGGTGTGACCGTCTGCACTTACCGAATGGTCGACGCCACCGACTTTATCGCCAACGCGTTCGGCGTCTTGCGCTGCAGCGTCATGCCGGGGCGATGTCCGTCCGCGAGAAATCATCGCCCTTGAAAAGCAGCGGCTCCCCGCGCGTCTTGGCCAGGGCATAGGCGAAGCAGTCGCCGTAGTTCAGTCCTGCCGGATGGCGCCCCTTGCCGAAGTTGCGCCATGCCCGGCGTGCAATGGCGATCTGGTCGGTGTCGACCGGGACGATTTCGACGCCGGCCTTGTGCAGCCACAGGTCCAGTTCGGCTGCTCCTGCATCGCCAAGGCGCGCCTCAATGACGATGGAAAGCTCGAGGATCGTGGCCGCGGACATGAAGCGCCGCGGCGCGTCGACGATTTTCGTTTCGAATGCTTCGGCTTCCGGCTCGTTGAACGCAATCGCAACGATTGCTGACGTGTCGATGACCATCAGCTCGGCAGTCCGTTTTCGTCATACTCCAAGATCTCGTCGGCGGGACGGTGGTCGAGAACGGGTAGTTTTGCCCAGCGCTTGCGGCTTGCGGCGAGTTCCTCGAGCAGAACGGTGCGGTTGCCGGCATTGGCAACGCGCCGCAGGCGCTCCTCGAGCGCGCGACGGGTCGCCATGGTGATGGTCTCCCCCGTTTTCTCAGCCAGTGCCTTCGCCAGGCGTTCGGTCTCGGTATCCTTGATGCTGAGCGCCACGGTTCGGTTCCTTGGTTCCTATTTTGCCATATTCTACCTGACCGATCGAGAGTGGCAAGCGGCCTGTTCGTTTGCGTTGGCATTTCGACTGAGTGCCAATCCCATTACCGCGGTCGCGAGGCGCTTCCGGTCGCACTCCGCCTCACCTCCAACCTGGTGATTGAGGTTGCGCGGCGGGAGGTTTCGTCCCTATGCGGCATCACTGACTTCCCGCGGATCGGTGGCGCGCGGCTTGCCGTAGAGACCGATGTTCGTATCGCCCCAGTCCTTCAGGGCGAGCAGGATAGGCTCCATGCTGCGGCCGAGCGGAGACAGGCTGTATTCCACCTTTGGCGGCACCTGCGCGTAAACCTTGCGCTCGACAAGCCCATCCGCTTCGAGTTCGCGCAACTGGTTCGTCAGCATGCGCGGAGTGACGTTGTGAACGTGGCGTCGAATCTCGTTGAACCGGAGAGTTCCTGAGAGAAGGTGGAACAGAACAACCGACTTCCACTTTCCATCGATGAGGCCAACGGCGGCTTCCACCGAACAGCCGGGGGAGCAGTCGAACCGGGAATGGCGAACCTTGCCCATCTACAGTATCCTTTTTGGTACTATATGTTGGTTTTGTGCGTATTGCGTGTTTGGCAATGTATGCCAAGTTATCTTGCATATCAAACAGCGAAAGCAGGGCAGAAAATGAAGGCGGTAGCTTACAAGACAGCAAGATCCATCGATCGTGAAGACGCGCTGCAAGACGTCGAACTCCCGCGTCCGACGGCGGCAGGTCGCGATATCCTCGTCGAGGTGCAGGCGGTATCGGTCAATCCTGTAGACACCAAGATCCGCAAGGGCGTGAACCCGGAACAGGACCAGTGGAAGATTCTCGGCTGGGATGCCGTGGGCAAGGTCGTGGAAGTGGGCTCTGACGCCAAGGATTTCGCGATCGGTGACGAGGTCTTCTACGCGGGTTCGTTGATCCGGCCCGGCGCGAACTGTCAGTTCCATCTGGTCGATGAGCGGATCGTCGGAAAGAAGCCGAAGACGCTCTCTAATGCGGAGGCTGCCGCTCTTCCTTTGACGGCCATCACGGCCTGGGAAATGCTCTTCGACCGTCTCGACATCCGCAGGCCTGTTCCCGGCGCGGAAAACGCCGTCGTTATCATCGGTGGAGCCGGCGGAGTGGGATCGATCGCGATACAGCTCGTCAGGGCGCTGACGGACCTCACAGTCATCGCCACGGCGTCGCGTCCGGAAACGCAGGATTGGGTGAGGGAACTGGGCGCCCATCACGTCGTCGACCATTCAAGGCCGATCGCCGAACAGGTTGCCGCTCTCGGCATCGGCGCTCCGGCCTTCGTCTTCTCGACAACGGAAACGCATCGTCATCTCAAGGAGATCAGCGAGCTGATCTCACCTCAGGGCCGCTTCGGCCTGATCGACGATCCCGAAACCCTTGACGTAAATGGGTTCAAGCGCAAGGCGGTGTCGATCCACTGGGAGCTGATGTTCACGCGTTCGATGTATGAGACGGCAGACATCGCGGAGCAGGGCAGGCTGCTGAACGAGGTTTCCCGCCTTGTCGATGAAGGCAGGATCCGCACGACCGTCACCGAGACCCTGTCGCCGATCAATGCCGCAAACCTGAAGAAGGCGCACCTGGCCATCGAGAGCGGCAAGACCAAAGGCAAGATCGTTCTCGAAGGCTTCTGAGACGTGCCCCGGGGCGGACTTGGGTTCACGGTCGATGGTCACCGACGAACTTAGCTCGATGAGACCATGTCGGAGACAAGACCGCCCAGATGGCCTGAAGGATCTGCCAGATCCAGGACGACGTTCATGTGGTTGAGGCCCGGTACAGGGACCAGTTCCACGGTTTCGCTCTGGCCGGCAAGCCGCGAATGCAGTGCCGCAGCCTGCTCGTGGAACGGCTGCGTTTCCTCCGTGCCGAATGCAATGATCCGCTGAGGGCACGGGAGCTGACGTGACGTCAACGGTGACCAGGCTGCCGCCTCCGCCGGCGTCATCTCGGCTTCGTCTCGCAGGAAGCTGTTGGGAATTCCTGCGAGATCGTAGATGCCGCTCAGGAGCAAGAGGCCCCGTATGGAGGGAAGCGAGGGCGCGGCTCTTTCCGTCGGGCCAGTCGCCGCGAGGAAGGAGGCAAGGTGGGCGCCGGCCGAATGGCCGCTGACCGTCATCCTCAGCGGGTCCGCGCTGAAATCGCCGGCATGGTGCTGGAGCCAGAGAACCGATCGCCGCACCTGATCGACCAGCACATCAAGCCGCTCGCCCGGCATCAGGTCGTATTCGACGATGGCGGCAACACCCCCGGCCGCCAGGACCGGAGAGGCCACGAAACGGTAGTTTTCCTTTTCGCCGGATCGCCAGTAACCGCCATGGACGAATATGTGCAGCGGCGCGCCCGCTATCTGACGCTCCGGCCGGATGACGTCGAGAACCTCCCGGCGGCGTGCGCCGTATCGCACGTCCGCCAGCACGGTGGCTTCGGCAGAAAGTGCCCGGCTGCGTTCGGCGAATTCGGCGGCGATGGCGTCGAAATCGGGCACGAAGTCACGAATTCGGTAAAGGTCGCGTGACGTCATCTAGGTTCCGTTGACAAAGTTCTACCCCCTCCTCCTGCGGACGCTTTGCTGACTCCTGCTGCTGGCCTTTGACCGCTCGTGGAGTCGCGAGAACATCTCCGCTATTCTCAGACAAGACAACCTTCATTTTGCGATGAATCGTCGATTGTGCCTCTGTTGTTGGAGGCATCGTTTTCGATCACCAATCGTCCGCGGAGTTGGTCGATAGCCCGTTGAAAAACGGCCGGATCGTCCAACGCCCGAGAAAGAACAATTGCTCCCTGAATAGCAAGAACGGCCTCTTCCGCGAGGATGCGCGATTGATCGGCGTCACGGCCCTGCCGAATAAGCGCTGACTGCAACGCGTCCACCCAAGATACGAAATAGCCTCGGATGGCTTGCGCGAAGAGGTCACGCGTATTGGCGACTGCCAAGGCACCGACGAGGCACACACGCCTGCCGGACCTGAAATACTGGTCCGTCGCGTCGAGCATTGCACCGATGGCACCATTAGCATCGCTCTCGTTACGCAACGGGGAATATACGGCATCCTCGAACCATTGGCCGATTTCGCCGAGAACAGCCCGCACCATCTCTTCCTTTCCGTTCGGGAAGAAGTGGTAGAGGCTGCCCTTGCCGAGACCGGTAGCCTTGCCGATCAAGGCAAGGCTTGCGCCTTCATAGCCATGTTCGCGGAAAACTTCAGCCAACGGGGCTATGGCGTCGGATCTCTCAGCGACCATGCGGGCCATGATTAGAGGCCCAGATCGCTGAGGCTGGCGTGATCATCCGGCCGACGGCCAAGAGGCCAGTGGAACAAACGATCGCTTTCAGCAATCGGCATTTCATTGATGCTCGCGTGTCTGTGCGCCATCAGACCGTCCTCCGCGAATTCCCAGTTCTCGTTACCATAAGCGCGGTACCAGCGGCCGCCATCGTCGCGATATTCATACGCGTAGCGTACCGCGATGCGGTTGCCGGTGAAAGCCCAAAGCTCCTTTATGAGGCGGTATTCGTGCTCCTTGTTCCACTTACGTGTCAGAAATGCCTGAGCTTCTTCGCGATTGCTTGCGAACTCGACGCGGTTCCGCCAGCGGGTGTCGAGCGTATAGGCCAGAGCGACTTTGGCCGCGTCTCGAGTGTTCCAGCCGTCTTCGGCCAGTCGAACCTTTTCGATGGCGGTTTCGCGGGTGAAGGGGGGAAGCGGGGGACGTGACATCTTCAGTTCCTTGTCTAGCTGAGGCATTTGTACCGATTGGTAATTACTTTACCGATTGGTACAATCTCGTATGGACGTGTCGTTGTCAAGTGGCATTTCCGTCTGGCTGTTTGAGATCGATTTGGAGCGGCGCGTGGTAGCCTCGCTGGCGGCGACTGCCGACCAGCCCGGAGCGTTCTCACTCTGGTGCGATCACGAAGGAAGCCGTGCGCGTAGCGTATTGTCCTGAAGACGGAGGCACGCTCGCGCAGACGGTCTGGGACGTCCTCTCGGCTTTGCCCTGACCGGTGGCGAGGCCCCGGATTAGAATGCAGTACCTGATCTTCCGGCAATACCGGTCGGTAAACCGAGACTGTTGTTGCTGGCAGGGGCTATGGTGGTGATTTCCTGCGCGAGGAACTTCTGACCCACGGGATCAGACCATTGATCCCGCCGAAGGCAAACCGGAAGAACCCGCTGGCATGCGACTTCCGGGCCTACAAGGACCGAAACCGCATTGAGCGGATGCTCAACCGCCTCAAGCAGTTCCGGCGCGTTGCAACCCGATACGAGAAGACCCGACAACAGAACCTAATTTCCTCCACGATCAGTAGTCCACTGCGTAGTACTTTGCCTCCATGAATTCCAGAATGCCCGTCACCCCACCTTCGCGGCCAAGGCCACTCTGCTTGACGCCACCGAAGGGAGCGGCGGGGTCGGACATGAGGCCCCTGTTGATGCCGAGCATGCCCGTTTCGAGGCGCTGGCCGACCCGCATCGCACGTTTCAGATCGCCTGTGTAGATATAGGCGGCAAGGCCGTACTCCGTGTCGTTTGCGAGGCGGATGGCCTCGTCCTCGCTCTCGAACCTGTAGACCGGCGCGACGGGGCCGAAGATTTCCTCTCTTGCGATTGCAGCGCCTGCGGGGACGTTGTCGAGCACGGTCGGCGGATAGAAATAGCCGTTCTCCGCAAGCGGCTTGCCGCCGGTCGTCGCCCGGGCGCCTGCCGCGATCGCGTCGGAGACGAGCCGGTCGATCTTGCGCACGGCGTTCATCGTGATCATCGGTCCACACTGCGTGGCCGGATCGTAGCCGGGGCCGATCTTCAGCGCGGCCATGCGGGCCGTGAGACCGGCAACGAAAGCGTCGTGTATTCCCGACTGGACATAGAAGCGGTTGGCAGCGGTGCAGGCCTCACCGGCATTGCGCATCTTGGCGATCATCGCGCCGTCGATTGCGGCTTGGAGGTCGGTGTCGTCGAAGACCAGGAAAGGCGCGTTGCCGCCGAGTTCCATTGAGCAACTGACGACAGACTTCGCGGCCTCTGCGAGAAGGGTGCGACCGACGCCGGTCGAGCCGGTGAAGGACAGTTTCCGCACGCGCTGGTCGGCGAGCATGGCATTCGTCACCGCGGCCGGTCTGGTTGTGGTCAGCACGTTTACGACGCCCGCCGGCACGCCTGCTTCTTCACCGAGCCGCACCATGGCATAGGCCGTCAACGGCGTTTCGGAGGCCGGCTTCAGGATCACCGTACAGCCGGCGGCAAGGGCAGGGCCGATCTTTCGCGTCGCCATCGCGGCGGGAAAATTCCACGGCGTGATAAGTACGGCGATGCCGATCGGCTCATGGTCGACGAGGATATTGTGTGAGCCGGAAGGGGTGCGCCGGTATTCTCCGGCAATGCGCGTGGCCTCTTCAGCGTACCAGCGGAAGAATTCGGCGGCGTAGGCCACTTCGCCACGTGCGTCAGGAAGGGCCTTGCCGTTCTCCAGCGCGATGAGGGTGGCGAGTTCCTCGGCATGCTGCGTCATCAACTCGAACCAGCGGCGCAGAATTTCCGAGCGCTGGCGGGCAGGGGTGGCGCGCCATCCGGCGGCGGCGGCCTCGGCGGCATCGACGGCGCGCATCGCATCTTCGACAGAGGCGTCCGCGACCTCGGCCAGCCTGGCGCCCGTCGAGGGGTCCATGACGGCAATGCCGCCGCCCTTGTACCATTTACCGCCGATATAGAGGCCCTCGGCGTGAAGGGCGGGATCGGCATAGCCGGAAATCCGGGCTTGGAATGTCATGGCGGTTATCCCTTCCAATTCAGTTGAGGCTCGCCCGGTCGCCGCGATAGGCGGCGGCGACGAGGTTGCGCATTTCGTTCGGGTTCAAGGGGCGGGGATTGTTCTGGATCAGACGCGTAATGCCGGAGCTTTGCTCCGCCACCCAGTCGATCCGTGCCTCTTCGAGGCCGAGGTCGCGAAGGGTTGCAGGAATGCCGATCCGGGCGAGAAGGGAGGCGAGGGTCGGGATCACATCATCGGGGCCATCCAGGTCGGTGGCGTGCGCAATCTTTGCCAGTTCGTCTCCTATGACGGGAGCATTCCAAGTCATCACGTAGGGCATGAGGCAGGCCACGCCGAGGCCGTGGGCGGTATGGGTGAGCGCGCCGACGGGATACTGGATGGCGTGGGCGGCGGCAGTGCCCGCCACGCCGAAGGCAAGGCCGGCGAGCGTCGCCCCAAGCATTACCTTTTCGCGCGCGGCCCGGTCGGCGCCATTCTGGCAGGCGGCTTCCAGCCCCTGCCACAGGAGCGCGATGGCGCTGAGCGCAAAATGGTCAGACAGTTCGTTCTTGCCGACGAAGACGCGTTGCTGCGAGATGCCGGGTACGGGATCGCGCCGGATCGCGGTGAAGGCCTCGATTGCGTGGGTCAGCGCATCCGCGCCCGCGATCGCCGTCAGTGCGGGTGGGCAGGAAAGGGTGAGTTCCGGGTCGCAGATAGAGACGATCGGGATGAGGTAAGGGCTCGAAATGCCGACCTTCAAGCTGCGTTCGGCATCCGAAAGGACTGCGACCGGGGTCACCTCCGAGCCGGTGCCGGCAGTAGTCGGAATGGCAATCAACGGTATCACGGGCCCCGGCACGGCATGCTCCCCATAGTAGTCCTGCGGCCGGCCGCCATGGGCCAGCAGCAGGGCGACGCATTTGGCCATGTCGAGGCACGAGCCGCCGCCGATGCCGATGACGAGGTCCGGCGCAAAGCGGCGGGCATCCCTGGCGCTGGCGGCTGCCGATTCGACGGGAACGTCCGGCAGGGTGGAACTGTCGACCATGACAGCTACCCCGGCCTCTTCGATCTGCCGGGCGAGCGCGAGAAGATCCGCGTCGGCTGCAAGGCGCGCGTCCGTGACGATCAGCGCGCGCTTACCCAATCGGGAGGCGATGCTGCCGAGCGCATGTCGCTGGCCGGCGCCGAAAAGTAGTTCGCGTGGCGCCCTCAACGTGGCAAATAGGTTCATTCCGTGTCTCCTCCGATAAAGTTCAGGCAGCCTCGAGAGCCATAAGGTGTTCGAAAAGCGGCTGCGGCAGGTCTATGCCGGCTTCCATCGCCGCGGCGCGGCGAGCGCGCGCGCCGTCGCCCGGAACGGTGACCGGGCTCCCGGGGTCAAGAGGCAGGGACCGGCGCAGGCGGTCGAGATACATCGCGAGCGACCGGGCGCTGCCGGCGCCTGCCGCTGCATCGATCAAAACGAGGAGGTCGCCCTTGTTGGCGGCATGGATGTCGTCGAGGGTGCCGTGCACATCGGGGGCGAGGTCAGAGCCGGCGAGGGCGGCGACGAGAAGCTCAATCGCAAGGCCGATCCCGTAACCCTTCGCGCCGCCGAAAGGCGCGATCGCCCCGGTTTTTGCTGCCTGCGGATCGATCGTCGGGCGACCTTCGCCATCCACGGCCCAACCGTGCGGGATCGGTATGCCGCGCATGGCATGATTGTTGATTTTGCCCATGGAAACGATGCTGGTTGCAAGGTCGAGCCCGAAAGGGCGGTCGCCGGACGGAATGCCAATGGCGAACGGGTTGGTGCCGAGCATGGCTTTGGTGCCGCCGAACGGGTGGACCAGCGCCTCGCTCGTCGACATGACGATGCCGATCAGGCCGTATCTTGCGGCAGCCTCGGCGTAAAAGGCGAGCATGCCGATATGGTTGGCGTTCCGGATCGCTGCGATGGCGATCCCCGTTTCGGCCAGCACGCTTCGGAGGCTTTGCATCGCGTTCATCATGACGACCGGCCCCAGCCCGCGCTCGCCGTCAACGCTCAGAAACGCTTGACGCCGCCATGTCCCGGTGCCGCGCGCGCGGCCGTCTGCCAAGCCCTTGTCCAGCCGCGAAAGCAGGAGAGGCAGCCGCTGCAGCCCGTGGGACGGCAGCCCGCGCAACTCAGCCTCCAGAAGGAGATCGGCCTGGAGGCTGGCATTCTCGGATGGGGTGCCGCGCCTTTGAAGCAGGTCGGTTGTCAGATCGCGGAGCCGTGCTGGCTGCATCTTCATTCCAGAATCCTATATCAGATCGTATATGATATTGTATTTGACATACGATATCTTATTTGCAACAAATGCTGGCGTGTCAAGCAGCAGTCGGAGAGTGAAAGTGGCATTTGCGGCGGAACGGGAAGGAAGACCGGCGAGCATTCGTCCGAGCAGCGTGGTCGACGGTGTTTACGACAGCATCTACCACCGTTTGATGTCCTTGGAGATTACGCCGGGCGCGCGCATTCCGATCGACGTGTTCGCTCGGGACCTGGGGGTGTCGCAGACTCCGATCCGCGAGGCCCTGAGCCGGCTGGAGCGCGAAGGTCTCGTGCGCAAGGAGCACTTGATCGGCTATAGCGCGGCGCCGCAGTGGACGCGCAAGCAGTTCGAGGACCTGTATGCGTTCCGCCTGCTGGTAGAGCCGGAAGCTGCAAGACTTGCGGCAATCAACATGACTCCCGAAGCGCTCCAGCAACTTGATGAATCCGCCGCCGACATGGGGCATGGCGAGGCGCCCGTTGACCGCAACACGCGTTATTCCCGTTTCGCGCGCGCCGACGCGCACTTCCATGACGCGATCCTCAAGATCGCTGGCAATGAGGTGATCCGCAGCACGTTGTCGAACCAGCACGTCCATCTCCACATTTTCCGGTTGATGTTCCATACGCGTGTGACGCAGGAGGCGCTCGAGGAGCACGAGAACCTGCTCTCTGCCTTTCGGGCCGGCGATCCGCAGGCAGCATTCGACGCCATGCGGACCCACATCGAACGCTCGCGCGACCGTTTGCTTTCGGCCTTCGAATGAACGCGGTTGTCTCTTCTCCAATGGTATCGTCACCGGAACGGCCGGCCGTTGCCGCCCTCCGGGCCGAGGATATCGGTAAGGTCTACGGCCAGATCACCGTCCTGTCGGACGTCACGCTCGATATCCACCCAGGAGAGGTTCACGCCATCATCGGCGAGAACGGTGCGGGCAAGTCGACGCTTATGAAATTGCTTTCAGGCCATGTCGTGCCGACGACAGGCCGTCTGCTCATGGCGGGGCAACCGATCGAATTCCGCACCGCAGTCGAGGCGGAAGCCGCCGGCATAGTGCTCGTGCACCAGGAAATCCTCCTGGCCGCCGATCTGACTGTGGCTGAAAACCTGTTTCTCGGCAGGGAGGCCGGCCGCGGCCTGATGGTGGACGACACGTTGATGAACCGGCGCACGGCCGAATTGCTGGCGCGGGTCGGTTCGACCGCCCGCCCGCGTGACCGGGTGGGCACGCTGTCGCTTGCCCAGCGCCAGCTCGTGCAGATAGCGCGAGCGCTCCTGGATGAGCGCAAGGTTGTCATCTTTGACGAGCCGACGGCTGTCCTTGCCAATGAAGAGGTGGCGGCGCTGCTCGATATCGTACGCAGCCTGCGCGATCAGGGGGTGGCGGTGCTTTATATCTCCCACCGTCTCGACGAAGTGCAGGCGCTTGCCGACCGCATCACCGTGCTGCGCGATGGCCGCATGATCGGCACCTGGCCGGGGGCGAGCCTCGGCCAGCGCGAAATGGCAGAGCTGATGGTGGGGCGTGAACTCGACATGCTCTACCCACACAAGCGCCCCGCCACCACAGAGGCGCCGGCCCTGTCCGTGACGGATCTGTCGGTCGACAACGGCGGGCAGAAGGTTTCCTTCGCCGTCAGCCCCGGCGAGGTGTTGGGCATCGGAGGCATGATCGGTGCGGGCCGTACCGAACTGATCGAGGGACTGATGGGCCTGCGTCCGTCGCAGGCGCGAAGTGTCGTTCTGAACGGCAAGGACATCAAACACCGGTCGGTCCGCACGATGATGGAAGCCGGCCTCGTCTACCTGACCGAAGACCGAAAGGGAAAGGGCCTGCTTCTGGAGGAGAAGCTTGGACCGAACCTGACGCTTCAGGCGCTCGACACGGTCAATCCCGGTGCCGTTCTCGACAGGGGGAAAGAGAATTCCCGCCTCGAGAGGGTCGTGGCGGACTACGATATACGCGTGCGTTCTCTGCGGCTGGAGGCGGGGAAGCTCTCGGGTGGCAACCAGCAGAAGCTGCTGCTCGCCAAGGTGATGCTGGCCGACCCGGCGGTCGTCATCATCGATGAGCCGACGCGCGGCATCGACATCGGCAACAAGAGCCAGATCTACGACTTCATCGACGCGATGGTGCGGGAGGGCAAGGCTTGCATCGTCATCTCGTCGGAAATGTCGGAGCTCGTAGGCCTTGCGGATCGCGTCCTCGTGATGCGGGCCGGCAAGATCGTAGCCGAGCTTCGGGGCAATGAAATCAACGAGGAGAATGTCGTCTTCGCTGCCACGACCGGTGGGCGCGAAGGCGTCGGGGAGGATGGATATGACGACAGCGGCAGTAACAATCTCACCGGCTGATGATGGATTTCACATCCGTTGGGCCGATCTGGCGCCTTTCATAGCGCTTGCAGTGATCGTGCTGTTTGGCGCGTTGGTGAATGCCAATTTCTTGTCGTCGGCGAACCTGATCAACGTGATCACGCGCAGCGCCTTTGTGGCGATCATCGCGGTCGGGGCGACGTTCGTGATCTCGTCCGGCGGGCTGGACCTGTCGGTGGGCTCGATGATGGCCTTCGTTACCGGCATCATGATCATGGTGATGAACCACCTCGCTCCCTCCTACGGAGCATGGGCCATTCCCATGGGAGCAGGCGTTGCCCTGGTCGTCGGCTCGCTTTGCGGCCTCTTCAACGGACTGATCGTGACCGTCGGACGAATAGAGCCGTTCATCGTCACCCTCGGCACGATGGGCATTTTCCGCGCCTTCATCACCTTCATGACGGATGGCGGCTCGCTGCCGATCGACCGCAGCCTGCGCGAAGCCTACCGGCCTGTCTACTTCGGCAGCTTTTTCGGTATTCCCTATCCGGTTCTCATCACGTTTGTCGTCGTCCTGCTCGGCGCGTTCCTGCTCTACAAGACCAAATACGGGCGCCGCCTGACGTCTGCCGGATCAAATGTGGAGGTGGCTCGCTTTTCCGGCGTCAATGTCGCTGCCGTGCGCACCATTGCCTACGTGATCCAGGGCTTCTGCGTCGCGGTCGCTGCGATCTGCTACGTACCCCGTCTCGGCGCTGCGACGCCGACGACCGGGCAGCTCTGGGAGTTGCAGGTCATCACAGCCGTCGTGATCGGCGGCACACTTCTTCGCGGCGGACGAGGGCGGATCGGCGGCACCGTGGCCGGCGCCCTCATCCTCGAGGTGATCGCCAACGTCATGGTTCTTTCGGACATGGTCTCGGAATACCTCGTCGCCGCCGTTCAGGGCGCGATCATTATCATCGCCATGCTGGCACACCGCTTTACTGCAAACCGCTGAAAACAGCACTGACTTCAAAGGAGGAGAAAATGAAGTCTATTATCCGGAAAGCTGGATTTTTGTTATCGACTGCGGCATTGGCTCTTTCGCTGCCGCTCGGCAGTGCCCAGGCCGAGGACAAGGTGACGATTGCCGTCTCGATCCCGGCAGCGACGCATGGATGGACGGGAGGGGTCGTCTATCACGCCGAGCAGGCCGAAAAGGAGATCGAGGCCGCGTTTCCGAACATCGATGTGGTGCTTTCGACGGCATCCTCTGCGACTGCGCAGGTTTCCGCACTGGAAGACCTTTCGGCGAGCCGCAAGCTCGACGCACTTGTCATCCTGCCCTTCACCTCGGAAGAACTCACCGGGCCGGTCGAACAGATCAAGCAGAACGGCACCTTCATTTCCGTGGTCGATCGCGGCCTTACCGATCCCAGTGTCCAGGATCTCTACGTCGCCGGCGACAACATCGCGGTGGGTGCCAACACGGCGCACTGGCTTGCGGACAAGCTTGGCGGCGAAGGCCAGATCGTCGTGCTGCGCGGAATTCCCACGGTCATCGACGATGAGCGCATCAAGGGATTCTCCGACGTCATCAACAAGACCAACATCAAGATTCTCGATATCCAGTATGCCAACTGGAATCAGGACGAAGCCTTCAAGCTTATGCAGGACTATCTTGCAAAGTACCCGAAGATCGACGCCGTCTGGGCCAACGACGACGACATGTTGCTCGGCGTGCTCGAGGCGGTCGACAATGCAGGGCGCAAGGACATCAAATACGCGCTCGGTGGCAACGGCATGAAGCAGGTCATCGAGATGGTGAAGGAGAAGAACGAGCGCACGCCGATCTCGACGCCCTATCCGCCCTCGATGATCAAGTCGGCGATTTACATGACTGCGGCGCAGTTCAGCGGTCAGGCCCCGGTGCGCGGCTCCTTCCTGCTTGGCGCGCCCCTGATCACGCCTGACAACGCCGACCAGTTCTACTTCCCCGACTCCCCATTCTGATCAGACGGCAGTGTCCGGCCAAATGCCGGGCACTGCAAAAATTTCACGACACAGGAGACATGATATGAGCGGTAAGAAAATCCTCATGCTGACCGGCGAGTTCACCGAGGAATATGAGATCTACGTGTTCCAGCAGGGGATGGAGGCTGTCGGCCACACGGTCCACGTCGTATGCCCGGACAAGTCGGCCGGCGATCGTATCAAGACCTCGCTTCACGACTTCGAGGGCGATCAGACCTACACCGAAAAGCTGGGCCACTATGCCGATATCAACAAGACATTCTCCGAAGTACGCGTAGAGGAATACGACGCCGTCTATGCAGCGGGTGGCCGTGGCCCGGAATACATCCGCACCGACAAGCGCGTCCAGGACATGGTCCGCCATTTCCACGAAACCGGAAAACCGATCTTCACGATCTGCCATGGCGTGCAGATCCTGATGGCGGTACCGGGCGTGCTGAAGGGACGAAAGGTCGCCGGACTGGGCGCATGCGAACCGGAGGTGACCGCTGTCGGCGGAACGTACATCGACGTCAAGCCGACCGAAGCCTATGTTGACGGCAACATGGTCTCGGCCAAAGGCTGGACGGGCCTCGCAGCCTTCATGCGGGAGTGCCTGAATGTGCTCGGTACGAAAATCACCCACGCCTGAGAGCGGTGTGCCCTAACACCGCCTGCCCCCGCATCTGTGCGGGGGCATTCGCAGCGATAGCAACGATCGCGGACCGCACACTGGCCTCGGCTGGCAAACATCGGCCGCGGTTGCTCGCAGGTCGCTACCCCGGTGGAACCGGCCTCACGACTTTGTGGGTAGGAACCAATGCATGGTCACCAGGTAGCTGGCGGTAGCGGAAGTGGCCGTGATCACCATCCCCCACAGCATGTCGACGAGGCTGACCTGCAGCGACCACCCCTTGAGCGTCGCTAGATTCGTCATGTCGTAGGTGCCGAAGGCGACGAGGCCGAGGATGGCGCCGGACAGGAGTGCGGTGGTCCAGCTCCCGGCGTTCATCGCCGGAACGACGGCGAAATAGACGATGCCCGCGACGTACAGCAGGTAGAAGGCCGCGGCGGCGGCGAAATTCGGCTGTGCCAGCAGAAGCTCGCCGATGCGGCTGCGATAGAACGCGGGCGAGATGCGCGTCAACCAGATGAAGTCGAGGCCGAGAAAGACAAGCGCTGTTGCCAGATACGAAATCAGGTAGGTCATACCGGTACACGCTCCCGAACGTCGATCATATGCCGAGCACCGGCTGGACCAGACGCACCAGCCAGCTTCTGAACTTCAGAGGCGCGTCGGTAACGGCGAGGCAGATGCAGTCCTCACCGGGCGTTGCGACCGGCTGGTGCTGGACGCTGGCGTCGGCCTCCTCCAGATCGCCACGCGCGAAGAGCGTCTCACCGTCATGAAAGCTTCCGCTGAGGACGAGCGTGAGTTCGCGGCCGCCGTGGCCGTGTTCGGGCACCGGTTTGCCTGCCGGTATCCGCAGGAGCCGCACCATCGTCGTTCCGTCGTCGGTCCTGATCGGAATGTGGTAGGCGCCGCGCCCGAGCGACTTCCACTTCAGCGTTTCGACATCACCCCCGACATAGGAGCGAAGCGGCTCCGGCAGGACCGGCGCCGCGGCGCGAGCCGGCGCGGCCGGGCGTGCGGCTGCAGACGCAGGACGGACCGGCGCGCTTTTTTCCAGGACGCGCTGTCGCAAACGTTCAAACGACGTTGCCATCGCCGGTTCGGGCACAATCTCCTCGAGCAACTGGCCCCCTGCGTCCTCCATCAGCGAAAGCCGCTTGCGGCAATCGGGGCAGAGCGCCAGATGCGTTGCGACGGCAAGCCGCCAGCCCTCCTCGAGCGTGCCGGCAGCGTAGGCAAGCAGCAGTTCGTCGCTGACATGGTGACGGATCGTCATTGTCCGTCCTCCAGCGCGGTGCGCAGCTTGGCGAAGGCGAGCCGGATGCGGGACTTCACCGTGCCGAGCGGCAGGTTGAGCCGCTCGGCGATCGAGCTGTGCGAACAATCGTTGAAAAAGGAGAGGCGAAGCAGCTCCAGTTGCTCCTCGGGCAGCACCGCCATGGCGTTGCGCAGCCGTTCGGCCTCCTGCCGTTCCTCGACGGCGGCGTCCGCCGGCGGGCTGTCGTCCGGGACGAAAGCGGGGTCGTTCGGATCGAAATCCGGCCGGCGGGTCTTACGGTAGGCATCGATCCGAAGGTTGCGGGCGATGGTGAAGATCCAGGTCGAGACGTTCCCGCGGCCCGGCTCGAACTGGGCGGCCTTGTTCCAGACCGCAATCATGGTTTCCTGCATCAGTTCCTCGGCAACGCTGCCGTCGCGGGCCAGACGGGCCATATAGGCCTTGATACGTGGTCCGTAGTGGCGAAAGAGCGCCTCGAAGGCCGCCATGTCCCGATCGCGGCCGACCGCTTCGAGCAGCGCGCGGGCTTCGTCTTTTGTCAGTTCCCTGGCAGTCTCGCTCATCCGTGCACGCTTAATCTTGACCTGAAGCCCTGCCGCGCAATCGCGCCGGGGCTTCGGGATCGGGATGTCGGGGCACGCGGGCGCCAAGATGGGGACTGCGATTGTCATGCAGGCCGATACGGAGGCGACTGCGTGCCGGATCACCATTGTTCAAAAATCTGCGCAGGTATCAATCCGGTTATGCGTTTCCTTCGTATCTACACCCAAAGCTATTGCTGATGGAAAGGGTTATCATGCGCGTCGACCGCGATCTTGCCGACGTTCCGCGCCGCCGGCGGGTGGCCGTGATCGGCGCGGGCATATCCGGAATGTCCGCTGCCTGGCTCATCGGCCGCAGCATGGACGTCGTTCTCTACGAGGCGGCCGACAGGCCGGGCGGCCATGCCAACACGGTATCGGCGCCCTCACGTTCCGGCCCGATCCCGGTCGACACCGGGTTCATCGTCTACAACGACCGCAACTACCCGAACCTCGTCGCCCTGTTCGAGCATCTGCGGGTGCCCACCCAGGCCTCGGACATGTCGTTTGCGGCATCGCTCGATGGCGGCGCGTTCGAATATTCCGGCTCCGGCATCGGCGGCTTGCTTGGCCAGCCAGGGAACGTATTGCGACCGCGCTTCTGGCGCATGCTGTCCGATACGCTGCGATTCTACAAAGAGGCGCCAACTGCGCTTGCTCGCGAGGAGCTGGCGTCGATGACGCTCGGCCAGTACCTTGCCGAAAACCACTACAGTCACGCCTTCGTCACCGATCACCTCCTGCCGATGGGAGCGGCGATCTGGTCGACGACGGCGAGGCGGATGCGCGACTATCCTCTCCATGCGTTCATCCGCTTCTTCGAGAGCCACGGTCTGCTTGCCCTTTCCGACCGGCCGCGCTGGCGCACGGTGACCGGCGGCAGCCGCGAGTACGTCAATCGGCTGATTGCGGACTTTTCCGGGGAAATCCGCCTGCGCAGCGCCGTCCGGGAGGTCCGCCGCGAGATGGGCTCTGTGTCGGTGATCGACTGGCGCGGCAACCGCGATGTTTTCACCGACGTCGTGATCGCGACCCATGCCGATCGCGCGCTTGCCATGCTCGCCGATCCCCTCGGGCAGGAGCGGGAGCTGTTAGGGGCGATCGGCTACACGGCCAATACCGCCGTGCTGCACACCGACGAGCGGCTGATGCCGAGACGCAAAAAGGTCTGGTCGAGCTGGAACTACATCGGCGAGCCGGAACGGGACGGCGAACGGCCGCTCTGCGTCACCTACTGGATGAACCGGCTTCAGGGCATCGATCCGGCCACGCCGCTATTCGTTACGCTCAATCCTCACCGCGATATCCCCGATGAACGGATCATCGCCGAGGTCGGCTACGACCATCCCCTGTTCGACACGGCAGCGCTTGCGGCGCGGAAGGAACTCTGGCGCCTGCAGGGCCGCGGCGGCCTCTGGTTCTGCGGGGCCCATTTCGGCAGCGGCTTCCATGAGGACGGCCTGCAATCAGGGCTTTCGGTCGCCGAGGCGATCTGCGGCCAGCGCCGACCCTGGTCTGTCGAAAATGAGTCTGGCCGCATCCCTTCCACCGCTAGTCTTGCGATGGCGCAATGACAGGCGCCTCGACCCTCTATGTCGGTGCCGTGATGCACGCGCGGAATCGGCCGCGCCGGCATCGACTGCGCTATCGCGTGTTCTCCGTGCTGCTGGATCTCGACGAGCTGCCGGCGCTGGACCGCAGGCTGCGGCTGTTCGGTCACAATCGCCGGGCGCTGTATTCCTTCCAGGATACCGACCACGGCGACGGGATGCTCGGCGGGCTGCGTGCCTGGGTCGAGCGCCAGCTCATCGCCGCCGGGGTCGATGTCGACGGTATCCGCATCCGTCTGCTCTGCTATCCGCGCATCTTCGGCTTCGTGTTCAATCCGCTGACGGTCTACTTCTGCAGCGGCCCGGACGGGGCTATGCGGGCCGTCCTCTACGAGGTCTGCAACACGTTCCGCGAGCGGCATACTTATGTGATCCCTGTCCCGGACGCGGGAGATGGCACCATCCGGCAGTCCTGCGCCAAGGAGCTCTATGTCTCGCCCTTCGTGCCGATGGATTGCCGCTACGATTTTTGCATAGAGCCGCCAGGCGAGCGCGTGATGATCGCGATCAATGAACGTGACGGTCAGGGGCCGCTGCTGGTCGCCACCTTCTCCGGTAAGCGGGTCGAGATATCCGATCGCCGGCTGCTTTCCATGCTCTTCAAATATCCGCTGATGACGTTGAAGGTCATGGGCGGCATCCACTGGGAGGCTCTGCGGCTCTGGATGAAGGGCGTTCCTGTCCATCGCCATCGACCCGCCGACATCCTGGTCGCCACCACCATCGTTTCCCGCAATCCATCGGAAGAACCACAGCATGAGCCAGGCTGAACAACAGGTCCCGACTTTCCTTGCGCCGCGCCGGTCGTTCTGGCAGCAGCTTGTTTGCCGCTGGGCCGACCGCATCGATCGCGGGCGTATCCGGATTCAGTTTCCCTGCGGCGGGGAGCACGCGGCAGTCGGCGAGGAAGCCGGCCCGTCCGCCGCCATCCGGTTCAACAATGCGCGACCTTTCTGGCGTCTTCTGACAGGCGGCAGCCTTGGCTTTTCGCGCGCCTATCTCGACGGCGACTGGGATTCGCCGGATCTGGGGGCGGTCATGGAGCTGGCGATCGCCAACGAGCCGGCGTTGCGTCCGGTGCTAGCGTCGTCGCCGCTGATCGGCAAGCTTGCCTATCTGCGGCATCGGCTGCGGCGCAACTCGCGTGCAGGCAGCCGTCGCAACATCGCCTTCCACTACGATCTCGGCAACGCCTTCTACGGCGCCTGGCTCGACGAGACGATGACCTATTCCGCCGCCGTCTTCGAGCATGAGGCGCAGCCGCTGCCCGAGGCCCAGCAGGCGAAGTACGACCGGATCGTGGAGGCGCTTCGGATCGGTCCGGAGGACCACGTGCTCGAGATCGGCTGCGGCTGGGGCGGGTTCATGGAACACGCAGTATCGCGCACCGGTTGCCGGGTCACGGGACTGACGCTGTCAACAGAGCAGGCGCAGTATGCACGGGCGCGACTGGCGGCCGCGGGTCTGTCCGACCGGGCGGAGGTTCGACTCCAGGACTATCGCGACTGCGAGGGATGCTTCACCAAGGTCGTCTCGATCGAGATGTTCGAGGCGGTCGGCGAGGAGAACTGGCGGCTCTACTTCGATCGCCTGCGGCAATTGCTGGCGCCGGGCGGTCAGGCGATGATCCAGGTCATCACCATCGACGAGACGCGCTTCGAGCACTACCGGCGCAATGCCGACTTCATCCAGACCTACATCTTCCCGGGCGGCATGCTCCCGTCGCCGACGATCTTCAGCGAAAGGGCGGTTGCGTCCGGCCTGGCCGTTAGCGATTCCTTCTCCTTCGGTCGCGACTACGAGAAGACGCTCGTGCACTGGGAACGCGCGTTCGTCGAGAATTGGGCGGCGATACGGCCGCTCGGCTTCGACGAACGCTTCTTTCGGATGTGGCGGTACTACCTGCACTACTGCGCCGCAGGGTTTCGTACCGGCAGGATCGGCGTGTACCAGTTCCGCCTGGAAAGGCCGTGACGTCACGCGTCGTTGCGAAGCATTCGCCGGGTGAGCGCGAAGCGCAGGCGCGGAGGCAGCGCCTGCAAGAGCTTCATGACCATCTTCATCTTCCACGGAAAGGCGATTTCGAAGCTTCCACTGTCGAGACCCCTCAGGATGTGGCCCGCCGCTTCCTCCGACGAGATCAGGAAGGGCATGGGAAAGTCGTTCCTTTGCGTCAGCGGCGTGTCGACGAAGCCGGGGTTGATGACGGTCATCCGAACGCCGTGACGCTCGAGTTCGGGATAGAGGGCTTCGCACATGTTGATCAGCGCCGCCTTCGTCGCGCCGTAGCCGGCAGCACCGGGCAGGCCGGTATAGCCTGCGACCGACGCCATCACGGCGATCTGGCCGGACCGACGCGCAACCATCGGCGGCATTGCCGCCTCCAGGCAGTTGACGGTACCCATGATGTTGAGTGCAACCATTTCGCCGATCGCTCCCGCGTCGAAGCTTGCGAGCGTCTCGCGCCGGTAAGTTCCCGCACCGAAGACGGCAAGGGAGACGGGTGCCAGATTTGCCTCGATCGCGGCGAGAGCCTCCGCCGTCGCCTTGCGGTCGGTGACGTCGAGCGGATAGGGGTGGATGATCCCGGGCAGCACCGCGGCGAGCTTTTCGAGTGCGGCCGCGTTGCGTGCGCTGGCAGCGACCGTCCACCCGCTCTGCGCCAGCCTTATGGCAAGTGAGCGGCCGATGCCCGAGCTTGCTCCGGTAATCCAGGCCACCTTGCCCGTGATGTCCTTGCGGTTCGGTTGGTTGTTGCTGACCAATTTGAGCCTCACGTTCATGTCGATCCTCCTCGACTACGGGGCGGGAGTGCTTTCGGATCAGCCGGGATCGGCTTCGTGTTCATCCGTCCTTCCCGATCCGGCTCAACAGTTCCGCTTGCGCCACCTTGTCGAGCGGAAAGCGCCACATCAGCCAGATTGCGCCGAGCTTCGGGACGATCGGCAGCCATGCATAGAGCGCCGCAACCGCGTCCGACGAACTCCGTGAGCCGCCGCCTGCCTGCGGGTCGAAGCCGGACAGAGCGAGCAGGGGAAAGACCAGTCCGACCGCGGCTGCGAGCGACAGCTTCGTTGCAAGGCTCCATGCCGCAAAATAGAGGCCGGAGCGCTGCGCGCCGGAGCGAGCGGTGTCGTGATCGATCACGTCGGCCTGGATGGATGGCGGTAGGGCAAGGTCGAAGCCGAGGAAAAGTCCTGTTAGCACGCAGATGACGGCGAACGCGATCACGTCGCCGGGGCCGAGGAACCCCGAGAGGGCGAAGATCGGGCAGGTCGCCAGCATCGCGCCGCACCATGCGCGGTGCTTGCCGAAGCGGTTCGCGGCCCGCACCGCCAGCGGGACGCCGAGCACGGCACAGGCGAAATAGACAAGAAGCAGCGGTCCGCGCCAGTCCGGCGCACCCAGCCGGTCGGAGACGAAATAGAGGAAAAGGGTGGCCGGGATGGCATTGGCAAACCCGTTGAGCAGGAAGGCGGCGATCAGCCGGAGGAACGGCCGGTTTGCGGCCATGAAGGCCGCTCCCTCGAGGAGGCCGAGCTCTCTCGACGAACGGTTCTTTGGTTCCGGTACAAGCAGTACGGCCGCGAGACCCGAAATCGGCAGCAGGATCGCAACAAGGATCGCCATGACCTGAAGCCCGTGCGTCCCTCCTGCTCCTGTCAGGCCGATCGAGAAGGGCAGGCTCGTGGCAAGCAGAATCCCGATCAGCGTGGCACCCTCGCGGAAGGCGGAGATGCGCGTGCGTTCCGAGTAGTCGCCGGACAATTCGGCGCCCCAGGCGGTGTAGGGTAGGGAGGTCCACGTGAAGCCGATCGAGACAAGCGCGGCCCAAAAGGCGAGATAGGCAAGGCCCGCCTCTCCGGGTGGCCAGAAGAGCATGAAGGCGGAACCTGCGGTAAGGGGCAGCGAGGCGAGGAAGAAGCCGCGGCGACGGCCACCAGGCCCGCGCCACCGGTCGGCAAGCCAGCCGAACACGGGATCGGTGGCCGCGTCGAGAAGACGGATCGCAAGGAGAACCGTTCCGACGGCCGCGACCGGCAGGCCGATCGCTTCCGAATAGAACGTCGGCACGATAACGTAGAGTGGCAGGGCCAGTGCGGCCAGTGGCAGGGCGGGAAGGGCATAGGCTATATGGACGAGGGCGGTCCGTGCACTAGGCGCCGTTCTGTGCCTGTCATCACTGATCCCCCGCGCTCCCCACATCGCTCAGCGCCTCCTGAATTCCACGCGCGTCCATGCGACCGGCAACCCGAATTTCGTGACGTATGCGGAATTGAGCACCGTTCCGTCGTTTCTCAGCGTCATCGTGTCGTGGAAGCGGACCTTGTTCGTCCGGTTGGCCGCATCGAGATAGACGAGGTAGGTGAATCGCGCCACGTTGCCGTCGATCTTGACCAGCGTCTCGCCGACCACGTCCTCGCGCGTGCCGCGGTAACTGTCGGGTCCGGTCTTCACGAAGCGCCAGGTCTTGCGGTCCCGGGTGCCGTCGTCGAAGGCGAAGTCTTCCCTGAGCGTCAGCGTGCGCCCGTCCCATTTGCCGTAGAGGGCGACGGTGAACGTCCGTCGCAGGCCGGTGATGGCGCGAAAGCTGCCATTGGCTTCGGTCCTGCCGGCAAAGAAATCCTCAAGCGAGAAGCCGCGGGCCTGTGCCGGTGCGATCGCAAAGGTCAGGGTCATGGCAGCGGCAACGAAGAATGCTGCGAACAGGCGCATTTTTCAATCTCCTGGCGATATGGTTGTCCCGCTGTGCGACGGGCCGCCCCTCGGGTCCGTTCCGCGGCCACAGTCATTCCCGATCCGGAAGCGCTCACAGCTGCGGCCCGATGCGTGCCGTGCCGGACTTGCCATCGTTTCGGATCCATTTCAGCCGCTTGTCATCGATGCGGTAGAGATCGAAACACATGGGCCTGCCGTCATACCAGCTGCGAAATTTCTGGCAGAGGCGGTCGGCTTCGATCCACCACTTGCCCGTGTCATTCGGCTTGGCAAAGCGGCCAAGGCCCAGCGCCTCGCCGTTGCCGTCGACGCTGCCGCCCTGCCTGTAATTCAGCGGAAACTCACCGCCAAAGGGCACGGCAAGAAAGATCCTGCGGCCGACGATGCCGTCCCGTATGTCCTGGGCTGAATAGCGCTCGGCCATGGCCTGCGACGACGAAGCCGCGAGCACAGCAGCGATCATGGTGATCTTCATACGCATCTGATGTCCTGCTCCAGTTGAAACAGTTTTCTGCGTACTTTGTACGGTCGGCGGTTTCCTTTGGATCAGCCGAATGGTCTTTTCCGGTTCGGCGCGATGCTCATAGAGTGGGCCGTTGATTGCCAGGGAGAGTGGAGGGAGCGCAGCGCGACAATTTCACCGTGCCGTATGGCCGAACAAGGAAAGCACCGAGGACAGAGCGCTCTCCGATTGGCGCACCGAGGTCGTTAAGATCTTTCCCGACTACGAAGCCATCAGCCGTCTCGTCGGCGCATTGCTGCGAAAGCAAAACCATGAGTGGGCGGTGCGGCGTGCAAGAGGCATGGCATGGGCGATTTGCCCGGGCTGTGGCGCAGACCTCGCCGCCGCAAAGTTGAGCAGGCGGCGTCGCAGCCCATCCTGTTCAGAACGCCGCCTCATAGATCGCCAAAGCATCCTCCTCGGCCAGCGGACGGGGGTTGTTGACGAGAAGACGGGTCTGTTTCATCGCGTCGCGTGCCATCATCGGCAGTGCGTCACGGGGGATGCCAACCTCTCGCAGAGACTGAGGAATTCTCAGATCGCGTCCAAGATTCGCCAGTGCCTCGATGAAGGCCTGGGCCCGCTCGGCCGCAGCGACATCGGCAAGCTCGGGAAAAGCATCCGCCGCGATCTCGGCATAGACGTCCCGGGTGGCCGGCAGGTTGAAACGCAGCACATGCGCCAAGACCAGCGCATTCGAAAGTCCATGCGGCACATGGAAATGCCCGCCGATCGGATAGGCAAGCGCATGCACGGCGGCGACCGGAGAGTTCGCAAAAGCCTGACCCGCCAGCAGCGATCCGAGTAGCATGGCGGAACGCGCAGCGCGATCGCGGCCATTGAAAACGGCCTCGCGGATATTGGCGCCGAGCAGTTGCAGTGCCTGACGGGCGAGGCCACGGGAGATCGGATTGTTGTTGGCCGATATCGAGGCGTAGGATTCGATAGCATGGACCATCGCATCGATGCCGGTTGCCGCAGTGACAGCGGGTGGCAGACCAAGGGTCAGATCGGCGTCGAGGATTGCCATGTCCGGCAGCAGCAGCGGCGAGACGACACCCTTCTTTTCTGCGTCGCCCGTCGTGATGATTGCAATCGGCGTGACTTCGGAGCCTGTCCCGGCCGTCGTCGGCACAAGCACCAGCGGCAGGCGCGGCCCACGTGCGACGTTGACGCCATAGACGTCGGCGAGCCTTTCGCCGCCGCCCACCAGAAGAGCCGCCACCTTTGCAACGTCCATCGGGGAACCGCCGCCGATCGCCAGAATTCCGGTTGTCTGATGCGCCCTGACGGCCTCGACCAGCGCGTGAATGTTGCTTTCCGGAGGGTCGGCGGCAACGTCGTCGAAGATGGCGACGGCGATACCGGCCGCTTCGAGCGAGGCTATGGCAGCGTCGGCGAGGCCAAGGGCGCGCACGCCCTTGTCGGTGACAACAACGACGCGATCGCCGAGCAAGCCGCCGGCGATGTCTGCCATTCGCACACTGGCACCCGCTTCCGCGACGACCGATTTCGTTGTGTTGAAGATAAAGTTGCTCATGGCATCAGTTCCGTTCCGGCAGCGCTCTGCGTACGCCTTTTCCGTGTTTGAGGCTCCCGGCACGGGGCCGGGAGAAGAAGATTTGATGCTGCCGCCTCAGGCGCGGCGAAGTTTTAGCCCCTCTGCTTCGCGGTCATAGGCGTCGGCGGTAACGCCCTCCGTCCGCAGCAGGTGCTTCTGGATCTTGCCGCTTGCGGTCTTTGGAAGCGCATCGACGATCCGCAGGTAGCGCGGCACCATGTAGCGGGGAAGCCGATCGGCGAGGAACATCATGAGTGCGACCGGATCGATGTTGTGGCCCTCGACCGGCGTCACCGCAATCAGCACCTCGTCTTCGGAATGCTCGCTTGGGACGGCAACGGCCGCGCATTCCTTGACGTCGTCATGGGTGGTGACTTCGCTTTCCAGCGCGAAAGAGGAGATGTTTTCGCCGCGTCGGCGGATGACGTCCTTCAGCCGGTCGACAAAGAAGTAGCGGCCCTCGGCATCGCGACGGAAGCCATCGCCGGTATGGAACCAGCCGTTTCGCATGGCTTCCACGGTCGCTGTGGGGTTGTTGTAATATCCCTTCATCAGAGCCCAGGGACGATGCGAGCGGATGACCAATTCGCCGGTTGCGCCGTCTGGCACCTCCATGTCGTTTTCATCGACGATGCGCAGTTCGCACCAGGGACGTGGCTTTCCGGTGATGCCCTTTTCGGTGAGGCCCGGGCCGGCATGCAGCGGGCTTGCGATCTCGGTCATGTTGTAGATCGTCCAGGCATCCACGCCGAAACGCTCGGCAAAGAGCGGTCCATCCTCGCCGAAGGGCGTGATGAAGACCCGACGCAGCGGGTGGTTCCGGTCATCCGCCGATGGCGGCTGCTTGAGGAGGAAGCTCGCCATGACCCCAAGCAGAAGCGCGAAGGTCGAGCCCGTATCGCGCACCGCCGGCCAGAAATCCTGCGTCTTGAATTCGCGCATCATGCCGATCGAACCGCCGCGGGCGAGCATGGCATAGACATAAAGGGTCGATCCGCAATGGAAGATCGGCCCGCAGATCATGCAGCGGTCGTCAGGCTCGACGCAGTCGAAGGCATCGGGTCCCATCGTGTAGAGCTGGACGTAGGAGGTGACGACCCCCTTGGCATTTCCGGTCGTGCCGGAGGTGTACATGATCGCCAGCGTGTCCCATGGCTCGATCGGGCGGTCGAGTGTCAAGGCCGTGTCATCGATCTCGGAGACGTCTGCAAGCGGGACGATCTCCACACCTTGCCGCACCGTGGCAGTGCCTGCACCAGCCACAGTCAGCACCTTTTTCAATTTGCCCGGGGAAATACCGTCCAGCCTGTCGAGCAGGGCTTCTTCAGCGACCATCAGCGGCGCATCCGCGTCCGAGAAGATGTGTTCGAGCGGTCGGCCTCGTGCGCCGGTGTTGATCGGCACATAGACCGCACCGAGGTAATTGATTGCAAACCAGGTGGCGAGCAGATCCGGCCCATTTCCCATGAAGCAGAGGACGTGATCGCCCCGGCGGACGCCATGGGCGTGAAGCGTTGCCGCGCGACGGCGGACCTGTTCGCGCGCGGTGCGATAATCCCATTTCACCGTGGGCCAGAAATGCACGAACGGCGCGTCCGGCGTTTCCTGTGCATAGCGATCCAGCAGATAGCGCAGCACCGATCGGTCGCGGTTCAGCGCGCTTTCCAAGTCCGTCATTCTCAGAATCCTCCTCCAGGGCATCCTCGACAAAGCACGAAAAGAGCCCGTTGCAAAGTCGGAATGAATATGCAACATACTCGGTAGTATGTCAAAGAAGTTTTGCCGGGGGAGGGGTTCTTGACCGTCGTCAGCATTGAACGCGAAGGTCCGTTGGCGCTGGTGCGCTACGACCGTGGAAGCAAGGCAAACGCCCTGAATATGGAGGCGATAGAGGCCCTGACGGCAGCCGCGGATGAACTTGCCGCCGATACAGGCGTGCAGATCGTGGTCCTGACCGGAACGGAGGCGCGGTTCTCGGCCGGCGTCGATCTCGATGACGACCGGCTGTGGCGGAAGGATGCCGATCCGGTGGTGCGTAGCCGCGCCATGTCGGCCGGCGGGCGCATGTGCGAGCGCTGGCTGCGTCTGCCCCAGGTCACCATCGCCGCCCTTGAAGGCGCGGTCATTGGCGGTGGTGCAATCCTGGCGCTGACTGCGGATTTTCGTATCGCTGGCGAAGGTGCCTATTTCCGTTTTCCCGAGGTGAAGCTCGGCATGACGCTCGGCTGGGGCGGCCTGCCGCTGCTTTCCAATTTGATCGGTGCGACCCGGGCCAAGAGGGCTTTGTTTACCGATCAGCGTATCGAGGCTGAAGAGGCTCTTTCCATCGGCCTTTGCGACGAGTTTGCGGTGAAGGGCGGGGCGGTCGATGCGGCTCGCGCGCTGGGCGATACAATCGCCCTTTGCCCGCCCGCAGCCCTGCGCATGACCAAGCGCTCGATCGACGCCAACCTCAGGGCAAACTGGGCGGCCGGTTTCGAGCAGGACCAGTTTTTTCTGTCACGCACCTTGACGGAGCAAGGTGGCTGACGGCGCTGCAATACAGATCAATTCAGGAGGAGGAACCGCATGCCATTCAAATCTACGATCCTTGCCGCAGCGACGTCAGCCCTGCTGGCGGCGACACCGGCGCTCGCCGAACCCTATCGGCTCGGCGTCCTGACAGACATGTCGGGCATGAACTTCGATCTGGCCGGCCAGGGTTCGGTCGTGGCCGCACAGATGGCTGTCGAGGATTTCGGCGGCAAGCTTCTGGGCGAACCTGTCGAGGTCATCGTCGGCGACCATCAGAACAAGCCTGATGTCGGCTCGACGCTCGCTCGGCGCTGGATCGACGAACAGAACGTCAAGGCCATTGTCGACGTGCCGACGTCGTCTGTCGCCATGGCCGTCCAGGAAATCACCCGTAACGCGGATGTCGCCTTCCTGGTGTCGACTGCCGGCTCCTCTGACCTGACGGGCAAGGCCTGCTCGCCGACGACCGCCCAGTGGACCTGGGACACCTACGCACTGGCGAATGGTACGGGCCGCGCGATCACCGAGGAGGGCGGCAAGAAGTGGTATTTCGTCACCGTCGACTACACCTTCGGCCACGCGCTTGAGCGCGACACGTCGGAAGCCGTGCTTGCGGCCGGTGGCGAAGTGGTCGGCACGGTGCGCCATCCGCGCGAAACGACGGACTTCTCCTCTTATCTGTTGCAGGCCCAGTCTTCGGGCGCTGACGTCGTTGCCCTGGCGAACTCGTCCGGCGACACCATGACGGCCCTCAAGCAGGCCGCCGAATATGGCATCACTGCCTCTGGCCAGCGTATCGCCGGCATGCTGCTGTTCCTTTCGGACGTCCATGCAGTCGGGCTTGAAACCGCGCAGGGCCTGACCCTGACGACGGGCTTCTACTGGGACCTCGACGACGAGACCCGCGCCTGGTCAAAGCGCTTCGGCGAACGCATGAACGGCAAGATGCCGACCATGGTTCATGCCGGCGTGTACTCCTCGGTCATGAACTACCTGAAGGCTGCGGAAGCGGCTGGCAGCGTCAGCGGCAAGGCTGCCATCGACAAGATGCGCACCATGGACATCAACGACTTCTTTGCCCGCAATGCCCGTCTGCGCGAAGACGGCCGCATGGTTCACGACATGTACCTGGTACAGGTCAAGAAGCCTGAGGAGTCAAAGGGGCCGTGGGATTACTACAAGGTCATTCGCACCATCCCCGGCGACCAGGCCTTCCGCCCGCTCGACAAGAGCGAATGCCCGCTGGTCAAGAAATGACGGTTGCGGTGCTCCCCTTCGGAGACGCCCATGTCGAAAAGCCTCGTGCCGTTCTGTCGGCACGGGGCCTGTCCAAGACATTCGGCGGTTTCCATGCGGTCAGGAATGTCGATCTCGACGTCCATCACGCCCGCGTTCACGCCTTGATCGGACCGAATGGTGCCGGGAAGACCACTGTCTTCAATCTGCTGACAAAGTTCCTTCCGTCGACGGCAGGCACGATCCGACTGGAGGGAACCGACATCACCCGGTCCGCGCCGGCAAAAGTCGCGCGCATGGGTCTGGTGCGTTCCTTCCAGATTTCGGCGACCTTTCCGCAGATGACGCTGCTTGAGAATGTCCGGGTGGCCCTGCAGCGCCCGAACGGTCAGGCCGTCCAGTTCTGGCGGTCGCTCGGGTCGCTTCGCAACCTCGACCGGCAGGCGCTCGAGCTTCTGGAGCGCGTCGGCTTGCAGGACATGCGCCACCGCCTCGCCTCGGACCTTTCCTATGGGCGGAAGCGAGCACTGGAGATCGCAACGACGCTGGCGCTTGACCCCAGAGTGCTTCTGCTTGACGAGCCGCTGGCCGGCATGGGTCAGGAAGACGTTTCCGTGATGGCCGGCCTGATCAGCGAAGTCGCGAAGGATCGCGCCGTGCTGATGGTCGAGCACAATCTGAAGGTCGTCTCCGAGATCTGTCACGACGTGACCGTGCTCCAGCGCGGCGAGATCCTGACGACCGGCGACTATGAGACCGTCAGCAACGATCCGCGTGTTCGCGCCGCCTATATGGGAAATGAAGATGCATAGTTCGCAACCGCTTCTTTCCGTGCGGGGGCTCAATGCCTGGTACGGCGAAAGCCACGCGCTGCATGGCGTCGATCTGGATATCTGGCCGGGTGAAACCGTGACCCTTCTCGGCCGCAACGGCGTGGGAAAGACCACGACTTTGCGGGCCATTATGGGCATCCTGCGCAAGCGCACCGGTTCGGTGACTTTCGATGGGCAGGATGTGCTCAAGCTGCCGCTGCACCGCACTGCCCATGCCGGCATCGGCTTCGTGCCGGAAGAGCGCGGTATCTTCGCGACACTGACGGTCGAGGAGAACCTACTGCTGCCGCCGGTCGTCGACAGAGGTGGAATGTCGGTCGAGGAAATCTACACGCTGTTCCCCAACCTGCTGGAGCGGCGCTCGAGTCCGGGAACGAAGCTGTCCGGCGGCGAACAGCAGATGCTGGCGATCGCCCGCATCCTGCGCACCGGCGTCAAGCTGATCCTCCTCGACGAGCCGACCGAAGGGCTTGCGCCTGTCATCGTCCAGCGCATCGGCGAAATGCTGCTTGCCCTCAAGCAGCGGGGGCTGACCGTGCTTCTGGTCGAGCAGAACTTCCGCTTCGCGTCCAAGATCGCCGACCGCTTCTATGTGATGGATCACGGCCAGGTCACCGATAGCTTCACTACCGCGCAGCTGCCGGATCGTATCCAGTCACTCAACCGGGCGCTCGGAGTCTGAGCATGACGATGATTTTCGGAATTCCCCTCCAGGCGCTCCTGGGCCAGCTTCTGGTAGGCTTGATCAACGGCTCGTTCTATGCCGTGCTCAGCCTTGGCCTCGCCGTCATCTTCGGACTGCTGCGCATCATCAATTTCGCCCATGGGGCGCTCTACATGCTGGGCGCCTTCGTCGGCTACCTTTTGCTCGCCTTCGCGGGCATCGGCTACTGGCCGGCGCTGATCTTGGCGCCGCTGGTCGTTGGCCTCCTCGGCGCGGTTCTCGAGCGAACCATGCTGTCGCGCCTCTACAAGCTCGATCATCTCTACAGCCTGCTCTTCACCTTCGGGCTGGCGCTCTTCATCGAAGGCACGTTCCGCTATTTCTACGGCTCCTCCGGCCAACCCTACGCGGTACCGCCCAGCCTTGCCGGCGGCACCAATCTCGGCTTCATGTTCCTGCCCAACTACCGCGCCTGGGTCGTCGTCGCGTCCTTTGCGGTCTGCATCGGCACCTGGTTCCTGATCGAGCGGACGAAGCTCGGCTCCTACCTGCGGGCGGCGACGGAAAACCCGACGCTCGTGCAGGCGTTCGGCGTCAACGTACCGCTCCTGCTGACGTTCACCTATGCCTTCGGCTGCGCACTGGCGGGCTTCACCGGCATTCTCGCCGCGCCGATCTACCAGGTGAGCCCGGTCATGGGCTCCAACATCATCATCATCGTCTTTGCCGTGGTCGTCGTCGGCGGCATGGGGTCGATCTTCGGCGCGATCGCAACCGGTTATCTGCTCGGTCTCGCCGAGGGACTGACGAAGGTCATCTATCCCGAAGCGTCCAACATCGTCGTCTTCGTCATCATGGCTGTGGTGCTGCTGCTTCGCCCGGCCGGACTTTTCGGAAAGGAAGCGTGACATGACCGAGACGTCCCTGTCCCACCCCATCGTCGAGCCGGCCACTGGCCGCGCCCCCCTGCAGCTCCTCGCCGTCTGCATCGGCATTGCCGCGCTCGTCGCCGCGCCGATGTTCTTCTACCCGATCTTCGTCATGAAGATCCTCTGCTTTGCACTGTTTGCCTCGGCCTTCAACCTGCTGCTCGGCTATACGGGGCTTCTGTCCTTCGGCCATGCGGCCTTTTTCGGAGGTGCGGCCTATGTGACGGCCCATGCGGCGAAAGTCTGGGGTTTTCCACCTGAACTTGCCGTCGTTGCCGGGGTATCAAGCGCCATCGTGATCGGAGCGGTCATCGGTTTCCTTGCCATCAGGCGCCAGGGCATCTATTTCGCGATGATCACGCTTGCGTTGTCGCAGATGTTCTACTTCTTCTGCCTGCAAGCGCCGTTTACCGGCGGGGAAGACGGCATTCAGGGCGTGCCGCGCGGCAAGCTCTTCGGTCTGATCGACCTCGGCCAGACGATGAACATGTATTATTTCGTCCTCGGCGTGTTCCTGCTCGGCATCTTCGCCATCTGGCGGATCGTCAATTCGCCCTTCGGCGCGATCCTGAAATCAATACGCGAAAACGAGACCCGGGCCATTTCGCTTGGCCTGTCCGTCAATGCCTACAAGCTCTCGGCTTTCGTCATGTCGGCCGCCATTGCCGGGCTTGCGGGATCAACCAAGGCGTTGATCTTCCAGTTCGCGACACTGACCGACGTGACGTGGCAGATGTCGGGCGAGGTAATCCTGATGACGCTGATGGGCGGCATCGGCACGTTGCTTGGGCCGGTGGTCGGGGCAGGTCTCGTGGTGACCTTGCAAAACGTGCTCGCCACCTCCGAATTCCCGGTCACCGTGATCACCGGTGCCACCTTCATGCTCTGCGTCCTTGCCTTCCGCCGCGGCATCGTCGGCGAGTTCGAAGCAGCAATCGACAGATGGAAACGCCGATGAGCGAGTACAGAAGCCTGCTACGCATTCTCTCCGCCACGGTCTGCGACACCTGGGTCGACTACAACGGCCATATGGGCGACTACGCCTATGGCATCGTGTTTTCCGATGCCGCGACTGCCTACATGGACAGGATCGGCATCGACGAGGCCTACCGGGCTGAAACCGCAGCCACGCTGTACACGCTCGACAGCCGCATCGGCTTCCTCAAGGAGTGTCACGTCGGTGAAGTCCTACATGTCGACACACTCGTGCTTGCGGCAGACGCAAAACGCCTGCACCTGTTCATGCGCCTGATCAATGCGGCGGGTGACGAACTGGCCCTATGCGAACAGGTGCTGATGCACGTTTCCCGAGCGGATGGAAAGCCGCGCTCGGCGTCGCTGCCCGGTCCGTCACTGGAGCGGCTGATGGCCGACCTCAAAGCCCATAGTACGATGGAACGCCCCGCCTGGCTCAGCCAGCGGATCGGACTGTCCCGCGGCTGATATCTCTTTCGGGACAAACAGACAATGCCCCGGACACATCCAGGTGTCCGGGGCATTGTCGTTCGTGGTGGACCGAGTTGGCCCCTGTTGTCAGGCGATCTCGAAAAGACCAGCCGCGCCCATGCCTCCGCCGATGCACATCGTAACAACGACATAGCGAAGGCCGAGACGGCGGCCTTCGATCAGCGCGTGGCCGACCATGCGTGCGCCGGACATGCCGTAGGGGTGGCCGATGGAGATTGCACCGCCGTTGATGTTGAGCTTTTCATTGTCGATGCCGAGGCGATCGCGGCAATAGACGACTTGCGAGGCAAAGGCCTCATTCAGTTCCCACAAACCGATGTCGTCGATCTTCAAGCCATGCTGCGCGAGAAGCTTCGGAACGGCAAAGACCGGCCCGATGCCCATCTCCTCCGGCGCGCAGCCGGCGACAGCGATGCCGCGATAGATGCCGAGCGGCGACATGCCGCGCCGTTCCGCCTCTCGGGCTTCCATCAGCACGGATGCCGAGGCGCCATCGGAGAGTTGCGAGGCGTTGCCCGCGGTGACAAAACGGCCTTCTGCCACAATCTCGCCGCCGGCAAACACCGGCTTCAGCGAAGACAGTCCCTCAAGGGTCGTCTCCGGGCGATTGCCTTCGTCCCGGGCGAGCGTCACCGCCCTCGAGGAGGTTTCGTTGGACGCCCTGTCGGTGACCAGCATTGTCGTTTCGAAGGGGACGATCTCCGCATCAAGGCGACCGTTTGCCTGCGCTTGCGCCGTGCGCTTTTGCGATTGAAGCGCGTAGGCATCCTGTGCTTCGCGGGAAATGCCGTAGCGGGCGGCAACGACCTCCGCCGTTTCGATCATGCTGACGTAGGTGGAGGGCAGGTTCTCCACAAGCCACGGGTCGCGCCAACGATCCGTGTTCATGCGCTCGTTCTGCACCAGCGATATCTGCTCGACGCCGCCACCGACGGTGACGGTCATGCCGTCTGCGATGATCTGCTTGGCCGCGATCGCGATACCCATCAGCCCGGAGGCGCATTGACGGTCAACGCTCTGGCCGGCAACGGTGACGGGCAGGCCCGCCCTGAGAGCCGCCGTCCGGCCAATGTTCATGTGGGTCGTGCCCTGCTGGAGGGCCGCACCCAGGACGACATCATCGACCTCGCCGGGATCAACCCCGGCGCGCGATACCGCATGGGCAATGGCGTGCCCTGCAAGCGTGGGGGCGGTCGTGTCGTTGAAGGCGCCGCGATAGGCCTTGCCGATCGGCGTGCGGGCAGTGGATACGATGACGGCTTCTCTCATGGTGATTTCTCCTTCTCAATCCTCGGAAACCAGCAGTCGCTCCGCCAAGGCGCGATGCTCCGGACCAAGAGCAACCGGCCGGCGTGTCGCCCGATCGACATAGACGTGCACGTAGCCGCCCTGTGCGGCCGCATGGTCCTGATCCTCGCGGAAGAGCGCGAAGCCCCACGACAGGCTGGTGTTGCCGATCCGGTCGATCCGCACCCCGACCGTCACGCGGTCAGGGTAGGAGACCTCGGAGAAGTAGTTGGTATGGCTGTGGGCCACCACGCCGATCGGGCTTCCGCCATGAAGCGCGAGCGCGCCTGCTTCGATCAGCACCCGGTTGAGCGCGGAATCGAAATACTCCAGGTAGACGACATTGTTCATGTGGCCATAGAGGTCCATGTCGTTCCAGCGGGTCTCCATGTCGAAGAAGCGGCGATACTTCTGTCTGTGATGGGCCGTCGCCCGCACTGGTGCTGCCGTCATGCCCTGATCTCGGCGGCGAGGGCCTCGGCAGTTCGGGCATTGGCTATGATGCGGTCGACATGCGCAAGCCCGGCCTCGGTCTCGATCGAACCGTCGAGGCTGGATATCGTCCCGAAGGCTTCGGCAACGGCTTCCGGCGTGCGCTTGCCTGCCGGCAAGTAGACGCCTTCGCTTTCCACAATTGCCATGCGCGCCACTGTGCCGGCTCCGGCCAGAAGCGCAACCCGGCTCGGAGCGTCCTCACCGACGAGGAAGAGTGCGGCCGGAACGACGTTTTCCGGCGCGAGATGACGCAGCATCTCCTCGTCCATCATGTCGCCGGTCATCCGGGTCGCGGCCGTCGGCAGCACGGCGTTCACCTTGATGCCGTAGCGGGCGCCTTCGAAATGCAGCACATTCATGAGGCCGATGAGCCCGGCCTTGGCGGCGCCGTAGTTCGACTGGCCGAAATTGCCGTAGACACCGGAGGTCGAGGAGGTCATCAGAATGCGGCCATAGCCCTGCGCCCGCATGGCTTCCCACACAGCCTTGGTCGCATTGGCCGATCCGATGAGATGTACATCGACAACGGCACGGAAATCTTCCGTCGACATCTTGGCGAAGGTCTTGTCGCGCAGGATGCCGGCATTGTTGATCAAGACGTCGATGCGGCCGAACTCGGCAAGCGTGCGGGCGACCAGCGCCTGCATATCATCGAAGCTTGTCACGTTGCCGCCGTCCGCAATCGCCTGACCGCCCTTCGCGCGGATTTCCGTCACGACCTTTTCAGCCGCCTCGCTGGATCCGCCGCTTCCATCGCGCGAGCCGCCGAAGTCGTTGATGACGACCTTGGCGCCGCGAGCGGCGAGTTCGAGCGCATAGGCGCGGCCCAGGCCGCCACCGGCACCCGTCACGATGGAAACGCGGTTTTCGAAGGAAATGCTCATAGTTCTGGTCCTCAGTTCGTTGTCAGTACCAGCCAGTCGGCGGCGAGCGCCGGCTTCGGCTGACCTTCGATCTCCATGGTGGCGGCGTAGGTGGCGAGGGTGCCGCCACCTTTTTTCTGGCTGGCGACGAGATTGAAGCAGGCGCGAATGCGGGCACCTGATCGAACCGGCGCGAGGAAGCGAACCTTGTCGAAGCCGTAGTTGATCTCGGCCGCTCCAGCCGCGGGTTCGACAAAGACCTGCCGGCTCAGCTTCGTTAGCAGCGAAAGCACGAGAAAACCGTGGGCGATGGTACCGCCGAAGGCGCTTTCCCGGGCGGCGCGTACGGGATCGACATGAATGAACTGATGGTCGTCGACGACATCAGCAAAACGATCGATCAGGTCCTGATCGATCCGCATCCAGTCGGTGACGAGGGGAATGGCGGCATCGGTGGTCGCGCCGTTTTCCGCCGCGGGAAGAGTGTCCAATATCCTGTTCCTCCTGAAAGGCATGTGGAGTGCGAGGCGGCGCGAAACATCGCGTCCGTCAACAACATACTCAGTAGTATGCACTTGCAACCGGTGTTGTCCAGTGGCATTTTCGGCCGGCAAACGCAGGCAGTTGCTTTCCGGGGCGGGCCATAACTATAGTCAAATCAAAGGAGAGCTGCCCATGATCGAGAATCGCCGCCAGGTCAGGACGGACGGGACGGGCAATGCGGATATTCTGGAGACAGCGGCCCAATGCTTCATGGAACAGGGCTTCTCGGCGACGAGCATCGATGACGTCGCGCGCCGTCTCGGCGCCACCAAGGGCCGCATCTATCACTATTACTCTTCCAAGACCGATCTGTTCTTCGACGTGCATCGCGAGGGCCTGGAGCGCCTGTTCCAGGCGGTTGAGCCGGTCATGGGAATTGAAGGCTCAGGCGTCGTTCGCCTGAGGGCCATGCTGACCGCGCATGCCATGGCGATGATGACCAACGCCGCCTTTGAAGCCGTCGTCGTCCAGGGCGTACATATGCACCGCATGGCCGCCACGACCCCGGACCAGCGGCGCACGCTGGACGATCTCATCGCCATCCGCCGGCGCTTCGAAGGTCTGTTCAAGCAGGTGCTGCAGGAGGGCGTCGACGACGGCTCGATCCGCAACATCGATATTTCCATCAGCGCGAAGGCAATGCTCGGGGCGATCAACTGGCTCTCCGTCTGGTATCGCCCGGCATCGGACGAGACAGAAATGGATCGTCAGATGCTGGCAGAACGGATCGTCACGACCCAGATCGACGGCGTCCGCAGCTAAGGCTTGTCGGGCGGCGGGTTGCAGATTTTTTGAGCGGGCGAGCTCAACCGCGGTGGCTTGAAATCGTCGGTGGAACTGGCCTTGCCCATGAAGGCCTCCTTGCCTCAGATTCCGCCTGAGCCGGCCGACTTTAGCGCTAGCTCTCCTTCGTCACCCGAGGTTTCGGCATTCGTTTGATGCCCTTCAGCTTTTCACGGAGCCACTGGAAGATCACATAGAGCACCGGGATCAGGAAGATGCCGAGCACCGCCGCCGCCAGCATGCCGCCGAACACTGCCGTGCCGACGCCGCGGCGGCTGAGCATGCCGGCACCTTCGGCCGTGACCAGCGGAAGGAGGCCGGCAATGAAAGCAAAGCTAGTCATCATCACGGCGCGGAACCGTTCCTTCGCCCCCTCGACCGCCGCTTCCGCGATCTCCAATCCGTGCCTGCGGCGCTCCATGGCGAACTCGACGATGAGAATGCCGTTCTTCGCGGCAAGGGCGATCAGCACCACAAGGCCGATCTGGGCGTAGAGGTTGTTGTCGAGACCGGCGATCTTGAGAGCCAGCATCGACCCGGCGATGCCGGCGGTCACCGAAAGCAGAACGGCGACCGGGATGGTCCAGCTCTCGTAGAGCCCGACGAGGAACAGATAGGCGAAGAGCACGGCGAGCCCCAGTATCATTGCCGTCTTGCCGCTGGCCTCGATCTCCTGCAGCGCCGTTCCGGTCCACTCATAGCTGTAGCCCGGCGGCAGCGTTTTTGCGGAAACCTCTTCCATTGCGGCGATGGCCTCGCCCGAACTGCGGCCCGGCGCGGGCTCGCCGTTGATCGTGGCGCTGACATAGTTGTTGTAGCGCACGATGAACTGGGGCCCGAGAATGAGGCGCGCCTCGGCAAATGCCCTGACCGGCACCATCTGTCCCTTGTTGTTGCGGACGTTGATCCGGTAGATGTCATCGACCTTCGCCCGCTCGGAAGCTTCGCCCTGGACCGTCACCTGCCAGGTTCGGCCGAACAGGTTGAAGTCGTTGGCGTAGGCACTGCCGAGGACCGACTGAAGCACATTGAAGACATCCGAAACCTCGATGCCGAGCGTCTGCACTTTCTCACGGTCGATATCGAGATAAAGCTGGGGCGTGGCGGCGGCATAGGTCGTGAAGACCCGGTTCAGCGCCGGATCCTGATTTGCCGCGAACACAAGGCCACGGGAAGCCTGGGCAATTTCGGTGGCCCCGGCGCCGCCGAGGCTCAAGAGCTGGTATTCGAAGCCGCTGCCCGTCCCAAGTCCGATGATCGGCGGCAGGTTGTAGACGATGACATTGGCTTCACGGATCGCGCCGAGTTCTTCGCTCAATTTGGCGATCAGGCCGTTGACGGACAGGGCGGGCTCGGTGCGGTCTGCAAAGGGCTTCAGGGTCATTACGAGCAGGGCGGCGTTCGATTTCACCTGTCCGTCAAGCAGGCTGTAGCCCACGACCGACATGACGCCCTGAACGCCATCCGTGCCGCGCATCAACTCTTCGACGCTCTTGGCCACGGCATCCGTCCGGTTGACCGAGGCGCCATCCGGCAACACGATTTCGCCGAAGATGGCACCCTGGTCCTCGGAGGGAAGGAAGCCTGTCGGTGTCGTCTTGAACAACCACGCCGTGCCCACGAAGAGAGCCGCCAGGACCACCAGGCCAAGCACGGCGACGCGAACGAGCCGGCGCACGATGGCAGCATAACCATCGCGGGCGAGGTCGATGCCCCTCAGCACATAGCGGATGGGACCGCGTTTCGGTCCATGATGCGCCTTGAGCAGGATGCCGCAGAGCGCCGGCGACAGCGTCAGCGCGTTGATGGCGGAAATCACCATGGACACAGAGACCGCAACGGCGAACTGCCGGAAGAGCTCGCCGGAAATGCCTGGGATGAAGGCCACCGGGACGAATACCGACAGCAGGACCAGCGTGATCGCGATGATAGGCGCGGTGATCTCGGCCATCGCCCGGCGCGCAGCCTCTGCCGGCGTCGCGCTCGGATCTTTCTCCAGATGCGCCTCCACCGCTTCGACCACCACGATAGCGTCGTCGACCACGATGCCGATCGCCAGGACCAGGGCGAGAAGCGAGACCGTATTGGCCGAAAATCCCAGCGCCAGCATCACCGCGAAGGTGCCGATAAGCGATACGGGCACAGCGATCAGCGGAATGAGCGTTGCGCGGACACTTCCAAGAAACAGGTAAACGACGATGATGACGAGGACGAAGGCTTCCAACAAGGTCTTGACGACCTCGTGGATGCTCTCCTCGACGAACGTCGTCGTGTCGTATGTGATCTGGTACTCGACGTCTTCCGGAAACGAGGGTTTGAGTTGCTCCAGGAGCTGATCGATGGCTTCCGCCGTTGCGATCGCATTGCCGCCTGGAGCTTGATAGATCCCGAGGACGGCAGCGGCTTTACCGTCCTGCCTTCCGATTTGCTCGGACGATTTCGAGGCGAGTTCCACGCGCGCGACGTCACGGATCCTGACGAACGAGCCATCGGGATTGGCCCTCAGCACGACGCTTTCGAATTCCTCGACGGTGACGAGGCGGCCCTTGGTCTGGATGGTGAGCTGGAACTGCTGGTCGGGCAGGGCGGGCTGGGCGCCGATGCGGCCGATCGCTGCCTGAACGTTCTGGCGTTTCAGCGCATCGACGATATCGTTCGGGGTGAGGTTGTAGTTCGTCAGACGCTGGGGCGTGACCCAGATGCGCATGCTGTAGTCGGACGGGGTCAGGAGCGAGACGTCGCCGACGCCGCGTATCCGCTTCAGGCCGTCAATGATGTTGATTGTCGCGTAGTTCGACAGGAAAAGCTGGTCATGGTTGCCATCGGGCGATGTCAGTGCGATCAACTGCATCAGCGCCGAAGACTTCTTTTTGACACTGATGCCCTGAGCGCGCGCCTCTTGCGGAAGCTGCGCTTCGGCAAGGTTGACGCGATTCTGCACGTTGACCGCATTGATATCGGGATCGGTGCCGACCGAGAAACTGACGGTCAGCGTGTAGCTGCCGTCATTGCCGCTGGTCGACTTCATGTAGATCATGTTGTCGACGCCGACGACGCGCGATTCGATCGGCTGGGCAATGGATTGCTGAACGATCTCCGCGCTCGCCCCGGGATAGCTCACGGTTACCGACACCTGCGGTGGCACGATGTCCGGGAACTGTGCGATGGGAATGACGGCGAGCGCGACCAGACCCGCGATGGTGATGACCAGAGAAATGACGATTGCAAGCCGTGGCCGATCGATGAAGGTCGCGGACAGCCTGGCTCAGGAGCCCGTCTTTGCTTCGACCGGTTCCACCACCTGGCCGGGACGAACCTTTTGCACCCCTTCGGTAACCACCATGTCGCCCGCCGCGAGCCCCTTGGTTACCGCCAGATCCGCACCTTGAACTTGCCCAGGCTCTATCCGACGGACCTCGATCTTGTTCTCCTTGTTGACGACAAGCGCGTAGGGACCCGCCTGATCGATCTGGATCGCCGCCTGCGGCACGAGCAGCGCGGCCTCCGCAGTTCCGCCCTCAACGATGACGTCGACGAGTTGGCCATCGATCAGCACGCGGTCGGGATTGGGAAAGGCCGCTCGCACGGGCACGGTGTCGGTGCCCTGATCGACGGTCACGTCGACGAAATTGACCTTTCCGGGCTCTGGATACCTTTTGCCGTTGGCAAGCAGCAAAAAGACATTCGCCGCGCTCAGATGCCCGCCCAGCTTTCCGGTGCTGCCCAGTTTTTCGCGAACCGCCAGAATTTCCCGCTGCGACACCGAGAAGGTCGCGTAGATCGGATCCTGACTGACGATTGTCGCAAGCACATCGCTCGACGGGCCGACAAAATTTCCCACAGAGTATTGCGAGCGGCCGATGCGTCCCGCGATCGGCGCCCGGATATCGGTGTAGCCCAGGTCCAGCCTGGCCCTGTCGAGGGCGGCCCGGAGCTGGGTCAGGCTTCCCGTGGCCTCTTGCTGCTTGGCTGTCGCCAGGTCCAGTTGCTGCTTGGCCGCAGCGCCCTTCCCGACAAGGGTGCCCTGGCGCTCGACCTCGATGTTGGCAAGTGTCAGCCCCGCCTTCGCCGACTCGATCGCCCCCTCGGCCTGGACCACGGCGGCCTCATACTGGCCCTTCTCCATCACAAAGAGAAGGTCGCCGTCGTTCACGTCCTGTCCCTCGGTGAAGAGCCTCTGCTCCAGAAAGCCGTCAACGCGAGCGCGCAAATCTACCTTGTCGATGGCTTCGACGCGCCCGGAGAAGGTAATTGAGGGCCGAATGTCTTTGGAGACCACCCGCATCACCGTCACAGACGGCGATGCGGCGGCCGTATTGCCGTTTTCCTGGCCTGCGGCTTCAGAGATCGTGGCAGCAATGACGACGGCCATCGTCGCGAAGGCGAGAAATCGGCGCTTCCTCGCATGCACTGTCAAAGGCGTCTGGGACGATGCCGGCCCAGGAATCGTCGCCTCGACGGTGACGGCCGATTGCTTCGAATTTCGCACATACCTTCGAGCTGTGTGGTCTGCCGCCGCGTGGGTCATCCGGGTTGTCCTGTTGCGAGCTCTTTGCTGAAGAAGGCAAGCGCGCTGTTCGTTTTCGCTTCCTGGCTCACCTCCACGGGGATTCCGCACTTGGCCATCAGCGCTCTGAACTCGACGCCCACCTGGAAGGCTTCCCTGGTGTCGCATTTCGTCGAGACTTCGAAGACACGAGACCCGTCGGGGTAGAGCCAGAACTCGATGGTGAGACGACGATCGAAGCCCTTCGGCTGGTGCTTGAGGCGCAGAAGGAACGTCGGGCCAAGCGGCACCAGCGCCTCCATCGGGATGTCAGCCGGGGCATGTGCCGTGCAAAAGTCCCGCTGTTCCTTGGAGAAGAGGGACACGAGCGGCGCCTTGCCTTCCACCACGTCGAGCACCTCCTGGCCCGTGCAGGCGCCCTTGTAGGAGGCGGAGCAGACATACCCTCCCGGCATCGCGTCGAGCTCGATCTTGAAGCCCGCCGCCTTGCGCAGCTCGGGGTCGAGCGCCGACGGATCGACCGGGCGAAGCTTCACGACGGTATCCCCGCCTCCGCCCTGGATCCTGCGGGCGCGCAGCACCACGCCAGCCTTGTTCAAGGCAAGATCGGGTGTATCGAAGAAATAGACTTGGCGCGGTTCCGCCTCGACGGGGTCGAAGGCGAGCCCCTTCACCGCCGCACGGCGGCTGGAGTCGGGCACCATCAGCTTCAGTTCGACGCTGGTTGCGCCCTGCAACAGTTCGAACACCCTCAGCATGTCCTCGCCGGACAAGGCTGTTCCGTCGGCGCCGGGGCGCGGTTTGGTCGGCTTCTGAACGTTCATCGTTTCCTCCTCCATGGGCCGACGGCGCGTCGCCGGCTCATCCGCCAAACTTCTCTACAAGCACGCCGTGGCGCAGACCGCGGTCGCTCACCGTCAGGCTGGCCATGCCGAGCTTCTCCATCACCGTCCGCACGATGCAGGCCCCCGCGAGGATCACCTCCGCGCGGTTCGGCTGAAGGCCGACGATGGATCGGCGCGCATCGCAGCCTTGCGAGCGGTAGAGCGCGATCTGACGATCCACCTCGGTGCGAACCAGGACCGACCCCTGAACGATGCGCGGATCGTATGTGGCAAGACCGTGCATGACCGCAGTGAGGTTGGTGACCGCGCCGCCCATGCCCACCAGCACGTCGGGAGCCGGGCGCCCGTCAAGGCGCGCGAGATCCATGGAAATCGCCGCCATCGCTTCGCCGAGCTTTGATTGCGGCACGGCACCGTCGAGGCCGAACCGCTCGGTGTAGCGGGCCGCGCCGACGTCAACGCTGAAGCGCTCGTCGATCTTGGTGCCATGCCCGAAGGTGAACTGCGAGCTGCCGCCGCCGGTGTCGAACACCACCAGCGACCCGGCCGTCGACCCCAGTGCGGCGACCGTCGCCCGGTATGCCAGCCGTGCCTCGTCCTCGCCCGATATGACCTCGATCTGCAGCCCTGTACGTGCGCGGATGGCCGAGACCACCTCGGCGCCGTTCGTGGCAATCCTCAACCCGGCTGTGCCGACCGCGGCGATCGCCCGAACGCCGTTTCGGCGCGCCTCGCCAACCATTCCGGAGATCGCCGCGACCGTTCGCTCGATCGGCGTGTCGCCGATCACGCCCGTCGCCGACAGCCCCTCGCCCAGGCGGGTGACCTCGGCACGGTCGGCGACGGTCCGCCACGCGCCCTGGCTGTCCCGGGCACTGATGTTGAACTTGACCGAATTCGTGCCGACGTCGATGACGGCGTAGCGTTCCGGCTCGTCGTCCAGCAGGGCCGGCAGGCCGCGGGGATAGCTGACATTGAGGTAGTCGCCGAGCCCCAGTCCCGCGACGGCGCGGACGACCGCGCCCGCGTCTTCGGATTCGACGGCGATCGTGCGGGTCGATCGTCCCTCCACTAGGATGTCTGAAAGCTCGGCCATGCATCCGTCAATCGTGTAGCGCACACGTCGCTTGTGAACCCGGGCGATCCGGATGGCGCTGTCGCGGCCCGCGAACGCTGCAAGGAACGCGTCGAGCGTGTAGCTGTCACGCAGGGACCCTGGCACCGGCAAGTGCAAGGCGCCGAGCACCCCTGCCGTGTCGGCCGCAGATAACGGAAAGGCCGCCTTCATGACGGGTGTCCACTGTTCCGGGCCATCAACGCTGGTCTCGCGCAGGACCTTCACGTCCATCAGCTCGCCGCGGACCTTCACATTTTCGCCACTGCCGGAAAGAAGGTAGATCTCGTCGGTTTCCTGGACGCCGCTGGGCGTCAGACGGGAGAGGGAACTCTCTGCCGCCGGGAAACTGCGCCCAAAGGAGCGCCACTCCCACCGTGGAACGATCTTTTGCATGATCCACCCCTAATTGGTGGAATGCTAATGTAAGCGCGAGAAGCGTTCTTTGATCCTCGTCAAAGTGCCAGGGCGAACCTCGGTCACTCTGGTGTCGCTTCACCTTTCGCATCCGAGCGGCCGAAACTCTCTTTCGCGTCCGCATCGCTCCCGCCGCCGGGCGGGGCTTCGAGGTATCTGCGGAGACCCGCGCGGGCGTTGGCGAACATGCGGTCGTTTCCGAGATGCTCGGCGAGCCCGGACGAGCGGATGTAGCGCAGGACGTCCGGGTTCAGTCCGGCGAGCCAGACCGTCACGCCCGCTTCGGCAAAGCGGCGTTCGCCCTCCGTCATCACCAGCAGCGCGGAGTATCCGATGTCGAAGACCCGGCTGAGGTCGAGCATCAGAACGCGGGGCTTATGCTGGGCCACGAGTTCCCGGATCCGGTCGCTGACCTGCTGCGCGTTGGCGAAGAAGAGCCGGCCCTCGGGCCGCAGGATCAGCAGGCCTTCGAAGGTCTCGTCGTCGGGATGTTCCGGCGATAGCGGGCGCAGAACGTCGTCGCTACGCTTTCGGCCGATGACGTGGACCCGCGGGTTTGCCGCCTGGCCGGCCAGTCCCAGCAGCGACAGGATGATGGCGACGAGGATGCCCTGCAACGTGCCGAACACGAGTACGCCGGCGAAGGCCGCCAGCGCCCAGCCGAATTCCATGGTGCGGACCTTGCGGATCGCCGCAAACTCAAGTGGCTGGATCAGTCCGATCGAGTAGACGATCACAATGGCGGCAAGCACCGCCTGCGGCAGGAGGCCAAGCGCGGGCGCCAGAACCAGCATGGTCGCGGCCGAAGCGGCCGCGGTGACGAGCGACGCCTTCTGCGTGCGACCGCCGACCGCGCGGACGACAGCCGTCTGAGACGTTCCGCCGCCGGCCGGCATCGCCCCGAAGAGGGCTCCGGCCAGGTTGGCGGCGCCGGTCGCCAGAAGCTCGCGGTCGGCCCGGATCGGCGGCTCCGGCGGCAGGGCGAAGGCGCGGCCGGCGGCGATCGTCTCGGTGAAGCTCATCAGTGCGATGCCGATCGCGCCGGGCAGCAATTGCATGACGAGGCCGAGGTCCGGCAGGGTCATCGACGGCAGTGCCTGCGGGATGTGGCCGACCGTCGCGACGCCTCCGGCGGAGAGCCCGGCAAGCCAGGACACCGCGATGCCGCCGGCGACCACCGCAAGCGGGGCCGGAGAATGGGGCCAGAGCCGCTCCATTGCCAGCAGCAGCAACAGGGTCACTCCCCCGATCGCCAGAGTGAGCATCGAGGATTCCGGAAGTTGCTGCACGAGGCTCAGCACATCGCGAAAGAAACCCTCCTTGGTGATGTGGATTCCGAACAGCTTCGGAACCTGGTCGAGCACGATCACCAGCCCGATCCCGGCCTTGAAACCGGTCAGGACGGGCGCCGAGACGAAGTTCGCGACGAAGCCGAGGCGCAGGACGGAGGCCGCGACCAGCAGGAGCCCCGTCAGCGCGGTGAGCGTCGCAGTCGTGACGACGAGCGCGGCGGGATTTCCGTCCGGAACGACCAGCGCCAGTTGCGCCGCGACGAGAATCGCAAGCGTCGTCGTCGAGCTGACGCTGAGCACCCGCGATGTGCCAAGAAGGGCATAGACGATCATCGGGACGAAGGCCGTGTAGAGACCCACGCTCACCGAGAGGCCCGCCACCGTGGCATAAGCCATGGCCTTGGGCAGGACGACGGCGGCCGCTGTCAGGCCGGCGATGACATCCGGACGCAATCCCGTCCCGGAGGGAAGGGTCGCGCGCTGGGCGTGTGCTGGCTGTGTCACTTCGCTCCCCTTCCTTGTTCCCCGCCCGGGCATGGCGGCCTGCGGCGTGATACCGGTCGGCGCCGAGAGAGCGGGCAAGCACCCGCACGCTGCCGTAAGACGGCGTGCTCCCGACTGCAGCCGGTGGAGGCCGGGAGCGGCTTATCCGCCCAGGGCCAGCGCAACGGCGACGAGCGCCACCCCGATCGCCACCATCAGGAAACCGCCGCGCCAGGGCCGCCCAACCTGCCGGCCAAAGGTGAAGCCGGTCAGGAACAGCATGGCGACGGCGACGATGTTCGAGAGCCTGAGGGCGAGCGTCAGGTCGGCAAAGAGGAGGAAGGGTGCGGCGACCGGAAAGAGACACAGGAAGACAAGCAGGAAGACGCCAAGGGCAGCCAGATAGTCCTCCCGGTTGAACCGGGTTTCGAGGGTTTCGGGCGGAAGACGGGAGAGATGCAGCCGGATGCGATCCAGGTCGGATGTCGTCAGCGCCGGCAGGACTGCGGGCGGGATGTTCTCCGCGACGATCGCGCGCCCGACCTCGGGGCTTTCGGCGCCGCGGATCGCCTGGATGGTGGAAATCGCCAGCCGGCGTTCCCCGCGCACGCCCATCAGGTACATGGCGGCATCGATGATGGCCCAGGCGAGGTTGCAGCCGAGTGCCCCGAGCAGCACGGCCGGCACGTCCGCCCGGCCGGCCCCGGCTGCGGCGAGGGACAACGTAAAGGTCAGGACCATGATCAGGCCGAACAGAACCTCGCTCGCACGCGCCACCGGGTCGAGCACGCGGCGGGATGTGGCGGCGCGCACCGTTGCGGCTTCGCCCCTTGTCACAGCCGCCGGAGGTGGATCGTGTTTCATGGTCATGACGCCGGCGGAAGCAGGAAGAGGGTCAGCGCAAAAATCGCATAGACCATCAGGATCATCACGCCGAGGAACCAGGCGGAGCGGCCGCCGTTCGTCATCAGCGCAGCCGCCATGGTCGCAATCAGCATCATCGCGATGGCGCCCGGCCAGAACTGCAGGCTCATCGGCTGCGGCCCGATGACATAGCTCAGGAGCACAAGCAGCGGCGCCACGAAGAGCGCGATCTGGGCGGCGCTGCCGAGTGCGATGCCGACGCTGAGGTCGAGGCGGTCCTTGGCGGCGGCCGAGAAGGCCGTCGTCATCTCGGCGGCGGCGCCGACGATCGCGACGACGACGAAGCCGACGAAGGCGGACGACATTCCCAGCGTCTCGGCCGCGATCTGTACCGAGGACACGAAGACCTCGCTGACGAGGGCGACCAGCACCGTCACCAGCGCCAGGGTGACCAGGGCGAAGCTGATCGGCCAGGGCTCCTCATCCGCCTCGCCATGGCCGGCGCTCGCGAAGGCCTCCTTGTGGGTCTTCAGGGCGAACAGCAACGAGAGGCCGTAACCGAGGATCAGCAGGACCGAGAGCCCGAGGCTGAGGGGCTGGGTGACGGCTTCGCGTCCGTCCACCTGGGCGACGAACGAGGGCACGAGCAGAGCCACGGTCGCGAGGAAGAGCAGGCCGGACTGGACGCGCGCGGTTATGCGGTTGAACTCCTGCTCGTGGTACTTCAGCCCACCGATCAGGAAGGCCCCGCCGAGCATGAAGAGGGTGTTGGTGACGACGGCGCCGGCAATCGAGGCCTTCACCAGCAGGTATTGGCCGGCCTGAAGGGCCGTCAGCGCGATGACGAGTTCCGTGAGGTTGCCGAGCGTGGCGTTCAGAAGGCCGCCGATCGCATCGCCGGTCCGCGCCGCCACCGACTCGGTCGCCCGGCTCAGCAGCGCCGCCAGTGGGACGATGGCCAGTACCGAAAGCAGGAACAGCAGCGTATGGCGATCGGGCCAGAGGCGTTCGCCCGCAAGGACTACGGGGACGAACACCAGCAGCCAGAGCAACGGTGACGTTCGCATCTCGTTCAGGGCACGATCCATTTGCACGCCACCCCGTTTCCCAGCTCATCCCGGGAAGCAAAAGGACCCGAAACGGACGACTGGACGTCTATTCTGAAATGCTCGAGGTCTTGAAACTCCAAGAGACGGTCTCCGCCGACGGGAGTCTCGCGCGACGTCCGGAAGTCCCGCACTTGCAGAGTTGAGCACCCTATCACACAACCGCGGTTCCGCCTTGATATGGCTCAAGATCACCGCCGGCCAGTGTGTCAGTCCTCATGCGGCGGCTTGGCTCGCATCGTCGCCTGGGCGAGGGCTGTCACCGCCGCCACGAAAATGCCGATCCCCGAAAAGATGTAGCCAATCGTGAAGATCTTGCCGATCGCGGACTGGCATAGCCAACCCGGCGGTCCCGGCCGCATCGGTGCGCGACCTCAGCCGCCAGCGCATCTTCATCATCACCACGCGCGAGGCCTCTGAGGTCGTGGGAGCCTTCTACTCAGCAAGCCGTGCGCCGGAGCTTGGTCTTGCCTCGGTGGAAGTCACTATTCCGCCGAACCACACCCTGGGGAAGCTCGAACGCGCGAAGCGTCTGCCGCCCAATCCGCGCACCGAGTTCACCATCGTCGATCCGGTGACATACAGCAACGAAGCCTCCTTTATCGCCGAGATCGACCGTCAACTGGCCAAGAGGCCGGCGGGCCAGCGCAAGCTGCTGCTCTTTATCCACGGCTACAACAACACGACGAGCGATGCGCTCCTTCGGCTGGCACAGTTCGTCGAGGATACGGGGTTCCAGGGCGTGCCCGTCCTCTTCACCTGGGCCTCCGCGGCCAGGGCGCCCCGTTATGTCTACGACCTCAACAGCGCGCTTGTGGCGCGCGTCAAGATCAAGGAGATGGCCGACATCCTGGTGCGAACCCGCGCCGAGAGTGCCGATCTCTTCGCTCATTCCATGGGCGCCTTTCTGATGATGGAGGGCCTCGTCGACGCTGAGCAGGCCGGCTACCTCGGTCGCCGCAAGACCATCAACCACTTCATCCTGGCCTCTCCCGACATCGACATCGACCTGTTCCGCACCCAGATCGGGCTGCTGCCGCAGCCCGTGCGCGAGAAGATGTATATCCTCGTCTCCAAGGACGACAGCGCTCTTCGTCTCTCGCGTCGGATTGCGGGGGGCGTCCCGCGCGTCGGCGCGGCGGATGCGCAGGAACTGGAGCGACTAGGGCCCACCGTCATCGACCTCTCCGAAATCGACAACTCGAGTTCGGGCAGCCATTCAAAGTTCGCCGGCTCTCCCGAAGTCGTCCAACTCATCGGGTCCGGGTTGAACACCGCCGGCCGCTTCGGTGAAAGCGCCACCCCCGGCCTCGACAGGATCCTGGAAAGCGTGCCGATCCGCATCGTGGGGAACTAGGCCGTGAACCCATAAATCTGCCGGGCGGACGGCTTGCCAGAGTCCGCTATACACCGATAGCGACCAAATTCTGCATCGCAGCGAAACGACGTGAAGGGCCATAAGCAGAAGTCGAACTTTGAACATCGCTTACTGATGGCCATCGGTACAGTCGGAGGTGCATTAGAAAAACCACGTTGCGCCGCGTAATCGAGCCTGCAGCTTTGATACGTGTCCCCGCAAGGGATGTTCTGGCTCCTTGTCTAGCGCGCGCCCTTCACTCTCATCTTGAGGCCGTAAACATTCCTGCCCGCGGTGATGAAGAGCAGGTCGTGGTTTTTGCCGCCAAAGTCCACGTTTGTAATCCAACTCTCGGGGACGACGATGTGTTCTATCTGCTTGCCCGTCTTGTCGAATACGGTCACGCCTTTCCCGGTGAGATAAACGTTGCCATCAGAGTCGATGGTCATGCCGTCAGAACCGAGTTGGCAGAAGATACGTTTGTTCGTGAGCTGGCCATCAGGCCGGATGTCGTAGGCCCAGGTCATTTGCTGGCTAGGGTCCGCAACGTAAAGCACCTTGCCGTCCGGCGTACCTATGATGCCGTTGGGTTCATTAATGTCGTTCGTGACAGGTGTGATAGTCCTGCGGTCGGGCGCCATGAAGTACACGTTTCTGCCGCGAATCCGCGTCTCGGGGTCGCGAAACCAGTAAGACTCATAGTAAAATGGGTCGGTGAAATAGAGGCCCCCATCTGGACGAATCCACAAGTCATTTGGGCCGTTGAATAGCTTGCCACCGAAGTTCGTCGCGAGCACCGTCACTTTCTTGTCGGGCGCGATGGACCATAGTTCACCTTTTTCGGCGGCGGCGGCCAGGAGGTTGCCGGCCTTGTCGAAGTAAGTTCCGTTCGAGCGTCCCGCCGGCTTGAGCCAGTCGGAGAATTTCCCGTCTGCTGCATTCCACTTGACGATCCGGTCATTCGGGTGATCCGTGAAGAACACGTTGCCGTCACGATCCGCCGCTGGGCCTTCAGTTGCTGAATAGCCTTCGCCCAACTTCTCAAGCTGCGCGCCTGGCGCGATGATGGAGGAATTCGCTGCGCCGCATCGGACAAGTTCGCTGGACAGTGTCCCGCCTTTACACGGGCGAGTGCTTTCTTGAATCGTTTCTGAATAAGCCGGTTGTGGTGCGAGCAGCACGAAGAACAACAACGCAATGCAGCGTGCGGGATAATACATCATCCGCCTCCCAACTATCATAGCGAGAGTGCATCGTACCTTTTTCCCAATAGGCTGAACAGATTGTGCATTGGTTCGGGCTTCATGGCTAAGTAAGACGATGCCGCCCAGTTCGACGCTTCGTGCCAGCCGTCGATCTTCGGCGTCTCGCTCAGACTGCCTGGCATTCGTCAAACTCGCATCAATCCGAATTTGGCTACGTGCTAATGAGTCCGCGCCCTAGTACCGGACGATGCCGAGATCGCTGCTGGCCATGATGGGCTCGCAAGGCGATGGCATCCGGGCACGTTGACCCGTCTCTTCCCGACCAAGCCCTGCGCTGTGCCTTGCCCATGATCCACGTCAATGCAGTCCACTGTTTTCGGTGCGATTGGTGTAAGGTGAATGTTTGTCCTGTCACGGCGCGTCCGGGCCAGGTCGATGGAGGGCGACGCTATGCAACATTCTCCTGATCTTCCAAATCTTCGCAGGGCAGTCTCGATCGCGGCAATCACGGCGGCCATGATCGTGGGAACTTGGGCGCCCGCGGCCCAGGCAGACGAGGCGCAGGCGCGCGAGATCCTGAAGGCGATGACCCAGTACCTCGGGGCGCAACAGAACCTGTCCTTCGATGTGGACTCGAGCCTCGAGATCGTGACGACGGACGGCCAGAAACTGGCCATAGCAAGCTCGGGCAGCGTCCATATGCAGCGGCCCGACAAGATGCATGTCATGCGGCAGGGTGGCTTCGCAGATGTAGAGATGATTTTCGATGGCAAGACGCTGTCCGTGCTGAACCGCGGCGAGAAAATTTTCGCCCAGACCGAACTGCCGGGCACGATCGACCAGTTGGTCGACAAGCTCCGCGATGAGTACCATCGCCCGCTGCCCGCCGCCGACCTGCTGGGTGCAGACGCCGAGGCCGTGCTTCTGGCCGAGGTGACCGAAGTGAAGGATCTCGGCAGCGGCGTGATCCGGGGCAAGGAATGCGACCACGTCGCTTTCCGCACCCCCGAGGTGGACTGGCAGATGTGGATCGCCCAGGGCGAGACGCCGCATCCCTGCCGGTTCGTGATCACCAGCAAGACGGTCGAGGGCTTGCCCCAATACACGCTTGACTTCAGCGCGTGGGGCGCGGGCGCTGCCGATGCCACGTTCACGTTTGCGGCCCCGGAAGGGGCGAAGAAGGTGGAGATCAAGGATATCCCGGATCTCGATGAGATCGCCGGGATCTACAAGGGAAAGGTCGTGAAATGAAAACGACGAAACGGATCAGATGGATGCTCGTCATGCTCGCAATCGGCATGGGAGCAATGGAAACAGGCTCGAGCCTGATCGTAACCGGAACGTTCGACCCCGGCCTTCCCGCCGAAGCCCGCGTCGGCCGGCCGCTCACCCCGGTCAGCGCGGCCGGCGTGGCAAGACGAACAGTCAGGCGATGCGCGGCCGGCGTCTACTACTGCTGATGCCGTTTCGGGCCTAGACCGGACGTGCATGGTGACTGGGAGCTCTCGGACACCGATCTCTGAGCCGTCCGCCCGACCGGACGGCTCGCAAGAGCCAAGGCGCGGGCGTTCGTGGATTTCGTTCAATCGAGAATACCCCTTGCCGCATGATCCTACGCACGGGTGGCCGATAGCGATAGAAACACTGCGGCTCTTGTGCCGTGCCGCTGGCGCCACTCGTCGATCAGTCACTGCCGAACAGGCCCTCCGGCGGATGGAAGCCTGGCCGTGCCTCACCGGCAAGCACACACCGGGCTGCTTCCGCGGCAGCCATCGGCTCGAACGTGTAACCGTTCACGGTATCGAGGACCGAGCGTGCCACGGTTCCGTCCGCCTCGGTGACTTCGGCCGCCCGCGAGATGTTCGCGTATCGGGATTGTTGCGTCAGCTGTAATTATGAACTGTGGAGGTCGACCGTTCTCACGGACGGCTGATCGGTGCACCGTCGGAATGCGGATCGGGAATGGACCCATCCAACACTTTCGCGGGAGCACACAATGAAACTTTATCATCACCCTTTGTCGGGCCACTCGCACCGGGCTTGCCTCTTCTTGTCGTTGCTTGGCTTGCCGCACGAACTGGTCGAGGTCGATCTGAAAGCCGGCGCGCACAAGAGGCCGGAATTCCTCAAACTCAACCCGTTCGGCCAGGTGCCGGTGCTGGAAGACGATGGCGTGGTGGTCTCCGACAGCAACGCCATTCTGGTCTACCTCGCCAAAAAGGCTTCCCGTACCGATTGGCTACCCGAAGACGCGCAAGGCTCTGCCGCCATCCAGCGCTGGCTGTCGGTTGCCGCCGGCGAAGTGGCTTTTGGCCCGGCAGCGGCACGCCTGATCACGGTTTTCGGCGCCAAGTTCAATCCTGAAGAGGTGATCGGCCGCGCCCACACGCTGCTCGGCAGGCTCGAAAGCCATTTGGCGGATCGTCAATGGTTGGTTGGTGCCGGTCCGACGATCGCCGACGTGGCGATCTACAGCTATGTGGCCAGGGCGCCTGAGGGAAATGTCGATCTTTCCACCTACCCGGCGGTCGACGCATTTCTCCGCCGCGTTGAATCCCTGCCAGGCTTCGTCCCCTTCGTTCAAACGCCGGCGGGTCTCGCGGCTGCTTGATGGCGAGATCCGGGCGTGTAAATGCGCACGCCCGGTCCTTCTTTTTCAGGAGACGGAACATGGGCGATACATTGAAGGCACTACCGGTCTGGCACGAAGGCGAAACCTTCATTCAGGAGAAGCTTGGCGTGGCCGAGCGCATGGCCGCCGTCGGTCAGCGCGTTATCCGTGACTTCATGCCCGATCAGCACCGCGATTTCTATGCGCAGCTCCCCTATATTGTGCTGGGCAGCGTTGATGGAAGCGGTGATGCGTGGGCAACCTTCCTTGAAGGCCGCTCCGGCTTCATGTCTTCTCCTTCACCAAAGATCCTGGATATCGCCGCCCGAGGCGATGCCAGCGACCCCGCAAGCGAGGGTCTGGGCGAGAACCAGCCGATCGGCCTGCTCGGCATGGAAATGCACACAAGGCGCCGCAACCGCATGAACGGGATCGTCTCCAGTTCACCGGAAGGCGTCCGTGTCGATGTCGACCAGAGTTTCGGAAACTGCCCGCGCTATATCCAGTTGCGTGACTTTGAATTCGTGCGTGAGCCCGGCGAGCCATATGCGGGCTCGGTCGAGTACCTGCCAACTCTGGATGGTGCAGCACGTTCGATGATCGGGGCGGCGGATGCCTTTTTCGTTGCGTCCTATGTCGACCGCGAAGACCGGCGCCAGGTTGATGTGTCCCATCGGGGCGGCAAGGCTGGCTTCGTTCGCGTTGCAGAGGGCGGGACGCTGACCATTCCGGATTTCGATGGCAATCTGTTCTTCTCCACGCTCGGCAACATCCTGTTGAATGGCAAGGCCGGGCTGCTCTTCGTCGATTATGCAAGTGGCGACATGCTGCAGATGTCCGGCAATGCCGAGGTCATCCTGGCCTCCCCGGAGATCGCCGCCTTCCAGGGCGCGGAGCGGCTGTGGACCTTCAAGGCGCGCCGGATCGTTCGCCGCCGCAACGCATTGGCCCTGCGCTGGACCTTCCGGGAAAATGGATGGTCGGCCAATTCGCTGATGACCGGCGACTGGGCGCAGGCCGCCGACCGGCTGCGTGCCACGGAGCTTGCCACACAGTGGCGTACCCTGACGGTCACAAAGGTCGTGGACGAAAGTGCATCGATCCGTTCGTTTCATCTGCAGCCCGGCGATGGCGCAGGTTTGCTGCCGTATGCGGCCGGCCAGCATCTGCCGATCCGCCTCAGAATTCCCGGCGCCGACAAGCCGGCCATCCGGACCTACACCCTGTCGGCGGCTCCATCGGACGGCGTCTACCGCATCAGCGTCAAGCGGGACGGGCTCGTGTCCCAGCACCTGCACGACACCATCCGCGTCGGCGATACGATCGAGGCGCGGGCGCCGGCCGGCGACTTTACCATCGACGCCCGCGCGACCCGCCCGGCGGTGCTTTTGGCTGGCGGTGTCGGGATCACGCCCATGCTCGCCATGCTGCGCCACGTCGTTTACGAGGGGCTTCGCAAGCAGCGCATCCGACCTGTCATTCTGTTTCATGCGGCGCGCTCCAGGCAGGAACGGCCATTTGACCGGGAAATCGCCGAGTTGACCAGGGCAGGGCAGGGCGCTGTCCGGCTGATCCGGGTTCTGAGCGACGCAAGCGGTGCTGAAGAGGGCGTTGACTACGACGTGATCGGGCGCATCGACATGTCGCTGCTGTCCCGGTACCTGCCGTTCAACGACTATGATTTCTATGTCTGCGGGCCGCCGCAGTTCACGCAGGCGCTCTATGACGGGCTGCGAGGCTACAACATTGCCGATAGCCGGATTCACGCAGAAGCGTTTGGCCCTTCATCGTTGAATCGAACGCTCGACGCTGGCGTCGTTGCATCCCCGGTCCGCAGGCCACCATCCACCAGGCCCGTGCCCGTCGCCTTCATGGGGTCCATGAAGGAGGCGCGCTGGACGCCGGAAGCCGGCACGCTTCTGGAGCTGGCCGAAGCCCGCGGCCTGAACCCGGATTTCAGCTGTCGGACAGGCAGCTGCGGAACATGCCGCACCACACTCACCAAGGGCGCGGTGACCTATGTCAGGGAACCAGCGGCAGCGATTGGCGAAGGCGAAGTGCTGCTGTGCTGCGCCGTTCCGGCCGAGCAGGAGGGTGATGGGGAAAATCACATTCAACTCGAACTCTGACACGGCCGCCGCCGACGCTTCTTTCATGGCAACTCCAGTTATGTCATTGGTATCGATCTCGAAACGGCCTTGCTCGGCCTGTTTCGGGGGTTAGGCCATTGAGCAGTGGTCATGTTGAAGCAGCAGGAGCAATCCTGGGGGGCGCATGGATCGATGGCAGGCAATGCGAATTTTTGCCAAGGTCGCGGAGACGGGAAGTTTTGCCGACACCGCCCGCCAACTGCATATGAGCGCGCCTGCGGTGACCCGAGCCGTCGCAGCACTTGAAGATCTCATTGGTGCCCGCCTGTTCGTTCGCACGACGCGCTCTGTCAAAATGACCGAGGCAGGAACCCGGTATTTCGAGGATTGCCGGCGCATCTTGGCCGATATCGCGGAAGCGGAAGCTGCTGCCGGTGGCTCCTATGCGACCCCGACCGGTACTCTGGCGATCACAGCCTCGGCCTTGTTCGGACAAATGTACGTCCTGCCGATTGTCACTGATTTCCTCAACACCTTCCCGACCATGCATGCAAGGACGCTGTTTATCGATAGACCGGTCAACATCGTTGAAGAAGGAGTGGACGTTGCTGTTCGCATCGGCCATCTGCGGGATTCGGGCTTTTCCGCCGTCAAAGTCGGTGCCGTCCGACACGTGATCTGCGGCTCTCCGGGCTATTTCAAAAGCCATGGCGTCCCAACCACGCCTGCTGACCTCAAGAACCATCGCATCGCCGCGTCAACGAGCGCCTGGGCGTCGCCGGAATGGCGTTTTGCCAATGACCATCGGGTAACGATCGATCCCGTTCTCCAGTGCAACACGAATGAGGCCGTCATCACGGCGGCCCGGGAAGGGTGGGGGTTGACCAGGGTTCTGCACTACCAGATTGGCCCGGCCTTGCTTGCGGGAGAGTTGCAGATCGTTCTCGGCGACTATGAAGAACCACCCATGCCGATCCATATTCTCCACCCGGAAGGACGACACGCGCCCGCCAAGGTTCGCGCCTTCGTGGATATGGCAGCCGCCCGCCTGAGGGAAAACCGGTTACTGAACTGAGCTGGACACAACTCGATCAGGGATCTGCCAACGGCTTTGCCGTTTTCCTGGACGTCATGCACATCAGGGCAGGGATAAACAGGATCGGGAGCCTCGTCCCTGCATTTCCAGTCGCATAGGGCACCGCAATGCCGTCTCGAGCGCTCGAAGCCTTGACTGTTGGTTTTGCGGCTTGGATTTTTACGGCCACCGCCGCATCACTTCCGCCACCGCAAAAATACCTGTTTCAGAGATGCCGCTTGGACAAGGCCCGACGGGCCTCGCGGGTCCGCTCGCCTATTACGGCTTGCCACACTTTACGCCATGCCGCTTCACGCTTCGGCTGCTTTTCTTGCGAGATCATCTTCCGTCACCTCTTTGAACTCGTCGCATTATAGTCAGTCGCGGTGGCGTTGTGCTGTACGGATTTTGCATGGCTGCCCCCCGCAACCTGGCGCTCGGACGCGGCTCTATTCTCATTCGGGCTTGCGTGCTCTAACATCCGCCAGATCGAGATCGTGAGACAGAATGCAGCTTCCCATCAAGGCAATCCTCGTATTCCACGCCACGGCGCGGGCCGGCAGCATTTCCCGCGCCGCCGAGGAACTCAGTGTAACTCCTTCGGCTGTCAGTCAGCAGATTCAGCTGCTCGAGGTCCAGCTCGGCGTTTCGTTGCTTGCCAAGGCCGGCAGGGGCGTCGCGCTGACGGAGGCTGGCGAGCGCTACTTCTCCATGATTTCCGAGCAGATCGAGCGGATCGAGGAGGCTACCGGTACCATCCGTGGTTTCCGATCGGTGACAACGCTCACGATCCGCGCAACGCCTACCTTGTCCAACAAATGGCTGCTGCCCCGGCTGGGTGCGCTGCTGGACCGGCACCCCGATCTCGAGGTCCGTCTGGACGGCACCAACGAACCGACCGACTTCAACCAGGAACTGGTCGATGTGGAGCTGCGCCACGGCAACGGCCGATGGCCGGGCCTGTTCGTGGAGGGCCTCGCCGAGGAGCGCTTCCTGCCGGTCTGTGCGCCAGAGTACGCCGCGGCGGGCACACTCCTGCCCGCCGATCTCCTGGCCCATCGCTTGATCCATTCCGTAAAGTCGCAGGCGCAGTGGACGGGCTGGCTCCAGCTTGCGGAGGTCACCCCCGGTGAACGCTGGCGCCGTGTGCTGTTCGACCGCAGCCACATGGCCATCGACGCCGCCGTGCGGGGCATGGGCATCGCTTTGGAGAGCACGCTGATGATGCAGGACGAACTGAAGAGCGGCCGCCTTGTCTGCCCGATCGCGGCGCCGCCGGACCTGCGCATCGTCACCCAATGGATTGTCTGCCCGCGCGATCACCTGCGCCAGAAAAAGGTGCGTCAGTTCCTGGACTGGCTGCGGGAAGAGCGCGATGCCTGGCAGGCCTCACAGACCGGGTGAAACGGCCTGGATCGCCTTCGTGACCACAACGTCCGCCGGCTGGGCAATGTCGAGAACGACCGCCTGTTCCGAGGCATCCGGCCGCTCGAGCGTGCGCAGCTGGCTTTCCAGCAGCGAGATGGAGGCGAAATGGCCTTGTCGCGCCGTGAGACGGGCTGCAATCAGTTCGGGTGACCCGTCAAGAAAGAGGAACCGGACGGGACCAAGCCGGGTGCGCATCAAGTCGCGATAGCTCCGTTTCAGGGCGGAGCAGGCGATGACAACCGGCCGAGTTGGAACCGAAATCGCTCGCTCGCAAACTGCCTGCAACCACGGTTCGCGCTGGGCATCGCTGAGCGGAATACCCTGGCGCATCTGCGCGACGCTGTCTGGGGCATGAAGGTCGTCGGCTTCGACGAAGGCGCAATGCAGGCGTTCGGAAAGCCGCCGGCCGATCTCCGATTTACCGGTTCCAGCCGTTCCCATGACGACCAGGAAGCCGTCATGTGACATTTCGTGATCCCTCGTCATCTCAGTAAAGCCCCAGCAGGCGGATGGGCATCAATGTCAGGCTCGGGAAGAGCACGAGGGCGATAATGGCCGCGACGAGGATGGACATCGGCGCGAGCGAGCCTTTCACCACGTCCTCAATCGACATCTTCGCCACCTGCGCCACCGCGAATAGGCACACTCCGACGGGGGGCGTAACGAGGCCGAGCGTCAGCGTGATCACCATGATGACGAGGAAGTGGATCGGATCCACACCGAGCGAGACCGCCGGCGGCAGCAGCACGGGAATAAGGATGAACATGGCAGCGATCGCATCCATGAACATGCCGACGACGATGAGGAACAGGAAGATCAGGATGAGCGCCATGGTGGGGCCGGTGCTAATCGTCCCAAGGAAGGTCGCCACCTGCGCAGGCAGCCCGTCGAAGGTGAAGACCCAGGCGGCGAGCTTGGCCGTCGCGGCGATGAACAGGATTGTGCCGGACGTGCGCGCCGTCTCCACGAAGATGCCCGGAAGCTCGCCAGGAGCGATGGTGCGATAAAGCACCACGGACAGGAAAAGCGTGTAGAGAACCGCAATACCGGCCGCCTCGGTCGGTGTGAAATAGCCGTCGACGATGCCGACCAACAGGATCACCGGCGTCAGCATCGGAAGGATCGCGGCGATACCCGTGGTGACGACAAGCCGCAGATTGAACGGCTTGGGCGGATTGTAGCCGTACCGGACGGCGTAGCAGTGATTGAAGACCATGAAGGTCAGCGCGATGAAGAGGCCCGGAATGAGACCGGCTACCAGGAGGGTGCCGATCGAGGCATTGGCAATCGAACCGGCAATCACGATGAGGATCGAGGGCGGGATGATCGACGAGAGCGTGGAGGTGCTCAACGTCAAGCCGACGGCGTACCCCTTGGGAAAGCCGTGGCGCTCCATCGCCTTGATTTCGATCGCTCCGATGGAGGCGATGTCGGCGACGGACGATCCGGAAACGCCGCCAAAGATCACCGAGGAGGCCACGTTTACATGGCCGAGGCCGCCCGGCAGCCAGCCGACCATGGCCTCCGCGAAATCGAAGAGCTTTTCGGCGACCCGGCCACGCTCCATGAGCACGCCAACGAGGATGAAGAGCGGCACGGCCACGAGCAGGAACGAATTCATCGCGGAGAACATGCTCTGGGCCAGGAGATCGACCGGCGTGGAGGTGAACAGCAGGATGGCGGCGACGCTGGCAAGACCGAGCGCGACGGCCAGCGGCACGCCGAGTGCACTCATGACCAGAAAGAGGGCGAGAAGGAAAAGGCTCATGGTTCTTTCTCCGCAGCCGGCTTTGCTTCCTCGGCGAGGATGAGTTCGGGCATGCCCTGCGCCGGATCGGCAAGCGCGATCAGGTCGCGGCGGTAGCGCAGCGATTCAAGGATGGCGAGCACAGCAAGCAGCGCGCTGGCCGGCATCACCGTGCCGATGACCCACATGGGCACGCCGAGCGTCGCGGCCGTCTCGTTCATGACGAGCTGCTGACGAACGAGATTGTAACCGGTCCAGCCCATCAGGGCGAAGAACAGGAGGCAGCTGACGACATAGATCGGGACCGAAAGACGCCGGATAATGCCCGGCATCACGGCGAGGAGGACAGTGACGCGGGCGGTTTCGACCGTCCGGAAGCCGGCGGCGAGGCCGAGGAAGATCATCCAGACGAAGAGATAGCGGGTCGCCTCCTCCGTCCATGAAACCGGCATGCCGAGAACGCGGCTCGAAACCTGGATCAGCACGACGATCAACACGCCCGTCACGGCAACGCCGGCCATCGCATCGGTCGCCAGTTTGAGAATCCATCCAAAGAATGAAGTGCTCTTGTGCATCATGTATCCTCCTGTCCGGATCGGCCATAGGCCGATCCGGCTCGGCATGCCACTCAGTTCTTGCCAACGGACGCGATCGTCTTGTCGAAGAACGCCTGGTCTTTCACGAGGCCCGCGAAGACCGGATAGAGTTCTTTCGAGATCGCGACGAAAGCCTTCTGCTGTTCAGGCGTCAGACGGTTGACCGCCATTCCTTGCTTTTCCAGCTCTGCAATGGTCGTTTCGGCGGTCGCGGCGTCGTTCTCGACCTTCCAGGCCTCAGCCTCCTCCGCCGCTTCTTCGAGCGCCTTCTTGTGCGCGTCGCTCAGGCCGTCAAACTTTGCCGGGTTGATGCCGAGAACCCAGCCGTCGCCCATGTGGTTGGTGATCGATGCGTATTTCTGCACTTCGTAGAATTTCGCGCTGAGGGGCACGTTGATCGGATTTTCCTGCCCATCGACGACTTTCAACTGAAGCGCGTTATAGACCTCCGCAAAAGCCATCGGCGTCGGCGCAGCGCCCATCTTCTTGAAGAACTCCACCCAGAGCGGGTTGTTCGGCACGCGGAACTTGAGGCCGGACAGATCCTCCGGCTTTTCGATAGGGTGTTTGGAGTTGGTCATTTGGCGGAAAGGACGCGGCCAGAGGTTGATGCCCTTGATGCCGATCGTTGCAAGGTCGGCGATCAGTTCCTGGCCGGGCTCGCCCGCGAGATAGTCGCGGAGCTGGGATTCGTCATCGAAGAGATAGGGAATGGAGATCGCGGAAAACTTCGGATTGAAGTTGGCATAAAGCGAGGTCGCCAGCAGCAGCATGTCGAGCGAACCGCCGGCAAGCTGCTTGACCGCGCCCGACGGATCGCCGCCGTAGAGCGTGCCGTTCGGGAAGACCTTGATGGTCACTTCGCCATTGGTCTTGGCGGAAACGAGTTCCGCGAACTTGTTGGCTGCGACGGTGATTTCGGAATTGTCCGGATCGGGCGTCGAAAGCGTCAGGGTCTCGGCTCTCGCCATCGAGGCCGTCAGCATGGTTGCGGCAGCGAGCAGCGCGCGAATGGAAAAGTGCTTCATTTCAGTCCTCCCAGTTGAAAGTCTCAGGTCGATTTAAGCGGAATCGCCTCCGCTCTGGTTCATGCGTCGCAGTTCAAGAATGACGCCGCTGTGGTCGAGGTCTCCATCACCGTGATCCACCATGGCGCGGAACAGCCGGTCAACCTCCTCGCCGACCGGAAGCGTCAAGCCTCGGGCGCGGGCAAAGGCCAGCGCCGTCGAGGTGTCCTTCACCTGATATTTCGCCGGTCCGCCCGGCTGGAAATCGCCTTCCACCATGCGCAGCCCGTGCTGGCGGAAGACGGTGGAGTCAGCAAAGCCGCCGAGCAGCGCCTGCCGCACCTTGGCGGGGTTCGCTCCGCCACGTTCGGCCAGCGTCAACGCCTCGGCCACCGCGCAGATCGTGGATGCGACGATGAGCTGGTTGGCGAGCTTGGTCAGCGCCCCGCTGCCCGCCGGCCCGACATGCGTTACCCGTCCGAGCGGCGCAAACACTTTGGCGAGCGCGTCGACAACGCGAGCCTCGCCGCCCGCCATGATGGCCAGTGCCCCCTCCCGCGCCCCTTTCTCGCCGCCGGAGACCGGAGCGTCGAGACAGGCGATGCCCCGCGCGGCGGCGGCCTCGGCGATCGAAATCGCCGTTTCCACGGGAATGGAACTCATCACGACCAGGATCGCCTCCGGCCGCATATGGTCGATGACACCGCCCGGCTCGGCCAGAACCGATTGGCAGACCGGGCCGGAGCTGAGCATGACGATGACGACATCGGCCTGCGCCACGGCTTCGATCGCGCTTTCGGCGATGGCGACACCCTTCTCCCGAAGGGCCGTCGCCTTTTCCGTCGTTCGGTTCCACGCCGTCACCGGGAAGCCGGCGCCCGCAAGGCGAGCGGCCATCGGCGCGCCCATGATGCCCGTGCCGATCACGGCGATGTGTGGTTGTGCGTCAGGCATGGTTCTCTCCCTCGCTTCAGGGATATTGCCGTCCGGCGAAGCGAACGGGCCGTTCCTCGATGATCAGCGGCGGGAACGCCTCGCGGAAACGCGCCAGATGCGGTGTCTCCAGATGGGCGTCGAATGCTGCCCGGTCATCATAGACCTCGTAGAAGACGACCGTGTCTTCTTCCCCTTCCGGGCTGATGACGTCGAACTGCCGGCATCCCGGCTCGTCGGCAACGGAGTGGCGCGCATCCTCCCGCGCCGCCGCTAGGAAGGCGGCCATCATGCCCGGCTTCACCTGAAATTCCGCGATCACGACAAAGGCAGAGTTGCTCATCACACCCTCCCTATCACACAGCATCGGTCCGGGCGGGGCGGAAGCGCTCTTCCATCTCATGGCGCAGCCCCACGACATCGAGATCGTTGGTGATCTCCACGTCATCGAAGGAGACGATCTGATCCTTCTTCACCGGCCGCTTGAGTTTCACATTGTGGGCGAGGCCGATGGGCAGTGCCTTCAGGTCGAGGCTGCGGGTGGCCGGGATGGCATTCGCCCAGACGGCGTAACCGCCTTCGCCGTCGAGCATCTCGCCCGGCTGCATATCCTTCTTCGCCGTCGCCACCGCATCGCCGCGGAACTCCTTGGACGAGCCGGTGGGCTCGTTGCGCAGCACGGCCGATAGCACACTGACCGACGTTTCGAGGCCGATGATGTGGAACGGGCGCCACATCGAAGCATACCAGCCGGACGGATCGGTGAGCAGGCCGTACTGCTTGAAGCAGGCGCGGGCATACTCGTTGTGTGCCTTGAACGTGACGAAGACGCCGTAGCGGATGTTGTTGAAGACTTCGCGCCCGTCCGGTTCCTGGCTGGCGGCGATGTCGACAAGGCCGGAGCGGGCCATGCGCCCGCCATCTGCGGCCGGGCGGAAGACGCGAGCGAGATCGTGCAGTCCGGCCGGGGGAAAGGCGAGGCCGTCATCCGGGCAATCGAGGCCCGTGCCGTTTGCGACCGCCGCCATCTCGATGGCCGCCTTGGTGCCGTCGGTGAAGGAATTGTACATCTTCGGATTGAAGTCGCCCTTGGCGACCTCTTCCTCTGTCCAGCCGAAGAAGCCCCAGACGGTGTCCGGCGTTGAATAGCGGTAGCGTGGCTCGAAGTTCATGCCTTTGCCGGCGGCTGTCACCTCGAAGCCAGTGGCACGCGCCCAGTCGACCAATTCGCAGATCAAGGCCGGCTGATCGCCATAGGCCATCGAATAGATGACGCCGTTGGCGCGCGCCTTCTCAGCAAGGATCGGCCCGACCATGACATCGGCCTCGACATTGACCATGACCACGTGCTTGCGGCTTTCGATGGCGCCGAGCGCATGGCGCGTTCCGGCGATGGGATGGCCGGTCGCTTCGATGATACACTCGATCTCGCCGCATTCGAAGAGAGCCTTGGCATCTTCCGTCACGAAGGTCGTGCCGTTCTTGACGGCATCGCCAATGCTCATTGCTGAATAGCGTTCCGTCGGCCAGCCGACGCGCTCGAGCGCTTCCTTGGCCTTGCCTACATTGAGATCGGCGACTGCCACCATGTGCAGGCCGGCGATGCGTTGCGCCTGGGCCAGCACCATCGAGCCGAATTTTCCGGCGCCAATCAGGCCGACCCGGACTGGCCGCCCGTTGGCGGCGCGCAGCGAAAGCAGGGAATAAAGGTTCATTTCAACATCCTCGGCAGGGGAAAACTCTCGAGAGCATCCGGCCGGATCATCGACGTGCAGGGTCCTCCGGATATCGGGCGAACACCCTCCGGAACACGGAACGCACGGATCGACAGGTCTCCTCCGGAAACGCGGCCTTCACCGCGCCTCTCCCAGCCGCCTCCCACAACGGCTTATGGAGAAACTGTAGGACTGAAGAGGGATTAGCTCAATTTAGAATAATGAGGAAAATCGTTAGAAAAACTACAAGATCGTTGTCGATGCGGCGAGCGCGTGATCCCACATAAATCGGCTGCAGATTGAGGCCGTGGCGATGGTCGTATCGAGCATTCCGGCGCCGGTGCGGTTACATTGATTTTCTTCAACGTCCTAACGCCATGAGGTGGGGCGTGAGCATCTCGGCGCCGACTGATCTGAACCATTCTTGCCACGCCGCAATTGGTTCTGGGCGCCGACAATCTGCTGGCGGAACGAATTGCATCATGCTGCGGGGCAGGGGGGCTGCGCCGAGCGTCATCGGATCGCATTGGCTGCACCAACTGCGATCGCGCAGCCTCTTGATTGTGCAGCGATTGCATTTTCGGTGTGCAAGACTTTCTCGATATCAGATCGTCAAAAGAGAGTATTGGACAGGATCATCCCGCCCCGAAAAATAACGAGTCTCTTCCTGAATGGAGTATCTTATGGAAAGACGTCGATTTATTGCGGGTGTGTTAGCTTTGACCGGTGCGTCTGCTTTCAATGTTCCGCTTTTGCGTGCGAGCACCAGCCTGCGGGGACAAAGCCTTCCTGCCGATCCCTGGAAATGGAGTGCCACTCAGACGCGAAGTGCGATCGTCGCGCGGCAGATCTCGTGCAGGGAGGTCGTTGACGCCCACCTGGCGCGCTATGCGGTGGTGAACCCCGTGGTCAACGCAATCGTGGATTTCGCACCCGAGGAAGCCATTGCGAGCGCAACCCTGGCAGACCAGATGCTCGCCCAGGGCTTCGAGCCGGGGCGACTTTTCGGCGTCCCGATGACCGTGAAGGACAACACGGATCTGAAAGGACACCGGACCGTCAACGGTCTCGCTTCGGCGAGCGCCGAAGCTGCCACCGACGACAGCCCGGTTGTTCGAAGTCTTCGCTCGGCGGGCGCCATCATCATCGGCAAGACGAACACGCCCTGCCTTTCCTCCAGGTGGGAAACAGACAATTCGGTCTACGGACGGACCGTGAACCCGTGGTCGCGGGAACGCACGCCCGGCGGGTCATCCGGAGGCGCTGCGGCTGCGTTGGCCAGCGGCATGGGTGCGCTGGCTCATGGAAACGACATCGGGGGCTCGATCCGATACCCTGCCTATTGCTGCGGTGTGACCGGCCTCCGCCCTTCCATGGGACGAACCCCCATGTTCAACGGTTCCTATCGAAACGATCGTTCCTTCTGCAACCAGATGTTCAACGTGGAAGGCATGCTTGCCCGAAACGTGGAGGACCTTCTGCTCAGCCTGCCCGCCATCAGCGAGGGAGATGCCAGAGACCCCGCATGGAACGGCGTCCCGTCGCAAACCGGACTTCCGGGACCGCAACGGGTGGGCATCATCATGGAGTCCCCGGGCCTCTACGTTTCGCAGCCTGTAAAAGACGCCCTGACGGAGACCGCGCGACGGCTCGCCGATCGAGGTTTCCAGGTGGAGGAGGTCACGCCTCCCGTGATCGAGGAGGCCGTGGAACTCTGGGCAAGAATGGTATTCAGCGAGTTGCGCGCCGCATGGCCTGGATTCAGCCAGATCGCGGACGAAGGGGCCCGCAAGGCGAACCAGTTCTTCCTCGACCTTGCTCCGACCCTTTCCATCGATGACTACGTCGCCGGGACGGCCGCGGTCATGGCGATGCGCCGTCGCTGGTCCGAGTTCATGGAGAGATGGCCCATCCTCATCGGCCCCAACTCGGGCGACCTGCCTTTCATGAGCGGCTTTGACATTGTCTCGGCGGATGACACGCGTCACCAGATCGCGTCTCAAGCCCTCATGGTGACGGTGAACCTTCTCGGACTTCCTTCCGTCGCGGTTCCCACCGCCTTCGTCAATGCGGCCGACGCGCCAAACGGTCTGCCGACCGGCGTGCAGGTCATTGCCCGCCGATTTGCCGACGAGGACGCCTTGATGGTAGCCGAAGTCATTCAGACGGCGTTTCCGCAATCGACAATCACCGATCCGGTCAAGGGTTAGTCAGCTCCTGGCTCGGGGGCGGCATCGACCCCACCAGATCGAGGAACCGGTCCAGAACGGCTCCACGCTCTTCCGCCCTCCAGCAGACAACGAGATCGATATGCAATTCGTGTTCCGGCGCGTCGACTTCGATACGCCGGAACACGACGTCATCGCGCCGGACGGCGGCCAGAGATCCAGGAACAAGGGCTGCTCCGATGCCAGCGGCGACGAGACTTGCGATGGTCTGCATCTGGTTGGCGAATTGCACGATCCGGGGGGAGTACCCGGCCTTTCGGCAGAGCCCCACCATCTGGTCGTGAAATCCGAGCCCCTCCGATCGGGGCGAGGCTATGAAGTTCTCGTCTGCAAGTGCCGCCAGGGGAACCCGGGATGCTACAGCAAGCCTATGTCCTGCCGGAAGCGCCACCAGAACAGCCTCGCTCCGCACCCGCTTGAACACCAATCCGGTCACGGGCGTGCCAGGCCAGCGCATGAAGCCCGCATCCATCGTTGCGGATTGCAGAAGCTTGATCTGATGGGCAGTCGTGCCTTCGTGCAAATCCAGTTGCACGTCGGGATAGGCCTGCCGGAACGAACGGAGGATCTGCGGCAGGAAGTCCAGATGCGCGGTGTCGATGAAGGAAACGGACAGGCGGCCAGCAACCCCGCTTGCGATCCTGCGCGCGTTTTCGACGCCTTCTTCCAATTCACCCAGAAGCTTGCGCGCCGTTCGAAGGAAGTCCTGGCCGGCGCCCGTCAAGGTCACATTCCGGTTGTCGCGCTCGAGGAGACGGGCGCCGATTTCCTCTTCCAGCCGCTTGATCGCCTGACTGAGCGGAGGCTGAGCCATGTTCAAACGGTTCGCGGCACGGTTGAAATGCAGCTCCTCGGCAACGACGATGAACTGCCGGAGCAGGCGGGTTTCGATCATGGTGACACCTTGAAGGTATCAATCGTTTATAAAGTCATAATTAAAATATCGACGTCGAAAGTCGTGTGAAGGGACTTCCAGATTACGGACCAGTCGCCATGCATCCGCTACGGTCAAGGACGCGGAGCCGCAGAGATCACGCTGCTCCATTCAGGAGCAGCGATGGCGCCGGCATGTTCAATCTCGCGGCGGCGTGCGGCCTCTGCAATCGAGCCGGTGTCGACAATTGTCACGAAGGTTTCGAGAATGACCGTGTCCATGGAAACCTAAGGCGTGCTGGATCGATGGTTCATTGTGCCGGGCTGTCGTGGCGCGCCATGCTCCAGAACGATCCGGGCGTTCTCTAGGACGAGTTCGCGGCTTGTGGCGGGTTTTGAAGAAGAAAGCATGGTTTCGAGTGACTTGGCAGTGAAAGAAACGCCCGCAACTAGTGGCGGGACATGACACTTTTCCGACGGAGCGGCGGGACAAAACTAATACGACGTCGCAGGTGGCTCTCAATGCTCAGCATTTGCTGGCGAAACGGTCGAGGAGTGGAGCCCGGGATCATCGTCTCGTATGAAACGATCCGCCGATGGAGGCGGAAGTTTAGAGCGGCCTATGAAAAATGACTGCGCCGCAAGCGGCATTCGGCCTGCCGCCGAGGCGCACCGTCGTCGACAAGGTGCGCCCATACGGCGCGGCAAGAGGGCCATGATGCCCGCTGTCGAGCTTCGAGCGCACAAGGGCCTGAACAATCTTGCGGAGAATCTCTCGTGACACTTGGAAAACGAGAACGAATGATGCTGGGATTTCGATCTGTGTCCGACATCAGCGCCCATGAGACAGAATTGGTTTAATTGAGAAGAGAGGATTTTCGGCTCATCGTAGCTCATTCAAAGGAAGCGAAGATGAGA
>NZ_OBQD01000047.1 GCF_900220975.1 Rhizobium subbaraonis | reverse complement strand
CATCCTGGTCGGTCAGAAGCTCAGCCAGTTCGTCACGGCGCTCCATCGGCAGGACTGCGGCAATGGTGTCGAGATCCTGGACGCGGCGATCAACCGCACTCATTTGGGCAGGCCGTGTTCATCATAAAAATCGGAATGGTCGGAAGTTGTGCCAGGCGGTACATTTTGGCGACCCTGCTCTGCCAGAGCAAGGAACTTCTCGAAAGGATCGGTCTTCTCAGCGATCGGCTTGAGCATCGCGACCGCTCTCTCGTCTCGGCAGATTACGATCTCATCGCCACGCAATGCGAGCTCAATCAGTTCCTCGAGCCGCTCTGCCGCTTCCGTTACGTCAACGAGAATTCTCACAGCTTTCTCCTCACCAGACCCTCTCCTGAAGCACGGCATCAAACACCACGTCCGTCGAGATCAGTGCGCAATGCTCGAGCCGTGTCTGCGCAGCGAGGATCCGGTCCCATGGGTCCCGGTGCTCCCAGTCGAAGGCTGCCGCAAGTTCGGCATGCAAATCACTGATGGCCAGTGTCTGGAAGCCGCTGGAGGTGATAGCAGCACGCAGCTCCTGCGGCTTGAGATCAAGCTTCTTCAGCCGCATCTTGTTGTCGAGTTCATAGAAGGAGACGGCGCTGACGAGAATAGCGTTGCTCTTGTCCTCGATCAGGGAGCGTGCATGTGGTGAAAGTCGCGCGCTCCCGATCGTCCACCAATAAACTGCATGGCTGTCGAGAAGAAGCTTCACGAGCGCTTGCCTGCGTTGGCCATTTCACCTTGGAAGACTCCGACGTCGTCGTTCCAGTCGCCGGCATCGATTGCGGCCTGCTCAGGATCATGATCGTCGAACAGGTCGTCCGGAAGACCCCGGTTCGCCAGGAGACCGAAGGGTCTCTTGCCAGCGGGATCTGCCGGACCAATACGGGCATAGATCTCATTACCGCGCATGATGATGATCTCTTCGCCCTGATTGGCGCGATCGAGGACCTCAGCGAAGTTCCTGCGCGCCTCGCTGATCTTGTAGTGCGTCTGAGGCATTGTTGGCTCCGGTTTTGCGCATTTGGCGGCATCTTATCATCGGAATCGAAAGTGTACAAATGTAATGTACGTTTCACCTCCGATAAGGGTTACTTATCGGAGGTCATAGACCATTGGCATAGCTGTGAGGAGTACAGAACGCTATTGCGGATATAGCTTTCGCTTAACAAATCATTTACCATAAATTCAATGTCTTACGATCTCGCCAAATTGCCCATCCACAGCCTGCTGCGGCCGATCTCCGAGGCCGCTGTTGCTCTTGCCCGTCTCGACGAGCGCATTGCCCGCTCCCCCGTCGGCGAGGGCTTTCTCGAGCGGTCGCATTTCCTCGACGCGCATGCCTCGCTCTGGGTCGACGGTGAACTCGTTCATCTCGAAGACCTCGTCCTGCATGACGCGCTCCGGGATATCCGTGCTCCCACCCATGAACTCACCATTGCCCGCGACATCCTGAAAACTCGCCGTCGCATCGCCGCCCATCCCCCCGCCTGGGCCCTCTCTGATCAAGGCCTCGCCTTCCTCCGCGGCCGGTCGTGGGCCGGAGCATCATTGGGTGGAGACAGGGAGGGGGTGCGGGATGGCAGTGTTGAGGTGAGCGACGCTCCGGCCGAGATAGGGGATGCGGAAGATCCCGAGATTGATGGTCTGGGTGATGCGTTTGCAGCGATCGATGCAGTACTCGCCCGATCCGGGGTCGCGATCGAAGAGGCGAAGAAGCCGGGGAGCGCCAAAAACGCTCCGGAAAAGGATCCGTTCGTTTATGACCTCGACTGGGATGAGGACGAGCGGCTGGAGGAGTGGCGGGCCGTGCTCGCGCGTGCCCAGGACTTGCCGCCGGTCCTGCAGGCAATCGTGGCGCTGGATGCCTGGAACCAGATCGCTGTCCTCCAGCATGCGCCTTGGCTCGGGCGTTTGCTCGCCGCCTCGGTCCTGCGCGAGGGCGGCGTTACCACTGGCGGTCATCACGCAGCGATCAATCTCGGGCTCAAGGCCATTCCGGTCGAGCGGCGCCGGCATCGTGACCGTGAGACGCGGTTGCTGGCGATAGCAAGGGCGCTGACAATCTCCGCCGAGACGGGGCTCAAGGAGCATGACCGGTTGGTGCTGGCGCGGCAGATGATGACGCGCAAGCTGGAGGGACGGCGAACGTCGTCCAGGCTGCCGGAGCTGGTCGAGTTGGTCATGGCGCGGCCGTTGATCTCGGCCGGGATGGTGGCGAAGACGCTTGAGGTCACGCCTCAAGGAGCGAGGCGCATCGTGCAGGAGCTCGGTCTTCGCGAGATGACGGGCAGGGGAAGGTTTCGGGCGTGGGGGATTTTATGAGTTCTGACCGGCAGACATAAAAAGGTTATGCTAACTTCGGGGCGGGGCCGCTAGACCGTCACTTAGTTCCGCGGAACGGTATAGTAAGGGATTGGTTGTTAACCTTGGGGGAATTGCGTTGCAAATTGCGCTGCAGCTGATAGTCCAAAAGCAGAACGAAACGGCAGATTACGATGACCACCGCTCGCCACATTGTGACTCTTCTGAAAAGCCACATCGCCGGCGATGAGGACCGTTTCCTGTCGACGGCTCTCCAGTTGGCCGCCCATGAGGCGCGGCAGGGGCATGGTAAGCTGGCGCAGGAGGTTAAAGATCTCGTTGATACAGCAAAGACGCGCCAGCCGAGCATGCGCCGGGCGGGCGGGGCGATCGTACTTGTGCAGCCGAAGGGTGAACTCGCCGGTCTGCTGAGTGCCCGTTACCCCGACATCCGCCTAACAGACATGGTTCTGGCACAACCCCTTCGCCAACGTCTCGATCGTATTTTAGCCGAGCAGCGGCAGCAGGCGAGCCTCCAAAGCCACGGACTTCAGCCGCGCCGCAAGATCTTGCTCGTCGGTCCGCCGGGCGCCGGCAAGACGATGACGGCGAGCGCCTTGGCGGGAGAACTGCATCTTCCCTTGTTCACCATTCTCTTGGACGGCCTCATCACAAAGTTTATGGGCGAGACCGCGTCGAAGTTGCGCTTGGTTTTCGATGCCATGACCGCGACCCGCGGCGTGTATCTCTTTGATGAGTTTGATGCGATCGGAGCGAAGAGGGGAGACCGGCAGGACGTCGGAGAAATCCGGCGTGTGCTCAATTCCTTCCTTCAATTCGTAGAACAGGATGAAAGCCAGGCCTTAATCGTCGCTGCGACGAACCATCCCGAACTACTGGACCGGGCGCTTTTGCGTCGTTTCGACGACGTTATCGAATACACGCTTCCGGATGTGTCACTCATCGAAGCGATCCTTCGTAACAGGCTTGATCGCTTCGCAACACCCGAACTGTCGTGGGTAGATGTCGCGAACGCGGCACACGGCCTTTCGCCGGCAGATATTACTCGTGTGGCTGACGACGCCGCCAAGTCCGTCATTCTGGATAATTCGGGCACGGTCACTGCTGCAAGCATATTTGACGCGCTTGCCGAGCGCCGCTTGGCTGCCCAAGCTATGGATGCGAGCAACAGGCCATAATGGCAACCGGACCACGCGATCGCCCGCATTTCCTGCTGAGAGATAACGGCGCGGCAGAGCCATACCGGCGTCCAAACCGGAAAATTGACCCACCGGCGCTACCTCAACGCAATAGGCAGGCTCATGCCCAGGCGCTGGCGTTGGCAGTCGGAGGAGCTGTCGCGGCGGCAGAGCAGCAGCTTGCCGAAACCGGGGTAACAGCCTTTGAGACGCGCGGTTTCTATCTCGAGTTCGATCTTCCTGCCTCCGAGGGGGCCGCAATCGACCAGCTCGCGAACAGACAACAAAAAATGGAGGTTGTCGCAGTCCGCGAGCCGGAAGGCGACGGCGGTATCGTCAAGGCCTCGGTATTTGTGCCCGAGCGTGCAAAAAACTACTTCCTAAACAAGATTGAGCAGTATCGATCGACGGACACCGACAAAGGGCGTCCTCGAAATGAGCCTCTAATTTCAAGGATCGAAACCGCACAGCTGGCATCCGCGCGTTCTCTCTTCACGGATGACGCAGCGCTGTTTCCACCCGACCAGCAACTCGCGGTGTGGTGGGAAATCTGGTTGCGCGAAGGCAGGCGTGAGAAGTTTGAAGCCATAGCGGCCGCTTTGGAAATAGAGCTGCGCCAGCACGCCATCCGGTTCCCCGAGCGCGAAGTCGTCTTGGCGTTGGCAAGCACCGTGACCATGGATCGCGTCGTTGCTCGCAGCGATACCATCGCTGAGTTGCGCCGGGCAAAAGATACGCCAGCGTTTTTCAAAGGTCTTGGAGGTGCAGAACAAAGAGCTTGGACAGACGATCTCGCTGGTCGCGTTCAGGTCTCGCAGACTGCCGGTGACGTTGCTATATGCCTTTTGGACAGCGGGGTCCGCCGCACTCATCCTTTGATCGAGCCGGTGTTGTCGATCGATGATTGGCATACGATCAATCCGGCTTGGGGCGCCGACGACACGCCAGCTTGGCAGGGTCACGGCACGCGAATGGCCGGAGTAGCACTTTATAACGATCTGATTGATCCGCTTGCTTCTGAGGACGCTGTCGAACTGCAATATCGGCTGGAAAGTGTTAGAATTCTGCCACCTGGCGACGCGGATGAAAACCGACCTGATCTCTACGGCGCGATTACCGGTGAGGCGATTGCTCGAGCCGAGATTCAGGCGCCGCACAGAAGTCGGGTCGTAGCGACTGCTATAACAAGCACGGCTCCTTCGCGGGGGCGAGCCTCATCCTGGTCTGCTTCGATCGACCAACTCTGCTTCGAGACGGATGCGCAGCGGTTGATCCTGATAGCTGCTGGAAACATACGGGTTGACTTAAGCCCTGCGGATCACCTGGTTCGCAACGATATCGAACCGCTAGATGATCCAGCGCAAGCTTGGAACGCAATCACCGTCGGGGCTTTCACCAACAAAGTTGACGTTATCGATGCGCCTTTTGCCGGCTACGCCCCGATCGCGCCCGCTGGAGAACTGTCTCCGGCGAGCAGGACCTCCGTCACCTGGGATCGTCAGTGGCCGGTCAAGCCGGACATCGTCATGGAGGGCGGGAACCTGGCGCATGACGGCGTCAATCCTGGTGAGCCGATTGATGACCTGCGCATTCTGACGACGCACTTCCGGCCCGAAAACCGCTACTTCTCTACGATTGGCGACACCAGTTCCGCAACCGCGCAAGCTGCCAAGCTCGCGGCAGAGATCATGGTCAGCCGGCCGGGGCTCTGGCCCGAGACTGTCCGTGCTTTATTGGTTCATTCTGCCGAATGGACACCTGCGATGGCCGCCCGCGTCACGGCCTGCCACGGCAACAAAACGCAATTGCAATCGATTTTGCGCCGCTACGGTTACGGCGTGCCAAATCTCGGCAGAGCGCTGCTTTCCGCCAATAACGATCTGACTTTGATGATCGAGGACGACATTCGACCCTTCCAGCGAGAAGGGAGCGGATCAGTCAAAATGAGAGATATGAAGCTTCATCTGCTTCCTTGGCCGAAGGACAATCTGCTGGCCTTGGGCGCTGAGCCTGTCGAGGTCCGGGTCACGCTGTCCTATTTCATCGAGCCGAACCCCGGCGAGCGAGGCTGGACTAGGCGTCACAGATACGCTTCTCACGGATTGCGCTTCCAGATGAAAACAGCCACGGAATCCGTCGACGAGTTCCGTGCCCGCATCAACCAGGCTGCCCGAAACGAGGAAGAAGGTACACCCGTCAACGTCGGCGAAAGCTGGTTATTGGGTACATTCCGCGACAGCGGATCGCTGCATTCGGATTTCTGGCGGGGAACGGCGGCTGATCTTGCCGAGCGTGACGCCATCGGTATTTATCCAGTTGGCGGTTGGTGGAAGGAAAAGCCGTATCTGGACCGATACAACGAGAAGGCGCGCTATTCGCTGATCGTGACCATTCGCGCGCCTGGTGCCGCGGTTGATCTTTATGCGGCGGTCGAGACGATTCTGAAGACAGAGATCGTCGCACAGGTGTAGGATTCCTTTGATTAATTGGCGGCCGGCCACAATAGGCCCGCACTCCTTCCGATTTGGTGCGAGACTTGTCCAAGTGTTTGGACGAGATGGTCGGTAGGCTCTGGTGATAATAGGGGCGATGGTTCGTATCCCTTCAAGGCGTTCGATGCCAACAGCCGTCCATGCTTATCTGTTCTATCCCGGCAGACGGCAGAACTCGCCAGCCTTCAAGGTTATTGTCGAGGCGTTGAAGATTTGATGTGCCGATCAGCCGGTTGAGCTGCAAATGGCGAGCCTGATCCTCAGTTGAGCCACGCAAGCAGCCCAACCACGCCGACGGCCTGTCTTTGTGCGACTGCGTCTGGTACCGAGATTGCGTGAGTTTCTCCTCGAAGGCCGTGCTCCTCAATGTCCAGTTCCAACAACAATGACGGGCCGCTTAAAACACTGGCCGACGCTTTGCGACAGTCGGCTGCGCGACACCGAGACGCTGGGCAACATCCACTTGCCGGGCCTCGTCCGCCGGAACTGTCGGTTGAAGTCTGCCAACACAGTTTTGATGTCAGCCTCAGGGTCTTCCTCCCGCCATGGCGTCGATGATCCGGCAATCGGCCACCTGACCGAGACGGCATTCGGCTATCATCCGCCGCAGTTCCGTTTTCAGGTTCGTAAGACGGGCGATACGATCTTCCACGGCGTCGAGTTGGCTTTGGGCGATGCGGCTTGCATCCTCACACGATGCTTCCGGTTGTTCCTGGAGAGCCAGAAGAACGCGCACCGATGCCAGATCGAAACCAAGTTCCCGGGCATTCCGGATAAAGCACAGTCGTTGCGCGTCTGCTTCGCCATAGGTGCGACGGCCGTTGGACATCCTGGCTGGGATTGGGAGGACCCCGATGCGCTCGTAATAGCGAATAGTCTCTATGTTCACGCCCGATTTCTCGGATAAGTCGCCGATCTGCATTTTTCGTCTTGCTCCTGTAGTCACTACAGGTAGTACCATGGTCGAATTCGAATATCGAGGACCGACGAAATGGCAGCAGCTGCAACCGACACGATCCGCTATCAGGTGACGGGGATGGATTGTTCCTCCTGCGCCGCCAAGATCGAGGGGGCCGCGCGCAAGGTCGAAGGCGTGGCCGACGTGAAGGTATCGATCGCATCGCAGATTATGACACTGCAAGTTGACGAGCCGGCGAACCGCCTGCCTCTGCTGGAAAGCGCCATCACGGGTCTGGGTTATCAGCTTGACCGCATCGGCCCATCCAGCGACACGGCAGACGGCGATGACGACGACAGGATTCCGGACCTGTCGCATGTCACCCCGGCATATAAGAGGGCGCTCTGGATCGTCGTGCTGCTGAACGTTGGCTACGGTGTCGTTGAGATCGTCGGAAGCTTCCTCGCCGGCTCCCAGGCGCTACAGGCGGACGCCCTCGACTTCCTGGGGGACGGCATGATCTCATTCCTGGGGCTGGTCGCGGTCGGATGGGGCCTCGCCGCTCGCGCCAAGGCGGCTCTTCTACAGGGTGTTTTCCTCGGCCTGCTCGGACTTGGCGTCGTCGCGTCCACCATCTACAGGGTGTTTATCGAGCATCAGCCGGAATCCGTGCTCATGGGCGGCTTCGCGCTTGTCGCCTTCGTCGTCAACGTTCTGGCGGCCGTGGTGCTCATCCCGCACCGCAAGGGCGACGCGAACATGCGGGCGGTGTGGTTGTTTTCGCGAAACGACGCGATCGGCAATCTCGCGGTCGTGGCCGCCGCGGGCTTGGTCTGGTGGACGGGAACACAATGGCCTGACCTCGTGGTCGCGTTCGCAGTTGCAGGCCTCTTCCTTCAATCGGCGTGGTCGATCATCCGGGACGCAAGACAGGACCTCTCTGCGGCGAGGGACAGATGAGGGCGGTTGCTTCAATTGCCGTGGTCCTGGTCGGCGCGGCACTTGACCTGGGAGCGAAGGCGTGGGCGCGGGCGAGCCTTGAACCTTACGGCCCCCCCACGGACTTTCTGCCTTTGGTACCGTTGCGACTGACCTTCAACAAAGGCGTGTCGTTCAGCATGTTCGCTGTCGACGGCGAAATCGGCAAAGCAGTCCTGATCGGGGTTACGGGCATTATAACACTTGTCATCGCTATATGGGCGTATCGTTCGCGCGGCTGGCAACGGGCAGCCCTGTCGATGATCCTGGCTGGCGCGCTCGGAAACCTGATCGACCGCAGCATGAGGGGCGCCGTGACTGACTTCCTGAGCCTCCGCTTTGGTGAATGGGAGCCGTTCGTGTTCAATCCGGCCGATGTCTGGATTTCTTCAGGCGTGGCCCTTCTGTTGGTCCTGCAGACCACGCAAAGCGGAACCGCCGAGGTGGGCGACGGTACGTCAGCACGGTAACGGGGCCTAAGGGCCATTCCTGTCATTGCGGCGAGAGTGGCAGGGCGCGCTTGTGGGCCGTCGCGACGTGCGTCGCGAGGATGCGCTGAAACGCGGGTTCTCCGATCGGCTTTCCTTCCAGGAAGTCGTCGATGTCATCATACGTGACCCCGTAGACGTCTTCATCGGGCCGCAGCGGAGCGTCGGACTCCAGATCGGCGGTCGGCACCTTGAACACCAGGTCCCTCGGCGCTCCGAGATATTCGGCGAGCGCCCGCACGCGCCGCTTGGTCAGTCCGGAAAGCGGCAGGACGTCCGCAGCGCCGTCGCCGAATTTCGTGAAGAAGCCCATCAATGCCTCCGCCGCATGGTCAGTCCCGATCACCAGGCCACGAACCGCGCCGGCGAGCGCGTACTGGGCGATCATCCGCTGGCGCGCCTTGATGTTGCCAAGGTGGAAGTCCAGCCGAACGGTTTCGAACAGGTCGCCTGCGTCCCCGCAGACCTCGGCCATCATCGCGTCGGCTGCGGGCTTTATGTCGATGGTGACTACGCGGTCGGGGCCGATGGACGCGAGCCCTCTCTGAGCGTCGGCCTCGTCGGCCTGCGTGCCATAAGGCAGTCTGACCGCGATGAACTCCGCCTTATGCCCTCTGCCCCGGAGGCGGTTCACCGCAGTCTGGGCAAGCAGTCCCGCGGTGAGCGAATCCACTCCCCCGCTGATGCCAAGGACGAGCGCTCCGCACGACGAGGCTTGCATGTAATCCGCGAGGAAGGCCGTTCTGCGCTCGGCTTCCGCGGACGCGTCGAATTCCTTCGCTACTCCGAGCGCCTCGATAATCTGCAAATGTTGGTCGCGCACGACAATCCTCCATAACAGCTGTGAAATCCAAACCAGGCGAGAAAGTTGCAACCTGCCGAATCCCGACTGTCTCGTGAACTTACATGGCTGCAGATCGACACGTAACCGGAGCAGGCGCGAAGTGCGTCGCTGTCGATAACGCACTTTTCCGTGAGACCTCTTCCAACCCCGATGTCTTCGTGCCAGACTATGCGGGTGAGGTTCATGAAGGTCATTCATCGACTGCTGTTCGTGACCGCCCTGCTGGGGATTGTGGTCGGTCCCTTGAGCATCGGGGCGGCGGACAGCGTAATGGCGGCCTCCGGACCCGCGATGCACGGCATGTCCGGCATGGAGATGTCAGGCGACATGCCGTGTTGCCCTGACGAAATGCCGGCCAAGCCCGACTGCAGCGGCAAGTCATGTCCTCTGGCCTTGGTGTGTACGACGGTGATCGTCGGCCAGGTGGCTAACCCGCATTCCTGGTCGTTGAATCTCGGTTGGGTCGCCCATCGGTTCCTCATTGCCCTTCATGCGGAGCTTGCCTCCTCACCGGTCGATCCGCCAGTACGTCCTCCGCGAGTCTGATCCCACGTCAGTGAACACGTCGTCGATCGGCGCGGTCGCAGGTCTTGCGTCCGTGCGGTACCGACGGCGATCCATTTTGACTGAGGACGCGGTCACGGACCCGTCCGGATGAGACATTGAATCATGGAAAATACCACCTTCAACGCGAGGACCGCGCTCCTCGCTGGCGCGATGCTGTTCAGCACCGCCACCGCTTCCTTCGCCGGAGCGCAGGACTACGAATTCCAAGCCGTGAACACGGACATCAAACAGGGACGAGGCTCGACCGTGTCGGTACGGCTGATCGACAAGCGGACGGGCAAGGCAGTCCCCGACGCCGTCATCTTCACAACGCGGATGGACATGGCTCCCGACGGCATGGAGATGATGACCACCACCGTGGAACCCTCACCCTCCACCGAGCCGGGCGTCTACGCCTTCATGACAAACCTTTCCATGGAAGGCGGATGGCGGTTCCAGGTCGCCGCCAAGGTTCAGGGCGAGCCTGAGACGGTCAAAGGCGAAGTCGTCTTCAAGGCTGTCCCGTGAGCACCTCGCGCATCATTGTCACGCTCTCCCTCGCCGCGATCGTCGGCGGGGGAGGCTATTGGGCGGGAAAGAACGATGTCGGTGCGTACCTGCGGCGATACGTTGAAGGCACCGGGATGGCCACCGAGGCTGAACCGCGACACGAAGGAACGGGAGCGGTGATCTACTACCGTCACCCGGACGGTATGGCCGAATACTCTGCCAAACCGACGAACACGGATGACGGGCGGCCATTCACACCTGTCCGGGCAAGCGAGGACATCAGCCTCGGCGCGAGCGGGGCGGTCCTGCCTGCGGCCGACACGTCATCAGTCACACCGGAACGGAAGGTCCTGTACTACCGCAACCCCATGGGCCTTCCCGACACGTCCAAGGTGCCGAAGAAGGATTCGATGGGGATGGACTATCTCCCTGTCTATGACGGCGAAGTCAGCGACAGTTCCACCGTCAAAGTGACGCTGGGCAAACTCCAGCGGACGGGGGTGAAGACCGCGCTCGCTGAAAGGATGAACGTCAGCCGGAAAATCCGAGTACCCGGAACCGTCGCACTCGACGAGCGCATGGTCAGCATCGTTTCCATGCGGGCCGACGCCTTTGTCGAAGACGTCGCGGACGTCACGACAGGAGACAGGATCACAAAGGGCGAGAATCTCTTTCACTTCTATTCGAAGGAGATCGCCACCGCCGGGGCCGAATATGCGACGGAGATGCGCAATGGCGGCAAGCCCGGGCCGGAATCTGGCTCTGCTCTCCGCCTGAAGAACCTTGGGGTGCCCTCGGCGACGATCGCCAGCATTGCGACTGAGCGAAAGGTCCCACAAAGCATTGCCTACACCTCGCCAAGGGACGGCGTCGTGTTGGAGCGCATGGCGGTCAGCGGCATGATGGCCGAGGCTGGAGACATTCTCTTCCGCATCGCTGACGTATCGAAGGTCTGGGTGATCGCCGACGTCCCCGAATACGAACTGGGCTCCGTTCGTATGGGTGCCAACGTTTCCGTCAGCGTCCGAAACGTATCCGGCACGATCTTCCGGGGAACGGTCGACCTCATCTATCCCGAGGTGCAGATGCAGACCCGCACGACAAAGATCCGGATTGAGCTTCCTAATCCCGAGGGGCAGCTGATGGCCAACATGTATGCGGAGGTGGAGATTGAAGCGGGAGCGGGAAACCCGGTCGTTGCGGTCCCCAACAGTTCAGTCATCGACACGGGCGATCGCCAGATCGTCTTCCTCGACAAGGGCGAGGGCAGGTTCGAGCCTGTCGATGTCGCTCTCGGTGTTCGAGGTGAAGACGTGACGCAGATAACCAAGGGTGTCGTCTCGGGTGACCGCGTGGTTGTGTCCGCCAACTTCCTTCTCGATGCGGAAAGCAACCTGAACGCCGCGCTCAGCGCCCTGACCGTTGACGACGAGGCGAAGCCATGATTGCCAACGTCATCGCCTGGTCGGCCCGCAACATTGTCCTCATTTTCGTCGGCGCGGCGCTGTCCATCGCGGGTGGTGTCTATGCGCTGCGCACGCTTCCGCTGGACGCCATTCCCGATCTCTCCGACGTACAGGTCATCGTCTTCACTGACTATCCGGGCCAGGCTCCGCAGGTCGTCGAGGACCAGGTTACGTATCCGTTGACGACCTCGATGCTGACAGTGCCCAAATCGAAGGTCGTGCGGGGGTTCTCGTTCTTCGGCGTGTCTTTCGTCTATGTGATCTTCGAGGACGGAACCGATCCCTACTGGGCGCGCAGCCGCGTGCTCGAATACTTGAACGCGGCCGCAAACCGGCTGCCTGACGGCGTGTCGCCAAGTCTCGGCCCGGATGCCACGGGCGTGGGCTGGGTCTACCAGTATGCCTTGGTCGCCAAGGAGCTGTCGCTCGCGGAGCTGCGTTCACTTCAGGACTGGGTAGTACGCTTCGCCGTCTCCAAGTCCGAGGGAGTGGCGGAGGTGGCCAGCGTCGGCGGCTTCGTCAAGCAATATTCCATCGTCGTTGATCCAGCCCGGCTAAGGGCCCAGAATGTCTCGCTTTCGGATATCGCCGATGCCGTGCGCTCCAGCAACCGCGATGTCGGCGGGCGCACGATCGAACTTTCCGAATTTGAGTTCATGGTGCGTGGCAAGGGCTACCTGCAGGGCATCAGGGACATCGAGAGCATTGTCCTGAACACCAGTGCGGGCGTTCCGCTGCGTCTGTCCGACGTTGCGAGAGTGGAATTGGTCCCGGACGAGCGGCGCGGGATCACAGAGCTGAACGGAGACGGCGAAGTCGCGAGCGGAATCGTCCTCCAGCGCGACGGCGCGAATGCGCTGACCGTCATCGAAAATGCGAAGGAAAGCTTGGCGGCGGTGCAGAGCAGTCTTCCGGCTGGTACCGAAATCCTGCCCGTCTATGATCGTTCGAAACTCATCGAAGCGGCAATCGAGACCTTGAAAGTCACGTTGATCGAGGAATCGATCGTGGTTGCACTGGTGACTATCGCCTTCCTTTTGCATATCCGAAGCGCGCTCGTGGCCATCATCATGCTGCCGATCGGCATTCTCATCGCCTTCATGGCCATGCGGGCGCTAGGTCTGGGAGCGAACATCATGAGCCTCGGCGGGATAGCTATCGCTATCGGTGCGATGATCGACGCGGCCATCGTCATGATCGAGAACGCCCACAAGCATCTGGAACGCGCGCCTCCTGACAAGCCTCGAGCCGAAGTGCTGATCGAGGCGGCAAGCGAGGTCGGCCCGGCGCTTTTCTTCAGCCTGCTGATCATCACGGTGTCGTTCCTGCCGATTTTTACGCTTGAATCGCAAGAGGGCCGCCTGTTCGGACCGCTCGCCTTCACCAAGACCTTCGCGATGGCGGCGGCAGCGCTGCTGTCCATCACACTTGTTCCGGCACTGATGATCCTGTTCGTCCGCGGCCGCATTGTCCCAGAACACAAGAATCCGCTGAACAGACTGCTGATCTGGATATACCGTCCGGTCATCGCGGGCGTCCTTAAGGCCAAGAGCCTGACAATCCTGGTAGCCATCGTGATCCTCGGGGTGACCGTCTGGCCCGTGCAGCATATCGGGAGTGAGTTCATGCCTGATCTCGACGAGGGCACGCTGATGTACATGCCGACAACGCTACCCGGCCTCTCGGTGACAAAAGCGGCGGAGCTCATGCAAACGCAGGATCGCATCATCAAATCTTTCCCCGAGGTCGAGTCGGTGTTCGGCAAGACGGGTAGGGCGTTGACGGCAACCGATCCGGCTCCGACGGAAATGTTTGAGACCATCATCACCCTGAAACCCAAGTCCGAATGGCGGCCGGGCGTCACGTCTGACAGTCTGAAACAGGAGATGGACGCGGCACTTCAGTTTCCCGGTGTCTCCAACGCCTGGACGATGCCCATCCGCGCCCGCATCGACATGCTTTCGACCGGAATACGCACGCCCGTCGGCGTCAAGGTCTACGGGACCAACCTGAACGAGATGGAGAAGGTCGCTCGCGATATAGAGACCGTTCTCAAGGCGGTGCCGGGAACGTCGAGTGCCTACGCCGAGCGCGTCATCGGTGGATACTATCTCGATATCATCCCTGATCGCATGGCGCTCGGGCGCTATGGGCTTTCGATCGACGATGTCCAGGATGTCATCGGAATGGCCCTGGGGTCCGAGGTCGTGACCTCGACGGTGGAGGGCAGAGAGCGGTACGGCGTCGCCATCCGTTACCCAAGGGCTTTCCGAAGCGATCCCCAGTCCATCGCGAGGGACGTCCAGGTATCATTGCCCGGTGGCGGCACGGTTCCGTTGGGCGAGGTCGCCGAAGTCAAGCTCACGCGCGGTGCCACGACCATAAGGACGGAGAACGGCCAGCTCGCCGTCTATATCTTCGTAGACATCGCCAACCGCGACCTTGGGGGCTACGTTGCCGAAGCCCAAGAAGCCGTCGCGGCGAGCGTCGAGATGCCCACGGGCTATTCCGTCGCATGGAGCGGGCAATTCGAATATCTGGAACGGGCAAAGGACCGGCTAATGATCGTCGTCCCGCTGACGCTGGCGCTGATCTTCCTGTTGCTCTACCTGAACTTTAAGGCATTGACCGAAACACTGATCGTCATGCTGTCTCTGCCGTTCGCTTTGGTCGGCGGCATCTGGATGATGTGGTGGCTGGGCTTCAACGCTTCCGTCGCCGTCGCGGTCGGGTTCATCGCGCTTGCAGGCGTGGCGGCCGAAACCGGTGTGATCATGCTGATCTATCTCGACCACGCGCTCAGGGACGAGAAGGCCAAATCCAAGGCCGAGGGCAGGGCATTCGAAAAGGAAGACCTCGACAGGGCGATCATGATCGGGGCGGTCGAGCGTGTTAGACCGAAGATGATGACCGTCGTGGCGATCATGGCGGGTCTCGTGCCTATCCTCTGGAGCACGGGAGCGGGGTCGGAAATCATGCAGCGGATCGCCGTGCCGATGATCGGCGGCATGGTATCATCGACGTTGCTGACGTTGATCGTGATTCCCGCCGTCTACGGCTTGGTCAAGGGCTACGGGTTGAAGCGAGCACGCGAGGTGAGCCAGTTTCCGGGGTGGCGTCGCCTTAACCGCCTGTTTTAGCCGACTTGATATTCGGATTGTCGTGACCGAATTCCCTGCCGCCCACTTCAGACGCCACCGCTTTCCTGCCGAGATCATCACCCATGCGGTCTGGCTGTATTTCCGATTTCCGCTCAGTTTACGCGACGTCGAAGATCTGTTGGCCGAGCGCGGCATCAACGTCTCATTCCAGACCGTCTCGGAATGGGCGGCGAAATTTGGCTTGAAGTTCGCCAATCAGCTCCGACGCCGCTCACGAGGCCAGTTTACCGACAAGTGGCAGCTCGATGAGATGGTGGTGACGATCAAGGGAAAGAAATACTGGCTGTGGCGCGCCGTCGATGCCAACGGTGTTGATTTCCACTGAGAGCTGATGGAGTGGATGCCCCCTCCCGACGGCATCGCAATGTGCCAGAGTGATGTTCGCCAGAACGTCACTAGAGGAGAGAGCATCCATGA
>NZ_OBQD01000048.1 GCF_900220975.1 Rhizobium subbaraonis | reverse complement strand
ACCTCGACCGTCGAGGATCGCCGCCTGATCAACATGAAGCTCGCCGAGGTCTATGCCGATGGCGGCTATGTGACGCCGTGGACCGACCAGCGCGTCGCCGACGATCTCGGCGTGCCGCGCGCCTGGGTGGCGGAAATCCGCGAGGGCTTCTACGGGCCGGAAGGTTCGAACCCGCTCTTTGACAAGTATCTCACTGAGAGCGCCGACATAGCCCTTCACCTCGCGCAGCTTGCCGAGGAACGCAAAGTCGCAGGCGAAATGGTCAAGCGCGCCACAGAGGCAGCGGCGAAGGTGCGCACGCGCTGCGATGAGCTGGAAGCCAAGGTTCGCGATGTGCAGGCGCTTGGCAAGCGCGTGGAGCGGGAGCTTGGCCGATGAACGAGCTTCGCGACGGTATTGCGCAGATTGCAGCGGCGGCGACGGACGCGGAACGGGCGGCGGCGCTGCTGGCCTGCCCTTTGTCCCTGCTGATGACCTGCGAATCCACGATCCGCAACCGGTTGCAGGTGGCGCGCTTTCACGAGGGCATCCGCTATCTGGAAACGGAACTGGCCGCCCTTCGCGGCTTCCGCGACGAAACCGGGCTGCCTCCGGGCGGCATGGATGTCGCCGTGGTGCGCGGGCGCCTGGGACGGATTTCGCGCGGGGAAGATCCGAGCGGGCAGGGGGAGGCTTGACCATGCACGGCACCCTCTTTTCCGGCTCGACCCTCGACCAGGTTTCACGGCGTCATGTCGGCGCTCGCCCGCTGATCGTCGACAGCTTTGCGGGCGGCGGCGGGGCCTCTACGGGTATCGAGATCGCACTCGGCCGCTCGCCAGACATCGCGATCAACCATAATCCGGCGGCGCTGGCGTTGCATGCGGCGAACCATCCAGAGACGCTCCACCTCTCGGAGAACGTCTACCGGGTCGATCCGCTCGATTACCTCGCCGGCCGCCATATCGGCCTGATGCACTTCTCGCCCGACTGCAAGCATTTTTCCAAGGCGAAGGGCGGCAAGCCAGTGGAGCGCAACATTCGCGATCTCGCCTGGATCATTCCCGGCTGGATCGAACGCATCCAGAAGAGCGGCGGCCGCGTCGATGTCGTCACCATGGAGAACGTCGAGGAATTCAAGGATTACGGCCCGCTTGTGCAGACCGATCGCGGCCTGATGCCGGACCCGGAGCGCAAGGGCGAGAGCTACCGGAAGTGGGTGAAGGCATTGAAGCGGCTGGGCGGTAGACTCGAGTCCCGCGAGCTGCGCGCGTGCGACTATGGCGCGCCAACGATCCGCAAGCGGTTGTTCGTCGTCATCCGCTTCGATGGCAAAAAGATCGTCTGGCCGGAGCCGACGCACGGGCGGCCGGACGATCCCGAAGTGATCGCCGGGAAGAAGCTGCCGTGGCGCACGGCTGCGGAGTGCATCGACTGGTCACTTCCTTGCCCGTCGATCTTCGACAGCTCCGCCGAGATCATGGAAAAGCACGGCCTTCGTGCCGTTCGTCCGCTCGCCGACAACACCATGGCCCGCGTCGCGCGCGGGATGAAGCGGTATGTGCTTGACGCCGAGCGGCCATTCCTCGTCAACCTGACGCATGGCGCGCGCTGCGAAGATCTGGAACAGCCGTTCAACACGATCACCGGGGCGCATCGCGGCGAAAAGGCGGTCGTCGCTCCTCACCTGATGACCATGCGCAATTCCGGCAAGCCCTTCAACGGGGCGGACGAGCCCGCGCACACCATCACCGCCGGCGGCGCGGGGCTCACTGTCGTCGCGCCGGTCCTGACGCATGCGCAGCAGGGCGGCGCGGTGCGCTCCGTCGAGGCTCCGCACCATACGATCACGGCCAGCAGCAAGGACCAGAACGCCGTCATCGTTCCGACGCTGGTCGGCTGCGGTGGGCGCGCCGGGCAGAGCCGCCCCCGCAGTGGCGACGAGCCGACCGCGACGATCACCGCTAAGGCGGACAGCTGCGTCGCCGTCGCCTTTGTCGCGCAACACAACAACGACAGCCGTCGTTACGGCGGCGTCAATCCGGGCCGCTCGGCGGATGAGCCCGTCTCGACCGTGACGGCGACGGGGGCGCAGCAGGGCGTGATCTCCGCCTTCATCTCGCGCCAGTTCGGCACGAGCACCGGCCACGGCATGGAAGAGCCGAACGGCACGATCACGGCGGACGGTGGCGGGAAGTCCGTTCTCGTCGCGCCGTATCTTCAAGCCTACTACGGCAACGGCGACGGCGGCGAAGAGGATCAGCCGTGCCGCACGATCACGACGAAGGACCGCCACGGCCATTGCGAGGCGGCGCTCTCGGTTCCACCCTTCACCGACGCGCAGGCGGAGCGGGCACGCGACGTCGCGGCGTTCCTGCGGGCGCACGGGTTCTGGGATGAACGCGAGTTCGTGACGATCGAGGTCAGCGGCGAAACCTTCGTCATCGTCGATATCGGCATGCGCATGCTGACGCCGCGCGAACTCTACAACGCGCAGGGGTTCCCCGGCGACTATGTGATCGACGGCGGGTGGCAGGAGGATGCGGACGGCGACGCACCTGTCTGGGTCGAGTTTCCGAAGTCCGTGCAGGTCTCCTGCGTCGGCAACAGCGTCTCGCCGCCACCCTACGCAGCCATCGTGGCGGCGAACTGCGGCGACCTGGCGGAATTCAGGGAGGCTGCGGAATGAGCGTTTACGTCGACGACATGAAAGCGCCCTTCGGCAATATGGTCATGTGCCACATGTGGGCGGACAGCGATGACGAGCTGCTGGCGATGGCCGATCGCATCGGCGTGCAGCGCAAGTGGATTCAGGGGCACCCGACGCTTTCGTTCGGGAAGCACCGCAACGCGAGCTGGGTGCATTTCGATATCGCCCTGTCGAAGCGTGCGCTGGCCGTGCGGGCGGGCGCGATCGAGACCGACCGCTATGGGCCGGTGGAGCACATGAGCCGTCTGCGCCTCGACGCGGCCGTGGTGCGTGGGGACATCGAAGTTCAGCAGCGGGCGCATGCCATGCTGGAAAACAATGCGCGCCTGCGGGCCGGGCAGGTGGCGGAATGAGCCATGATGCGACCAACTGGGCGATCAAGCAGCGCGGTATCAAGCCGGCTCTTAAGGTCGTTCTTTGGAACCTCTGCGACCGTTACCATCCGGACAATGGCTGTTTCCCTTCGCAGGAGACGCTGGCCGAGGATTGCGAGGTGCCGCGCTCCACGCTGAACGTCTATCTTGGCGAGCTGGAAAGGCTGGGCCTGATCCTGCGCGAACAGCGCAGGGAGAAGGGTTCTAAACGGCAGGAGCGGACGCGCTACTTCTTCCCGTTCGAGCCTGATTTTGCGTTGAAAAAGGCTGAAAACCCGAGTCCAGAAACTGGACACGGACCCGACGAAGCCGAGTCCAGAAACGGGGCTGAGCCGAGTCCAGAAAATGGCGAAAGCCGAGTCCAGAATCTGGACAGTAACCCTGTAAGGGAACCAGTAAGAGAACCTGTAAAAGAGAAGGGGCGCGTGCGCGTTGATCATGGGGACGATCGTTCCTGTGTTCCGGGAACCGCTGAATTCCGAAAGCGGCTCCAGCGGTTTCTGTCTGGTGACGGCTATGGCATGGGTGAGTGGCCAAAGTGGGCGGACAAGACGACGATCAACTACATCGAGGGTCATTTCGCCAGACTTTCCGAGGCTGACCGAAAAGCGGCCGAGGGCTCTCGTGATGCCTTCCTTTCGAAGTGCAAGCGCGAAGGCAGCAAGGTGATGGGCGCTGGAAACTACTTCCGTGATCGCGTCTGGGAAGTGCTGAGCGGCCGGGACCGAGAGGCATATGCAGAGTTGTCTGCTGCTCGTTCGGGCACTCCTGCACGGCCCGATAACTGGGCGACAGCATACGGGCCGTTGCATGCAGCCATACTGTTCCGCCTGCTATGCGAAGGCCCTGAAAGGCCGGAAGCAGTGCCGTTGAACGGAATGTGGCTTGCTTCCCACCTGCGGACCGCATGGCCCCGACTTGCCGCCTTTTGGCAGCAGACTGATTTACGCGGTGGGCTTACCGCTTCCGATCGCGATGCGTCTCTGGCGTGCATGATGGAGTTTGTGCCCGTTGGCAGCGACATGATGGCGGCCTGGCGCGAGGAGATGCGCCGCCGGGGGCTTCCGGAGATACGGATCCGCGATGGCATGCGGGGGCTCTATTTCCCGACTGGTGGCCCGAATGGGCTAATTGATTTTGAGGCAATGGTTCGAGAGGTACGAGGCGATGAACATGCAGCATAGGCGTGGGCAGTTCGAGCTGGCGATGCCGATCGTTATTCGGAAATCCTGCCTGGCGTTCACGCAAGAGAAGAGCGCCCGCGATACCGAGATCCGAATCGACCAGCTGAGCATGGCCTCGCGTGCTGTCGTGAGCCGAATCGCTGCTGATTATGACGAGATGAAACCGGCCTGGTTCTGCCTTCGCGTGCTGACCGGGCGCGAAAGTGCTGTGGAAAAGTTGTTGGACGATGCCGACGTGGAGGTGCTTGTCGTTCGTTCGGGAGCCTACAAAGTCGTTCGCAGGGGGCGGGTTCGCATCATGCCATCGCGCCCAGTTGTGGCCGGATATGTCCTCGTTCGCTGTCTGAATCTGCCAGCTGCGATGGCTGGGCTTGCCCATGTAAACGATGTGCTCGCCATCGTCGGCGGGGCATCTTCGCCGTATCGGATTCATGACGATGAGGTCATTCGATTCAAGGCTCTGGCGGATGACGGCAAGTACACGCACCGGGTACCTGTGAAGGTCGACTACATGGTCGGCGAACAGGTGCGGGTGTGTGACGGACCCTTCGCGAGTTTCGATGCAATCGTCACCTCGATCGACATGGCGGAGAAGTTCCGAGTGAGCGTTGAAGTGTCGATCTTCGGGCGCTCGACGCCTGTCGAGCTGGATATTGCGCAGATCGAAAAAATGTGAGTATGAATCGCCTCACGGATGATCTTGGATCCCATGTGTGGGCTTTTGAGTTGGCGGCTTGACCGGCAACGAGCGAGGGAAACCTCGGAGCTGCTTACCGGCAAGACCCTCCCCTGACAGCCTCGATCGAGAGGCACCGATTCAGGGCCGCTGCTACCGCTATGACCAGACGACAGATGAGGCGAAAGGTCGCCTTTGTTGTGTCTAGGGTATGGTCAGAACATGGGTGAGTGATGCTTGAGACCGAAGTGCGCTTCGACCTTCGCAATTTCGAGCGCTCCATGTCTGACGTCGCGCGCAAACAGCTGCCCTATGCTGCGATGCTTGCGTTGAACGAAACGGCAAAGGGCGGACGCCTCGCCGTGCAGAAGGAAATGGATCGGGTGTTCGATCGCCCGACCCCTTATGCAAAACGCGGTGTAATATTCGACAAGGCGACCAAGCAGAATATGCGAGCCGCCGTCGTCGTTACCGGCAATCGAACCAAGGGCGCGTTGCCAGCAACAGCGTTCCTCGGCCCACAGATCCGCGGCGGTCAGCGCACGCACAAAGCATTTGAGCGCCAGCTGATCGATCGCGGATTGATGGAGCGTGGCGAAGTTGCCGTGCCGGCCAATCGCACGCCTCTCGATCGATACGGCAACATGACGCAAGGTTTTCTCAACCGCGTCATGGCCGACTTGCAGATCGACTATCGTGGCGCCGGGGCTACTCGTGTTCGTAGCGATGCCAGCCTGAAGCGGAACAAGAACTATCGCAATGCGCGGTTCTTCGTTCCGAAGCGAGGGGGGCATCTCTTTCCCGGTGTCTGGCAGAGAAGTCCGGCCGACAACAGTATCTTCCCGGTGATCCTCTTTGTCCGGTCGGAAAGCTATCGCGTCAGGCTGCAGCTCGAAGCGGTTGTCGAGCGCCATGTCGCCGCCACCATCGACGAAAACTTCGCGGTCGCCTTCGCCCATTCCATGCGGACGGCCCGATGACCGATCAGGCCGAATTCGCGGGTCCTTCCCGCACAAACCCGCCCCGCGGGTATTTGGCACCGCTGGTATTGTCCAGACCGTGTGAGTTTCTGAAGCCTAAACTCGCGAGCTAAAGACGGGGCAGCTAAAGTCGTGGCGGACCTAAACTCCGGTTAGCCTTGTTCAGCTGAACACGTAAACGCCGGCCGTTGTGACGACCACGAAAGAGGCGAACCATATGGCGGCGGCCATCAACCAGAAGGGGGCGGGCCGGAGGCGGTCGAGCCAGAACCGGCGCTGAATATCCTCGCTCAGGACCTTCAGTTTCTCGCGCGGATCGCCCCACTTGATGCGCCGGAATTTGTAGACGTTGTTGACCATGGCGAAACCAGTAAGCTCCGCCGGGTTAGCCAAGGTTGAACTTTTTGCACCGCATTTTACAGGTTCCAAGATGGACGGCACGGCGGTGGCGATGAGCAAGGGCGAGTTCGCGGCCCACATCGGCGTTTCGCCGGGGCGCGTCTCGCAATACATCGCCGAGGGCCAGATCAGCGGCGATGCGATCGAGGGCGTCGGGCGTTACGCGAAGATCCGGGCGGAGGTGGCCAAGCAGCAGCTCCGCCGCTTCCTCGATCCCAGCCAGCGGTTCGGCGCCAACGGGGCTGCCGCATTAGGCGGCGGCCAGGCGCCGGCCAAGGCTGTGCCGGATCAGCTGCCGCTGTCGGCTGAACGGCGCGAGCCTGATCGCAAGGCGGAACCGGCGCCAAAGTTGCCGCAGGCGCCGACCGATCCGACGCAGGATGAACTGGCCCAGCTCCGCCTTCGCCGCGAGCGGATCGCGACAGAGAAGGCAGAGCGCGAGGAGATGCTCGAAATCGGCCGCTACATGCTGGCCGAGGTAGCGCGCCGGGAGATGGGGCGCCTCGCCGCCGAGGCGTTCAAGATGATGGAAATGGGGATTGGCGAGATGGCAAAGGTCATGGCTGCACAGTTCGGCATTCCCCAGCACGACGCGCAGCACGCGCTGCTGAAATCGTTCCGCACGGTGCGCGCCAAGGCGGCCGAGGATTTCCGCAAGCGCCAGGCCGACCTTGCTGAACACGTCGAAGACGACGAGGACGGCGCCGAATGACGATGCTCTATAACCCGGCGCGGCTCGTCTATGACGTGCTGGCCGAGGTCACCGAGCCGCCGCCGCCGGTCGACTACCTGCGCTGGGCAAAAGACAACATCGTCTTTTCCGAGCGCATCACCGACCATGCCGGCCCGTACAACGAACGGCTGGTGCCGTTCTTCTCGGAGATCCTCCGAGCATTGTCGCCGGAAGATCCGTGCAACGTCGTCAGCCTGGCGAAGTCGGCGCAGATCGGCGGCACGATCTGCGCGAACATCTTCACGCTCGGTTCGCTCGATATGACGCCCGGCGATTTCCTCTACGTCCACCCGACGGAAGAAAACGCCGCGCGTTGGTCGAAGACGAAGCTGATGCCGCTGGTGCGGGAGACGCCGCGCATCGCCGCGCTGTTCTCGACGAACAGCCGCGAGGCCAGCAACAAGGTGCTCTACAAGGAGCGCATCGACGGGCGCGGCGCAATCCAGGCGGCCGGTGCCAACTCGCCCGCCGGCCTGTCGATGATCTCGCCGCGCAAGCAGGTCCAGGACGACCTGGCGAAGTGGCAGAAGAACGAGGCCGGTGATCCGGAAGTACAGGCCGACAGCCGAACGAAGGCATTCTTCACCGGCAAGATCTTCAAGATCTCGACGCCGATGGTATCGCCCGGCTGCAAGATTACGCAGAACTTCGACGAGGGCACGCAGGAAACCTATCACGTTCCCTGTCCGCACTGCGGCCACCTGCAGGATCTGCGCTGGGAGAACATGCGGGATCATATCGACCCCGCGCACCCGGAGAAGGCGCACTTCGTCTGTGTCGAATGTGGCTGCGAGATCCAGGAGCATCATCGTGAGTGGATGGTGCAACCGGAGAACGGCGCGAAGTGGATCGCCAAGTATCCGGAGCGGGCGCGGCGGCATCGGTCGTTCCGGATCTGGATGGCCTATTCGCCCTTCGAGCGCTGGGAGAACCTCGCCGCCGAATATCTGGCCCTGCAGGCTGGCGGCCCTGAGAAGCGCGAGGACGGTTCCGGCGCCGAGCAGACGTTCTACAACGATTGGCTCGGGCTTGCTTATGAGGCCGACAACAAGGCCGTCGACTGGGAAGTGCTGCGCGATCGCGCCGAGGAAACAGGTTTTGCCCGCGGCGTCATACCTGCCGAAGCGCTCGTACTGGTCATCGGCGTGGACGTCCAGGGCGACCGCGTCGAGTGGACGCTTGTCGGCTATGGTCGTAACCGTTACCGCGCAGTGATCGATTGCGGCGTCATCGACAATCGTGCCGGTCGCCATCTTGCGGAATTCAAGGAACATTCCGGGCATATCTCGGAAACGCAGGTTCGCGACGAACTTGACCGGCTGCTGATACGGCAGTTCCCCGATGTCGCCGGCCGCAAGCGCACTTGCGACTTTCTGGCGATCGACGGCAACGCCTATACCGACGATGTCTATGGCTGGGTCCGGCGCCATCCGAAGTCGAAGGTGATCATGGTGCGTGGCGGCAGCTCGGATGCCGCACCCGCCATCGCCCAGGCGCATGAGTACGACAAGAAGGGCCGGCGCAAGAAGCAGAAGTGGACCTCGCGCTTCTACACGTTCAACGCCTCGGCCTTCAAACTGCGCCTCTATCGCGACTTCAAAAAGGATGATCCGACACAGGCCGGTTACATCCGGTTTGCCCGAGGTCTCGGCGACGAGTTCTTCCGGCAGGCGACGGCGGAATCCCGCGTGCCGGAAAAGTCGAAGCGTACCGGACACACCCGCTATGTCTGGCGCCTCGCCGAAGGCCGCCGGAACGAGGTGATGGACATGCTGAACCAGAGCCTCGCCGGCGCGTACCGGCTCGGCCTTCCGTATTGGGGCGATGACGAGTGGGACGCCGTGGCTGATCGTATCGAAAAGACGCCCGTTCCCGAACAGCACGACATCGAGGAACTGCTCATGCCGGGTGCGGACAGCTTCAAGACCCTGGCCGACAAGCCAACCGAGGACGACCAGTCCGCGCGTGTCGCCGCCGCCCTGGCTCGTGCAGCCCGCAACGCAGCCCGCAACCGATAGGACGTTTGCATGTCTTTGACCGAAGAGCAGCGCGCGCTTGTCCAGGTGCGGCTGGACGAGGCGCGTACCGCCCTGCACAAGCTTGAGATCGGCGAGGCAACTGTGAGCCTCGCCTACAACGGCGAGAGCGTGACCTATTCGGTCGCCGATGTGGGCAGGCTTCGTCAGTACATCCGCAGCCTCGAGGCGCAGCTCGGCCTGCGTTCTCTCGGCCGTGCGCGGTCTCGCGGGGTGGTGTTCGGATGACGGCACCACAGATCCTCGGTCCCGACGCCCGGCCGCTGGCCCCGCAGGTGCGCGCCGCTGCGCGCGTTCAGATGGCTAAGAACCGAGCGATGTCGTCAGCGGCCTATCAGGGTGCGGCCTACGATCATCCGAACTTCGCCAAGTGGGACGTCGGCAACTATTCCGGCCAGACCGCTCTCAGCTGGTCGCGCCGTACGCTCGTCGATCGTCTGAACGATGTTGCCCGCAATGACGGCTGGGGCGCTGCGGGCACCTCCCGCCTCGTCGACAACATCGTCGGCGCCGGCTGGCGTCTCGCCGCACGGCCGAACCACGTCTCGCTCAACATGACGTTCGATCAGGCCGAGGAGATCAGCGACCGCATCGAGGCGCTGTGGCGGGATTACACAAACGATGTCGACAACTGGTGCGACGCCGAGCGGACGAAGACGATGGCCGGCATCCTCGGCCTTGCTGCCCGCCAGCGTTTCGGTCCCGAGGGCGAGGCCTTCGGCATCATCATCTGGCAGGAAGATGCGCCGCAGTTCTCGACCGCCGTGCACGTGATCGATCCGGCGCGCTGCTGCAATCCGAATGGCCGTATGGACGAGGAATTCCTGCGCGATGGCGTCGCGATCGACGGCTACGGCGCACCGCAGGGCTATCACTTCCGCAAGTCGCATCCCGGCGACGTCTATGCGGGCAATACCGGTATCTGGTCGTGGGAGTATGTCGAGCGGGCCACCGAATGGGGCCGGCCCGTCGTGGTGCACAGCTTCGAGCAGAAGCGGGCCGGCATGACGCGCGGCGTCTCCGACTGGGCGCCGGTCATGCGCTCGATCAAGCAATCGACCGACTATGAGGACTTCGAGAGCCAGGCGGCGCTGCTGAACGCTGTCATGGCCGCCTTCATCGAGACGCCCTTCGATCCGGAAGAGTTCCTCGATGCGATGGGTGCCGAAGTTAACACAGGCACGCTTGGCAAGCTCTACGGCGAAATGGCCGAGGCGCAGAGGGCCTACTACGGCGCAGCTCCCATCCAGATCCCGGGCGTCAAGGTCAACATGCTGCAGCCAGGCGAGAAGGCGACCTTGACCAAGCCGGAGCACCCGAATGCGAACTTCGAGGCGTTCGTGAATGCGGCCCTGCGTAAGATCGCGTCTGCTGTCGGCCTCACCTATGAGCAGCTGACGATGGACTGGAGCCAGGTCAATTACTCCTCGGCCCGCGCCGCCCTTCTGGAGATCTGGCGCGGCTTCACCGCGAAAAAGGGCAACTTCGCCGCCCAGTTCATGGCGCCGATTTATCGGGCCTGGCTGGAAGAGGTGTTCGATCGCGGACTCGTCGAGATCCCGGAGGGTGCTGTTCCCTTCGACGAGAACCCCGCCGCGTGGTGCCATGCCGACTGGATCGGACCCGGCCGTGGCTGGATCGACCCGCTGCGTGAGGCGCAGGCAGCCGGCGAGCGTCTCGAACGCGGTCTTACGACCCTGCAGCACGAGGCGGCCGAACAGGGGCGCGACTGGAAGACGGATGCCGACGAGCTGGCGCGTGAGGTTCGCTACTATGCCGAGCGCGGGCTGAAGCACCCGGCCATGGGCGACGGCATGGTCGGCCACAACGGCGGTCCGCCGCTCGATGATCAGGATCAGGACACCGAGATCGAGGAGCAGGTAAACGGCCGCCGGTCGACCCGCCATGCCCTCGGCATTCCTGCGATCCGGAGGCGCACATGACGAACTATCCGGAAATCGCGAGCCGCATGTTCAACACGCCGCTGATGCTGCACCCGTCCAAGGGCGACATCATCGCGCGCGCCTTTGGACCGCGCGTTCTTGGCCTGCCGGATGTTGCCGTCGCTGTTACCGGAAGTGAAGCCATGGGGCTCGTCGGCGATCCGATGGGCGATTGGCTAAGCGACGATGGTCCGCGGGAGCGCAATGGCATTGCGTTTCTCGACATAGAGGGATCGCTGGTCAACAAGGGCAAGTGGATTGGCAAGTCATCGGGAATGACCAGCTATGAGGGCATCATTTCGCAGGCAAATGCGATTGAGGCTGATCCGTCGGTGCGCGGCGTCGTGCTCGAAGTCGACAGCTTCGGCGGTGAGGTGACCGGTGCCTTCGATTGCGCAGAGCGCTTGTTCGAGCTGTCGAAGGCCAAACCGACGATTGCGGTTCTGACAGATCATGCCTGTTCGGCCGGCTATCTCCTGGCCGCCGCAGCGCGTCAGATCGTCATCCCGGCGACCGGCATTTGCGGCTCGATCGGCGTCATTTCCATGCACGTCGACATGAGCGCCTGGCTCGCGAAGGAAGGTCTGAATGTCACCATCCTGAAGGCCGGAGCCCATAAGGCCGACCTGAACCCTTACGAGCCCCTGCCGAAGGAAGTGGTGGAGCGCGAACTTGCCGAGCTCGAAGAGCTTCGCGTCGAGTTCGCCACAACCGTCTCCCGCTTCCGCGCCGGCCGACTCTCACTGGAATCCGCGCTGGCGACAGAGGCGGGTGTCTACCGTGGCCAGAAGGCGGTCGAGGCTGGTCTCGCCGATGCTGTGGCGCGGCCCACTCAGGTCCTTGCGGCCTTCGAAGCAGAACTGAGCCGGACCGCCGGCTGATCCCAACATCACAGGAGACAGGAATGTCGAAGCTGACCCGTGCCACGCTGGCTCGCAGCGTGCTCGCCGCTGTGCGCGGCAAGATGGAAGACGAGCGCCCGGAAGACATCGAGGACGACGAGCAGGCCTCCGATGACGAGCGCGACGAGGATGCGGCCGACGAGGAGCGCGATCCGGACGCCGAAGAGGAAAAGCCGGACGAAGACGCCGAGGACGAGGCGCCCGGTGAAGAGGACGAGCAGCCCGAGGGCCGTTCCGCCTCGGCCATTCGGCACGCCGAACAGGGGCGCATTCACGCGATCCTGACGCACCCGAAGGCCGACGCCAATCCGGGCCTCGCCGCCGAACTCGCCTTCGGCAAGCGCCACTACTCCGCAAAGGAGGCCGGCGCGCTGCTGTCGTCCTCGGCGGCAAACGGTCGGCTGGCCGCGAAGATGAAGGGGCGCGTACCGGCCCTCGGCGCCGGTGACGCCGGTGGCGGCTCGTCGCCGCGCCAGCATCTGACCGCCTCGGTGGGCAACTTCATCAATGGCCTGCACGGCCGTAACCGCAAGGGAGCCTGAGCCATGGCGACTGCAACTTTCTCCCCGAACGACCTGCTCGTCAGCGACGTGCCGGTCATCACCCGCAACGTCACCCTGATCAGCGGGCAGAACCTCAAGCGGGGTGCCGTGCTCGGCAACATCACCGCAAGCGACAAGTACACCCTGTCGCTTTCCGCATCCGCCGACGGTTCCCAGACGCCGGGCCTCGTGCTCGCGGCCGATGCCGATGCCAGCGGCGGCGATCTCGTCGTGCCTGCTTATGCCTCCGGCGCCTTCGATTCCACCAAACTCGTTTTCGGCACGGGTCACACCGCCGCGACCGTCGAGGCTGCCTTCCGCAAGGAAGGCGCGCCCCTCTACGTCCGCACGCTGAAGTAACGCCATCTCCCAGAAAGGGCACCATCCATGGCTGATATTCTCCTGAATACGGCAGAACTCACCGCGGTTCTGCCGCCGCGCGACCGGCCGGAAGCGTTCCTTCGCGACCGCTACTTCGGCACGACCGTGCTTTCGGATGCCGAAGAGATCGTCTTCGACAAGATCCTGCCGGATCGCGAGCTTGCACCGTTCGTCCATCCCGACGTGCCGGGCAAGGACAGCGCCAATCGCGGATTCAAGGCGACGAGCTTCACGCCTGCCTATGTGAAGCCGCAGAACACGCTGCGGCCGCGCGGCAACATGATCCGCATTCCCGGCGAGCGCATCGGCGGCGAGATGTCGCCGGCTGACCGCTACGCCTACAACCTCGCCATGATCATCGACGATCAGGATATGCG
>NZ_OBQD01000049.1 GCF_900220975.1 Rhizobium subbaraonis | reverse complement strand
CAAAGCCTAGGTTCCCCCAGAGCCTTGAGCTCGACAAATTGATTGGCTCTCCATCCGCGGACTTCATCAGGGCCAGTGGCTACAATGCCACGATAAAAGGCCGGACACATGACTGAACCTGACCGATCCCATCGATACAGAGTCTTGCATTCCACGGGCCGTCCACACATGGGGAACTGTCGGATGACCCTGTTGGAACAGGACGGTGCCAGGGGGTACAAAGTCACGTTCCTTGAAGAACCTGGCTTTTGATGAACAGGGGACGGGAATGCTGGAATGCGAACTAAGTGAAGTGCTGACGGGGACAACGTGCAACATGACGGTACCGGGAGTTGGCCGATCACGATGCAACGACATCCATCGGCGCCAAAACGAGATCGGTCCGGACGGTTGACGTCAATTTCGGACCGGATTCAGACGGAATCCGGTACCGGGGGCGCCCGCGGCGCAGTGTTCGCGGAAAAAAGACGCCGATAGCCTTTGTCGCTTAGCGAAGGTACCGTCATGTCGAGCGCAATGACAATGCGGCGACCGACAACATCGACCGGAGTCGGGAGCATCGCCGATGATGCAATCAAGCAGGCTTCACAGATGGTAGCTGCACCGTAGTGGGGGACCTCACCATCGTCGGTCGTAACGCACAATTCGGGCAACGTGCCATCAGGCAGTACATACGCGGCCACGTCGAGCGTCACCATATCACCAACGCCAAGCGGGGGCTGGTGTGACAGCCCGACCATGACGAGCAGAAATGCGAGGAAGATCCTGACTGTTCTATACACGACGCCAGTGGCCCGGTTTGCGTTAAACTCTGGTGAACTAACTAGCATGGCAAAAGCTGGTCGTGATTGATTTGGAACAAGCTGGTACCGCGATGTGTGCAGTCGACAAAAGTCGTGCTAACGGCGTGTTACCCAATAGCGCTGGAATTTCAGGACGGCCATCTTGCAGCCCGAGGCAACCTGTTGCCTTGAGGTCGTGGAGAATACTTGTGATGGCGACTATTTGACTTCTATCAACCGGAAGCAACGGCTACGTTCCCGACCATGAAGCCGAATCGATTGAATTGGTGCGGATGGCTGCACCACATAAATCGCTTGGGTAGAGTAAGTTCAAAATCATGGTTGAAATGGTGAGCTCGCAAAGAAAGAAAAGCCGATCGTTCCCCAACTCCAAAGGGTATGTCGTCGCGGTTTTCGGAACGGTCGCAGCTATTGGTGGCGGGCTATTTGCTATGCGCGACGCCGCTTCAGAAACGCTATCCCTACTCGTACCGATTTTGGTCGTCGCCTCAGCTTTGATCGGGGGAGCGGGCCCGGCCTTGCTGGCAGCCGTTTTCGGCTTGGCCCTTTGGCTTCTTTCAGGTCATTTTCTTCTATTTGAAACAGCTAGCGTGCAAACACTCGCGCTTGCCGTCTTGTCAGCGCTGATTGTTTGGTTTGCAAGGCGAGCAAACAAAAATCGAGAGATGTTGGCGGAACTCAGGGAAGCGCTTGACGACCGCGAGGCCCGAATGGGGTCTATTCTCGACACGGTCCTTGATGCCACCATCGTCAGCGACGAGAACGGGATCATAATCTCGTTCAACTCCGCGGCCGTCCGCCAGTTCGGCTACTCGGAAGCTGAAGCGCTTGGGCAAAACCTGAAGCTGCTCATGCCTCAGCCTTACAAGGTCGAACACGACGGATACATGCGCCGCTACATGGAAACCGGCGAAAAGAGGATCATCGGCGTCGACCGCGTCGTGGTCGGCCAGCGTAAGGATGGCTCTACTTTTCCGATGAAGCTCGCGGTCGGCGAGATCAAACGTGGCGGAAAGCGGTTCTTCACTGGGTTCGTTCGCGACCTCACGGAGCGAGAGGAATCCGCCGCCCGCCTGCAGGAGTACCAGACCGAGCTCGCAAGGCTCGGCCGATTAAACGAAATGGGAGAGATGGCGTCGACGCTGGCGCACGAGTTGAACCAGCCATTGTCGGCCATCGCCAACTACGTGCATGGCTGCGCGCGCCTGCTACAGCACGCGGTTGGGGATCGCGACATCCAGGTTCGTGACGCATTGCTGGAAGCGGGCGAACAGAGCATTCGCGCCGGGCAGATCATTCGACACCTGCGCGAGTTCGTCACCAAAGGCGAGACGGAAAAGCGGACGGAGAGCCTGCGTCAACTCGTCGAAGAGGCCGGAGCACTCGCCCTCGTCGGCTCGCGTGAAAAAGGCGTACGCACCGTGTTCGATTTTACCTCGGACAACGATCAGGTATTCGTCGATCGGATTCAGATTCAGCAGGTGCTGACCAACCTGATGCGCAATGCGATCGAGGCGATGAAGCAAACCGAGAAAAAGGAAATCCGCGTCAGTGTCTGTTCCGACAAGATGGGACTTTTGACGGTGACGGTCGAGGATTCCGGTCCCGGGATTTCTCCGGAAGTCGCCCAGGATATCTTCAAGCCGTTTACCACGACAAAGGCAGGGGGCATGGGGATCGGGTTGTCGATCTCCAGGCGCATCATCGAGGCCCATGGCGGAGACATGACCGTCTCCAAAAGTGAACTCGGCGGCGCCTCCTTCAGTTTTACCTTGATCCAGTACGACGAGGACCAGAATGCAGCCTGATGACTTCACCGTCCATATCGTTGACGACGAGGAGGCACTTCGCAAATCGCTGGGGTTCATGCTCACCGTGAACGGTTTCGCCGTGCGGCTTCATCCATCCGCAACAACCTTTTCAGAAATAGCCTCAAGCCTTCGCAATGCGATCCTGATCACGGACATGCGAATGCCTGACATGAGTGGGCTTGACCTGGTACGCAAGATCTCAAGCATTTCGCCCCCCATACCATCGATAATCGTGACTGGGCATGGCGACATTCCCATGGCCGTTGAAGCGATGAAAGCTGGTGCTGTAGATTTCATCGAGAAGCCGTTTGAAGAGTCGGTCATCATCGAGGCGGTGCGGCGGGCGGCCGAGAAACTGGCAGATTCATCCGCGGGTACGCTGAGCGTGGATGACATCCGCTCCCGCATCGGCAGCCTGAGTGAACGGGAGCGGCAAATCCTGTCGGCCGTTGTAGCCGGCCAACCGAACAAGGCTATCGCGTTCAATCTTGATATCAGCCCGCGAACGGTCGAAGTCCATCGCGCCAATGTCATGACGAAGATGAGAGCACGCAGCCTTCCCGAACTGGTGCGCATGTCGCTGACAGTCAGCATCTAGCCCAATCCCCGCGCAACCCGACAATTCGCTTGATCCATGACAAGGTGAGGCGTCAGCCAGGATGCGATCTGAAAGCTTGGTGAAAGATCACGACCTGGCTTCTGGAATCCCATTGTCCACGCTGTCTGCCATTGTTGCTGTTGTCAAAGACCCAGCCTTGCTGCGGTCGATCAGCTTTGCGCTTAAAACGCATGGACAGGCGGTAGAACAGTTCAATGACTGGACCATGGCAAGCGAGGCGATCAGCCGAGCGGAATGCGTCATCCTCGACACCTGTCTGCCGCCTGCCGATCTGACGGCCGGCCTCAGTCTTGCCAGCCGGGGCATAAAGCTTGTTGTTCTGGCGGAGGACGACAGAGATTACGGCCGGGGGAACAGGCAGGACATTTGCGTACTGTCCAAACCGCTTAACGGGCCTGATATTGCCAACGCGGTGTCAGCCCTACGTAGAAATCCGTAGTGGAAGAACTCAATAGCGGCTAGGCTCCCAATCTAACATGATCCCTTCAACCAAAGGGGACATGCCGATGCAAACCGCAGCTTCCATCACACAAAATTCGCATCTCTCGCCCCCGCCGCGTGCACGCAGCCAGACGCACATCAGGCCGGTGACCTTTCACGCGCCGGACTGCGTGATCTATGCCCAGGGCGAGCGCTCGCGATCACTTTACCAGATCGAATACGGGGCTGTGCGGATCTATCGCCTCCTGGCCGACGGCCGCAGGCAGATCGTCGCCTTTCATCTTGTCGGCGAAACCTTTGGCTTCGAGATCAATGAGACCCACAGCTTCTATGCCGAGGCCATGGTGAACACAGGCCTGACCAGTGTCGAACGCGCAGCCGGCGGCCAGCTCAACGACCGCCTGGTTGGCGTCGCATTGAAGGCGATGGTTCGAGCTCAGGAGCACCTGCTTGTCGTCGGCCGCCAAAGTTCACTGGAAAAGATAGCCGTTTTCCTGGTCGATCTGGCTGATCGCCAAGGTGGCACTGACTTAATCGACCTGCCCATGAGCCGTATCGACATAGGCGATTATCTCGGCCTCACCATCGAAACAGTCTCGCGCACGATTTCGAAACTGCGCGACATGGGCATCGTCAAGCTTCACAATGCGCGCAGCATAGAAATCATCAAGCCTGAAAAGCTTCGCATACTTAGCAACTAGTCCACCTGCGCGACTTGGGAAAATGTCAACATAGAGCTGGGTTTCCCGATATTTTGATCGCATGGCTGCCGACACCAGCGCCGCAGCGACAGGACCCCCAACACAACCATCGCGACATCACGAATCATCACTTTCCTTGACAGAAGAGTGAACACTCCGCACACTTGCGGCGAGGAGTAGGAGGAGACCGCGTGCATCACAGCATCGAGAATTCGACCCCGGTACCTGCCTCGGACCGTCGTATGCGGCGCCGATCAGAGCTTGTAACATTTTTTATCCTCGCCTTTGGCATCTGGCCGATCCTTGCGGTAGCGGCCGTTGGAGGCTTCGGCTTCATGGTCTGGATGTACCAGATCATCGCCGGTCCACCCGGTCCTCCAGCTTAAGCGAGGAGGCCATGGTGACCTCACTTTCGCGGCGAGCCCTCCTTCGCGGACAGATCAGGCAAGAGCTCCGCATCCTGCCACCAGGTCTCTTACGTCCGGTGGAAGAGATCTGCGATCAATGCAGCGCCTGCGTTGATCACTGTCCGCAGTCGATCATCTCGATGCAGTCCGGCATACCGGCACTGGATTTCGGATCCGGCGGATGCGATTTTTGCGGCCAATGTCGAGAAAACTGTCCGCACGCGGATGTCTTTTTCGGGGCCGAACTCTCCATTCCCCACAAGGCACAGGTGCAACCGCATTGCCTGGCGCTCAACAGCGTCGACTGTCAGACATGCCGCGACCATTGTCCGACTGACGCAATCCGGTTTCGACCACGCGCTGGCGGACCATGGCATCCTTCAGTTGTAGAGGATGACTGCACCGGCTGCGGCCTCTGCATAGGTCACTGTCCGACAAACGCAATTTCCATATCGGCAAGGAATGGCTCGCATGTCGCAGCGCAACCCTGAACACTTCCATGTTTCCAGTGCCGTCGTTCTGACCTCTCCGGCAGCCGCTGATCGTCTTGTCGAAACACTGGCAGAGATGCCGAACGTCGAGATACATGCCGCCGAAAATGGCAAGATCATCCTCGTGATTGAAGGCAGGTCCAGCGGCGAGATGGGAGCGACACTCGCCGCCATTTCAGGCCTTCCGGACGTCATGGCGGCAAATATGGTTTTCGAGCATGCAGAGAATTTGGAGGAGGTATAGTCAATGGATACAGACCTGACGCGGCGTAGTCTGCTCAAGGCCCATGCTGCCGCGATTGCGGCAGCCACTGCCGGCATCAGCTTGCCGGCCCATGCCCAGACCGTTCCCGGTGGCGTCGAAGCGCTGGAGATCAAATGGTCGAAGGCACCCTGTCGGTTCTGCGGCACTGGCTGTGGCGTCATGGTTGGCGTCAAGGAAGGGCAGGTTGTCGCCACACACGGTGACATGCAGGCTGAAGTGAACCGGGGCCTCAACTGCATCAAGGGCTATTTCCTCTCAAAGATCATGTATGGCGAGGATCGCCTGAGCACACCGCTCCTGCGCAAGCGCAATGGGCAATATGCCAAGGACGGCGAGTTCGAGCCGGTAAGCTGGGACGAAGCTTTTGATATCATGGCCGAGCAGTGCAAGAAGGTTCTGCGGGAAAAAGGACCGACAGCGGTCGGCATGTTCGGCTCCGGCCAGTGGACGATTTTCGAGGGTTATGCCGCAACCAAGCTGATGCGTGCTGGCTTCCGCTCCAACAATCTCGACCCCAATGCCCGCCATTGCATGGCGTCCGCGGCTTACGCCTTCATGCGCACCTTCGGCATGGATGAACCCATGGGCTGCTACGATGACTTCGAGCACGCCGATGCTTTCGTGCTGTGGGGGTCGAACATGGCCGAGATGCACCCGATCCTGTGGACACGCCTTGCAGACCGGCGCCTGGGCCACGAGCATGTCAAAGTCGCAGTGCTCTCGACATTCACCCATCGCAGCATGGATCTGGCCGACGTTCCGATCATCTTCAAGCCGAGCACGGATCTGGCGATCATGAACTATATCGCCAATCACATCATCTCGACCGGCCGGGTGAACGAGGATTTCGTTCGCGCGCATACGACCTTCATGAAAGGCGTGGACGATATCGGCTATGGTCTGCGCGCCGAGGATCCGCTCGAGATGAAGGCGAAGAACGCCGGTGACCCGACCAAGATGGAGCCGATCGATTTCGACAGCTTCAAGGCCTTTGTCGCAGATTACACCTTGGAAAAAGTCGCTGAACTGACGGGGTCCGATCCGGGCTTTCTAGAGCAGCTGGCTGAGCTCTATGCCAACCCCGACACCAAGGTCATGTCTCTTTGGACCATGGGTTTCAACCAGCACACGCGCGGTGTCTGGGCAAACCACATGATCTACAATCTGCATCTGCTGACGGGGAAGATCTCTGAGCCGGGCAACGGCCCCTTCTCGCTGACCGGCCAACCATCGGCCTGTGGAACGGCCCGCGAAGTCGGCACCTTCGCACATCGCCTGCCTGCCGACATGGTCGTGACCAATCCAGAGCATCGGCATCACGCCGAGGAAATCTGGAAACTTCCGGACGGTCTTCTTCCAGACAAACCGGGATTCCACGCCGTCGAACAGGACAGGATGCTGAAGGACGGCAAGCTGAACTTCTACTGGGTCCAGGTCAACAACAACGTCCAGGCGGCGCCCAATACCAGCAACGAGACCTATCTCGGCTACCGGAACCCGGACAACTTCATTGTCGTTTCCGATGCCTATCCGACAGTGACGGCCATGTCTGCCGACCTCATTCTTCCGGCCGCCATGTGGGTCGAGAAGGAGGGGGCTTATGGCAATGCGGAGCGCCGGACACATGTCTGGCATCAACTGGTCAATGCGCCGGGAGAAGCGCGCTCGGACCTCTGGCAACTGGTTGAGTTTTCCAAACGCTTTACGACAGATGAAGTCTGGACCGAGGAAATCTTGGCGCAGAACCCTGATTACCGCGGCAAGACACTGTTCGAGGTGCTGTTCGCCAACGGCAAAGTGGACCGATACCCTCTCTCCGAGGTGGACGCCGACTATGCCAATCGCGAAGCCGAAGCATTTGGCTTTTATCTCCAGAAGGGCCTCTTCGAGGAATATGCCGAGTTTGGGCGCGGACATGGCCATGATCTGGCGCCCTATGACGTATATCATCAGGAACGGGGGCTTCGTTGGCCTGTCGTCGATGGCAAGGAAACCAAGTGGCGCTACCGGGAGGGCTACGACCCCTATGTGAAACCCGGCGAAGGGGTACGCTTCTACGGCAAACCCGACGGACGTGCGGTCATTCTGGCGGTCCCCTATGAACCGCCGGCCGAATCGCCGGACGAGGAATATGATTTCTGGCTGGTAACAGGCCGCGTGCTGGAGCACTGGCATTCCGGTTCGATGACGATGAGAGTGCCTGAGCTCTACAAGGCCTTCCCCGGCGCCCGTTGCTTCATGAACGCCGACGACGCACGAAAGCGCGGGATCAATCAGGGGGCAGAGATCACCATTGTCTCGCGTCGCGGCGAGATGCGGACACGCGTCGAGACCCGCGGCCGCAACCGCATGCCGCCCGGCGTGATCTTCGTTCCATGGTTCGACGCCAGCCAATTGATCAACAAGGTGACGCTTGACGCCACCGATCCGATCTCCAAACAAACGGATTTCAAAAAATGCGCAGTCAAGATCGTTCCCGTGGCCTGACAAAAGGCCGACTTGGTATTGTTGCCCTTTTTGTAGCCTGTCTCATCGGAGGCGGCGTGGTCGCACAATCGGTTCCGCAATTGTCCGGCCCGCCACAACAAATGGATAGTCTACCGGCGAAGCCCCTGCCGAAATGGAATGTCGATGACGTGCGCAAGATGCGCGCCTATCCGGACCAGCCTCCGGTCATTCCGCATTCCATCGAAGGCTACCAGCTGTCGGTCAACACCAACCGATGCCTCTCCTGCCACAAGCGTGAGTTCACGGAAGGGTCCGGGGCACCGATGATCAGCGTCACCCACTACATCACGCGGGAAGGGCAGATGCTGGCAGATGTTTCGCCGAGACGATACTTCTGTACCGCCTGTCACGTACCGCAGGCGGAGAGCAACCCGCTGGTCGGTAATACCTTCCGCGACATGAGCGACATGGGGGTCAAACTGATGGGCGAGGAGCACTAAATGATGCAGTGGCTCCGTAACCTGTTTGCATGGACATGGCGTGTTCTGACGACGCCAGCGGCGACGCTCAGCCTTGCCTTCCTGACGCTCGGCGGCTTTGTCGGCGGCGTGATGTTCTGGGGCGCGTTCAACACGGCGCTTGAACTCACGAATACGGAAGAGTTCTGCGTCAGCTGTCACGAAATGAAGACCAACGTCTACGAGGAAATGACCAGGACCATCCACTTTTCGAACCGCTCAGGTGTCAGGGCGTCGTGCCCTGACTGCCACGTGCCCCATGAATGGACGGACAAGATCGCCCGGAAGATGCAAGCCTCCAAAGAAGTCTGGGGCAAGATCTTCGGAACGATCAATACGCGTCAGAAATTCTTGGATGAGAGATTGCGGCTGGCCCAGCATGAATGGGCAAGACTCAAAGCCAATGACAGTCTCGAGTGCAGGAACTGCCATTCTTCTGTCGCCATGGACCTGTCGAAACAGACGGAGCGAGCCGCGGAAATCCACACTCGTTATCTCCTGAACGGCAAGGCAACGTGCATCGACTGCCACAAGGGCATTGCCCACGAACTACCAAACATGCAAGGCATCGACCCCGGCTGGAAGGTGCCGGAAGAGCTGGAAGGCAAAGAGCTGCCCACCGCATCTCCGGTCGACGAACTACGAGACGCGATTCACCGAGCGCATAGCGGCCTTCTTGCTGACGGCGGGATCTGATGCGTGCATCGATCGCATATATCAATACGGTCCAGAAATGCCGACGCCGCCGGGGATTACACCCCGGCGGCGTCGATCAAGCAACATCAGCTAGCACACGTCTTTACTGGGCCGCAGCGACGGCTGCATCAATCCGCTCACGGGCCTTTTTTGGTAGCTTGGCAGCATTGAAGGCGTCGAGGTTGGTGGCTGGAGCATCACCAACAAGGATCGCGGCGACCATACCCATGCCGACATGTGGTGCGCATTTTACGCCGTAGAGCCCCGGCACGTCGAACGTCACCTTGATTTCTTCGTTCATTTTGCCTTTGAACTCTGCGGCACCGTCCGGGATCATGCCCTTGATGATTTCGGCATTGTGGCCCTTGTCGGTCGGGATGAAGGTAACGGTGTCACCGGGGGCAATCTTCAAGCCGGCAGGCTCGAACACCATGGCACCCTCTGCACCTTTGTTCAGCATCTTGACTTCGAAATCGGCAGCGATTGAGAGCGCCGGGGCCGAAAGCAAGAGAACGGCTGCCATGGTTACACTACGCAGTTTCATTTTCATCTCCTTGGACAGGAACACCTCGTTCCGTTGGAGAAGTGATAGGCCAAGATGAACAGCCCTTCTTTGCGCAATATCAAGTACGGGAACGCTTCACCTGATTATCGACGCTCCGGAAGAGAATCCGCCAGCGACGCAAGTTCAACCATATCGCGCACCAGGAGTTTTTGCCTACCACCTTCGATCAGCCCCCTGCTCTCCCATGCACTAAAAATGCGCGAGACCGTATGAATTGTCGTGCCGGTCATCTCGGCAATGTCCTGCCTTGAGATCGGGAAATCGATCCGTATTCCCGCCGCCTCCGAACGACCAGCCTTTTGCGCCAACCTCAAGACGGTATGCGCAACTCTCTTCTCAACTTCTTGCGTGGACATTTCGCGAATGCGGACATGGGCTTCTTCAAGCCTTTGACCGATCGTCTCCATCGCGCTGACGGCGAGTCTTGGATTTCTTTCCACGAATTTCGGCCATAACTCTGTTGGCCACGACAGAACTAAGCTTTCGGCAGCGGCAAGCGCAGTGCCTGGATAGTCTTGTCGTTGAAGCGCCTTGGCGAACCCGAACAGGTCACCAGGATGCACGACACGCACGATAATCTGTTGACCGGAACTCGTCACCTGGGTGACCTTGAGTCGACCATGCAAAAGTAGAAAGAAGTATGAGGCAGGCTGACCTTGTTCAAACACGGACTCGCCGATGGGCAGTCGCCTTGTCTGCGCAGGAACGAGCAGTGCGTCCAATTCGTCATCGGTCATTTTGTCGAATAATGACAATGACTTGATGATCGTCCGATCAAGCTTCAAAATATATCCCTCTCCCGCCAACAACGCGCACGCTTAAGGGCTCAGAAAGCCCATAGTGGGTGTCATGGCGAGTGTCCAAATCGAGGGATAACCTACCTCACAAGGCACCGATCGAAAAGAGCAAAGGCGCGTACCAGCGACGATCTTCGACCAGCCGGAAGCCGACATGATCAGGGGGAACTCCGACAGAGCAGCCTCCGCTTTTCGGGTCGCGTATAAACGAGCTTAACGGCGATCTGTGTTTTCCGGCGGCGATGTAGACACCGCAGGCTTCGGTTGTGACTTGCTGTCCTTGCTTGACGAGGTCTACACGTCGATTGCAGGTCGTGGTCCACTCCCAGACATTGCCGCCAAAGTCGGCAAGGCCATGCTCACTTTCTCCGAAGCTTCCATACGGAAGTGGTTCCGGTTGCCTCGATCTCTTGCGGGCGGCTTCACGTTCATAGTCGGCTAGCCAACGCAAGGCTGGATTCGGATTGTCCGGATCTATGCCGAGAGCGTCGTCAGGAAACTTTGTGCCAGCGGTAAAGGCCAATTCTGCATCACTTGGTAGGCGCCAGACTCCACCGCTCTTTTCCGAGAACCACCGGGCATAGACTGTTGCGTCATCGTAACTGACACCAGTGGCGGGCATGTCAGACCGAGATGGGGTTACCGATTCCCGGGCCGGGCAAGCTCCGTCAGCCACGCAGGCATCGTAGTCCTGAGTGCTGACCTGATACTTCATGATCGTGACAGGAGCCGTCATCACGTATTCGGCCTTCGGCCCATCGACGGCATATCCAGCGCGGTAAAATTCGCCGGGCTGACGATAGACGAAACTGCCCGGCGCCACCGAGATGGTTTGAGGCGGCGGCAGATCGGCGCCACCATTCAGCCGGACGATGCCGGATTGAAATACGACAGCAGTGGACAAGGCACTGATTAGCAGAAGTGGCAGCAGCACCGAGCCGATAGAGTTGGGCTGCCTGGGAGTGAGAACGACGCCGGACATGGCGATTACCAACGAGTTAGAGAGGAAGTCCACGGGGTGCTCATCAAGCACCCCGTGCATTCACAAGGGTCAGCTTTCCGGCTTGACAACGGCGGTCATCAGATCGTCATTCCAGTCGCCGGTGACCTTGAAGTGGGCGGCCGCCCCCTTCTCGAAGGCTTCGATCAGGTTGTGGTTGACATAGGCGTAGATGCCCGGCTGCTGGAAGGTGTAGTAGGCAGCGCCCGCAGCACCACCAGGGATGAACCAGGTTTCCTGGTCGAGCTCCGGCGGGTTGGCAAACTTGCCCGTCGCCCAGACATAATCACCGTGGCCACCGATCAGGTGAGGACGGGTGTCACGATTGGCCTGCGAATGCAGGATCAAGACCCGGTCGCCGACTTCTGCCGTCATAGCATTGTCGCCTGTCAGAGCTCCGACAGCACCATTGAAGACGATGTGGCTCGGGGTCAGCGTGTTCATCACTTCGAGCACGTCCGAATAGGCATCGCCGGCACTCTCATACTTCTTGTAGTTGCCGTCAGCATCCTTGGGGACATAAAAGTCCTGCTCGCCGACATAGTATACCTTGTCATAAGGCAGATCATTGCCCTTGTGGTCTTTCAGGCCTTCACGCGGCAGGACCATGATCGCGCCGTTCATGCCCGAGGTGACGTGCCACGGCACCATGCCGGGAGGTGCACAATGGTAGACGAAGACGCCGGCCTTTGTGGCCTTGAAGCGCAGTACCGCCGTTTCGCCCGGATTGACCAGTGTCAGCGCGCCGCCGCCAAGCGCACCGGTTGCCGAATGGAAATCGATGTTGTGCTGCAGGCTGTTGGTGTCGGGGTTGATCAGCGTAAGCTCAACATAGTCGCCTTCATGAACGACCATCATCGGGCCGGGGACCGAGCCATTGAAAGTCATGGCATGGACTTCGGTGCCAGCGTCATCGATGACGATCTTCTTTTCCTCAATGGTGAGCGTGAACTCTGTCCGTCGTCGAATAATTTGAGACTTTTGGGGCTCTGGAAGAATGGAGTTTCCGGCTCGGTTTGCGGATTGATTTAAGCTGCTTTGGCCTGGTG
>NZ_OBQD01000051.1 GCF_900220975.1 Rhizobium subbaraonis | reverse complement strand
CGGCCGGTAATTGATTGGAATAGTGGCCGGCTTCAAATCGGAACGGTGGCCGGTAATTAATCGGAATGCCGGCCGGCTTCAGACCGGAATCCGCACCTGAACGCGACAGATGGCTTTCGAGCTGCTGATACGCCAGTTCGTCACCTTCGACCACGCGCCACGAATTGCGCTCGGTTTGCGTGCCATCTGGAAGAGTGACAGGAGTGGCTCCCTCATGCTGCAGGCCGATCCGGTCCCCGATCTCGGGCGATGCCTCCTGCAAGGCGCGCTTGAGATCGACGCCCCAGACGGTGCGTTGCTCCCCCTTGTCGTTTTCGAGCGTCACGAAATAGCTCTCGCGCGCCTCCGGATTATGCTCATAGGGGGCGGCCCCATGCTCCACGAGACGGCCGGCATTGGTGAACTCATTCTGGGCGGCATACAGCTGAACGCTGTCGCGATGCCGGGTCATGGCGACATAGGTCAGATGCTGGTCCATGGTAGTGGACGCCAGCACAAAGGCGCGATCGACCGTCGCTCCCTGATTTTTATGAATGGTGGTCGCATAGCCATGGTCAACGGCCTGGTAAGAATTCATCGGCACATTGACGAGGTCGGCCGTTCCTTTCGACGCATGAGACCTCCCGTCGAGCCGCACCTGTATTGAATTCGGCTCGACGGTCTCCACCGTCCCGAGCATCCCGTTCTTCACATCGAGGTCGCGATTGTTCTCAAGGAACACGATCCGGTCGCCCGGCGCGAACTCGCGTTTTCCGTCATTGGTCTGGAAGGTCAGCGCGCCGGCGTCCTCGTCTCGGGCCAGCTCACCACGCTCTTTAAGACCGGAACGAATATCCTGATTGATCGCCCGCACGTCGGCACGGCGATGCGCCATGGCAACCCGGGTGCCATCTGGGCGCTCCTCTCGATCGGCAAGATAGTCCTGCACGATTGCCGCCCGTGCCTCGTCGCCGGTCTCGCTGAAACTGATGTTTCCGTTACCCCGATAGGCGGCCAAACCCTCGGCCGTCCGATGCGTGGCGAACGCAACCGACGCCTCCCGCTGCCAGCCGTCGCGCTGCCGGCGGATTTCCGATAGTTCGACATGGCCGAGACGTTCGGCAAGAATGCGGAAGGGTGCGCCGGCCGAGATTGCCTGAAGCTGCTGATGGTCCCCGACAAGCACGATCTTTGCGCCACGCTGCTCGACCTCCCCAATGAAGCCGGCGAGCTGCCGGCTCCCGACCATGCCCACCTCGTCGATGACAAATACATCGCCGCGGCCGATCGTGCGGCGGTCGTTTTCCCAACCGCGGGACCATGACGCCAGAGTGCGGCTCGCGATACCGGAACTTTCTTCCAGCCCTTCGGCCGCCTTCCCGGCCAGCGCCGCACCATGAACCTTGTAACCCTGCGCCTCCCATGCCTCACGGGCGGCGGCAAGCATAGTGGATTTGCCAGCGCCAGCGAAGCCGACGACAGCGGCGATGCGCTCCAGCCCGGTGACATATTCGATTGCCTGGCGCTGCTCGTCCGAAAGCCGCGCCGAAACATCGCCAGAACTTTTTTGAATCGCCTCGTCCTGCCGCCCGATCGCACGGGCGACATGCCGCCGATCGACGCCATGGCTTTGCGACTGATGCAAGCGCTCGGCCGCCGACATCATACTGCTTTCGGTCTCGCAAATTTCCCGCGTCGAATAGCGCGCCTTCAAAACTTCGCCGGTTTCCGCGTCCATGCGCTCGGCCTGAAGCTGCACCAAAGCCGGCGAGGCCATGACGGAAGCAAAGGCATTCTGATACGCCTGGGCGTCATCGTTGATGTAGCGATGCAGCGTCCGCGCAATGTCGTGCCGATCGAACACGCTCTTCTCGGCTGTGATCAGCGTCAAAACCTGCTCGGGCTTTTCCCGGATCAGCTCGGCGTTGCGCTGCGCCGCCTCTTCGTCCAGTCGCGCCCGCTCGACCTCCATCCCCTGCCGCTGCATCTGCGAGGCATGAACGCCCATGTGCTCGGTCGGTGCGATCTCAAGTCCGCGCTCGGAATACGAACGATGGTCGATGCGAATATCCAGTCCCTCACGCATCATCTGCGTATTGGCAATATGCTCCCACGACTCGCGGATGTCGCGAAGCTGCATGTCGGTGGTGGCGATACCGTTCGCCAGCAGCCAGGCATTCTTTCGCTCAAGATTGGTCTTGTCGCCCAATCCCTCTTCCGAGACCGCTCGCGTCGTCATCATCACATGCGCATGGTGATTGCGAATGTCGCCCTGCCCATGCGGCGCATGGATCGCGAAATCCACCGCCGCGCCATAGCGGTTCGCCAAATCCTGGGCGAAGGTTTGTGTCGCCTTCAACCGCCCTTCCGCCGAAAGCTCATGCGGAAGCGCAATCTCGAACTCGCGGGCGACACGGGCATCCTTGCGATTTTCAGCACGCTCGGCCGTATTCCACAAAGCCGAACGATCCAGAGCCCAATCGGCCGAAACCCCTTCGGGAAGAACGATCTCCGTATGCTCCACGCCCTCCTTCCGGGTGAAGTCATGCACAAGCCCATCGCGCTCATTGGTAAGGCGAACGGCGCAACGATAAGCGGCAGACGCCACAGCGCTACGGCCGGATGCTCGCGAGATAGGCTTTGCGCTGAGATGGTAGATCGCCAAACGACATCCTCGAATTCCAAAAGAGGATACAGAGCACTGACTTGCGCAGCAAGTCGTAAGTGCGCCCTTAGTGACCTGCATCGCTTCGCTCAATCGGCCACGGTGTCGACACCTGTTGCGCTACATATGGACAATAATGGTGGTCGAAATTCGCGTCTGCGGCATCATAGCTGTGCGAGAAAATGCTACCACAGGACGATAAACTATTGCGAAACAGTCATGTTTGATTAGGCTGTAGGCCAACAAAACGGACGGGAGGAAGGAATGGCTAATGATACTGCAGGGACACTCGCCTTACTGATTGACGGGGACAACGCCTCTCCAAAGATCGTCACTGGTCTGCTTGCCGAGATCGCCAACTATGGGGTCGCCAGCGTCAAGCGCATTTACGGCGACTGGACAGGTCCAAACCTCAAAGGCTGGAAAGAGTGCCTTCTTGAGCACTCCATTCAACCTGTCCAGCAGTTCGCCTATACCACTGGGAAGAACGCGACAGACGGCGCGATGATCATCGACGCCATGGACCTGCTCTACACAGGCCGCTTCTCCGGCTTTTGTATCGTTTCAAGCGACAGCGACTTTGCCAGACTTGCGGCGCGGCTCCGAGAACAGGGCGTGACGGTCTACGGCTTTGGAGAGCGCAAGACGCCTCGCCCTTTCATCACAGCATGCGACAAGTTCGTTTATTTCGATGTACTGAACGCCACAGCGCCAGAGCAGGAAGCGCCGGCTTTTACCGTAGAGCGGAAAGCGCGTCAGCCTGTTGTGACGACAGAAGTTACAACGCCCGCCGCCAAACCTGCGCCGATGAAACCGGCACTCGATAAAGTCGCGCTCGAAATGCTCGCGAAGGCCGTGACCGCTTCCGCTGAGGAAGATGGCCGCGCCAATCTCGCGCGTGTCGGCGGCCATCTTGCGAAACAGGCTCCGGATTTCGACGCCCGCAATTATGGTTTCGCGCGCCTCTCCGAGCTGGTCGAGGCCTCCGGCCTCGTGGACATTGAGCGCACCGGCGATCATCCGAAAATCATCATGGTCAAGCTCAAGGCCGCTCCCGCAACGAAGTGAAAGGATAAACCGTGGCAAGGAAGTCCATCGAACAGCGCCTGGCTGAGCTGGATGCGCAACGCTCGGCGCTGAAAGCCCGGCTCTCGAAACAGGATCGCGCCAACGACACACGCCGCAAGGTACTACTCGGCGCTCTTGTGCTTCATCGTCTCGAAAACAACAACGATCCGGAATTCACCAAGCGCCTCGGTGACTGGTTGCGCCGCGAGCTGCCCGGCTTCCTCACCCGTGACAATGACAAGGCGCTCTTTGCCGATCTGCTCGGGACCGCGCCAGCCGGCACGACAGAGAACAGCAGCAGCACGGAGGCCGCCTCATGAGCCGGGCAACGCTTGCATGGGCCGCCTTCAAGAATATGTTGCGTGCCGCTGCCCGTGATCCGCTATGGGCATTTGTCTCTCTGCTGACGGCTCCCTTCAGAATCTGGAAGCCGCTGCTTGGCGTTCTCTTCCTCCTCGTCATGGCGCTGTTCGTCGTCGGCTTCGGCGGCCGCTTCGCGCTTCAGCAAATGGGCTTCGGCGTCGGGAGCATTCCATTTCTCGCGCTCGATCTCGTGACGCTACTGGTCCTCGTCTGGATCGTTTTCCGCGTCATCACCAATCCGCTGATTATCCACTTCGGGGATATGGCCGACGATACCCATGGCTCGGCGCGCTTCGCCACAAACAAGGAAGTCGCTCCCCTCACCCGCTCCAATTCCGGCTTGCTGATCGGCCGCGATCCGAAGTCAAAAAGCCTCATGCGATATGACGGGTCGGCACATCTTCTCACCATGGCCCCGACGCGCACCGGCAAGGGTGTCGGAACCATCATCCCGAATTTGCTGACCGCGGACCGCTCCGTGATCTGCATCGACCCCAAGGGAGAGAATGCAAAAATAGCTGGCCGTGCGCGGGAAAAATTCGGGCCGGTCCATGTCCTCGACCCCTTCAGCGTCACCGGCATGCGATCGGCCGCGTTCAATCCTCTCGACACGCTCGATCCTGCCAGCCTCGATGTCGCCGAAGACGCCAGCACCCTCGCCGACGCCCTCGTGTTCGATGAACCGGGCATGGCGGGTGAAGCTCATTGGAACGAGGAAGCCAAGGCCCTCATTGCCGGGCTGCTGCTCAAGATCGTCGCCGTCGAATCTCCAGGCAGGCGTCATCTCGGCACGCTGCGTGAATATCTCACGGTCTCTCCGGAGACATTTGCCGCCTTGCTCAAGCGTATGCAGGATTCCGACGAGGCAGGCGGCTTGATCGCCAGAGCCGCAAACCGCCACCTGGGCAAGTCCGATCGCGAGGCCGCCGGTGTGCTGTCAGCCGCGCAGCGCCATACCCATTTCCTCGACAGCCCGCGCATGACAACGGCGCTAAGCAGGTCGGATTTCCGCTTTGCCGAGCTCAAGCACGGCAACATGACGGTGTTCCTTGTCCTGCCGCCCGATCGTCTGTCCACCTATTCACGCTGGCTGCGCCTGCTCGTCAGCCAAAGCCTGCTCGACATGGCCCGCGATCCGGCAAAACCGGCCGTGCCGGTCCTCTATCTGCTTGATGAATTCGCCTCCCTCGGCCACCTGGCTCCCGTCGAACGCGCTATGGGCTTGATGGCGGGTTACGGGGTCCAGCTCTGGCCGATCCTGCAAGATGTCCACCAGCTGCGCGCCACCTACGGGCAGCGCGCCGGCACCTTCCTCTCAAACGCCGGCGTGCTTCAGGTCTTCGGCGTCAACGATCACGACAGCGCCCGCCTCGTCTCCGATCTGCTCGGACAGGAAACCGTCGTGTTCCAGACCATGGCCCGCGCCCTTGATAGCGAGAAATCCGGGATCTCCTACAGCCAGCAACATACCGCCCGGTCACTGCTCACGCCCGACGAGGTGCGCAATCTGCCAGCCCACGGACAATTGTTGTTTCTCGCGGGACAGCGGCCGATCATCGCTGGAAAGCTCGCCTATTATGTAGATCCTGAGTTCAATGGAGCGTTTGATCCGGCATGAGTGACGATGGAGTTAAGGAAGCTGAGGCCATGTTCAAAACGCTGGAATGGACTTTCGGCATGATTGCGCAGAGTGGTCCGGAAAAGCGCCAATATATGGCCGATGCCTACCGCGAAGCACAGGAGCTGATCGCCAACATTCCGAAAGAGAATGGTGATGCTCGTCCTCGTATCCTTGCGTGCTTCGCGCGCTCGGATGCTTATAGAGCCGTAGAGGATGATGCTTGTGTGGGCTGGGTGCTATCTGCAATTCAGGAAAGGGTGAATGAGCAGAATTTACCTAATTGGCGAAAGTTTCGGAAAGTCGTGAAAATGGCGGTCAGCATGCTCTCTGCATCAAAGCCGACAGTACATTGAAGAACCAGAATACGGTCCCGGCGTTTTAGCGCCGGGGCATTGTCATGAACAGCCCTACGGCTCTCTACAGCCCAATTTGGATAAGAGCGTTCACCTCCGGGCTCGGTGCGGCAGCCGCCGCACAATCAGGCAATCGCCTGTAAGCCCTTGTTGCGGACAACCGTCAACAAGCGGAGCGCCGGGCCGCTCGGCCTCTTAACACCACGCTCCCAATCCGAAACCAGCCCCTTGCTGACGTTGAGATAGCGGGCAAAAACAGGCTGTGAAATACTTTCGCGCTCACGGATCGTGCGAATTTCTTCCGGAGTCAGGGGGGCCACGGTTGTCAGGCAGCCTTCATCAAATTCGCGCATCGTCTTTTTGTCGATCGCTCCGGACTCGTAGAAACCTTCCATCATCTCGTGGACGGCTGCCAATGCCTCACTTTTGTAGGTCTTACTCATCGCATTTCACCTCTAACATACGCCCCGCAGCGATTTCCGCGTCCATCTGTTCATCTGTAAATCCTAGAACCAGCTTCGCGGCCTTTTTCAGATAAGCCTCATCGGCATCATCAAGATTGGCCATGTCGCTCTTGGCAAAGCCAAATGCAAAAACAGCCCTCTGCTGCGTTCGGAAGAAAACCAACGTCCGGAATCCACCAGACTTTCCCGCACCAGGCCGGGCAAGCCTCTGCTTGATGAGACCAGACCCCAGATCGGCATCGATCTGACCGCGTTCGGCGCGCGCAACAGCCTCACAAAGCATGGCGTCGGAGATTTTCTCCTTTCGAGCAAATTTCTGAAACCAGCCGTTTTTGAAAACTCTCACGCCGTTTCCTTACCCACAAGTATATAACGCTGAGCGTTACCCTTCAAGAGCTTCATTCCGCCTCTCTTTTGAGAGCTTCAACTGCTCGCTCAATGGTTTCTGCCAGCGTGATCTCGTGCTGATCCGCATAGTTGTAAATCGCTTCGATAGTTTCCGCGCGAAGGCGAGTCGCGAATTGCTCTGTACGTCCCGTTTTCCGACGCGTTCTGCGCAGGGTCCGAATGGAAGGGGCGGCTTCAGAAATGGAAGCCTTGGGTGTTTCTCTAAACCCCGCGGCTCTGGTCGCGGCCTTAACGGCATTGTTATCGACTGGCGGCGCTGGCGTGTTGTCCAGATCCCCGAAATCGAGGGTCGCGCGCTTCTTATCGTCAGTGCTCATGCTCCCTCTCCTCTCAAAGCGTTGATAACAGCCTGGGCAAAATCACGGCTATTTTCCTTGGCACTCTGCAATCCCGAAACGTCGGACGCTTCCAAATCTTGAAGTATTCCACCGAGAGAAAACAGTGCACGGTAAGCGGCGCGATCGACCAGAGTTGCAGGCAAGACCGGTATTGCCGCGTCGGAAAACTGTCGATCGATGTCGCGAGCGGTCCGCTCGCGAATAGCTGGCGGGACGCGTGTAAAGAACACCCTGTAAGGAATATCGCGGTTGGCGACCTTCCGCATCTGGTGAACCAGCTTTACGGACTTAGCGGCCTCCGATGCATCGAGCACAGAGCTTTGGAGCGGGATTAAAACGAGATCCGAGCGGGCAATCGCAAAACCAATTCGGTCGGTCGCCGTGCCTTCCAGGTCGACGATGACAAAATCAGCATTTGCCCGAGCCTCTTCAATGGTATCGATGATGGTCTCAGCGGAATCATCGATCATAAGCCGCACGGTGTTTGGCGTGCTCCTCAGGCGCGCCCAGGCTTCAAGCGGGCGGTTGGGGTCGGCGTCGATCAGGACCACCTTGCGGCCGGCCGCAGCGAACTCGCCGGCGAGCACGACGGCAGACGTTGTTTTGCCGACCCCGCCTTTGCTCGACACGAATGAAATGACTGGCATCACGCATCTCCAAATCTGCTAATTAGCTGAAAGCTAGCCGCTTTGTATTTATAAACAATTTACATGCAGCTTACTATCAGACAATAAAAAGCTAGAAGCTTACAAGCTGCTAAATTATTTTGCACCCAATTTTTCCTCCTCTCTTTTTCAAAAGCCATAGAACATTGGCTGCAGGTGCGAAGCTGCGTTGTTTGATGCTGCAGGTGCCGAGCCGGCCCGCAATAAGCGCGGGCCGGAACCGTCGCAGGACCTCGCAGGAGGTCCGGACGGCGACGTCCGCTTATTCTTTTCTATTATTTATAGAACCAGACAAGGATTCAGTCTGTCTGACGGACTCACGTAGATTGATTGCCTTTCCAAGGCGAGCAAGCGCCTGGCCCAACGGATTATCGCCAACATCGAACAGGGTTCGGGCTTCAATATCGAGCGATACCCGATGCGCCTCGATGTCAGCGGCGCGTTCTGCTTCGGCCTGAACATGATCGTCTGGAAGCGGAGGGGCCACACCCCAACGTCCGAGGAGCTGCCGCGCACGATCTGGCAGGGACATGCGATAGGCATTGCTGGTTTGCTGGACCTGGGGGCCGCGCCCCTCGTTGCCTGTCGGCTGATAGCGCCGCAGCCAGTCGAGGAAGCCATGGGCACGCAGGTTCTTCAACGCCCTCACGATCGCGTCACGCGAGCGCCTGAGCTTCAGCATGAGCGTGTCGATCGACGGCTCCAGCCGACCGGTACGGAAATCAACGAGATTGGCAAACAGCTCCAGCAGCTCGATCGCCACGCCTCCCAAGGGTCCATTGCGAGCACCAGGTTGCCGGCCTGCCAATTCATAGCGTCGTGCCGCCAGCACGATCGTGCGCACGTCCTGTCGGTTGGTCCGTCGCCAGAAGACACCCTCGCATCGGCCGCGCGCACGGCTCTGCCGCCGAACGGGTGTGCGTTCCCGCTCGGCTGGTGCTCTTTCGAGCACCGCCCCAATCTGTTCAAACATGGTCTTTTCCGCCTCCTTTTTCAGGCGGGCACGACTGTGGACAGCGGACAAAGATTCATCGTTCCGACAAGAGACACCTCTTGCAGGTTCTTGAACACTCGACTATCTTGAGGACTAGATTGAGAGGCCTCAAAAGCCGATGTCGTAACTGACCGAAAACCCCTAGCCGTTACCAGCGGCGAGGGGTTTTTTCGTTATGCCCTCATTTCATTTTCGACAAACGCCTTTAAAGCTAATTCAAACACCTGAGCCCGCGATGCCAGCCCGCGTTCTGCCTTGATCTTATCAAGACAGTCCACCAAGTCTGCAGGAAGATCGGTGTTGACATAGATCCGCCCCGCATCACGCAAACGCTGGCGATGGGCCGCCACTTTTTCTCTGACTGGTTTCGCTGTGCTCATCGTTACAAGAAACTGCGATTCGGACTGATTCTGCAAGGTGCAAATCTGCAGTGGTGGCCTTTAGCAGTCGCTCACTCAAAAAGGGAAGAGTGGGGGAGAGTTTGAGAGGCGGGGCGCGGGCGCCTCTCAACTGGTTTGGGCCGGGTCGATCCCGGCTTGAACCAGCTCACGCGACCCATATTTTGCTTATAAACAGATTATAATCTGCTATCTTTTTTCTTGCAGAAACCCGACGCAAGCGCCGGGTTCCATTCTTTTTTGAGACAAATGGGCTACGTTCCGGCTTATGACTACCCAGCAGCCATAGCCTGCTGGCCGTCCTGGTTCTGCTGTTCATCATCAACGTTCGAGCGCAGCGGGCCGGGGAGCCATGCCTTTCCGGCAAGGGCCTTTTCCGCCAGCGCCACGGCCTCGGCTTTCGGGGCCTTGGCCGCCGCCTTGATCGCGGCTTTCCCGCAATCGGCATCCTCCATGACTTCGGCAATCTGAGCTTTGGACAGCCGGGACAGGAACGGAGCCTGTGCCTCCCAATGGCTGTTCATGTCGAGTTTCAGGGCAGCGGCCAGTTGATCGGCATGGGCGAGGCGGTCGCGGTCGTGATCGTGCTTGGCCTCGACGGCATTGATATTGGCGGCGGTGACGACGGCCAGAAGTTCCAGAAGCTCATGCGGTGGCTGTTCCAGCAGCCATTCCCACAGGTCACCGGGATCGCCGGGGAGCTTGTAGCCCCATGTCTCGTGAATGCGGGTCCATTCGGTCAGCGCCGCGCTCGCCTCCGGCTCCTTGATCGACGGGGCCAGATCCTTGAACTGGCCGGTGATCTCAATGGCTGCACCAACTCGCCAATAGCCGTTCCCGGTCAGGAAGGTTTTCAGGACCAAGGGGTAGAGCATGACGGCAAGGGCGAGGTTCGGGCGCGTCACCAGCTCGTTGCGCATGGCGGCGGTGCGGATCGCGGTCAACTCCTCAATGAGCGCCGCCGAATAGGTCACTGCCTGCTCTGCCTCGCCATCGTCATCACCATGACCAGCGGTAAGGACATGGATGTTCCCGGCGCTGGCGGCTTCGCCGCTCTCTGTGACCTCCTCGGCCTGCTCTGCGGACTGCGGATTACGCAAGCAACGCAGCGCCGCCAGATCGTCAGGCCGGACAAGCCCCTGCTCGATCCGCAGGGTTCCACCATTGCCAATGGTTACGATGCATCCGGCCAGCGCCTTTTCCCCGGTATCGTAGACCTTGGCAGCGCTGCGGATTGCGTCCATGCGGCTTTCAATCTCCGCAAGCTCGGCCTCGTCGGCATCAATTGCCGGATCGCCTTCGGCATAGTCCTCGATGCGGCCCACAATCTCATCGAAACGCTCGGCCAAGGTGGAAAGCTCGGGCTGTTCGACCTTGGTCGGAACGTTGTCCTTGGGGAAGATACGGGCGAAGCCGCCATTGTGGATGGCTGAAGCCTCGAGTCCTGCATCCACCCATTTCCACCCCTTGATTTTGAGGGTATCGGCCTCCTGTTCAAGCTGTCTGTTCGCTAGCGTCACCAAAAGAGCGCGATCCGTCAGGAACGTGGTGTCGGCCTCGGCAAACAGATCGCGCATGATCGCACCGCCGGCGGCCTCGTAAGCCTCGATCCCGACGAACAAGGCGAGCTTGTCGGTGCTGCGGACATGATCGCGGGTCAGCATGGCACGGAGTGAATAGGGGTCGCGGTTCCATGATTGCGTTTCGAACCATGCCCGATCCTGCGCGGCGTGGTCGTCACTGATCGCCAGCGCCTTGGCCTGATCGATGCGGATTTTATCCTCGCGCAGCTCATCGAGGATGCGCGGGGAGAGATTGGCGAGCTTGAGCCTCTGGCGCACGGTGGCGACGGATTGGCCGAACCGGGCGGCAATGCTTTCCGGGGTCATGCCGTCCTCGACAAGCTGGCGATAGGCCAGAATCTCATCCACTATGTGCATGGCCTCGCGCTGCGTGTTCTCGGCAAGGGAAATCTCGGTGTCGCTGTCGTCACCGGAACGAATGTTGCAGGTGATGAGCGTGCTCTTGTCCAGTCGGCCTTCCTTGACCAGAAGGGTGAGGGCGGCAAGGCGGCGCGAACCGGCGACGACCTCGTATTTGTTGCCGCGCTTCGCCTTCCGGACAGTGAGGTTCTGGATCAGGCCATGCGCCTCGATGCTGTCAGCCAGTTCCCCAACATTGACGGCGGCATTGAAGCGCCGAACGTTGGCAGGGCTTGGAACAAGGCGGGAAAGCGGAATTTCCTTGGCGTCCGATGACAGATAGGTGATGCCGGGGGCGTTGTCCTCGATCTCGGCGGCGACGGCTTCAACGGCGGTTTCGGATACAGTGATAGCGTTCATGGGAGTGGTCCTCATGTTGATGTAATCGGAAAATGTCAGTGGGGGAGGGGAGCGGCCGTCAGGCGTAGCCGGTCCAGTTGATGGGGCGTCCATCCCAGAGGAAGGCAGTTCGCACATTGTCGATGCGCACGGATTTGGAGCGTCCGTTGACACGGCGACGCATGGGCTTGCCGGTGAAGGCGTCGAGGTGGGGAACGACCTTGCCGGTCATCCACGGCTCATCGCCCTTGTCGGCGGAAATCTGGCTGACGGCGCAAACCTCAACCATGTGAGCGCCGATGATCTTGGTCACCTGATAGAAGTCGATATTGGTCTGCTCGTAGCCCCATGAGGCGTAGAGAACGTGGCCGACTTCGAAACCATGGGGCTTCTTGCGCTCGTCGCGGCGTTCCTGTTTCCATTCGGCCCAGCGCCGCCGCCCTTCGAAATGCTCCCTGATCTTGCGTTCGCGGGCCTCGGCGCTGGCAAAGCTGTGGTGCCAATCGGGCTTTGCGGCCTTGCCGTGGAAGGCGATGGCGGCGGGTCTGCCCATGGCGCTGGGGTATATGGGGCTCCGTGGGCATTTCTACATTAATACACGCTAAGGGAATTTGAAGTTGTTTGGATTGAAGCGGTTAGCCCGGATTGGCCTGAAGCGTTCGA
>NZ_OBQD01000053.1 GCF_900220975.1 Rhizobium subbaraonis | reverse complement strand
TCTCATCTTCGCTTCCTTTGAATGAGCTACGATGAGCCGAAAATCCTCTCTTCTCAATTAAACCAATTCTGTCTCATGGGCGCTGATGTCGGACACTCGCCGGGATCTGCGGCGGGTTTTCGGGTGGTCGCGACCAGCATGTCGACGCGGCTTGTGTCGTTCGTCGTCAACGCCACGGGCTGAAGGACATTCTCCGGCCGGCCCGCGCAGCCGCTGAGCATGGAAAGAAGGAGGGGAAACAATACGATGCGCCCTCGCCATGAGCGCGAATTGCGTGAGCAGGCTTTTCGGGCGGCAACGGCATTCATTGACGAAAGCCGTCGTAGCGATGACGTGTAGTCAATTGTGTTCGACATCGCGGGGAATCCTGAACCAGGTTACGTAGAGAGCGGGAAGGAACAGCAGGGTCAGGACGGTTCCGACGACGATGCCGCCCATCATGGCGTAGGCCATCGGTCCCCAGAACACCTCTCTTGAGATGGGGATCAACGCCAGCGTCGCCGCGGCGGCCGTCAGCATGATCGGTCGCATCCGATGCTCCGTCGCCTCGACGACGGCCTGCCACGGAGGGGTCCCTGCCTTGCGCAGGTCTTCGATCTGGACGATCAGGATGACCGAGTTTCGGATGAGGATACCGATCAGGGCAAGCACGCCGAGGATTGCGACGAAACCTAATGGCGCTCGACTCAGAACGAGCACAGCGACGACACCGATCAAGGCGAGCGGGGCGACCGAGAAGACGAGGAGCAATCTATGGAAGCTTTGAAGTTGCGTCATCAGAAGCGTCGTCATGACGAAAATCATGACCGGCACCACATTGATAATCGGCGCCTGGGACTTGGAGCTCTCCTCGACCGTACCGCCGACGGCGATATCGTATCCCGGTTCCAAAGAGGCTTTCAGTTCTTCTATCTTCGGGTCGAGCTGCCGAACTATCGTCGCAGGCTGCATCGTGTCCCTTATACCGGCCTTGATCGTGATCGTCGGTATCCGGTTGCGTCGCCAGATCGTCGGTTGCTCCAGGTCGTAATCGAATTTGGCGACGGAGGAGAGCGGGATGGACTTCCCGCTGGCGCTTGGCAGTTGGAGATCGAGCAGACTGTCAATAGAGGCGCGTTCTTGTGCCTCCGCCCGTCCGACAACGTTGATCAGATAGATCGCATCGCGGACCTGCGTCACGGTCGCGCCCTGGACGATGCCGTTCAGCGCCGTTGCGATATCCTCGGAAGAAACACCGAGCTGCCGGGCCTTGTCCTGGAGAACGTCGACCTTCACTACCCGTGCAGGCTCATTCCAGTCGAAGACGAGGCCGGTCAGAGAAGAATCGGACATCACGATCCCGGCAGTTTTTTGCGCTAACTCGCGCACTTTCTGAATATCCGGGCCAGAAATTCGGTACTGGACCGGCTTGCCGACCGGCGGACCGAAGTCCAGCGTCTTGACGAAAGCGTCGGTGCCCGGAAAAGTCTTCAGCAAATAAGCCTGCAAGTCGGCCCTGAGCCGGTCGCGGACCTCAAGACCCTTCGAGACGATGACGATCTGGCCGAAGGTGGGATCGTCGGGCTGGACGTCGAAGGACAGAATGAAGCGCGGGGCACCCCTACCGACATAGCTCGACCAGTGATCGATGTCGGGATTGCCGGCGAGCTTCTCCCGCTCGAATTGCGCCATCTGCCGGTTCGTCTCGGCCATGGAACTGTTTTGCGGCAGGTTCCAGTCGATGATCAACTCCGGACGGTCGGACGCGGGAAAGAATTGCTGCTGAACCAGCGACATCCCGGCAACGGACAGGCCAAACGCGGCGACTGTCACGATGATGGTCGTCCAGCGAAAGCGAAGGCAGAGCTGAAGCAGCCATGAGAAGGCTGCTCCCATACGGCTCTTGTGCTCCTCGTGCTTTTTCATTGTCTTCGGCAGGATCGTCACGCCCAGCAGAGGGGTGAACAGAACGGCGACGATCCAGGACACGGTCAGCGAAACCGCCAGTACGACGAAAAGCGTGAAGGTGAATTCGCCGGCGCTGCTGTTGTTGAAACCGATCGGCAGGAACCCTGCGACGGTGACCAGCGTGCCGGTCAGCATCGGAAAGGCAGTCGATATGTAGACATGGGTCGCGGCCTTGCGCAGAGTGTCACCGACCTCCAGGCGGGCCACCATCATTTCGACGGCGATCATTGCATCGTCGACCAGAAGGCCGAGCGCGATAATGAGGGCGCCGAGCGAGATACGCTGCAGCGAAATACCGGAATACTGCATCACCATGAAGGTGATGGCGAGCACCAGCGGGATGGAGATCGCCACGACCAGCCCGGCGCGCAGGCCAAGGCTGATGAAGCTGATGGCGAGCACGATGGCGACAGCCTCGAACAAAGCTCTGGTAAAGCCGGAAACGGCTTCGTCGACCACGGCCGGTTGATCTGAGACATGATCGACGGACACGCCGAGCGGCAGATCCTGCACGATGCGCTCCATCATCTCGTCGAGAGCGTGACCAAATTCGAGTAGATTGCCACCGGCCTTCATTCCGATTGCAAGCCCGATCGCCGGCTTGCCATTGAACCGGAACAGCGACGATGGAGGATCGACGTAACCACGTTTGACGGTTGCAACATCCGTCAGCGGAAAAAAGCGATCGTTGACGCGCAGGTTGATCGCCCGGAGGCTGTCTTCGGAGATGAAGCGGCCACCGACGCGCAGAGCGATGCGCTCCGGCCCGGCGTCGATGAAGCCCGATTGGGTGACGGCATTCTGCTTTTGCAGGGTTTCGACGATGTCGGACTGATTGATTCCAAGCGCTGCGATCTTGCGGGTGGAGAACTCCAGATAGATCACCTCGTCCTGGGCGCCAATGATGTCGACCTTGCCAACATTCGGCACTGTCAGGACCTTGGTGCGGGCATCCTCGACGAGATCGCGCAACTGCCTCTGATTCAAGCCGTCGGCGGTGAAGGCAAAGATGTTTCCGTAAACATCGCCGAATTGATCGTTGAAGAAGGGGCCGACGACGCCTGACGGAAACTGCTGCTGGATGTCGCCAATCATGTTGCGGACGCGCTGCCAGGTCGCTGGGACATTGCGCGCCTTGGTGGTCGGAAGAAGATCAACGAAGATCGTGGTCTTGCCGGCGGTCGTGAGGCTCCGCGTCCGATCGAGGCTGTCGAGCTCCTGAAGCTTTTTCTCGATGCGATCGGTGACCTGCTGGGTGACCTCTTCGGCCGAAGCGCCCGGCCATTGCGCCTGGATCACCATCGTCTTGATAGTAAAAGACGGATCCTCCTCGCGTCCAAGGTTGAGGTAAGCGTACATGCCAGCGACCGCGAAGGCGATCATGAAATACCAGACGAAGGAACGATGTTCGAGCGCCCAGTCCGATAGATTGAAATTCTTCATGGGCGCATCTCCTGTCCTGGCCTTATCTTCTGTCCCTCCTGAAGTTCACTGACTCCTGCAACCACGACTCTTTCTTCCGCGGTCAGTCCCGATTTGACCCGTACAAGTGGGTTCTCCGGCCCGGTTTGTTCCAGGACAACCGTACGCGACGACACGCTCAGGGTATTCGGATCGATCACCCAAACACTAGGGACGCCATTCTTCTCCACGATTGCCGAGCGGGGCACTTCCACGGCTTGGATGCGTTGGCGCTCCGTGAACGTGGCGGTCACGACCGCACCGAAGCGGAAGACCTCGGGGGGCTTTTCCAGGGCGATTTTCACCCTGTAGGTTCGGGTGTCCGCGTCCGCCTGCGGAGCGATCTCCCGGACCTGTCCGGATGTCCGCAAGCTGCCATCGAGCTGCAGCGCAACGTCTACATGGTTGGACGAAGTGATAGACGAAACCTGCGCCTCGGGCACGTCTATGATGACATCGCGCTGATCGAGCCGCGCGAGTTTCAGGACGGCTTGTCCGGCTGTAACGGTCTGGCCCACTTCAACGGAGGTTGAGGTGATCACGCCGTCGAACTCCGCCTCTAACCGAGCATAGCCAAGCTGCTCCCGGGTCTTGGCCAGATTGGCTTGCGCTTTCGCGACATTCGCCTGTGCCGACTTGAGCCCCTGTTCGGCAAGTTCGAGGTCGGCAACGCTGGCGGTGTTAGTCGCAGCGAGCATGCGTTTGCGTTGCTCGTTAATCACGGCGTTCTCGAGTTGGGCATTCGCATTTCTGAGATCGGCTTGCGCGCTGATCACGGCGAGCTGCAATGTGAGCGGATCGATCTCCGCGAGAATGTCGCCCTTCCTGACGATGTCGCCTGTCTCAACCTGTCGCGCGATAACACGGCCAAGAACCCGGAATGCGAGTTCGGTCTCCACCCGCGGCTGAACGACACCGGCAAAACTCAAGGCTTGGGAACGACCGGCTGTCACGTCCATCCAGACTACGGGTCGCGGTGGCGTGTTTTCCGCTGCAGCGGGCTGGTAGGGTAAGGACCAGACGATGACTGTTGCGATATAGAGCATAGTAGCTGGGGACGGGCGCTTCATCTCAGTTACCCTCCCAGTTCACGACCTGGTCGGGCCGAAGGAACTTGCCGCCTTCCGTGACAACCAGTTCCTGTGCGGAGACCCCCTTTGCGGCAGTGAATTCGCCTGCGCGGTAACTTGCTACAGTGATCGGGCGAAGTGCGACGGTGCGCTTGGCCGCATCCACGATCCAAACTGCGGGCTTCCCGTCAGCCGACGCCATCGCGCTCCACGGCAATGTGATCGCAGCCTCTTGAGACGCTTGAAAAGTGCCGATCACGGGAGTTCCAAGGGACCATTGGACATTGTCGGGAAGTGCCAATTTCACGCGGATCGTTCCGGTCGTCGTATCGATGACCGGCGCGACCTCTCTCACTTTTGCAGGGATACCACCGCCAGGATTCGAGACTGGCACCACGGTCGCCTCATCGCCCGGTGGCCCGGCCAGGAAAAATGCCTCGAAGACATCGAAGACCGCATCACGGGGACCATCATGGGCGAGCGTGAAGGCAGGCTGTGCCGCTGATACGACCTGCCCAACCTCGATGCTGCGCGCAGTGATGATGCCGTCAGCATTGGCTTTGAGTTCGGTGTGGGAGAGTGCGTCGCGAGTGATCGCCAGGGACGCTTTGGCGGACTCCAGCGACCCTTCTGCCGTCGCCAATTCCTCTTTCGCCTGATCGTAGGTCGACTGGGCGATTGCGCGTGTCTCCACCAATGTCTGATAGCGCTGAAAGGCGAGTTTCTTTTGATTGAGTGTCGCTTGCGCCGCCAGAAGACCAGCCTCAGCCGACTCCACGTCGGCGCGTTGCTCGGTGTCATCGATCCGAGCCAGAACATCTCCGGCGTGCACATGTGAACCGATATCCACCCGCCGCTCTATGACCTTGCCGGCGGAGCGGAACGCGAGGTCGGTCTGGATGCGCGCTCGTATCTCGCCTGAGACGCCTGTGCTGCGCTGATGCTCGATCATTGCAGCGTGAATCACGCGTACCGGCTGCGGTGGCGCCGCTGTTGTCTTGGCATTGTCGTCGCATGCCGCAAGCAACATGCCGGTCAAACCGAGACCAATCACGCGAAATCGAATTTTGGAAGTGCGATGCCGGCTCGTAAACTCGCCGGCATCATATCGTTCTTGCTTCTTCAAATAACTTCCAGTCAGAGTAAGATCTCCTGCGATTGTCTGCGAGGCTTCGAGCCGGCAGATTTCTGGCGCGGGGCGCTTGTCGTGTCTTGACGTCCAGACGCGTTGGGCGAAACGGCTGACGCATTGACGCTTGCGGCTACCGGGTGCTGCCGGCCAATTCTTTGCCCAGTTGGTCCGCCGCCGAGCGTACCCCGGCCTTCGCGGCGTCGAGCCCCCCGAAATTGGCGGTGATGTCGAGTGCGTTCGCGCTTCTGCTCGCAACATGGGCGTAGAGCAGGGCGCCGGTCTGGGCATCCTCGATCTCGACGGCATAGGACACCCAGCCGGAGAATGTGCCGCGACCGCCAGTGGCCTGAGCGCCCGCATTGACGACAAGGCCGACCGGCAGAACATGCGAAACGGTGGACAGCACCGGTGTGCTTGCTTCTGCACCGGTCAGTGTCAGCCTGGCGCGCAACGTACCCGGTCCGGGCTGTGCAACGAGTTGAAGACGTCGGCTGAGGACCTTGGAAAACTCCTGATGCATGTAGCTGGCAAGTGCCTGCCGGTCGGTAGCCGACATCTTGCCGAATTGGGCGTCCGGCCCTGCATAGATCGCCGTGGGTGGAATAATCACACGACTGTAGGCTGCGAAATTCACATCCGGCCGACGGTAGGCATAGGGCCTTGTCTTGTCCGAGGTCGGGCGTAGAAACGCCGACGAAGACAGCGCTTGAGACGGTGGCGGTGTTGTTGCGCAGGCGGCGAGGGCGAGCGCCATCGCGCAAGCCGCCAGGCCACGCACCCAAATATTGGAAGGCCGCCTCCGAGGTGCCTGGGACGGACCGGAAATCGGGGTCAGACTATTTGCGCGATTATCCAAAGTTCACCTCATGTGCATGGCCCGCTGTCACGGTGTTTTCTTCACCGGCAGAACGGTCCTCAGCTTTTGAACGAAAATCCCGAGGCGGTGATCCGCCTCGGCCTGACTTGCGTCATGGCTAACGATCGGGGACGGCGTGTACTCGTCTCCGGCTTGAGGTTCGTCTTAACGCTCCACGACGCCCCTACGGAATTGGAGGCCGCCACCAGGCTGCCGCATGATCGCGCCACCGGCGCAACGGTCTGGGCCGCATGCTCCTCGTGCCGCGGCGCCGCCGCCGTAAGGGCCGCGAACAACGGCAGAACCGCCGCATGCCGCTCCGACGCAGCCACCTCGCGCAACGCCGCCGTAGCCCGGGCCGCCGCGATAATACGTGTTCCACTGTCCGTGCCACGGCTGGCCGGCATAATGGTTGTTCCAGTAAGCCTGATTGAAGGCGACAACGGTCAATCCGATCATCGGAATGAGCGCCGGTGAAAGAGCTACTGTTTGGCCTTGATAGTAGATGCTGACATAGTTCGAAGAGACCCAGCCGCGTGCTCCTCCCCACGAGACGTCGCACCAGGACGCTGCATCAAGGCACCCGTAGATGGTAAGAGCTGCGCTCGGCGGCATCGTCATGACCACTGGATACCATGTTCCCGGCCCGGCCCTCAGATTGACGCTGCCGACCGTCGCTCCTTTTGTTGCCGCTACAGCCGGGCCTGATGCGACGGCCATACACAGCGCTGCCAATGCACCCAGGATACGGCGGCGCGTAACCCAAATACGCTTTATGTTCATAACTTTCTCCTTTGAAATCGTTGAGCTTTCCTGAGTCAACGCGTCCGACAACTTGAACGAGCAGATCAAAGTCGTTCAAATATTTACAAGTTGACGACGCTCCAACGGCTGTCGTTTGGCCCATCGTCTTCGGAGCCATCAGGGTCGCCAAAGCGGTAGGCGCTGACACATCTCTCCGTCGAAGCCGCCTCGTTCGACACGCACAGCTCATATCCGTCCTCGGCGGCATACAGAGTGACGCAAACGGTATTCGGCATTCCGTTTTCCATCGGGAAACAGAGCGCCTCGATGGATTCGTTCTCCCATGGGATCGTGACGGGCCGCTCGCGGGCAGCCGCGTTAACAGAGACGGAAATGCCGGCAAGCAGCATCAAAGCAAAGCAGGTAAAACCGCGCCTCTTACTCATTGTCCCTCGCTTGTAATGCTGAATAGAAGGTCGATGTCCGGGCAGTTTCTTTCTTGCCACGGAGCGAAATGCAATTAACGGCAATCGCCATCCGACCTGTTGCCAAGGGTTCGAGGCAACGGTGCATTCTGAAAGATTGACCTACTCCATAACTGGTTGGCCCCGAGGCAAACGGCCGTTGCTCGCGCCAGCGCTGCGATGGTTTTCGGTCGGTATTTTTCAATCATCAGCAGCTTCCCGAATGGATGAATTGCTACTGATACGAAGTGCGGCGCCCGATGCGACATTCCGGTTGGATTTTTTTCGGAGCTGCCATTCAGATCTGAGATCTTATGGTGAGCAGCAGTAAGGGAAGGACATGCAACATGAGCTGGTCCAGTTGGCGCAGATGATCGACTGGCCGTTTCTGAAAGAGCGTTTTGGCAAGGTTTTTCAGGATGGATCAGGTATGCGGCAGCTGCCGACCCGGCTGATGGCAGGGCTGGCAATCCTCAAGCATACATTCAATTTGTCGGATGATGGGGTTTGCGTCCGCTACCACGACAGTCCGTACTTCCAGTATTTTTGCGGTGGGGAGCTCTTCCAGCACAGATTGCATTTGGACCGTTCGTCGATGACGCGCTGGCATCAGCGCATGGGCGAGGAGCGGATAACGGCTCTTCTACGGGAGAACCTCTCGGTGGCGGCCAAGACCGGTGCGATGAAGCCGTCGGACACGCGGCAGGCGATCGTGCGATAACTGATCGGTCTAGCCCGCGACGGATCGGCGACCGTTACGGAACGCGCAGTATTCCCTTTGCCTTTTGATCGGCAACCACCGTGCGCCTTCCTTCGGGGGAGATTTGACCTATCGCATCCACCAATGGACCGCCAATTGCGTCCATGAACTCCGTCCAGGCGGACTGCATTGCACTGAGGGCCGCCAGGGTTGCGACAGGATCATACGGATCAGCAGACATCTGTTTCAGCATTTCTTGCCGAGCCTCGGTAACTTTCCTCACGGCTCGCGCATATCGCGGTTCTTCCTTGAGAAGAGTCTCACGGAACGACCTGGCGTCTGAAGCGGGAAGGGTCGCTTCCGCAACAGCAAGAATGCGAGCTAAAGGATCATCACCTCTGGGGACCTCCGGTGTCGCACGCAGCATTTGCCCTCCCACAAAAGCGAGAAGGAACATGTTCAACACGAGCGATATGGGAAGAGCAATTCGCAGCCATTTTCTTGTGCCATCCTGTGTTTGAACCATATTGCTGTTCATTCCATGAAAATTGGGATCGATGCGACCTGAAGTGTGGAGAGCAGATCACCGGAGGCGGGTAAGTTCGGGAAATGCATCCCGATAAAAAGACCCGCAGCCACTGCTATCCCGCTGCCGGAGGAAATACCCAGCCAATTCAGATGGGGCCATAGCCCGCGAACTTGCGCAAAAAGCCGTGCACCGAACCGGGAGGGTCCGGATGGTGCTGGCGCTATTCGCGCAGCGACGTTCGTTCTCAGGCGCACCAAGGCGACACTACGCTCGCCCGGCGGCCACAGGGAGATCTCTTGATGCCTGCGCGCCGCCGCTAGCGCATCATCCATCAAGCGCTCCTCCGCAAGAACGGTACGCGCCACTTTCGAGATCTTTAGCAGAGACAGCGCATCGGCCTGCACCTCTACAGGCCAGAGGTCAATATTCGCTCCGTAACTTCGCGCCAGGGACGTAAAACGTTCGATCTTCAACATATTTATTCTCCCTGTTTATCACGCTCTGCCAGCAGCCGCTCACGAAGTGTAGTTCTGGCGCGCGCAAGCAGACGCTCTATTGCTTTGGCCGACAGCCCAAGAATACGTCCCGCCTCAGCGCCGGATATGCCTTCCTCGTAGACGAGTATCATCGCGGCCTGCTGGCTCGCTGGCAATGCGCGAATAGCTGCAGCCAGGGCGGCATCGCGCTCGGTACTCGTCAAAATCTCGTCTGCTGCGGCTCCTGGATCGACAGCATCGAAGTTGTCTGGAAGGGGGACCGGCTCTTTACGGCGGCGGCGATCAATACAGAGATTGACGACGATCTGATAAAGCCAGGTTCTCAATCGAGCGCGCTTTGGGTTGAAGCGGCCAGCGTGATGCCACACCTTGACCATTGCATCCTGGGCGATGTCCTCAGCATCGCGAAAATTCGGGGTTATGCGGCTGGCTACACTTAGAACAAACGCACCGTGACGAACAACGATTTCGTCGAAGGCTCTCCGGTCTCCTTGTGCAGACCAGAACAGGAGTTTGTCATCAGCAACCTTGTTATAGGCCCGGGGTTCGACCATGCCGGTGCCCAGAGTCCGCCTGACTAGCAACGCGAGCGCGTCCCATTCGAGTTCCATCTCCTGCCATCGCGCTGCCAATTCCTGTGCCTGCATGTGCGCCGCTCGCTTTTCCCGGCTCTTGCAGCTTATACGGGGCGCGCACCTGTTTCCCCCTCATGCGATCGAGATTATGCGCGGCAATCCCGATAGGCACGCGGGCGACTTCCCGCCCAAACGCGCAGACGGGAATTGCATGGCCGCAGGTTCAACCGTTGCGCTCATATCGCGCCATCGCCCTACAACCAGATCGTCAATCCTTGCCCCAGGATGCCGCGCGCACAGCTCGGGCTTGACCGCTGGGCTAGCGCAGGAACGCCCTGAAACGGCGCAGCGAGAAGAAGAACAGCGCCACCCCAAGAACCAGCAACGCCAGAAACTGAGGCCAGACGACATCCAGGCCCGCGCCTCGAAACAGTATCGCCTGCGCCAGCATGACGAAGTGCGTATCGGGTGCGACGAGCATGACGTCCTGGATGATCTGCGGCATGCTCTCGCGCGGCGTCACCCCGCCCGACAGGACGCGCAATGGCAGCAGGGTCAGCATCAGGAGAAGACCGAACTGTGGCATTGAACCGGCCACCGTCGCGAGAAAGATGCCAAGCGAAGTGGTGGCGAACAGCTGAAGCACCGTGC
>NZ_OBQD01000079.1 GCF_900220975.1 Rhizobium subbaraonis | reverse complement strand
CCTCTTTCACATCCCGCGCCACGACATCTCCTCCAGCCATCATCGCGAACTGCGTTCAGAGGCGATGAACCTCTGGGTAAAAATCGCTCGGGCATGAATAACAGTGGTGCGAGCATTCCTACGACTGCCTCGCGTCCATTAAGTTAACGATGCCGGCGTAAGTGAGGCATGTTCTTTCGCGCGAGCCCAAAGGACGGTGAAAACGTCCTGCACGACATCGGCTGCATTCGAGCGGTCGATCCTGCGGCCGGCCAACTTCTCGAGCCGAAAGCGTTCCGACGCATAGAGCGCCTCGAATTCGTGTTGCTTGGTCGTCACGGGTGGTCTACCGCTGTGCATAACTGGACTAATGCACTCCGCTTATAGACTTGGCCGCGCTTTAGCAATCTAATGTCGTGACCTACGCCGATTTATCGTGATGCACGATCAGCGCTCGATACTTGATCTCGCGGGATCACCAACGGTAAACGGTGTCGAGAAAAGTCGGGGAGATGTCGGTGCTGAATGCACGAAATCACATCAAGAAATCGATTGGCAGCCCAGGTGAGAGAGATTTGGGTCACGCCTTTGCAGTAAACAATATTGGCCTGACGATCGATGGGCGGGAGATTCTGTCAGACGTAACACTCGAATTTCCAGAAGGTGAGGTCGTGGCGCTCGTCGGCCATAACGGGTCGGGAAAATCCAGCCTCCTGAAAATACTTGCTCGCCAACTTGGGCCGACAGCGGGAACATCCACGTATGCCGGGCATCCTCTCGCGGCCTATGACGACAGGTCGTTCGCGCGGTCAGTGGCCTATCTTCCGCAGGATCTGGGAACCGGATCGGATATGACAGTCCGGGAACTCGTTGCATGCGGGCGCTATCCCTGGCATGGCGCGTTAGGCCGCTTTTCCGGTGTGGACCGCGAGAAGGTGGACGCCGCAATCCGTGCGACCGGTATAGGTGCGTACGCTGATCGTTTGGTGGGAACGCTTTCCGGTGGTGAGCGACAGCGGGCCTGGATCGCGATGCTTGTTGCCCAGGATGCAAGCTGCCTTCTCCTCGACGAGCCGACGGCAGCGCTTGATATCGCACATCAGATGGAAGTTCTGTCAGTTATACGCCAGCTGGCTCACGACAGCGGAAAGAGTGTGATCATCGTTCTCCACGATATCAATATGGCCGCCCGCTTCTGTGATCGAATTCATGCTCTTAAAAGCGGGCGCGTCGTGGCGACAGGGCTGCCGAGGGAGGTGCTGGTCTCGGATACCCTGTATACGATTTTCGGCATTGAAATGAATGTGATCACTGAAGCAAACGCACGACACCCAATCGCCTATCCTCTTTGACTTAACGTTCGCAGCACATCGTCCGACGAAGAGGCAGACGACCAGAAAATGCATTCCGGAAAGATCTGACCTACGCTCTGCACGGTGCTTGTCCGTCGTCGAATGATTTGAGACTTTTTGGGCGTGGGAAGAATGGAGTTTCCGGCTCGGTTTGCGGGTTGATTTAAGCCGCTTTGGCCTGGTG
>NZ_OBQD01000057.1 GCF_900220975.1 Rhizobium subbaraonis | reverse complement strand
CATTATGTTTGAACGGCATCGCTCGGATCAGACTGATTGGGGTCCAACAGGCCTACTTCCAAACCATTGAAAAAGGATCGATGCACCAAAGCCCACCCGGAGCGGAGATTTGTACGAGTTGACTATTCATGGCGCCAAGACTTTCGCCAAAGTCGTGTTGAATTGCATTGCCGACTCAATGTTCACCATGTGACGGCCTGGGAGAACGCAAAGCTCTCCATGCTGCACGTTCTGAGCAATCTCAGCAAGCTGGGCGGGAGGACACACAGCATCGTCGGCTCCCGCAATAGTCAGCACGGGGTTGGTTAGTTTCCCAAGAAGACCACTGAAGTCCGCGCTGGCTAAGGCACTGCAACATCCGATATAGCCCTCTACAGAGGTATTGACGAAACTGTCGATGGTGTCACGGACAATCTCGCCGGCTGAACGTGAATACTCTGAAGTGAACCAGCGATCTTGGGTGGCGCTCGCGATGCTGAATAGGCCACCGGCTCGTACATGACCTATGCGCTCCGTCCACCCACGCGCACTACCAATACGGGATGCGGTTGCACAAAGCACTAGGTGGCCGAAACGGTGGGCAGCATTGAGAGCGAGCCATTGCCCCGTCAGGCCGCCGATAGAAAGTCCGCAAAAATGTGCCCTTTCGATGTGGAGTGCGTCCAGAAGAGCGAGAACATCGGACCCGAGGTCGGCTATCGCATAGGGACCAGGGGGCGTGCCAGAAGCCCCGTGCCCACGTCCGTCATACCGAAGAATGCGAAACTGCTGTTCCAAGCCGGCAACCTGCTGACCCCACATTGTGAGATCCGTGCCCAAGGAATTGCAGAATACAAGCCACGGTCCGACACGACCGTCAATGCGATAGTGCAGACGGTGCGATGGTAGCTCTAAATATGGCATGGCCTTCTTCCAGATCTTTTTGTCTGTGTTGAGGGTTTGAGACACTTCTGCCCGTTATCCCAGATCGCCGCCGCCAACGGGCAAGGTCACGCCAGTGATGTATGAGGCATCATCCGATGCCAAGAACAGTATTGCGCCCGCTTGCTCATCAAGCGTCCCGTAGCGCTTCATCAAGCTGGACTGTATCGTCTGATCGACGATGGTCTGGTACCAGTCATCGCGCTGGTCTTGTGCGGCGTTGGGATTACGCGGAACCGGGCGGGGTGGCGCCTCGGTGCCGCCTGGGGCAGTGCCGACCACACGGATGCCACGCTCGGCAACTTCCCAGGCAAGGCTTGCGGTTATGGCATTGACACCGCCCTTGGCCGCGGCGTAGGGCACGCGGTTGAGTCCACGCGTGGCGATCGAGCTTACATTCACGATCACACCGCTGCCGGCAGGTAGCATGTGGTCCAGCGCGGCCCGACAGCAGTAAAGGGTCGGAAACAGCGAGCGCCGCACCTCGGCTTCGATCTGCTGCGGCTGATAGTGCTCGTATGGTTGAGCCCAAATGGTTCCACCTACGTTGTTCACCAATATGTCGATTCCGCCCAAGGCCCGGTTCGCAAAATGCAGCGCCGCAAGGCAGCCGTCCCAAGTCTCCAAGTCGGCTCCGAACGCCGTGGCGTTGCCTCCCGCCGCCATGATACCAGCAACGACTTCGTCCCGCGTCTGCGACCGGTCTACCAGAACTAATGACGCACCTTCAGCCGCCATTCGCTCCGCAACACGCCGGCCAATTCCTTGCCCGGCACCCGTAATTACCACGCGTTTACCCTTGAATCGCATCATCGTTTTTGTGTCCATCGTTGGTTCTGGCGCGCTCGGACTTCGGGCGCGCCTCTACAATGCCGTTTAGCTGCTGACGGCTGCGACCTGAACCTTCGCGCTGCGGTCTTGATAAAGAGCTTCTTCGGCCTCGGGCGTTATCCCGTTACGGCGTTGCCACCCGGCAAGCCAGGCGACCACGAAGGGCATGGTGAAGGCGGTGCAGACCACTGCCGTGGCGACCTGTGCGGTGGCCATCTCCTGAAACGGCAGGATGGACGGATCGATGGTTGCAAGGGCGGCAGGGGTTGCGATGGCATTGCCGGCCGTGCTGGCCTCTGCCGCGCCTGCAATCACATTGCGCGTCGAACGAGGGTGCCCGCGCAAGACGTGCCACAGCCATAGGCACAATACCGCGGCCCCTCCGGACAGGACCACCGTCATCAGACCCAGCAATATGCCGATAGCGCCTGATGTCAGCAACACGTCGAATTTGATGCCAGCCCCGATGGCGAAAGCCGCAAACGGGATGATCAGCTTTTCGCCTGGCCCAAGGAAGGCCTTGGCGGTTGGGCTGGTATTGCCCAAGATGAAGCCGAGGATCATCGGGAATATGGCGGCAAACAGCGCCAGCGCCGGAAAGGCCGCAAGGCCTGCCGCACCCAGCGCAATCATCGTCAGGAAGGGTCCATCGTTGATCGAAAGAACCGAGATGGCGCCCTTGTCGCTCGAATTGCCAAACTGGCTGGTCAGCGCCACAAACAACGAACCGTTCGAATTCGACATGGCGGCGATGATCGCCAGCGGCAGCATGCCCCAAAGCGTGCCGTCGGCCATGAAGAAGGCCACAGACAGGCCAACTGCAACGGCGACGCCGAATTTCGCGAGCAGCAGAACGATACCCTTCTCGACTGCCGGCAACGCGGCACGAAGGTCGATCTGCGAACCGACGCAGACGAAAAACAGACCGATCAACACGGCAGTTCCGCTTTTGAACAGCGCTGTCGTGAAGCTGCCGATTTCAAGCGCCTGGGGCGCCACGCTCGCCACCACGGCGCCCAGGAATAGCGGCACGATCATCAATGCGCCCGGTATCCGACCGAGCTGCTTCAGTAAAGTCTCCAAGGGTTCCCTCCCTCCCGATATTCAATCCAGATGTGGCGCATCCTTGCGCCGGTCTTTGTGCAGCACTGCGCTTCGCAGCGTCTCCAACGCCGCCCGGCATAACGGCCGGGCGGCCGTGTCGAATTGGGTCTCAGGCCGCCTCGCGTTTGCGCTTCTCGTTCACCTGATTGTCGACGCCATCGACCAGAGAGGTCAGGAAGATGTCGAATTCGATTTCGGCGAATGGGCCGTTGAGATTGTTGGCGTGGATGCTTTCTTCGTCATTGCGCTCGACCACGCGTGGCACAAGCCCATCACGCGTCGCATAGGCGAAGTCATCGTTGATCAACGGATCACCCTCGATATTGATCTGGGTTGTCAGCTTGCGATGACCCGGGGCACTGATGAAGAAGTGGATATGCGCTGGACGCTGGCCGTGCCGGCCAAGCGCAGATAGCAAATGCTCCGTCGGGCTCCCCGGAGGCACGCCATAACCGCTGGGAAGGATGCTCTGGAACTTGTAGCGACCATTCTCGTCGGCAATGATGGTGCGGCGCATGTTGAACGGGGCCTGCTTGCCAGTCGGGTCGAAGTGGGAATAGAAGCCGCGGGTATCGCAGTGCCACACTTCCACCTTGGCGCCCGGCATCGGCTTTTTGTCGGCATCGTGAACCACGCCGTGCATGATGAGCGTTTGACCATCGGTATCGCTACCATCGTCGAGACGAGCAAAGCCGGTCGATTCAGGCGCGCCGGCAACATAAAGCGGCCCTTCGATCGTCCGCGGCGTCGGGTTGTCGATACCCATGGCGGCGTCGATCGCATCCAGACGCTCGTCGATGAAGTGATCCAGCCCCAAGCCTGGTGAGATCAATCCAGCCTGACCTGCAGCACCCAGGTCGTTCAGCCATGCAACGCCGGTCCAGTACTCGTCGGGGGTGATGTTCAGGTCGTCAATGGCCTTGAACAGGTCCGACATCAGCCGGTGAATGATTTCCTTCATGCGCGGGTTACCGTCCGCCTTGTCCAGTCCGCTGACGACCTTCAGGAACTCCTGGACGTCGGGACGGTCGAATATCTTTACGGTCATGGTCTCTCCTCCTTCATGTTTGGGGGGTGGCGATAAGGCCCACTCGGCCGCCCGCCGTACGAACTCAGCTGTCGTTTTCGCGAATTGCGGATGGATGACGCAGCAACGCCGTCACCTCGATATGCATGAACTTGAAGAGCGGCAGCCCCGACAACAGCGCATGCAGTTCGGCATTGTCCGCCACATCGAATATGCTGATGTTCGAATACTGACCGGCAATGCGCCAGATATGGCGCCAGCTGCCCTGCCGCTGGAGTTCTTGAGAATAGGCCTTCTCTGCCGCAAGAACTTCTGCAACTTGCTCAGCGGGCAAGTCGTGCGGGATCTTCACATCCATACGTACCTGAAACAGCATCAAAGCTTCCTATGCGCTTGGGTGGATCTTGCGGCGGAGCCCGTCCCGGGCGAAGAACGAGACGCGGTCGTCATCCAGCGTGATGCCGAGCCCCGGTCCCTTGGGGATCGCCAGGGAAAAATCACTGTAGTCCAGTGGCTCGGCGAGAATTTCTTCGGTCAGGAGAAGCGGCCCAAACAGTTCCGTGCCCCATTGCAGGTTCGGGAAGGTCGCAAATGCATGGGCGGAGATGATGGTACCGACAGGACCCTCCAACATGGTGCCGCCGTAAAGCCCGATGCCTGCCGCATCAGCGATCGCCGCCACTCTCAGCGCATTGAATGCACCGCCGCTCTGCTCCAGTTTGACCGCAAACACATCTGCACCATGGACGCGCGCCAGTTCGAAAGCCGATGGCGGGCCGGTGAGTGATTCATCCGCCATCAGGGCAACCGGAAAACGACGCACCAGCCGCGACAGTGCCGATGCGGTAGCCACCGGCTGTTCCACCAGCTCACAGCCTGCCTTGGCAAGAGCCGCCATACCGCGGGCAGCCTCAGTCTCGTCCCAGGCCATGTTCACATCGACGCGAACCGCACCGCGGTCACCAAGGGCGGCCTTGATGCGACTGACATGCCCAATGTCCTCGGCAAGCGGTCTAGCCCCTATTTTTACCTTGAAAATGCGGTGACGACGTAAGTCCAGCATCTGCTCGGCTTCGGCAATGTCCCGGGACGTGTCTCCGGAGGCCAACGTCCAGGCAACCGGCAGGCGGTCTCGCTGCCTGCCTCCCAAAAGCTCGCTCACAGGCAGCCCAAGCCGCTTGCCATGGGCGTCAAGCAAAGCAGTTTCCACCGCACTCTTGGCGAAGCGGTTGTCTTTTACCATTTTGCCGATCCGCGCCATCAGAGCCTGAATCCGGGTGGCATCCTGTCCGATCATCAGGGGGGCGAAATAGGTTTCGATGGCCAGCTTCATGCTTTCGGGGCTTTCGGCGCCGTAAGCCAGCCCGCCGATGGTCGCCCCCTCCCCGACTCCTATGACCCCGTCGTCACAATGCACCTTCACCAACATCAAGGTCTGGCCGTTCATCGTCGCGACCGACAGCTTGTGTGGTCGGATCGTCGGCAGATCGATCAGCAGGGCTTCCACGCGCTCGACCGTCGGGCCGATGGCTGGAGAAGAAAGGGAGCGGGGTAAAAACGAGCTATTCATGTCGACATCTTGGTGCCCAATCGCCCGATAGGTCCAACACTATTTCGATTGGCTACGATACCTAAAGCGTATAGTGTTGAGAAAGGTACGCCGAATCCGGCATTTGGCGGGAGAACAATACCTCTGTCACACTGCTGCAAAAGGGGAAACGCTTGGAATTCCGTCAACTCCGTTACTTCGTTACCGTGGCTCAGCAGCGCAATTTCACCCGTGCCGCTGAGATGCTGAACATCACTCAGCCACCTCTCAGCCGGCAGATCCAACTACTTGAGGAAGAGTTGGGCGTCGCACTGTTCCACAGGGCAAGCAGGCCTGTTCGGCTAACCGAGAGCGGGCGGATTTTGTATGAACAGGCTCTTCAAGTGCTCGGCCGCATTGACCAAATGGTAGCCATGACGCGACGAGCCGGACTAAACCAAAAGCAGGTTCTGTCGATTGGCTTCGTTGCTTCAATCCTCTATACCGGCCTGCCAACACTGATCGGTAGGTTGAGGCAGTCAGCGCCGGACCTCGACATTCAGTTGGTCGAGCTTCTATCCATCCAGCAACTTCCAGCCTTGAAAGAAGGAAGGATCGATCTGGGATTTGGCCGACTGCGTCACAGTAATGACGGCATCGTGAGCACTGTTTTGCATGAGGAGCGATTGGTCGTTGCCGTACCGCGGGACTCTGCCTTGGCCAAGGACGCCTCCTCTGTTCATTTGACGCAATTAGCTGCAGAGAGACTAATCGTTTACCCGAAAGAGCCCCGACCCAGCTATGCAGACCAAGTCTTAAATATGCTGCTGCAATCCGACGTGCGTGTTGAAGAAGTGCATGAAGTGCGCGAACTGCAAACTGCGCTCGGTCTTGTCGCAGCAGGAGCCGGAATTTGCGTAATACCGTCCTCGGCAAAGCAGATGCGCTCAGATGTACACTATTGCCAACTTGCTGATGCCAATGCGACCTCTCCAGTCATCTTGTACCACCGCGAAGGCGACACCTCGCCTGGCCTTGAACTGGTCCATCATCTGATTGCCGACTTCGGTCCCGCGCCCTTCCGCTGGTCCGAAGAAGATTAGCCGTAGCCAAGGCATCAGTTTGGCTTGAAGTACATAACGCGGGGCTTACTTGCTCGGCGACCCCACTGGGCTTAAGACACTGATGCGACCTGACATTTCGAGATTCACGTCGACCTGACTAACTTAAGACGGCAACTGCCTGCCATCCGGTCTTCCTGTAAGGGGGTGACCATCATCACATCTCACAATCGATCCGGGTCATTCCGATCAGCGCTGAAGGGAGCAAGCCGGGTTTCGGCACGGCGTGTCACCAGCTGTTGCAACGTCTCGATACTTTCCTCGGCGGGATTTCGGGGCAATGGCGGAGCGATGGACGCGAAAAGCTCAAGGTGATGGTGTCGTGGCGCTACAACCAACTCGATCCGTTCAGAAGTGCTCGGCCAAAATTCGAGCATGTCGAAGTTTTTGGGCTTTCGTTCCATCGCGCCAAGGGGCTTGAGGCCGACTACAAGATCCTGGCCTGCCCCCATGGGATGATCCGAGTTTGATGTTAGTGGATGCTCGGCTTTTCCGCTACAGTCGGCATCGACGCCGGGCCGTCCTGACCAGGCCAAACCGTTGCGTCTGGTGCGGGTGGCTTGTAACCCAGCAATGAATGCGGCCGAACAGTATTGTGGTGCCGTCGCCAGTTTTCGATGATGATCTTGGCCTCCTTCAGCGTGTAGAAGATTTCGCCGTTGAGCAGTTCGTCGCGGAGCTTCGAGTTGAAGCTCTCGCAGTAACCGTTTTCCCAAGGACTGCCCGGCATGATGTAGGCGGTCTTGGCACCCACCGCAGCGATCCATTCCCGCAAAGCCTTGGCGATGAATTCCAGCCCGTAGCACATTGGGAAGCGGCCTGTTGAAGGCCGGATTGCCTTGATGGAGGCAAGGGCGCGTAGCGCCCGCAGACTTCATCAAGGCGGCCAT
>NZ_OBQD01000058.1 GCF_900220975.1 Rhizobium subbaraonis | reverse complement strand
CAGGCTGTGCAGAAACTCATCCTGATGTCGCTGAGCTTGGACGCTACGCCCAAGTGGCGACCCGGCGAGTCAGCTTTGGTTCGGTCAATGTCCTCGGTCCAACAAACTAAACGCTCGAGAGCTTTCCAAAACTGCCTCACATCATCAGGCCAAGCGCAGCTCCGCCCACGGCGGCCAGCAATACGACAACCCATGGCGGGACTTTCCAGGCCATCAGCGCCACGAAGCAAACCAGGGCCAACGCGAAATCGGGCATGCCGCCGACCGCGCTGGTGAAGACAGGCGTATACAACGCCGCGCCCAGGATCCCGACGACTGAGGCGTTGGCGCCTTGCATAGCCGACTGCGCCCATATCGTGCGGCGCAACTGATCCCAGAAGGGCAGCGCGCCGATCAGGATCAGGAAGCCCGGCAGGAAGAGTGCGACAAGCGCGATTGCGGCGCCGGCCGCGCCGTTCGGCGCCGGTCCCATTACCGCCCCGAGCCAGGCGGCGAAGGTGAAGAGCGGTCCCGGCACGGCCTGCGCCGCGCCATAGCCCGCAAGAAAGGCGTCGTCGGACACCCATCCCGGCGTAACGGTTTCGGCCTGCAAGAGCGGCAGCACCACATGGCCGCCGCCGAAAACCAACGAGCCCGCGCGGTAGAAGCTGTCGGCGAGCGCCCATCCTTGCGCTTGCCCGGCCAGGATCGGCAGGCCAATCAGCAAAGCGGCGAACAGTGCAAAGGCTGTCAGGCCGGCCTTGCGGGAGACAGGGACCGGCAGAGGGTCGCCGACCGCGACCTTTCCCTTGCTGAGGACCAACCCGGCAATTGCACCCAGAAGTATGGCGACCATCATTCCGATGGCGCCCGGCGCCCAGGCAAGCAGAAACACGGCCACGACCGCGATGGTGGCGCGCTCCTTGTCGGGGCAAAGATTTTTCGCCATGCCCCACACGGCTTGCGCGACGATGGCGACCGCGACGATCTTGAGACCATGCAAGGCGCCAAGCGCAAGCGGGCTTTCGAGCCGCGTTGCCGTCATGGCGAGCGCGAGAAGGATCAGGGCCGATGGTAGGGTGAAGGCGAGGAAAGCCGCACATGCGCCGAGCCATCCCGCCCGCGTCAGGCCAAGCGCAAAGCCAACCTGGCTGGAGGCCGGGCCGGGCAGGAACTGACATAGCGCCACCAAGTCTGCATAGGCGCTTTCGTTCAGCCATTTTCTTCGCGTCACCAATTCGTCCCGGAAATACCCCAGATGCGCGATCGGACCGCCGAAGGAGGTGAGCCCCAGCTTCAGGAAAACGCAGAAAACTTCGGCGACGCTGGCCTTTGACTGCCGGTGGCTTTGATCCATTCACTCGGTCTCGTTGATTGATCACTTTCGCCGACGATAAGATACGAACGGCGTTGTTTGGATTTCAGGTTGCGGCCGTCAGATTGACTCGCCGCATCAGGGCCTCGCCGCTCTCCCTTCGCTCGGAATAGCGGTCAGTCAGGTAGGGTGAGACGTCGCGCGTCAGAAGCGTAAACTTCATCAGTTCCTCCATCACGTCGACCACTCGATCATAATAGGAGGACGGTTTCATCCGGCCCGCCTCGTCGAACTCCTGAAAGGCTTTGGCGACGGAGGACTGGTTAGGGATCGTGACCATCCTCATCCAACGGCCGAGCACGCGCATCTGGTTAACGGCGTTGAAGCTCTGCGAGCCGCCGGAGACCTGCATGACGGCGAGTGTCCGGCCCTGCGTCGGCCTTACCGCGCCGACCGAAAGGGGAATCCAGTCGATCTGCGCCTTCATCACCGCGCTCATCGCACCGTGACGCTCCGGGCTGGTCCAGACGTGACCTTCTGACCAGAGCGAGAGCTCGCGCAGTTCCTGCACCTTGGGATGGTTGACCTCAGCCCCATCCGGCAGCGGCAGGCCGGACGGATCGAAGATACGTGTTTCGGCCCCGAAATGCTTGAGCAGACGCTCGGCTTCGAATGTCAGGAAGCGACTGTAAGATCGCTCCCGGAGCGAGCCGTAAAGCAGCAGGATACGCGGTGGATGGGTCGAGGGCGTTGCTGCGCGCAGCCGGTCAATGCCGGGAATATCAGCGCAACCGGCATCAAGATTGGGAAGCTCGTCCGGCATCAGCGATGCGCCTCCGCCAGTCTGGAGACTTTGCCGCCGCGTTCATACCAGCCTTTGGAGCGGTTCACGATCCAGACGACCGAGAGCATCACCGGCACCTCGATCAGCACGCCGACAACCGTGGCGAGCGCCGCACCCGAATGAAAGCCGAACAGGCTGATGGCGGCGGCGACCGCCAGTTCGAAGAAGTTCGATGCGCCGATCAGCGCCGAGGGACCGGCAACGCAATGCTGTTCGCCGGCAAGCCGGTTGAGCAGATAGGCAAGGCCGGCGTTGAAATAGACCTGAATCAGGATCGGCACGGCCAGCAGACCGATGATTGCCGGCTGCGCGATGATCTGCTCGCCCTGAAACCCGAACAGGAGAACGAGTGTCGCCAGCAGCGCAACGAGAGACGCCGGACCGAGCTTTGCAAGAAGCCTGTCAAGCGCGGTCTGCCCGCCGCTCGCCAGAAGCCGGCGACGAATGATCTGTGCGATGATGACGGGAATGACGATGTAGAGCACGACCGAAAGCACCAGCGTGCCCCATGGCACGGTGATGGCCGACAGGCCAAGCAGCAGGCCGACGATGGGCGCGAAGGCGACGACCATGATGGCGTCGTTGAGCGCGACCTGGCTCAACGTGAAATGGGGCTCACCCTTTGTGAGGTTCGACCAGACGAACACCATGGCCGTGCATGGCGCGGCGGCAAGGATGATGAGGCCGGCAATATAGCTGTCGATCTGGTCCGCAGGCAGGTATGGCCGGAATAGCCAGCCGATGAACAGCCAGCCCAGCAGCGCCATCGAGAACGGCTTCACCGCCCAGTTGATGAACAGCGTCACGCCGATGCCGCGCCAGTGCCGGCTGACCTCGCCCAATGCGGCGAAGTCGATCTTGAGCAGCATGGGGATGACCATCAGCCAGATCAGCACGGCAACCGGCAGGTTGACCTTAGCAATTTCCATCGCGCCGATGGCATGAAATGCGCCCGGCAGAAAATGGCCAAGTGCGATACCGACGACAATGCACAGGGCGACCCAGAGGGTCAGGTAGCGTTCGAAGGTAGACATAGGATCCCCTCAGGCCGTTGCGACGCGCCGGCCGTGTTCGCCGATCACGCGCTCGCCGTCTTCCTTGACGAACGCGCCGTGCTGCGGCGGCAGGAGGTCGAGCACGTCCTCGGACGGTCGGCAAAGCCGAACGCCCTTCGGGCTGATGACGATGGGCCGGTTGATCAGGATGGGATGCGCCATCATGGCGTCGAGCAACTGCGCGTCGCTCAGCGCCGGGTCGCCAAGGCCCAGTTCCGCATAGGGTGTGCCTTTCTCACGCAGCAGCTCCCGCACCGATACGCCCATGCGGGTGATAAGCTGGGTCAGCATGTCCCTTGATGGTGGTGTCTTCAGGTATTCGATGACATGCGGCTCGATGCCCGAATTGCGGATCATTGCCAGCGTGTTGCGCGAGGTGCCGCAATCCAGGTTATGATAGATGATAACGTCCATGGGCCGCCTCACGCCGCGCTGTTACGTGGAGACGACGCGCCTTCAGACTGGCCGATCTCGGTCAGCTTCGTGCGCAGCGACGCCTTGTCGAGACTGGCGACCGGCAGGGACGTGAAGGCCGCGATGCGGTTCTTCATGTAGCGGAAGGCCGCAACGAAGGCGGCTTCCTTCTGAATGTCCGGCCCATCGACGGTGGCGGGGTCTTCGATCCCCCAATGGGCGGTCATGGGCTGGCCGGGCCAGACCGGGCAGGCTTCGCCGGCAGCGTTGTCGCAGACGGTGAACACGAAATCCATGACAGGAGCATCAGTCTCGGCAAACTCCTCCCAACCTTTCGAGCGGAAGCCCTCGGCGGGGTAGTCGAAGCTCCGCAACACCTTCAGCGCAAAGGGATTGACCGCGCCCTTCGGCTGCGACCCGGCAGAGAAGGCACGAAATCGACCCTCGCCATCCTTGTTCAGGATGCTCTCGGCGAGGATCGAGCGCGCCGAGTTGCCGGTGCAGAGAAACAGAACATTGTAGATGCGGTCAGTCATGGGTGGCCTCCTTGGCGGCGAAGGTTTGCGGTGGGCAGCAAGGGGAAATATCGGCGATCAGCGGCGCGCAGATTTCCGGGCGACCACCGCAGCAATCCTTGACGAGAAAGCCCGCGAGCTCCCGCACAGCGTCAAGCCGCGCCCGATAGATGATCGAGCGGCTGTGCCGCTCGGCATCGATCAGACCGGCGCGCGTCAGCGTCGCCAGATGCGTGGACATGGTGTTGTGCGGGACATCCAACCGGCGGGCGACTTCGCCCGCGGGCAATCCGTCCGGCTCATGCTCCATCAGCAGGCGGAAGACGTCGAGGCGGGTCGGTTGCGCGAGCGCGGCGAAAGCAAGGATGGCGTTTTCTGATTCCATATGTCGAGACTAATCGACATATGGGCTGAAGTCTAGACCGGGACGATCCATAGTTTTCACCTCATCTGGTAACCAGTGATAATCGCATCACGGTGGGGAGATCGCTGAAACTCGGTTGTGACAGGTAAAGCTGGCCGTCACCCGAACAGCAGCCTCACGCCCGAGGCGAGAAGGATTACCGCCAGAATGATGCGCAACCATAGTTCGGGTAGGTAACGGCTACCGATGAAGGCCCCGAGCGAGCCGCCAACAGCGACGGCGATCAGCCACCCGGGTAGCGCACTCGGGATCTGATCCCACCAGGCATAGGCTCCAAGCAGTGCGGCAGCCGAGTTCATCAGGTTGTAGACGGCGGTTGTCGCCGCAGTCTGGCGTGCTGTACCCCAGTTCATCGCGAGGATTACCGGCGCGAGGAATACGCCGCCTCCGGTCCCTGTCGTGCCGGATATGAAGCCAATGATCGCACCCGTTGCCAGTGCCGGGATGAAGGGCGGATCGATTGGCAGGTCAGCAGATGATCCAGATCTACGAAGGGCCGTCCGCGCCATCTGGACGGCCGACAGGACGAGAACCACCCCGACGACCGGATAATAGATATCCGGGGGTAGCTGGACAGATCCGCCAAGCAGCGAGAACGGGAAGCCCAAGATCGCGAAAGGCCAGACACTTCGCCACGACAGCCTTCCAGCCTTCAGGAACATGGCTGTCCCGATTGCTGCGACCAGCAGATTGAGGGCGAGCGCGGTCGTCTTCATCGCCAACGGCGCAAAGCCGACCAGCGCCATGATCGCGATGTAGCCAGACGCCCCGGCCTGGCCGACCGACGCATAGATCAGTGCGATGAGGAAGAAGGCCACCGCGAGCCAGAGTCCATCCAATTCCACCTTGCCAGAACCTCATCATGGTCCGCATCCCGAGCGTGCGACAGCGCGCGCGTTCCCCGATACTTCTTTGTCTACCACCAGACTGGTGCGAGCAATATGTTCTGGTGGCGACCGCAGTAGATATTGCTCGTATTGCCAAGCATTTACTGGGGTTATTTGCCCAAGGATGGTACACTTCATTACTTGCGGCACGGAGGCACAATGGGACGCTTTATTGAGGGATATGACCGAAGCCAGCCGCTTCTTTTACCTGCCTGCGTCGATGACTACGTGCCGCAGGAATCTCTCGTCCGGGTCGTCGACGCCTTCGTCGAAACCCTCGATCTCACGGCGCTTGGCTTTGAGCGCACTATCTCGGCCGCAACGGGGCGACCCGGTTATCATCCAGGCGATATGCTGCGGCTGTATATCTGGGGTTACCTGAACCAGTTACGCTCTTCGCGCCAGTTGGAGCGCGCCTGCCAGCGCGACCTGGAGGCCATCTGGCTGATGCGGCGGATGACCCCGGACTATCGGACCATCGCAGCGTTCCGGCACGATAATCCCGAAGCGATCATCGCCACGGGCGCCGCATTCATCAGATTCTGTCGCGAGAACGGCCTTGTCACTCCCGGCAAGGTGGCGCTGGACGGGACCAAGATGCGGGCGGTTGCCAGCGCGAAGAACATCGCAGGAGCAGATCGTCTGGCACGCGACATCGCTCACACCGAAACAGAAATCGCCTACTATCTCGACCGTCTCAACATAGCGGATCAACACCCGGCGGACGCGCGCGATCAGACGGTCAATCGCGCGGCTTTTGCCGGCGCGATCGCGTCGCTCGAACGCCGCAAGCAGCGCTTGGAAAAGCGGCAGGCCGAGCTCGCTGAGCATGATACCAACGTCGTGGTCTTCGGAGAACCGGATGCACGACCAATGGGATATGGCCGGGCGCCGAAGTTCCCAGCCTATAATCTCCAGAGTGTTGTCGATGTCGAAAGCGGCCTGATCATTCACAACGACGTCGCCAACGAAGCCAACGACAGCCAGTTGCTGCATCCAATGGCTATTGCGGTAAAGCAAGTGCTCGACGTTGACCAACTCGAAGTGCTGGCGGACGGAGGCTATTCGAATGCGCAGGAGGTCGCGCGCTGCGAGCAAGACGGTGTACGAGTAGCGGCTCCGATCAAGCGCGGCGCCATGAGCGCGCAATACTTCCGCCCTGTGCAGTTCGTCCATGACGAGGAAACCGACACGATCTGCTGCCCGGCTGGTGAAACCATGCATCCCAAGGGCAAACATACCCGAAATCGGGCGATCCGCTACAGAACGCCCGCGTGCCAGACTTGCCACATCAAGCCGCGGTGTACGCCAGGATATCAGCGCACCATTCACAGGCTCGTGGATCAAGGCGCGCTCGATCGGATGGAACGTCGGGTTCACGAGAACCCTGATCTCATGACGATCCGGCGCTGCACGGTGGAGCATCCCTTCGGCACCATCAAGCGAATGTCTGGCGGAGGCCGCTTCCTG
>NZ_OBQD01000082.1 GCF_900220975.1 Rhizobium subbaraonis | reverse complement strand
TGACCTTGCCCCCAAGTTTTATCCAGTTTTAAGTTCGCTCCAGCGGTTTTTGGTTGCTGTATTTGCGGCGGTAGCGGCGGGTTGCGGTGCGGAGCCATTTCGGCTGCGCAGCACCGCTTCACGTCGCGGGTTGATTATCTGAGCGAATTCGGCAGGTGTCATCCAGCCGAGTCCGGAGTGTGGTCGATGATCGTTGTAATCGCTGCGCCAGTTTGAAAGCGCTGACCGGGCATGGGTCAGTGACGAGAAGAGAGTTTCATTCAGGAATTCGTCTCGCAGCCGCCCATTGAAGCTTTCGATGAAGGCATTCTGGATCGGTTTGCCCGGTGCGATGTAGTGCCATTCCACCTTGGTCCGATCCGTCCATTGCAGGATCGCGTTGCTGGTGAACTCGCTGCCATTGTCGCTGACGATCATCTTCGGCTTGCCTCGCCCCTCGATGATCCGGTCCAGTTCACGGGCAACCCGCAGGCCGGAAAGGGACGTATCGGCGACGAGGCCCAGGCATTCCCTGGTGCAATCGTCAACGACCGTAAGCACCCGGAACCTGCGACCATCGGTGAGCTGATCCGACACGAAGTCCAGTGACCAGCGATCATTGGCGGCAAGCGGGATCAGCATCGGTGCTCGTGTGCCTATCGCTCGTTTCCGACCGCCGCGCTTGCGCACCGTCAGCTTCTCTTCCCGATAAAGCCGGAAGAGCCGCTTGTGGTTCACAAGGTGACCCTCACGCCTGAGCAGTACATGAAGGCGTCGATATCCAAAGCGGCGCCGTTCATGCGCCAGCGCCTTCATCCGCTCGCGAAGGTCATGATCATCGCGGCGCCTGGTTTCGTAACGGATCGTCATCCGGCAAAAGCCGATGGCTTTACACGCCCGCCGTTCGCTCATCTGGTGGCGATCCATCAGATGAGTGACAGCTTTCCGCCTTGCTGCGGGCGTCACCACTTCTTTCCCAAAAGGTCTTTCAAAGCGGCATTGTCGAGCATGGCGTCTGCCAGGAGCCGTTTCAGCTTCGTGTTTTCGTCTTCCAGCGTCTTCAGCCGCTTGGCTTCGGATACATCCATGCCGCCGAATTTGGCCTTCCATTTATAGATGCTGGCATCGCTAACGCCGTGCTTGCGGCAAAGCTCCGAGACCGGTGTGCCTGCCTCATGCTCCTTCAGAATGCCGATGATCTGTTCGTCTGTGAAACGGTTGCGCTTCATTCCCTGGTCCTCTCGATGGCCAGAGCTTACTTCAAAATGGATTATTTCAACGGGGCAAGGTCA
>NZ_OBQD01000059.1 GCF_900220975.1 Rhizobium subbaraonis | reverse complement strand
GCTCCGCACCGCAACCCGCCGCTACCGCCGCAAATACAGCAACCAAAAACCGCTGGAGCGAACTTAAAACTGGATAAAACTTGGGGGCAAGGTCAATCTTTCAACAGGGTTTCGGCCTTGATCACGTCCTTGAGAATACCGACCCCCGCCAGAAACGCGGCGACCAGTGCAGCGCGCCTCTTTGGCACCATCGTCAGCTTGCTGACGAGCGGAGCGATGAAATCTTCTTCAAGGAATTCGTTGAGCACGCGGGAGGCTGCCGGACTACCGAAAGACTGCACAACGATATCCAGTGCTCCGATCTCGTTGACGCCTTTTCGCGACAGGACGTGCTTGGCTAGAACGGAGGACAGACTTTCTCCTTCCTCAGTGAAAAGCAGGTCGGGTTTGCCACTCGCCTTGACCGCTTCGTAGAAGAGCTTTTCCTTGGAGCCGAAGGAACGGTGAACATAGGCCATATCCACCCCGACGTCGGCTGCAATATCGCGGAGGCCCGTATGGTCATAGGAGTGGGTCGAAAAGCGCAGAATGGCAGCCTTCAGAATGCGGTCGCGGGTCGTATCGTTGGCGTCCGGACGGATGACTCGATTGGGCATACTTTCTCCTCAATGCCTATTGACCTGCTGTCAAGTTTAACGCCATAAAGGGCGACCGTCAACGAATGATGACTAAGATTTATCATAGTATATAAAGCGATTAACTCCGGCGGGCGGCCACGCGCGGCAAGAGTTCCTCAGTAGATCGCCAATCGCGCCAAGCCGTCTGGCGACGCTGTCCTTGAATTCGGGGGAGGTAGCGGAGCAGGCGGGAAGTTCGGTGAATAATGCAAGTCGATGCCTTCCTTTCCTTCACGATCGCAGTGATCCTTCTTCTCTCTGGCAAGATCGCCACCATGAACGCCGGTATCCTGCGCCGCTATTCGATCCCCGAGCCGGTTGTCGGCGGGCTGCTGTGTGCGGCGGTCGTCGCGCTCGTTTTTGCCCTCACGGGCGACAAGATTGTCTTCGAGCTCGGCATGCGGGATTTTCTTCTGCTGCTCTTCTTTGCCGGCATCGGCCTCAAAGCCGATGTCCGCAGCCTTTTAGCTGGAGGCCGATCGCTGGCGATCCTTCTCGCGCTTGCCATCGTTTTCATGCTGATCCAGAATTTCGCAGGTCTCTCGCTTGCGTCTCTATTCGGACTTGAGCCGAAAGCCGGTCTCATGGTCGGGTCGATCTCGCTAACGGGGGGTGTCGGGACTACGCTCGCCTGGGCTCCCATCTTCACCGACAGGCTAGGGATCGCTAACGCGCTGGAACTCGGCGTGGCAGCCAACACCGTGGGACTCATCTCCGCCTGCGTCGTCGGCGGTCCGATCGCGGCGTTCCTGATGAGGCGCCATCGCATCGCGGGTACCAATAACGTCGAACTCGACGTCGGCGCGCCGTTCGATCGGCCACAGACCAAACTGGACTATTTCTCTGTCCTTTGGGCCATTCTGGCGCTGAACATCTCGCTGATGCTCGGTTTCGGCATCGATAAGCTGATCGCGCTGACCGGACTGACTGTGCCGACCTTCGTCAGTTGTCTGGCCGCTGGCATCCTGATCCGAAACCTTATGCCGATGGCTGTGGGCTCAACGGTGCGGCGACTCTGGCCCGGAGTCGAGGATGGACTGGCGCTTGTCTCCGATCTCGCGCTTGGCCTCTTCCTGACGATGGCTCTGATGGGGCTGCAACTTTGGCAGCTCGACGGTGTCTTTGTCTTCATTGCCTGCGCCCTGGCGCTTCAGGTCGTTCTGACGGTGGTCTACATCGTGACGATCGTCTTTCGGCTCATGGGGCGCGACTATGAGGCGGTCGTCATATGTGCCGGATTTGGCGGCATCACACTGGGGTCGACGGCGACAGCGATCGCCAACCTGACGGCGGTCACACAGCAACATGGAGCCGCGCACCGGGCATTCATCATTGTCCCGCTTGTCTGCGGCTTTTTCATCGACATCGTGAACGCACTCGTCATCTCGGCTTTCGTCGGCTGATCACGCGCGCGAATTGTCATCGGTTGGTTCGACGGGGTGAAATGTCCGATCACGCCGAGACCGTCTGCCGTAGCGAACCGCGAGCACTCAGGGCGAAAGGGTTGCCTTCACCAGACAGAGTATCATCAAACGATGGCAAGGGCATCATCACCTGTTGACAATGCAGTCAACAGGTGATGATATAATACAATTCAACGTGTCCGTTTCGATACGCATGCTTGTTGGTAGATTTTATGTAACCAACAATGAAGTGAGGGGCAATGAAAACCAGCAAGGCCAGAAGGTTACGGAATAGGTCGACACGCAACGTCAGAATGACTTCATTCTATTTGATGAAACCATTCTCATCGTCTTTGGTCGGCTTTTATTCTGGAAGATATAGAGGAAGCCTTAAGGCGACATTGCGCCTCGTCCCAGAGCAAGCGACCTGCCTTCGCAAACTGTCGACGATCGATCAGCCTGCCGAGATGCTTGCTGCTCGCGGCAGCAACATCCGCGAGTTTATGACGGGTTGGATGGACGAGGGAAGGCACATGTCCGAACAGGGCATGGCCAATCTCTCGCCCGTCGCATGACCCCAAGCACGTAGCGATCGATCGGTGCGCGGTGCCCTGTGTGCACAGCCTTCGGTAGGGACACGTTACACACCAAGCACAAGGCTGGGACCGGTCGTGAACATGGATCGGCCGCGGCACATGTCAATCAACATATGGTAGGTTTTATGGCGAATACTCAATCCCGACATTCGAACGCGACAACCAAAAAATCTCAAGGGCTTTCCCTCAGTGACAAAAAAACTGGGTGGATGCAGTCGTGAAGGCCGCTAAAAATTGGATTTTGGCCGTTCTCGGCGTCGTGGTTCTCGCTGGCGGTTACTATGGCTGGCGGATGTATGACGGTACAGGCCTCCCGGCCGGGATTGTCGGCGGCAACGGTCGTATCGAGGCAACCGAAATCGACGTCTCCGCCAAGACGGCCGGGCGGATCAAGGAAATCCTCGTTGATGAAGGAAGTCTCGTCGCTGCCGGACAGGTGTTGGCGCGCATGGACACCCAGCAACTGGAGGCTCAGCGGAAGCAGGCTGAAGCCGCTCGTCAACGCGCCGTGATCAGTGTGGAAACGGCGAGGAGCCTGCTCGCCCAAAGGGAGGCGGAAAAGGAATCCGCAGCTGCGGTGATCGCTCAACGCGAGGCTGAACAGGATGCCGCGGAACGAAAACTTGCCCGGACCGAGCAACTGATCAAGACGAACGTGACCTCCCAGCAAACGCTCGACGACGACCGCGCGGCGGCACAGAGGACGCGCGCGGCCACTGCTGCAGCCCAGGCTTCACTGTCCGCCTCCGATGCGGCGATTGGTGCTGCGAAGGCCCAGATTGTCGATGCCGAGGCTGCCGTCATCGCTGCAGATGCGGCGATTGAAAGTATCGTGGCCGATATCGACGACAGCACGCTCAGATCGCCACGCGATGGGCGTGTGCAGTATCGCGTCGCGCAGCCCGGAGAGGTTCTGTCCTCCGGCGGGCGTGTTCTCAATCTCGTCGATCTTAGCGACGTCTACATGACGTTCTTTCTGCCGACCGCCGAAGCCGGCCGGATTCCGATCGGTTCGGAGGTTCGTCTTGTCCTCGATGCCGCGCCGCAATTCGTGATCCCGGCCAGCGTGAGCTTTGTGGCCGATGTCGCCCAGTTCACACCGAAGACGGTGGAGACAGAGGAAGAACGGCAGAAGCTGATGTTCCGGATCAAGGCGAAGATCAGGCCGGAGTTGCTTCGCGAGCATATCCAGCAGGTCAAGACCGGGCTTCCAGGTATGGCCTATGTCCGGATCGACCCCAAAGCGAAGTGGCCTGAGCAACTCACGAAAGCGCTCGTGCAATGACCGAGGAAACGCCGCGAAAGACGGAGGACAAGACGCAGACTGCGCCGGTCGCGAAGCTGGCGAAAGTCGGCCTGTCCTATGGTAAAATCAGGGCGCTCGACAACGTGAGCCTTGATATCCCGTCGGGCATCATGGTTGGCCTCGTCGGCCCGGACGGTGTCGGCAAGTCGAGCCTGCTTAGCCTCGTCGCCGGCGCCCGTACGGTTCAGGGCGGCCGGATCGAAGTGCTTGGCGGCGACATTGCCGACGCGAGGCACCGCAACCGCACCTGCCCGCGGATCGCCTACATGCCGCAGGGCCTTGGCAAGAACCTTTACCCCACGCTTTCGGTATTCGAAAACATCGATTTCTTCGGGCGCCTGTTCGGCCAGGACCGGGAAGAAAGGCAGCGTCGTATCACCGACCTGCTGGAGCGAACGGGACTTGCTCCTTTCCCGGACCGCCCGGCCGGAAAACTTTCCGGCGGCATGAAACAGAAGGTCGGCCTCTGCTGCGCGCTGATCCACGATCCGGATCTCCTCATTCTCGACGAACCGACCACCGGTGTCGATCCGCTGTCGCGTCGGCAATTCTGGGAACTGATCGACGACATCCGGCGCGAGCGTCCGGGAATGAGCGTGATCGTCGCGACTGCCTATATGGAAGAAGCCGCGCGCTTCGACTGGCTCGTCGCTATGGACGCCGGCCGCGTGCTTGCAACCGGAACGCCTGCCGAATTGCTGTCCCGCACCGGGGCCGCCAATCTCGACGCCGCCTTCGTCGCCCTCCTTCCGGAAGAAAAGCGGCAGGGCCATCACGAGGTCGTCATACCGCCCCGACCCGATAGAGGGGAGGCGGAGTTCGCGATCGAAGCCGAGCACCTGACGATGCGCTTCGGCGATTTCACGGCGGTCGACGATGTCAGCTTCCAGATCCCGCGCGGCGAGATTTTCGGCTTCCTCGGCTCGAACGGCTGCGGCAAGACAACCACGATGAAGATGCTGACCGGTCTCCTGCCGGCAAGTGAGGGAACCGCGAAACTGTTCGGACATGAGGTCGATCCGAACGATATCGAGGTCCGGCGAAAGGTTGGCTACATGAGCCAGGCCTTCTCGCTCTACACCGAGCTGACGGTTCGTCAGAACCTCGATCTCCACGCGCGTCTCTTCAATCTGCCGCTCGAAAAGATCCCGGCGCGCATCGCCGACATGGCCGCACGCTTCGACCTCACCGAGATCATGGATGCGTTGCCCGACGCGCTGCCGCTCGGCATCCGGCAAAGATTGTCGCTCGCCGTGGCAATGATCCACGCCCCGGACATCCTGATCCTCGACGAGCCGACTTCCGGTGTTGATCCAGTCGCGCGCGACGGCTTCTGGCAGATTCTGTCCGACCTGTCGCGCAATGACGGGGTGACGATCTTCGTTTCGACGCACTTCATGAACGAAGCAGAGCTGTGCGACCGCATCTCGCTGATGCATGCCGGCAAGGTTCTCGTCAGCGACGAGCCTCGTGCCATAGTGGAAAAGCGGGGCGCGGCGACGCTTGAAGAAGCCTTTATTTCTTATCTTGAAGAAGCAATTGGCGAACAGGCTTCACCTGCGCGAGCACCCCAGGCGCAGCGTGAGGAGGAGGAGGCGGATGGGGCGGCGCCGCCCCGAGCCCCATCTGCCCACTCTGCCTTCAATCTGCGCCGCATGCTGGCCTATACGCAGCGCGAGGCGCTCGAGTTGCGCCGCGATCCGATCCGCGCAATGCTTGCCGTTCTCGGCAGCGTCATCCTCATGTTCGTCATCGGCTACGGCATCAACTTGGATGTCGAGAACCTGTCCTTTGCCGTGCTCGATCGCGACGATACCACAGTCAGTCGCGACTACACGCTCCAGATCGCCGGTTCCCGCTACTTCACCGAAAAGGCGCCGATCACCGACTACAACGACCTAGACCGGCGCATGAGCAATGGCGAGCTCAGCCTGGCGCTGGAGATTCCGCCTGGGTTCGGACGCGATGTCTCGCGTGGCACAAAAGTCGAGATCGGCGCCTGGATCGATGGGGCTTCGCCATCGCGCGCCGAGACCGTCCAGGGCTACGTGCAGGGCATGCATCAGACCTGGCTGACCCAGAAGGCGCGCGAACTCTACGGCGACGCGGCGACGATCGGCCAATTCCAGATCGCGCTCAGATATCGCTACAATCCGGGCGTCGACAGTCTGATCGCCATGGTGCCGGCTGTCATTCCACTGCTCCTGATGCTGATCCCGTCCATGCTCGCGGTCCTGAGCGTCGTCCGCGAAAAGGAGCTCGGCTCAATCGTCAATTTCTACGTGACGCCGGTGACGCGCTTCGAGTTCATCATCGGCAAGCAACTGCCCTACATCGCGCTCGCCATGCTGAACTTCGCCATGCTGACGGCGTTTGCGGTGTTCGTGTTCGGGGTGCCGCTGACCGGGAGCTTTCTCACGCTCGCCCTGGCGGCCTTCCTCTACGTCATCATCGCGACCGGAATCGGACTTCTGATTTCGAGCTTCATCAGCAGCCAGGTCGCCGCCATCTTCGGCACGGCCCTCATCACCATAATCCCGGCCGTCCAATATTCGGGGATCATCGAC
>NZ_OBQD01000074.1 GCF_900220975.1 Rhizobium subbaraonis | reverse complement strand
GGTCCGACAACGTCCTATGTAGGGAAGCAGCAGCGGGCAAAGGCCAGCAGGTCTCGTTGCGCCGAGTGTAATCGGCGCTGATGATTTTTATGATCCAGATGGCTTCCATCGTCAAGGAATGCGCTCTCGGCCATAGCAAACACAGGATCCAGCAGCCGCGTGGGTCGTGGTCCTCACCGTCCTTAAAATGAGATACGGATGCCAGATGGAAGGCCCGAACATTATCTACAGGGTCGCGGTAGCGCCCTCACGGCTGCACAGAGAGGGGTCCTTCCATCTGGTGTCCGCCCGTTCGACGAACGGACGGTACTCGGTTCCCGTCTTGATGACGGCATGCGCAACGCGCGCCATTTTGGCGGTGAGCGCGGTCATCGCCTTGCGACGGCGATCGGGGTCGTTGGGATACCCGGCGACATAGCGCCCCAGCTTATCGCGGAAGCTGTTGTCGCGCTGGCGGATCGCGACCTGCGTCGCCATCCAGAATGTACGCCGCAACCGGGCATTGCCATACTTTGACAGCTTGGTCCGACCGCGGAACATACCGGACTGACAGGTAGCGAGGTCGAGGCCACAGAACTTGAGAAACTGGCGATGATGGCTGAAGCGGCGCAGATCACCGGCCTCGGCAAGGATCGTCAGGGCATTGATCGGTCCGATGCCTGGGATCATCCGCAGAAGCTGATAATCGCGGTTCGCGGCCAGCGCGTCATGGGCGATCCGCTCAATCTCATTGCGTTGTTGGATCAGGGTACGAGCCTGAGCGACGACCATGCGGAACATCGTGATCGCAGTGGAATCCTCGTCAATCGGCAGCGCGATCGATGCAGAGGCGGTCTCATAGATATCGTTGACTACCCGGGCCTTGGAGACCTTGCGACCGATCAACGGCCAGGCCTGTTCAGTGAAGGCTTCGCGGCCGATCGAGATGATGCTCCCCGGCGTCGGGAAACGTTCGATCAGCGCCAGGAACCAGTCAGACCGGCTGTTGCCGGCGAAACGCTCGATCTCCGGGAAATACAGCGGCAGGTAGTGGGTCAGGATCCTATGCCAGGCCTGGGTCTTCGCCTTTGATATGGCTTCATGCGTCTTCGACATCTCCTGCAGATCGTTGATACCGGCTGCCAGCGGATCGACATAGCGCTGGGTCGCACCGATCCTCAACATATGCAGGATCACTTGCGCGTCCTTGGAATCGTTCTTGTCCCAGCCATTGTGCAGCGCTTCGCGCGTCCGGGCCAAGGCGACCGACGAGATCAGGCGCAACTCAAACCCGGCGGACAGCAATCGATGCGCCAGCGTGCGGTGATAGTTGCCAGTCGCTTCGAAACCGACAATCACGGGCTTGCCAATGATCGTCAGATCGTCGGCCAGGCGATCATAATCCGCCTTCGTCGCCATCACTGTCATGCGGCGCCGGCGGCCGCCCTCCGGTCGTTCAAGCAGAACTTCCTGGCGGTGCTTGGACATATCGATGGCTACCAGCACGGCGTCGGCGGGAGTAGAACTGCGCTTGGTCATGATCGGTCAGTCTCCAAAGGGTTGAGTCGACAACTTCACTTTAGAGACCTGCTGACCGGTCATGGCCGCCTTGATGAAGTCTGCGGGCGCTACGCGCCCTTGCCTCCATCAAGGCAATCCGGCCTTCAACAGGCCGCTTCCCAATGTGCTACGGGC
>NZ_OBQD01000060.1:2500-5732 GCF_900220975.1 Rhizobium subbaraonis | reverse complement strand
TTCGATGAGCATTTTCAATGAGAACGATCAAGCCAATCGAGCGATTAGTACCGGTAAGCTTCACGCATTGCTGCGCTTCCACACCCGGCCTATCAACGTGGTCGTCTTCCACGGCTCTCAAGGGAATACTCGTTTTCAGGTGGGTTTCCCGCTTAGATGCCTTCAGCGGTTATCCCTTCCATATATAGCTACCCTGCTATGCCCTTGGCAGGACAACAGGTCCACCAGAGATATGTCCATCCCGGTCCTCTCGTACTAGGGACAGATCCTGTCAATATTCCTACACCCACGGCAGATAGGGACCGAACTGTCTCACGACGTTCTGAACCCAGCTCACGTACCGCTTTAATTGGCGAACAGCCAAACCCTTGGGACCTGCTCCAGCCCCAGGATGCGATGAGCCGACATCGAGGTGCCAAACAACCCCGTCGATATGGACTCTTGGGGGTCATCAGCCTGTTATCCCCGGCGTACCTTTTATCCGTTGAGCGATGGCCCTTCCACGCGGGACCACCGGATCACTATGACCGACTTTCGTCTCTGCTCGACTTGTCAGTCTCGCAGTCAGGCGGGCTTATGCCATTGCACTCGACGAGCGATTTCCGACCGCTCTGAGCCCACCATCGCGCGCCTCCGTTACTCTTTCGGAGGCGACCGCCCCAGTCAAACTACCCACCATACACTGTCCCGGATCCGGATGACGGACCGCGGTTAGACATCCATGACGATAAGGGTGGTATTTCAAGGATGGCTCCACAGAAACTGGCGTCCCTGCTTCAAAGCCTACCACCTATCCTACACATGCCGACACGAATGCCAGTGTAAAGCTATAGTAAAGGTGCACGGGGTCTTTCCGTCTGACCGCAGGAACCCCGCATCTTCACGGGGAATTCAATTTCACTGAGTCTATGCTGGAGACAGCGGGGAAGTCGTTACGCCATTCGTGCAGGTCGGAACTTACCCGACAAGGAATTTCGCTACCTTAGGACCGTTATAGTTACGGCCGCCGTTTACTGGGGCTTCGATTCAAAGCTTGCACCTCTCCTCTTAACCTTCCAGCACCGGGCAGGCGTCAGACCCTATACGTCGTCTTGCGACTTCGCAGAGCCCTGTGTTTTTGATAAACAGTCGCTACCCCCTGGTCTGTGCCACCCCTAAAGACTTGCGTCCTTAGAGGTCACGCTTCTTCCGAAGTTACGCGTGCAATTTGCCGAGTTCCTTCAGCATAGTTCTCTCAAGCGCCTTGGTATACTCTACCTGACCACCTGTGTCGGTTTCGGGTACGGTCTATAATGATGGAGCTATTTCCTGGAACCCCTTCGCAGCCCATCCAATCCAATAAGAATGAACAACATACGGGATCCGTCACTACCACCAGGCCCACGAATATTAACGTGGTTCCCATCGACTACGCGTGTCCGCCTCGTCTTAGGGGCCGGCTAACCCTGCTCAGATTAACTTTAAGCAGGAACCCTTGGTCTTTCGGCGAGAGGGTCTCTCACCCTCTTTGTCGTTACTCATGTCAACATTCGCACTTCCGATATCTCCAGGAGCCCTCACGGGTCTCCCTTCACAGACTTACGGAACGCTCCGCTACCACACGTCTTGCGACGTATCCTCAGCTTCGGTGCATGGCTTCAGCCCCGTTACATTTTCGGCGCAAAGACCCTTATTTAGACCAGTGAGCTGTTACGCTTTCTTTAAATGATGGCTGCTTCTAAGCCAACATCCTGGTTGTTTTGGGATCCTCACATCCTTTCCCACTTAGCCATGACTTGGGGACCTTAGCTGGAGGTCAGGGTTGTTGCCCTCTTCACGACGGACGTTAGCACCCGCCGTGTGTCTGCCGACTAGTACTCCCAGGTATTCGGAGTTTGGTTAGGATCAGTAAGACGGTGAGTCCCCATAGCCCATCCAGTGCTCTACCCCCTGGGGTATTCGGTCGACGCTCTACCTAAATAGATTTCGCGGAGAACCAGCTATTTCCGAGTTTGATTGGCCTTTCACCCCTAGCCACAAGTCATCCCAATCTATTGCAACAGATGCGGGTTCGGCCCTCCAGTTGGTGTTACCCAACCTTCAGCCTGCTCATGGCTAGATCACTCGGTTTCGGGTCTAATGCGACGAACTGAACGCCCTGTTCAGACTCGCTTTCGCTGCGCCTTCACCTATCGGCTTAAGCTTGCTCGCCACACTAAGTCGTTGACCCATTATACAAAAGGTACGCCGTCAGGCTTGCGCCCTCCGACTGTTTGTAGGCAACCGGTTTCAGGTTCTATTTCACTCCCCTTGTCGGGGTGCTTTTCACCTTTCCCTCACGGTACTTGTTCGCTATCGGTCATGCACGAGTACTTAGGCTTGGAGAGTGGTCTCCCCATGTTCAGACAGGATTTCACGTGTCCCGCCCTACTCAAGGACAATGAGTGTTCTACGTGTACGGGGCTATCACCCGCTACGGCCGGACTTTCCATTCCGTTCCACTTTATTCCTCATTGCCACTGGCCTGGTCCGCGTTCGCTCGCCACTACTTGCGGAGTCTCGGTTGATGTCCTTTCCTGCAGGTACTTAGATGTTTCAGTTCCCTGCGTTCGCTTCTTACCCCTATTTTATTCGAAGGTAAGATACCTTATTTCAATACTTGGAAACCCAAGCCGTCCATCGCTGAACAGTTTGGATTCTCCAAGTATTTAAGGTGGGTTTCCCCATTCGGAGATCCATGGATCAAAGCTTATTCGCAGCTCCCCACGGCTTATCGCAGCGTATCACGTCCTTCATCGCCTGTGCATGCCAAGGCATCCACCAATTGCCCTTACGACACTTGATCGTTCTCATTGCCAATGCTCATCACTAGCTTTCGCATAAGCGAAAGCGACCGGATTACCTTTTACAATCCAGCCAACTCATGACGCCATCGACGTGTTCGATATGTCCTTCATTGCGGGCACGCCGGTGCACCGCGAAGTCATATCTTTAAGACCAGCTTCTCGAGATCTGTCCGGGGATGCGCGGTCAGGCAACATCCATCAACATGCCGTCAGAGGATCATCAAACACCAAAATCCCCGGAACCTTGCGGTCCGAAGCCTTCAGCGATCAATTCGCCAACAACGATCATGCCTTGAGTAACAGGCTTCCTACCTACCTCCAGCCCCTCACCCATTTCCGGTCGGCTAGACCATTCATGGGATCGCAAGGACTGGGCTCGGACGCCTCGAACCCAACGGGTTCAAAAC
>NZ_OBQD01000062.1 GCF_900220975.1 Rhizobium subbaraonis | reverse complement strand
CTGCTCTCTCTTTCCATTCATCTTGGTCGCACCAAGACCAGCGGCGCCGACAACGACGAAGTGGTCTACCTCAGCGGTCGACCGGTTGATGCCCTTAATGCGTGGCTAAGGGCTGCGAAAATCGACAAGGGCAGTGTATTCAGGGCAATCGATCGCTGGGGCAATGTCTCGCGTCGGCCGCTGGACCCGAAGGCGATCAACGACATTCTAAAGCATCGGGCGGAACGGGCCGGGCTCGATCCGGCGGAGTTTTCAGCGCATGGATTGCGGTCCGGCTATCTGACTGAAGCGGCCAATCGCGGCATTCCACTCGCTGAGGCCATGGAGCAGTCACGCCATAGATCGGTGCAGCAAGCTTCCGAATACTACAATCATGCACAACGGAGGAGCGCACGAGCGTCCCAGCTACTTGCATGATCGCTAAGCGAGCCGTGACTGTCTAATCTGCGAACATTCGGATGGGCCGTATGAGCTCTACAAGAACGCGCAGAGGCGACCGATATCGGTTGAGTTCAGAAGGCCACGAGCGGGCTCGTACCCAGTCACAAGCGCGAGTGCCTTACTACAGCGAGGGATCCCATTTCTGCAATCCCCAGGGCCTGTGTGTCGTGCGTTGCCGCTCCTATACGATTTCTGAACAACAGCCTAAATGTGGCAGGTTGAGATGCCTGAGAGCATCCGCATTGTCGAAATCATAAACATTTCAGCTTAGTGCACGCGGGAAAACATCTGTCGGTAGCGGTCCGATAACTGGATTCAAAGTTTGATTACATACCTCCCGTATCGCCAGATTTAGCGCCTCATCGGTGAAGGGCTTTACCAGCAGCGTCGTCGCCGGAGCCGAAATGGGGGCCTCGTTATACCCTGTGGCGATCACGAAAGGTAGGTCTGGCCGTAGGAACCTGCTCTCCTCCAGAAGTTGGCCGCCTGTCATTTTTGGCATCGCATAATCGGAGACCACGCAGCTGATGTCCGATCGGGTCTCGATCAGTTGAAGAGCCTCCAATGGCGATGTGGTGGCAATAACCTTGGCACCCAGATCTTCCAACATCGCCTCGGTGTTCATCAGCACGAGTGCATCGTCATCCACAGCGAGGATGACCTGGTCTCGCAGATCCACTGGCCAGTTGTTGTCGCCACCGTCTATCCGCTCAACCAGCTGTCCGCCGCCCTCTTGCTCTTGCGGTAGCCATATCTGCACAATGGTACCGGAACCTAGCTCGCTCTTCAGCACCATCAACCCGCCAGTCTGCTCGACAAACCCGGAGACCATCGGCAAACCCAAACCCGTCCCCTTTCCGACCCCTTTCGTGGTGAAGAAGGGATCACGCGCTTTAGACAGTGTTTCCACGTCCATGCCCTCCCCCTCATCGGTTACTGAGAGGCAGATATAGCGGCCACCCGCAAGGGCGGAAGGCGGTTGCTCGTCGACCGAGGCTGCCACTGTGATCGTGCCGCCCTCTGGCATGGCATCTCGTGCATTCACCACAAGATTGAGCAGAGCCATCTCCAATTGATGAGGGTCTACCTTGATTGGGGGCGTTCCAGCCGGTACATCCGTCTTAAGCGAGATGTTTGCAGGCAGTGAACTATTGAGAAGCGGTTGCAAGCTCTCCACGAGAGATTTAACCTCGATGACCTGTGGGTCGAGATTCTGTTTCCTGGCAAAGGCCAACAATCTCTGGGTAAGGCTCGCCCCCCTCTGGGCCGCCTCGAGCGCATTGCCAAGCAACCTCAGCAGCGCCTCGTCCTCCACCATCTTCTTTCGCGCTCGCTCGAGGCTGCCGATGATGACTGTCAGCAAATTATTGAAATCATGAGCCACGCCGCCGGTCAGTTGGCCAATGGCTTCCATCTTCTGCGCCTGTCTTAAGGCTTCCTCGGTTGCCTTGCGCTCGGTCAGGTCGATCAGACCTTCGATGACACGGGGGCTGTCCTCTTCTCTAAGACGCTCGATGCGCGAAGAGATCAGAACATCAAGGATACGTCCGTCGGCAGCGACCAGACGAGAGGGCCGGTCTTTCAGCTCGCCCTGGGCAAGCAGGGCGGGCCAGTCCTCTCGCATGCGCTCGGCGGCAGCATCTTCAGTCATGAATGCGGTGAAAGGGCGCCCGTAGATTTGTGTACGGGACAGTTTCAACAGTGCCAGCCAAGCATCGCTGACTTCCTGGATGCGGCCCTGGTCGTCCAGGGCATGCAAGGGCAAGGGCGTGCCGCGATAGAGCTTTCGAAAACGCTCTTCACCCTCTCGCAGTGACAGGGCTTCTTTTTGGGCGAGTGCGGCAAAACGACGATCGAACATGGCGGCGACAACAGCGGCAAGAAGGATCATCAACGTGACCAAAGCGATGCCCACTGCTAGGCCGCCTTGGCTGAACGTACTCGAGACCAGCCCCGCCGGTTCCTCGCTTGCGTGAAGATGTGCCGCCTTCATTCCTGCAAAATGCATGCCCGAAATTGCAAACCCCATCACAACGGCTGCAGCTCCCTGGTGTAGGGTCCGGCTTCCGCGGAACGCGAGCCACAAGGCCGCAACTGCCGCTCCCAAAGCAATGAGGATCGACAGGCCAACCCATGTCAGGCTGTAGGTCATATGCGCCGGCATGCGCATTGCGGACATGCCGATATAATGCATGGCAACGATACCAGCGCCCATAAACAAGCCGCCAAGACACAAAGCGACCCCGCTTTCTTCCCGACGACTGACAAGCGCAAACCCACCGCCTGTGACCAAAATGGCAATCAGCAGCGACATGGCAGTTAACAATGGATCATAGCTGATCACGATACCCGGCATGGTATAGGCCAGCATGGCGACGAAATGCATGGACCAGATCCCACCCCCCATGCACAAAGCCGCCGCCGCCAGCCATGCCGTTCTTGAGATGCGTGTCGAGGACTCGCGGACCCGTTGAGCAATATCCAAAGCGGTATAGGAGGCAGCCACAGCGATCAGGATCGACAGCGTCACGAGCACCCCGTTATGGCTGCTCACCATCTCCCGTCTCCTGGTGCCGGGAGTGGGGAAACATGCTTTGGTGGGGTCTGCCCTAGGTACATTGCCGCTGACGCCTCAACGTCCAGGTTTGAGTTCAGAGGCTGAGGTGGATCTAGAAGACGTCTGAACATCTGTCTTGCCCGTTGAAGTCGTTCATCAACCGTTTCTTGCGGCTCTGCAACTATCCGGGACACCAATGACGCTTCAAACTTCAAGCCATCGACGAGAACCAAGCAGAGCCGCTCCGCCGATGGAAGGTCGAGGAGACTGGGGACGTAATATGGTGGACTGTGGTCTGGGTTTAGGTTTTCGCCTTCGAACACCGGCAAGCGCGCAAGTTTTGCCAAAAGCCAGCTGAGAGTGCAGGGAAAGTCAGAGACATCGTCCGTTCGCTGAGCCAGCCGTAAGACATGGGCGACAGCCACGTCAGCAGCATGCTCGTCTCCAGCCATGATAAAAGCGACCTGCCTTAACTGCGGCAGGGCCGACACGACATCCGACCGCCATTCATTCATCGCGCACTATCCCCCAGCGCGGCACAAACGCGCCAGAATGGGATTTGTTCCAACGCAAATTAAAAACATCTTGGCAGCGTCTCTGCAGCGGCGTGATTTACAGCCGCTCACCTTCCCAATCATCGATTAGGAACGGGCGAAAGCTGAGGAAGGAACCTTGGCCAGCTGCTCGCGTTCAACAGTGTCACGGAGCCCCACGCCATGAAGTCTGACACGACAACAGTTGCCAGCTGCCTCCCCCACCTGCGTTTTTTTGCGCGGGTCATGTGCGCAAATGCAGACCAAGCGGATAAGGTTGTCGCGGAGTGTCTTATACTTGCACGTCAGCGCTTCACCGCCGCATCACCGATGGGCCTGTTGCCCCAATTGCTAGCCGAACTGGCGACGCTCATTCGGCAGCAAGAGCTGACGAAAGTCTCTGTCGGCACTTCAGCTCAGAAAGGAACAATGGGGGAGTTGCAAAAGCTCCCACCATATCACCGCGACGTCCTCCTTACGGTAGAACTGTTCAACTTGCGGTATTGGGAAGCAGCAGTGATCTGTGATTGCCCGATAGGGACCATCAAGAGCCGATTGAGCCGCGCTAGAACGGCACTTGCAGCCGTTGAGCCTCGGCCTACTAGCCTAGTTCGAGATCAAAGTAGCCGATCCAGGTCCCACCCCGATGTGAAGCCTCCCCTTCATTGACGACAGAGTCCAAGGCGGCGAGCAAGGAGCCGATGGACGAGTGCAAAGAATTCATCCCCATCGCCTTTGCCTCTCAACTCAACCGATGGGCGTTTCCGGCCGGATATCGCCCCGATCGCCAGTTCTCGCGCGTCGGCTGGGAACTTAAGTTCGTTCCTCGAATTAGCGACAGAAAGGAGATCAAAGTGCCCTACAGAGCCTACCAACCTGCGGTCCGCCCGCCAGACGCCGTCATAATCAAGCTCTATACATCTGGGGACCAGATCCGGGGCTATGTTCGCAAGATCGTGGATCCCGCCAAGAACGATACGATCTTTCCAGGCGAAGAGATGGAGCCCGAAGCTGCCTTCAAGTTGGCGGCCAGCCACAGCGAGGCGGAGGCGCCGATTTTCGTTGAGCTGACAGAAGGCGTTCAGTGGGACCCCACCTGGGGGGAGTTGCTCCCCTGACGCACGTCCTCGACCATGTGTGTGAGGCCGTGGGAGAGCTTCGAAGCACTCGCATTGTCACGCTTTATGATGAGCCGATTGGTTCCACCACCGACGGCTTCGAAAGCCCATAGGAAACGCACGGCCAACCGCAGCCGAAGAGCGATGTGGCGCCATAGCGGAAAAACTAGCTATGGCAGCATATGCTCAACGCCGGCGAAATTGGTGTAAATCATATCGCACATCCTGAAGCCATGGAGCGAGCAAGACGTCGCTGCGTATTCCGATGAAGCCGGCCATTGATTCCGAAACGAAGCCGGCCACCCATTCCGATTTCATTCCGGCCAGCATTCCGATTTGAAGCCGGCCA
>NZ_OBQD01000063.1 GCF_900220975.1 Rhizobium subbaraonis | reverse complement strand
CTCTTCTGCCTTGTGTCTTTTCCCTGCCATTTCAATGTCCTTCCTCGGCTCAATAGCCATACTTCAAGAAGGATCACTTTTCAGGGGGCAGACCAGTGGCCAAGACCAGCGGTGCCAAATACCCGCAGCGCCGGTCTGGCCGGGAAGGACCCGCGAATTTTCCTGACCGGTCAGCGCCGCGTTCGCATGGCATGGGCGAAGGCGGCCGCGAAATTGTCGTCGATGGTTGCTGCGACATGCCGCTCGACGACGGCTTCGAGCTGCAGCCTCACGCGGTACCCTTCCGACCGAATGAAGAGCATCACCGGGAAGATGCTGTTGTCGGCCGGACTTCTCTGCCAGACGCCCGGAAAGAGATGCCCCCCTCGTTTCGGAACGAAGAACCGCGCATTGCGATAGTTCTTGTTCCGCTTCAGGCTGGCATCGCTACGAACACGAGTAGCCCCGGCGCCACGATAGTCGATCTGCAAGTCAGCCATGACGCGGTTGAGAAACCCTTGCGTCATGTTGCCGTACCGATTGAGAGGCGTGCGATTGGCCGGCACGGCAACTTCGCCACGCTCCATCAATCCGCGATCGATCAGCTGGCGCTCAAATGCTTTGTGTGTGCGCTGACCGCCGTGGATCTGTGGGCCTAGGAACGCTGTTGCTGGCAGCGCGCCCTTCGTCCGATTGCCGGTAACGACGACGGCGGCTCGCATGTTCTGCTTGGTCGCCTTGTCGAATATGACACCGCGCTTGGCATACGGGGTCGGGCGGTCAAACACCCGATCCATTTCCTTCTGCACCGCAAGGCGTCCGCCCTTGGCTGTCTCGTTCAAGGCGAGCATCGCCGCGTATGGCAGCTGCTTGCGGGCGACGTCAGACATGGAGCGCTCGAACTTGCGAAGGTCGAACCTAACCTCTGTTTCGAGCATGGCCGCCTCGCGTGTTTCCGCCCATAACCTTAGATGCAATAAAGGCGACCTTTCGGCCGCCTCGTCTGTCATCCGGTCATAGCTTTCGCACTGGCCCTGAATCGATGCCTCTCGATCGAGGCTGTCAGGGTTGGGGCTGACCGGCGTACCGACCTCGGGATTGCTCCCCGCTGTTTAGGCGTTTTCAGAGGCTCACTTCAGGATCATCAGCTCATCCAGTGACGAAATGACTCTCACAACTTCCGCAGAAGCGCAAGAGGCACTGTCAAGGGCACCTCTCCGCCCATGAAGCGGATCACAACCACCACGTCACCTCGCCCTTTCTTGCTTGCGGTGGCAACGATCGCATGCAGCCCGGTGAACGGCCCAGCCGTGATGAAGACCTGCTCACCCTGCTCCAAGCTCAGGTCAACGGGACGTTCCCAGTCATAAGCCCCGCACTGCGCCAAAGCATTGAATCGGCTCACCTCTGCGCTGCTGATCCGCATCGGCTTCTCACATCCGCCAAGCACGTCAATCGCATGATCGACACCCTGCAATCCGGCGAGATAGTCAGCGAAAGGAAGCATCTGGACGAGGACGTAACCATGGATGACGGGCATCATCGCCCCCTCTATCACACGGTGACGACGACGCAGATCCGGCCCTTTCCGCATGGGCACCAGGCACCGAATCCCCATGCCATCAAGCGTGGTTTCCACAGCCTTCTCGCGTCCGGTCCAGACGCGAAGGGCGAACCACGGGACATTTGCAGCACTGATTCGCCAGTTCATGGTGAGGAGCGCGCCCTCATCGAGCCGCGCCTCATTGATCCGTTTCATGCGATCCGCGAACCGCTCACCCGCGCCAAGTCCGATCGGAGATCCGAGGAAGCCCTTATGCTGCATGTTCATCGCCTCGTACCTCTCTGAGCTTCGCCGCAAAATCATCGATCGCCGCCCGGACGGCTGCATCCGGATCAGCTTCCCAGCCATCGGCCACAGCCGGGAAATGCACCCATTCAGGCGGGCGCGTATCGTCGAGGAAGGGCCAGCCGCGCCGCTCGTGCTCGCGCCGCCATGCCGCGTAGAGCTCGCCGTCGCGATGCACCTGGCGGAAGCCTTCGGAGATCGGCAGCAGATCCAGCGAGCACGGATAGCCCTTCGCATCCGCCGCCCGCTCGTGCATGGCGTTGACGACTTTCCAGCCGCTGCGCCGAACCTTTTCGCGATGGATCGCCTCGGCTGTCGTCTTCCCGGCGCGGACAAGGCTTTGCTCGAAGGCGGTCAGCCCGGAAATCGGCCCATAGGCCTTGCGCAACAGGTCGGCGATCCGCGCCGTCATCCAGAGCTTGCCATAGGGCGCTGCGAGCTTCGGTCCTGCCGTGGTCTGGGGTTTTTCGGGAATTTCCTGCCAAAGCTTTTCTGCGAAGTAGGTCGAAGGCGCCGGCACATAGTCCTTCTTCCGGTCCTTCAGGAACGCCAGCCAGTCCTGGAAGCGCTCAGCCGCCTGCCGTCGCTCGTCTGCCGACAGCTTGCGCCATGCGATGAGCGAATTCTTCTTGGGCATCCCGTCCAGTTGCGGCCAATCCTTCACCAGCCGCCAGAACGAGCGCTCGATCGAAGCGTCGCTTTCGCCACGCTCGTCCGCCTTCGCCTCCTGCCCATCCCCGTGCTCGCTCGCACGCCCTCTCTCAACTGATGGTTCTAATGGTGGTTCTATTACGGTTCGGGTGTCACGGTGACACCCCTCTCCGTCGCCGGTGTCACCCCTCTCGGCACGATTGTCACCCCTCTCGCCCGTGTCGACGGGTGACACGCTGTCACCCGTCTCCGCCGTGGATTCGGGCTTCGCTTTGCCGGCCTCGTAGGCATACAGGCGGGCCAGATCGAAGTCATAGCGATTGGCAACGCCCGGCCGCCCCGTGGCGCGCTGACGGCACACGAGGATGCCCTCACGCTCGAAATCGGCAAGGATTCGCTGCACCGTCCGCTCGGAAAGCTCCGTCTCCTGCGCAAGCCGGTCGACGCCGGGATAGATGCCGCGCCCGTCGTCGTCGGCAAAGTCCGCAAGCCGCACGGCCAGGAGCTTGCGATTGCATCCGCCGATGTTCATCCGGAAGATGCGGCTCATCAACATGATGCTCATTTCGCCACCTGCCCGGCCCGCAGGCGCGCGATGTTGCCCAGCATGGCATGCGCCCGCTGCTGGCCCTCTACGTCCCCACGCACCACGGCCGCGTCGAGGCGCAGGCGGCTTGTGTGCTCCACCGGCCCATAACGATCGGTCTCGATCGCGCCCGCCCGCACGGCCAGCGCACGCTTCGACAGGGCGATATCGAAATGCACCCAGCTCGCATTGCGATGCTTGCCGAACGAAAGCGTCGGGTGCCCCTGAATCCAGTTGCGCTGCACACCGATGCGGTCGGCCATCGCCAGCAGCTCGTCATCGCTATCGGCCCACATGTGGCACATGACCATGTTGCCGAAGGGCGCTTTCATGTCGTCGACATAGACTGCCATCACGCCGCCCTCCGCGCCGCAGCCATCGCCTGCGCGCCCCACTGGCGCGCCACAGCCTTGGCCATGCCCGGAAAGAAACGGCTGCGCTCCTTTCCGCGATCCTTGCCCTGCGGCATCCGCCAGACTCGGTTCCACGCCTTCCATTCATCCGTGCCCGTCACAGGCTCCGGCAGGCGATCCGTCTCGACCAGCGCTTCCAGCCCGCGCAGATACCAGCCGGTGCCCTTGTATTCGGGATGACCGAACCAGAAGGGCTGCACGATCTGCGGCGCCGGTACATCGTCCGGCATCCGCGCACGGGCGATGTCGTGCATTTCCGGGTTCTCGATCGCCACGCAGGCGATCGGAGCGCGCCAGCAGGCAACGAAGAGATCAACGCCCTGCTCGAACTCGGCGATCATGCTTTCCCATGTCCGGCCGATCGGCAGCTGTTTCGGCGGCGTCATGTAGCCCGGCCCGGAAAGCCAGCGCCGGCCCGACCGGCAAAGCCGTGTGCACGGCGGATGCGCCACGACGAGAAGATCCCAGCCATCGGCAAGTATCGTGCGAACGTCGCCGCGGATATGCCGGTTGCTGCCGTCCTCGGCGGGCAGCAGGTCACAGGACCACGCGTCAAATCCCTCGTCGAGGAAGGCATTGCGCACGATGCCGGAATATTCGCAGCCGACGAGCACGCGGAGAGAGGAACGACTAGCCAACGCACACCCCCTGTCCGCTCGGATCTTCCCCGCGCGAAATCCGCCCGAGGCGCCCGCGCACGACGGCGACATCCATGCCGCCGGGCGGCACGCCGCCTTCGTCGCGAAACCCGCGTAGGGCAGCGAGTTCGGTCTCGAGGTAGCGAATCCCCTCCAGAAAGCCCGAAACCTGCATGCGGTTGCGGATCGTGAATTCGCAGGTCATCAGCAGGGACAACGGGCAGGCCAGCAGCGCCGCCGCCCGCTCCGCGTCCGTCGCCGCCGCAGCGATCTGCGCAATACCGTCGCGAAGCTCGTTCATCGGCCAAGCTCCCGCTCCACGCGCTTGCCCAGCGCCTGCACATCGCGAACCTTGGCTTCCAGCTCATCGCAGCGCGTGCGCACCTTCGCCGCCGCCTCGGTCGCGCGCTTGACCATTTCGCCTGCAGCCTTCCGTTCCTCGGCGAGCTGCGCGAGGTGAAGGGCAATGCCGGCGCTCTCGACCAGATACTTGTCAAAGAGCGGGTTCGAGCCTTCCGGCCCGTAGAAGCCCTCGCGGATTTCCGTCACCCAGGCGCGCGGCACGCCGAGATCGTCGGCAACGCGCTGGTCGGTCCACGGCGTCACATAGCCGCCATCGGCATAGACCTCGGCGAGCTTCATGTTGATCAGGCGGCGATCCTCGACGGTCGAGGT
>NZ_OBQD01000065.1 GCF_900220975.1 Rhizobium subbaraonis | reverse complement strand
TCATCGGCTCAACCCATCGTCTCGCCTTCGCGTTCGCCCCACCAGTATTGCCACTGGTTGGCGACGGAGTTGTACTTTCGGAACTGGTCGTTGGAGCGCCGCTTCTGGGTCTCGTGCGACTTCTTCGCCGGGTTGGTGCGGGTGAGCATCCGACTGTGCGACACGCAATCGAGCATGATGCTGCCCTTTCCGCCCGCCGCGGGCGTGTTGATCGGCGCCCCGTTGATCCAGCCGACGAAGTCGATGATGGGCGGCGCGATCAGCAGGCGGGACTCTCGATCGAGGTACCCCTCATGGATCTCGATCGGCGCGTGGCGAACATCGTAGCCCCGCACGGCAAGCTGGACCGCCTCGCTGATCTGGCTGAGGGAGATACGAAGCGTCCGGACTTCGAGTTCCGGGGTGCGCGTGATTGGCCCGACGTCGAGGAGCGAGCCGGCGGCATGGTATTCGCGCGACACTGGCGATCCTGTCACGCCGCTGATCACGGACACCTCGACGCTGTCCAGGCCGTTCCAGAAGCCTACTGTCTCGATACTCCCGGTCTCCCTGTTCTTGGCCGAGATCCAGACGAAGGCGCGCGGGATGACGCCTTGGCGCGAGTGCAGATAATCATAGGTGTTGGAGTCAACGGCGCGGACCATCAGATCACCTGTTGGGCCTGGAAGGACATGCCTTCGGTGATGTTTCGGCGGGCGGTACCGGGTTCAAAGGAACCGGGAACAAGCTTCACGCGGGCGACCGGGCTGACGAAGTTCAGGGCCGTGCCGGTCACAACGCCGGGCCGAAAATGCGGACGAACCTCGACGCCGGCGGCTACGCCAGCCGCGTTGGCCACAACGCGGGAAACGATCCGGTGCAGCGCACGCCGCTCGGAATCGGGGCCGTAGAGAAAGCCGAACATGTCGCCGCCCGACAGCACGTAGTTTGCCGGCAGGCCAGATATCGTCAGCTGCTTGTTGTTTCCGGACAAGGACGAGATGACCGGCGATGCGCCGTCGATGACCGTTCCCTTCGGATCGGAACGCGGATAGCGCTTGCGCGGGTCGTAGAGGTTGAACGCATTCAGGGAGCCGTCGAGGCTTTCAATAAGCGCCTGCACCTCGGCTGCATCGTCATGGAACATCGGCCACAACGAGACGTCCGCGCGCCACAAACGCGGGGCAAGATCGGCAACAAGAAACTCGCCGCCTCCCGTGATCGAACTTTCCTGATGCTCCTGGAGCCACCAGCGGGCGGTCTGGATCCGCAGCTTGTTGGCGAACTCGCTCGCGTTGAGAGGAAATGAGAGCGCCATCGCTAAGCCGCTCCCCTCGAATAAGGATCGTCGTTGAACCGCTTGATGTCTTCCTGGACGCCAACGCGGCGATACTGGTCAAAGCCGTCTCTCACGGTTTCCTCGGCCGCTTGACGCATTCGGCCCATCAATTCCTTGTCGCCATTGCCCGAAACCCGGATATCGGCGGTGTAGTGGAAGTTGACCGGGGTCGGAGCGGCAGACGCCGACCGGCCGGCCGAGCGCATCGGCTGCACTCGGATGATGCCGGCAGGGTTCTTGCCGCGGCGCATGGCTTCCAGATTTTCGACGCCGATGCGGGCGGTAGAAGCCGCGTCGAAGACGAACTCCTGTTCATGGACGAGGCCGGCAATTCGGGCCGGGTTGGAGCCGCCAGTCGGGCCGCCCTTGTCGAACAGTCCGGGTGTCAGGGTGCCGGCCACAGCCGCCGCCCACTGGCCGCCACCGCCACCGCCGAAGAGGCTTCCAAGCCACCCGAAGAGGCCGCCGCCTGATCCAGCCTGCATCCCGGCGCCAGACAGTGCCTGGCCGAACGAGCCGAGGCCGGATCCGAACTGGCCGAGACCTTGCGTCGCCGTGGCGGAGCTCGACGACAGGGTGGAGAGTGCGTCGGCGGCTTCGGTCGCCCGCCGCACTTGCAGATCGACGGCATTGAACCAGCCGGTGCCCACGCTGTTGCTGTAGTTGCCCGAAAGCATTTCCAGCTGCTGCTGCCCGTTGAACATGCGCGTGGCGCCTGTGGCCAAACCGACATGCCCGCCGGGCTGGGTCGCGGACAGGCCATTCGACTGCAACAGGACGTCGCCGCGAAGCACCTGGCTCGGGTCGATCTGGCTGCCCCAGTTCTGGAATGAGTTGGCGAGCAGCGAGCCACTGCCATCCACGCCGACCTGTTGCAGGGCCGAATTGACGAAACCGGCGCACCATGCGGTTCGCGCCGCGTCGATATCGACGCCGCCAAGCTTCAGGAAGCTGTTTATCTGCGCAGCGTTCGCCGTTTCGGTCGAGCCGAGCAGCGCCCCGGCAAGATCGACGGCCGATCCCGGACGCGACACGCCGCCGGCGCCGACAGAGGCGATTGCGGAGGCAACCGGCGAGCCGGCCGCGCTGTTGTCGTTGGCGGCGAAAAGCGAACTGAGCCCGCCGCCCAGGCCCCCAAGTCCGCCGGCAATGGTCACATTTGCTGCGGTTACCGCCATGGAGGCGGTCGACATGCCTTCGCCGCCGAACAGCTTGCCGAACATGCCACCGAAGCCGCCAAGATCGGCCATGGTCTCATGATCGGTGTTCAGAAGCGCGTTCTTCAGCGGGTTGGTGACCGTCAACTCGGTGATGGTCTTCGAGATGTCTTTGAGGGCGGCTTGAAGCCCGCCTTTGAAATCGCCTTCCGTGAAGCGATCGACGATGGTGTCGATGGCGCCTTCGGCCGTGTCGCGGACCTTGGTGAAGGCCGCTTCCTGCTTTTCGGTCTCCCGCGTCAGTTTCGCTTGCTCGCCGGCCAGCGCGCGGATTTGCTCGGCCTCCGCACTGATCGCGGAAATCCCGAGACTGCGGATCTTCTGTTCGGCTTCCAGCTGGGCCAGTGCCTGCGCCCGCACACTCTGGTTTGCGCCGACAAGCGACTGCTCAAGGCGCAGCTGTTCCAGGCGGTCGGATTGACCGCGCAGATATTCAAGGGCCGCACCGCGCTTCTCTTCTTCGGCAAGGGCGGCATAGCCCGACCGCAATTCGGTGATGACCTCGTTGAGGCGCGCTTTTTCTGCGCCCTCGGCCGCGGCCGCCGCGACGACCAGCGGGCGGAGCGCGGCTTCTTCCTGCAAGAGGCGGTTTGCGTCGGCCGATGTGATGGTGCCGGCGGCGAGCAACGTGTTGAGGTTGCGGCGTGCGTCGAGGTCGGCGCGCATGTCGGCGGTCTGCGCGCGTGCCGCCGCAATGGTCTCCTCGATGACGCGATTGCGGGCGCGGCCGACCTCGGCCTCAATGGCCCCGGACGAAACTTCCTGTTCGGCCATTTGCAGGCGCGTGCGGCGGGCTTCCAGCTCGGCGCGAAGCAGCGGGTTGCGTTCGGTCGCAATCTGGATGTCGAGCCGGTCGAGCTCGATGGCCCGTTGCTGCCGATCGACAAGGGCTTCCAGCGCCCGCGTCTTCGCCTCGATGGCGGTGTCGACCATGCCTTGCCCGACCGGATCGGCGGCGAGACCGGCGCGGCCGGACTGGAGCGCGGCAATCTCGTTGCGCAATTCCTGCTCACGCAGCGTGCTCCGGTTGGCGCCGGAGCCTTCGGCAAGCGTCACCGCGGCGCGGCTGCGGCTGATCTCTTCTGCCCGGCGCTGCTGTTCGAACGCCAGCCGCTCCTGAAGGCGCTTTTCTTCGGTCAGGGTTTCCAGTTCGAGCTTGGCCTGTGCGGCGCGATCGCCGGCGCCGTTGAAGGTCTGCAGGAACCACGACTGATTTGAAAAGCGTTCGTATTCGGCCGCGGCCTTGGCAAGGCGTTCGTCGATCGAGGGACCGGACGCCGCCGCGTCGATCGCCCCGCCGATCGCGTCCATGGCGTCGCTGGCGTTCGTCTTCACGAAGTTCCAGGCGCGGCCGAGCGCTGTCGTCGCCTCCGAAGCGTTGGCGAGCTGGCCGGGCAGCGCCTTCAACAGCACGGCTTGCGCTTCGGAATGGCGGTTCTGCGCGGCCAGATTGGTAGCGTGACGCGCCGTGGCCGCGTCGATCAGTCCATATTGCCGGTAGAGCGTCTGGGCTGTCTGCGCCGGGTTGGAGAACAGTTCCGTCAAGGCCTGGCCGGCCGCGTCCGCATCGACGCCGATCGTGGCGGCAAAGTCCTTCGACAGGGCAATCAGCGCGCCGAAGTTCTCCGAGCCGATAGCGCCCGATCGCAGGAACTGAGCCTGCATCGAGCGCGCCGAGGCTACTGAGATCCCGGCCGCAGCTGCACCCGCCTGGGCGGCGGCTTCCATTTCGGATTTGGTGCCGGCGACAGCACGGCCGAGACCAGAAGCGGCCGTTTCCACCTCTTTGGTCGACGCAAGGTACTTGTTCCAGGCAATCAGGCCGATGGCGGTCGTCGCCGTCAGTGCACCTATGCTGACGGTCAAGGGCGTGATCAGGCGGGCCGCGCCGCCGGCAATCGTGCCGAGATCCTTCAGGGCCGCGTTCACGCCGCCCTGGCCGGCATACAGCTG
>NZ_OBQD01000067.1 GCF_900220975.1 Rhizobium subbaraonis | reverse complement strand
CTCCATGGCGGCAAGGGGGCGGACACCTTCGTGTTCAAGTCGCTCGCAGACCTCTCGAGCTCGAAGGCCAAGAGCGACACGATCTTCGACTTCTCGCAGAAGCAGAAGGACCTGATCGACCTGACCGGCATCGATGCGATGACGACGAAGTCGGGCAACCAGGCGTTCGCCTTCGTCGGCACGGACAAGTTCTCCAAGAGCGCCGGCGAACTGCGCACCGCCAAGGAGAAGGCCGACACCTACGTCTATGGCGACGTCAACGGCGACGGCAAGTCCGACTTCGTCATCCACATCGACAGCCTCGTGAACCTCAAGGAAGGGGACTTCCTGCTGTGAAGCAGCATGCATTGCATCATTCGAAAGCAGGGAGCGGCCGTCAGGGCCGCTCCCTGCAGCCTTTTCATCGGATCGCCTGTCGCCCGGCGGAGCGCTTGCGGCTCGGCGTCTCGGCACTCGCCGTGCTGGCGGCGGTGGCGGGTCCGGCATACGCCCAGGACGCAGAGACCGAGGGCGACCCCGAAGCTGCCGGCAGTTCCGGGGTCACAGTGCTCGAGCAGATCGTCGTGACCGCCACCCGCATCGGCGAGCGGGTGTATGAGACGCTTTCAGGCTCCAGCGCGGTCGGTCGCGACCAGCTAGAGGTCGAGATGCCCGGCGCGCCGGTTTCGCAGATCGTCACCCTGATGCCCAGCGTGACGACGCAGACTTCCGCGGACGATCCCGGAACGGCGATCAACATTCGCGGATTGCAGGATTTCGGCCGGGTCAATGTGCTCGTCGACGGTGCCAGGCAGAATTTCCAGAAGAACGGCCACGAGGCGAACGGAACGTTCTATCTCGACACCAACATGCTGAAGAGCGTGGAGGTCACCCGCGGGCCGGCGGCGACCGTCTATGGCAGCGGCGCCATCGGCGGGGTGATCAGCTTCACCACCATCGATGCCGACGACGTGCTGCGCGAGGGGGCGACCAAGGGCGGACGCGTCAAGCTCGGCTTCGACACCAACGGCCCCGGGCCGACAATTCACGGCGAGGCGGCGGCACGCATCGAGGACAGCGCGGACTTCGTCGTCGCTGGCACGTGGTACAAGCCGAACGACTACAAATCCGGAGACGGTACGAAGGTGGATTCGGCGCAGGACCTGCGCTCCGGCCTTGCCAAGGCACGTTTCCGTCCGACCGACGACCAGGAAATCACGCTTTCGGCGTCGCGCTACTTCAACTCGTTCGAAAACGGCAGCACGCTCGTCCGCAATATCGACGTGACCGTCGACACGCTGACAGCGGGCTACCGCTATACGCCGGATTCCGATTTCTGGGACCTCAGCGCCAAGATCTATTACAGCGGCACCCTATCGGATCAGCAGGGGACGGGCGATATCGCCGGCGAGAGCCAGTCGTTCAAGGTCGGCACGACCGGCATGGACATCTTCAACACCTCGACCTTCGACACGGGTGCCGTGAGCCATGAGGTCACCTATGGCGGCGACGTGTTCCGCGACAAGGTGAACACGAAGGACGAACTGGGCAGCAGCGACGAACTGACGCCGCCGGGTACGCGCGTCGCCTATGGCGCGTTCGTTCAGGACAAGCTGACCTATGAGTGGCTGGAGGTCATCGGTGCGCTTCGATACGACGGCTACAGCCTGGAAAACGATGAGACGAAGACGGACGGCAGCCGCCTGTCGCCGAAGCTTACCGTCGGCGTCACTCCCTGGGATCCCGTGACCTTCTACGGCGGGTACTCGGAGGGATACCGCGCGCCGGCGCTGACGGAAACGCTCATCGAGGGCTTTCATCCGCCACCGGTCATGGGGCAGTTCTTCCCCAATCCGGACCTGAAGCCGGAGGTCGCCCATACGATCGAGGCAGGCGTCAACCTGCGGTTCAACGACATCTTCACCGGTTCCGACCAGCTCGGGGTGAAGCTGGGCATCTTCCGCAACAATGTCGACGACTATATCGACCAGGTTTTCGTGATGTTCCCCATCCCCGGGGGGTACCAGTACCAGAACATCGCAAAGGCGCGCATCGAGGGCTTCGAGTTCGAGGCAAGCTATGATGCGGGGAGCGTGTTCGCGGGGCTGGCGGGCCAGATCCTCGACGGCGAAAACCTGACGACGGGTGGGCCGCTGCAGAAGGTGCCGCCCTTCCGTGCGGTCACGACGCTCGGCTTCCGCGCCTTCGACGAACGGCTGAGTGCCGGCACGCGGCTGACGATTGTCGGCAAGAAGGATGACGCCGCCGCCACCGGGTTCGTCGGTGAGGCCTATCAGCTCGTGGACCTCTTTGCGCAGTTCGAGATCAGCGAGACGACGACGGCCAACCTTGCGCTGAACAACATCTTCGACCGCCAGTACACCCAGTACCTCAATGCCGATCCGAGCCCGGGCTTCAACGCCAAGGCATTGCTGACCATGAAATTCTAGCGACCAGGTCCCGCCGCCGGACGCATGGCGGCCGGGCCAAGGAATGCAACGCGGAGCAAAGATATGACGATTACGATCAAGCTAACGGCCAAGCTCGGCTCTTCCAAGGGCGTCGATTTCAATACGGAGTACGCCAAGTTCTTCTCCGGCCTCGTGCCGACCGGCTGGCCGTACATCCTGGGTGGCACCACCAATTTCCAGGGCGACCAGATCGTGCTGCTGGACAAGATCGTCTCCGGCAAGGAATCCGAGACCAAAGCCATCATCCTCGACGGCAAGAACTTCGACTACTACTTCAACGACCACACCCTGAGCGGGACGCTCACGACCGTCCGGCTTTCGACGCTGGGCGACAGCTACAACAGTTCGAACGGCTCGTTCGACCTGGAGGATGGCCATATCACCAATGTCCTGACGCCGATCGAGATCAGCGGGCTGAACATATCCAATGCGAAGGGCGCGAAGGGCGCGATGCATGAGGTGATCTACGGCCTCATGGGGGGAGGCCATGACAGCGGCGGCGTTTCGCAGGTGGCCGCGCTCAACGCTTTCGTCTGGGGGCAGGGGCATAATGTCGTCGGATCGGCGGGCACCGATACCTATACGGGGACGAAGTACGACGACACCCTTCGCGGCAATGGCGGCAACGACGTTCTGGACGGGGGGGCGGGCAAGGACGTCGCCGTCTATGCCGGTGCGAAAAGCAACTATACGCTGACCAAGAACGCCGATGGCACCGTGACGGTCAAGGATAACCGCTCGGGCGCGAATGACGGTCGGGACACACTGAAGAACATCGAGATTGCGAAGTTCTCGGACGGCAGCGTCGATCTGACCAAGCTGGGTTCGACCAACCTTGCACCGACCTCGCTTGCCCTGTCGGGCACCAGCGTCAAGGAGAACGTCGCCGTCGGCACCACCGTCGGCACGCTGTCGGCCAAGGATCCGGAAGGCAAGACGCTGACCTACAAGCTGACCGACAACGCCGGCGGGCTGTTCAAGCTGTCCGGCACGAAGCTCGTCACCGCCAAGGCGGTCGACTACGAGGCGGTCAAGTCCGGCAAGGTCACCGTCGAGGTCTCCGACGGGGTCAACAAGGTGGCAAAGACCTTCACCATCGCCATCGAGGACGTCGACGACGCCAACAAGGCCCCGACGTCCCTTTCCCTGTCGAAGTCGAGCGTCAAGGAGAACGTCAAGACTGGCACCACGGTCGGCACCTTCTCGGCCGTCGATCCGGAAGGCAAGGCCCTGACCTACAAGCTGACCGACACCGCCGACGGCCTGTTCAAGCTGTCGGGCACCAAGCTCGTCACCGCCAAGGCGATCGACTACGAGAAGGTGCAGAAGGACACCGTCACGGTTGCCGCGTCGGACGGCGTCAACACGGTGAGCAAGACCTTCACCATCACCGTTGCCGATAGGGTCGAGACGATCGCCGGCACCGCGAAGAGCGAAACGCTGAAGGGCGGCATCGGCGTCGATCTGATCAAGGGCGGGGCCGGCAACGACAAGCTCTACGGCTATGCCGGCAACGACCACCTGAAGGGCGATAAGGGCAACGACGTCCTCATCGGCGGCAAGGGCGCTGACCGGCTGGACGGCGGGG
>NZ_OBQD01000070.1 GCF_900220975.1 Rhizobium subbaraonis | reverse complement strand
TTCACCGGAAACCGCCTGATGAACAACGGGACGTACGGATTCGATGGGGCGGCCCAAAACAACAGAAATATTGTCTCCGGTAACATCTGCCTAGGCAACGCCACCGAGAATATTCGAGTGCCTGGCGGCGCTCTCCCTATTCACAACGGCAACATAACGGACGACCCAGCCGGTGCGTACCTATACAGCAGGATCATCGAGCGTGGATCGAACGACAATGGCGAGTATGTTCGCTTTGCCGATGGCACGCAGCGTTGCTGGAAGACTGCGGTCCACAATGCCTCCCTAGGCGCCACCACTGCTGCAGATGGCGCTTGGACACTGCCGGTTTCGTTCGTGGATGACAATTATCTGGTTGGGACCAATTGCCGAAACAATACGTCTGCAGCTGGCGTCCGCACAGCTGCGCAACACTTCAGCGCCAGCGCAGTCTCCGACTCATCAAGCTCCGCTCTCTGGGGAATCTACAACGGAGGATCCACTGCGGCGACGTTCCGGCTTGACCTATTTGCGGAAGGACGGTGGCGCTGATGGGCAGCGGCTATGAGCCGCCGGGAGGCGGCAACTCAGAGCCAACGGGGAAGCCGCCACCTCTGGTCTTCAGTCCGCACCATGCATCTATCACCGAGCCCAAGTCGATACCGACGCCGCCAAGACGTTTTGCTTCACCGCAAAATATCTTGCCGAGGAGGCCGGCGCCAACCAAGACCAACGATCCTGGTCCAACGCGGTCCGCCATCTGCCGCATGATCCTTTTGAATGCGTCGGGGTATTGCGTCCCTACTGATGTCTTTTCTGACTTTCTCCACTCGGGCTCCAGGCCGATCGAAGTAAGTTTCACGCCAGCGCCGAGCTTTGCCTGAAGTCTTCCCTCCACCTCGCGACCGGATATAACAACAACATTCCTTGCCGACCGCATAAGACTGAAGAACCGCTCGGACACAGCAAGCTTAACCCCAGATCTTATCGATATGTAAAGTTTGTCAGCCGTGAGAATCTCATGGTGATGACCGACCGTAAATGCTGCGTGCTCTAGCAGCGCAAGTTGAGGGAGAGACCCACTAAACCTGTCTGGGATTCCTAGAGCGTCGGCATTTCGACTGGCTTCAATCATGAACGCAGCAACGTTCTCGATATCTTCTCTCGGAAGTTGTTTGACCCCCCATTGCATTCTAAAGCTAGTCATGACGGCTTCTTTGGTAAAAAACTTACCGAAACCCATCACCTTTGGCTCGCAGTGATTGAGTCTTATCATTGAGTACCCGATTTCGTCGGCGATGGCGGCTCCGACGCCGTCCAGTAGCTTGCCTTCGGAAGTTAAGATTCTTGCGCCATCTCCAATGCGATGTCGTAACATTTGTTCCGGGTTTTGCCGGACGGGTGCGGCTGAGATGCGACAGCCGTCATCAGAGACGTGATGATGGACGCCCAACGCCTCAAACGTCTGAACGGCTAAATCAACAATTCGTTTGAGACCCAGAGTCTGCACCACCAAGCCGGCTGGGGCATTAAGCGCAGCGGTGGTGATTCTTCCCTGGATTTCGATATCACTAAGCTCGTTGGTGATGCCGTCGACATACATCGAGTCGGGCATGGTGTGCATCGCAAAATTCCTGCTGTCACTACGCGAAAGCAGGAACATACTAAAGCGACAGGGCGCTTCACAGCCTTAAATTTTGACTACAGCAGCCTATACGAAGGCGACTGCGATCATCCCTAACAAATACTGCCCGCCATCGCCTGGCCGGCCTGACCTCCCCAATCAAGGACATCGCTATGACCAACAACGTGCTGGACCTCCAGCGGCGGTTGACCGCGCTCGGCTACAATCCGGGGCCGGCAGACGGTATCGACGGCGCAAAGACCAAGGCTGCCGTGCGCCTGTTCCAGATCGCCGAAGGGCTGACAGCAGATGGCATCGCCGGCCCGAAAACGTGGGAGCGGTTGAAGGCGAAGGACGCCCCGGCCACTTCCACGCCCTTCTACATGGGGACCGGCGCCAAGCTGTCCGATGCAGACGTCGCCCGCCTAGCCGCGGCCCACGGCATTGAAGAGGCGAAGATCCGCGCCGTCAACGAGGTGGAGGCGGCAGGATCCGGCTTCTACGCGTCGGGAGCGGTGAAGTCCCTCTATGAGCCGCATATCGCCTGGAAGATGACGAGCGGCAAGGTGAGGGACGCGCTCGCCGCCCAGGGTCTGGCCTATGCCACTTGGAAGGCTGGGGCCTACCCCTCGACGTCGTTCGCCCGGATCGATCGATGCACCCAGATTGCCGGCGCCGAGATTGCGGCCCTCTCCACGTCGTGGGGGATCGGCCAGATCATGGGGTTCAACCACAAAGCCTGCGGCTTCGATAGCGCAGTGGCGATGGTCAAGGACTTCGCCAAGGGCGAGGCGAACCAGCTTGAAGGCATGATCCGCTTCATCAAGGCCAACCCCGCGATGTTCGCCGCCCTCCAGCGTGGCGACTGGGCCGGCTTTGCCTCCCGCTACAACGGCCCCGCATACGCAAAGAACAAGTACGACACGAAGCTGGCCACTGCCTACGCACGCCACAAGAAAGGAGCATGACATGCAGAAGATTTCGAAAGCCATTGCAGCCGCAGCCGGCGGCGCAGCTACCGGCACCATTGGCCTGCCGTTCATGCCCGAGGGCACGCCCTGGTACGGGTATCTCGCGCTCTACGCCATCACGACGCTTCTGCCGGCCATGCTGACGTACCTGGCGCCCGCAAACAAGGCCTGACCGGGTTCGCCCGGTCTCGCATCCCGCACGAAACGCATGGCATGGCAGGGGACTAAATGGCAGAGGCGGATGCTATGGAACTACCGAGACGCGCCCCAAAGCTCGAATGGAACCTGAATACGATCATCCAGATCATCACGCTTATCGGCATGTGCGTCGGCGGCGTTGCGATCTGGGTGGACAAGAGCAGGGACATTGAAGAGCT
>NZ_OBQD01000068.1 GCF_900220975.1 Rhizobium subbaraonis | reverse complement strand
CGGCCGGTAATTGATTGGAATAGTGGCCGGCTTCAAATCGGAACGGTGGCCGGTAATTAATCGGAATGCCGGCCGGCTTCAGACCGGAATCCGCAAACAGACCCCAGTTGAAGACTTCGTGCACATTAGAAAATAGAGTCTGTAAGCTCTCGTGCCAGCCCGAGAAATCCTTTAGCATTTCGTCACGTGATGCGCGGGTGCTCCAGCTCTCGGCTACCCATTCACTGGCTTCCGTCACCGCAACGATATTCACCGCTGCACCACCTTTGACATAGTAGGTCACGACATGGGCATTCGGACCCATCCAGAAGGTACTGTCTGGGTTGACGTAATCGACCACACCACCGGTTGGCACTAGTGCGCGATAGCATTGGTGACCGGTCCAGCGAAGGTCCACCTCGCCGAATACCGAGCCGCGAACCGCTGACCGCACGCCATCCGCCCCGATGATAATATCTGCCGAAAAATTGGTGCCATCATCGAAATCCGCGCGTGCACCGTTAGCAGTCATTTTTACGCCGGTACATCTCTTGCCAAAGTGGCAGATCCCGGTCGGCAAGCCGACGACAAAAAGATCGAGCAAATCAGCACGATGGACATGGATGAATGGCGCATCGTAATGTGCACGGAACTCCTCACCCAAATCGATGCGGAAATTCTCACGTGCCGTTTGCCAGTTGCGGCCGACCACGGCCTTGGGGAAAAAAGCAGAGCGCAGAAAGGTATCGAAAAGACCAAGCCCCGTGATCGCCTTCACCGCGTTCGGCGTCATCTGTACGCCGGCACCCACCTCTCCGAATGCAAGAGCCTGCTCAAAGATCTCGACATCGAAACCCTTTCGCAAAAGAGCGTAGGCTGCAGCGGTGCCGCCAATGCCTCCACCTATGATGCCAATTTTCATGGTATTCCTCGATTGTATTTATGCACAAATATGCAATATCATCATAGGTACATTTCACTATGACGAACTAGGGATTGTATTTTTACTTTACAGGCCAGAATTATTCTTTAGCCGCATAGAGATGTGCAGAATTTCATCATAATTTCCGTTCCCACATGAATTTGTTTTATGGCAAATTATCGGATGAAAATAATTATGCAAGCAATTAATTAATTCCGATGTCGGTCTTTTTGATGCCTTGTGCGAAACGGGTGCGAGATGCCAGATTAGTCGCAAAACTCCTAAAACCTGCAACAGATCGGCCGCCCCCGGAAAATCAGGCGTTTTCGTGTCGCGTGTCTTTGTCGCAAGTGGTAAAACACTTGCGACATGATTTGCGACAGGGGGAGCCGTGAGCCGCCAACCAGATTCCGACGCCGGCCGGGTGTTCATCGGCTATGCCCGCGTCTCGACACGCGGCCAGGACCTCGACGCGCAGCGCGCCGCCCTTGGCGCGGCTGGCTGCGTCCGTATCTTTGAGGAAAAGGCGTCCGGAGCGAAGCGGGACCGGCCCGAGCTGGCGCGGATGCTCGACCATCTGCGCGCCGGCGACGTGGTGACGATCACCAGGCTAGACCGCCTCGCCCGATCGACCGCCGACCTTCTGGCGATCGCGGAGCGGATCAAGGAGGCCGGCGCTGGCCTGCGATCGCTGGCAGAGCCGTGGGCCGACACGACGACGCCGGCCGGGCGCATGGTGTTGACCGTGTTCGCCGGCATTGCGGATTTCGAGCGCAGCTTGATCGTGGAGCGCACGAGCGCCGGCCGGATCGCGGCGAAGGCGCGGGGTGTGCGGTTCGGCCCCTCCCCTACCCTGTCGGCCGAGCAGATCGCGCACGCCCGCCAGCTCATCCATGACGACAAGAAGCCGGTGGCGGAAGTCGCCCGGCTTCTGAAAGTGCATCGCGCCACCCTCTACCGGGCGCTAGATGGTGTGCCAGCGAAGTAAAATCGCGGGGGGAATGATTACATGCTTGCAGGCAATCATGTTTGCCCTGCCCTCTCCTCTCGGCATCCGACTCGCGCCGAGATAGAGCGCGAAACGCCAGCGAGAGCACTGAACTGAATCCCGCTATTTCAGCGGCTTGGATTCAAGGGCTTGCAGAATCAGACAAATCACCGCTTACTTGTAAGCATGAAGCAAAACACAGAAAAGATTCGGAAGGACGTTGCCGCTCATAGGGCGCGGCAGGCGGCCGCCGGTCGTGTGGCGCTGAATACCTACGTTCCGGGTGATCTTGTCGAAGCACTTGATCAGATCAAGGAACGCCGAGGCGCGCCGGGTCGCGCGCCGCTTATCGAAGAAGCGTTGAGGCTACTTATCGAGAAGGAAACGAGGGCATAACGAAAAACCCCTCGCCGGTGGCACGGCAAGGGGTTTTTGGATTTCGGAACGGCTAGCTTTGGGGCCAACCACAAACCTGTCCCCAACATAGCTCGTTACCACTAACCCCGCAAGACATGCGTTTTGCGGGAACAGTGAAATTTTGTCCGTTGTCCAAGCCGTCATGCCCTCCCGAACGGAAGGACGAAGGGCATATGTTGAGGACGCAAATCGCGGCCGCGATCGGCTGCGCGCGTGCGAACGCGCTTGATGAAATCATGCGGGAGGTCTGGACGCGCTACAGCGCCGGCCAGCTCTCCGAGGAAGACGCCGGCGCGCTTTCCGCGCTCGCCCAGGAGCGCCGGGCGGCGTGGCGGGGATCGGGACAGGTTGCGCTTGGCTTGGTCTTCCCTCCCCCGGCCGCACGATGCCCGACGCCGGTTCGCCGGCACAGCCATTTCAAGGGCCGATCGGAGGGCCGCATATGGCGGCCGACGACGCGCAAGGACGTGCAGGCGATTTTGAAGGCGGCCGAAATCTACAACGAGGCCGGCTTGCACCAGAAGGGCGAGCGCAGCGGCCCGCTAGGATCGGTGGCGCTGGACGTGCTGCGGCTGTTCGTCAACTTGATCGACTTCCGCACCGGGCGGCTTGAGCCGGCAATTACAACGATCATGGACCGCTTGGGCCGCTCACGCGATACGATCGTGCGGGCGCTGAAGAACCTGCGGGCGCATGGTTTCATCGACTGGCTGCGGCGCTACGAGCCGACAGGGAACGAGGGGCGCGGCCCCCAGGTGCAGCAGGCGAGCAACGCCTATCGCCTGTCCCTGCCGGAAAAGGCCCGGCAGTTCCTTGGCCGGTTCGGCAAGGCCCCTCCCCCGCCTGCGGATCATGGACAGGATCAGCAGGCATGGAGCGAGGCAATCGACGCTTACAGGAAGGCCCTGCCCCTCGATGAGCGGACGCAGCTTGACGCCGGCGACAGCCCGCTAGGTCAGGCTCTTGTGAAGATGGCAAAGACCTTCATGAAACGTGAGTCCGATAAACAGACTGAATCCCCCTCTAGTTCTATTCTTTATATAAAAACATAAGCGGTCGCCGCTGTTCGGGCCGCTCACGCGGCCCTGCGGCGGTTCCGGCCCGCGCATAGGCGGGCCGGCAAGCGGCACCCTCAGAGCAAAATCCGCAATGCTTGCGCCTGCGGTCACCGTCCTATGGGCTTTCGAGAGGGAGCAGGGGCTCCGTGGGCATTTCTACATTAATACACGCTAAGGGAATTTGAAGTTGTTTGGATTGAAGCGGTTAGCCCGGATTGGCCTGAAGCGTTCG
>NZ_OBQD01000071.1 GCF_900220975.1 Rhizobium subbaraonis | reverse complement strand
TGCGGATTCCGGTCTGAAGCCGGCCGGCATTCCGATTAATTACCGGCCACCGTTCCGATTTGAAGCCGGCCACTATTCCAATCAATTACCGGCCGGTTCTCGGCTCTAACGATACCCCTTGGGTCAGCAACTTTGGCATCAAGCCTCCCGGTACACGAGGAGAGTTTGATGCCGGCAAAGAGAAGGCTGACCATGAGACAATTACGACAGATGCTCCGGCTTGCCGGAAGCGGAACAAGCAGCCGCGAGATCGCGGTGGTGCTGGGCGTTGCTCGCAGCACGGTGCAGGATAATCTGAAGCGGGCGGCGCTTGCGGGTTTGACCTGGCCCTTGCCCGGAGAGCTGACCGACGATGCGCTTGAACATCGTCTTTTCGCCCGCGCTGGGGTCAAGCAGGGGCAGCGGCGAAGGAAGGAGCCTGACTGGGCTGAGCTTTCGATCGAGCTGAAGAAGCCAGGCGTGACACTGCTGATCCTTTGGGAAGAATACCGTAGCGACCATCCCGACGGTTACGGCTACAGCCGCTTCTGTGAACTGTTCCGCGGCTTCGAGCAGCGCCTGTCGCCGACGATGCGCCAGGAGCATGCCGCCGGCGACAAGGTCTTCGTGGACTATTCCGGAAAGAAGGTGCCGATCGTCGATCGCAAGACCGGCGAGGTCCGTGAGGCGGAACTGTTCGTCGGCGTACTCGGCGCATCGAGCTACACCTTTGCCGAGGCCACGTGGACCCAGACCTTGCCGGACTGGATTGGCTCGCATGTACGCATGTTCGCCTTTTTTGGTGGCGTGCCACGGCTTGTGGTGCCTGACAACCTGAAGTCCGGCGTCAACCGTGCCAGCTTCCATGATCCTGAGATCAACCGCAGCTACGGCATGATGGCATCCCACTACGGTATCGGTGTCCTTCCGGCTCGGCCGCGACGCCCGAAGGATAAGGCCAAGGTCGAGAACGCCGTGCGCTTTGCTCAAAGCTGCATCCTCGGCCGCCTGCGCAAACAGACATTCTTCTCGCTTGCCGAGGCGAATGCCGCGATCACTGATATGCTCGCACGCATCAACGATCATGTCATGCGCCGGCTCGGTGTCAGCCGTCGCCATCTCTTCGAGACGGTCGAGCGTCCAGCCCTCGCAGCCCTTCCTGCCGAGGATTACGAGTTCGCCGAATGGCGGCTGGCGCGGGTCTCGACGGATTATCATGTCGAGTTCAAGACCTTCTTCTATTCGGTCCCGCACGGCCTCATCCGGAGCCAGGTCGATATCCGCGCCACCGCCCGGATGATCGAGATATTCCATCGTGGAAAGCGCGTCGCAGTGCATCAGCGCCGATATGGGGGGCCGCGCTTTGGCACCGACCCCGATCACATGCCGAGTTCGCATCGTCGATACGCCGAATGGACACCGGATCGCTTCCGGCGCTGGGCTGCATCGATCGGCCCCGAGACCGAGGGGCTGATCACCGCCATCCTCGCCAGCCGGCCGCATCCCGAACAGGGCTTCAGAACATGCCTCGGCATCCTGCGCCTCTATCGTGATCTTCCCCGGGAGCGCGCCGAGACTGTGTCGGCGCGTGCCGTCGAGATCGGCGGCCTGACCTGCAAAACCATCTCCGCGCTCATCGCCACCCACAAATCCAACAGACATTCCGCCGAACCCGCCGCCGTCATGGAGCACGCCAACCTGCGCGGCCCCGGCTACTTTCATTGAGGATCAAGATCATGCTGACCAATCCCACCATCGACATGCTACGCGAACTCGGCCTCTCCGGCATGGCAAGCGCCTATCACGAGCTTGAGGCCCAACCAGAAGTGAGGAGTCTCGAGCATGGCGAATGGCTCGCTCTTCTTCTGGAGCGCGAGGCAACCATGCGCCGCCAGAAGCGCTTCGAGGCGAGAGCCCGCGCGGCAAGGTTGCGCCATGACGCTCAGGTCGAGAACATCGACTTCCGCGCTGCCCGTGGCCTTGACCGCAATCTGTTCCTGAAGCTCGCCGGCTGCGACTGGATCAGGCAACATCACAGTCTCCTGCTCATCGGACCCGCCGGCGTCGGCAAGAGCTGGCTGGCCTGCGCACTCGGACACAAGGCATGCCGCGAGGACTTCTCCGTCGCCTATCATCGCCTGCCGAGGCTGTTCGCCACTCTTGCACTGGCGCGCGGCGACGGCCGCTATCCCAAGGTCCTCAAGGCGCTCGCCAGAACAGACCTGCTCATCCTCGACGACTGGGGCCCCGAGAAGCTCAGCGACGAGCAGCGCCGTGATCTTCTGGAGATCGTTGAGGATCGCTATGAGAGGCGATCCACCATCGTCACAAGCCAGGTGCCCGTCGATCACTGGTACGACATGATCGGCAATCCGACGCTCGCTGACGCCATCCTCGATCGCTTGGTCCACAATGCCTACCGCATCGAACTCACCGGCGAGAGCTTGCGAAAGCAGCGTCCGCTACCATCCGACGCTTGACCCCACGACAATCCAGAGCCATTCAAAACAACGACCCAAGGGAGCATCGACTGGCCGGCTTCAAATCGGAATGCTGGCCGGAATGAAATCGGAATGGGTGGCCGGCTTCGTTTCGGAATCAATGGCCGGCTTCATCGGAATACGCA
>NZ_OBQD01000072.1 GCF_900220975.1 Rhizobium subbaraonis | reverse complement strand
ACAACAGGCCTGATACATGACCGCACCCGATCACACGTTCAAAACTGCTCGAAGAACTGCTTGCATGAACGGGGGCATCCATACATGACCCGGCGTTTCCGCCGAGAATTGACCCGCCTTTAGGTATCGTTCGTGTTGTTGGTCTGGGTCAAGTTCCTACGTTTCTCCTTTGATGTTTTGGGCTGATGCGCCGAGCTGTTCTTGAAGCGGAAGCTGTCGTTTCCGGTTTCGAGGATGTGACAGTGGTGAGTGAGCCTGTCGAGCAGCGCGGTGGTCATTTTTGCGTCGCCGAAGACGCTAGCCCATTCACTGAAGCTGAGGTTGGTGGTGATGATGACGCTGGTGCGCTCATAAAGTCTACTGAGCAGATGGAAGAGCAGTGCCCCGCCTGAAGTGCTGAACGGCAGGTATCCCAGCTCGTCGAGAATGACGAGATCGGAGTGGACGAGCCTATTGGCGATCTGTCCCGACTTGCCTTGTGCCTTCTCTTGCTCAAGCGCGTTGACCAGTTCGACCGTCGAGAAGAACCTTACCCGCTTGTGGTGGTGTTCAATTGCCTGAACGCCGAGCGCGGTGGCAATGTGCGTCTTTCCCGTGCCAGGTCCGCCGACCAGAACGATATTGTTGGCGTCATCGAGGAAGTCACAGCGATGAAGCTGTTGCACGAGCGCCTCGTTGATTTCACTACTGCCGAAGTCGAAGCCATTCAGGTCACGGTAGGCCGGAAAGCGTGCTGTCTTGAGCTGATAGGCCGTTGATCGAACCTCACGCTCCGCCGTCTCTGCCTTGAGAAGCTGCGACAGGATCGGAAGGGCAGCCTCGAACGCAGGCGATCCCTGCTCAGTAAGTTCCCCGACGGCCTGGGCCATGCCATGCATCTTCAACTGCCGCAGCATGATGACGATCGCGCCGCTTGCTGGATTATGACGCATGGCGAGTCTCCGTCTTTCTCAATGTATCGTATCGTTCAACATTAGCCTTGGGTTCATTGGTGAGCGTCAGTGCCTGTGGCGCGTCGAGGGTCGGCGGCGTGAAGGATTTACCGTCAACGAGCCGATGCAGCAGGTTCAGCACATGCGTCTTGGTCGGAACGCCAGACTTCAGCGCCATGTCGACGGCAGACAGGACTGCCTGCTCGTCGTGCTGAAGGACGAGGGCCAGGATATCGACCATCTCTCGATCGCCACCCGGCTTCTTGAGCAGGTATTGCCGCAAGGTCCGGAATGCATCGGGAAGCTCGATGAACGGTGCGCCGTTACGAAGAGCACCGGGCTTACGCTGCACCACCGCCAGATAGTGACGCCAGTCGTAGATGGTCTGGCCCGGCCGATCATGGGACCGATCGATGACGCGGCGGTGCTCACAAACGATCTGGCCTTCTGCGGCGACCACGACACGATCTGGGTAGACCCGGAGGCTCACCGGTCGATTGGCGAAGGATGCCGGAACGCTGTAGCGATTGCGCTCCAGATGCACGAGGCAGGTGGGCGTGACCCGCTTCGTATATTCGACGAACCCGTCGAACGGCCTGGAGAGCGCCATGAGAGCTGGGACTTCCTCGGCCCAGATGTCGGCAATGGTGCCACGCAACTGACCGTGGGGTGTCGTGGTCCAGAACTCCTTGCAACGGGCCTCGAGCCAATCGTTCAAGGCCTCCAGTGATGGAAAGCGCGGGCTCGGTTGAAAGAAGCGATGACGCGCATCCTGCACGTTCTTCTCGACCTGTCCCTTCTCCCAGCCGGAAGCCGGATTGCAGAACTCGGGCTCGAACACATAATGGCTGGCCATCGCCATGAAGCGGACGTTGACGTCGCGCTCCTTGCCACGACCGACCTTGTCGATCGCCGTGCGCATGTTGTCGTAGATGCCGCGACCAGAAATGCCACCGAAGACACGGAAGGCATGGTTATGGGCATCGAACAGCATCTCGTGCGTCTGCAGGAGGTATGCCCGGACGATGAAGGCCCTGGAGTAGCTCAGCTTCGTGTGGGCGATCTGCAGCTTGGTGCGCTCATTGCCAATGATCGCCCAATCTTCCGACCAGTCGAACTGGAAGGCCTCGCCTGGTTCGAACGCCAAGGGCACAAATGTCCCGCGGCCCGTCGTCTGCAATTCCCTCTGACGATCATCGCGCCATTCCCGCGCAAAGGCAGCCACACGATTGTACGACCCCTCGTAGCCGAGGCTGACAAGATCAGCGTGTAGCTGCTTCATCGTCCGCTTCTGCTTGCGGCTCTTCTTCGACTCCGTCTTCAGCCAGGCCGATAACCGATCTGCAAACGGATCAAGCTTGCTCGGCCTCTCCGGCACGTTGAACTTCGGCTCTACGTCGCCGGCGCGCAGATATTTGCGGATGGTATTCCGGGATAAGCCGGTCCTGCGGCAAATCTCCCGGATCGATAGATGCTCTCGAAAATGCCAGCGTCGGATTACGCT
>NZ_OBQD01000073.1 GCF_900220975.1 Rhizobium subbaraonis | reverse complement strand
TCCAACGACCAGTTCCGAAAGTACAACTCCGTCGCCAACCAGTGGCAATACTGGTGGGGCGAACGCGAAGGCGAGACGATGGGTTGAGCCGATGATGATTGTTCGCAAAGACGACTGGTATTCGAGCCTTTCGCAGTACATCGACGCCGCCTTCCGCAGGCCGTTTGCCTATGGCGAGTTCGACTGCACGCTGTTTGCGGCCGGCGCCGTCGAGGCGATGACGGGCGTCAATCTCTACGCCAATTATGCCGGCCGCTATCAGACGCTCGCCGGCGGGCTGCGGCATCTGAAGAAGCTCGGCTTTGACAGCCACGTCGACTATGCCGCCTCGCTCTTCGAAGAGGTCCACCCTGCCATGGCGCAGGTCGGCGACGTCGCCGTGATCGATACCGACACCGGTCACGGTCTCGGCATCGTCCAGGGCTCGCGCATCTACGTCGCGCAGCCTGGCGCGCTGGGGCTGGGCCTTGCCGACCTCCTCCAAGCTTCGCGCGCGTTTCGTGTCTAGCGGCTGCGCGGCGTCTCCCTCTCCCAGAAAGGAACCAACATGTCTCAGACCCTAATTCGCAGCCTCAAATCACAGAACGCTTCCCTTCAAGGCGAAGTCGAGCGCCTCGCCATCGGCATCGACAGTCTGTCGCGACAGCTGGCCGATGCTCTCAACCTCCTTAAGCCGCACCACCCGGAGTTTGTGGCCTCGATCGTAGGCGACGACACCGGTGAAAAGGTTCCCGTCGTGATCATCGACGGAGATCCGGAAGACGAGGCCTGAACACCTAACCAACGGAAGGACTGACTAATGACAAACAAGACTTACGAGATCCGCAAGGATGGCGCGTTGCTCTTCACGGTCCAGGGCGCTCGCTGCGTCGTCGATGGCATGGGCGTCCGCGTCTACGACGACGAGGGCGACGTCGTGTTCAACGGCGACCACACGCATTCGGCCGTGAAAGAACCCGTTCGGCAGGTGGAGACGGGTGGAGTCGAGTAGCATGCGGTACCAGTCTTTCGTCCAGGCATCATCGACTTGGCAGCAGCAAGCCAAGGAGGCAAACCGCGGTCGGAAGACTGGTCCAGATGCAAGTTGTTTCCCCGGTCGAATCGCGCCCGTGTATTCCTACAAGAGTACGATTGTCGTCTGTCTGGCGATACGACAGGCCGCGAAACTCCCATCGCGCGTCCGCCGGACAAAGAAGCTCCCCGCCTTCGCTGCCGATAGACCCCAGCCTCACGGCAGGGAGATCGCCGCCATTGTCGTCTTCAATCATTCCACGTCTTCCCAACCGGTGACACAAGTTCGATCACAGCGAAGCGCATGTGTCCAGTCGGCCGCCAGGCAGCTTGATGAAATGTCGCGTTACAGGACTGGCAAATGAGACTGCTTGTCATCTTTCTTGCGATCTGGCTTCTCCTGGTTACGCCTTCGGCGGCGCATGCGGATCCAATCACCGCGTTGGTGACCGCAATCTCCGCAGCGGTTGGTAGCCTCGGAGCAATCGGGCAGTTCGTCTTCGGCCTCGCCTTGAAGATCGGCGTCGGGCTGCTTCAGAAGGCGATGCAGAAGGAGCCGGAGCCGGTTGGCGTCAGCGGCCAGATTGACGTCGGCGGCGATAACCCGATTTCATTCATCGTCGGCACCTACGCAACCACCGGGCAGCTGGAATATGGCGGCACCTGGGGGAAAGCCGGCAAGACGCCGAACGCGTATTTCACCCGCGTGTTTTCGCTCGGAGACATACCCGTCAACGGCCTCGTCGGCCTGATCGTCAACGGCGAGAAATGCACGATCGACTTTGACGAGACGAAGTACGGCAATTGGGGCTACCCGGTTACCGATTTCGCAGATGACGGCGACAACGCACTCTG
>NZ_OBQD01000076.1 GCF_900220975.1 Rhizobium subbaraonis | reverse complement strand
TCCAACGACCAGTTCCGAAAGTACAACTCCGTCGCCAACCAGTGGCAATACTGGTGGGGCGAACGCGAAGGCGAGACGATGGGTTGAGCCGATGACGATTGTTCGCAAAGACGACTGGTATTCGAGCCTTTCGCAGTACATCGACGCGGCCTTCCGCAGGCCGTTTGCCTATGGCGAATTCGATTGCACGCTGTTTGCAGCCGGCGCGGTCGAAGCCATGACCGGCGTCAATCTCTATGCCGACTATGCCGGCCGATACCAGACGCTAGCCGGTGGGCTGCGGCATCTGAAGAAGCTCGGCTTTGACAATCACGTCGACTATGCCGCCTCCCTTTTCGAAGAGGTCCACCCTTCCATGGCGCAGGTCGGCGATATCGCCGTCGTTGATACCGAAACCGGTCACGGCCTCGGCATCGTCCAAGGCTCGCGCATCTACGTCGCGCAGCCTGGCGCGCTGGGGCTGGGCCTTGTCGACCTCCTCCAAGCTTCGCGCGCGTTTCGTGTCTAGCGGCTGCGCGGCGTCTGCCTCTCCGAGAAAGGAACCAACATGTCTCAGACCCTAATTCGCAGCCTCAAATCACAGAACACGTCCCTTCAAGGCGAAGTCGAGCGCCTCGCCATCGGCATCGACAATCTGTCGCGGCAGCTGGCCGATGCTCTCAACCTCCTGAAGCCGCACCACCCGGAGTTTGTGGCCTCGATCGTAGGCGACGACACCGGTGAAAAGGTTCCGGTCGTGATCGTCGATGGCGATCCGGAAGACGACGCCTGAACACCTAAACCAACGGAAGGACTGGCCAATGGCAATCAAAACTTACGAGGTCCGCAAGGACGGCACGCTTCTCTTCACCGTTCAGGGCTCGCGCTGCACGGTCGATGGGATGGGCGTTCGGGTCTACGACGAAGACGGTGACGTCGTCTTCAACGGAGACCACACCCATTCGGTGGTCAAGGAACCGGTGCGCTCGGCCGAACCAGACCCCGCCCCGGGTGAATAGGCCCGCTTCAAACCCGCTGACGCCGTAATCTCCGGACTGCTCATGAAATTCCTCGTCATCCTTCTGGCCCTCTGGTTCCTCCTGGTGACGCCTTCGGCGGCGCATGCGGATCCAATCACAGCGTTGGTGACCGCAATCTCCGCAGCGGTCGGCAGCCTCGGGGCAATCGGGCAGTTTATCTTTGGCCTCGCGTTGAAGATCGGCGTCGGGCTGCTTCAGAAGGCGATGCAGAAGGACCCGGAGCCGGTTGGCGTCAGCGGCCAGATTGACGTCGGCGGCGATAACCCGATTTCATTCATCGTCGGCACCTACGCAACTACCGGACAGCTGGAATACGGCGGCACCTGGGGGAAAGCCGGCAAGACGCCGAACGCATATTTTACCCGCGTGTTTTCGCTCGGAGATATACCCGTCAAAGCCCTCGTCGGCCTGATCGTCAATGGCGAGAAATGCACGATCGACTTTGACGAGACGAAGTACGGCAATTGGGGCTACCCGGTTACCGATTTCGCAGATGACGGCGACAACGCACTCTG
>NZ_OBQD01000077.1 GCF_900220975.1 Rhizobium subbaraonis | reverse complement strand
TGTCCGTCGTCGAATGATTTGAGACTTTTTGGGCGTGGGAAGAATGGAGTTTCCGGCTCGGTTTGCGGGTTGATTTAAGCCGCTTTGGCCTGGTGGTTCAAGCGGCGCTGTCTGATGGTTTCTCGTTTGATCCTTTCACGTTCGAGCAGGATTGTTTGGCCGCGCCCGAAGTAGACGTCGGCCGGGGTGAGATTGTCGAGGCTCTCGTGGTATCGGCGATGATTGTAATGCTCGACGAAAGCCGCGATCTGGGCTTCGAGGTCTTCCTGGAAGAAGTAGTTTTCCAGCAGGATGCGGTTCTTCAACGTCTGGTGCCAGCGCTCGATCTTGCCCTGGGTCTGCGGATGTCCGGGAGCACCATGGACCTGGTCGATCTTGTATTTCTCCAGCCATTCGCCGAGGTCGGAAGCAACGTAACACGGGCCATTGTCCGATAGCAGGCGTGGTCGGTGTTCGACCTTGACCTTGTCGCAGCCTGAGGTGGCCAGTGCCAGGTCGAGCGTGTCGGTGACATCCTCGACCTTCATGCTGGTGCACAGCTTCCAGGCGATGATGTAACGCGAGAAGTCGTCGAGGATGGTCGACAGATAGAACCATCCCCAGCCGATGACCTTCAAGTAGGTGAAGTCAGTTTGCCACATCTCGTTCGGCCGCGTGGTCTTGTCCTTGAACTCGTCATTGGCCTTGATGACGATATAGGCTGGCGACGTGATCAGATCATGGGCCTTGAGCAGGCGGTAGACAGAAGCCTCTGAGACGAAATAGCTTTCCGTGTCAGTGAACATCACCGCCAGCTCGCGTGGCGACAGATCGGCATGGTCGAGAGCCATGGTGATGATCCGATCCCTAACGTCGTCGGGGATACGGTTCCACACCCGTGACGGAGCCGAGTGCCGGTCTTCCAGCCCCTCGACACCGTGGGTCTGGAAACGATCATACCAGCGATAGAAGGTTGGTCTTGGAATGCCGAGCTTGTCGAGCGTCTGCCTGGCTGGCAGATGAGACCCCTCGACAAGCCGGATGATCTCGAGCTTTTCGGTGGCGGGATATCTCATTCTTCGTCGCCCCCATCCGCGATCATGCTTTTTTTAAGCAGGCGGTTTTCCAAGGTGAGGTCGGCCAGCGCCTCTTTCAGGTCGCGGCTTTCACGGCGTAGCGCCTTGACCTCATCGCTGGTGGCCGAACGGGCGGTGTCACCAGCAAGTCGCTTCTTGCCCGCTTCGAGGAATTCCTTCGACCAGCTATAATACAGGCTCTCGGCGATCCCTTCACGGCGGCAGATCGCGGCAATGCTGTCTTCACCGCGAAGGCCTTCCAGCACGATGCGGATTTTCTCCTCCGACGAATGGTGCTTGCGCGTGGCGCGACGGATATCCTTGATCGTCTTCTCGGCCGACGATGTCTGGGGACCGGTTTTCTGTCTCATCTTCGCTTCCTTTGAATGAGCTACGATGAGCCGAAAATCCTCTCTTCTCAATTAAACCAATTCTGTCTCATGGGCGCTGATGTCGGACA
>NZ_OBQD01000081.1 GCF_900220975.1 Rhizobium subbaraonis | reverse complement strand
TATCGTGGCATTGTAGCCACTGGCCCTGATGAAGTCCGCGGATGGAGAGCCAATCAATTTGTCGAGCTCAAGGCTCTGGGGGAACCTAGGCTTTGCTCCATCCCCGGTCCAACCGGTTCGCCATCATTACTCAGTCCTTCATTCCTCCGGTCGACGATTGCCGAGCCGGATTCCTTCAAACGGCTGCGTGCCGGTAAGTCTCCTCTCTTCTCAGAAGAGCCCACGCGACGCGGGCGGTCTTGTTGGCGATCGCTACCGACACCATGCGTGCCGGTTTGCGCTGCAAGAGCTTCGCGATCCACGGGAATGATGGAGCATCAATGCGCGCTCGTCGTATGACGGCAGTGGCGCCGACTACCAGCAATCGTCGGATTGTCCGATCGCCCTGCTTGCTGATCCGCCCTAGCCTCTCCTTTCCGCCACTACTATTTTGTCGCGGCGTTAAGCCAAGCCAAGCCGCGAACTGTCGCGCTGATTTGAATTCCTCGGCATTCCCAACCGAAGCCGCGATTGCGGCCGCCGTGAGAAAGCCGACGCCTGGGATGGTCATCAGCCTCCGAGCGGCAGCTTGGTCCCGGCACCACTGCATTATGGTGCGATCAAGCTCGGCGATCTTATTGCTCAGCTCTTCTAGCTGCATCTGAATGTGCTTGAAGGGTTGCCACGACGGTTCAGGAAGATGGTCTTTCGCGACGTGTAAGGCTTCGAGAGCAGCTTTCAGCCCGAACTTTCCTTGAGGCGTGATGATACCGAATTCGGCCAAATGGCCTCGGAGTGCGTTGATCAGAGCCGTTCTCTGCCGCACAAAAAGATCTCGGGTCTTGTGCTGCATAAGAAGAGCCTGACGCTCGCAATTTTTCACCGGTACGAAGCGCATGGTTGGACGGGTGACTGCCTCGCAAATCGCTTCGGCATCTGCTGCATCGTTTTTCCCGCGCTTCACATACGGCTTTACATATACCGGAGGCATAAGCTTCACATCGAAGCCCAAGGCACCGAGTTCCCTCGCCCAGTAATGTGAAGTCGAACAAGCTTCCATGCCGACGAGGCAGGGTGGCAACTGCTCGAAGAAATGCAGGAGCTGATTTCGGCGAAGCTGCCGCCGGACAATAACATTGCCGACGTCATCGATAGCATGAACTTGAAACACGTTCTTGGCCAGATCCAGGCCGACGACAGTGATCTTCTCGAAAGTCATGACACGGTTCCTTCTCTGAGTTGCGCAGAATGATCTTAGCATCTCGCGCGACGGGTTCGGAGGGCCGTCCACATCATCA
>NZ_OBQD01000078.1 GCF_900220975.1 Rhizobium subbaraonis | reverse complement strand
TGTCCGACATCAGCGCCCATGAGACAGACCTGGCTTAGTTGAGAAGAGAGGATTTTCGGCTCATCGTAGCTCATTCACAGGAAGCGAAGATGAGACAAAAATCCGGGCCGCAGACATCGGCGGCAGAGAAGACGATCAAGGACATCCGCCGCGCCACGCGCAAGCACCATTCAGCCGGGGACAAAATCCGTGTCGTCCTGGAAGGCCTGCGTGGCGAAGACAGCATCGCCGCGATCTGCCGCCGCGAGGGGATCGCCGAGAGCCTGTATTATAGCTGGTCGAAGGAATTCCTCGAAGCTGGCAAGAAGCGCCTTGCGGGCGATACCTCCCGTTCGGCAACGAGTGACGAGGTGAAGGCGCTGCGTAAGGAGAGCCGCGACCTGAAGGAGGCGCTGGCCGACCTCACCCTGGAGAACCGCCTGCTCAAAAAAAGCATGATCGGGCATGGGGGCGACGACGAATGAGATATCCCGCCACCGAAAAGCTTGAGATCATCCGGCTGGTCGAGCAGTCGCATTTGTCAGTCAGGCAGACACTCGAAAAGCTCGGCATTCCGAGACCTACCTTCTATCGATGGTATGACCGGTTCCAGACCCATGGCGTCGAGGGGCTGGAAGACCGGACTTCTGCGCCATCACGGGTGTGGAACCGCATTCCTGACGATATCAGGGATCGCATTGTCACCATGGCGCTGGACCACGCCGATCTGTCGCCGCGCGAGCTGGCGGTGAAGTTCACCGACACGGAAAGCTACTTCGTGTCAGAGGCTTCGGTCTACCGCCTGCTCAAGGCCCATGATCTGATCACGTCGCCAGCCTATATCGTCATCAAGGCCAACGACGAGTTCAAGGACAAGACCACGCGGCCGAACGAGATGTGGCAAACCGACTTCACCTACCTGAAGGTCATCGGCTGGGGATGGTTCTACCTGTCGACCATTCTCGACGACTATTCCCGCTACATCATTGCCTGGAAGCTGTGCACCAGCATGAAGGTGGACGACGTCACCGACACGCTCGACTTGGCGCTGGCCGCCTCAGGCTGCGACAAGGTCAAGGTCGAACACCGGCCGCGCCTGCTGTCCGACAACGGCCCGTGTTACGTCGCTTCCGATCTCGGTGAATGGCTGGAGACATACAAGATCAACCAGGTTCATGGCGCTCCCGGCCATCCGCAGACACAAGGGAAAATCGAGCGCTGGCATCAGACGTTGAAGAACCGCATCCTGCTGGAAAACTACTTCTTCAAGGAAGACCTTGAGGCGCAGATCGCGGCCTTCGTCGAGCATTACAATCATCGTCGATACCACGAAAGCCTCGACAATCTCACTCCGGCCGACGTCTACTTCGGACGCGGACAGACCATCCTGCTCGAACGCGAAAGGATCAAACGCGACACCATCAGACAGCGCCGCTTGAACCACCAGGCCAAAGCAGCTTAAATCAATCCGCAAACCGAGCCGGAAACTCCATTCTTCCAGAGCCCCAAAAGTCTCAAATTATTCGACGACGGACA
>NZ_OBQD01000080.1 GCF_900220975.1 Rhizobium subbaraonis | reverse complement strand
CGCCGGGTCATGTATGGATGCCCCCGTTCATGCAAGCAGTTCTTCGAGCAGTTTTGAACGTGTGATCGGGTGCGGTCATGTATCAGGCCTGTTGTGCGGCTCGAGTACGACCGCTGGCCGGTATGGAGCTACGCGGACCTGGTGCAAAATCAGCTCTACGAGCTCGTGGCTCACTGACCCGGATGCATTCCCAGACCCACTCTCACCGATCTTCGTCCTTACCGTTCGCTGACCTCCTCACACGCCGACGATCCGTCCTGACTTCAGCTCAGCCATCTTACGCTGCTGCCAGAGCGGAATCCTTGTAATCTTCGTTCTTGGTCATCATTGCCCAGACGGATCGAGCCATTTTGTTGGCGAGGGCGATTGCAACGAGCATACGAGGTTTGCGCGCTAGCATCCGTGCCAGCCACGAGTGCTCGGGTGGAGCTTTCCGACATGCCCATCGAATGACGGTCATCGCGCCGATGATAAGAAGCCGACGGATGTCGCGTTGTCCCATCTTCGACGTTCGGCCGAGCACCTGCTTCCCTCCGCTCGAATGCTGTTTTGGCACCAAGCCGAGCCAGGCCGCAAAATCTCGTCCCCTTCTGAAGGTCACCATGGTGGGCGCGAAAGCCTCTACTGCCATTGCCGTAATCGGCCCCATTCCGGGCATGGACATAAGGCGGGCGGTGCTCTGCGAACGCTTCGCTTCCGATCTGAGCGCCTTTTCCAGCGACGCGATCCGAGAAGAGAGCACCCCTATCTGCTCCAGATACAGTCGAGCGGTCTCCACAACGATAAGATCGAGGCCCGTGTCGTGATCCTCAACAATCTCCGCCAGCAACGCCAGGCTCGCAATTCCCTGCGGTGCAATGACGCCATGCTCGGCCAGATGCGCGCGAAGGGCATTGATAAGCTGCGTTCGCTGACGGACGAAGAGGTCTCGCGTCCGGAAAAGCATGGAGCAGGCTTGCTGGGATTCAGTCTTTGGAACGACGAACCGCATCGACGGCCGGGTCGCTGCTTCAACGATCGCTTCTGCATCGGCCGCATCATTCTTCTGCCGTTTGACAAAGGGCTTAACGTAGGCCGGCGGGATCAAGCGAACATCATGACCAAGTTTGCCGATCTCACGCGCCCAGTAATGCGCGGTGGCGCAGGCCTCCATCGCGACGATGCATTTGGGCAGTTCAGTAAAGAAGGTGACGACTTGGCCTCGAGACAGTTTCCTGCGCAAGACCACACTCCCATCGCTTCTGGCTGCATGAACCTGAAACACCCGCTTTGCAAGGTCCAGGCCAACGATGCTAACTTCCTTCATGGATGCTCTCTCCTCTAGTGACGTTCTGGCGAACATCACTCTGGCACATTGCGATGCCGTCGGGAGGGGGCATCCACTCCATCAGCTCTCA
>NZ_OBQD01000084.1 GCF_900220975.1 Rhizobium subbaraonis | reverse complement strand
CAGCATCAGGAGAAGACCGAACTGTGGCATTGAACCGGCCACCGTCGCGAGAAAGATGCCAAGCGAAGTGGTGGCGAACAGCTGAAGCACCGTGCCTGCCAGAAACAGCATCAAGGAACCTTCGATCGGCACCTTGAGAAGGCCCTGCACGACGAAGACAAGCGAAACGGTCGAGGCAAGAAGCACCACAAGTCCCATAGACCAGATCTTGCTCACCATGATCTCGGTCGGAGTGACCGGCATGACGAGCAGGTGTTCGATCGTGCCATGCTCACGCTCGCGGATGAGGGCAGCACCCGTGAGAACGATCGCGAGCATGGTGATCGAGGAGATCACGTTGTTGATTGCCCCGAACCACCCCTTGTCGAGCGACTGGTTGAAGCGGGAACGCAGCGCCAGATCGACGGGGACAGTCGTATTTCCCCGGTAACGGTTGAGGTATTCATTCACCTCGCCCGAAACGATCGACTGGACGTACCCGCCGCCGCTGAAGGCCTGGGTCATCCGGGTAGCATCGACATTGAGCTGGATCGTCGGCGCCTTGCCGGCGAGCAGGTCGCGCTGGAAGTTCGGCGGGATGTCGAGGGCGAAGGTATCAAGGCCGCTGTCCATGCGGCGGTCCATCTCGTGCTGCGAGATGATTTTTGGAATCGTGAAGTAGGGCGGATAAAATGCCGTCAAGATGCGTGAGGAGACAGGAGACTGATCCTCATCCACGACCGCGATCGCCGCGTTGTTGAGTGTCTCCGGCATTGCCGTCGAGGCGGTGTAGATCGACAGCGTGAAGGCATAGACGATCAGGACGGCGAGCATCGGATCGCGTGCAAGCGCCCGCAATTCCTTGACGCCGAGTTGAATGACGTTGGCCAGTCGCATGGATCACGCCGCCTGTTTCTTGAGGAAGGCCACGGTCATTCCGGTAAGAACGGGAATGGCGATCAGGAGAGGAATGAAGGAGGTTGCAAGATCGTTGAAGTTGAGCGCCTTCGAAAAAGTGCCACGGGCGATCGTCACGAAATAGGTTGCAGGATAGATCTGGCCGATATAGGCGCCCATCCCCTGAAGCGACGATACGGGGTCGATGATCCCCGAATATTGGACGGCCGGGATTATGGTGATGAGGGCCGTGCCGAAGATGGCGGCGACCTGGCTGCTGATGAAGCTCGAAATCA
>NZ_OBQD01000085.1 GCF_900220975.1 Rhizobium subbaraonis | reverse complement strand
TTAGAGCGTTTCCCTTTCATGCTGGATCGTATCCGCATGATGTGAAGAAGTTGCGCGCTTCTTGAGGCTCGATGAGGTCTATCAGTTTCCCGATCCTGTCCCACAGGCCGCTCATAGTGCGTTCTGCCGCTTTGCGCAGGAGCGCTTTCAGCTTCGAAAATGCCTTCTCTATGGGATTGAAGTCTGGGCTGTAGGGCGGGAGGAACAGCATGCGCGCACCGGCAGCCTCGATCATCTCACGCGCCGCCGGCCGTTTGTGGCTGGAGAGATTGTCAAGGATGACGACATCACCAGGCTTCAGGGTCGGCACAAGAACCTGGGCGACATAGGCCTCGAACCATTCTCCATTGATCGGCCCGTCGATGACGAGCGGCGCAACCATTCCCGTGCTGCGCAGGCCCGCCACCAGCGTCGTAGTCTTGCGATGGCCGTGCGGAAAGCCCATTCGCAGGCGCTCTCCTTTCCGAGAGCGTCCGTGCGTGCGCGCCATGTTCGTCGCAGTCCAGGTTTCGTCGATGAAGACGAGCTTGGCAGGATCAAGGTCCAGTTGATCATCGAACCACTGCTCACGCTGTTCCAGGATATCGGGACGGCTTTGCTCTACCGCGTGGCCAGTCTTTTTTTACGAGTCTGCCCGTGCCGGACAAGGAATCGGTGCAGAGCCGACTTGCTGATCGTGATGCCCTGGGCAGAAAGCGCGTCGCGCAGCTCGAACAAAGTTCCATCGCGGTGCTCAGCCAGCCATGCCATGATCGCCTCGCCATGGGCCTCTGTCTTTCGGGAATTTCGATCTCCGCCAAGAGGGCCAGGTCGCACGTCGCCCTGGCGATGTTGCAGATTTCGCCAGCGGCTGACGCTTGCGGCACTCACGCCGAACCGTTCAGCAGCTTCTCGGTGGGTCGCACCAGCGGAAACAGCAGCAACCACGCGAACTCGCAGATCGACAGAGAGAGCTTTTGACATACCTGCCGACCTCCATCGGCAGATAGTTTGAATCAGAACACGGCTGATTTGCAAAGACCCGCAGATTCACTCAGTCAGGGAAACGCTCTA